>NZ_JAXHBS010000001.1:0-4128 GCF_042466085.1 Vibrio sp. R78045
GTTTGACGGTCATGACGCGTATTCCGCCCTCGCTCATCGGTAGCGTGAGCGCGGCGAAAAAGTGTTGCATGGCGCCATCGCGTCCCCATACGGAGAGAAATTGCACCTGGTTATCAGCGGTGGTGACCACCGCATCGAGATAAAGCCCGTTATCGAGCGAAATCAATGGAGTCTTCATGGTTAGGTTCCTTATTAAAAAATAAGGCGCCTTCCCGTCAGGAAAAGCGCCTGACGGGCAGTGAAGTTATTGTATGACCACGATGCGGCCAAAGCGCTCACCCGGGGTGAGGTCAATCGCTCGAATGAGCGGTTGAAATTGGTCTATCACGGTGGTGATGGTTTGGCTCTCATCAACCGTCGTCACGGTGCGCTGCACTTTTTGAGTGCCACCTTTGACCAGCAGTGTCTGAGAGCCATCGTTGCTGTGCACCTGGCCGGCAATCTGTCCCGCCGCGAGCGACAACGACAAATGCCAAGGTGACAGTTTTCTTAACGGCCGAGGGACTTGGTGGTGCCTCGCGAGGTTAAATTGGGTGTCAAAGGTCGGCCAAAGCCCCCCATGCGCCCCAAACGCTTGTTCAAGTTGCCCCGTATCTGGCCGTATCATTTCAAAACGAAATGGTGCGTCATTGACTGGGGGTATCTCAAACGGTCGAGTGGGGTAAGGCAATATCACCTTACCTTCGCCAGCGTTTATCAATTGGGTCGCCGTTTGTGTGCGCTCCGCTTGATGCTCAGGCCCTCTCATGTCCGCTTTGCGCCCTAAGATGACCACTTGTTTAAAGCGGTCGGTTGAGGCAGCGAACACTTCGACCTGTCGTAGCCGCATCGCAAGATAACGGCTAAACGCAGGTGAGAGAGAGGGATAGGGCACCACCAACGCCAATATGCCGTCACGCTTTAGCGTGGGGAGCAGGCGTTGAGTGAACTGCACTTCCAGTCTGGCCATGTCACGATGTTGTTTGTCCACCTGGTCGGTGACCACCGCGCCATACGGCGGGTTTAAAAACAGCAACGTCTGACTGCCTGAGCCGATTTGTGTGTCAAACGCATTGCTGCGCAGCACCGAATCGAGGCATTGACTGGCCGTGACGGCCCGCGCCTCATCCAGCTCCACGCCATAGGTGTGAAGCGCGCTCTGCTCATGGTGGTCGATGTGACTCGCCAACTGAGCCAGCGCCTTGCCTTCCCCGCAACACGGGTCGAGCAAGCGTTGAGTGCCGGCTTTGAACCGCAGTCGCTTGGCTATCTCTGCTAAGGTCGCCTCATCGGTCGGGTAATACCCGTCTTTAAGGTAGTTGTGCGCCACGCGCGGGTGCATCACGGCCATTAGCTTGCCTCCTCATCAAAGCGAAGGCGCATCCAATGCTGCGCTTTGGGCTCAAACTTCCACACGCGCTCATCATTGATGCGACGCTTGAGGTAAGCCAGTTGTTTGCCCATCACTTCTCGCCCCACTTCTGGGGTGAGCTTGACGATGTCACCAATGTTACTTGGTAATGGCCACAGTGGCCCAAACAAGCTGACTAAGTCCTCTTGACTTTCGTGAGGCGACGCCAACGCCTGACTGGCCACGTCTCGCTGCTCGGTCAGTTGCTGTTGCGCCTTGCGCTCTTTGGCTAACGGATCTTCTTCCATTGGCTCGTCTCGTGGCAGCGCTTCTTCTTTGTAATCACTGAGCCAAATGCCGTTAAGCTCGGCGCGCGTTTCAATCACAAATCGGTTGCTGGTTTGATAGCTGCCCGGATAAATACGTTGTAATCCAAAGGTGCCTTGATAGGTGCCTTCGCTGTATTCATCTAAGACCGCGTCTCGAACGGAGAATTGACCAATGTCGGTATCGAGCATAGCGACGTTAAAGTCGCCATAACGCCCGCTAACGGTTTTGATGGTGAGTGTGCCGGGTACTTGGACCATGTTGGCCTCCTGAATTAAAAGCAAAAGGCCTCCCACCGGAAGACCTCTCCGGTTGGGGAATTGTAAAAGTTAAAGCCAGCCGCGCTCAGCAAACGAGGTGACGGTTTCACCGACCACAAAGTGGTCGAGGATGCGCACGTCAATCAGTGCCAGAGCATCCGACAATTGCCGTGTGATACGCCGGTCCGCCTGACTGGGCTCGCTGCATAGGCTAGGGTGGTTATGACATAAAATGACCGAGGTGGCATTCCAAAGTAGGGCGCGTTTCACGACCTCTCTGGGATAGACACTGGCCGAGTTAACGGTGCCATAAAACAAGATCTCAAACTCAATCAACTGGTGTTGGGTATTAAGAAAGAGCACGCCAAAGACTTCTCTATCCATCCCCTGCAGTAAACCACTGAGGGTGCGTTTCGTTTGCTCTGGGCTGTCTAAGGTGGCCCCGCGTGATAAACGGTCGATGGCGATGGCTTTTGCCATATCCAGCAGTTCATCGGGACTCACCGGCTCGGTGAGTTGGTAGTATTCGCCAGGGGCATCTTGCAGCTCTTGCAATTTTCCTTGGCCATAGGAGGATTGGTATCGCATATCATCACCAATCCATACTGGTCATCGGGAGCGCCGCCGGGTGCTCTGGCAAGTGATGAACGGCTTGACAAAACAGCCACCACTCGAAGGCGCTTTTTGGGTGACACACTAAGCGAAACGCTTGTTCATCCCCATATAGCCCGGTTATCGGCTCAACCGACATACGCGTAAGCGTTTGCATCAACCGCGTCTGTGACTCTGACAGTGCATCGAGTGGCGGCATTGAGTAAAAGGACTTTTCGCATCGGCGTGGGCAACGTGATAAAGGCTCGGCCTGTTTCAATTGCTGCTTAATGCGTTTTATCCAACTCTCGGCCGTACTCCAGCGTCCATTGGGTTTTAGACTGCCAGACTCGACGTCTTCTGACCAACGAATACCAAGGTAACGCACGGCATCAGACGCCGTCAGAAAACCATGGCAGGACCATTCGTCTCGTACGCGCTTGCCGTCATCATCAAACAAGTTGCTCTCACCAAACTCTCCGGTAAAAACAAACGTGTCAGTGCGAGGCAGTGTCAATCCTAAGTGTTTTTTCACATCGGAATGAAAAGCGTCAGTGACGTTAAGGCCTTGCTGCTCAAACCACGCTTTCGCGTCACTCATCAATGCGGTGATGGGGTAGTGCCACGCTTGCAGGGCATAACAGATTGAATAAGACATAGGGTGTGCTCCTAATAAAAAAAGGAGCACCCATGAAGGGAAGCCCCCTCATGGGTAAAGGTGGTGCAGAGCACCACCGTATTGACGGTCAATGATTATGCGTCGTGCACCTCGTCCTCTTTGGTCGTGATGATGAGCATAGGTTGATCGTGTCGGTCTCGCTCAATGCTCGCAATTAAGTCGAGTGAGCGGTTTACGTACAGGTTATCGAGACTGGGTGGTTGGCACACCGTAAAGGGCACCTGCGATTGAGCCGGTACTTTACGGGCGGCTCGCCGCGCCAGTTTCAGCAATTGAAGGGTAAGCTTCTCTTTGCTGCACTCAATGATAACGTCCGGCACATCAACCGCTTGAAAGTACGCTTGTTGACTGATGCCTGTGTACGGGAAGTAAAAGCCCGCGTCCTTGGCCGTGGATGTGATATCAATAAAGCCCGAAGGATCGAGGGCGTCATTAAGTACATAGTGACCAAATAGCGGTGGGGTAGTTTGACTCATAATCGCTCCTAATAAAAAGGAGCGACCCCTTTAGGAGAAAGCTCCTAAAAAGGTGAGTTGATTCGGCAAGATAGCTTGAGTGTTAACGTCTTTGGCGTGTGAACTTCATGCGAAGGATCGGCGCAGCGTTGCGTTGAAGCAGTGTCCAATGCGCAGCAAAAAACGTCATGGGTGCATGACTTTTCCAAACCAGCCAAAAGACCGATAGAAAGATGCCCCAAAAAACGAAGTTATCGAGTAGGGTTGTGTAGTCCATGTGTTTCTCCTGTTATAAAACAAGGAAACACTTGCCCAAAGGAAAGGTTTCCTATGGGTGGTGAGGGGTAGCTGATAGATTATCAGTATGCTTTCACTTCTTTAAAAAGAAGCCGCGACACGTTTCAGAGAGCCATTTAAGGGCGGTTAAACCCGTGTGCTTAATACTGTGCGTCAGTATTCAACGTTTGAAGTATTTAGGTTAAAAGA
>NZ_JAXHBS010000002.1:0-704 GCF_042466085.1 Vibrio sp. R78045
ACCCAAACACAAACCAACCTTTTTGTTAGAGCCCCTTAATCATTGTTGCAATGATTAAGGGGCTTTTTTAATCAATGTTCATTAAGGTGTAACTTTATGGACATTGCTCACAATCAACGAATAACTGTTCATTTAGTCTTTGTAATTTAAAGTGAACATGTACACTTGTGTATCAATATCTTTAAGTTCACTTTTAGGCCATTTTATGAAAATTGGTTATGCTCGTGTTAGCACCCAAGACCAAACGCTCGATGTTCAACTTGAACAACTTAAACGTCTTGGTTGTGACAAAATTTACCAAGAGCAAGCGAGCGGTAAATCCTCTGATAGAGAACAGCTTAACCTGTTGCTGGATTTTGCAAGGGAGGGAGATGTTATTCATGTTACCAAAGTCGACCGCATTGCTCGAAATACCATCGATGCTTTGCAGATTGCCGATCAGTTAGCGCAAAAGAAAGCGGGTTTGGTGTTTCATGACTTGGGGGATTTAGATATCAATAGCGATGTAGGTCGAGTTATTTACACGACCATATCGGCGTTTGCTGAAATGGAAAGAAAACGGATATTACAGCGCTGTAATGAGGGTAGGGAGCGTGCACGCTCTGAAGGGAGGCACCTTGGCCGATTTCCTGACAAGATGCTTCACCAACGCATTCAAGAGCTTACAGAACAAGGAATGAACAAGCATGCAATCAGTAAAGAGT
>NZ_JAXHBS010000003.1:0-78683 GCF_042466085.1 Vibrio sp. R78045
GACGGACATTGGGTCCATCTGCATAAAGGTACGTAATGCGACATAGGATTATGGCCGAGCTCTAACTCGCATGATTGTTTGTCTGCTGGTTTCGAATTCACGTGCGATGGCTGAGATTGCCACTCCGTTTTTTATTCTTTCTTTCACTTCCTCTTGTTGAGCCGCAGATAAAACAGATGGCCGCCCTAATGGCTTACCTTCTGCTTTGGCACGGGCGAGGCCAGATTGTGTGCGTTCGATCAATAGATCACGTTCGAACTGTGCGACGGCATTGATGACGTTCATTGTCATCTTTCCGGCGGAACTGGTGAGATCGACGCCACCAAGAGCGAGACAATGAACTCGAATACCTACTTCTTCAAGCTTTGCAACTGTAGTGCTGACATCGATGGCGTTACGACCTAGCCGGTCAAGTTTTGTGACAATAAGTACATCCCCTTTCTCCATTCTATCCAGAAGTTTGGAAAAACCTTCTCTCTGCGCGATAGCCATGGAGCCTGAGATTGCCTCTGTGATGATACGGTATGGCTCAATGGAAAAGCCCGCGGCTTTGATTTCTTGGATCTGATTTTCGGGCGTCTGGTCGACCGTAGAGACGCGGGCGTAAGCAAAGGTTCTAGACATAAGGCAATTAATTACGAAATGGGTGTACGTAACTATAGCTATGTCCTATAGTATTTCAAGGTAATTTTCGGACAGGCTTTGAAACCCTGTCCGCAATCGTTCCTTTTCGGACATTAGATATTAAGGTCATCTATGGCAAGAATGCGTATCCTCACAGCCAATGAACACGAACTTTTCGACAATCCGCCTTTGTTCGATCATCGTGACCGCAAAAAGTTCTTTGATTTCCCCAAGTCACTGTTAGAAATTGCTACGACTATGCGCAATACAGATCATCAGATCGGTTTTTTGGTAAGTTGCGGATATTTTCGTGCTACACGGCGATTCTTTGGAGCTGCCGTTTTTTTAGAACGTGATATAGCCTATATTGCCAACCAGCTTGGTCATTCGCCCCCAACGCACCTCCAGTACCCAGATCGGACACGCCAGCGTCACCAGAAACCTATTTTGGATTTCTATGGTTTTACTACTTTTGATGATGAAGCCTGCGAAAAATTGGTCACTGAGATAGTAACGATGGCCCGGATGCATCTGAAGCCCAAATTGATCTTTGATCGTTGCGTAGATTTTCTGAACCAGCAGCGTGTACAACTTCCATCAGCCTATAGGTTGAGTGATTTAATCAGGGTGGGATTACAGAAACGCAAAACAGAGTTGGTCTCGCTTATAGAACTGTATTTGCCAGATGATGCCCGTAATCTTCTGGACGGCCTTTTCACTGCATCGGAAGGTCAAAATCGATATCGTCTAACTCTCCTCAAGAAACTGTCACAGTCCACGAAACCCACTAAGATCAAAGAGGCCGTGGCTGATTTTGAAACCTTGTCTGACCTCTATCGCCAGTTAGAGTGGACCCTGACACAACTAGAACTTGGCACCTCTGGTATTCGATATTTTGCGGGTAGCGTCCTCAAATCCCGGATGTTCCAACTGCACCAAAGAAGCCAAGCCGATCGACACTTGCATGCCACTGCCTTTATCGTGCACCAGTTTTATAGGTGTCAGGACAATATGATTGATTTGTGGCTCAGTATCATGGCTTCTTTCAAATCTACCGCTGCCCGTGAATATCAGGAAACACTTGCACAAAGCCGAAAAAACCAGCAGCGTCAGATCACATCTATTGTTGACAGCCTAGATGTTTCTGTTTTTAGTGTTTTGCGCAATATTCGAAGCGTCATGGCGGCGGATAGTCTATCGGATACGAACAAAATCGAGGCAATTGAAAAGCTTCTGGCTCACAGTAAAACTGAAGGTTTTGACCAACTCAAAGGTGAGTTGGCGGATACGGTCTACAATAGCAGTTGGTACGACATCTTAGAGACACGTTCGCTGAAGCTGCAAAACCGTCTCAGCCCTGTGTTGCGTGCTTTATCTTTTATGCCAACCACACGTGTTAACCCCTTACAAAAAGCGGTTGATCATTTCAGATCAGATAGAGAGATGTCCGCTGTTCAAGCACCTGTGGATTTTCTTGATGCAGAACAACGGGCTGTGCTTATCCGTGACGATGGTACGTTCCGGATATCTCTGTACAAGGTGTTTTTGTTCCAAGCTATTACCACGGCCATAAAATCTGGCGACCTGAATGTGGAGGAATCTTATAAATATCGTCCGATGGATACCTACCTGATCGGCAAAGAAAGGTGGAAAAAGGACAGGTCCCTCCTTTTAGAGCGAGCCGATTTGGAGGAGTTATCTGATCCTAAATCTGTGTTGGCACTGATGAAAAGCATTTTATCTAGACAATATGAGACGACCAACAATAACGCAGCCACCAATCCATATTTAAAGCCTCGCAAGGATGGGGCATTCCACATCGCCACTCCAGCCATGGATGCCAGTGAAGATGATCCCTTGGGTGCTCTCTTTCCTCAGCGGCACGATGTACCACTCGCGCAGGTCTTGGAAACCGTCAATAATCACTGTGGCATGCTGCGAACCTTTGAACATTGGCAGCAAACCCATGTGGGGCAAGCTCCATCTCACCCCGCCCTTTTGGCAGGGATCATGGGATTAGGTTGTGGGATTGGTGTTCGAAAAATGGCACGGATATCGTCCAGCGTCACCGAAAATGAGTTGGATCACACCGTGAATTGGCGGTTCTCCTTGGACAATATCAGAGCGGCCAATGACGCTGTCGTCAAAGCTATGGACGCAATGGAATTACCCAATTTGTATAGACAGACCCAAGATAAACTGCACACCGCTAGCGATGGGCAAAAATTCGAAGTACGTGGCGACAGCCTGTACGCCAGCCGGTCATTCAAATACTTCGGACAAGGACAGGGCGTCAGTGCTTATACTTTCGCTGATGAACGTAATTTCCTCTGGCATTCCCTAATGATCAGCGCCGCCGATCGAGAAAGCGCCTTTGTAATCGATGGGTTGATGCACAATGATGTAGTTAAAAGTGATATCCATTCCACAGATACCCACGGTTACACCGAAGCGATCTTTGGCCTTACCCATATGTTGGGTTTTTCGTTTGCACCTCGCATCAAAGGGGTTGGACAACAAGCCCTCTATGGCTTCAAGCCCAGAACCCAAGGTGCGGAACACTGGGTTATCCGGCCGGATAAAACGGTCAATGAAACGGTTATTGTCGAAAACTGGGATGATTTTTTACGCTTGGTGACGACCATCAAGCTCAAGGAGAACACAGCGTCCGACATCTTCCGCCGACTGAACTCCTACTCCCGTCAGCATGCTCTCTACCAAACGATGAAAGCCTTTGGGCAAATCATTAAGTCTCTGTTTATACTGCGCTACGTAGACGATTTAGCGCTACGACAAGCCATTGAAAAGCAACTCAACAAAGTCGAACTGGCCAATCGATTCACGCGCGCCGTCGCTGTCGGAAGTCCTCGTGAATTCGCCCAGACAGAAAAGGAAGAGCAGGAAATTGCTGAGGCCTGTAATCGTTTGATCAAAAATAGCATCATATGTTGGAATTATTTGTACCTTGCGCGCCAGGTTGAAAAGGCACCAGACACTGAGACCAAAGAAAATTTACTGCGGCAGATATCGGCACATTCGCCGATGTCCTGGGCCCATATCAATATGCTAGGTGAATACGATTTTTCAGAAGAAAAGCTCAAAGATACACTCGGAATTCTACCCCCGAAAAAGGCTGAATAAATCACATGACAAAGCGGGGGGTAATGAATATAAGAAAAAGGCAGTAAGTCCAATACCTTACAGAAAACTCTATGTCGCATTACGTACCTTTATGTAGACGAACCCGACATTTGGTTCCGCACCAATACACCCAAGGCAAAACTAAGCCCTAGTCGGTCTCAACCCACAACGCTTATCCCTTTCGATGCAACAAAAGATGAATCACTTCGTGCTCATCTACATGGTCCACTTCCACGCGATAAAGGCCATTGGCTTGCACCGCTTCAATAAGCGCTTTTAATCGATGAGTTTTCACCGTCATCGCTAGCGGCTTGATTTGGTTATTGTCTTCATCAAACCCATTCTCAATGCCTTTCTCTTTCATATAGAGCGTATCCCTTTCGAGGTCTTTTTCTATGTCTTCCAGCATCGAGGGGAATTGATGCTGTTCAAATAGACCACTCAGCATGATGTAGAGTTCATCCGCTTGTGAAAATTTAGCCTGGTACTCAAGATTCAGACGGTTCACATCCCAAAGCTTGCGCTCTAAGTTGCCAGTTGGACTGCGGCCAATGCTGAGCATGGTTTTGATTTCAGGTTTACACGTTGAGAACTGAGGCTGTTTGACTTTTGGTTTGATGAATTTCACGAGTCGTTCATTTCTTCTTTTCACTGTCCAGAACCCACCTTGCTTGCTCATGGTGCAATAGAGGGCGAGCAGTGCGTGGGTCGCGAGTGCATCAAGGGCTTGATAGTGTTTCAGGTTTCGGCTCATACAGTCATTTATCGGTTCAATTAAAACAAGAGTTTACCAGAAAAGGGCGAGCATAATAGAAGATAGGTGTTCTGTATATTTTAAAAGCCGCGTAGGGTAGCATATTTTATTTAAATAATCTCAATTAGAATTTCTTTATTTTGGTAATTCTAATCGAGATTTTTCTAAGGTGTTTTTGCTACGGTCGTCCCATCACTGACAACCGTAGGAGCGAGGTGTGAAATTCACTCTCAAAACGTTACTTAGAGGGCTACTGTTTAGCCTGTGGAGCCTAATATTAAGCGCCGCTTGCCTGTTCGCCTATCAGCAGGTTTTCTCACCTGTTCAACAGGAGAGCTTTGACTCGCGATTGGACGTGCTTCATCAAAGTTTGGCATTGGCGATGAATGAAAGCCGCGACAAGGAACGTCAAGCGCGCATTGAAGCGCTAGACGCTCTTCAATTCACCCTTGATGACTTAACCCAGCGCCTCGATGCGCAACAGGGTGAAATCACCGAGCTCATCAACACTCAATCCAATCAAGGCGCTCGTTTGGATGAGTTGGGCTTAGACAGCAAAAAGCTGGAAGTATTGGAAACAAAACTTCAACGCCTCTCTCGTCAATCCACAACAAAACGTGCGACCCCCGTACGTGCCAAACCTGTCGTTAAGCCCACGGTAAAGGCGCCGACCATTACGGCGCCTTTTGTTTTATTTGATGTTCAAACGCGGGGCCATACCCAACTGGCGATTGTCGGTAAGCCTGGTGCCAGCACACTGGCAGAGTTATCCGCCCTTCAAGTAGGTCAACATTATCTCGGCTGGAAAATCACCGCCGTCAACGATCAGCACATCGAGGCGCTTTATAAAGGCCAACGTACAACGTTAACGGTCGGGGAGGGGTAAAGATGAAGGTTTTCATTTTATGGGTAATGTGCGCGTTCTTGCCAATTGTCGCGGTAGGGGCAACAGAACTTACGCGCAATCAGGCATCACAAACCGCCATTGAACATAACCAATCACGCTCGCTGAGCGTCTCGCAAGACGCTCAATATTGGCAACTGAGTCAAGCGGATTGGGCGCGCTATGAGCAATTAATGCAAAGCCCACTCACCTATGACATGCAAGAGGCAAGCCCCCTAGAGGTCTTAGCTCAGTTTGCGCGCAGTAACACTGAACGTGCGCGTTTGGCTGAGCGTTTGGTGGCGTTTGATAAAGAGCGTACCGATGGCTTGTTAGCGCTGGATGTAGCGTATCGCGCAGCGTGGGCGCGGCTCTATCCTAACTTGAAGCCGATAGGGCCACGATTGCCAGAGCGCGTCGCCCTGTTTGTGCGGGCGGGATGCGATACCTGCGTCGATGCGCTCAAGCAATGGCGTTCTCATGGCGTGGCTGTTGATGTGTATATGCTCGGGGGGAATAACACTGAGCTGCAAGCTTGGGCCTCAGTGGCTGGGGTTCGCCACAGCGATGTCGAGAAACAGTGGATCACCTTAAATCACGACACGCGCGCCTTATGGATGACCCTAGCTAAAGGCAAACCTGTGCCCGTGGCCATTTCAGATCAAGGGGGAGGCCAATGGTCGGTCGTGGCGTTGCCTTAATGATGAGCTTGTGGTGTTTCAGCGCTCAGGCGGCCATTCCGCCGTTGTATCAGAAGGTCGCCGCTCAGCACGGTATTCCTGCGAGCGTCCTATACTCCTTGGCGCTCGGTGAAAGCAAAACCCAGTTGCAAAGCGGCGCAGTTCGCCCTTGGCCTTGGACGCTTAATGTCAAAGGTCAATCCTATTTCTACGCGACGTACCCTGAAGCGTGCCAGGCGCTGCATGGCTTTTTGAAACACACACAGATGGTTGACATTGGCCTCACACAGCAAAACTGGCGCTGGCAAAAAGACCACTTTAACCGCCCGTGTGAGGTCTTCGACCCTACGGTGAACCTCAATCACGCGGCCGTCTTGCTTAATGAAGGCATGCGCAAACACGGCAGTTGGGTAAAAGCGGCCGGATATTTTCACAGGCCCGGTGGAGGCGAGCCGGCTCGGCGCTATGAAGCCACCTTTGCCCGTCACTTACAACAATGGAGTCCCTCGTCATGAATCGCCGATTAACACTCATTACTCTACTCTTCCTTCTCAGCAGTCATGCCTTGTCTGCCACGGATTTATTGCAAGGCATGGTGCCGGTGAGCACGCCACAATTAACCCCTGGCAAGGTGGAGCGCCGCACGCTCAATCAAAGTGTGAGCACGCCTTTGTTTATCGTTGGGGATGACGCTGTATCTCATCGCTGGCTCAGTGCTAAGCAGGACTATCTAGCGAGCATTGGCGCCATGGGGATGGTCGTCAATGTGCAGACGAAGGCGGGGTGGCAGCGATTCAAACGCTATAACTTAACGCTTTACCCCGTGGCAGGCCGTGACTTTGCCGCCGCTTTTGGTCTTCGCCACTATCCGGTACTCATCGAGCGCGGCGAGCTCAAGCAATAATCACATTCACGACTTTTAATGAGGACAGCGCTTATGCCTACGCACGCTTTATCTTATTCGGATATTCAACACGCGATTAAAACCACCCATCAAGTTCTGGAAAGCGCGGCGCTGACGCCGGTGATTCTGGCGCTCGCCCAGCAAAGCCAGGCACACAACGTAAGTCCTGAGCGCGCTTTAATGATGCTATTAAAACCTCAAGGAGACGATGATGAGCATTAACAGTGACAACCCCTTTGCCCAGCGCTGCTTACCTCCAAAGCGCCTTGAGCTGCCGCCGGCTAAAAAGAGAAGTAATAAAGACAAAGTGACGCATCAAGTCAAGCGCCGCATTGAAATCCTCGAAGAGCGCTGCGCCTGGCAGCGAGAGTGGGGGATGACGCTAGACGATGAGACCTTACAATGAGCGGTTACGCCGAAGGCCTGCTTCGTCCTGCCGATGAACTGCTGAGCGCAGCTATGTTTAGCATGGCCGCCATCGTGGTGGTCATCGCCCCGCAAGTGTTCATGCTGTCACCCGTGTTCGCGCACCCGGCCGGTTTTTTCCTTGGCTTGTGCGCGCTAATTCGTCTTAAGCAGGGGCTCTCCGTGCTCGGGTATCGCAAGCGGTTGCTTCGTATGCCCTATTGGGCGATGAACTCCGATGACATGCCGGTGTATCAAAACAAACTCTTTCTCGGGAAAGGCTTTTTAGTCCTGCCTCGCCATGCTCAGCGCCTTTATGACACTCGTCAAATCTGGGCAGAGCGTTACGTCACGCCGTCTAAACTCTACCGCTTTGCACGCGCCATGGAAGCCAAATACGAAGGGAAATGGATAGAGCGCTTTTGGTCTGGGAAACGTGTAATAGCCAGAGCGGGTAAAGGCTGGGGCATCATCAATGCCTTTCTTAGTGCCATGAACCCAGTAAAACCGCTACCACCGGTGGGGGGCGATTCTCGAATGCACGGCATCGGGCTCGATGAAGAAATCGATTGCTTGCTGCCAAGCAGCGCGAGGGCGGGGCACACCTTAGTGCTGGGTACAACCGGGGTCGGTAAAACGCGCCTAGCGGAGCTTTTGGTGACGCAAGATATCCGTCGTGGCGATGTGGTGTTGATGTTTGACCCCAAAGGGGACGCCGATATGCTGCTTCGCATGTACATCGAATGCCTACGAGCGGGGCGCCTCGATGAGTTTTATATCTTGCACTTAGGGTATTCAGACCAAAGTGGCCGCTACTCACCGGTAGGGCGCTTTGGCCGCATTACTGAAGTGGCCACCCGCGTTTCCGGCCAGCTCGACGGCGGCGGCAACAGCGCCGCATTCAAACAGTTTGCGTGGCGATTTGTCAACATCATTGCCAGAGCGCTGGACGCACTTGGCAAAAAGCCTGATATGGCGGCCATTCAGCGCTACGTGACCGCCATTGATGAGCTCTATGTCGATTACTGCGTGAAAAAGCTGCCGTCTTACCACCCAAAAGCGGCGGAATTGGTGACCGCGCTGGAAAGTAACGTCAACGAAAAAAACACACCGCGTCACCTGCAGGGGCGAAGCGCTCGCGTGGTCGCCCTTGAAATGTATTTTGGCGCACACCCCGCTGCAGACGATGTGCTGGCCGGACTTCGAAGCGCCATCCAGTATGACAAAACCTATTTTGATAAAATTGTGGCCTCCTTACTGCCCTTGCTCGAAAAGCTCGGCACCGGTAAGACCGCTGAAATCATCTCACCGGTGCATACGCCCGATGATGAGCGACCCATCATCGATTGGCGCGAGGTCATCATGCAAGGGGGCGTGGTGTATGTGGGGTTGGATGCGCTTTCTGATACCACGGTGGCCGCTGCGTTCGGTAACTCCATGTTTGCCGACCTATGTTCGCTGGCGGGGGAGATTTATAAGTTTGGTAACGCGCCCGGCTTTGCCAAGGTCAAGCCGCGCAACATCATGATACACGCCGATGAATTTAATGAGCTGATTGGCGATGAGTTCATTCCTATCCTCAACAAAGCGCGCGGGGCTAAATTTGTGGTCACCGCCTACACGCAAACCGAATCCGATATTGAAGCGCGCTTAGGCTCGCCCGCAAAAGCGGCGCAAACCAAAGGTAACTTCAATAGCTTAATATGCCTTCGGGTTCGCGAGCAAAAGACCGCGCAAATCCTTACCTCCCGCATGGCAACCGTCACCATCAAAGACATTGTGCCCGATACGGGCGCCAGTGATGCACCGGGCAGTCAGACCGGCTTTCATTCAAGCAATAAAGACACACTGCAAAATAAAGAGGTGCTGCTGGTCAACGATAACGACATCACCAACCTACCTATTGGCCAAGCCTACGCTGAGCTCGAAGGCGCTAAGATTTGGAAGCTTCGCTTTCCATTGCCGGGCAATGAAGGCGACCTCGAACTGCCAGAGGATATCCAAGCCTTAGTCGATGGGATGCTCCAAAAAAGCCAATCGGTCAAAAGTACGCACGACTGGCTGCACGACACCGAGCAGTTCAACAGCTGGATGAATAATGCCTACCTTGGGCTCGATGAAGATGAACCAAAGTCGCCTATTCATGAAGTGCAATAAAACCCAGGAGGCCTTGTGGCAGAAAAAACACCAAACCCACCCGTAAAGCGCGAGGAGCCGACGCCTTGGTATGGCCTACCTTTTGTGGCACTGGGGCATCTTTTCTGGATATGGGTACTATTAATACTGATCGAATGGTTCGCGCCACTTTGGGGGCAAGTGACGGGGCAACACGCCAAAACCGTGTTGGTTGAGCACATCACTTTGCTGCAAATCGATCAGCCGCATCTGGCGGCGAAGGTGATGGGATTGGTGAATGCGCTGAGTCAACGCATCGAGACACTGCTCAGTATTGAGTTTGATGGGGCATTGGCTTTCGCGAACGTGTATTGGCACGGCGTGGTGTATGTCACCCTTGCGCTGTTTGTTCGCGTCGCGATGCTTTTTTTAAGTTGGCCTTTGTTCTTACTGGCCAGCTTTCTTGGGGCCTTCGATGGGCTGATCTCTCGTCAGCGGCGCACCGCCTTTGTCGGACGTGAAACCGAGACCACCCATTACTACGCGCGACGAGCTGTCTCTATGACCATGATCGGGGCCGGTTACTTATGGCTGTTCATTCCTGGGATTTGGCCCCTACCTCCGACCTTAGTGTTGTTGCCTGCAGCAGGCATAACAGGGTTACTGGTTCGCACCAGTGTGGCGAGCTATAAGAAGTATTTATAAGAACGGAGCATCACGCAGAGGTATAGATAAGAACTTTTAAAATTATACCCTAATTAAATCAAATAATCTCAATTAGAAATACTTTATTTTGACAATTCTAATTGAGATTTTTCTATTGCCTTTTTGCTAGCGTGTTGACGTCTTTCTAATTAGGAGTCAACACCGTGAAATGGCCACTTTTATTCTGTCTGAGCGTGCTCAGTCCTAACCTGTATGCCGACGTCGATACCGAGCAGCGAGAGCTGGCTTTAGTCTCTTCACAGCTGGGCACCCTCGACTACCTCATCACACGCGCTGAGCGCGAAGCCGATTATCGCGCCGCACGTCAGTTTGATTACGATGCGCTGCGCCTAGATATCCGCACCCTTCAAGCAGGCATCGATGCCTATTTACACCCTGAGCGTAGCGCGCCAAAGCCAGTCACCCCGCTGGGCGGCGACTACCTCATGGACGCGCCTCATGAATGATCCCCTTTTAGCCTTCGAGCATGGCGCCGGATTTGAGGCCAATACATTAGCTTTGGTGTTGGCCGGACTCACCAGCGCCATGCTGATGCTCTGGATGCTGTGGGTGTTCTGGAGCGGCTTTCGCGGCATGAAAAACAAAAAAGTGACCAAAGAGGTGTTTCGCCGCTTGGTCTTTCGCGCCGTGTTTATCTTTCTCATCCTTCAATGGTTTTTATATTACGGAGTCGCAACATGATCCAACTTCGATCGTTTTTTCTTTTTTTTGCCGCCTGGCTGCACAGCCTGAGCGCGATGGCGGACATCCCCACTAACAATACCCCGTCTCAGGGCGGCAGTGACAACATCTTAGAGCTCATTTACGCCTATGCCTACGACATCTTGCTTTACGGTGGCGGCATTTTCATTGCCTTCTGCTTTGTCTATTTCCTGGGGCACATTTGGGACGTATTTAGCAAAATCAAAGAGAAACAAGCCACCAAAAAAGACCTGCTCAGTGACGGCGTGATTGGCGCCGTGCTTTTGCTGTTGTCGGTATGGGGGCTCAACTACGGCCTTGATATTTTGGAGGGCGTGTAATGCGCTGCGCTTCAACACTGAACGTCATGCCGCCGTTTTATAAAGGTCTGTCGATGGGGGAGATGGGGCTGCTGGTCCTTGTGTGCATGAGCCTCACTGGATTGCTGGGATTAGCACTGTATGCGGCGTTTGGCGCGCCGCTCATTTTATTTACCGCTTTACTGCTCGGGGCGCTCGGCGCTTTTGCACTGCCAAAGAGTCTCATGCGAAAGCTCAGCCGCATCAAAACGCACCATTGCCAACATTACGCCAGCAAACGCTTTGAGCGCTGGTTTCACCCTGAGCGCTATCACGTTGATGCGCGCCGCTTTGCCTGCAAACGCCTCGGCTGATAAGGAGAGAATATGAGTCAACCACCAAAAAGTCGATTTCGCGCCTCACTGGCCGGGCGAGACAGTCACATCCGCTCGCTACGCGGCGCGCTCGCCATGATGAGCACTCTTGCGCTGGTTACCACTTGGGGCTGGTATCAAGCCGGTCAAGACATCACGGTGCATACGCCGCCCGATTTAAGCTCAGGCTCATCACGCCCGTGGTGGGAAGTGCCTAAGCCCAATGTGTATGACTTTGCCGTCAATCTATTTGGACTGATTAACCGATGGCCCAGCGATGGCAATCAGCAATACAGCGAGAACCTGCATCGTTACACCGATTACCTGACGCCCAGCTGCAAAAAGGTCTTAACACAAGACTTTCAAAACAAACGGCGCACAGGGGAGTTGTCGGGGCGAGAGCGCAGTCTCGCGCCCATTCCCGGTTACGGCTTTTCAGATTGGCGCGTCACCACGCACAGCCGAGACAGCTGGACGGTACAAGCCGATTTAGAGCTCAAAGAGTACGTGGATGGCACGTTAGTCAAACATAACTTCATTCGCTGGCCACTGCGCATTGTGCGTTACGACATTGACGCTGAGCGCAACCCTTGGAAGCTCGCCATTGATTGTTTTGATGGCCCAGCAAGAGAAATTCAATTCAATGAAGCGCAGGAGAAAGAGCAATGATGCGAACAATGATGAAAAGAAGTGGGGGACTGTGGCTGACACTGTTTCTGAGTCTGATGACTCACATTCATGCTCAGGCCAGTACGCCTCGCGCCATGGAGTGGCAGGGCGTCCCGCTGCAAGTGGTGCTCACGCCAGGCCAAGAGACCATTTTAACGCTGGGCAGTGATGTGCGCGTCGCGCAACCGGCGCACTTAACACCTTATCTGTCCATGACCTCACTGGCAGGGCGACTTTACCTCACGGCTACTGAGCCTTTTGATTCAACTCGCCTTCAAGTGATGCGCCTGAGTGATGGATTGCGCTTAATGCTCGATGTCAGCGCCAAAGCGGGCGTGGTTACCCCGCCGCAGATTGACATTGTTTTACCGGGTGGTGAGGAAGAGGGTAATAACTTGAGTAGCGTTGCAAACGAGTCACATCGTTCACAATTGAAGATGGCGCCTCAAGCCCTGTTGGTGCGTTATGCCATGCAAAGTCTTTACAGTCCATCGCACGCCATTGAGCCTTTACCTGGCGTGGTACGAGCGCCGATGGGACTGCCTCATGACATTAGCCTGAGCGCGTTCAGTCAGTGGCAAGTGAATGCCAAACCCATTGCGGCTTGGCAATTGGGCGAACAGGTGGTGACGGCTGTGAGCCTAACCAATAAGGCATCAAAGCGTGAAACGCTCGACCCACGACGCGTCACCCTCAGTCCCCGCTGCTTTGCACTGCGATGCGCGGTGAGTTTTTCCCATCCTGAAATCGGGAGCGCAGACTCACCCACCGCCCAAGCGACGGCCTTTATTGTCACGCTAGGGCCCCTGGCAGGATACCTATTACCCAGCCGTTTACCTAGCCATTTACCTAACCATGGAGGGGAGTAGCGATGTTAAATAAAGGAAACCCCGTCATACGACTGGCGGCGCTTATCGGCGCGACCGGCTTTATCGCGGTGTTGGTCATCGCGGTCTTAAAGCCGTCAGACATCGAAGCCAACGTTGAGCCCGGCGAAGACACCACTCCGGTCAGCGTGACGACGTCACAAACCCAAGCCCAAGTGCTGCAGGCGTTTGATGACAGCCCAACCGATACCATTCGAACGCTCAATGCCGCGTACTCAAAAAGTGAAGCCGAAAAGAAAGCCCTCTCGGACGCGTTAAAGCAAACGCAGCTTCAGGTTGAAAATCAGCAAGCCCAAAACAATGAGCAAGTGAAAGCCCTTGAAACCCAATTAAGTCAGCTTGCCCAAAGGCTCAATTCGTCTTTAAACACGATTGAAGAGAAAGTCAGTCAAAGCCGAGATCACCTCAAGGTGCGTCAAGCGCCAGTGCGTGAGGTGATAGATGTCTCTTATGACGACCTTGGCATTGATTCAGGACGACAGGGACTGGCCGTGGGCACGGCGCCGGGCGGCTATCACCCATCCTTTTGGGGTAAGGGCGTAGCTCAAGACAACTGGGTTTGGACCGAGCCGCTGGATGCGACTCAAGACAAAGAAGGCAACTGGGTAACGCCTGCCACCCAAGCGGTCAAAAACGCCTTGAACTCGGCGGACGATGCGTTTACCAGCCAGACGGGCCGATTTGATGCCAATCAACAAGACGGAATGCCCGTGTACACCCTGCATCGCGGCACCATGCTGGCCGATGCGGTCAGCATGACCGCACTGATGGGGCGCATTCCCTTGAACGGCCAGGTCACCGACCCTTATCCGTTTTCGATGATTCTAGGGCGTAAGAACCTGATGGCCAGTGGGTTTACCCTGCCGGATGTGCAAGGCGCTATCGTGACGGGCACGGTCACCGGCGACTGGAGCTTGTCTTGTGTGCGCGGCGTGGTCGAATCCATCGATTTTATTCGCGCTGATGGCTCGATACTCTCTTACCCAGAAGAGCTTGAAACGGTGGATTCAGGCTTTGATGGCTCTTCGATTAAAACCTCGGATTTGGGGTTTCTGGCCGACCCCAACGGCAATCCATGCTTAACCGGGGAGCGCATCTCGAACGCCCCGGAGTACCTCACCACCAAAGGATTGCTTGACGCCGCCTCGGCAGCGGCCAATGCGGTGGCTATTTCACAGCAGACCATTTCGGTCGATGGCTCAACCAGCACCTCAGCGTTGACGGGCAACGCGGCGAAGAATGCTGCCGCTGAGTCTGCAGCAGCCTTCACGGGCACCGTTTCAGAGTTTATTGAGGCGCGCATGGGCTCAAGCTTTGATGTGGTGTACACCCCGCCAGGTACTAAGGCCAGTATTCACCTTCGAAAACCCGTGACACTGCGCGCCCCAGCGATACCCGTTCGCGTGCGTTACGACACTCAAACCCAAGGAGCGACGTATGAATTACCGTAACCTTATCAGCGCATTGAGCCTGCTCGGATTATTCGGCTGCTCAACGTCGCAAGACGACACCTTACCCAACCCTCAAACGAGCTCCGAGCAAGTGTGGCAAAACCAAATGTCGGGCGGCGGGCAGGATGTTGGACAAGGCGGTGATGCGCTCAGCCAAACGCAAGGCGAGCTGCGCGTGCCGCTCGATATGACGACATTGTCTCAGCGCCAAAGCGACTACACCCGAGACAGCTGGCGTGAAGCGACCAACATATTCCCAAGACTGCCTAATCCCGATGTGGTGCTTTATGTCTTGCCGCATCAATCAGGCGCGCTGCCGGTGCCTGGATACAGCACCGTCTTTCCCTTGTATGAGCGCGTGCATTACGCCGCGCCTCAAAACAGTCCAGCTAATCTGCCCAAGGAGCGTTGGTAATGTTGAAGACAATACGCAATACCGTCACCCACTTTTTTACCGAAGGCAAAGAGTTGGAAGCGCCAGCCATCGATTACAGCGTACCGCCGTCGTTTGCCGCCAAACTGCCTTGGATTGAAATCAGCGATAAAGGTCTGGTGCAACTGGAAGACGGTCGTTCGATGGGCCTGTTTTTTGATATTACGCCGCAGGTTACGGAAGACAAAACGCAAGCGCAGCTTGAGCGGGTGGTCTCAAGTGTCGCCCACACCCTCACCGCCTTGATTGACGAAGAGAACCCGTGGGTGGTGCAGTTGTTTGCCCGTGATGTCGACCGATTTGAGGATGCGCATGAGACGTTACTCAACAGTGCACGCGTTGATGATGAATTCACCCGCGCCGTGCTCGATGAAGACCGCCGCCATTTCGAACTGATAGGGCGAGAGCAAGGTATCTTTGCGGTGGACGGCCGCCCCTGGCGCGCCCGCGAGCGTCAAGTTCGTCTCGCCATTTATCGCTGGCTCCCCGAAGACGCCAGTGAAACGCTGCAAAAAAACAACCTTCGTACCTTAAAGAGTCTAAGGCGCCGCCTGTTATCTCCGAGTACATTCAAAGATTTAGGCATCGGCATCAAGGCCAGCTCAGGCGAAAGCATTCACGCTTGGCTCAGTCCCTTTTTTAATCCCTCTGGCATTGCGGGCGAAACCCTGCGTTATCGCCCGCCACGCAGCTTTATTGACCAAGATTTCTCCGAGCGACTGCTAAGAAGCGGGGTGCGCTCAGACGTTGAAAACGGCTTATGGTGGTTTGAGGGGGACAAACCCATCGCCACGCGCGTGATGGAGCTCGACACTTGGGATAATGAGTCCTTTTTAGCGGGCGCCGTATTTGGGGAGGTCATCGGGGATGAAGCCATCGACAAAGGCGAAAAGCGCCCACAACATGTTCTGTTCGATGAGCTGCCAACCGGCACCATGATGGCCATGACCTTGGTCGCGCAAAGTAAGGCGCAGGCCAGAGCGCGCCTTCGCACCGTTCGAGAAGCGGCGGTGGGGGAAGAAACGGAATTAGAAATCATTCGTGATACCTGCGACAGCTTTACCACCTTAGTTGAAAAGCATCCGCTGTGGCGCGGTCAACTGGCGTTCTACGTACAAGGGGAGAGCGTCAGTGAAATAGAGGGACGCACTGAATCGCTGCGCGCAATATTCAACAATCGCGACCTGTCATTGCGCTTTGTCAAAAACAGCGACCAAGAGTCCCCGCTGGACAGTTACCTTCGTTGGTTACCGATGAACTACCATCCCGAGCGCGACGACAAATTGTGGTACTGCGGCTGGGTGTGGCTGGAAGACATGCTCTCGCTCTCTCCTTTGTTTGGCCGCGCAACCGGCACCGGCAGTGAAGCTTTCCAATTTTTCAACCGAGGCGGGGAGCTCTTCGGCGTCGATCCGCTGAGAGACCAACTCTCTAATGCGCACCTTAACCTGTTTGGCCCCTCTGGCTCAGGCAAATCTGCGACCTTAGTGGGCATGTGTTTACGCCTACTGGCGATTCATCGCCCAAGGCTGTTCATCATCGAAGCGGGCAACAGTTTTGGGTTGCTGGGACAGTACTGTGAACGTTTGGGGCTATCGGTCAACCGCGTTCAGGTGAGCGCTCACTCTAAAGGCCTGATGGCGCCGTTTGCCGATGCCAAACACTTGGTCGGCCAAGCCGTGCCTCACGTCAGTGACGAGAAAGCGTTGGACATTGAACATCTTAATGACAGCGATTCACCAGACGATGAAGCGCGCGACATTTTAGGGGAGCTGGAAATCATGGCAAGGCTGATGATTACCGGCGGTGAGCAGCGCGAGATGGACGATTATCGCCGCGCCGACTCGTCGATGGTGCGTGATGCGATTAAAGAAGCCGCAGAGCATTGCCACCCCACGGGCGAGCAAGTGCGCCCAGAGCACATCAAAGACGCGCTAGAGCGTTTTAGTCAAGACCCGAATAGACCTGAGCCCCGCCAAGCACGCGCCCGCCTAATGAGCGAAGCGATGGCCTTTTTCTGCGATGGTCTAGAAGGGCAAATCTTCAACCAAGAAGCCGAGCACTGGCCAGAGGCAGATGTAACCATCATTGACCTAGGCCTCTACGCAAAAACCGGGTATGAGGCGCAAATGGCCGCCGCGTACATCTCTTTGATTAACCGCATCAACGGCATTGCGGAGCGCGACCAATACTCAGGGCGTGACATTGTCACCCTGACCGATGAAGCGCACCTGATTGTCACCAATGAGCTACTCGCGCCTTACGCCGTCAAAATCGTCAAGATGTGGCGAAAACTCAGCGCGTGGTTTTGGTTGGCGACGCAAGATTTAGCCGATTTTCCGGCCATTGCCCGAAAGATGCTCAACAACGCTGAGTGGTGGGTGATGCTCAACATGCCAGAAGATGAACTCCGTCACCTTGAATCGTTTAAAAAGCTCTCCGAGGCGGAGAAAAACCTCATTCGCTCGATGCAATCGGAAAAGCACAAATACAAAGAAGGCGTCATCACCGGCATGGACAACACCTTAATGCAGCGCTTTTGCATTGTGCCGCCTGCGCTCTACCTGGCACTGGGTGAAACCGATGGTCCAGCGAAAAGAAAACGTCAAACTCTTATGGATTTACACGGCATCAGTGAACTCGATGCGGCGCTACTCAAGGCTAAAGACATCGAACAGGCCCGGCTTGACTATCTGGGAGAGGAATAAGATGAGCCTCACCTTACTCATACACAAATCACTCAAGCGAGGGCTAGGTTTGAGCATTCTAGGCTCATGTCTGTGCGCGGCCTCTGCCATCAGTCAGGAGGTCACCACCGCCGAGGTCATCGCCAGCGCCGCCTGTCCTGAGTGCTTGGATTACGAAGTGATTGGGGCGTGCGTGTGGATGACCTGCACCCCAGCAGGGTGCTCCACCGACACCTCCGTGAAAGTCAAACACCGCTTGCCCGATTTTGTGGTAATGAGCTACCCCGAAACCGGGGAGGCGCCTTGGCAAGACACCGCTTGGATGTCACCAGACAATGCCTATTCAGAGAACGGAGGCCACAGCGCGCGTCGCAGCGTGCAAGGCCTGGATAACACCTCGATGCGCTTTTACAACAGCGACGTCATCGGCCACCCAGGCGGGCAGACGATTTTCTCACTGCTCGCAAGCTTTGGCTACTCCCTCTCAAGTAATGCGACGCCGCTCATGCCGCATTATTTATCAAGCCTTGACCCGCTCGGCTGGCGCTACAACCTGCCGGACATTCTGTCCACTCAAACGTGGAACCCATTGACTGATGCGCTTGGTAACTTTGGGGACATCTATCCGCGTGGCGGCTTTGTCTTGCAGCGTCATTCGTTTAAAGCCGCAGCACTCACCGCCTTTCGCGCGCTGCATGTGGTGACCCGAATGGGCGAAGGCCGTGTGTATCAACCTTTTACCCCAACGGCGCACCCTGGGTTTTGGCCGCCGGGCCCCGTTAAACCCAATAACGAAGAGACCGCGTGGCAAATGCTCTCGCCAATCGCGCAAACCGATGCGACTGTTTGGCCACAGTTCGATGACAGCTTAACGCCTTACGACCCTTACGCGCCGCACATCGCCTCAGACGACCAGTACGTCTGGGCTGCATGGCGCCTATACAAAGGCTGCCAGCGTCGTGGTAGCACGCTGATTGCCCACTTTGGAGAATAATGATGCCCCATATTTGGCCGCTCAAAGCGGCATTACTGCTCCCCCTATTGATGAGCGCCAGCGCACACAGTTCGATAGGAACGAACGTGAACCTTAAAGCCGACAACGACAGCGTTCTTCACTACACCTTAGGCGGCGGACCGGTCATCGCACTGCCCGCCAGACAAGCGCGCATCAGCCCCACCGCCCTTGGCGTCGGTTGGGACATGAACCTGCAGTGCGGGATGTTAGACCCATCGGTCACCGTTGAGAATCAACTCAACGGCGTGACCGAAGGGTTTCAGGACATGATGGGCGACATGCTCACCAATGCCACCTCAGCGGTGCTGAGCCTGCCAGGCTACTACCTGCAGAAAAAAGACCCAGGACTTTACGATTTGATGACCAACGGCGTACTGCAAGGCAAGTTCGATTTTGACGACGCCAGCAGCTCGTGTGAGGCCATGGTGGACACCATGGGTGAGATGAACACCGATAAGGCTTACGCAACGCTTGCGCGTGCGCAGGCGTGGACCAACGCCGTAAAAAGCGGCGACGCCGTCAGAGCCAAACAAGAAGTGCAAGATGACATGGGCGATTCTGGGGTGACCTGGGTGGGCGGCGCCAAATACGGCGGTCGCAACCAACCGGCCATCAACGCGACCACGGATGCGACGCGCGCCGGTTTCACCTTACTGTCGGATGAATCGCAAAAAGAAAGCCACCAAGGCCTCTATCGCTATTGGGACAGTGAAGAGACGATGAGTGAGTGGGTGTCTCAAGTGATTGGTAGCCAGTCGGTACAAACCGGCATGGACAAAAGCCGAACCGAAGCCACGCCAGGGATTGGGCTGGGGCAAGAAGTCACCGAGCAAAGCGTCACGCTAGAAAGAGAACTCCGAGGCGCCATCGCAGAGAACAAAGAGACCGAGTACTTTCCCAAAACGCTGATTGAAGCGCTCACCGAGCGAGAAGTGGACAACAACACCGTATCGCGCATTGCCAGTGAGCTCGCGCTCTCTCAAGCGATTGAAAAAGCCCTGTACGCGCGCCGCGCGCTGCTCACGGGCAAGTACGAAGTCAATATAGCTCAGCACGCCACGGCGCAAAAAGACATCGACAACTCAATTGCTCGCCTTGAGCGTGAGATTGACATGCTGCGCTACGAAGCCGAGGTCAGACAACAGATTGGCACCCGCACCGCCCAAGCGGTGGTGGATGACTACCGCTACCAAAGACCTCAGGTTATCCCGCAAACCCCCAAATCCGACTCGGTCTTTTTAGACAAAGACCGATATGACAACAGCCCTGGAGAAGAATAAATGAACACCTTAACCGCTCAACCTCACAGCCGGTGGCGCCGAAGCCGCCACGTCATCACACTGCTTTTGTGCTTGCTCGTCGCCAGCGCCCTGGCTTTTTCACTGGACGGGGACACGCTATCAAACAGCGCATACGCCTGGTACATGGTCGTCATTCGAGCGGCCGTCTACGGCCTCGCGCTGTGGCGCGCTAAGCGCTACGCCTTTGGTATCGCGCTTGCCCTCATGCTCAACGAACTCATCTTACTCACCCAATACGTCGATTTAGGAGCCTTCTCATGGTAGTCAACGATCCGCTTTCCGTCTTACTGACGCTGACCAGCTGGCAAATCTCCGGCAAGATATTCATGATATTGAATCAAACCGGCCTGATTGTCTTTATGTTGGCCGTCATTGTGTTCCAAGTGTGGTTTGATGTCGCTCAAGAGGGCGAAGACGAGGGTAATAAAGGCCTGCTGAGCATGAACCGCACCGAGGTCAAACTGATGCTGGCCGGATTGGTGTGTTTTTTTGCAGTGATGCCCTTGTACCCGGTGAACGTCAACACGCTCGTCATGGACCAAAACGCCAGCGAATCGTGCGGCGTGGGTATTAGCAGCGGCGCAACCCACAGTGACCAAAGCTCGTTAAATGGGGAATTGGTTCATGCCCCGATATGGTGGGTACTCTGGCACAGTATTTCGCAAGGACTGACCAACGCAGCGGTCTCCTCGGTGCCGTGTCACTACGATGTCGAGCGCAGCATGTTGAAACTCTCTCAAATCGACATTAAGAGCGAGCAACTTAGACAGGAAACTCAAGACTTTTACGAGCAGTGTTATACGCGAGCGCGCCTGATGATGAAGGCGGCGGCGCGTAAAGAGCGAGTGAGTCAAAACGACTTTGATAATGCCAATTGGATTGGGGGTTCATACTTCCTTGGCTATAATCTGGCCGCGCCAGAGACCACTTATAATGGCTTACAAGCTGAAAATATCGTGTTCAACTTCCCATACAACTCTGAGCGAGACGATCCAGTGCAACAAAAGTATCGCCGCACAGCGATTGATACCAGCGCGGCGTACCCAATGTGTGATGAGTGGTGGGATAGCACTCAAGGCGGTCGCAGTGATGGGCAGCGCGCCGGCTTACTGTGGCGATTGTTCAATCACATTGAAGACACCAACCCAGAGTTGATTCATGACGTGCTGGACTATGATGGCTTTTTCTCAAAAATCATGGGCTCTGAAGTCACGCCTGCTGATAAGGCGAACATGCTGGTTCAGCGCGTGTTGAGTGTTGAAAATCAATCGACCAGTGGACGCATTGTTCGTGGCTATGGCCAGGTGCTTGATAAATCCCTCGATCACCAAGTCAGAGAAGTGTGGAATAGCGGCGCTGGCTGGGCAGGATTACAAATTGGGCATATCTTCACAGGCCCGGCTTACTTCATTGTGCGAGAGGCAATGCCGATGCTGCAGTCTTTGCTGCTCATTGTGGTAGTGATTGCGAGTCCGATTGTCTTAACGGTCAGTAACTATTCGATGATGACACTGATGTCGCTATCCTTGTCCTATACAGGATTGTTGTTCTTAACGTTTTGGTGGGAGTTGTGCCGAAGTCTGGACAGTAAGCTATTGGAGGCGGTGTATTCCATGCATGACAACTTTAATCCGATAACCGGTACGATCAACAGCATGGATGATTCGATATTAGCGTTTGTGATGATCACGTTTTACGTGGTGGTGCCTGCGATATGGTTTGGGGTATTAGGTTACGCCAGTTATCGCGTGAATGGGGTGTCGATGGATAGTGCTATGACCAAAGTTGGGGATGCAGCTCAAAAAGGATCAGACAGACTAATAGGCACACTAGGAAATAAGATGAAATAAAAGAGAAGAGCAAGCAATTATGATTTTTTATAATACGCTTGCTCTTCCTCGTATAAAGTACAATCATTATGAGCCTTGAAGAAAGCTTCCTTCCATGACATAGACTTATCTAGTGTAGGTTTAGTTACTAAAGCTTCATTCACCTCTTCAAATGACAGAGATGTACTACTAAGAAGGGCATTACGCTCAGCTTCCACTTCAGCATGTAAACGATCACCTTTTTCATCTCGGTATGCCTGACGCCATTTTTTCAGGAATGCTAACATTTCGGCCTCTGTTGACTCAATACGGTTAAATTACCATCAGATTATACCTTTATGCAGACGGTTGTAAATCGAATCTTAAGCTTGACTGATTTTCACACAGGTTACGCCCAGCTTTTGTGGATAACTGTTTTAATGTGTTATAAAAACATAATGTTAAGTTGGAATTCGACGAAAAAAGCAAAAGGCTAAGTCAACCATGGCAAAGACAATTCACTACGATATTCAACAGGTTAAAGTTAGAAGCGATAAAGAAAGCGCTCGACTGACCAGTCAGTGGGATCAGGTTCGACAAATCTGTCGTGACAAACCACTCGGAGAGGTCGCGAGAGCAAGATTAGCGTTTAACCTTGTCGATTACATCACAAGTGAAGATCTGCCTTTTCGCTTACTTATCACCCGTGCACCACAAGCCATGGCCACCATCGGTGAGGAAACCCGAGTGTATAAAGAGTATCGCGTCATTAATGGTAAACAAAGTGGGATGATTTACGCCAAAAGCGAACAAATGTTGCCAAGAGAAATCATCTATACGAATGAGTTTGTGGCAACCCGCTACGTTGATGGGATAAAAACACCACTATCAGGCACTTCTCTCGTTGATTGCCTCAAGGCTGGAGAGGTCATAACACCACTCGATGGCATTTTGTTTTTAGGCTGTAAGCGCATCGCTAGTGACATAGCACGCCTTAAAAAACTCGAACCAACTATGAGCATCAATATGAAACGCATCGAAGTATCGGACAGCTTCACAGGCACAACAAGAAAGATGGCGAGTTATTCTTTCGTTAATGTTCAATAGCTGTAATTAAGGCGTGCTATATCATGAATCCCCTATTGAAAGAAATTTGTGACTTTTTTTGTCCTATTCATATTCTTACCTTATTTCACCGTAAAAATTACAAATCGCTGCACTACCCAAATCAAACGGTCGATGCTTGTGATCGATTAAATTGGGCTCGTTGGTTGGAAAACTTCAACTACTTAGTTATCGATAAAGATAGGATTTCATTGCCTATGAGCTATGAAGTAAGTAAAAAAACAAAACCTACCTTTCCTCCTTTCTCCAATACAACGAAAAATAAAGTGACAATAAACATTCTAGATATCAAAGGGGTATCATCATCCAAATCAGATCTAAGTAAATATTCAGACCTAAAAATAATGGCAAAGGAAAGATCACCAGAAATGATAACTTTATCGGTGGAAGAGTTGTTAAAATGGCATGAATTTCGATTCGATAGCACAGACTATATCAGTGTTTATTCTTGGGACTGTCAGCCTTATCTGATGCAAACTGGTGGTTCACATCATTTCGCATCAGCACAATATCGTAGTGCTGAACTAAGTGAATCACATTACATTACTCTACCTTTGGAAGAAATATCTTTGGACTTAAATACCATTCAATCCCTACTAACCAAGGTAGCGTTAATCTATACTTCAAATATTGAGGAAAGCATGCTTCTTTCCGATGCTCTCGACAAGACCAACATAAACCATACACGAGTATCTACCCCTTACAATAACCGTGAAAGTTCTCGTGATATAGGCGAAGTTTTTGTTATATCTCTTCAAAATTTCAAACATCGTTATGTAGCCAATCAACTCAAGCGCGTCTTCGACGATCTTGGTGAAACTCTCATATCTCAAGCAAAGCGACCGTATAAAACATGGTTTAATAAATAAATTGACAGCAACTCCCTCCTCTTTTAACCTAAATACTTCAAACGTTGAATACTGACGCACCAGTATTAAGCACACGGGTTTAACCGCCCTTAAATGGCTCTCTGAAACGTGTCGCGACTTCTTTTTAAAGAAGTGAAAGCATACTGATAATCCATCAGCTACCACTCACCACCCATAGGAAACCTTTCCTTTGGGCAAGTGTTTCCTTGTTTTACAACAGGAGAAACACATGGACTACACAACCCTACTCGATAACTTCGTTTTTTGGGGCATCTTTCTACCGGTCTTTTGGCTGGTTTGGAAAAGTCATGCACCCATGACGTTTTTTGCTGCGCATTGGACACTGCTTCAACGCAACGCGGCGCCGATCCTTCGCATGAAGTTCGCACGCCGAAGACGTTAACACTCAAGCTATCTTGCCGAATCAACTCACCTTTTTAGGAGCTTTCTCCTAAAGGGGCGCTCCTTTTTTATTAGGAGCGATTATGAGTCAAACTACCCCACCGCTATTTGGTCACTATGTACTTAATGACGCCCTCGATCCTTCGGGCTTTATTGATATTACATCCACGGCCAAGGACGCGGGCTTTTACTTTCCGTACACCGGTATCAGTCAACAAGCGTACTTTCAAGCGGTTGATGTGCCGGACGTTATCATTGAGTGCAGCAAAGAGAAGCTCACCCTTCAATTGCTGAAACTGGCGCGGCGAGCCGCCCGTCAAGTACCGGCTCAGTCGCAGGTGCCCTTTACGGTGTGCCAACCACCCAGCCTCGATAATCTGTACGTAAACCGCTCACTCGACTTAATTGCGAGCATTGAGCGAGACCAACACGATCAACCTATGCTCATCATCACGACCAAAGAGGACGAGGTGCACGACGCATAATCATTGACCGTCAATACGGTGGTGCTTTGCACCACCTTTACCCATGAGGGGGCTTCCCTTCATGGGTGCTCCTTTTTTTTGTTAGGAGCACACCCTATGTCTTATTCAATCTGTTATGCCATGCAAGCGTGGCACTACCCCATCACCGCATTGGTGAGTGACGCGAAAGCGTGGTTTGAGCAGCAAGGCCTTAGCGTCACTGACGCTTTTCATTCCGATGTGAAAAAACACTTAGGATTGACACTGCCTCGCACTGACACGTTTGTTTTTACCGGAGAGTTTGGTGAGAGCAACTTGTTTGATGATGACGGCAAGCGCGTACGAGACGAATGGTCCTGCCATGGTTTTCTGACGGCGTCTGATGCCGTGCGTTACCTTGGTATTCGTTGGTCAGAAGACATCGAGTCTGGCAGTCTGAAACCCAATGGACGCTGGAGTACGGCTGAGAGTTGGATAAAACGCATTAAGCAGCAATTGAAACAGGCCGAGCCTTTATCACGTTGCCCACGCCGATGCGAAAAGTCCTTTTACTCAATGCCGCCACTTGATGCACTGTCAGAATCGCAGATGCGATTGATGCAAACACTCGCGCGTATGTCGGTTGAGCCGATAACTAGCCTATATGGGGATGAACAAGCATTTCGCTTAGTGTGTCACCCTAAAAGCGCCTTCGAGTGGTGGCTGTTTTGTCAAGCCGTTCATCACTTACCAGATCACCCGGCGGCGCTCCCGATGACCAGTATGGATTGGTGATGATATGCGATACCAATCCTCCTATGGCCAAGGCAAATTGCAAGAGCTGCAAGATGCCCCTGGCGAATACTACCAACTCACCGAGCCGGTGAGTCCCGATGAGCTGCTGGATATGGCAAAAGCCATCGCCATCGACCGTTTATCACGCGGGGCCACCTTAACCACACCAGAGCAAACGAAACGGACCCTCAGTGGTTTACTGCAGGGGATGGACAGAGAAGTCTTTGGCGTGCTCTTTCTTAATACCCAACATCAGTTGATTGAGTTTGAGATCTTGTTTTATGGCACCGTCAACTCGGCCAGTGTCTACCCAAGAGAGGTCGTGAAACGCGCCCTACTTTGGAATGCCACCTCGGTCATTTTATGTCATAACCACCCTAGCCTATGCAGCGAGCCCAGTCAGGCGGACCGGCGTATCACACGGCAATTGTCGGATGCTCTGGCACTGATTGACGTACGCATCCTCGACCACTTTGTGGTCGGTGAAACCGTCACCTCATTTGCTGAACGTGGCTGGCTTTAACTTTTACAATTCCCTAACCGGAGAGGTCTTCCAGTGGGAGGCCTTTTGACTTTTAACTCAGGAGGCCTACATGGTCCAAGTACCCGGCACACTCACCATCAAAACCGTTAGCGGGCGTTATGGCGACTTTAACGTCGCCATGCTCGATACCGACATTGGTCAATTCTCCGTTCGAGACGCGGTCTTAGATGAATACAGCGAAGGCACCTATCAAGGCACCTTTGGATTACAACGTATTTATCCGGGCAGCTATCAAACCAGCAACCGATTTGTGATTGAAACACGCGCCGAGCTTAACGGCATTTGGCTCAGTGATTACAAAGAAGAGGCGCTACCACGAGACGAACCAATGGAAGAAGACCCGTTAGCCAAAGAGCGCAAGGCGCAGCAACAGCTGACCGAGCAACGAGACGTGGCCAGTCAGGCGTTGGCGTCATCCCAAGAAAGCCAAGAGGACTTAGTCAGCTTGTTTGGGGCGCTGTGGCCATTACCAAGTCATATTGGTGACATCGTCAAACTCACCCCAGAAGTGGGCCGAGAAGTGATGGGCAAACAGCTGGCTTACCTCAAGCGTCGCATCAATGATGAGCGCGTGTGGAAGTTTGAGCCCAAAGCGCAGCATTGGATGCGCCTTCGCCTTGATGAGGAGGCAAACTAATGGCCGTCATGCATCCACGCGTAGCGCACAACTACCTCAAGGATGGGTATTACCCGACCGATGAGGCGACCTTAGCAGAGATAGCCAAACGGCTGCGGTTCAAAGCGGGCACTCAGCGCTTACTCGACCCGTGTTGCGGGGAAGGTAAGGCATTAGCTCAGCTGGCGAGTCACATCGACCACCATGAGCAGAGCGCGCTTCACACCTATGGGGTGGGGTTGGATGAAGCGCGAGCCGTCACTGCCAGTCAATGCCTCGATTCGGTGCTGCGCAGCAATGCGTTTGACACACAAATCGGCTCAGGCAGTCAAACGTTGCTGTTTTTAAACCCGCCGTATGGCGCGGTGGTCACCGACCAGGTGGACAAACAGCATCGTGACATGGCCAGACTGGAAGTGCAGTTCACTCAACGCCTACTCCCCACGCTAAGGCGTGACGGCGTATTGGCGTTAGTGGTGCCCTATCCCTCTCTTTCGCCTGAATTTAGCCGTTATCTTGCGATGCGGCTACGACAGGTCGAGGTGTTCGCCGCCTCTACGGGCCGCTTTAAACAAGTGGTCATCTTAGGGCGCAAAGCGGACATGAGAGGGCCGGAGCATCAAGCGGAGCGCACACAAACGGCGACCCAATTGATAAACGCTGGCGAAGGTAAGGCAATACGGCCTCACCCCGCTCGACCGTTTGAGATACCCCCGGTCAATGACGCGCCATTTCGTTTTGAAATGATACGACCAGACACGGAGCAACTTGAACAAGCGTTTGGGGCGCATGGGGGGCTTTGGCCGACCTTTGACACCCAATTTAACCTCGCGAGGCACCACCAAGTGCCTCGACCGTTAAGAAAACTGTCACCTTGGCATTTGTCGTTGTCGCTCGCGGCGGGACAAATTTCCGGCAAGGTGCACAGCAACGATGGCGCTCAGACACTGCTGGTCAAAGGCGGCACTCAAAAAGTGCAGCGCACTGTCACCACTGTTGATGAGAGTCAAACCATCACCACCGTGATAGACCAATTTCAACCGCTCATTCGAGCAATTGACCTCTCCCTGGGTGAGCGCTTTGGTCGCATCGTGGTCATACAATAACTTCACTGCCCGTCAGGCGCTTTTCCTGACGGGAAGGCGCCTTATTTTTTTATAAGGAACTAAGCCATGAAGACTTCACTGATTTCGCTCGATAATGGGCTTTATCTCGATGCGGTGGTTACCACCGCTGATAACCAAGTGCAATTTCTCTCCGTATGGGGACGCGATGGTGCCATGCAACACTTTTTCGCCGCGCTCACGCTACCGATGAGCGAAGGCGGAATACGCGTCATGACCGTCAAATTGCCAGGCGGTAACCTAGTGCTCGACTTTGCCCAAGCGAAGTCCCTCACCAAACGCACCACGCGGTTACCCAAACACACGTCTGTGGGCGAATGGGTGCACACCTGGCTTATTCACCCGTCGTTACTGAAACCTAGCGGTCAAAGTATGACGGTGATGAGTCAAACCCCGCTCTCTCACACCGCGTTGTGGCCAACGCTTAAGCAGCTGTGTCATTTGCCGCTGTTAGAACATTGGCAACCAGCCCTACAACCGAGACTGCAACCCATGATTCATGAGCTGCCCGCTTATGGGGTGTTTGCGTATCACTTGGACTTGCAAATTGATGTGATGGAGCCCTTAGTCAGTGAAGCGCTGCAGCAAGGCGTGTTAACCGTACCGCAAGGAGCGATGCGATGAGCGAATCGACAAAAACTACTCAAGAAACCACTCAACAAAACGCGCAAGATAACGTGTTGTCTCTGCATGACTTTATCGACCAGTTCGGTGACGGCCTATTGGCCAACATCGAAGCGGCGCACCCGGCGCGTTATCAGTCGGCGTGTGAAAAGCGTGCGGCGGTGATGCAATCGCTTAAGCGCGTACCGTTTGAGGCGCAAGCCGAAGCGATTCAGGCCATCAGTACCCTACTGCTCGATGAGCGTGCCCCAGCGGGCATTCTCAACGGCGAAATGGGGACCGGCAAAACCATCATGGGTATCGCCACCACGGCGATGGCTTTCCATGAAGGTAAAGCTAAGCGCTTTTTACTGTTAGCCCCGCCGCACCTGGTGTACAAATGGCGCCGAGAAATTCTCGACACCGTTCACAACGCCAAGGTGTGGGTACTCAATGGCCCTGATACGTTGCGCTCTTTGCTCAAGCTGAGACAAGCGGCGCCTCATGATGGGCCTGAGTACGTGATACTGGGCCGGGTTCGGATGCGCATGGGTTACCACTGGGAAAGCGCCTATCAAACCAAGACGCTCAAACGCACGTTAGGCCATGACGGTCTGCAGGCGCAAACCGCTCAACTGGACTTTGTTCGCTGCTCGGATTGCGGCGCATTAGCCACAGATGAAGAGGGCGAGCTTATCGCTCCGACGCATTTTTCGGTGGATGTGCAACAGAGCTGTAAAGTATGCAGCGCACCGCTGTGGACGCTTAAACGTCAACGTCAAAACGACAACCTGAGCAAGACCATTTCACGCGCCCTGCAGACCTTACCGACCATAGGTAAAGTCACCGCAGGCAAGCTGCTCGATGGCGTAGGTGAGCGCGTGCTGGCGAAAGCGCTGACGGACAACATTTACGAGCTGGTTAACTTGCTTGATGAAGACGGGGAGTTTGTGTTTAACGACCGACAATCTGAACGCATTGAGCGCAAGTTGGCCAAAACGCAATTTGCGTTTGGTCAAGGCGATTACCAGGCAAGTGAGTTCATCAAACGCTACTTCCCGAAAGGGTTCTTTGACTGGCTCATCATCGATGAGGCGCATGAATATAAGAACGCAGGGGCGGCGCAAGGCCAAGCCATGCAGGTACTCGCCGGTTGCGTAAAACAGTGCTTACTGCTGACAGGAACACTGATGGACGGCTACGCGGAAGACCTTTTTTATCTGCTGTGGCGCACCATGCCATCGGTGATGATGGAAGAGGGCTATCGTTACCATCGAGGAAAGCTCGGCAGCGCCGCCCTCTCGTTCTCGCAAGAGCACGGCATCATCAAGGAAATCATGAAAGTGACCCACGATGTGAACCACAAAACCGCGAAAGGTAAAAACGTCAAAGTGAGTCAAACCCGCGCGCCCGGTTTTGGGCCGATGGGGGTAGCCAAATTCGTCTTACCTTACACGGTGTTCGTCAAACTGGCTGATATGGGTGACGGCATTTTGCCGGACTACCAGGAGCACTTCATTGAAGTGGCTATGGAGGATGAGATGCAGATGCATTACGCCGACATGGAGCAACGCTTAACCACGAGACTTCGTCAAGCCTTAGCCGCTGGAGACCAAACCCTATTAGGCGTGGTCATGAGCGCGCTGCTGGCGTGGCCAGATTGCGCGTTTCGAGAAGAGAGGGTGACTCACCCTCGCTCTCAAGAAACCCTGGCTTATATTCCGTCTTTGTTTGATGAGCAGACACCAACCCCCAAAGAGCAACAGCTCATTGAGATGGTCAATGCGAACAAACTTAAAGGCCGACGGACCTTGGTGTACACCGTTTACACCGGAAAACGCGACACCGCATCGAGGCTCAAATCACTGCTGAGTGACCAAGGCTTAAAATGCGCCGTGCTGCGTTCAAGCGTAAAAACCGAAGACCGAGAAGATTGGATACTGGAGCAGGTGGATAGAGGCATTGATGTGCTCATCACCAACCCAGAGCTGGTCAAGACCGGACTGGACTTGTTGGAGTTCCCTTCGATTGTGTTTACCAACACCGGCTATAACGTCTACACGCTGATGCAAGCGGCAAGACGCAGCTGGCGTATTGGTCAACGAGAGGACGTGGACGTGAGCTTTTTAGGCTACCAAGACAGCGCGCAAATGGCGTGTCTGGCATTGATGGCCAAGAAGATAGCGGTCACCCAATCCACTTCTGGCGACATGCCCGACAATGGATTGGATGTACTCAACAGTGATGGCGACAGTGTGGAGGTGGCGTTAGCCAAATCCTTACTGAAGCAAACAACGCGTTAAGACGTTAACGTCTTAACTTACCCCAATGGGCATCTGATGCCCACTGGGTCTTGGGTGCCCATCTACCTTTAAGGACACAATGATGACGCAACCCATATCAACCGACCATGCCTTAGCCTTTGCGTATTTCAAAGAAGGCTTCCCGTATGGCGACGACAACCACTTATTGTTTGAGCAGGTCTCAAACGGTGGGGACTTGGAATTTTTCACTCTCGTACTGGAGACGGTCATTCCTGTAATGGAGCAATATCTGGCGCAATTTGAGATAGACGCGCCCGATAAATTATACCTCTTCTACGGGGAGGCGTTTCCTCATCAACTGAAACGGTTACTTGAGCGAGATCCCAATCCCACCCGACAAGCGTTGGAGCAATGCGCTGACAAGGCCTTGCAACACATCGCTCAAGCGATGTGTGAGATCCGACAATAACTCAACCCTAACCGGGAGCTTGCCTCCCGGTACGCTCCCTTTTCATTTTAACGGGAGCAACCCTATGAACAACATAAATTACGTACTGACAGAGCTAATGACATGGCTCGACGATAACATGACCAATCAAACCGACCTGCATTTTGATAATGCTGGTCAAGTCGATTCAGCCGCTGTCTATCAAGTCCTGTCCATGCAGCTGACCACCTTGCCACCGTGCGACGCGTTAAAGGCCCATCTTGCCTTATCGCACTCGATGCTGGCGCAAGTAGCTCACTTACAACGTGTGCACCGTCCGGCCTTAGCTTGGCAGCCTCAGCTTATTACGTTAATAGAGCGAAGAACGTCAGGTGGACTGTTTGTGTCACCGAGCACCCACCCAGAGCCGTACCGTGAGTTTCACTACTATTGTGATGAGCACAATGTGTTGTGGGCCTTGATGGTGATGGGCAACGAAGACCGCACCATGGATGTGTATTTGCACCCAGAGCTTTACAACGACCCCGAAGTCTTTGCGTTTTGCCTACTCTCCCACACACAAACGGGAGAGAAAGCATGAGCGATTCTAAAGAGCACCGCCTGCAGGTGGCCAACACCATTCTCATGCAACTGGGAGGACGTCGATTCAGCATGATGACCGGCGCCAAACAGTTTGTGGCCATCGAGCGAGGGTTATTGTTTGCCTTACCGGCGAGATTAGCCAAACAGGGCATCAATAAAGTGCGTATTGAGTTGGAGGCCAACGACACGTATACCGTGACCGCTTTAAAGGTCAACGCACGTCGCGGTGACGTCATCGAGGTTCAATGTGAATCGATGGTGTACTGCGACCAACTGGAAGCGGCCTTTGAACGTATGACGGGTGTATACACTCGCCTTTAAAATTTGGAGCAAACCATGAACTATTGCATCAACTGTGGAGAGCAGGGCGCATTACAGCCCCTGGATGTTCCAACCAACGAAGAGCCGCCGTTCCTAGAGCGTGGTGAGTTTGAAGCAGATAACCGCTATAGCCAAGAGCAGCCTGTCACGATATTACAATGTCAGCACTGCCAACATGAGATGATTGACCTATCATCGTAAACAAGAAAGGGAGAGCAATGATGCTCTCCCTTCTTTTTTTGACTCTATCTCACCAAGCAAACTTCTGAAGCAACCTAACTACGGTTACCTATTTCCAATAAGACTCAAATCATTATCCACCGATAGACATTGAAGCAATCCCCGTAATGTCCTGCGCCCAGCGCTGTGGTTCAGAGGGCTAGTGTTTTGTTTCAAAGGGTAGGCTGCGCCAAAGGGGAAAGGGGTCAAGGGAAGGGTTTTCCCAAGGGAAAAGCCCTATCCGGAAAGGGAGGAAGAACTAAAGAAAGAAATACAAAGGGAAGTGATATAAAAAGTCCCCCTTGGGGGACTTTTTATATCACTTAGAGTTCAGGACTTGTTCGATAGCAGTAAGAACGGCTTCTTCTTTATCTTGAGGGATGCTTTTTATATTTAAATTAGCGCCAGATTTTGAACGAGAGACATACAACTTGGAGTTACCAAAAATGTGTGTTGGTTCATCTTTCTTTCTTGTATTTCCCTTAACGAACTCACGCATTAAGTTAACAATCGCCTTTGATTTATCTTCAGAGCTTTGATTCTTAGAAAACTCTAAACAAGTAACGGCAACCTTAAAGTCATCGACCATATTTTTAGTTTTTAATTCTTTTGCTACGGATACAAATGTATCAACAGACGCTTTAGGAAGTCTTTTAGACGGTAATAATGTAAGTAATTCTTTAGGTGAATTGTAGAAACGCACACAACGGTTAACATCTTGCTTTGTATATTTGCGCTCTCGAACTAATTCCGCTTGCTTCCAATTATGGGTTGTCATTAAACTTTGAAACAATCTTCCTTTGTCATAATAAGAAAAATTAACCTTCTTATCAGAAGCTTCGACTAACCATTTAATGGTTTCGGAGGAAGGTTTGGGGTTGAAATAATCAACATCTAAACCAACCTTTCTTAGCAACGCAGCTTCATAACGCCTCGAACCTTCTGGAATTGATGTTTTACCTTTGCTGTCAATGTAGGCCAATATTGGAGTAATTTGCAAACCAGACCCAATTTCATCAATAATATCAAACAATGCTTCCTCGGTTCTTTCAGCAGGATCACGAACGTTATCAGGGTCTATGACACACATATCTTTTAGCTGCTCGTAAGAAAGGTGAGTTGTAACTACTTGATAATCTCCAAATGGAGTTTTAACTGTTCGTTCAGGCTTATTGAGTAGAACTCCTTCATTGTTTAGAAAGTCCGTCAAACTCATTCCGATAAGGGATAAATTATCTTGAAGATAAGAAAATTGTAGGCGACTTTCTATACGGGCATCATCTTCTTGAGTTACTCCTGTAGTAAATTTTGTAGGAGCTTGGACTAATGTTTTTTTTTGACCATGAGTATTCGGCTGATTAGTTGGTTCGATCGAGTGTTCATTTGTGTTGAGCTCTTTCTCACGTCTAGCATTAAGTTTAGCTAGTTTAATAGCTCTTCGGTCTATTGCCATTATATGTTCTTCCAAACTTTAGTAATTTCATCCATCACTTCTGAAAGAAGTGCATTAGTGTTTAATTTTGCTTTATTGAAGGTGGATTTAGTGCCTGGATAACAAGATTTAGAAATATCATAAATGCTATTTCGTTCTTTGGCACAAACTTTAATTGCTTCTGATTTATTGAACTTAGTTGGGAGTAACTCTAATGGGAAGTATTCCTTGAGTTCACTCATAACCTCTTGTGATGAATAACTTTCTTCATAATTAGTTATTAGCATTTTCATAAAATCATAGCCATTATGTCCTTCTTTTATTAAAAGACGATAAATACTCGGAAGATAGGTTAGGTACTGACAAGTGGCATCTGTATCATTTTGTGACGCTCCAAAAGGAAAAAGAACAGATGTTGCAGCAAAATAAGCATTTATAGACGCAAAATTTAATGACGGTGGAGTGTCAATGTAGATTACATCAAAGTCTGATTTAATCGCATCTATTATAGATTTAAGTCTTTTGTATGGATTAGTAATAGTGCCTTCGTGAACTCCTTCGTGAAAGGTAGCTTCTACATCTCGATCCGATTGATCAGCCGGAATAATTTTTAAGTTAGGAATAGTTGTATCAGAGATTGCATTTTTGACTGTCTTAATATACTCATTACTTTTAGGGTCAAGAGGTAATAAATCGCCTATTGTTGTTCGTTTGCTTGATGTTAAATTAGGTTGGTATGTACTTAATGTACTTTGCCCATCCATATCAATAATAGCAACACGGTATTGTTGATGATATTCAGTGGCAGTTCCTGTTGCTAAGGTGATTGTTGTAAGAGTTTTTGCTACGCCACCTTTTTGATTTTGCACAACGATAATTTGACAACCTTTTGCTTTCATTCTTGGCATAGATGCTAGAAGTTTTTTCTTAAGAATAGTTGTTTCTGGAAGTGCTTCTCGAATTTTATATAAATCGTTTATTGTAAGTTGCCATGGAGTTGGTTCATACAAATCATTAGCTTTCTGGCGAGGGTCTATGTTTAAGTCTGCACAATATTTTTCTATGGTTCTGTAATCTGTTTTTAAATATTCAACGGCTTCAGGCCGTTCAAACGTTCGAACTCGCTTAGGGTTTAAATCTTTTCGTTCTTCAAGTAAATCACTAGCTCCTTTAGCAAAAGATTCTAGTTTCTTAAGAGTTGTTATGTTTAGGTCCATTAGTTACTTACCTTTGATTTTATTTACACACAATGTGTCATGGTTTCATTTTTATGTAAAGGTTTTTTACTGTCCCGATGATAAGTGTTACATTCGAATGCTATTGTTACTTCCGCTTTTTTAGGGAGGGCCGTGGTGAGCATTGTTTTAAATCAATTATAGATATTTGCGGTGATATCTATAGTTATCCTAATTATCCACATTTATTATTACTATAGTTTTTAACTCTTTTTAATTTCTTTTTAAGTCTTCTTAGTCTGGAAAAGTATATTGTAATCAATGCATTAACTAACATCCTCGTGACACTTTTACTTAAATTCGTGACAATTCTACCCTTAACTGCATTTATTCGTGACGGATTTACTTGTTTTCGTGACGGATTTACCGTTTGTTCGTGACGGATTTACCTAAATAGATTTTCTCTATGTGTATTAAATGTCCCAAAAAAATAAAAGCGTGGTTGTTTTGTTGATAAGATCACTTTATCGTGACGTAAGGTTATACTGTCACGATCTTAAGGTATATATGTCACAAGTAACTAAACAGGATGTACTTCGTCAATCAAATGCACTTACAACAGCAGCTTATAATCTCGGGCGAAATGAGAAGCGAATTCTTTATATTGCACTTAAACACTTTTTAGATAATCCAATTGACTATAAGACTCGCGAGTTTGGACATGTAAGCGTTGATATACACACACAACGGTATGCATCACTATTTAAAAGTGAAAATGCGAGCAAAGAGATTGCAGCAGCAGCTAGCGCCATGAAAGGTAAAGAAGTGGTCTTCTATTTACCTGATGAAAGTACTGACGAGGACAGGGCCTATGATAGTTTCACATGGATGGTTAAGCGCTCTCATAGACCTAAGAGAGGTGTCACTACATTCTATTTTAATTCTGAACTCATAAGCATTATTACGGAGGTCAAATCTGACTTTACTCGATTTTTGATCGGTGACGCTGGGGAGCTTAATTCTGGTCATTCCATGAGATTGTATGAGTCACTGAAGCAGTGGTCAAATCGTCGTAACTCCGTTACGTTCTCTGTTCAGTGGATGATTGAACGTTATTGTTTACCAAAGTCTTATGAACGAATGAGTGACTTTAGAAGGAGGTTTCTTAAGCCATCAGTTAATGATATAGCAAAGAAAACAGATATAAAACTTCGTTATGTTGAAGAAAAACGGAATGGTGAAATGTACATTAATTTTGAATGGGACAGCATAATTCGTGACAAATCTACCAAAGTTATCGAAGAGCAACTCTCCCCTCTAGAACAAGCTCAAGTTATCCACAGTAAGTTGGTTAATAAAGAAAATGTAACTAAAAAAGAGTTACTTATATTGAAAAAGAACTTATCAGCCTTTTCTTTGACTGGTGGTCAACTTTGCGAAAATGCCATTGAAGCTCTTCTAGCTTTGTAAATCGTGACAAATTTACCTGAAATAACAAAGCTCGAAGATATGCCATATTCAGGAAAGGAGGAAACCTATGGCAAGATATCGATTCACTTATCTATAAGGTGTATCCGACTATTTTTGATAGTTAGGAACTTCAATCTTAACTAATAAACTAGTCGGCGAAGTAAATCTCCAGTTTGAGTCATTCTCGTTTCTGCAAGTGGGGGAATTAGCCCGTTTTATAGACAATGGGGTTGATTTTTCTACTAAATATCTGAATTTAGACGGACCTATTCTAAGCTGCCGCGCTTAAAGGTGTGAGATAGAGGTGAATAGGAGTCAATTATTCTTTTACGCAACAAAGCCCAATTATACTGGTATTAAAAATACCATTTTAAATCTATGAAACCATTTTGACTAACAATTGATATAACAAAGCCAATGAATCATCATCACGATCAATTTCAAGAATTTTATCGATAAGAAGTCGTTGACTATTACTAACCCCCTTTAAGTTTTTTGAAGAAAATTCTTGGTACTTTTCCCCAAACAAAATGTCCATTGGGTCTATATCTACAACTTGACATAACTTAACAAAATTATTGATAGTTATTTTTCCAGTTTTAGCCCACTTCCCAACCGCTGTCCTTTCAACATTTGCTTGTCGGGCTATCTCAGCATAAGTCAAAGTTGAAGATGTTACAGCCTCTGAAATCCTTAATTCTAACGGTGTCATAAGTTTAGTATTTTTATAAGTAATATTTAGAATTTTAGTCTCTTGACATTATTAGTATAAGGGGATTATGATCCCGTGGTAAAATATTCCCTAGCGCTCTTTAAAAACCCATTCCATGTACGACACCAAATTTAGTGCGCGCATCCCACTGCGCACTATTGCGAGCCCCTAATGCTCTGGGGCTCGCACCTTATTCTTGTGCTCTTATGTGACAATAGTTCCAATTCAAACATTTACCTAATATCAATGAAGAGGGACGTCTTTCCCCTATGTGATGCTTAGTCAATCGCCTATTGGTCCAGATGTTCACGACTCATAACCACATCAATACTGAATCAACAAGCGGTGTCCTGCCTTCTCAGCTTTCCTTCAAGGACTTGATCTCTCTGTTCAATTTTTATAGAGTTGCTTCGTCTGTCAATGCGCAGTCAAGCACACGGGGTTAACCCCCCTTAAATGGCTCTCTGAAACGTGTCGCGGCTTTTTCCAAGTTCAAACGGAAAAAGTGAAAGCATACTTAACTGCCCTTAGCCTACATTGCTTCGGTGCTATCAAACCCGACGAGCCCCGCGCTCGACTTAGCGTCATGCACTCACTGTGCTGTGTCGCCTACCAATATTCAGAGTACAGGGCTATCACGCCTTGATTTTTTTCGTCTCTGTTACTTTTATTTCGTGCATGAAATGGGTTCAAACCTAGGGGTCAGTGTTTTTGCCTCAAACGGTTTTTGATCGGTATTGTATGCAACGAAATGTTTGTGGTACTGTGTTTATATACAGTATTTTTTGGTTTTGATAGGTCAGAAGGTAGGTTAAGGATGTTTCAATCCATTAAACGGTTCATTGATTGGCTTTATGCTGATGAACAACATAATCAATCCGATGTTTTCCCCTCTGGTGCGCTGAGCGCTCCAGAGGGCTTTGTGCTGCCTGCCACTCGGGCTGAGCTTGAACACGACGAGATTATCCAGGACAAACTCCGCGTCTTAAAACGCAGCGGCCTTGCGCTGCCGTTTGAGGTGTGGCCTGAGTTTGTCGTCGATACGGTCGTGAACTACGCCATGTGGTGTCAAGATATCCCTGCATCAGAAAATTATCACCACACCGGTAAACGCGGTTTACTGCTTCACAGCCTCGATGTGGCCATTTACGCCATGCGCCTGCGCCGTAATGCGATATTACCGCCCAATACCCCACCCGAAGAGGTTATCCACCGAGAGATTGTTTGGGTCTATGGCGTGTTTTTATGCGCGCTGCTGCACGACTCAGGCAAGATCAATGATGTGGACATCGAGCTGTATCAAGAAGGCGGGGAAGGGGAGCGTTGGAGTCCTGTCATGGGCGCCATCGACAGACCGTACCGTTGTCGTTACAACAAAGCACGCCAGTACTCGACGCACCAATATATGGGCCATACCCTACTGACTCAATTGCTCAGTTCTGACGCCATGCTGGCTATCTCCAGCGACAAAGCCCTGTTTCACACCATGGTTGAGTACCTATCGGGTCATAAAAACCCGGACAATGTCATTGAGCAAATAGTGACGCAAGCGGACGCGGCCAGCGTCGCGCAAGACTTGGGTGCCGACAAAGAGGGGATCAATCTCGCCGCTGAGCAAGCGCGCGGGGCGACGGTGTCCCTAGCGGGACAACTCAAGCTGACCTTATCGCACCTTCTGCAAAGCGCGACTATCCCACTGAACAAAAAAGGCGCCGAAGGTTTTGTGGAGGGGGAGCTCCTTTACTTGATGAGTAAGCCCATCGCTGACCGACTACGCAGTACGCTGCTTGAGCGTGGCATCACCTCTGTCCCTTCGGACAATTCCCGTCTGTTTAACGAGCTGCAGCAACACCAACTCATTCGTCCGAACGCCGACGACCTGGCGATTTGGAAGTGTGAGGTACTGCTCTCTGAGTTTGACTGGCGTCAAACCTTTACCTTTATTTGTGTGCATTGGCCGACGTTCGCCCCAGAAGCAGAGCTAGAGAGTCTAGTGGGGCACATTCTTCCTGTTAAGGGAGAAGCTGAGGGAGAAGCGACGTCTGCTCAACCTCAGTCAGTCGTTTCTGTGAATGAAGATGCGCCAACGACAGACGCCATTTATCTTGAAACGCCGCTCAACAATGAGGCCATCAGTGATGACCTCATGGCTTTCATGCAGCCAGCCATGACGCAGACTACATCGTCCATCGAGCAAGAGGATGAAGCCCCAGAAGCGACAACCTCAGCGGCAATAGAGCCCGACACGCCGATGGATGAGGTCGAAGCCGCGTTGGAAGCGTTAAACGCTGATCCCGTCTCTACGCCTGAGCCCAATGAGCCTCACGCTCTACTGCAGAAAATAGATTTGAGAGAGACCCACGGCGAAGACTTGGGCCGCGCCTTCTACGAATGGCTAGATTCGGTCCTTAAAGGCGGCGTCCACCCGGTGAACCGTCAAGACGCGTTATTCCATCGTCTTGAGCAAGGTTTGTTTGTGGTCTCGCCTGGCGCCTTTCGTACCTTCATCGATGAGCGTTGCCAGTACGCCAAAGCCAACAGTTACAGCGAGGTTCAACAAGGGTTGCAACCTCTAAAGCGTCATATCGTCACGAAAGAAGCGCGTAACGTACACAAAGCGCGCATTCAAGATTCCAATCAAGCGCTGAACGGCTTTTTGTTTCCTTTGACCGAAGCGTGGGAAACTCGCTACGCGGTCAATCCACTTGTGATGTTGGAGGGGGTATGAGCATGAAAAAAGACGATCTTACCAGTGAAGTGCATTGGGCCGTTCTTAGCCACCTTGCTCATATGGCTTGTACTGGACAAGACATGGCACTGATGTCAGCGGGGTTTGATGCGAAATTAATAGGTCAATTGAAGAAGCAGTCTTTTTCTGAAATGAGGGCGCTTTCTCAGACTATCTGTGGACGCCAATGTGCTATCGATATCGACGCGCTTCGCCATGCCCTGGAAGTCTCAGAGATCCCTAATGAGGTGATTGTTTTTTTGCAACTTGGCTGCAGCAATAAAGCGTTGTCGCATTTCTTTTTTGTGAACGGAAAAGTGTCTTCGCATTGGCGAAAAATGGTGAAGCCGAAAGAGGCGTTCAGACAGCGATGCGTTCCTCCCTCGCAGATTCATGTGTTATGGAAAGCATTGGAGCAGCTACCTATTAATAACGTCCAACGGATTAATCAAGAGCAAATAGTCGCTGTGGCACAGCAATGCCAACTGAGCATTGGGGCGATATGGGCTGAAATTTGTGATGGTAGTCAACATTAGAAAAGTGGGATAAAGAGCATGAGCAATAAAAAGCAGCAAAGCAACAAAATGGGGGGCTTGGTGGCCAGCGCCGAGGTGCAATTGCACAGCGTCGAAACCGTCAAACTCTGGAATCCATCGAAACGGAGCAAAGCCCCCGGTGTTGGGTTGTTTTTTCAACGTCTCTCGACACTGGAGCATGCGGCGCGCCATGACGATCCTTACGCGGATTTTGCCCTACTTGAAATCGAGCGTGCCATCAATGCGGCGTTTACTTTGTGCCAATCCACGCTCGATGCCCTGCCTCAGCGTAACAGTTCCCGCATTTTGTATCATGAGACCTTGAGTCGCGCGCCAGTGAAAAAATCCGTATCGGTCAAGACGCGCTTTGGTTGGCGTCTTCTGGCGCTGTTAGAGCAATTTGATATTGCGATGGTGCAACTGTCAGATGCGCACTTTAAAGCGCAGATGACCCGCAGTGATTTTGAACAACATCGCCTCGCGTGCTTGAAAGCCTTGCGTGGGATCATTTCCATGAGCGTCACCTTTCAACATTCGGGGGTGACCCGACAAGATGTGACGGACAACAATGCGAAAGCGCAAGCCGCTCAGGCGAAGCTCGGTGCTATCCCTTTTGAAGTCTTGGAAGGGGTTGAGCGCGCGGAGTTTGCGCCGGTGATTAAGGTCTCTCATGGCTAAACGAACCGTGTTTCAGGGGGCGCCAGAGCCCCTAACGGCCAAGCCAAGCACGGTATCCTTTGCCGTAGAGCAAGGCGCGCCTTATCACCCCGATGAAGCATATCAAGTCTTGTCGGGCGAGAGACCCGCGCCAGAGGAAGAGCAAACGCTGCAAGATAAGGCTAACGAGCATGAAGCGCAGCGATATGCGCGCGAAAGCAAGCGTTCACGAAAGCGCTCTGAACTCTTGGCCGAACTCGAAAAAGCCAAGCAAACCCCAATGGGGAAGGCCACCCAACCGCTCTCGGATTATGAAGCGGCTTTGGTTGCGTTTCATCATCGCCCCGAGTATGCGCTTGAGCGCTGGAAGAAAAGTGGCAAACCGCCTAAGCTCCCAGCGGGCCTCGGCGATGTCTTTCGTGCGGTGTTAAAACACGGCGCTCGGGCTAATGGTGGACTCTACTACCAGTTGCAGCGTCAAGGCAGCACGGTGTTGTATCGTAAAGATGCGGCGCAAACCTTCGATCACTTAGTGCTCTATATGATTTGCAACACTTGTCTCAGCACGCGTTCGTTCTCACTGAGAGGCACACAGTCACAGATTGGCGAAGTGATTGGTAAAAGCCAATCCACGGTCTCTCGTTGGCTCTCCTTATTGATCCGGTGTGGGTTGCTTCGTCATGCCTTTATTGGGGATAACCTCGCGACCGACCCACGTGGCGGCCTGGTGCACGATAAAAGTGATGGGCAAAAGCGCAATCTCAACAACGTTTATGTATTAACGGACGACTTCGGGACTTTAGTTGGCGGAGAAACCGCTGGAAAGAAACTTTGCCAAGAATTTGAAGCGAAGGATAAGGTCGCGATTCAAGAGGGGGCAGGGAGCCTACCGGCGCGCTTGGCCATACTGCGTAATACCCTATGGGAAGGCACCATTGAACGTCGTAATCAGGCGATTGGGGCAGCCAGTACCAAACAGAAAGTTCAACAAACCAATGATCGCTCTAGAGCGCTGAGCCTGGTTGTTAAAAAAATGCTCGATGAAGGGTTAGACCGCACGCTGAGCCAGCAAGAATTCGAGGTGACAGCGAATACCCGCCTTAAACATTTGGGCTTCTCTCCTACCGCTTCACCGCCCGAGCCCCTCGCGGCTTAATCTTCCTACTTTCTTATCCTTTTGCTTCTTTGAAGCGGCTTTAGCACATCCCTCTATCGACTTAATTTGACCTTCATCACACTCTCTTAGTCAGGCTTTACCTTCATTGTTTCTCTTTTCGACTGATTTTCAGTCTGCGGTGGATAAAATTCTCTTATGGGGAGCGTTTTGTGGGCTTTGTACGTTATCCACACAAAATGGATACTAACTATTGAGATATATAGATACTACGACGATGAAAAATAGATGCCCCATTTTATAACTTAAATTCGATACTTTTCTTTCTATTACTAATTTTAAAAATCTGTGGATAGAGTGGATAAATCAAAGAGCCTTAAACTACCTCCCATTCTTATCGTATCAAGTCTCTCGATAAACTCACCTTCAGACGATATCACGATAAGAACGGGCCCCACTTCCACGGACCATCCGGTAGCACAGCGATACACTCCGAACACACGTTAATATCACCGCCTTATCTTACTCGCTGCGCTCGCGCATTCTGGCAAGGCGAGGAGCAAGATTTAAGCCATAGTGACTGACTGTGCGACCTTTCTTGTGAAAAGTGCGGTGGTCAATATTTTTTCGCTTTGCTCATTCTGTATGTCGTCGCGCGCTCCTCCATGGCCGATTGCAGTACCTGGCGAGCGTTAAAGGATTGTGGCGTGCGTTAGAGTGGCTTTGGGGTGGGGGATGGATAAAATCCAAAAGGTCAGTGTTGAGATGTTACCTTGATTTAAGTGACTGTTATAAAAGAAAAAATCGGCTATTAAATAGCTGGTTTATGCTATTATCTTATTGAAAGTTATCAAAATTAAAATGAGGAAAGCATAATGAATGAAGTGTACAAAAAGTTTGGCGAAGCATCCGAACTGGCACAGCTTTTAGAGCATGAGCTCGGGACGTTATTGATACGTATTTTGGGAGTGGCCCCTAATCTTGTTACCGACAAGCCAGAATTGGCTTGGACGCTTTTGGATGATGAGCATCGTCCAGCATTGAATCTCTTTATTCGTCAGCAAAAAGGGCAACATCAAGAAGAGCTGGTCATGCAGGCTCTTAATGAGTCCTTCAAAGCTCTGCATGGTCTTCACCATGGCTTCTTTCGACGCTATCACGGCAGTAGCGAGACTGAAATGCTTGAAGCGTTAGAGGCGGTGGTCATGAGCTTATGGCAGGGGTACCGTTCGGTCATGCTGCTTTCTGGCGTTGATATTGATGAACTGCTTAATACCTAGGAGCTACTATGCACACCCCTCTACTTCGTTATCATGGTGGTAAGTACCGCCTTTCTTCTTGGCTCTACGGTTTCTTCCCTGAGCATCGTGTTTATGTGGAGCCGTTTGGTGGCGCCGCTTCGGTGTTGTTGCGTAAACAGCGCTCGCACGGTGAGGTCTACAATGATCTTGACCAGGATATTTTTAACTTGTTCCAGGTACTACGAGAGCCCGATAAAGCAACGCGACTGATAGAGATGTGTCAGTTGACACCTTACAGTCGGGACGAGTTCCAATTGGCGTATGAGTTTTGTGAGGAGCCGGTTGAACGTGCGCGCCGCACGATTGTGCGTAGTGCTATGGGTTTTGGTAGCGGCGCTGCGACCGGTCATAAAACGGGTTTTCGCTCTGATGCGAGCCGTCAATATGCGAATGAAGCGGCGTGTTGGCATCGATACCCTCCGGTATTACGTTATGTGCATGCTCGCCTGCAGGGAGTGAATATCGAAAATCGTTGTGCTTTGCTCTGCATGAGTAAAAATGATAGCCCTCAGACGTTACACTATGTTGATCCGCCGTATTTACCGGCAACTCGGAAACTCAATACTTCTGGAAGCGTATATCGTCACGAGATGAATGAGGGAGAGCATGAGACGTTATTAGCTCACTTACAGTCCCTAAAGGGCTCTGTAGTCTTGAGTGGCTACGATAGCGATTTGTATAACGATGTGTTGGTTGGGTGGTATAAAGAAACACGGCAAGCCCGAGTATCTGCAGGTCGTGGGACAGGGCTTCGTACAGAGTGTGTTTGGATTAATTCTGTTGGTCAGGAAGCGTTGCGTGCAGGCTCTGTTGGCAAACATCACACATCACGATCTGCGTATTTAAGTCATCGTGTCCGTTCCGATCAGTCAGAAAAGGCGATTGAGGTAGCGATTGAAGCGTTAAGTCAAGCAGGAAAGCCAGTATCAAAGGCGGCCGTAGCCAGAATCGTGGGGTTACGTCGTGAGCACATATCACGGCGCTATTCTCATTGCTTTGTGTAGTCTATGAGTAGGTTTTATGTATAGATAGAATGAGTTAACATGCTCACTCCTTCTCTATTGCTTAGACTGATTTCTGAAAACGAGAAGACATGTAGCATCGCTGATGCTTAACGATAATAATAGTGCTTCAAGGGAGAGATTATGCCGGTATCTAGACCAACATTAAAAGATGTACTTGAGGGAGCGCTTGAATAAAACCTTCGTAAGGTCAACGTGTTTGCTCATCACCGTAGGAAAATGAATGATGAAATGTCGTAGAGTAAAGCAAATGATGGTTGATGTAGCCAATGCGAGTACGCATATTCGTGGCTACAAGACTGCCAAGGAAAAAGGGGTCCATGGATTTGACCAAGCAGGGGTGTTTCACTGCTCTGGTAGCAACTTTATCTGGGTTTATGAAGGTTGCACAGTGTCGTTGCCTGGCGTTGTTAGAGATTACATAGAGAAATAATAAAAGTAAGTGTGTATATGCATTGAGTGTTAGGATAATGACATGAAAAAAACAACGCCAACCCCACATGATGCGCTTTTTAAGCAGTTTATGACGCATCCAGAAACCGCTAAGGACTTACTGGATATCCACCTACCTGCTCCTCTGCGTGACATCTGTGATTTGACGACATTGAAACTCGAATCCGGCAGCTTTATTGAAGAAAGCCTGCGTCCTTACTATTCGGATGTGCTCTATTCTCTCAAAACCTCTCAGGGAGAAGGGTACGTCTACGCGTTAATCGAACACCAAAGTCAGCCAGATAAGCACATGGCGTTCAGACTGATGCGTTACGCTATTGCCGCCATGCAGCAACACCTTGAAGCGGGTCATGAGCATTTACCTTTGGTGATACCACTGCAGTTTTACCATGGTAAAGTCTCGCCTTATCCTTATGCCATGAATTGGTTAAAAGGCTTTGCTAATCCAGACCAGGCGAAAGCGCTTTATACTCAAGACTTTCCATTGGTCGATGTCACGGTCATCTCCGACGATGACATCATGCAGCATCGCCGTATCGCCTTGCTTGAGCTGGTACAAAAGCACGCGAGACATTGAGATATCATGGATTTCCTTCAGCCTCTGGTCACATTGCTCTTAACCGATTACACTACAGATAAGCAAGTACAGTCATTGATGAGCTATTTACTCCAAGTGGGTGAAACGAACAACTTAGAGGCGTTGATCACGTCACTGGCCTCATCAGTACCGAAACACGAGGAGACACTTATGACGATTGCAGAACAATTACGGCAACAAGGCGAACAACGTGGACGTCAAGAAGGGCGTCAAGAAGGGCGTCAAGAAGGCATACAACTAGGCGAGCAACGCGGCCGCCAAGAGACACTCAATGAAATGGCGCGGAAGATGATGCTTAATGGCATGGACCAACAAGCCATTATGGACGTGACTGGATTGAGTAAAGACGAACTCGCTCAACTTTCTCACTAGTCTAGAGAGATGACGTATCAGCCTGCCCGTTTAACGGTAAGGCTAATTTCCGTTTCACTCAGCCCTCATTTTTGACAATACGCCCGTTCGTTTTCTCTTTGCTCCTAACCTTTCTCAAAATCAGGTACAAACGGTATTAAGCCGTTTATAGCCCTAAGTGTTTAGTCAAACATATTTACGAAATAGCTTTCATTAGTCAAAATACTTTACTAAGATAAGTGATTTGGTCAAACATTTTGACTAATAATTTCGGAGGTGTCTCAATGAGTTTTGTACCAGACTATAAGCTCTCAGAACTCAGTAAAATGGCTGGGTTTGATACCGTTGACGAATTGGCCAGCTACGCATCTACAACGCGGCAGAACCTAGACAATTGGAACAAGTCCCAATCAAAACAGGATTTTCTTAGAGTTGTGATTATGGGGGCCAAGGTTTTGAAGGCTCAAGATATTAAGCGCCGAGTGACTATGTCTAGCTAACAAACATCGCCCTATCTAGGTGGTCACTTGTCAATCAAACACCTTCAGCAATAGATGTTGATATTTTTTCGTCCCTCCACGAACATTGAAGTTATCCGTCCCACATCCCCTGACTTCATTCTTTTCATCGGCTTTTTTTGGTGTACGTTTTGCCTGCTGCGCACGACTGCAAAGCGGGCAACCGATCTTTTTTACCGTGGCCAGAAAGTTATTGGGTGTTGTATGGAAGGCGCCGTGCTCTGGGCATAATATTTCGACAGGGGTAGAACGATTGATGTACTTCATTTTCGAAAAATCGTACCGCTCACCGTACTTTAGTTTTGCTTTTTGGATAAAGAGGTTTTCTCGATCTTGTCGTGATGGTCTTAACATAGCGTCTTGTTGTTTTTTATTAATTTAGAAACTTTGGAAATAGTGTGTCTGGAGCAACCTATAAGCGTTTCAATCTGGCTGTAGCTTTTGCCTTCTCGAAGTAGGCCTTCTATCTTTTGGTGCAATTTGACATTAACCGGTCGACCTTTGTATTTCCCTTCTTTTTTCGCTCTTTGTACGCCTTGCGCTTGGCGTCGACGTCTATCTTCATAATCTTTTCTTGCGACAGCGGCCAGCATATCGAGCATCATGCTGTTGAGTGCTGCAAGCATTCGTTCTGTAAACTCATCGGTGGTCTTCATGAATTGATGACTCGTCGGTAGGTCTAATGCCACCACCTTTAGCCCTTTATTGGCGATGATGTTTTTCAGCTGCTCCCAATCTTTGGTGTTCAAACGACTAATTCGGTCTACCTGCTCAACTAGGATGATATCACCGGCCATGGCGACATCGAGTAGTCGAAATAACTCAGGACGATGTAATTGAGCGCCAGATTCATTTTCTTCAAACCAGCACGCGATCGGGAACCCCATTTTGTCTGCAAAGTCAATAAGGTCATTTTTTGCTCGTGAAGCATCTTGCTCGTCGGTCGATGCTCTTAGGTAACCATAAATTCGTATATTGCTGTTCATTGGTGCATTTTACATTGGTTTAGTTATGTTGGTGCATTATACATATATTTTTGCCATTTACAGCACTAAAATAGCTTGGTGCATTAAAGGTGTACCTAAAATAAACTGATTTATCTAGAAGTTAAAAATAGTTTGACAAGCAAAATTAAGGTCATGTTTTTAAGGCTGAGTTTTGATCCTGCTGAGAGTGAGGTGGCTTTTGATAAGGTAAACAAAGTAATCTCTCATTTTTACTTGTAGAAATTGAGTGAAAGTTTTTCGGGTATGGGAAAGGTGGCATAGTAAGCATAAGGAAACTAATAAGAGGTCAGTATGTCGGAATATAAATTAACGGAAGAAATAATTAAGCTGTCTCAATCGAAGTTATGGGATGTTGCTAAATCTGAGTGGACTCTTTACGAAATATACGAAGCTGATAAGCCAGAGCGTTGTTTATGTGGGCACTTTCCTATCATTGAGATTTGTAATCTTAAGAATAAGTTAAACTCTAACTATGCGACCGTTGGAAACTGCTGTGTTAAGAAGTTCATTGGTTTACCCTCTGATAAAATTTTCCAAGCAATAAAACGCGTTAGAAAAGATGATAAGAAATCGTTAAATGCAGAGGCAATAGCTCATGCTTATGACAAAGGTTGGATTAATGATTGGGAAAAAAGCTTTTACTTAGATGTTATGCGAAAGCGTAAACCGACTCTAAATCAACTCAATAAAAAAATACAGATTAACAATAAGTTAGCCAATAAAATGAAGCGTTTATAAGTATGCTAACAATGTTCCATTAGTTATTGGACATGGGCGATATTTCTACTTTTTTGAAGGCAGGACATTTTAAAGTGGGATAAACAAAAGGCAGCCCGAAAGCTGCCTTTTTGAGTCACAAAAGATGACTATCAAATCAAATGGAAGGTGATTTATGTATGTGACTCACCTTTTTATATGTGGTTGTTTTGCTGAAAATCAACAGCAAAGCGTTATGGATTTAAAGCTTCTTTCAACTTCTTACCCGCTTTAAATGTTGGGCTTTTTGAAGCTGCAATTTGAAGGGGTTCACCGGTCTTCGGATTGCGGCCTTCACGCGCTGCACGGTGGGTGATTTTGAATGTGCCAAAATCAACCAAAGTCACGTCATCACCATCGGCTAGTGTCGTGGTGATGCCTTCGATGATGGCTTTGAGTGCGGCATCGGCTTCTTTTTTAGTGATGTCGACTTCTACAGCGATATGATCCACTAATTCTTTACGGTTCATCTCTTTTCCTTGTTTTATGGTTGTTTTTCTTCTTCATCCCACTTGCTCGTCGCATAACGAAAGGTGAGGGGCTTATCGACAACGTCGCTAATTTCTATTTTAAACGTATTTTCGGTCGCGTGTGTAGTGGCGCTGGCTTTGGCTGCAGCTAAAGATCGCATGTACACGGTTTCGGACTTGAGCGTATTTCTTTCTTTCTTTATCCAAATAACGGATATTAAAGACCGCCATACCCCCTCCTGTTATATAAGTGTCAAAAGTATCATTAAAGATCGCTGCGTTTTAACTAAGGCGGCGAAAGTGAGCATTATAACCCCATTTTTGAGTCGTCTAGCCAGCCCATCACATTGTTTTATCTTGTGATATACTAAGCCTGTTGTAGTTGAATACTGACTGCACAGTATTAAGCACACGGGGTTAACCCCCCTTAAATGGCTCTCTGAAACGTGTCGCGGCTTCTTCTCTAATAGAAAGGAGTGAAAGCATACTTAACTGCTCAGGCTCTGCGCCTGTTCATTCAACTGTTTGATTTTATATCAATTCAATATGGCCACTGCGTCATTATACTGCTCTGATTTCTAAGGGCTAAATTCGACTTTGCGACAGCCTGTTGCAAGCAACATAACCTTACTTGATGCCCAGGTTCTGAGGGGGACCATTGCGTCAAAAGACTTAACTTAAGGAGTGAACCTTTATCTTTAGCACTACCAGTCAGCGTGCAAGCTGGCGAGCCTAAATCATGCTTGAATGATTAATTCGTGGGGTAACTACGTCGCCGTAAGGCGTAAACTTACGATGTACAAAGGGCATTCATTTGAAGCACAAATGAATGCCCTTTGTCGTTTTTGACAAGCTTGATATCAATGGTGAAAGTGTGGGTGCTGGAAACAAACGTTCTTGATTTGAAAGGCTTGTGTTAGAATTTGTTTGGGCGCTCTTGGCTTATTTGCCATGAGTGACTGACTTTTATGTTTGCTTGTGGCAGATAAACAAAAGCCCCGTTATCCGGTTACTGTTGACGCAGTAACTTTCATTTAACGAGGCCTAAGTGATGATCCACAAACTCATTGTAGAGCCTCTTTACTGTGGAGGCAACAAAATATGCCGAAAAATAAAACAGCACTCGCAGGACTTATTGTCCTGTGCTTTACGTTCTTGTGTAGCTTATGGCTAGTTCGAGACTCACTCTGTGAGGTTCGCTACCAGGATGGTGGCACAAGTTTTCTGGCTCAATTTGTTGTCTACGAAGCAGTAAGGTAGAGCTGAGCAGGAGGGGATAAAACCCCTCCTGATTCAGTTTTGTGAAGCATAGTCTAAGAGCGCCCTTATTTCTACGAACACGTACCTCGATGAAGGTAGTGAGGTGTGATCTCTTTTCTGAAATGGCCAAGCTCTTGGCTGATGATTTCCAGTTTTTCTTCGTAACTTTTATCGGAAATAGAACGATTAAGGCGATCTTGTGCGTAAGTATATCTTAACCCATGAGCACCGTGTGACCAGCCTAGAACTCGCTTAGACAATTGACTGAAAGCATCGGTAAATTTTTTCCCGCCAGTGATGTTGTACCGGTTAGTGATAGTACATTTTCGGTCTTTGATTTGTCGGGGTTCACTCAGACGATGCCTCTCTAATTTTTTCGCTAAACAATGCGGGATCATGACGGCTCGATATAGTCCCCCTTTGCCCTTCACTACGTATTTCTCGCCTTGCAAACCCGAAAACAAATCACTGCGCCATTTTCGATCTTTTGACGCTGAAGCTTCGTCAAATCGTTGGAGGGTGAGGAGCTCTTGTACTCTGAGCCCCGCTGTAAAACACAGCGCGGTAGCTAACTGATTCTCTGGAGTTTGATGTGTCATGATTTGATGAATTTGTTTGTGAGTATAAGCTCGATTTACCCACTCTCTAGGATCGAGTTTTTCTTCTATATAAAGCTTACGCTCTGGCTCATGTAAATAAACGATCCGCTCTAGTACACGCCGCTCATTTGCAAGCATTTTGCTACAAACTTTACCGACTCGGGATGATAAATAATCCAATGCCATTTGTGGCGTAATATCTATTAGCATGGATGCGCCCATCCGCTCTTGAATAAAGGCAGCTGTCTCCACATGTCGAAAAAGAGTGGATTGACTTCTTAATTTTCCTTTCGCCTCTTTTTTGTTTTTACCTAGCCCAAAATAGTGGAAATTGAAAAAATTTCTCGCCTTGCGCTCAAACTTTTTTCGTCGGGAGCTTTTTTTGTTTGGCATATTCTGCCTCCCATTGTTTAATTCTTAAAGCAACTTGAGTATGAGAGCGGTGAACGTTTTTATGTATTGCAAGCCACTTTACTATATCGTGATAAGAGCAGCCCATCTCGCGCCTGAAAAATAAGAGTTCAGAACGATAGCGATCTAAAGGAGATCCTTTTTTTTGTGATGGTTTTGTTATTTGGGTATATTCATGATCGATAACAAGATAATTGTTATCGATTAATTCATTAAATAATTGATTACTCATACTTTGCCATGGATTTAATATCTTTTAGGAAAGGATCATCTTTCCAAGCGACAGAAGTCATATAGTGGATCTGGCTCAAGGATGCTTTCGTACTATGTTTATTGTCAAGCCAAATTGAAATTTTTTTATAACTTAAATTAACATGCCTCAAGATGAGTATTTCCTTTTTGAATGATTCAAGTTTAGAATTTTTCTTTTTCTTATCACGTTGAATCTGCCTCATTTGATTAATAAGACTTTCGCGATATTTAGGTTTCATAATAAAGACTCAAGTAAAACAGGTTTCTAGATAACCTTAAGGTAAGAATTTGCCTCAGTAAACCATTAAACGGCTTCAATGTGGCGCAAACAGGCCCCCTCAGCGGTGAGCAAGGCGATCAGCGCTGAGGGGCACGGGGAGCAAAAGCGGGGAATTTCGGTATTACGTTGAGGCAAGAAGAAAATAAATGAGGCAGTAAGGAGAAATAACACGCATGAGGCAGTATCAAGGTGGAAAATGGAGCGAACGCGACAACCTTGTTGATGGTTCAATATATTGTTGGTTGAGGCAGGAGGGGAAAGGGAAAGCAAAGGGGTGAGGCAAAAGAAATAAAGCGTTAAGCGATCAGTTCTGTGTATTGATACGTAATCAGTATAATAATAAATGATGTTTGGGCGTAACTTTAAATAGTGTAACAGAAATAATTAAAATAATCTCAATTAGAAATACTTTATTTTGACAATTCTAATTGAGATTTTCCTATTGCCTTTTTGATACTGTTTCTCGTGACTTTATTCAAAGGAGAAAAACAGATGGCAAAAGGTCTTTTTATTTTTGATGGCAATATTGGTATGACACCAGAATTGCGTTGGCAGCCGGCTAATGACCGTTCGAATGGTGAAGCTAGACCGTTATTAAAATTTAACGTCAAGTACGACCGTTTAATTAAAACACAAGATCCAGAGCGTCCTTATGAAGATAAGGGCGGGTTTTGGGTCGACATCAGTTATTGGGGGCGTGACGCTGAGGCGTTAAGTAAGTTATTACAAAAAGGCATGCGCGTGCGTATTGAAGGCGAACTTCGTATCGACACTTGGGAAGATAAAAATAACCCAGGTCAAATAGCATCGGGCATGGCATTAACGGCTTCGTTAATTACCATCATGGCGCAGCGTGTGGATGCGGTGTTATTAAAAAAAACACAGCAGTCAGGGGCGCATAATAACCCAGCCTCTCAATCTGAACTTTAAATAGGGAGTGATAGATGAGAGGAGTGAATTTATCTAACGCCATTGCCGCGCTTCGATTTCGAGTGCGCGCCCGCCGAAGTGGTGACGCCGACCAACGCGCTCAAGCGGAGCTCGGCGTGAAAGCGCAAGAGCCATTTTGTTCGCAAGTGCAGCAGGCTTTAATTGGCAACCGTGAAGGTATGACGCTCAGTAAGGTCACGCCAGGTTGGGTGAAGCAGCAACTCGCCAGCAAGGTGACGACATCATGATGGGCGACTTGTTATTGGGTCAGCGCTTTCTTTATCAAGAAGGTGCTCTAAAGGTGACATGGTCACCTTGTTTGTGCGTAGGTTGGAGGTAAACCATGCGTGTGTTTTTATGTGAAAAACCGTCCCAAGGACGAGACATCGCCAAGGTACTTGGTTGTCATGAAAAAATCGAGGGGGCGCTGCGCGGCCAAGGTGTGGTCGTGACCTGGGGTTTTGGTCATATCTTGTCTCAAGCCGACCCAGAGCATTATGACTCAGCATTAAAAGCTTGGTCTTATGACACGCTTCCCATCGTGCCGGCGACCTGGCAAATGATGGTGCCAGCCGATAAGAAGAAACAGTTCAATGTCATTAAAACATTATTGGCCAGTGCGACAGAGGTGGTGATAGCGACTGATGCCGACCGTGAAGGGGAGGTGATTGCGCGTGAGATTTTGGAGTTTGTGGGTTACCAAGGCCAGGTCTCTCGACTTTGGCTCAGCGCCTTAGACGAAGCGAGTATTCGTAAAGGTCTGAATAATCTCAAACCCGGCAGTGAAACAGAATCGCTGTATTGGGCGGGACTTGGCCGCAGTCAAGCTGACTGGTTGCTGGGCATGAACCTAACGCGGCTTTGCTCTTTGGTGGGGCGAGATGCCGGTTATCGCGGCGCCTTATCGGTGGGCCGTGTCCAAACGCCCACCTTACGGTTAGTGGTTGAGCGAGACTTGGCCATCGCTCACTTTGTCTCTAAACCGTTTTATGACGTCGTCGGTGACACGGGATTCTCGTCAAAATGGCAAGTGCCAGAAGCGCAAAGCGATGAATCAGGGCGCTGTTTGTCTCGTGAGGGAGCTGAGCGTGTGGCTCGGGATTGTCAGGGACAAGTGGCGACTGTCGCCGTGTTTGATACCAAGCGCCAAAAAGCCAAACATCCAGCGCTGTTTTTCTTGGGTTCTCTGCAGAAGGCCATATCGGCTCAGTTCGGTTACACCGCGCAGCAAGTGCTCGATACGGCGCAAGCCTTGTATGAAAAGCACAAGCTGACCACCTATCCGCGTACTGATTGCGCGTTCTTACCGGTGAGTCAGCAGGGTGAAGTGACTCAAATTTTGAGGTCGCTGGGTCAGACCCCAGAGTTTGCATCAATGTGTCAAGGTGCGGACGGGGCAATAAGCAGCGCGTGTTGGAACGATAAGAAAGTAGCGCAGAGCTCGCACCACGCCATTATCCCTACTGCAAAGGCGCCGGTACTCACCGGATTGACGGAGCGCGAAAAACACGTGTATCAAGCCATCGTGCAGCGTTACGTCGCTCAGTTCTATCCGCACGCCGAAGACGATGCCACTGTGATTGAATTGCAGTGTGGGAGTCATCGCTTTAAAACCTCCGGCAAAGTGGAGCGCGTCAAAGGCTGGCGAGTTGTCACTAAGGAAGAAAAAGAAGAGGGGAAAGGGAAGAGCGAAGAAAACCCGTCTCAATATCTGCCTTCCTTAACGGTCGGTCAGTCGCTGACGTTTTCCAAGGTCAATGTGGTGAGTAAGAAAACCACGCCGCCTTCTGCGTTTACCGAAGGGACGCTCCTCGATGCGATGGCCAATATTGCGCGCAGCGACAATATCCCCGAACAGTTCAAAGCGATTTTGAAAGAGACGGCGGGGCTTGGCACGCAAGCGACGCGCGCGGCCATCATTGAGACGCTCAAAAAGCGCGGCTTTGTGGAAGCGAAAGGCAAAAAGCTTCTAAGTAGCGAAGCGGGACGCGGTTTGATTCAGGCGCTGCCGAACGAAGTGAGCAACCCGGTGATGACCGCGATTTGGGAGCAGTCGCTCGAAAGCATTGCCAAGCGAGAGATGAGCCTCGATGCCTTTATGCAAAACCAAGAAGGGTTTGTGCGAGCCATTGTCAATAAGGTGAAGTCCGGTGACATCACCATTACCTTACCGAAAGTCGTAGAGCCCGAAGCGCCATGCCCGTTGTGTGGCAAGACAATGCGTCTTCGCACAACCAAGAAACCGTTTTGGGCGTGTGAAGACCGCGAGCTATGCGGGCTTGTTCTCGATAGCGTGCGCGGAAAACCCGCCAAAAATCAAAAGTGTTCGTGTGGCAAAGGCGTGTTGGTGCGCAAGTCTGGGAAAAACAAAGGCAGTTTTTACTGGAACTGCAGCGCGTGGAAACAAGGTTGCCAGAAGCGTCATTTCGATGACAAAGGCAAATTAGGAAAGGAGATGGGCTCATGAAAAAAGAAAATAGAGCACAGTGGTGGAGAGCGCAGTGGCGGGATTGCTTCAAGACGCTTTATGAGACTTTTATTGAGATATTGGCAATGTTAACGATAGCCCTATCTTCTCTAGTTTTGTTGGCTACGGTGAAAATGCTTTGGTCATACTTAACGTCATTAAATGGCGCTATTTATATTGATGACTTAGTGAATGTTGGTTGGTGGAGTGTTCTTTTTGTTGGGAGTCTTTTCGCCATCGTGAAAGCTGTACGCGTGATGCTTCCCAAAGCAGAAGATACCCGAGATGAAGATATGCAGCGGTATATGGAAGAAGGCAATACGGCGTTTTATCAAAATCTAAATATTGAAGATAACCCCTACCTGCAAGGTTTGATGAAGGATGAAGAGGAAAGTACAGCAGTGCTTTGTTGGGAAGAAGGTTGGAAAGCGGCGGATTACGCCATGTTAAAAGAGCGGGCGTTGAGTGGGTGGTGGTTGGATTTTTGCCAAGCGACTCATGTTCGCCTGTGTTATGGGAGTGATTTGTTTTATTTGGAGTTTTATCAGCATGGACGATTCTTAGGCTATGTATGGATCGATGATGCATTTTCGATGTGGTCTATGAAAGAAGATATTCCAGATGGGCTTAAATGGTTGTTACGAGAGTTGCGCAGTCGGCCTAATAGAGAGGATTGGCTTGATTATCGTGAGCCAGTGGCATTGGACTCAGTGTTAAAGGAAACAGGAACATGATAGTTGCCCGCTCGTTATCACCGGCTGAGCCCGACTTGATGGAAGGGCGTACGTTATCCGTACTTCGTATTCTGAGCTTGGAGGGAGTGGAAGTGGTTCAGTACCACACCCCCAAAGGCGGCTGGACGCATGATGCGCTGGAGTGCGTCGATTATTTTTCGGTGAGCCCTGACGGTTGGGATGCTTACCTCGGTGAGCAGTGGATTGGTTCTTCTGAGATATAGCCAGGTTAAACGCTAATAGGAAGGCAATATGTTAATACTTTTAATCGGAATGGTACTCATCTCTTTGGTTCTTTTCGCGAGAGAGTTCATTTTATCCCCTGATGAACAACTTTTGATGGATAGAGCTTATCAGCAAGGGGTAGACGCGGCTCAGAATCACCAATCTTGCTTCAGTAATCCCTATCGAGGTGTCGTTGCGGATATGTGGGCTGACGGTTTTGTGGCAGGAAAAGAAGCCTTAGCGCATCAGGAGGCGATATGCAGATGACACGCAAAGCTTTTCATGCCAACAACACTCGAATTTTGTGTTGGGGTATCGGTGTTGGATTGGGATTGGGGATGGTTATAGGTACAGCTTTTAACTAGAAGAAGGGAATGTCGCTAAATTTTGAGTCGGCTAGGCGACACAAAATTCAACATTAGAAGCAGAATGGGTGAGGTATGAGGCAGTTTCTCACAGAAGGTCAGCTTGAGGCGTTGTTGTCGGTGTATTCAGATCGGGACTTTCCCTTAAATACTCGGGATGCGGTGCGCCTTCGTATTATTCACGGCCATACCTACGAGTTGGCGGAGTTTATCACCGGCGTTTCGCGCCGCAATATCTATAACGGGGTGAAAAAATTGAAAGTCGCGCATGACGTTATGATGAAAACTTACGGTAGAGATGGGGGAGTAAAATGATGAGATACGAATCGTTATTTGATGATCATTACAGTGGCCCAGAAGCGCTTCGGCTTCATTCACAATACAAGGGTAGCTTTGATGGACTCGTGGAGGCGCTGGAGCCTGTCTGGTCAGGAAAAACAGTGGCGCATTATTGTTATCGAGCGTGCGAACCCCTTCATGTTTTGAGTGCGGATTCGTTCGAAATTACGATCAATATGGGGTGTCAGCCTAACATACCTACAGGGTTTGATTTGCAGGATTCCTGCCGAGTGAACCACATTACGGTTGATCTCTGGGACAGTGCCGATGTTCAAGGCTTTATTGAGTTGCTGCTGCGTAAGTTAAACGCTTCTATTGTGCTCTCTTCGGTTGATAACGAAAACTAATGTCAGGGGAAAAATATGTATAACAGTAACGAACAGACCTTATCACATACGACAGGTGTCATTATCCAGCACGTCGCGGAGAAGAACCTTTTTGAGGGAGGGAATGATGACAACTGGCTGCTGCTTGAAGAGCTGGGACGGGCTCTACAAGCGGACGCGGATGTGAGTGCTTATACCTTTACTGCTCTGTATGAGCGTGGTTTTCATACGACCAAATACAGCACGCTCTATATTGCAGACCTCGCTCTTCGTTTTTTGAAAAGTGCAGGCCGTTGCTCATTTGAGGTGTGCTGGGCACAAACAGAGAAAGCGATTGAAGAGAGCCATCGACCAGAGCCCCCTGTATCTGGGTGTCTATACAAACTTCATCACCATTATGACATTGGTGATCAAAGTGTTTACTTTTCGTTTGCTAATTCACAGTTTTCTGCCGTTGATTTGGCGGTGTATGTGCAAATTAAAGCGGAAGAATTACTTGACGATTCTATTACCTTGGATAATCAGACCATTTTGAGATTCTTAACTCTTTTTGGAGCCAAAGAGTACAACGGAAAGCGTCAGCATTGCCGAAAGGTTGATATGTACAGTGACAGGGAGTTTCGCACAAAAGAGTGGGATGAATGTACGTTCCCCAAATTGGATGAAGTGTGTGGGGAGCTGGCAGTAGCTTTTTTAAGGGTTGATGAAGCGACGATGACGCAAGCTAAAGTATTAGACAAAGCTAAAATATCTCCGTCATGTAAGAATGAACAGGATAGGGGGGGGAATAATGAAACCTAATCCTTCAATTAAATGGGTTACTGCGCATCAACTGGCTCTGGGTATGACCATTAGGTGTCCCGTTGACGGGGATGCCATTACAATCACTGATTTAATCGCCTGCTCTGAAGAATCGTTCGGACTGGGTTGTGAGAAAGGCCATACGCTATTTATGGCTAGCATGACGTTTGAACTGCTTGAGCCGTTTGATTTAACTACCGTTAATCTCGACTGGATAAAAGATCAAATTATCATGGAGGAACAATATCGTAAATGGTATAGCGTTGTGGATGTGGCTTGGGGGACGGAAGATGAGTTTGATAAAGCTCGTATTGAGATCACCCCTTGCAAAAGAATCGGGGAGAGTCACGAACTTATAACAGACGCCGAATCATTGGTCTTAACAAAAGACGCTTTCCAGTCATTTTTTAAAGCATTAACCGATGATAAAGAAGCCATTGATAATCTCGTCACAGTAGGGGAGTTACAATCTGATTGGGGCGCATCAATGCTGACTTATTGTATGAACTTGCAAGATTTCTCAAGCATAATCCAACCATTATTAGCTCCAGACGCAGAAAGTCGAATTAACCATTGGAAGCAACTCAGCTGTCAATCGGTCAAGATAGGGTTTCGGCAGAAATCGTTTAAATCCCATAGCACGGATTGATTTAATTGAAGTGTTAGTCAGCCATAGGCTTTGGATACTGCTGCAGTACTTTAGATAGTACGCCACGGTTCACGTTGAGCGTTCTGGCTACTTGGGTTTTGTTTTTACTGATGAGCTCCATGGATTCTTGGAATATGACGGGTTTAAAAGCGTCCAGTATGACGCTGACATCCGGTGTTTCAGTCCACTCGTCAAACTGAGCCAGATACGATTTTAAACTGGTTTTGAAGGCTTTTTTAGCTTGTTTCATTTCGTCAGAAGGGGGCGTTTGCATGAGGACTACCTTAGAGCATGAGTTGGAGCGTGCAGCGGGAATCGAACCCGCATCATCAGCTTGGAAGGCTGAGGTAATAGCCATTATACGATGCACGCAACGAAGCGCCTGTGAGGAGCACTCCGGCCAATGGAGTTCCTGTATCCCATTGGCGCAAGTATTGTAACGAATAATCGTTTTGGTTCAAGGGGGCGCTAACGTTATCATGACGGTTTTGGTGGATGGTGTTAACGGTTGGAGTAATGGATGGCTTTTAGTGAATTTGAGTGCGCTCGCTATTTGAAGATGATGGGGCAATTAGTCGAGGACATTCGGCCTCCTTATGCGATCAGGGAGTAGAGTGTAAACTCTAAGTGGTTTATGCTTCATTGCAAGTAAGGGCAAACTTAATTTCCCCTTACTAAAGGAGTCATTAGGCTAACTTTTCTCATGCAGATAATTTACCCATAATTAAAGGTTGAAATAAAAAAAGCAATAGCATTTAGTTATTGCTCACATATATGCATCATGTTAAAGATCAACTAGTGGTCTCATTATTGAGTTCAGTTACAATTTAGAGCTCACTTGTAATGGTTAGGTGTGTTAAATGGAGCTTTTCATTAATCTTATTGGGCTAGGCATTGGCCTTTTCATTATTTGGCTCTTATTGACCAGGCGCAGAATGAAAAAAGCTCTAGCAGACAAAACTGCTTTTGACGAGTATGTGAAACGTCAAAACTATAATTTAGAAGAGCAAAAGGAGCTTTGTACTCGATTTGGTTTAAATCATCAGATAGGTACACGCTCATACGACTCAGTGGAAGATTGGAAGAAAGAACTAACAATTGTATGGGCAGGTGAAACTAGTGACATCGAGTTTACTTACCGAAAGTATGATGAAAGAGAACGACGAAATATATCCCCTACTGAATTTGGGTTTGATGGCAATAAAAAAGCATATATTCGAGGGGTTTGCCACCAAAGCAACGAAGCGCGAACATTCAAAACGGCTAGGATAGAGACAAAGATTAAAGTTGGGTCAAAACGATTTAACTTAATTGATTGGTTAGATAACGAGTTAGACATTGATGTTAACGACTTAGTAGGAAATCTTGAGGTAAAGCTTTAAGTGAGACAAATTACAGTTAAACAGAGACAACGGGATGTTATCCGCAGTTTGAAACATAGATCAAAACAACTGATAGTTCCTACATCACCGTTCGTTCATATTGGCCGAGATGTTTATGGGCCAGTAAACGAGTTGATTGAACGTGAAATGCAAAATGGCTTAATACACCAATATGCGCCACCAAAAAAAAGGAAAGGACCAGTCCTTAGTAGCAAAAAGAAGAAGAAAAAAAAATACAAAGGCATCATTATTTGCCTACCTGAACACATGGACTTTAGTGATAACTATAATGTGACGATGCAACACCTTACTGTCATCAGTAAACTTGTGGAGCTAGTTAAAAAAAATAAAGGTCGCGCACTACCAAAAAGCTCTTTCAACTTGGTATCTGTAAACTTTGATAACTTAAAGTCAATTTCGACACCAGCAGCGCTCGTACTTACCGCTGAAATATCAAGCTGGGATGATAGCTTGCGTAATGAGTTAACTCCGAAGATCGGACAATGGGACGATGATATTTACAGTCAATTCCATGATCTTGGCTTTTTTGACCTATTTGCTAATAAACCAGAATACAAACCTTGTACCAACGGTCACCCATGTTCTGATAAAAGGCTCGTTAGATACAAAAAGGGGGAGTGTGGCGTTAAAGGCAAACCAAGAGAACTTAAGAAAGACTTAAAACAAATAGTAGGTGACGAAATCGATAAATGGACTTTTCTCCATACAGGTTTAGGGGAAGCTATTACCAATGTAAGTCACCATGCCTACCCTGAATCATTTGAGGCGAGAAGCCCAAAAAAACAGTGGTTCCTCACAGGTTCTTACCATGAGCCTTCAAGAATCCTTAAGGTCGCTTTCTATGATCAAGGGATAGGAATCCCTCAAACTCTGCCAACGTCAAAATTTGGGGAGAAAGTAAAAAGCTTTTTTGCTCATCTGCCAATTGACAAATTTAAGCAACTTAAAGATGAGCATTTATTAAAAGCAGCGGTTGAAATTGACCGAACTAGCACAGATGAAAACGATAGAGGAAAGGGATTGCAAGATCTACTAGAATTTATTAAACAGTTAAAAAATGGTAGATTATCAATCTTAAGCAGTTCTGGGCACTATAGCTACTCAATGAAAGATGGGATTGAATCTACAGATTCTAATGCTCTGCAACGACCTCTGTTAGGCACACTAATAATCTGGAGCGTAGTATTATAATGAAGAGACTTATCATGAGTGTATTTAATATAGGGCAACAATTCAGCAACGACCCACAAGGGAGGTACTACAGTGATGGTAAAGGAAGCGGCGAAGAATTCCGAGAAAAATACTTGAAGGCTAAGCTAACTGAGCTAAAGGGCGGTGAAACGTTGACCATTATTTTGGATGATGATGTTGATGGCTATGGCTCATCATTTTTGACCGAGGGCTTTGCGGGAATGGTCAAGTATGGTTACATGAAAGCAGATGTTCTGTTGAGTAAAATTCAGTTCAGATACTCAGATGGTGACTTCGCATTTTATGAAAAAAAAGTGCGTCAATACATTTCAGAAGCAAAGTTTGACTCGAAGAAATATGAGCCAACTAAACCGTTCGGTGCTGCATGAGTTCTTCCGCTATATCAACAAATATACCTGAGGTTGCCTGTGATTCTGTCACAGGCAACTTTTCGCTCCCCTCTCAAAAAGCCCTAGATTTACAATACCCGGAACTCATTAACATTCTAGAGAACCTCAATAGGACCATCGCAGAAAGTTCTCAATGTAGTAATTTCGAGTCTAAACAATCTATTGCTGAAGCGATCCACTCATTTAATCAATCAGCCTCCTTTAGCGCCAACAGTGAGAAGCTTATCGAGGTACTGCAAGAGTTAAACAATACTCTTTCTTCAACGCCTTCGGGTTCGTTGATTGAGCTTCTTGGTGGAGCAATCTTTTCTGTAATTGCGGCATTTGTTTTCAATTTCCTTTATTGGAATGCAAAAGAAAAGAGTGAGCGATTACATGCTGCCATAAACGAGGCCAAAGATGCTCTACGAGATTTTGAGGAAAACTCTGTAGAGTATTGGTCTAACGACTATAACCCAACAAATACAAAGACCAACACTGTTCAGCAAGCTAAAATCAAAGCCAACCATTCCTTATTGCTTTCAACTCACACCAATCGCATTTTACCTCTTTTGAACAAATCACAAAAAAATATTGAGACAGCCAACCCTAAGAAAAACATCTTAATAGAAATCGAAAACTTATTTGATATTGCTACTGGTGGTGAGTTTGAATCTAGCAGTCGAAAAGCGAATAAACGGAATGTATCTGACATTATTCGCCGCTGCACCAGAATACGGACTCGGTTAGCAAACTTGAGTTCATAATGCTAGTTAATAAACTAGAACACGGTAACGAAAAGTCTTGGCTTTGCGAATACTACCTAGGGGCTGAAAAGGTAAACGCAGTCAACAATGCTGTACTATTAAATGCGAAACACTTGCGCTCTAAATACACCTATTACGAAACTCACTTATGTCCAAAACCTTGTTAGAAATCCATCAAATAATGTGTGACATAAATCACTTTACAAGCCCATTCGGACTGTTATCCTCAGGATGTTAAACGTTGAATACTGACGAATAGTATTAAACACACGGGGTTAACCCCCCTTAAATGGCTTTCTGAAATGTGTCGTGGCTTCTTCTTAAAGAAGTGAAAGCGTACTTAACTGCCCTCAGCCTATTATTGATAGAGCTTTGGCGCTATACACCGACTTTTTATCACCCCCACGGGAAAATTATTTCCCATGGTGGGATGTAATTTTTTCTCGTGCAGCCTGTCTCGGAGAAAACATTATGTCTGATAACAATCAAAATACTTATTTCGACCTTCACACTCATGGATTTGGTTTTCTAAACCGCGTGAGAAAAGTGACACCGAAAAAAGGTGACCCGTTCTACGCGACCACCATCACGTGTTTACGTGGTGATGATAACGAAAGAACGTACATTGACTGCAAAGTAGTAGGGAAAGAGGCGATTGAGCTTTTTGAAGCGCATGGTCTTGATAACTACGACTTTAGCCCACAAGGTGGCGATAAAGGCTCACTGAGTTTTACTATCAGTGATATCTCGCTCGACACCTTTACTTATCAAAGCAACCACAGTACAAAAGCGGGTCAGTTTGGCGCAACCATTAAGGGGCGTCTACTCAAAGTGAAGTATCTGAAGGTGAATGACGTTGTACTTGTACAATCGCCAGCACCGACTGGTTCTGATGCAAATCAGCAAGCGGCTTGATGTTTGACTGCCCCAATACACTTTTGTGTGTTGGGGCTTTTTATTACTGTCATTGATTACCCACAGGGGATACGTTCCCCTATGGCGACGTTTCTCCTTTTTGCCAATATTAGGAGAGCGACAATGAACAATACAATGATGATTCAAGAGACGTATAACGCGTTGGTACTAGAGTACGCACTCGACACCAATGGTTTCACAAGTGAAGAACAATGTTCTTGCTGCGGTCAAGCTGCTGTAAGGCGTGAATTTGATGAGTTACTGGGTGGTTGCATTAATTCAGTTTACTCATTGGATTGTACTCACTGTGGCCATCATGAGTGTGACCAAGAGTTTTGCTCTAAGTGCGAAGCCAACATGGAGGAAAATGAACGCGGTTATCTCAAAGCTTGCCACTACGCTGGTTTATTCGATGATATCGAACAAAGACTCCGTAACGGTAAAGCGGTAACAGGCGTTCATTGGACTGAATTGAAACAGGCATTGTACAGCGATCCCGAAGTGGTGAGTTGGCTGTGTACGTTTTATCTTCTTGATGCTGATGAGCCGCAAACGGTGGTTCATTGGTGGAAAAAGACCATGCTGGACGCGCGTTTTAATGCACGCCTAGAGACGCGTATTGAACAAGCGAAATTGAATTAACTATTAACCCAACCCACAGGGGACTCGTTCCCCTTTGGCGACGGCTCTCCTTATTTATTTTTGAGGAGAGCAAGATGGACAAATTCAATCTTTTACAGACCAAAGCCTTGGCGCTTTTTTCTGTGGCGAAGGGCAGTGATATTTCACCACCAGAGCTGGCAAACGCTGGTTTTATGATGCGTGAAGGGCGCTTTTACCCCGTCGAAGACATTGAAGTGATCCAACAACGTCTTAGCCATGATTTCATGGTGTGGGATGCATCTACCCCGTTTGTGAACACGCTGAGATTTCAGCGTCACTCACATTAGGGGCAACCCGTAAACCCATAGAGGGGAATGCCTCCTCTATGGGGTCATTCCTTCTTTTTTATCTAAGGAAGAAATGATATGACTCAACTTATGGTGACGGTAACACTGGCCGGTGGGCAGAAAATCGATAGTGACGTCTCTAAACATCACTATCGTAATAACAAGCAAATCGCGCTTCAGTTAAACACAGCCGATACAAAACGAAATGAAGCTTCGGATTCGTTTCCAGGAGAGCCTATGGGCACTCCGACGGTGTGTTTACCAAACAATCACTTCAACGAGAATGAAACGGCCATTAAAGATTGCGACGAGTACGCTGGATTTTTAGGCGCGCTTGAGCAAGCAGGAGTGGTTCGGCGCACCATGAGAACCATTCATGGTCCGTATGTTTCGTATAACGTCGTGGAAGTGTTGATCTAACCATAATGTAACCCATCTGACAGGGGTCTCTATTCCTGTCGGGGATTGGGGTTTTCTGTTATTCTTATTTTATGAATACGGAGAAAGATATGTGCGAAAAGCAAAAACGTATAGAAGAGTTGGAAAAAGAGAATGCCGAGCTTTACCAAACTTTGTCTAATACATACAAGCTTAATGCCGAAGGGCGAAAGTTCGAAGCTGAGCGAGAAAAGCTCAATGCCGAAGAACAGAAGTTTGAAGCTGAGCGAGAGAGGCTATTAATCGATACGATGAAAATGGTACGTGATATTAAATATCAGCCGATATTACTTATCACGCCACTTGTCGTGTCATTGATCGCTTTAGTTGCTGCTATCGCTAAATAAACCTCAATTCGACTTAACCTTAAAGCCTCTATCTTAGATAGGGGCTTTTGCGCACCACCCACATGGGATGTCTCCCTGGTGGGGGCATCCTTTTATTTTTTTAAGAGGAACTGATTATGCCAAATTGGTGTGTAAACCAAATTCATATCGATGGGCCTGATTCTGATGCCATCATCGAACTTATGACCCAACCTAAACCACTGCTTCATCAACAAGCGTCACGCGCGGCGGCTAAGCTGTTTTTAGCCGGTGTCGGTGGGCTGTTAAAAACCACTTACTCGATGACTTTTGAACGAGGGTAATGCTGATGCAAGTTGTCTATGTATATGATGATGAAGGCACCATAGCGATGGCTAAAGTCACGGAGTGTCAATCAGCGCAAGCTGCTGCGATCGATGTGGTTGAAGCGGTGGTGAAGTGGACAAAAGAGTTCGGCTTCTCGATTTACTCTCACAACGAGTGCCGCGCGCACCTTCAAGAACTGGAGCAGTTAAAACTGCAGGTGAAAAACCATGAGGTTGATGTCCATCAAACCGACTGGTTTCGTAGCATGTTGGGTTTTACTTTTTCAGCTAAATAATCTGATTTACTTAACGTCTTCTAATGACAAACGCCAGCGATAAGCTGGCGTTTTTGTTTCTATCGTTAACATCAACCGCTAGTTCTATTTTTACAAGGTGGCAGTTAATAAAATATTCCCGTAAGGATATCAGAAATTTTACAAACAATCTCGATTAGAATTTCTTTATTTTGACAATTCTAATCGAGATTTTTCTATGGCCTTTTTGTTAGCGTGTGGACGTCTTTTATTGTCAGGAGAATGATATGCAAACGCGCTGGCTCATGTTGTCTTTTGCAGGCTTGTTGGCCGGGTGTCAAACCCCGCCTGAGCCTGTACAAGCGCCGCCACCCCCATTAAACATTCGCACCGCCCCCGAATTATCGGGCAGCAGCGTGCAGACCTCACGTTATGTCATAGAGCGCTCTGCAGGCGAGCAAATGACCGACATCTTAGGCGTGCCGATTGAAGCTCGCTTGCCCGTAATGAGCAAGATGAGCATCAAAGATGGCATCGAGTTCTTATTGTCAGGCAGTGGCGTGTCGCTGCGCACCCCGACGTCTTACGCCGAAACGCAGCTCTATGCGCAACCTTTGCCTTTGGGTCATACCGATATGGGGCACATGAGCCTTCGACAAGCCTTACAAGTTATCGGCGGTCAAGCGTTCTCGCTTGAAGAAGATGTGGTTCGTCGCAATGTGGGTTTTCGCCTCAAGTACGGGTATGAGTGGCAGGCGCCCAAGCCTGTGACTGGATTTTCAGAAGGTAAGTCTCCTCTGGCGGGGACGGTGAAAGCGAACAAGGTGGCGTCGACATCGTCTATGTCCTCTTCCCCAAAAGACGCGCCGCCAAGTGTTGTCATGACCCCGCAACTGAAAAAGTCGCTGGCATCGAAAAGCACTTCATCAGAGGCGATGTCCAGTTTTGAGGATGACAATGATGCGTTTTTCGCCAGCGATATACAGGTTAAAGCCTCGTCAACTTCAAAAGTAAAATCGACACCGTCTAAGTCGTCTGTGAAGAAAAAAGCGCTCACCACTTATCGCGTCCATGCTGGAGAAAGCTTTCGCAGCGCCTTAACTCGCTGGGCTTACAAACATGGCGACCAACCGCTGGCGTTTGCTCAAGATAAGGCGTTTTTGACTGCCTTGGATGAAATAGCCACGCAAGACTTTATTCGAACGGGCTCACTGTCAGGTGCCGTTCAGGCGTTAGCGACCTCTAATAAGTCCCTCAATACGTTAGCGCTGTACTCAAACACATCGTCGAAGCTGTTGGCCTTTCATCCGTGGAAAGGCGAGCGCGTGACGACCTTAATGGTCTCGGGTGACACATTGAAAGCGGCGACTAAGCAGGTCACTGAGCACTATGGCTGGCGCTGGGATGAAAAATCGTCTTGGCCTGTGGCTGACTTTACCTTCACGCCTTATCCATTGGTGACCATCGATGGGGACATCAGCATGGCCATGACCACGTTGCTCGGTCCCTATCCACTCAAAGCGCAGCGCCTAGATGCGACTAAAACTATTTACATCAAAGAGGTGACGCCATTATGAACCTATTTCGTCTCTCGGGTTTTCAATCCTTCTGTCTCATTGGCGTGCTCTTAACGCTCTCAGGGTGTGAAACCCTTGGGCTTAATGAATACGACAAACGCAATGATGAGTCCGCCTCGGTGCTCAGTGACATCGAGCGCCACAGGCATCGTGAGTCTCTCAAAGTCGAACGCATTGAGCAGCCCCCGGCCAGCCTGATACCGATTGAGCGCCGCACCGATACTGACTATCTGAGTAAGACCGTGCGTGTCAGCACCCCCGCGTCGGGCTTGCCACTGAGCATGGTGCTCAGCGATGTGTTGTCACCCCTTGATAAACAAGCGTGGTTTGGGGCGGGCGTGAGCCCGAATACGCGCGTGCGTATTCAACATGACGGCTCACTGTTGGCATTGCTCAATGATATTGAGCGCCAGCTTAATGTCGGCTTCACCCCTAAAGGGAACACGTTGAACGTCGAACGCTTTGTGTCGCGCACCTTTGAACTGGAATTGCCGCCAGGGATGCTCAGCGACCAGATTGGCAGCGGTGAAAGCAGCGAAGGCGGAGACGATGAGGAAGCCTCTGCGAAAGTGGACGGGCAATACGTCACCTTATCGAGCAGCAATGTGGATGTGTTTGGGGAAGTGGCGCTGGGCGTGAAAGCATTGCTGCAACTCGACCCGGATTTAACCGGAGAGGGTGATGCGCAAGAATCCTTGGTGGGTTCTGTGCAAGCCGTGCCGTCTTTATCTCGCTTAGTGGTACGTACCACGCCTGGGCGCATGCATGAAGTGGTGGCGTTTGTCGAGCAGTCGAAACAATCGCTGACGCGCCAAGTGTCCTTGGAAGTGCAAGTGCTTGAGTTTCGCTCCAATCTTGGCCACGACCGAGGGATTGACTGGGATATCGTTCGCGATATTGGCGGCGACAACAGCCTGAGCTTTTTCATTCCTGGCACCAGTTTGGTTTCTGGCTCATCAAGTCCTGGCTTTGCGTTTACTGGCGGCGGCAAGTGGTCGGGCTCTACGGCCTTGATAAATGCATTGAACCAACAAGGGCAGGTGTCGACAGAAACACCTATCACAATATTGGTGCAAAACCATCAGACCAACCACATCACACAAGAGCGCATCATCGAGTTTGTTGAAAATATCAGCTCAGACAGTGACGAGGGCGTTATCACCACTGATACCGAGCGCGGTAAGCGCAGTGAGGGGGTGGATTTCATCGTCGTTCCGAATATTCAGCGCGATCACGTTTATCTTCGAACCTCGGGCATGTTAACCAAAATTGAGTCGCTGGAAACGCAAGAGGTGGGCGGTGAAACCTTGGTCTTCCCACAAATGCGTGAAGCCAAAATCAACTTTGCCAACAAGCTCAAATACGGACAAACGATTGTGGTGGCCTCAGTGTCACAAATCGACACCACGACAGAAGAAAGTACCTTCCTGGGCATCCCCTTTTTAGGCGGTAACAGTGCGGTGAAACAGCGCGTCGATACGCTGGTGCTCCTCACTCCACGGAGGGCGGACGGATGATGGAATTACTGTCTCTTCCCCATCACGGTCACGCAACTAAGACGATTCGTCGCCTGAAAAGCCGTAGCCAGCAGCCTTATCAGTACGTGTCGCAGCGTGGTGACTGGGTCTGTCTGTATGGCAGTGATTGTGAAGGCGTGGCGCGCAGCGAGTGGTGGCTCGATGTGTTAACCGCGCGCGGCCTGCTCCATGAGCAAGAGGCTGGTGAGCAAAGTGTCACCATTATCGAGAATATCGGAGACCTGTGGCACGCGACCCTGATTGACGCGGGTGTGGTGCGCCAAATCTGGACTGACACGCACTATCACTTGTGCGCAGCAAACGCAGGCGCCTCACATATTTTCTTGGTTGAATCTTTGCAAGCTGAGTCCGTGAGTGAAAACCATGAGCGCATAGTGCCGCCAAGCGACCAAGAGCTGAGCTTACTGGAGCTGTACCGGTTAACGCCACCCGCTCAACCCTTAAACAATCGCAGAGTGATAATTGGAGTGAGCGTGTTGCTCGCCGCAGTGATCGCTTTAACGCTTTATGTTCAGCGCTCTGACTCTAACGAGCCTGCGACTTCTCAAGTGAGTCATGAGAGCGACTCAACTGAGCCCAAAGCGCTCCCGCCTTGGGGGATGTATCGCTTGGTGCTGCATGAAACGGTCAGCGCACAGACAGTTATGGAAGGGGCGCTACTTGGCGCGACCCACCTTGCCCTGCTGCCGCCAGGTTGGAAAGCCAAGGGTTTGACTCAACAAGGCGCAGAGCTGACGGCCATCGTAGAGCGTGAGCCTGATGGTCTTATCGGTGTGTGGCAGCAATGGCAGCGTCAGCATGACTCGCTTTCTTTGTTTTTGAGCAGCGATGGGGACCAACACACGCTGCGTTTACCCCTCGCGTCTGGGCTGCCTTATTGGCAGTCACACGTGATGCCGATGCAGCCGACAGACCAGCGCTTGCAAGACGCGCTCGTGACCATGGGGTTTATCGCGCAGCAAAGCAGTGATAAGTCATCAAGCACTTGGCAAAGTAAAACATGGGAGGTGACGCATCAAGGGGTGAGCGCCTCAGAGCTTAACACCCTGGCGGCGCTGTTTGCGGTCATGCCGGTCTCGATGAAAGCGCTCACGCTAAAACCGGTGAGCCCACATCGTTGGTCACTCTCTTTTTCCATCACTTTATATGGAGGTCTCTAATATGACCCTTCCCCAAATTAAAATTGGTCTTATCGCCTTGATGGGCGCGGCGGCCGTAGGTATGGGCTACACCACGTTATTTCCTGACGTTAAGTCTGAGTACGCAGGTGCCTCCGTGCAGCAGGAAGAACAAGGCAATCATAGCGATACCGAGTCTGGTCGTGAAGCGCCAGTATCATCCTCTTTATCAACGCTTTCTGCAGAGGCGCCGACGGCTCTGGAGCAGTCTGTAGAGGCTGCCAGTAAGGGTTTAGCTCAGCAAATGGCCAAACTCAATCTTGAGCCAGAGTCGGTCGCACCCCTGCCACCTCTTAGCGACGATATTGAGACGTACCTTAATAAGCTTTCTGAGCTCAACATGGCGACGCTTGATGCACAGGTGCGTGAGCAAAATTTACGCTCGCAACCGGATAGCCTGGAAACAGAGTTGAGCCTCATCGGTGCCCCTGTCAGCGTGACCCCGGTGGTGAGTACGTCTTCAAGAGCGTCAAAGGAGGTGCAAACCGCCGGCTTGATGTTGGGCAGCCTTGTGCAAATCGACAACGGAGCGTGGCAAGCCCGCATTAACGTGCATGGCCGTTGGCATAAAGTGCAAAAAGGCAGCACGGTCGGAACTTTGTCGATTGTCAGCGTGAGTGAGCAAGGCGTTCGCTTGCGTGATAACGGCGCGCAGCGCTTTCTAAGTATGGAGGGGTTTTGATGAATGAATCCAGACATGACTTGTCTTTATTGCACGACCAAACCTTACTTGAGCTGTGCATCGAAGATGGCCACACCATTGTGGATGAGGAGGGAGTGATTTGGGTGGACTGTTATGACAGCCCAAAACACGCCGATATTCGCCGTTACGTGCAAGAGACGGAATCGCTCAGTGGCGGGCGTTTTTTTGCGCGCGCCCCGATGGTGAAGTTAACCGATGAGACGCGTGTGCAAACCTTACTGGATATGGCGCGCACGCTACTCAATCAAGAGACGCAAGCGGCGCTGGAGTCGGCCTATGGCGATAAACTGACGCAGCTATGTCAAGCGGCGGTGGAGGTCAAAGCCTCAGACATTCACCTTGAAGTGCATCGCAACAGTACTCAGATTTTGCTGCGCGTGGATGGGCGCCGTGAAAGGCTCAAAACCTTTGCCGGCGGAGAGAGCGCTGAGCGACTTGACCGCGCGATGGGTCAATCCTTAGCGGCGTACACGTTCAGTTTAGGTAACTCCAACTATTCACCCAGACTGCCACTCAATGACCGCTTTGAGCTCCCTTGCTCCGTCACAAAGTTGGATGAGGAAGGGCAAAGTCACCGCGTGACTATGATGGTGGAGTGGCGCGTCGCGATGATGCCACTCAGCCACGGCATCAAATTGGTGCTGCGTTGTTTGACGCCCCTTGGTGAGCCTCTTACGCTCGACAATATGGACTTATTGCCCGCCCAGCGCGATTTACTGGAAAGTAAAATGCAGCGCCGCTCTGGCATTATTGTGCTCACCGGCCCAATGGGCTCAGGCAAAACCTCGTTAGTGTACGCCTTGTTTGACACGGTTGACCGCGTGGCACGTTGCTGCCATACGCTCGAAGACCCGATTGAGTTTGAGCAAGCGGGCATCACGAAAACCTTGGTTGAGCCCAAGCGTGAGTTGGTCGACGGCTCGGGTCAATACTTGGATTACACCTTTTATGCCTTAGAGCAGCTTCGTCAAGACATCGATATCACCTCGTTTGGTGAGCTTCGAAGTCATGACACCACCAAAGAGTTTACGCGTAAAGGTGAAACGGGTGGTTTGGCTCTCTCGACCTTGCACGCCAATAGTGCGCTTGGTGTGCCGGCTATTTTTATTGAGCAGCTTGGTATCCCGTCTTCCATTGTTTCAGCACCAGGGTTAATGCAGCTCTTTACCCACCAAAAGCTGGTGCGAAAGCTGTGTCCGCACTGCGCTTTAACACTGAATGAAGCGAAAGCGGTGTACGAGCATCACGATGAGCAAGCCGCCTACCAAACCAAGCTGACCCAGATTTCAACGCTGTTACCCGAGGCGCATCATCAAGTGCGCGTAAAGCATCCTGCTGGTTGCAAGTATTGCCGTCAAACGGGTGAAAGTGGCCGTTTGTTGGTGTTGGAGCTTATTGCCATCGAAGATGCGGACCGCGAGTTCATCAAAGCGCAGGACTATTTAGGATGGAGTCGTTATCTGCAGGCGCAAGGCTGGCCCGATATTCGTCGTCATACGCTGCATCGCATCGCACTTGGTCAAGTGGACATTGCGTCCGCCTCTGAACAGGTGGATGGCTTGATGCCGGTATCCTCTCAATCCTTGTACCAACAAATCGGTCAAGAGATGGATGAGAAGGTCACCTCAAAGCAAGCGGAGGTCAGTCATGTCGGTGTCTCTTGAACAGTGGTTGTTTGATAAAAAAGACCAAACCGCCCTCCTTGAGCAGTGGCGTACCTGCGCGCAGTACGGCATGACCACCAAGGATTTTTGCCAAAAGTTGGCGAGCAGTGGCTCGGGGAGCACGCAAAAAATTGGGCAGGCCGGTCTCAAGGCGCCAGGAGAAGGTAAACGCTTTACCGATGTGCTCAGTGGCTGGCTCTCGCCCGTGGTGGTGTCTACCCTCGCCATTGCTGAGCAAAACGGTCAGCTCAAAAGCGGCTTAGACATTGCCATTAAAGAGCTCGAAGGCGGTCAAGGCGTCATGAAATCTATCTTGCTTATGATGGCCTTTCCACTGCTGACTTTGCTGGGACTGGGCGTCTTGGGTGTGTACATCAGTGGTGAAATCATTACGACTGCTGGTCTTGAACACTCGATGGCCAGTCAGGTTCGAGAGACGGTTTCAGGGCCGGGACTGGTGGTGCTGAGCCTCTTCATTGGCTCGTTTGTTATTCAAGCGTTACTCATGCCGATATGGACAGGGCAAGGGCGCGATATGGCCGATAACCTCTGGCCTTTTTGCGACTATCGCATGGCGGTAGCGGGCAATCTTTTGTCCACGCTCGCCAATCTGTCACAAGCGGGCATGAGTCTCAAAGCTGCCATGACGGAGGTGGACGCTTATTCGTCTCGCTATTTGAAGTCTCACCTCAATCAAATGCAGCGCCAGCTTGAAACCGAAACCAACCCAGGTCGCGCGCTCGATACCGGGCTTTTGCTTCGTGACGCGCAGGTCAACCTGAACGTGATGGGGGATATCGCACCGCTTTCGACCTTGCTTGAAAAAAGCGCCGAACAACACCACCGCCATTTATCCAAAAAAATGGCCACGCTGAAACTCATTGTCCCAAAAGTCATTTTAGTTCTGGGTATCTTGCTGCTCGCTGCCCTGGTGGGCAGCGCCATGGCATCCCTTTTTATCTCGATACAACTCTAAGGAAACACAACATGAAACGCATTCGTTCAAACCCAAATAAACAACGTGGTATCAGCCTGATTGATTTCATCATGTACCTCATCCTGGCCGTTTTTCTCTTTCTTGGCATCGTCAAACTCTACAACATGGCAACCGCTTGGTCGGCGCAAGCCAATACCGTCTCGGCGGTCACGCAAATCAAAGCTGGCGCGGAGAAAGTCAAAAGCGTCAACCACACGGGTACTTCAATGAGCAAAGTATGCAGTACCGGGCGTAACTCGGTGAGCTCGACAATTTGTGGTGATACGCGTGATGGCGTTGGCACCAATGAATATGGCGGCGATTACACCTTGACGGTCGATAACGCGAACATGCAGCGCGTGAAGGTGGGCATCACCAACATTGACACGCAGTACATCGATGATTTGGCCGACACGCTGGCCAAATTGAGTGCCGGTAACTGTAACAGCGCTGCCAGCTGCGCGACCTTAGCGGTCGCTGGCAACACCATCACAGTGACGCTGTAAGGAGTCGGCATGAATCTTACCTCCCTCACGCTTGCCAGCACGCTGCGCACCTTGGCCATGTTAGGCGTCGTCACCGGGCTATTGCTGGCGTACAACGGCGCGCGAGAAAAAGCGTTATTTAAGCGAACAACCTCAGCGGTCATGCAAGCGATGGATAAGCAGATACGCAGCGAAACCGAACGTACTGATTGTCTGCACGTACCGATTGACGACGACATCAATACGTTGGTCAGTGAGGGGTGGTTGGAGGCGAGCATCCGAGATAACAGTCCTTGGACGCTCGATATTGCCTATCAGGCGAGCCGCAACAGCGGCCGCGTGATAGGTAAGCACCTCACGTTGACGACGCACTCCAGTCAGGAGGCGACTCGCCTTAAAGAACTGGCTCAAACCGTGATAGGCAGTTGGCAATTTCAAGGTCGAACCTTAAAGATACTTGAAGTCGTTAAAGGGCCAACAGATGTATCACGCATGGAATTTGACCCGGCCACCGCGTGTTTTGCTTGGTAAAGATAGGCTTGTCGAATAAAGGAATGAATGATGAACAATAAAATGAAAACGCTCTTATTTAAAACAGGGCCAATGATGAATGAAGATACAAAGCTAGGTCTGTGGTTTTTGTGGTTTTTAGCTGTAGGTATCCTGGCAGGGGTTCAACTTGGCATGAATCATAAAGAAATAGTGAATGTGCTTAACGGAAGACCGTCATTTTTCATATCGGTATCTTGTCCCGATGAAGGACCAACAACCAGTCATTGCGAGGAGTATAGAGCTCTGATGAAAAAACATGAGGAGTCTCTATGACGAATAGTGCCTTCAAACAACGCGGGGTGGGGATAGCCGAGTTTCTCCTTACGCTCGGACTTAGCATAGCGATTGTGGGTATCAGCTACCCTGTATATCACAATTATCAGGAAGACAAGAAAGCGACAGCTTACGGTGAGCACATTAGAGTGCTGATAGAGCGCATTCATCAATATCAATACTACAAGATCACCGAAGAAGGGGTCGATTCGACCAGTCAAGCGAGTTGGCCTGCAACGTTGGATAACCTCATGAACGACTACCCTGAGCAATACTGGGGCAGTTGCACGATTGATCGAGAACTCAATGGTGAATGTAAGTTGCCCGATTACGTGCCGTGGAGCCATTCGCGTCTGAGTACTTACTTTTACACCGACCTTACGCACATACCGGCATTTAACGAGCATTTAGTCATTCGTATTCCACTTCACGAATTAGACAAGGATGCGAAAGAGTGGACGCGGTGGTCAAACGTGTTGATTGACATTCCAGGGGCAAAGCGAGCAGGTAGTGATATCCATATTACCTTGCGCCAAGCGACGTTGGCACTGATGTACGAAAACATTGTCATGCGCGATGGGAGCGCCACATTAACAGAGGATTGGGATGTGGGCGGTCAGCACGGTATTACGAATGCGAAAGACTACACAATTGCAGCCTCTGACGGCAGTCAGATATCCGTATCAAAACGATTGGTGACTATTGAAAATGTGTCGCATGGCCAAACCGTGAGAAAGCCAGCGTGCAGCACAGGGTTATCGCCAACATTAGCGTTGAATATCAGTGATATCAGTTTGCCGTGGAATTACATAGAGATATCATCATTTAAAGCTTACATTGATGGTCAAAATAACCAACTTTGGACTGTTGGTGTAGATACTACAGCCAAAAATACAGACACAAACAAACTTGAAATCACACACTTTGGTAAAGCAACAGCTTTAGTTCAATGTATTTAATAGGAGAATAACAGTGAAAAAAATTATGTTAGTTGTTGCACTCATGAGTAGTGCATTCGCCAGTAACGCAGCATTTGCTAAAGTCACACTGGAAGATGCTTACGCGAGTGAATCGGAGTATTACGAGAGCGTGAAGCAAAACCGCGATGAATATGAAAAGGATTTGTATGACGGACTAGAGCCGCCACAATCTGGCTCAGGTTCAGTTCAAGTGGTGGAATTCTCATCCGGTTCAGAGTCCACGTCCATTATCACCAAAACCCTAAAACCAACAAATGGGTGGGTATGCGCATTAAGTAAAGTGAGTGGCTTTTATGGTAGAGGTCTGAAAGGCACAGATGCACATGTCTATCAGTCTGGTGGGTACTGGAAGTTGACTTCTGGTCGTGCTAGTTGTGGCGGATGTGCTGTTTCAGCTAAAGCGACCTGCTGGGAAGTACAATAGACTTGTACGAAACCTAGCTAGATGCTAATTAAAATGAAGTAAAAAACAACTAGCGGTATTGATTAACCGCTAGTTGTTTGTTATTGTGTTTTTACCGACAAAAATGGGATTGATAAGGTTAATTGTTAATCATGTCAAACGATTATAGAAAAGGTAAAGTTCTAATTCCTCAGATGTACTTGAGTGAAAGTGAAGCAAAAGTCGTTCTTACTGCTATCGAGAAAGCTACGCAAAAAACAGGCGTGACAAACAATAGAAAACAGAGAATGTCTATTTTAGAAATTTCTCGATTCTACAACGAAAAACACTAGGTATATGGATATGAAAAAAACATTACTTGCTCTCGGATTAAGCGCTCTATCAAGCTCTTCTTTTGCTATTACGAACGGTACGACTGTCGATTGGAAAAATGATTTTGATGATTACGTTAGCGGTAATTGCACAGGTTTAATTATAGGCGGTGATCAGATTCTAACTGCTGCGCATTGTAGAGTTGGAGGCAATGTTATTGTTACGTACGACGCTGATTATCTTACAGTTAACTCAAGAGTAGATGATCCTCAAAGTGACGGCTTCATAAATCACGATATTTCCATTCTTAATGTTGATAAACAACCCACGCAAAATATCCATTTTTTTGCTGACTTGAACAGTGCTACCGCAAGTGTGGGCGATGCGGTTCATGCTTATGGTTTTGCTGGCAGTCTCAGCGAACTAAAGCGTGGTGACTTTACTATAAGTGAAATTAGCGATGAGTCTCTAGATCACTTCTATCACAGATACGCATTAGGAGGCTCTGAAACTGAAAGCGGCGACAGCGGCAGTGCGTGGTTTAATACAAGTAACGAAGTGATTGGCATAACTCACGGTGGTAATACTTTTCCTGATCTTTTTTACTCAAAAGACTTCCTGCTTGAAACAGTCAATGGCTGGCATTACCCAACGATTCTCAAAGGCACTGGCACTCAGACTGTTAAAATTCAGTCATTACACCAAAATGGCGTGACTGAGAATGCTCATGCGACAGGCGATGTACAAATCCTTGGCGGTACTTGTCAAACTCAAGCAGTTATCAATGCGTTTGATACGTGTACTTATGAGCTAGAAGTCACAGGCTCGGGGCAGCTTCATCTAAGTAGCGATGAAGTGATTGATATCAATCCTGTAGCACCGACTCCCGTTCCACCTCCAACAACGACACCGAGCCCAGGTGGCAGCGGCGGTTCTCTCGGCTTTTTCTCTCTACTGGGATTAGCTGTGTTTGGGCGTTTAAGAAAGCGATAGATCTGATATGGATTACAAAATCAATGACCCTGTTATATTGGAAATGCTCGATGGTAATGATTGGCGCGTGATACGCACCACTTACCGTCAAGCCCTGCGGCTATTAAGAAAAACGCATCATCGAGGGTATTTGTTGTACCGCGAGGGCGCGCAGTGGGATGCAAAAGCCTGACGCTTTCACTTTGTTCAATTGTCGGCTTCATCTTGCCCCAACAAGCGGGGCTTATTGCCGTCAAAATGAACCTTATTGGATAATCTTGTGATACTTTTTGTCAATACACTCTTACTTTTCATTTTCCTACATAGATTATTGACCTTCTCTCATGCCCCTTCCGCAAAGATAAATTTGATTAGGGGAATCAAAGGTGTCGTCATTTTAATGGTCGTCACGGTCTGGTTGATGCCGCTTCATCTCCCCTTATTCCTCCATGGCGGTGTTCTTCTTTTCTCTGTGTGGATAGGTTTTGGTTACAGTGTAAGGATCGCTTTAAATGAACTCACCTTACTCAAGCTAACCCCGTCCTTAAAGAAAAACCAATACCATGTTCACCTTTCAACGGCGATCTATCCTTTTACAAGAGATACGTACCAAGAGCTCGAACTGTTGATTGAACTGCTCCCAAAATACAGTGGGCAATCATTAATACTAACGTCACCTCTACTGAGTAAGCACGGCTCGTTCTTTAACATTGAACAATTAAAGCCACTCCCTGTGAGTATCGAGGCTTCTTATCATTCTTATTGGCGTTCACCGCTAGCGTTTCTGGTATTGTGTTATTACAAGTACATCCAGCGTGAAACTATTCTTATGCATTCCGATTTATCAAGGCAATGTCGAATACATTTAACGTTGCCTAGAGTCGATGGTGTCTAAAGAGGTGATATCAATATGAAAAACTTGGCTGGTCATGACATTTCCCTGTTTCTTTTTCGGTTTGTTCTTCATCGTAGAGGGATCAATTTTGTCATGAATGAGTCGATTGCGGAGGATTTATACCCGGAGACCGAGCTAAAACTCAAACCTATCGTACACGCCTGCTCTGAAACGCTCTTGCGCTATAAAGACCAATGTTGCGGGGAAACCATTATGGACGGCAATCTATTGGTGGATGGCGACTTTGAAGTGATGCTATCGCCAGGGCTGGGCCGACATTTCATTCTGGAAGAGAAAAAGAACCTTTTCTCTGATGCTAATGAGATTGCTAAGTTGCTGATGGATGTGATGGACAGGCGAACGATTGAGATTGACTCTGGGGAGTATCTAGGTCCCCAAGCCGTGATCAGCTCTATCGGTCGTACGGGAATGAACCTTCAAGGGCTTGAATCGTTGGGGAACCGACAACAAAACACCTTTATCACTCAACTTCCTCAACTCTTCAAGGATGTCCTTCCCGATGGAGTCAATGCTAGAGTCAGCTATGATCATCGTGGACATTGCCTGATGTTTTTACACGATAACTTCGGCGTGATAGGAAAGGTCGTACTGGTTGATGGATTCATGCCTAATATCATGGCTGAATTGTCTAAAGAGCGCTCAGAGTATGTTGACATCAAAAAGATACTAATGGAACAAATCCTTACCGCGATTGAAGTTGAGTTAATCATTCAAGTTTCGTCGTCGAGCTCTACCTTGCGTTATTAAACAATATCGAGCGGTCAGGAAAGGAAGTGCGAAGTATTTTCTTTTCTGACTGCTGTGCAGGTAGGGCGCAGCCCGTAGGACGGCATAGAGTCCTGTTAAAAATGGTCAGGAGCTGCATGATCAGATAGATTCGTTTATTATGTGCACCATCCACTGTTAATAACCTCACCTTTATGCCCACGACCAAACCTAGCCTAGTCAAAGCCAATTTCAAACGATTCATGCGTAAACCCAAATTGCGTATTGAAAAAGCACAATCCCTTGAGGATTTACTTAACTGCGCGGCTTTTGGAGTTCGCTGTAAAATGAACAAGCTTTCGATTAAGGTAAAAGACGGAC
>NZ_JAXHBS010000004.1:0-183049 GCF_042466085.1 Vibrio sp. R78045
CGTAATACTCTAACCCCCCTGCCGCTTTATAAATGCTTATCTTACTATTCCTGCTCGCATCGTTATGTACAGCGTACTTAGAAAACAAAGGACGTTGCCAATTATCTACCAGTGGGGATTTTTGAGATGGTAGGGTCATCACCTCTTTCACCTTACCATGGCCTATCTCATAGTTAACAACCAGTCCTTTTACTGCATTAGGACTATCGGTTGTACATTGTATCTCAACGGTATAGTTGGGATCAGTAAATGCACTCACGCTGCTTGCTAAAAAAAGTGCCAACATTGAAATTCGTTTTCTCATACATAATCCCTCATAAGTAACTCATCCCATAGTAGATTAATTTTAACTCTAGGTGAGCCAATAGCATTTTTCTGAAAAATTTGATTCAAATGGATGAACAGCACTAAGCTTTAATTCAACCTAATGCACTGTTCCTCGACTTCCACCTATAGCAAAGACCACTGGTGAGCTATGAGACTTCGTGGGCTCTAGGGCATCTTGTCTAAGACGTGATAACAACCGTTCGAGTAAATCATCTGAACACATTGGTTGATCGAGCACACGATGGCCATCTCTGATTAACTCACCAAATTGGTATAAGCAATCAGGAGAAATATCTTTGGGTAGCACATCAATATAGGTATCAATTAACAAAGCGTCATCGAGATCCCAGCACGTAAATTCGGGATCGAAATACTCTGTACCAACGAACATAAACAGTTGAGATAAAGGGCGATCCCAACCGACAACAATAACATCACGACAATCGTCGCTTTTGGGGAATATAATTTTTCTTTGTGACATATTGAACCTTATATTTAAGTTGCTATGTAACAAGGCTGAATGGTTGCCTATAAGGGGCTCTCAGTTTCTCTATAGAGAAAAGACAGCGTTAACAAGGTTGCTGGTGGTTTTGTCGTGTACGACGCTCTTGGGGCGTTTACCATTGTTATTGCGCTTTGGTTTGTTGCACTTATTGGGGTTCTTCGCATAAGCACGAACAGTAGACAGTGACACACCAGTTACTTTACTGATTTTCAGCTTGGGCAGACCAGACTTTAACATCTTCAACATTTGTTTCTTAACGTCTGGGTCTATCTTTTCGATATGTAAGGACACACCGAGAATACAGGCCGTCTGTCGAATACAATCTGGCTTTTTCTTCAACTTTTTAGACATTTCTTTAGTGCTAAGTTTGCCAGCATTTTTCATTAAAAATTCCTTTTCTTTTTCAGTCCACATGTAGACCTCCTTTCCTCTCTTTCTAATCACATGTACTTTTTAAACATACCAACTAGGTTAGAGTATTTCTACCCTCCTAATGGATCTAACTATATCGTTCAAACCGCTATTAAAGTGGGTTGACCGTTCTCTCTTCTGCTAGGTGGTGAACCGTTCTTAAATGGAGCTTCTGAATATTGTGGCCACCAGCGAAAACAGTCTTAAATTTCAAAGTACGAACTACTGTTTCACTCGAATACAAGTCAATAGCACAATCAAACCCGTCTAGACCAACATCCAGTGAGAGGACTTTTGATTGAACGACCTCAACGGAAACTAGCCACTTGATTAAGTTCTCTCTTACTTTAATCAAGTCACGATTTTTGTTTGACTCAAGGTGGATAGAAATATATTCAGGCGTAGATCTGAGTACATTCGCATCAGGCTCGCCAACCTCCTGAATGTATCGCAATTTTAACGCTTTCATTTCACGGTATACATCCATTGAATCAGCGTTCCTTGAATGGATGTCATCGACCTCTGACTTGTACTTACTAGACAGTTCGTAAAGCCTTTCTAAGTGTCGCTTACACCGTTCACTATAACTGTCAGATAAGGATTGCATTACAGTGTCTATCACCGTTTTACTCGCCTCATTCATCCCTTTATAGAGCAAATCATAATCGAACTTTTTAGCCGCATTACGCTTGCGAACTGGTAAAGTTTTTGAAAGGTTAGCCAATTCAATCAACTGGTCTAAGCCATAGTCTGAAAAGGCTTTTAAAATTAGAGAAGCAAAGTAAACCTTTGGATTGCTGGCTTTCAAATCTGAACCGCTATTGCTCGCGTTCGACTTTAAATACTTTTCCAACTTTTTAATGGCTGATGGCACATTGTGTAAGCGTATCTCATAAGGCAATTGCACCGCTTTTAAGAAATCACCGCGCAACCAACCATATGACTCAGAACCGCCAAATATCCTTTCAGTAATAAAGAAGTTAATCGCCCGATTCACATTATCAGTCAGACGCTTTTGAGCTGCCTTGGTCGCATGCTCATCTTGATTAATAGCCTCTTCTAACTCAGAGATCGTATCGTCAACAAGTTCATGATAATGAGCAAAGACAGAGTCAAACTTACGCTCAAATTCAAATTTCAATTCGACATCGTATTTCAGATCACCGGTATCGATAACGTCATCCAAAGTTTCCATCAAGTTACCCTGAATGAACGTATCCGTGCTCACTTTCAAATCGTTAAACTTACAAGCACCACGATAGTACTTGATCAGAATTCCATCATTCATAGACATCAAATTACCTAAATTCTTGTTTCAATCGAAAAGTACCAGCTTTCTTCGGTTCTAGAATACTTTTTCGCAAATCTATTTCAATGCAATAGCGCTTAATGTAACCGAGCACAATAGATTGAGCTTGGGCAACAGTTTTGGTGGAGAAATAACCCTTTTTCATTAAGTCATCTGTCATCACTCTTGAGGTAAAAAGATCTTTGTTTCGCTTAAGACCTATCTCAATGAATGACTCTAAAACTGTTTTACCATCGACCATTTCAGATTTATTGGCCATACTGCACCTGTCTACTTAATGTTTTGGGTTTCAGCCTTTGCACTACCAGTAACCCAGCCCTCGACTTCGACCCAACGGCTTTTTTCAGGAAAATCTTTGTAACGGCCTTGGTAGTACCTCTCATGCTGTAGGTTACGCATAAACCCAGCCACAACCTTTTCACCTGTTCCCTTTCTTTGTGTATTTAACTTCAAAGATGAAAAAGAGCTAACATTCGCAATCTGCTTGGTCAGACCAAGATTTTTCGCTTTCTTAACCGAGTGACCATATGGCACTCCTTGGCGCAGAAACTTATTATCTGTAGCGTTGTTGTAGATACCCAGTGAAACAATAAGACGTAGCACCACCATTTGCTGGTGGACTTCTTCATCAGATAGCCCGTTTAGCGGTGTACCGACAATAGAACGACATAAAGCGATTGGGTCTATCTCTGAGTCATCAAAATCGACCCCTAGTAACTCAATAAGCGTTTCATCCGTTAAGCGAAGTAAGTTCTTAGGTATGTTGGGAGTATTGACGGCTTTCTCAGGAATGATGATGTTAATTCGACCAAACGCACCACAAGCTTCCGAGATGACACTTTCTGGGGGTCTTGTTTTTACTAAACCCAACTCAGTGAACATATCGACTGATAAGCGTGGTACTTCTTTCTCCCCTGCATAGACTAACACTGGGGGAATTGATACACCTTTGAACTTTAAACCTGATGGCACAGCTAAACTAAAACTCTCATGCGGCAAAGGGATTCTTGCACCTTGTTTTGGGGTCTTAAATCTTAGAGACATGAGGAAATCTATAGTGGATTGGTCTTCCAAAAATATGATGTTTCTCTCTTGTCGATACCCGTATTCACATACGTGGGTTACAGCATCTAATGACTCAGAATAGGGATGCCCCCCCATCTCCATATACATACTATTGAGATGTTCAAAATGACGAAATACTGGAATGCCGTGCTCTTCTGCCATTCGATCGATTAAGTCTAGTTCTGGGGAATAAGTCAGATACTTACTTGCCATCTCTAATAATCACCATTCTCTGATAAATGATCAAAAGTGTTCTGAGGTTGAAGCATTGGGTGGCTTGAAACTGCTTCTGGGTAGCGTTCATTCACTTCCTCTTCTGTCGCACAAGTATCAACAAATTGCTTTACATCTTGGCCAGCAAGAACGCTTGAAGATGGGTAAACTCCCCAAGCGTGAACACAGTAAGATCCGTCCCTAACTTCATAAGTCATATGAGAGGCTGGTTTCGAGTAAATCTTAATGTCAGAAAGTGCTTTAAACTGAGGCATGGTCAATTCCTTATTGAGCCTCTTAAAAGAGGCTTTAAATGATGCTAATACCGTATATTTGAATTATAGCACTGACACTATAGCGAGGAAAGTGAAAACACCAATTTAAAAGTGTCAATTTTATAGCTTAGCGCTCAACGTTTTGAGTTTGCTTAGATGCTTTATTGGGTTCGCTATAAGAATCGTATCCAGCTATGAACTGTTCGTAACGTTCAGAGTCTGGATGAAGATTATTCAACGCTGAATCTTCAAGAGCAATACCCATTTGAGCCGCTTTCAATCCGCTTTTGAATGCAATTGTTTCCATTTTGAACCTCTCCTATTTAACTATAATAAAGTGACTGTGTAGTTGTTCTTAGTTCTTCTATCAACAATTTCAGCTCGGCCAAACGCTGGATTCCAATCAATCGAGACATTCACTAACGACGAACTCAAATACTCACTGATGGCTTCAAGAAAGCCTTGAGCTTGAACCACTTTGGTTTCTTCCAATATATGATCAACTATCTGAAAACTTGACAACAAAATACGTACTCCCTATTCATTTAAATTCGTACAGTTATGATTTTTCTAAAAAATCAGACTAGTTTTGTAATGCTATAGCGTTCCATGAATTCCAACAAAGGGATTACATCTTTATGAGCTTCAAGCAAGGCCATCTTAGTTTGCGTGTATGCCGCTAACTTTCCATATTTGTTTATCGAGCGAACAACTGTTTTAAGCTTGTAATTACCAGACTCGTCGTACTCTTTCCACTTAGCCAAGTAACACGGTATACGATGATTAGGGTCAGTTTTGGTTGGGGCTGGCTTATAGACAATTACAGGGTCAAGACTGTGAGGCAATCTAAGCAATAATTTGTCGTTCTTTAAAACCTCTGGCCAGTACTTTTTCCAAAGCAACTTGCCAAGATCATTCCTTAACTTTATCGCTACTTTAAGCCCCTCTTTTTCACCAATCTTTGAGTATCCAACACTACGATGTAAAACCTCATCGTCTGGTGTGTGGATGTGGATCTTAAATGTTTTTGCCGTTTGAGAAATAAAACGATGATTTGACAAGTGCGTAGTCATAAGGCTCTAGTTCTCTCTTGAAATACGATAGCAAAGTTCATTCAAAATGGTTTCTGTACAAGGTTCTGACTTAAAGGCTCTTGTAAAAACGTTCACGTCACTAATAAAGTGACACTCTGACAGTTTTAGGTCATAGGGGCAGAATGAATTATGTTTATGCCCGTACTGGACTTTCTTTACTATCATAAGCAAATGAAAAGCCTCATCGCTTGATAAGTTCCTCACTATTGGTAAAACAGTCTCTAAAGGGCTTACAGGCATCCTTTTAGGTACAACATAATGACTCAACACACGTTTGCGACCACGACTATCAGGCTTATGGATACGGGTCGATGTTAAAACGGAATGAAGCTGTTTGGTGAGGTTTAGTTCGCAATAAATGTCGACCATTGATGCCAACGCTTTACCACTAAAATGAAAGCTTAGTTCACCGTTTCTGCGTAGCAACGCTTTACTAGGTATGACAACCTCAGATTGACGAATGATCTGCTCACAAAAATACAAGCAAAATTGCTTCTTGGTTTCACAATCCCCAATAGTCAACAAGGCAACATTCAGCTTTAAGGCTTTAGTCATGCGAAAATATTGGGGCTAGTTGCATTAATCAAACGAGCGCGAGCTCGCTCTTGAATGGTAATGTTCTTCGCAGCTGCGTAGCATAACTCTGTATATAGTCTTGCTTGTTTTGTGTCCATCTTGAGAACACTCAGAGGTAAACCAGTGGAATAAGCATAATCAATCAAAGGTTTGGCTTGTAGAGATGGGTTTTGTATAACCGTTTTCATGGCCAAATATAATTCAACACCCCAAAAATCACACACCTTTGGTTTTATCTGTTGAGCAAGCAATTGAGTTCGAAACAGTGACTTACTATGGCCAAGAGTATTCCAAGTGTCACACCACATGTAATCAATACTTGTACCCACTTCATCCAACACTTTTTGTGGTAACGGTTGATGACAATCAGCCTCGATTACATTGAGACGGCCATCTTTAATGCTATCTTCCCATAGACACCTTGACTGACCGTTTAGTACAGACGGGTACATAGAGATGATTTGAGGATCAACCTCAAGAACCGTAATTTTACGAACTGTAGTTTTTTGCAATAGGCTTAGGACAATCATCGCTAGTCCCAACCCCGACACAACCACATGACCTTGTGCAGAATGTTGCGCCATAATATGACTCTCAAGTTCCATTGGGGTAAGAGACATCACAACACTCTGGTCTTTACTCAGTACGACCCCACCATTGCTCTCAGATAGTGAACTGAAATAACCAGCCAGTTCTTGAGTACCCTTTCTTTCTATAGACCAATCATCTTTAAAATCGTATTCAACGTTGTAGCTCCCATAAGTAGGGAAACCACCAAATTGCTTTTTGATTTTCTTGTGGAAATTGTTGGAGTTGTATGAAAATTGAGAACGCATAATAACCTAGAAAATATGCCAACTGATGATTAAACAATACATCGTTTAAGGAATCTTTTCAATTGGCATTTTCATATCAGGTTTATTTTTTGAGAAAACGTATTGGGATGTGTTAATAACGCCCACAAGCTGGGCATGATTGGGGTCTATTTTGTTCTAAAATGAATATACGGTACAAATATGGCTTAAAGAACTTGTACACGGTGAATCGTAAAAAAATCAATGAAACAACAAGACACCCACTGTAACCAACAAGCCGATTTGATAACAAATTTGTGTAGTCATGGTTCAAACCAATAATCGGTAAAACCACATCTTTTCCATCCATTGAATCCAGTAACAGAAAAACCTCGACTAACTCTGAACGTAAATAAATGGCGAGTGTAGCAGCCAAGACGAAAACGATGACCTCTGCCAAAACGTTAACTCGACCGCGCCTTGATTGGTCAAGTCTAATGTGAGTCACGATAGCCGAAATCAACAGCACCATGAATAGAATAATCAGAGGCACTGGGGCATCAAGTTGGTGAGTGTAAACACTGATTAACTTGAAATATACTAAGCAACCGATAAGTGTAATCAGATAAAGGGCTGCATCCAACATAGATTGTTTCACAATAAAAACACCTTGATTAATTAGTGTGCTGCCTTGCGTTCAAACTTATTTTCGACGTATTTAAGTGCTTCGTGATGGTCTGAGTGAAACAAGCAAATATGTGCTTTGATAGCAGAGTCTTTACCGTCACGTCGGTATTCACGTCGGATGATGTTGTGATACTCAGTGACTAAATTAATGTTTTCCAAACTATGTAGAATACGTTGTTGTAACTGTAATTTGTGAATCTCTTTAGGTGAGATCATAAAAAATGAACGGAAAATAATTGCACCTAAAAACGGCAATACAAAAACTGCATAGGTAACTTCTAATAAACTTAATTGGTATTCCATTTTAACTATTCCTTATATAAATTAATTTAATTCTATGTCGAATAAACCATCAAACTCAAAAGGGTCATCTAACTGAAAGGGCTCTTTGTATTCTGGTCTATTTTCGTAAGGTGGTAATTTGTGCTTTGCTAAAAACAAACGGCACTTTTGATCTAATGAGGAATCCGCATCTTCTAGACGTAGATCTAACATGGCATTAAATGAATCATCGCTATTAACAGCCAACTCATCACCTACTTCACAATTATATGTATTAAAATAAATAACCATTACCGAACCATCTTGAAGATGCCCCCTACCATGGCCATGAACGTTAATGAAGTGTTTAGAAAACTCTTCATTAGTACAATTTGTTGCTTGTATGGTTATGTCAAAGCTTGAATCTACGACTGTATAAAAAACCCCGTCGCATTTAGCCGCTTCATCGTTAACATCTAAAACTTTAGCTCTATAAATAAACAAGTGAACTCCTTTTCACGTAAACGTAGATAGCACTTATGCTGTTAGCAATTCCCGATTAAAACAGAGTGATTTTTTTAAAAAATTGCCTATAAACTCACCCAATGCTGTCCATGGCAACGGGGATACACTGTTACCGCACATTCGATGAACAGCACCAACATTACTCTTTGTTCGAGACATGCAATGAGTACCGTTAGCTACTGTTTCCAACACACGCTCAAGGGACTCTGGAACACGTCTGATTCGCGAGTGCTCTAACCAAGTAAAGTGACGCTGTAAGTCTGAATCGTTGGGATGACCGACCATCGGAGAGCCGATCTTAGGGCTCGCGTAGGTAGCCGAAAGAGCTTTGATTTTTGTATCGTTCGGATAATGCAGGACATTCTTAAAATTGAGTTTAGGGTCGAGTAGCTTTTTCTTAACATGCCCCATCTTTTTCCATAGAACTGAATCCGCATCGATAGGCTCTAAAATCTCCGATAGCGGCTTGTGATCGACGCTAATTGGTGAGGCAAAGGACGATAAACTAAGTTCTGGAAGCCCCTTAGAAACGGCTACAATGCAACCACGCTTACGTTCTTCATAGTCACCAAAGGCATATCCCTCAAGAACAGTGGTCGACAAGGTGTAATCCTTAATCAACTCTCGCGATAGTAGATCAAACGTTTGGGAGGTTAAAAATGGTTGAGCGTTTTCAATTAATAATACGGCTGGATTCATTTTTCGAATGACACTAAGTAACGACATGAACAATGTACCCACAACACTATGATTCAAATCTCGCATATGACTAGGGCAAAGTTTTGACTGGTTTTTACAAACAAGACCGACTTCAAGTACATCAACTTCTGGTAGGTTCTGAGTGACTAAGTCTTGGATATCTTCACCTGTAGCCACAGCGCTTTTACTCGCGTCTTTCCAAATTGGGTTTCCTTGAATATTGCAATTCAAAACCAATTCATCGTTGTCATTTGCAAATTCCATTTCAGTAAGAACACCAGATGAAAACAGTCCATCTTTAATGCATTTTGAAAGAAGACCAAGACCACTAAAGAGCGAACCTAACTTAAGGGGTAAGTTGTTATTAACCTTGAATTTTAATGATTCATTTCTTCTGCGTATTGCTGAGTCAGTAACACTGCTTGTTATGGAAATTCCATCTTTTGAAAAAACGACTCTAACTGAATTGCAACTTTCAAACTTCTTGGCCACGGTTTTATTTTTAAGCTCAACGAGCTCCCCACGACCTGAACTCATAACACAATTCGTACCATTTTCGTCAAACTTCAATATAAAGCCAGATGTGGTTTCTTTCAAAGAATACCTAACGCCAGCAACAAAACCAATTAACCTTAAATAGAATGAGTTATTAATATAAATTCGAGACGCACCGCTACTCAAATGTTTTACTGAATATTTCTGAACTCTGTTTATTAGTTTCATAATAAGCCATTAGTTTTTAATTTTAATAGTGAACCCAACATAACAAGATATTATTATATTTTAAAGCGGTAATCTTAGAGTATGAAAATTATATTTTACTGAGTTGGTTTTTCTAAAAAACGTTACTTACATATAAGATAGGAAATCATCCAAATATTGGGTATTTCCAGTCAACAATAAATGGTCAATATGAATGGCTTCCTGTTCAGATATCATTTTAGATTTATCGTCAAACCAAAGTGTCGCCACACGTTTGAAGACTCTTTGCTTGCCATGAGTGACATTGTCACATTTGCATTTTGAAGTCTGCATGTTGTTGGTTGTTTGAAGAACAAACGCTTTGCTCTCATAGTTAACTACGCATTGGCACATACAGACTCCTTATCAACTGAAAGATTTGCATCCTGACAAACAATATAGTCCTGATACTCTTGAATAATTTCGCATTTTTTCTCTGTCGGAATTGCACAAAAATGGACACTATTCAACGCACCATAGAAAGATAGAAGACAATCATTCCCAGCTGTAGGGTATAAAAGTTTAACTTGTTGGAATGCTTGTAAGTAACCTAAACGTTTAAAGTTGGCCAACGAACCTATCCCTGCCCCTTTCAACATGCGAGAGAATGACAACGAAATATTGGGCAAGTCACGAATTTTAGTAACTTGTTTACGAGTTTCAACGATAACTAAATTCTGCAAATATGAATCTAAGCTCACCTCTGCCAAAGCAGTGATCGAATCTAGGCTTGCAGGAACTGAGTGCCAAAAATCCCTTGGCACATAACTTGTGTCATTTTTCTTAACAGTAGCTGAATGAGTCGAAGGCTTTGACGCTAACTCAAAAAGTGAAGTAGGTTTAGATGGCTTAAAGGCTTTTGGGGCATTAAGGTTCGGGCAAGGGACTGAACCCATCTTTGCCCACAATGGAATTGTTTCTTGCGACACTCTAACGTAAATGATTTTTTCGTACAGTTTCAAGAAAACAACATCGTTGTAATAGTATTGAAAAGTACTAAACATTGAACGTCGAATCACTTTGCTGCGATCCCAGTTATTTTCAATGCAGATTTCATCTATTAGGCTCTCTTCACTTTCATGACCAAGATAAGTTACTTCCATGTTTCACCTCAACAAAAGATTAGATTTAAAAAGTTACAGCATCACTACTTAATGCGCTATAGAAACAAAGTACAAAGTACCATTTAAGTTATCGTTCGAACATTGATTTCAAACCCATTTTAATAATTGCTTAATGTTTTCTATTCCATCTGGTTATGGAATGAGCTTTCAAGTGCGCTCACTGGCTTAAGGACAAACTTTATTGTCTAGATTGCGCTAACGGGCAAACTTTATTGTCTCTCCCACCGTTAAAGCCCTAAATGTGACATCTTGTAAATAGCGCAACGAAATGACTCTTTTGTTGCACTATATTGTCTATTTTACACCTATGCTCTCCAATATTCCAATCTAATTTATAATACAGATTGTATATGTACAAATAAATATGTAACACATAATTACCAATTCTTAGCGAGAAAGTTCGACTCAAAACAAATTGATAGAATTGATAGAATTGATAATAATGCCTCATAATTGCGGCAAAAAACCTTAAAATCGTCAAACGCGCATTCAAATTGCAGATCATTAGAGTATAATTATAAATGTGATGCGTAACCATTAATAACAGATCGTAAACAACATAGGGATATTTAGAATGAACAAGCTAGCTAAGGTTGCGATTGTATTAAGCACGTCTCTTGGTGCAATGCCCTCTTTCGCACAAGACATTTATCAAATTGACTATAAGGGTTTTTCGATTTGGCTAGATTGTGAGACGAAGAGTGCAATTGGCTGGAAGTACATCGCCCGTAAGGATACGGGGAACTATGACAGATACGATTCGTTCTTTCGTGATCCAAATTTACCAAGTAGATGTTCTCAGACATCTACCAAAACTTACAAAACCGGTAAGGGCGAAGTTAAGTACCATCGAGGCCATCTAGTTCCTGCTAATGCGATGGATTACTCAGACTTAACCATAAAGCAAAGTAACATCATGACGAACGTTCTTCCCCAAGTTGCCCAAATGAATACAGGTGCTTGGAAAGAGACTGAGGTCTATGTCGAATGCAGAAGAGACAAATACCCAGTTACTGTTGTTGGGGGTGTATTCGCTGGCAACACACCAATGAATGGTGATTTCAAAATAAGTCATGGGATTCAAGCCCCCGAAGCATTCTGGAAAGTTGCATACAGTGGTAATCAAGCGATTGCTTGGTGGATTCCTAACAGCCCTTTAGCTAAAGCGTCAATGGTCGATAGTTACATTGTCACACCAAGTGAGATTGAATCAAGAATTGGCAGAGATATAGACGTTCCTATTTTTCTGAAAAATAAAAGAGCGGCAAGTACCAATGCCTCTACGAAATACTGTAAAAGGAGTTAATCATGTATACGAGTACAGTCGCCCCTGACCGTATCGAAGCTTTGGAAAAAAGCAGGATCACTTTCATTCCATTGCAACATTGTATAAAGCGGATAAACGGGAAAATCCAAGACTCACAAGACCAACCTTTCATTGCGGCTGGCGATCTCAGACCAATAGAGATGGATCAACAAATGACCCAGATGTTTATTGACTTCTATAACAATGTTATTGAGAAAGGCAATATTAAAAAGTACCTATTAAGCGAAAAGGCAATTGAACCAATTGGTTTTGAGAATGACACCATTCCCTTTGCCTATGTTTCGACTAGAGATTTCATCAACGTTGTCGACTATCGGTTTCAGTTAGATGCGGTATCACCAGAAATGGAAGATGTACGGAATACTTTGCGAAGATGGAGATTGAACTTTGATGTACCAGTTACGTTAATTGCACTTAGAACGTAGCAAGGCTGAACTACCACGCTCTAATTTAATCATATGCCAATATCAATGAGCACGGTTCAACTTAAGTACCCACCCCTATCAGTAACAATCATATTGCAATTCAGCCTTTCACAATTTGATACCCGTTGAGCATGAGCACTAAATTCTATAACGCCCAATTGAGTATTGACCATTACTATTCCTGACAAATCACGGGTCGCCACGTTTTCAAACCACTTTGACAAGTAAGTAAGCTGTTTAAAGCCATTATAAATTCTAGCCCCGACACTCACACAATTCGTTACCTTGATTATCTTGTCGTAATTACAGAGTGCCACATTGTACAGTTCTGGATACTTCGAGACGTAGTGATGAACAACGCTTGCCAAGTAAAATGCTTCTGTCTGAACTTCGGACACACTGGATAGTGGTTCAAATACTTCCTCTTCAAATGCAGTATCAAAGGACTCTTCAACCGTTTGACTTACCTGATCACACATGACCTTACAGACCAACGTAGTGATCACTTCAAGCTGATGTTTTCGTACCTGACCAACCCATTCGTGAAAATAAGTCTCATCACTTCTTAGACCAGCTAAGCCTATGTTCCTGTCGATATGGCACGACTCATCATAATAGCTAATAGTACAAGCTCTCATGTAAGAAGCCGAAACACGTAAGTCCGATTTATCTACACCAACAAAGTAAAACAGATCATCGTACTCAAGGCGTTCGAGCATGGTTGCAAGAGCTTCCCCTTGAAATGACTCTTTTACCTCGTTAACAAGACTCAACAAGCGTTCTTTCTTATCATGCAAATCTAACAGTGATTCGAAACTAACTAAGCCCTGCGGCTCGCGAGAGAGCAGATTGCCGAAAACGTAAAAGTTCTTAACCATTACACAAGCTCCAATCTTCATACTTTCCAAAGACTATCTGCCCTTTTGGAAAGCCGTCGTAAGTGCCGCTTAACGACTGGTAATCCACCAGCTCCAATTGAAACTGATTGTCATAGGTGGAAAGTACTCGACCAATAGTTACCCCCTCTAGCGTATAAAAGTCATCGTCCCACTTACAAACTTTATGGCCATAACTGCCTTGAATAGCTGCTTTGTTCGAGTATTTTTTTTGCAGATCCCGTCTCGTACTTTCCAAGTACTCAGCAAATTCATCTTCTGATTTTTTTAACGCCAATGAGCCAGTTAATTTTGATTTCAGCGCGACTTGCTCTGGTGTTAAGAATCCCATTTTTCGAGCTGAGGACAGCCAAAAAACGCTAGTATAATGGTTACTAGGAGTGCTCAAAGATGCTACCCACTCTTTAGTACTTCCACATAGAGCTTGAGCCTTAGAACTTTCACGCACCTCAAAAAGAAAATGAGGTTTAGCTATTCTTGGGTCATAACACCAATTACCTGTAGTTACGCCATCGTTAACAACACACGCCTTAACAACTGATTGTTTTAGCTGGTTAACATCATCTTGTGTTCCGCACCAGTTCACCAATTTTAGATCTGAACTCTCAGACCTGAAATTAGATTGAGATATCTCACCGCCCGATTGCTTACTAATCTCTGAGAGGTACGCTACTAAGTCACTTGGCATTGTTGGGACTGCTAAAGATGCACTTTCCTTTACATCATTAGACGCACAACCAGTAAAAAGCATGACCAGTGCAGAACAATAAATCGTCTTGCTCATAAGCACTACTCTTCCTCATTCGCGTCTTGTAAATCTAAAGTACTGTCAGAGAGAATGGAATCAACAAAGGTCACTACACCTGTACCTTGTGGCTCGTCGCTAGTAGGTTCTCGTTTGTTCACGGTGCAAGGAGATGACAAGATTTTGTCCAAGTTTCTATTATCGATATTTTGATCGAAGAACTTGGCTACACCATTGGAAAAATGCTCATTGGTGTACGGGTCATCTCGCAAGTGAGCATGTTCTGTTGCTAGTGCCGTAGTGAATTGGAAATCATCAGGGGTTACACGAATTACCTTTAAGAGCTCACCTGACATTGCATCAATATAGTGAACTTCGAATTCTAGAATTTCTGTAGCGTCTGGATAGGATGGAAATGAGCAAGATTTCGGGTTTACAGGGGCAATTACGTCGAATGCTGATTCTTCACCATAGAAGTTTTCAATGCTTAAAAATAAAGCACAGCTTTTTCTATAAGCGGCAATTGATATGTTATCAATCTCATCAATTCGATCAGTGTTGATGATTTTTGCGACTAGGTAACATTTACCGTAATCAAACAATGAAAGGAAAAGTCGCTCTTTCGACTCCAAAATAGCACTAGATGGATATAGGTGATTAACGTAGTGAAAGTAATTTACTTTGTCTGGTGATACTGGTGTTTGATATTGGTTCATGGTTACTTTTCCTTGATAACTGACATAATCAATATAGCACAGTTTATAATCGTATACACATTATAATTCAATGGTAATGTTTTCAGAAAACTGTTCTACACCAACTGGGGATTTAGGTTTTTCAGAAAAACGGTTCAGGTTTTCTAAGACCTGTTTCTGGTACGATTCACTTAACATACTTTGCATCGTCAGCAACTTAACAACCAAGCCTGAATGATTGACTACGTAATTAGCACACTGCTCTATTGCAAACATAAGAGTCAATAATTCCATAGGTTTACTGGACAACGTTGCTAGCGCCTCGGCACAAACACTTTTATTTATTTCTCCCCGAATCTTATACATCAAACTTGACTCAAGGCGGTCACAAAGAAGTGTACTGGCGAGTTCAATTTTTTCGGAGGCTTCATTAGCGTTCACTGCATTAGCTAATGGTAAATCAGCGCATAAGATTACAGCTTTTGAGAGTTGGCGTACTGCTTGACCATAAAAGTCATCGCTGGATCTAAACAACTGTGGGTGAGGTAAATAAATTATACGGTCTGCATAAGAAAAGGTGGCTGTTGGCTTATCTAAGATTCGTATTTCAACCCCCAACTGCTTAGTGACTGACACCATCAACTGATTGATATCCTCTACAGTTACACATTCGACATCTTGGAAATCAGATGCAGTTTCAGGTACATCCTCAAACTGAGAGAAATGGTAAACATTCTGAAATGAACGATATGGTTGATTTAGTTCAGTGACGCTTTCTATGAGCTCCCCTGTTGAATCGTCAAATTGAGTATCAACTTTTGAATTAGCGTATCTGAGTATGACTTTAGGTTTAGCCCCCTCGTATAGTTTCAAACCCAGTTCGTCAGCGTCCTTTAGACCAATGAAACGATTGTCTAAGCGCCCTGTACGGTTGAAGTGTTCGATTATGGGCGCTCTTAAGTAACATTGGCTTACACCACTAATAAAACGCCCTGTACTGACGTTGTAGGCGCGTATCTGACCTACGTGAGCATCTTTGGGCGATTTAAAGTGACTGATGCTTACAAGGCCATACAGTTCATTTAATACAGATGTCCAAGCGTCATCTATAGACGTTTGGGAGTGTTGAGAGGGGGTAAGTTCTAATTCATTCATAGCTGAACAATCTAGGTAGTTGAGTTCAAGTCGAAATTCGTCCATATGCTTGACGGTTTCATGGCTGCATCTCCGCTACCAAACGATTCAATAACTAGTTCGAACTCTGGTAAATCGGAATTGAACTTGTCTGTAAAACGATGATCAGTCATTTTTACTACACCATCAAAACTTTCACTTAGTTCATTCATTTAAACCTCCACATTTTCAAACGATTCTGCATTTTCAACCAATCTAGAGGGGGTCTGAGAATGGTCATGATATTCAAACGTATTATCTAGTAACTTTGAAAACCGCTGCGGGTAACAACGCTGTATTGCGCGGTTGTATTCTCTGGTTGCCGCCATCGTGAGTGTTAAGTGTTCAATAGCTCTAGTAAGCCCAACGTAAAACAAACGCATTTCTTCTTCATAAGCGTCCGTCCCATTTTTGATTGAGGGGTCACGCCACCAGCATTCTTCCGAAGCCCCTATGATAAAAATTGCCTTTTTTTCTAGCCCTTTTGCAGCATGCAAGGTCATAAGTTCAACGTCAGTTTCATTCAAATCATCTTTCTTCTTCTTAACTCGGTCGATAAGTGGTCTTGAACACACGTATTGAAGAAAATTCGATTCCGATAATGAGTATTCGTAGCTGCCATTGAAGATCAATGTGAAATTATGCTCGGCCAATTCCTTTGTGGTGTCTGAGCTTGTCGATTGCGTAGAACCAAATAACCCCAGAAATGAATCAACATAGTGATTGGTCAGTTGCTTAATTACATCCTGCCTAGCTCCCCAGAACTTATCACCATGGGTCTTTTCAATGCTTTCCTTATGTTCGTCAGCCATATTCGAATACTGTTCATTGATCGCTCTACAGTAATCATCAAACGTGTTCACTCTTTGGCAAGATCCTGAAAGACTGACAATAAGGTTAACTAACTTTTTGAGATACGGTCTTGTCGATTCCTTGCATTGGTTATTGGTCATGATATTTGTCAACACTTGGTGACTATTTACTTGGCCATCTGAGTTTTTTGATAGCCCCTTTCTGGCCTCATTGATAATGCTTTGATTCACACCAAATTGAGTAAACATTGCAAACAAGAACTTCAATGCTTTAGGCGAGTAAGGGTGAAAAATAAGGTGAAGAAAGATAACGATATTCTGAATTTCAGGCTCTTCATAAAGACCTTTGTCATTCCCAAGTCGACGATAACTGATACAACGGTTTATCAGGTAGTTCTCCATGCTCTGACCGATCTTATTGAATCGATATAAGATCCCAATATCTTGAGGGGCTATCCCCTTACCTTTCAATTCTAATATCTTGTCGCACACCCAGTGAGCTTCATCATTCTCAGTAACAAACTGCCTCATTGCTGGAATGATTTTTGAGCTTTTATGAGCGATCATTGGTTCTGAAACGAGCTGTATCCCCATATGCTCAGCAATTTTATTCCCAGCGGCTACAACCTTATCTGTAGAACGAAAGTTGTCGGGCAAGTTGATGATCTGAATATTTGCGAACTGCTGCTCAATATTGGCCATCAAGTAACATGAGCTGCCTCTAAACCCATAAATGGCTTGCTTGATGTCACCGAACATTGAAAAGTTTTTACCATCCCCGACTAACGCAAGAATGAAACGATACTGACAAACGTTTGTATCTTGGAACTCATCAACTAGAAAGTACTTAAAGCGCTTCTTAATAGAGATTCTTGTTGTCGCACAGTGCTCAAGCAGCATCATGGCAAAGACAAGCACTTGGTCGAAATCAATTACCTCTCTCTCCCTTAAGAGTGAGTCGTATTGAACCCAGCACTTGAGAAAATAGTGATTTACATAGTCTTTGAAAGTAGAAACTTCGTGAGTTAATTTTTCAGGAAAACGGCAGAGTTCTTCGAGTGAAGTAAAAGGCGAGTCCAAGTCTTTAAAGTAAGTCATCGGGGTGTAACCGAAACTACGAGTAAGTGAGAGCCAAGATGTAAATTCATTGTCCGATTTCTCGACCAAACCATCCAAGTGCTTCACTTGTGCATTGGATAAAGCGTTACGTTTAGAGCTCTTTTTTAACTGCTCTAAAGTTAAGTTGGATGTTTCGAGTTTGAATGTTTTGGATACACAACCGAGCTTCTTTAGGTATGGGTGATTCCAGTGAGCACAAAGCACTTTCCACATAGCAAAACTATGAATGGTCGATATGTTTGCTTTACCACCAGCGACTTGACCAACAATACCAATTACACGGTTTTTAATTTCCATAGAGGCGTCACTGGTAAATGTCATACCAACTATTGATTCAGGTGGATTACCATCACGAATAATCTTAGCAATTCGTGTTGTCAGAACTCTTGTTTTACCAGCCCCTGCACCAGCTGTTATTGCTACTGGTGAACCGCTTGCCAAAACACCCTCGCTCTGCCTTTCCGTCATCCCCTGAATGAGCTGATCTGAACTAATCATGTTTTACTTCCCTAGTGCTTTTCTGAGTTGTTGAGTCTTCCTGCGTGTTTCTAGTCGAGAATTTAGAATATCTTTCCCGATGATGACGTTTGCTTTGCTGGCCAGTTTCTTCAAAGCTCTTACCTCGTCGTCTGACGGTTTGAGTTTTGATTGAGCATGCTGAATAAATTCACTACATTTGATCGCAGAGAGTTTTGCTTGCTTAGGCATTTTACAGCCCGTCTTTTGAGCGAGCATACTGGCTTTTAGAAGGGCTTTATTAGTAGGTGGGTTCTGGTTATCTTCTTTAAGCCCCTGTGCTCTAAGCGCAACTCTACGTGCGTCACGTTGGACATCGTTCGCCATGTGTAAGCCTGAGTCTTCTAACTTCGTTTGAACTCTAGAATGAATTAGCTCTGGATTTCGATCTAACCATGACAAGCAAGATGATTTGCTTTTCAATATCGATACGGGAATCTCTAATGCGAGTGCTCTTGCTCGCTGTTTAACTTTCGCGAGCAGTTGTTTGTCTGGGGGTGTTGAACATTGGTTTTCGATGCCGCCACCGGTTGCGTACTGGCGGTTTAAATTTTGAATGTAACTTTCAAGGTGCTGGTATGTTGAACGTATGAACGCATCTCTTAAAGCTCTCGCAGAATCGAGATCATTTGACTCTTCAATCTCTATGAATTTCAACTCCCACAATGCGGTCGTAATAGGGCTAGTAAAAGCATCAGGCAAGATTGATAGAAGTGCCTCCCCCTTACTCGTAATTACACAGCATCTTCTACCACCAATATTCGTCACTTCTACATAGTTACGTTTAAGCAACGAGGGCAAACCATTGTGCCGTGTAGAAGCTGACCCCAATCCTTTAGCTCTAATTAAAAGGCTCTTCATCTTTGGGTCATCTACCGTTTCTGATATGTTCTTCATTACCATTGGTAATTCTGACTCACAGTAGTACTGCGGAAGTGGTAACTCTTCATGTTCAACTCGAATATCGGTTATCGATAACTCATCACCTTGTTTCAAGTGCATAAAGCGGTTTGAACTCTCACCATCAGCATTTGTTTTGACTATTTTATGGAGTGTAAATGATGGGCTCACTTCTCCGAGCATCCCAGTGGTATCCCCAACAAAACCGCCAATGATATTAACGCTGCATATGTGTTTATCCCCTGATAGTGAATCGGTAAATCGCTCACAAATCTTGGTGTAGACGGATAGTTCATCGCTACTCAAATTCCCTAAGTCAACTTTTGCATCTGTTGGCGTCAAAGCTGTATGGGAGGCGTTAATTTCAGCCTTAGAAGAACTCTCGCTGGCTTGCTCGATCAATGAATCTTGTTTTTCTAAAAAACTTCTTGATGATTTGGTTGTGCTTTCGCTAACCGAGTTGAAATTAGTATTCATACCATCAAATAGAGCCTTTAGGTTCGAGCTGGAAACTTCATCATCAGGAACGCTTGTCTCATCCGTTCGTGGGTAAGTGATAAGCCCTTTTTCATACAATGATTGGAGAATATCTAAGGTTTCTAACGGAGATTTATCGGACATTTCTGCCTGAATAGAAGCGGTGTCGTGCAACTCTGGTGCTGATTGGATACCTGATACATGCTCAACCTCTGCTATTACGAATCGGTGAGATTTACTTTTTGTCTTAATGTATCGCTCGACTAATTGTGCGTTTGCCAGTAATGAGGGCTTGAAACCCAATCGCTCGTAGTCGTATTTGAACGTTACATCGACCGTTTTCTTCCCAACTTGAAATGACCCATCGACAAAGGGTATGTGAACGTGTTTTGACTGAGCTTTCTCTACTAACTGACATCGATCACCGATTAGTTTTAATAGAGGAATTATTACGCGGCCTATCGATACGACACTTTGCTTTTTATCGGTGTAACCTCCCAGTAACGGGTGAAGAAGTGACTTTCTTCCATAAAAGGTTGTCACTACCGTTAAGAGAGCGTACCCGAAATCACCGAAACAACGAGCTTGTGAAGCGTATGCACGAGCTTTAGTTTGAGTGCCGCATAGCAAGTTGTCATAAGCTTTTTGAATTCTAGAGCGAGTTATCCCTTTTGACAGGTCTAATCGGTAAATGGTTGCCTGTGTATTGGCCACATTGAAAAGGTCGTAAAATATGCACTCCCCCTCTCTATCCGCATCACAAGCGTTGATTATTGTATCGTGCTCTTTCATGAGCAACGGGATATTTTCTCTTAGGTAGCTGGTCATTAAAGACCGACCTTTTATTTTGAGCTCATAGTCTTTAGTCGGCTTTAACGTTAGAGCTCTTGGTAGGTGGTTGAAGTTTTGAGGCTTTCGCCAGTTGTAGAGGTCATCTTGATGATGACAGACTTCGAAGAGATGCCCCGATGAATAACAAATTACATCGCCATCCTCATTTTCAAAGAATGGATAGCGATATTTGTTAAACCCTAGCACTTTTGCAAGAACCTCAGCCATTCTGAATTTTTCAGCAACTATCAACATAGGCTACTTCGAAACCAAAAAGTGATCATTGATAAAATCATTTTTGGACTTCTGTAAGCGCAAATAATGTTTCTCTATATGACCCTTGTATTTGTAATGCAGCTTAGGGTTTTTGCCATTTACAAAATAGTGATAATTGGCCATCGCTGTTAAAGCATTCTTCGATGATTTTTGTCGCATCTCGATTATCTTCGTACCCACCAGCACATTGTCGCAGAGGTTTGTGAGTACACGCGCCCAATCTATTTTAAATCCTAACCGTAGAAACTCCACAGCCCAGCGTTCGTAATTAATTTGCATCTTTCCGACGTCATGAGTGCCATCTTTGTTTTTGTTGTACTCACCAGTTGTACCAGCTTCTTGCTTGGCTATCGTGAAAATGTAATCTGGGTGGACTTTGTAATGCCTTGCTGCTCTTAATGTACATTTCGCGAGTTCCATACCTTTTTCTTCAAATAGGTACTCATAGTAAGCGACATCAGTTACTGTGATTTCGTTATCAATAGGCAAATCCATGTCGTCTCCTAAAACATTTCATCAATAGTGTTTTGTGATAGCGTTCCCTCTGTTTCTTCCAAGTTGGTTTGCACCGTATCTACAAACAGTTGCTGGTCTTCGGTACTCATTTTCGCGAGTTCGGGAAGTACTGGATATTTTGGAGGGGTTAAAATTGTCTCTTTTAGCTCTTTGAAGTCTTGGCCTGTAACTGATTCACCATGTGAAAAAATATCATCAATAGTTTGGCTAACGAATGCACCAGAATTACTCTCTGAATTCTTATCTTTATTACTATCATTAGAGGTATTCGAGTCATCGTTATCATCAGAAATATCGGAGTCGTCAAACAAGTCACGTATATAACCGATGCTCTCCGAATCTTCATTTTCAGAGCTATCCTTTTCAGAACTCTCAGACTCAGTTTCTGCTTCATCATCATCGCTTACGTATGTGCCAAATGGTACGTCTGACGAAAGGTGGGCAGTAAGGTCGCCCCCCGTCATTAACAGTCCGTCGAGGCTGTCACTCTCTTCTTGGTCATGGCTGGCGTCTAAGTTTGTTTTATTGTCACTGCTTTCAGACACCTCAGTTAAGCTCGCTTGATCAACTGGCTCAATATCGTCAGTGATTAGCTCAAATTTTGATAATTTGTTACTAGAGATACCCAGCTGATTAGCCGTTCTCTCAAGCAACCCAGATGGTGTAAAATCTGAACTCTCGTCAGTGACGTTCGCGGCCTCAACATCATTAACTGGATCAAAACCATTACTATCCTCTTGGACGTCATTGTAAGACTCAACGGGTGGTGATTCTTGCGCTGGTGGACTTGACATAAACCCTGAGTAATCGCCAAACATTTCAGCTGTAGGTTCAACAATCGTATGGTTGCTATCGTCTTCATGAACAACATGAGTCAAATCGACATCTTGATTACCTGTCTCATGTTTTACATGCGACTGGTCTTTAAGCTTGGCTTTTTGAGCCTCAAACTCATCTTCACTATCCAACAAAAGATCATCTGCAAGGGTATACGTCAATATGTGTAATTTGTTCTCATACTGAGTACCCATCTTTTTTGCTGAGTTGAGGTTAGCCTGTAACTTAGAACAGAAATCCTTTATGAGCTCATTGCTATGTTTAGTTGAATCAATAGGTTTGAGTGAACCATTCTTTGAGCTATCGGCCACACTTGCAATGGCACGGATTCTCTCTACTTCCTCACTCGTTGGGTTAAGTAATTCAGCAAAAATATTCAATTTAAATGAGTCGAGTGAACCGTCTCTATCATCATCAGGAAAGAATGTTGCGGATCTGAATGGTGTTACTTGGCCACGGAAGATATAAAGCCCCTCCATTGGATTCGCACTGGCCATATCCCTAGAGTCAATTAGTTCGGCATCTTGTATTTGTAGAGTGTCAGCATTCGACCAGCCGAATAAATGGCTACCATGCATTTGACTTGATTGAATCTGCGTTGCCTTTCCCACAGATTTGTTAATGAGCTCCATCGTCTCGTAAACATCTTGGGTAGCAAACATGATCTTGTTATTGAGGTTTGCCAAGGATTGGCGACCCTCTGATACACCAGCGTCTTCTATACCTTTCAATGATTGACCGATAAGTGTCATTGACACTTGAGACGAACGCATTAAAGAGAGGAAATTAGAAATACCAGCTGTATAGTAGTTAAGAACCTCATCAAGATAGAGCCTAACGGGTACGACACGATTAGATGGTAAGGCGTCGACAACCTCAGCTTTAGTACCTTGGATGTTAAAACCTAGCAATGGCGCAAATGCTGGACGTAATGAACCCACCATCATACGTCCAAGTTCTTTCATTGATTCACTTTCTTTCTCAATTGTTGGCAACAATACCAAGACAATTTGGCCATGAGAAATTGCGTGACGTAAGTTGATATCACTACCTGTGGAACAGAATATATGACCGAGTGATTCTGTCATCTCATTGAGCGTCTTAGAGAGCATTGAACGGTTGTAAGTATGCTGCTCTTCGGCCTTTGGATTTATCTCAAACCCTTTATCAACATCCATCTCAAAATGGGCATCTTGAACGCCATTAAGGGTCTTAAGGTACTCCTTTAACGGTTGGCGTACATCTTCGGGAACAGTTTTGTCAGATGCTGCTCTGAACATGTTTCTAAGCTCAGTGAATTTACGGATTACTGATGCATCCAATGGTTCTCCGAACTTATCACGTCGATAACATAGTACGGAGAATTCACCAGCAAGCATGGTACTCGCTCGATCACGGAAGAAGTCGCCATTACCACCCTCAGATGAGCGGCCAAATGACATCACAAGCCCCCTCGATTCCTCTTTATTGAGTACCGAGAATGGATTAAATTTGTTCGATGAAAATTCATCATCGAGCATCGCTTTAGGATCTTGAGTAATACCACCTGTTAGGAAGTTGAGAATGCGTACATCATGAATTCGGCCAGTTCGAATGATGTAAAACAGGAATTGATAAAGCCCCTCAATCGAGCCTTTACCATCCATGAGAATCACTGGCGCACCATACTCAAAGTGACCCTGTATGCATGATTGTAAGAGTTGTGAATTTTGACATACTGTTTTACCAGCACCTGTCGTACCTGAGATAAACGACATTCGCGTTTCTCGGTCAACGTCCATCCACATTTGACGACCGAAGAGCAAGTCGTAACCTAAGAGCATATAAGCTTTTGAGTTACCGCTTTTCTCTTTGGTTTGGAATGGTAAGGTAGATTCTCGTATGCCATCCTCTGCCATAAATCCATTACCGCGAGAAAAGGTCGGTACAGAAATCAGATAATCAAATTGTGTTTGAACGGCATACAGAGCAAAAAAGGCCATACCAACAACAATGAAATAAGTAAAAGTCGGAAAGACTAACGCTGATATAGCCGCCACATAAAATAATACGTGGTAGACATAAGGTAGAACAGTAAGCAACCTTGTTAAATAAGGTCGCGTATCCACATGATTCGACTTGTTCGTAAACAAGTCATTGGCCATGGCGTGAGTGGTTTTGGCCTTGAACGCACTAACATCACTCATAGTTCACCTGACTAACCCCAATCCTATCGTATAGTTTTTTAGAAAAATCCACTAAATGCTTCTGATGGTCATGTAATAGAGGTTTTGAATTGACAGACACGCCACGTTGAAAACCAATCGAAGATAAGTAGTCGTTAATTACACATCTGGATTTTAAATCAACATTATCACTTTCACTTATGGCGACTAAGTTCGCTAACCTGAATGCGTCAGTAAGTGAATAGCTAAAGAGATTCCTATCATGCAAGTTGATTAAAACAGGAAATACACTAAACAGTAAGTTGCGACTCATTTAGACTTCAAAACCTCCATGCTCAGCCATTCCTCCAAGTTCAATAAAATCCATAGCTAATACGAACCTGATGAACTCAAATTCCTCTTGGGTCAAATGGTCATGAATTTCAGATTGATAATTAAGACAAGAACATGAGACTTCTTCCCTCATGGCTAGGTATTCGTTTAGCCCTATCTGCATTTTGTTCACCCATACACCTCATTCTTTCTTTTCAAGAGAGATGTCAATTCCGTATCATCAGAATCAACAAAGGCTCTTGCCTCCTTTAAATCAGCGTCAGCGAGCATGTTCGCATCAAGCTCTCTTATTAAATCAAGGCGCGGAGGCTTCTTGTTTGCGATACGACGCGCATCGAATTCAAGAGTATTTATGGCTGGATTGACATAGGGTGTAACCAACTTCATACCAATCAGTTTTTCCATATGGTAGTGGCTCATAACACCAATAGCCTCATAGAACGGCTTTTCTTCTCTAGCGCTATATAAGGCAAAATATAACGCTCTGTCCTCTCTTTGCATTAGGTAGAACTCGGTTGAAGCTACTGTGTTATGAATATCAACAACGTTTAGAAATTCAACCAAATAAGTCTTGGTATAGGCGTGTCGTTTTGTAAGTTCTAGAACGAATTTTGCTAAATCAACATTCGGGTGTTTGTACCGACGACATAAGAAATCGAATATTTTTCTCTCCGTTGAATTAAACGCATAACGCAGCTGTGCTGCCGTGCCGTTATACTCACGACCATTGTTGATCAATCCACACTCTGCAAACCCACCAACGATACGAACTGTTTTATCTTTTGCTTTAACTTTTACTAATTCAACCATGTTCCCATCCTTGTCAAATAAACGGGCTGGCGAATCTTCATTAAGGTAATAACCACCATCAGTTGGTGGTGAGGTAAGTTGACGTTCTAGTGAAGTTCTCGCGACCGTTCGGTTAAAGTCAACGGAGCTTGATTTACGATCAATTATTGCTATTGGTCTATATGGCGAGGGTTTGCCAACATTAATTTTGGCATGATGCTTTTGCATTTCTTTGATTGATGCACAAGGAGGTGGGCAAGACTCTACATAGCGTTGAGGTGATATAGCTTGTGCATGTCGATTGTGAAAATCGTTGCGATTATCAAAATCAAAGACGCGACTATGCATAAGAGGGTTATCCTCAGCAAGCGTCTTGATTGCATCGTTTTCATGACCGTACTGCTCTATCAATGTTTGTACATTAAACACACCCCTTACCTTTTTGATATTACGTTGAAAACAGTATCCAACATAAATCAGCCATGGCGTGTACACCCAGCGTAAATATTCATTTAATGACGCTTCAAACTTAGAAATATAGTTCCAGTTAATACGAGTTGGAGGTGTTTTCATTAATTGCCCCAACCAGTGCTTGAAGAAATCAACCGAAAACAAGGAAGCGAATGAATCCCACACCATCAGTTCTAATATTCGCAGAACACGCCAAAACTGAATGAAGACTAACTTGTTACTGTATAGAACCAAAATGAACGCACCAAAAACCATCAACCCAGTCATGATGACTGTGAAAATGTATCTAACATCAGTAGGTTCATTGTGATTGGGGTTCATATCAATTCCTTGGCTTTCTTAATTCTGACCATACAAGGGCAATCTGTTTTTTGAAAAAACGCCATACGAGTGAAACAAAAAGTGGAATAACTGAGAATGGGGAATAGATTGGCGTGAGTGCGCGGTTCATTCTAAATAGATTGGTTAAACCTGTAATTAGATAGAGGAAACCAGTAATGACGATGCAACTTTGTGGGATCAATGAGTACATCTTAGGGACGGTATCAGAGACGTAAATTGATGTTTGAATGAAACTTAACACCATGACTGTAAATACGAAAATAAGAGAAGTTTTGCCGATTGCTGTTAAGTAGTCAGCCAACGATTTCAGTAATTCATCATCATTTCTTGAACGAACACGATGACCATAGACGATTGCAAATAGCGCCATAAGAATGAAGATCAGAAAGTTACCAAACAAGGCGAAGAACATGGTTAGCGTGAAAATTGTTACGAGGGTTTTAGAGGGTGAATTCATCCAACTAAACATTGGGGATTTCTTTTTTTTAGCTTGCTCTTGTAACGCTTGCTGTAATGCCGAATCTTTAGCTTCCATGATAAACATTCCAATATATTGATATTTGTTTATAATACACATGCGATAAGAAAACAACAAGGATGACTGGTTTGGTGGATAAGAATGAAAGGGCTGAAAGAGTTGTCGAGCTAAAATACGATGACTACGTTAAGAAGATGAGAAACGAAAGTATTCGTTGTATACATTACGGTTTATTCATTTTTCGAGTGCCTAAATTTTGGAATGATGACCGTAAAATCATCTATGTAACAAAAAAATTCAGAGCCATATTTTTGATTTGCATCTCCATTGCTTTGTCACTGTCAGTCATCAGTCTGCTAATTAATGACAAAAAAAGAGCATGGGAACTGTATACATTTAACCAAGACGGGGAAATTCGATGGGTATCGAAAATCGAGAAGCTGAGATAGACAAATCTATTCAGAACACAAATCAGCTCCTAAGCCGTCACATCACCAAAATTGCTAACAAGAGAAACATTGTTGCCGTGGCAGCCACTTCAATTATTTTGATTCTGTTCGGAATGCAAATACTTTATGCCAAACACGCGCTCAATAGATCGAGCGGAGTCTTCAAAGTCTCCACAAACCAACAAACTAATGCCATATCTGCAAACCTAATAATTGACTCAGAACACTACTTTGATGACCGTGTTGCATTAGTACAATCAGGTATGACTAAGAATTTAACGATGCTGTTTACTCACACAACTATTTCTTACCTTAAAAGGGAAGATCAATGGAGAGAATTGACTACTGAATTAGGTTTGAATGACATCCAATCGAATGCGGAACATATATCGGTAGATGAGATGATGACTGATAAAGACATGATCAGGCAAATGACATTTCAACTAACCAACGGGATACCCTTGGTGATTAAACCCCATTTCCCATTAGGAACTACAGAAGCCCAGATCCAAGATGAAGATGAGAGAAATGCATTGGAGGTGGTTAAGTGGACGCTTGAAACCGAAGGAATCATTAAAGTTAAAACTGGAACAAGAGATTCAAACACCAAAATAAAATTCAATTTCGATGTGATACCAACGCATCCGTCTTATAAAGCGAGCTCACTTAAAATCTCGCGCATGTCACTTTGGATGGTTACTCGATGAAGCACACCTTAACTTATGCCATTTACGGCCTAACATTTTTAATACTCATCTCGATAGGAGCAATAAACCACCTTGTCGAGCAAGAACCAGTTAGAAAGGCCGTCATTGGCCATACCGATTCTGTGAGTAAGAAACACTCAATTAAGCCTATCAAGGTATGGAAAACCAGCCGTTTAACTGATGCTAAATTGAAAACTTGGGTCGAGAAAGTGGTCGCGACATGCTTTTCATTTACGTTAACCAACATAAACAGCAAACCAGAATATTGCGCGAACAAGTATTTCAACTATTCGTCATCATCGGCCTACCTCAACTCGTATGTATCAAGAGTAGGTGCAGTAATGGAAAAAAGTACCGCTAACTTCTACACAGGCATGCCCTACCCCCCAATCATTGTATTGCCCGTTTCAGCAAGAGCAAATCGGTTTTACTACACAGTCTACGTACAGACCGTGAGCTCACTGGTGGAGAGAAAATACACGTCTCCCTCTGTTAAGGGGATATGGTTCTTTGTCGCACCAAGCCCAAAAGCAAATGACGAATCTCAGTTTACTATCATTGGTATCGAGGCATAAAAAATGAAAGACTTTGCTCATGAGAAAGCACTCCAATATAGAACGTTTATACGTGTCGAGTTTATACTTTGGTTCGGCCTAATGATATTGGGTTTCTTCGTGTTGCTGTACGCATTGTATCAATGGAATTCAGTAACAAGTACCGATTACAACAGGGGCTACATTTCTGTAAACGATCAGCGAACTCCCTTAGTGACAACTAGCCACCTGAAACCTCATCGCTACCTATCAAACACAGAGATTCTTGAGTGGACAAAAGACCATTTAATCGAATGTATGACTTTTGACCATCAAAGTTACGAAATAGTAAAAGCTAAATGTACATCTGAAATTTTTTCGACAAATAGAACGTTCAATGACCAAAGAAACTTAGGTCAGTTGTTTTATGATGCATTGGAAACTGCTGAGGTTATTCGATATTTAAAAGCCAACAAAACCTCAATGACCATTGATATTTTGGATTCAAACTTTGTTGATGAAAAACTAAAAACCTATCAAGATCCAGATAGAATACTCAGACCAAAACAGGTTTACACTTACCAATTCGAAATTGAATTTCGCATTCTTATGCATGGCCAAGATCTTGATGCACCAATTGTTTACGATGTTCAAGTGGAGAGAATGAACGAAGCTCACCGTAGAATCGCTTTAGGGATTCGAAGCGTGATAAGTAAGTAAACATCGTTACAGATTCGTTTTTTAGAAAAACTTACTGACTTTATTTAAAAAACAGTTATGATATGAAATATATGTTTATGGATGAAATATTGTAATTTTTATGACTATTTGGATTCAGCGTGGGTTAATCATGGCTCTAAGCCTCAGTCAAGTTAGCATCGCTAGCTCGTCTGTAACTATCGTTTCATCCCATGGTGAAATCCTACCAATCGAAAAAATTGCGAGCAGCGCACAAACTCGTTCAGAGATACAGTCACATCAAAATGCGAGCTCCGAACAGGAGTTACTTGCGAAGTACGGAACAATAGAAAACGCCCTCTATCGACTTGATGATTTGAGCCCCAGCGAACTCAATGTTTTGCAGCAAATTGCACTCAAAGACATGACCAAAAAGCACCGTAAAATTGCCAAGGCAAAGCATGACGTCAGAGTGTTATCAATTTCTGATGGAATTGATCAATCTAATGAAGTTCATAAAGCTTCTAATAACCCTGAACAAATTATTGAACGAAGAGTTATCAACGACCAAATTAACCAAGCTCAAAGGAAGCCGATTTACGAGACTGTTGTCGATATGACATCTGAGACGATTGACCCTGAACTGAATCAACTAATCAACGTTAATACAATGGTTAACCGACCAACTGCCATCAGCTTTTACGACTCGATGGGTAATCCCTACCCTATTGTTAATTTCTTACCTAAAGAGTCGACACCATTCAAATTTGAGCCATTTAATGAAAACATTCTGATTGTTACAGCGGAACAAAATCATAACTCCATATCAGGGTTTGTTTTCCTTAAAGCGATCAATCAACCAATCCCAATCATGTATAACGCTAACCCTAATTCAAAGGTTGATGTTAAGAAAAACATACACATCCCTATCACTTCCCCAGACGCTAAGCTCAGTGTTTCTCCTATAAGTGAATCATACAGCTCGTTAACCCAGAATGATGAAAGGGCTATGTTTGCCTTTCTAAACGGTCGCAGTATGAGCGGTAGTGAACGCATTACTATCGATGGATTGCCGCCTCGCTCTCAGGCTTGGAAATATAAAAAACACATTTACATCAAGACAACTGCAAACATGAAGCACGACATTATTGGCGGTAAGAGCTCTGGTAATTGGAAAATTTATAAAGCCTACCCACGTAGTTCATATTGGTTTTCAATTAACGGGCGAGACACAGAGGTATTTGTAAATGAGTAACCCATTGGACGCCTCTGACAATTCGATCACCAACGCAAAAAAGATCAAGAGAAGAAATAAGTACATTATCGGTTTCGCTCTCTTTCTTGCTATCTCGATCGCGCTACTTGCCGCATACATACAGTCTGTGGAAAAGATGGCTGAGCTTTCAAAATCAAGACCACCAAGCAATAAGCAGTCAACGGTTGATACTTCATCTGCCTCCCTTGCAAAGCAAAAGAATGAGCATAAGAAGACCCCTGACTCGCCAACAATGTTAAGTGTGAAACAAGATGAGAAATTGGCTAAGGATGCAGCAACTATTAATGGTGTTTCTCACATCAACAACACCGATGTTTTATCAGATAAAGGTGAAGTCAAAATTGACGCAAATTCTGCTAGCAAGAATGAACCTGTTGACGAAACAAACGTCGTTGAGGCAAAGACAACTAAAGAGGTTCAACCCAAAAGTGAAGAGCAAAAACCAAAACTTAGTCGCTCAGAAATTGTTAAACGAAACCTTAACAAGCTTTTTGCTGGTGAACTGCCCTCTCATTACCCACAAGCAATTAACGTTACCAATTATGTGAAAAATTTCGAGAGCAAATACACCACAGGTGCAACCGAAAACCTGATTTCTCTTGAAGACCTAATCATGAAAAACGAATTCGTGACAACGGTTAAAGAAGACAACTTAAAGAAAATTCAAGACGAACTAGCAATGAAAGATTCAAGTCAATCTAACAACGCAGACGTTGAGGATGAAAACAATCCCGAATTAGTCAGAGTAATCAATATGGGAGATATCGCTGTTGGACAAATCAAAGAAGCCATCAACTCTGACTTTAATCTGGATGTGTTTATAGATTTACAAGACGCACCTTTAAAAAACGCCAGAATAAGGGCGAGCTTTCAATTAACTGATGCACAAGATGGCATCGTTTTGAAAGCCAATCAAATACAAGTGGGCGATCATGTCCAAGCGATTGATGGCTATGCCGTAGACGTAACAATCGATAACAGCCCTCTTTTCGATAATGACGTTGATACCCACTTCGTTAAGAAATTTGCTGCTAGAGCAAGTGCAGCGTTCATTGTTCCTTGGATTGATTTTATAACTGCCACTACAACGACAATCACTGGTGACACGATTGTAATCGACAACCCAACAGTCGACAGCACAAAAGACAGAATGATAGGTAGCTTAGCGAGTGTTGCTAAAGAGTTCATTCCAGATCTAAGAAAGAACGCGAATATTCCCTCAACAGTATCCGTACCTAAAAACTATCCCGTAGGGGTCGTCTTTGCTGATGCGTTATATCTGCCAATGGGATTATTTGATGACAATCCAGAAACCAACCCAGATAGAAGCTACGACAAAGTATTTGCAAACAAGTACTAGCAAAACCAACAACGGAGGTATGTATGGCTAGTGAAGAAAACAACCCACTATCAAGCGAACCAAGTTCGGGGAATAGTAACAGTAAACCTACAGGTAAGGGCATTCTGATTGGCCTCATAGTGGTCAGTATTCTCGCTTTGGCAGCGATTGGCCTTGGTGCATTAAACTATATGAACCAGTCAAACGGCCAGTTAAAACTTGATAACACTTTAAAAGGGTTTGCGACAAACGTTCAAGCACAATTGGACGAATCAGCAAACCAGTCATCTGAGTTAAGCCCTGAACAACAAAGCGCAATAGCCAACGCTGTTATTGAGAAAATCAAGCCTACAATTGAAAGCTTTGTGCCTGATTTGGTAGTTAACTCATTGGCCGCGAATCGCGAGTCGTTCTTAAACGATATTGCTGTCCTTATTCCACAACAACAAACAGTCAACGAGGGTCTGACAGAACAGCAAGTTAAGGACATCGCTAACCAACTGATTGATGCTCGAACGCAAAGACTTTCCATCTTGATTCAAAATAAATCAGCTGAGATTAACCGCATTGAAGATGAGATAGAAATTACTTCTAGTGCAGTAGAAACTCTAACTGAACATGTGAATCGATTGCGACGTTTAGAACGTCCAAATGGGTCATCTGACCAAGTGACTAACCATAGGAAACGATTAAAAGAGTTTCATATCATTGACGTTCTCAAGGATGGCGAGCTGTTCATTGTTGAAGCACCAAAGCGTAATGGCAACGACAACACGATTACTCTAACCATCAACGAACCATTCCGCTCAAAATATGTTGGTCGCTTAAAGGTTGAATCATTTGAAATCATCAATGGTACACCGCGATTGAACATATCTAAAAACTGGTTTATTGACCCAGTTAGGGAAGAAGCAAGTCAGGCTGAAATCGAAGCGATCCAAAAGAAAAAGAACGCTCAGATACTAAAGCAAAAAGAAGCCAAGCTTGCCCGTAAAGCTAAAGAGAAAGAAGCTGCGCGAATTGCTAAAACCAAAAGTGAAACCGTTTGGTTAAAAGGTTGGAAAGTCATCACTCCAATTAAAGAAGCAAACAGAGTTGTTGTATTTAACCCCAACTCTGAAAAGGCGGAAAAGCTACATGTTAACTCTTATGTAAAAGGCGTAGGCACAGTTAAAAAAATTGACTTCATTACGGGTGAAACCTGTTTTGAACAATATTGTATTGCTGGACTTGGTCAGTAATCGTTTTTCTAAAAAATCATGTTTTATAAGGAACACAGCATGAAAACAATCAAAAATGTCATTCAAAAAGTGAGTCAAGCATCTTTAGTTCTCGCAGCTACGGCAATGAGTTCCCCCTTGCTTGCTAGTACGGAATCAGGTGATAAACGTGGTCTTCTCAATCTGGTGGAAGATGCAGGTACGCTCGGCACTGCAACAGGTAACACAGGTAAAATTTGGATTTTAGTTATTGGCCTGTTCGTGGTTGCTGGTGGTTTCCTCACCATATTAATGTCCAATAATCAAACGAGTCAAAAGACTAAATCAGCTGGCGGTTGGGCAATTGTAATTGGAATTTGTTTAACGGGTATTGGTGGCGTCATCAACATGGGTAATGTTTTTGTGACAAACGAAACCAGTGAGTACAGTGAGTATTTTGATCAACAAGAGCAAACTCCTAATTAGTAGCAATTATAAAAGTCGATGATGAAATCTATGCCGCTCAAATTCTTAGTACGCCAAATCGTTTTTTTAATCTTGGTTGGGTTTTCTTCTTTTGCCTTGGCGCAAGATGCAAACCCATACGACGATGGAAACAACGCCAGTGGGTTAGCCTACCGACTAGCTACTCTGATTAGAGCGGCATTACAAAATGGTGAAGTCATATTATTGGTTGCTGGGCTGTTTACCGTAGCATCAGGACTGTTCTTAGTAAAAGATGCAGAGAAACTACAGATCCCAAAAAAATTCGGCTTCTTGACTTGTTTGATAGGCTTTTGCCTAACCTCCCCAAGAGCATGCAGTCAGATAGCCACAACCGATGTGTTGAAAACTGACGTGCAAGTTGTAAATGAAATACTCAAAACAGAATCAGGTAAGAGAGACGGTTCTTTCATTCTACCCAATTAAAAGGTGATTTATGAGCGATTCAGACGTAGACACGTTTTTCATTGGGACGACTAGAAACTCACATGCCATTAGCCGCATGGAGAACCCCAACTTTCAAGATGACAATGAAGAATACCAAAAAGTAAGGGAAGAGTTCATAACCGAGCACCGCGCTCGGCTGCATAGTGATCAAGAAGTTCAATGTGAAGTATGTGGACTTGAAATGGAAAAAGGTGCTCATGTTCATCACATTGATGGGGATCATACGCATAACGTAAAAAGTAATTTTTCACTTCGTTGTCCCTATTGTCATTTATGCGAGCATATTGGGTTTGTCGGTAAGGAAAATAAAGGCGTCATTATCTACGCTCCCGATATATCACAGGCATCACTTAACTTGCTTTTAGTGACCTGTTACACCCTTAGATACTCAATTGACTTACTGAAAGAGGGTAGTTCAGAGCGGCAAAAACTCGAATCAATGATTCTTCAAGTTGATTCTTTGGTTCAGGCTTTCGAGTCTCAGAAATCAATAGTTCTTAGGAACTTTCAAACAGATAACCCTGCTGACTTCGCTGATAAATTTTTGGCTATGTCTCAGGACGAATATGACAAACGGTCGGTTGGTACATTTAGTGGCTTAAAGCTGTTCTTTTACCCAGACGGATTTGAATCAGAGATTAAAACTTGGGCTGAAACCATCTTTAAGGTTGGTGAGAGTAAGTCTAATCCATTACAACCAAGAGAATGGGTTAGCAGGGCTAAAGTTTTTCAAACTCAAGCAAAGGAAGTAAACGAATGAAGCAGAAAATAGGTATCATCTGGGTTGATGACAATACTTCAAATGGAGGCTTTAGACACGTTAATCATGGGTTAGAGTGCATTAGTAGTGACCCTGATAAAATTCGACAAGTCAATTTAAGAAACTTAGATGCACAGCGTATTTACATTACAAACGCTAAACCTCACGTCTTTAGTAAAATGGGGCTTGAAAGGTTTCCAAATATTAAGTCTTCAAAGTTTCTTGGTGTCATGCTTAGCACTGTTGCCGTAGAGTTAGATTTACCCAACGACATACAAGCAAAACTGCCTGTCTTCTATACCTTATTTCAAATGCTTGCAGAAAAACTACAAGATGATTACGGCATCGACCTTGCAACGAATGACTTCACTATTCTCAAGACACTTCATGAGAAAATATTACCTGAAAACCAAAAACAACGTCCTTTGCTTGGTATGAACATTTCCCTAGAACTTGAACGGGCAATCGGACAATCAATGCAAAAAATTCAAGCAAACAGTTCAAGACGTGTTAAAGGTGTTCAAGCAGTGTGCTCCGCTCGCTTTCCTAGAGCCCCTTACGCGCTAAGTTTGCTCAATTTTGTATTCCCAGCTTCTAATATCTATAAAGAGTCAGATACCTTTAAAGACGTTGAAATTGGAACAACTGAAAGTGGATTGCTACCGAATACTGAAAGAGTAATTTCAGAGTTAATTGCTCTATCAAAAACAAAGTGCGGCTTCATCCATATAAATCAAACTAGTACTGTTGAGAAGTACAACCATCACCACCCATTAGGCCAAACAGTACAACACTCAGAAATTCGCAACTGGGCATGTATACCCGAAGTCATAGACCTATTGAACTATTCAACTATTAAGTTAGGAGTCATGTTCGTTACAGATGGTCAGAGAATGCCAATTGCCCCCGCGATACCAAGTTCCTCTGACGTCTCGTTCATGTCATACGTTAATGGATTGGTTAATGAGATTGTTTGGACATCACTTGGCTATTCAGATAAAAACGACATTTGCCCTCCCCCGTTGAGCGTTTACATGCGAGCGTATGACCGTATTATGTGTAGGATTAAAGCCAAATCATTCATTGATGAGCAATTTTCTATATGCGGATATTCAACAGGTGTATTGAGGTTCTTTACTGAGAAATCGAACCCTGAATACACCGAAGCTCTAAAACTGAAAATCTTGGAGCAAGATTTAATCCCCCAATTGAGTATTGTCAAATAGGAGACATGAAAATGAGTATTTCTGACCAATTTCAAGCGGCTGATTATCTTGAGCACACACGTACCCTTGCGAAAAAAGATTGGGTTTTAAAGCTAATCAAAATGTTTCCAGATGGCGGCATCGTTAATAATCTTCGTGTCGTTGAATTAGAACAGTTGAATACTTTCAGTGTTGACGACCAAATCAGCGGTGTACGTACAATGATTGATAAAATGGAGGTTGAGAATAAGCAGAACACTACTAATAAAGATCTGCACAGCAACACCTCTAGCAGCTCCCACCCAGTTGATTTAAAAAGTAGAAGCGATAATGAAAGCAAGCCAATAACGTTAAGATTTTAGTATAAGGGGGAACTATGGGTAAGTTTGCTGGCATTAATATTCCGTCTCTTACTGCAATCAGTAACTTGTTAAGTGATGGTTTAACTCACCATGCATTGGGGCATTGTCAATTAATGACTAAGTCTATGATATGCCCAAATACTGTGATCACTACGGATGGTGGATGTATAACCGCATTCGAAGTCATAGGCATGAATCGATTTTTAACTGAGTTTACAGAGAAAAACTACTTAAACGATCTTGCCATTGACCTTAGAGCCGTTCTAAGACCAGCTCATCACAAGGTCGGACTTACGTACATTCGGGATCGCGGTCGGAACAAAGAAACATTGGATGACATATTTCATTCAACGCTGAATTCAATTGGAACACTTGGCTTTGAAGCTGCGCATTTTTTCGAAAAACAGAAAGAAGATCTGAATAAGAACTGTTCTTATGAAAGAACAATTATGTACGTAAAAACAGAGCCAACAGTTAGCAATAGAGACTCGGTGAATAACCCGAAGTTTCTCGGTGAGAACTTTGTTTTAGGTGATGCTCCTAAGTTGATGCAAAACAACTTCATTGAATCGTTAAACATCGTTCAGGCGCATAACGCTTTTTGTCAAAGTGTAAAGATGGCGATCTCAGACAGCATTAGTGTGGACATACTTTCAGCAGATCGTTACCTACAAATAATTAAAGAAGAAGAAGAATTAATTTCTCTCGAACAAACAGGTTGGAGAGCAAAATCTATTGGTGATGACTGTGATTTTACATTGTCAGATAATGATGATGATTTTGTTACCTACCCACCGTTAGCATACCAACTCGTTACAAATAATAAGAAAAAGTCAGACCAAGACTCTACTCTGGTCGAATCAAACTCAATGCTATTTGCTTCAATTGATAGAGATACCTTTAGCATTGACGCCTTACCCTTTAGCAAGCTACTCGCTCGTATGTCACCACATATCCCTTTGAGATGTACATTCGAATTTGAATGTGGCACAGAGAACATTGCAGCTAGACTGAGTTCGCGTAAAACTTGGATGCCCTTTCTAATGTTCAGCAAACAAAGCAAAAATATCAATAACGCTTTGACTGAACTTATCAATTATGTGGAAAAAGATTCTGGTACATTGCTAGGTGGAACTATGGCCATCACAACGTGGGGATCGACCATTGAACAAACCAAAGCATACAAAAAGGAAATTACTCAAGCTCTAGGGGCGTGGGGCTCTCCAACCGTTCAAAGCGCTACTGATGAATTTCAAGCTTACTCAGCGTCATTACCAGCATTCTCAAGAACCCAATCGGCTAGAGTTTGCGTTCAACCCATTGAGAAGCATATTAAGACGTCTCCATTGACAAGGCCAACATCACCGATGAAATCTGGTGGCCTCTGTATGTCTTCATTAGATGGTCGACTATTCCCTATTGATCCTACGTCTCCTGAACAGCATTACTCACTAAACGCAATTGTGGGTGGTATGGGTAGTGGTAAAACGGTGTTTAGTGCTGTTTTCAACAATACTTTTCTGTTCGGTAAGGGCAACACCGAATTACCGTTAATGTCCTATTTAGACTTTGGTTCAGGTGTCTGTAACTACTTAAGCTCTGTACGTTCATGGTTGCCTGATGACCAGCAATACAAAATTGAGTTGCTTAATTTTCACAATACAAAGGGTAGTATGATTAATATCCTTGAGCCTCAATTTGGCTTAGACCAACTTGAAGATCAAGAGTTGTCTTTTGCCTCTGCTTTTATATGTCGAATCGTAAACGGGACAAGTAAAGAAAGTGTTCATGCAAAGCTTTCAGCTGTTGTTGATGACATTTTACGAGAGCTATTCAAAGAGTCACGTAGCATGCCTAAGCTATACACCTCTAGAATTGCAAATCCTGTAAACAACGAGCGAAGACTACAAGCCGAAATTAATGAACTGCTTGAGAGTGCTGAAATTGACATTCCAGACACTAAACGAAAGACGTGGTTTTTGATTAGAGATAAGTTATTCAAGCTTGGTCGTCAATACTTTAAGCACGCTCGCTTTTGTCATAGGCAAGGAAGCCCTACCCTAGAAATGATCCCTGATATTTGTAACAAATCGACTGCGATAAAGACCACATATGAAGTTTACAAAACCAATTCTAATGACCCATTAGTTCAATACATCAGAACATCAATCCAGACTCTAATGAACCGGTATCCATTTATATTTAAAGGCGCATCCCAAATAGATATATCCCAAGCAAGAATCATTGGTGTCAATCTAAAAGGTGTCGCTGGCACTGGGTCTGACCCTGAAACCGTGAACACAAAAAGAATGTTCGGAATGCTGGGCAAGTACATTGCAGAAAAAAACTTTTGGCGCGAGCCAGAAGACTTTATGAAGCTTGTTCCTGATGACTACAAAGAGATGTACTACAAGATCTTAGAAACCGATTTTCGTGATAAAAAGCATAGTTTCTCTGATGAGTATAAGCAGATGAAATCTGATGAAATGGATGCCATTCTAGACAATTCAGCTCTCATCGCTCGTAAGTACAATATGTGTATTACTGTCTCTAGCCAAAGTCCTCAACATTTACCACCTGAAATGCTTCGCCTTTGTAGCAACTTATACGTGCTTGAGCTAGAACAAAAATCAGCTGATTACCTAGCCAAAGCCTATAAATTATCTGATTCATTTATTAGCAACGCACAACGCTTGGTGGGGTCTAGCGATTCGTTTGGTCGAAACATTTTGTATATTGGTCGTTTCAAGAAAATTAAAGGTTGCGTAGTGCAAATTCTTAGAAACTACATCACCCCCTCGTATCTTTGGAATTTCAGTTCTGATGCAGTTGATGAGGTCATAAAGTCGCAAGCAAAAATACGTTTTGGTGAAAGAGATGCGTATCTAAGACTTGGTAAGAGGTTTCCAAGAGGAAGCGCTTTAGATGACTTAAACAAACGTTTAAAAGACAGTAAGTTTGAAGCAAGGCCACTCACGAATGAGGACGTCATACTTGAGTTCATCGATTCTCTGGCCACAGTCGAGATATAAAAAAAGCCGCTAATCAGAGCGGCTTTTTTTCATGCTAAGTTTAGAATTTCTTATCAAGTGTTCCATTGGGTAACTTTAACTTCGTTTCAATCTTCCTACATGCCCATGATGAGCGTCCATTAACTCGCCCCTCTTGGATGTCAATGAGCACTTTTTCTGAGGGTGATAACTCGTTCGAAAGGATATTAACGACGGCTTGGAAGTCAGTGGCTGTAGCGAGGATTTTGGTTAGATTTGAACGTCTAAATCGAGCGATGATTGATTCAGTGTAAAACTGACGCTTTTTTTGAAAAAACGAACCACTGACTAGATTGGCTTCTTGAATTTGAGAGCACAAAGAATCCACCGATTCTTTAGAAGTGTTTGCTAATATATCCGTAATGAACTTAGGATCAACACTGAGTTTATTAGCCAACTCAGATGAACCACCGTTAAGTCTGATCGCGATAAGGAGATTCTGAAAAGTAGAGGAAGTAAAGTTATGAACAGTAGCGTGAATCAGTCTTAGCTCTTCAAGGGAATAGACTTGAGCGAAAAACTTCTTACTAAAATCTGGGTATATTTCACTTAGATACAGACCAATTACTTCGCTCTCTGAAATAACTTTCCCTATCTTAGTATAAAAGACCTTAGTCGCATCCATACTCATCGGCAAACCCTAGCTTTGTTATATTAATGTGATAAACGATATATATATATGCTCAAATCTAACAGCCATTACCTATCGATTGCCTATGCAGGTTGTTTTTTATGCGTGATGTCTCAAAAAAAGCCGCAGTACTCTATACTATAAGCAACAGATATAGATTTCATCGATTAACAACCATTCTTTATAAATAAAAATGATATGTTGCAGCTTTCTAAAATTTATTTATAATTTACATTCGATATGAACAGTATAACGGATATGGATGGATAGCATGGACGGTCAGACTAAATTTGCGACACGAATTCTGGCAGCATTCACACTCACTCTTGCCTTAAGTGGTTGCTCTTCAAAAAGCGTAAATAACAATGCCCCAGCTGCAAGTGAACTTCCACATTACGTTGATACTGAAATACAAGATTTAGCTCGGCAATACCTTGATGAACAAAGGCACTTAGCCAATGTGAGATCTGCTAAGCAAAACGCTCTAGCAAATTCATCACAGCCTGTACCGTCACCCAACGGTGCTATTTTCAGTGGTTTAGAAACGAAAAGGACAATACTTTGTGAGGGGTGCGACATAAAAGTTGTATCACAAGCGATAGCTGTCCTGCTTGGTTGGGACATCAACTCTGTGTATGAGACGGGGCGAAAACCAGCCCTCGGTGTGCCAGTAACCATAGACCTAGACAATCAACCACTAAGAATAGCCTTAGAGCAAATTAAAGCCGACGCGGGTCACGTCATGGATCTTCGAATAGATCCCAATTTCAAATCAATGCTCATCGAATATAAGACAATAACACGGTGAACAACATGAGATTATCTTATCTATACACAGTGCTCCCTCTGGCAGTGACGTTCTCATGTATGTCATTCTCTTCGCCAATGACGAAAGAGCAATTAATGGACATCAATTCTAGTAATGCTCAATACCAAAATGAACTCGATGAAAAAGAGGCATGGTATAACACGCTTGCAGATAGAGCTCAAAGGCATGGTTATAACCATGCCTTTGCATCCGTACTCGAAGACCAAAAACGAAAAATTAAATCAAAAGAAAGATTCTATGACATATCACTTAGCTTTGATGACATTAGTTCACTGGTTCAATCTGGGACAGCGAAAGGTATGTTCTTAGTCGGTGGTATCGTAGATGAAGCCGATGCAGGAACAGAACTAATAGACACCAACATCATCGCTCTTCACGATAAAGCTTATCAAATTATCAAATACCCCTACCTCAGCCCATCTCGCCCAAACTGGCGTGATTACCTCTTTAAGCCACAAAAACTAGATCTAGCACCTATACCTCCGAATTTTTTACCGAAAACCGACGTTGAAAAGAAAATCTGGAAAGAAAATGTTGATACAGGTTGGGAGCGAGGTCTTAAGGCTGGGTTTCGCGAGGTTCTTAGTCGCTGGCAAGCTCTATTTGCTGACCTACGAGGCATGACACGCTACTGGACTGCTGTTGAATTGAATATCATTGAAGAAGCAACACTTGCTATTGAAACAAGGCCAGTTGAACACGATGTCTTCACCATGGATGGTGAACAACGAGAAGAATTAAGACTTAACCCTACGGTAGTAAGGATCAATTCACAATCAACATTCAACCCATACATTGGCAATTGGGATATGGTTGAAACTCAATCCAATGAAGACTCACGCTCAGTCGTTAGAGATGCAGTTATCAATGGGACTTTATCAATCCAAGATATAACCGAAGCCCAAAAGATTATCGCAACTCAAGAATTTTTGGACACTCAAGAGAGCATAGATAATGACAATCTCTTTAGATGATGGGTTCGCAGAAAAAGTATTTAACATCACGACTATTGCAGATGACTTGTTTAAATACATACTTGAAGAAAGCGTAAATCTTGGATACCGAGACATATACCTTGCTTACGATGATTACATTCGTGTCCGTAAAGATAATTTCCGATTAATTGCATCCAACCGAAAACTCACCACTGATGAAGTGCGAATGCTTGGTGTTCAACTGTCATCTGAGAATGAAGTAAGCTTGACTCAAGCTGGTTTCGAATCTGGCGGCAGATTTACAATGAGTCGCAGTGATAACGAAAATGAGCTAATGCATTGCCGATACAGCATGCACCAGATCTCGGACAACGGCCAATCAGGTCTAGACATCGCAATTAGACCAATTAAAGATAAAGCCCCTCACCACGAAGAGATTGGCATTCCAGAAGAACTACTCACACTTGTCCGTAAAATTCCCCAAGGGCTGATTCTTATGATTGGCTCAACTGGTACGGGTAAAACCTCTACTCTGGCCTCATTGATACGCTACATTCTTGAGCAACCATCACACATGCGAATTCTCGAATTTGCTCGCCCACCAGAATTTTCTTTCAACAACATCGAAATGCACCCATCAAATACTATTAAGCACTCAGAAATTGCGGCCAATAGTAGTACTGGGGGGGATCTAAAAACTTATGAACTTGCAAACGCTCTGACCATGCGTAAAGCAGCTGACTGGATAACCATTGGTGAAATGACAGAAAAAGAGTCATTCAAGTCAGCCCTATCCTTGTCTAACACTGGCCATCGTGTTTCTTCAACTACACACGCAAACGATGTTGCTGGTGTATTCCCAAGAGTCTATCAGATGTTTGATGCTGATGAGCGCGAGTATCAGTTATTCTCGTTGATTAATGAGGGGCAATTATTTTGCGCACAACAACTACTAGACAGAAAAGGTGGTGGCCTAATAGCGGTAAGAGAAATACTAATTGTGGATCAAGAAGCCCGTTCTAGGCTTTTAGCAGCAAAAAACATTCAGCAAGTACACCGCATAACGAGTTTGATCTTATCGGAAAGGAAAGCCTCATTCCGCGCTCAGGGGATGCAATTACTTGCTGACGGATTAATAACAAGAGAAACATATGATGACTTCGTTGATTTCCTACCACTAGATCATCAAATGGAGTGCGTAAACTAATGTCAGACTCTCATCATGAAAATAAATCAGCGAAGATATTCATCGTTGATTACCCAGCTGTTATTCCACTTGTTCCATTAGGGTTCTTCCCTAGTGTCGAACGATTTCAAATTTACCTTGCCTTTTTAGTATTGATGGCTGTACTTGGATTATTGAACATCAGGACATCAACGATCATTAAAAAGGCATGGGCGAAGCTCAAAGGTAAAACAATGTACGCAAGACTAAAAAACAATCGATGAGGCGGCTTGATTAATCAAGTTGTTTTATAATACACTTACGATTATATCGAAATATGGAACTGTATGATGAAACGGATTTATAGAAAGCTAACCTTAGCAACGTCGTGTTTGCTAACTACACTTGCCACAAGTAGCTCATATGCTGATGTGTACATTTCATATGACTCTCTTCAACCAACGTATGACCAAAAATTAAGTCAGGCTCAGCTAGACAGTTACAGAGAAATGACTGTGGCTATCCATCAGCAAAATGACTTAAACGAATTTTATGCAGCTGAGATCATCAACTTCCAAAAAGAGCAACAAGCTCGCACTGACGTAAAGCAGTCAAACTTGGAAGCGCAAGCATTTCTGAACGAACAAACTCGCCAAGCTAACGACCGTCAAGCAAATCAAATAATGATGGCAAGAGCTTCATTAGAAGACCAGCGTCTATCTAATCAATCAGATGCCATGGTAAGAGAAGCAGAACTTTTACAAATGGGTGTTCAGCAAGAGCAAGATTTTTTAGAAAAACAACGAGCTCTTGAAAGTCAATTCTTTAACACTCAAGCGGCAGTACAAAGAGAATCGTTGGCTTTACAAACTAGCGTTCATGAAACGCAAGTTCAGATATTGGAAAACGAATTGCGTGATGGCGCACCCTCAAACCTAATTATTGTTTCTGCCGATGCTCAGAACATGAAACAAGTAATCGATCCAAGTCAAACAGACCAAATAACTGAGCTTGGAGAGGCAAAGCAAAAAAGTGCCGTTGTTAACCTAAATGAATTCGTTAGCGCGATTTTGCCCCCACACTGGAAATACACAGCCCCAGACGGTTTAGATAACGAAACAATCAATGCTGTGCAAGGCAAAGATTGGCAATCGATTCTTAACCACATTGCCGTAAATAACCCCCATTTAGAAATTACAGTTTCCCCAAAAGCCCAAACTGTCTTTGTTCGAAACACAATGCAGTACCAAGTTGATTCCACTGTTAGCCGAAACTCCCCTTACACGACTTGGCATGTCTCTACGTCTAAATCAATGCGTGGGAATATAGAAGCTTTTGCAAAAATGGCCAAATGGACTGTTGTCTGGGACACAAAAAAAACTGATTACGATACCGTTGCGCCAGTAGTGCTAAAGACACGATTTGCTGGAAAAGGTGGCGTGGTCGAGCGCTTAATTCGTCTCACAAAGGACGAAGACATTCCTTTACATGTCGAATTTAAGTACGGCAATAAGGTCGCAATCATTACTCGTAAAGGAGCAAAAACCAAATGAAGATTAGCAAGCTAAGTATCGCAATATTAAGTGCGCTAGTTGTTGGTTGTTCGAGCAATGACAACCAAAGCGAACTAAAAGAAATTGATCAACTTAAAATTGAGCAAGAACGCTTAAGAGAGATGGTTAATCAACAGTTTGAACTAGACCGTTCGCACATGGATGAAAGTGACGACATTTATGTTCTTGGTAGTCCATTTGAAATCAAAGAAGATGTGGCCGTTCCTCCAATTTTCGACATGCCAGTATCAATTGGAAATCTTGAAAAAGAACCTTTAGACAGTGTCCTAGAAAAGATAAATCGAAAGTTTCAACAATTTGGTGTGATTGTGGCTGTTGAACGTGACGCTCATGAGTACCTAATTCAACAAGCTTCAATTGGTGATGAATCTGATGAAGAATCGGATTCTGGCAGTGCAGACGATATCGCTGGAATCTTGCCAATACAAAATATCGACTCAGAGGCAATTGCTGAAAAAGATACGGGTAAGTATGGAGCTGAACTTAGCTTAAATTTTAAAGACACAACTTTAAGAAACATGCTTGACCTGATCTCGGCATCCACTGGTTTATGGTGGGGATATGAAGAGGGTCGAATTACCTTAAACTACTTCGTAAAAGAAACATTCCAAATCGATGTATCAGAAGCTAGTTACGCGATCGCATCAAGTCAAGCATCACAATCAAACTCAGATACTGGTAGCGCAGACTTTTCATTATCTACCTCATCTGAGCAGTCTAACCCATTAACTCAACTTGAAAATCAACTTGGTCAATACCTAAGTGTTGATGGCAGCATAGCCCTGAACAGGTTTGACCGAACGGTAACAATCAAAGACACGCCAAGCAACGTTAAACGCGCCAAGTACTTTATTGAAGATTTCAACTACCGTGCTCTAACTCCGTACAACATCAAGACAGACATTTACGAGATTATCTACGAAGTTAATGATGAGAAAAATATCGATTGGACTATCGCGTTCGAAGATGCAAATTGGGCTGTCGATGCTCTAGTACCGAAAGTTGTTTCTGAATCTGGATTAGGTGGCCTAACCGCTAAAAAGATTGGCGGCAAGTTCGATGGTTCAACAGCCATGTTGAAATTCCTGAATGAAAACTCAAGTGTTTTTTCAAGAATCACCAACACAGTTAAAACCAAAAACAACATCCCGACTCAACTCGTTAGCTCAAACAACCAAGCAATTGTTGCTGGCCGAGAAGTGACAATAGACTCAAACGGCTTCTCTCAAGAAAGCACAACCACTAAGTTAATCAATGAAGGTTTCAACTTATCATCAAGACCACGCCTGACAAGTACAGGCAGCATTGATATGGAGTTAATACTAAACACAAAAGCAATTAACAATATCAGCGCCTTTGGTGATGAAGAAAACATGGTTCAGCTAGAAGAGACGGGGCAACACGGCACTATTACAGGCATCCCTATTCGTTCAGGTGAAACCGTTGTACTTAATGCTTACGAACGTGATCTATCGTCAGCTCAAATCACTTCTTTAGCTGAACAAATGCCTTGGTGGACAGGTGGCGGTAATACTAAGAAGCGTTACAAAGCTGCTTTAATCGTCATGGTTAGAGCTGACATTATGGGTCGCTGATATGAAGTCAATAAGATTCAGATTTGATTATACACAGTTCCCAGTAATGACAGACATGCAGTGGTCTGTTGCTACGGATGTAAGAAATCAGTCCCAGTATACAGCTGCGTTCAAACCTATATTTGAGTTTTCAAAGAAAGGTGTGATTGAGAAAAACGGCAATTCCAATGTACAAGTGGGTGCATTGAGCGACCCCCGTCAAACACTTAACGAGACTAACTGTAAGTCTCTAGCAATCGAAACAAAAACAGCAATTAAAAATAAGCGACCTGACTTAAGAATCAGTGGGAATGTAAATGTCTACATCTTCCATCTGAAAGAAAATATTTACTATGTTCTTGGTACGGTTGGGCTCGCGATTAAAATCGATTCTACTGTTGAAATTAAGAAAGATGGCGAAGAACTATTCAGCGACCAGATAGAAACCATTTTATACAAATTGAATGATGTCAATTTTGCACAGGCTATCCCAATAACGGTTCATGCATGTAATACAGATGTCAATGAGGAAATAGTTGCTGGATTTAATTTCATTATCAGTCACTTCGACAACCTCAAAAGTGACTCAGCATATGACATCACTGTTCAGAATGAAGAGATCCACCTTAGTTCTCTAATATCTGACGACTCGAAAGCTACCCCAATTTTTCTAAAAAACATTGAAAAGTATGGGTCGAAAAATCGAAGCATATTACTTGTAGCCGCAGGGTTTACGATAGGTTCAATCCTCTTGTGGGGATACAACTGGCATCAATCTTCTCTCGAAGCAGAGGCGTTAGCCAACGCCAAAAGAGCCGAGGCAGCGAGAATAAGGGCTGACCAGTTATCTGCCGCTCTTGACAAAAAAGCTAATAACTCACCTCAACCAGACCAAATCGACCAGTACAGATTGTTAAAACAAGAGAGGCTAAACAATGAAGTCGAGTGGATTCGAGCCTTTGACCTTGCATCAGGGCAAAATGTTTTTACTCAGGCTGGTGAGAAAATACGTAACACGTTAGTTGAAGTTAATGGGTGGAAGACGAAACACATCCAAGTTGTCATGCAATTAGACCCAAAAGATTACGTTCTTACGGCTAACTATAGCCAGTCGCTCGTTCGAGAAAATGACTTATTTACAGTCAATGACTTAGTTGGTTTCTACCCTAACGCAGCTTCTAGGTTAGATGGCAATTCAGCTGTCAACACAACGAAAGTATCTATCGAGCTTGATCCTAAAAAATGGAAAGCAAAGCAAAACAAGTCATCGATACTTGACGTCATATCAAAGCTTCAATTTGCGCAGCATTCAAAGGTCATTGATTCTTGGTCAATTCGCCAAGAGAAGATTATCCCACCAACACTATTAAGTGAACGATATCTTGAACTTAAAGAGAGATATGAACCTGAATCTAGCGAGACAGACACACCAGTTACTGTTAATGAAAACAGTTGGATATCGAACTTCAAAGCACATCGACTTATCGTTTCTGGGAAAAATACCAGTGTTATTTCACAAGTAAGTGAATTGCTAGTTCATGAAACAAACTTGATGTTGGAATCAGTCAAATACGACCCTGAAACGAGCAACACTGTAATTGAGGCAATCATTCATGAAAGAAAATAATATCGCATCTAAATTATTACTAGCTGGGCTGTTCATCCTAAGTTCCTCACCGATTTCAGCGGAAATGTTGACTGTAAAAGAGTTCGAACAAAAACAGTTAGAAATTATGCAATCGGAAATGTCTAAAGCGAAGCAACTTGAAGAAATTCAAGAACTCATCGCATTGTATAAAGCAAATGCTGAACTTGCTAACCTTATCAACCCACCAAAAATTGAAGTGCCTGAATTCACTGAGGAAGAGGTCGCTGCTGATCAAGCTTCAATCAAAGTCTCAGAGTTGCAAAACCAACAAGGTGACAGAATAAAGCGAATGCGTGAACTTATCGCGACCAATGATAGCGGTATGTACATGTCTGAATACTTTGAAGTCGGCAATTTCATTCAAGCTAGCTTTATTGTAAACGGGAAGATCAGAAAGGATGTGAATGTAAAAGACGCAATTTCATCTAAAAGGCCATTTGGTAACTACCGTATTATAGACGTCGTAGATAACGACGTAATTGTACTTAACACAAAGACTAATAGACGACAGACTCTAATTCTCCAATCGCCTACAGAAGTCTTGAATGAGATTGAATTTGCTAACGAAGTAACAAGAGAGTATGCGAAAAGCATTGTCATGGGAGAGCTTGATGTAGAGCTGCAAAATCAAGGTGGCGATTCTACAAATTCTACTTTTCTCGATGTTAACTACCCGACAATGAACACCTCCCCTACTCCATTCGATTCATTGAGCAAGTAGGTTCAAATATGAGTTCGGGTATGAGTAATCGCGAAACTGTTACAGACACAAGTCAATTTGGCACAGTCATGAGCGTACTGACGGCAAAAGACGTCGGTATGAGTTTAGACAGCAATGAGAAATACATTGTTTTAATCAGTGAGGGCGAAAAAGGCAAGACAGCTCACGCACTGGTTAACAATGAGTTAAAAAACTCGAATGGTACACCAATAGACCTATTCCTGACTGCGACTAGAAATACCTTAAATCGACAACCTGAACTAGCAAGCCTTTGTAATACTTTAAGACCCCATTATGTCTCCAAAGACATAATCAAAAACATGAAAAAACTGAGTGTAAACTCGGAAAACTCTAAGACAGACAACTCTAGAGAGAAAGAAGTTGAAACAATGTTGTTGGATGCAGAGCATATGGGGGCATCTGATATTCACGTTACGTGTGACCGTAGTGAATCGAAAATAAAGTTTCGAATTAATGGTGAGTTGGAGGTTTACGGTGGTGATAGAAACCAAGAGGAATTGCACTCGATGGTTTCAGTTCTATACAGCTCCATGGCCGCTAAAGATGGTGCAATCAAAAGTGAAGAATTTAAAGACTACGAACAAGCCGATGCTGTTATGTATCGAAATCTTGAAAATAAGCGGTTAGGTGTACGAATAACAACGCACCCAACAATCAATGTAGAAAAATGCTACCACATGGTTATGAGGGTTCTTGGCGATCAAAATGAACACGCAAAGAGAATCCCATTCGAAGAGCTTGGCTTTATGTTTGACCAGCCATCTCGAATTAAAGCCGCCCTACGTGGAAAGGGGATGGTATTAACCATTGGTGAGACTAACTCAGGAAAATCCGTCTCTCAACAAAACTACCTAATGTTGATCAACGAGGAAACGAACGATACAGAATCTATCTACTCGATGGAAAACCCGATTGAACGACAACTGAAAGGGGTTACACAGTTCAACATTAACCAAGATGATAATGGCAAAAGCTTAGCTGATGATTTGATCTCATACTTCATGCGAGCCGATCCGAATACTCTTGCACTTGCTGAGATTCGTGACCGAATGAGTGCTGAATCTGCACAAACATTATCTCAAACGGGTCATAAAGTTTTTGGAACACTTCACTGTGAAAGTCCTTTTGATGTATTTGAGAGATTAGTGGGTCTTGGTTGTAATCACAACACACTCTCATCAGGTGAGGTTTTGGGTAGTGTTATTTCACAAAAGTTGCTTAAGAAGATTTGTCCTGATTGTTCAACGGATATTTATTCTGAACCAAGTATTAATGAAAAACAGATGCTTGCAATTGAACAATTATGCCAGATGGGTATGGGTCATCGAGTATCAGAACTTAGATTTAGAAATACTAGTAATTCGAATACGTGTACAAACCCAAAATGTCGCCATGGTCTAATTGGGAGACAATTAATCGCAGAGGTCGTTAACGTATCACCTCAAATTCTAGAACCGCTATCAAAAGGTTTAAAGTTTGAAAGTAAGCGCGTCTGGTTAAGTGATAATAATTTCACAAAAATTGATTGTGCGCTCACTGCTATTTTCAATGGATATGTAGACTGTGCCGATGTACTGAATGAAATTGGCGATTTATACGATACATATTACTTAAGACAAGAAATGAATATACCGCACCCAAAGGTAATTTATGCCTAAATTTAATATTACTATTTCAGATAGCATTCAAAAGCTAGAAGTTTTTCTAAAAAACTCATTGAGCCTTGAAGATACACAGTATGATGACCAGAAATATAAGAAATTAGATACATCATCGATATTCTTTAAATTTCAAGCGTTTTTCGTTTCAAAAAAAGTAGTTATTAACTATCTAACTATGTTGCTGACAAAAATAGAACAAGGTAAAGATATTGCGAGCTCCATTGAACTATTATCAGACAAAGTTAACTCTCACTATCCTAAAGGTAAAAAGAATGGGTTAAAGCGATTCTATTTGAATGTTTTAAGAATTTGGAACTCAGACACTCAAGACCCAACTCTGGCCAATGTCTTATCACCCTACCTCTCAGAGATAGACATAATGATCCTAGAATCTGCCCCGACAAGCCAACAGGGTATCAGGATGATCATTGACAACTATAATTCACAATCAACCAACATGACCCTTATACTTTCTGCTGCGGCCTCTCCCGTTTTTTACATGTCGGCAATTTTCGCGATGATAAACTGGATGCATCCTAAAGTCGTAGTACCACAGGTTAGATTAGTTAGGAATAATGGACACGAATTAGAGGGAATACTATTAGCACTCAACTCATTTAATGAGTCGGTACTAGCTAATCAAGTGGTTATTATTCCTACTTTAATTTCTCTAGGAATATTCTACCTAACAACGATTAGTCGACTAAAAGGGACTCCAAGAGCTGTCATAGAGTTAATCCCAATATTTGGAATCCCCTTTAAAAGCTATCGAGCCAACTCATCAGTAGCTTTCTTGCAAACTCTGGCTACTTTAACCAAAGCTGGACAAAGCTTAGACGCAGTTCTTTCGGTAATGGTTAAAAAAGCAAGTCCCTTTTTATCTTACGAAGTGAAGAATATAAAAGAGACGTTTGAACTAACTGGTGCAATAAGTCAGTCTTTAAATACAAATCTATTCAGTGTTGATACCCAGTTTTTACTTAAGGTCTATTTAGATGCAAAAGACCCAAGCAAGCACATGGTAGGAATATCAACCGAGATTAAAAATCATGAGGGGCTAAAAATGAAAGCTTTAGCCATAGGAATTAACGTAACAGGTATGGTCGTACTTGTTATGTACTTAGGTTTGTTTATTGGAGGGCTATTTACTGTAGGTGAGTACTTATCAAAATAGAATCAATCATTTTTTCAAATCAATATACTTTAAATTTAAAGGACTAATGTATGAAACACTCAACTAATCGTCGTAACTTAAAAATGAAATCTACCCGTAATAAGCAAAAGGGTGTATCAATTGTTGGTGCAATTCTCGTTGTAGTTATGGGTAGTATTGGTTTAGCTGTAATTTACGGCATGTACGCTAACTGGGAAGAGGGAAATAAAACAAGAACTGCTGTAGCCATGGTAAACAAAGCTTTCGATAATTTACCAGCTTTAAAAGAAACTTATGGTACGTATGATGGCTTAAGTAATCAGGTGGTATACAACTCAAATGAAATTGTTCTTGAAGACGACAAATCCGTAACGGCTGACGAATTTGTTACGCCATTCTCAACCAACGGTCTTACGTTTACCTCTGTGGACTCCGCAACGTTAATTAACGGTCGTGTTTTATCTGGTGTTGATCAGTACGCTCAAATCACTATGTCAGAAGTGACGAACACTCTTTGCCAAGACATTGTACAAGGCTTGTTTGAGCGAGCTCTAGAAATCCGTGTTGGTACTACTCGCGTTGCGACAATGCCAGCTGTTACTACTCAATGTGCCGCTGCTGGTACGACAACAAACCTAGTCTTCATTTCTAACTAAGGTAAGCGAATATGGATTCAAGACGAAGTAAGCAGAATGGCAATGTTCTCATTGGCGCTTTATTGGCAACAGTCATAACAGGGTATCTTTTGAATTTATGGGCTCAGAAGACCGTTGCTGAAAATTGGAATGAATCCATTAGTTTGCAAAGTGAAAGATTAGCAACCGTGGTTAATGGTGTGGTTCGTTATCAAAGCAGTGGGGGCAATCCTCCTGCTTTAGCCTCACCACTAGCACAGTGGAATACTGCTGGCGCTCCATTCGAAGATGGAGCTGTTCATACTGGACTAGATTGGCTGAAAGAAACTACGTGTAGCGCAACTGCTACAGCTCCATTGAATTTCATACACTGTAGCGCTCTTGATAGACCTAATTTGGGTGAAGATACTATTTATCGTTTTGTTGTGAGTAACGATGGAGTAAATATCAACACTAGAGTTTCAATTGTCCAAGAGAGTGACAACAACATTGGTATGAGACGTAATGGAGACATTGACCTCTTCTTAGCCTTGAAGATCGCAAACAGAGCCGAACCAAAAGTCATGTTTACGAGTCAAGGCGCTACCAACACAATGTTTCTTGTCGATCAAGTGACCGCTGTAATTTCTGCTGATGTTGGGCTAAATGTTGCTAGCACACCATTTCTAAGAGCCGATGGCCTAGTGGAAGCTCACGGAACACAACGTTATTTGGACGGAGCAAGTATTGAGGGGGTTGAAACGGTTAGTGCAGAACGATTTGCTGATTATGATAGAGGTACTGACACCATATCTACTACTCACTTCATTGACATGGATGGTAACAGCCAATTAGAGAACGTGCAGACTCAAACACTCACTTCACCTCAAGCTACGATCAACCTCTTATCTTCAACTTTTATTGATGCAACTGGTGCTCAATTAGGCAACGTTAACATTGATAATGTGGCGCTTGATTACTTCACCCAAACTAACCCAAACGTTCAAAATACGATTGCTGGCGAGTTATCAATAGGCGCGACGGGTGATGCAGTAAATATCGGCAACGGCAGTATTGGTGTAGATAATGCGATATATAACAATGCTGACACTAGTTATTTCATCGATTTATCAACTTCTGGCACAACGAGACTAAACGACATCGTTTTGACAGCACTCGGTAACAGATCAATTAGTGATTTAATGCCAAAGTTTTCGATGCAAGGCTCTAGACTTGTTGAACATTACAACATCATACCCAAGCCGTCATGTGCTGACACAGGATTGGCTAGACTGTTGGTTACACCTACACGATGGACAAGCTTCTTACTCGATTCTAATGGGTATCCAAGGCTGCACAGAAACTATAATTATGTATCCGCTGATGAATCAACTTCTACTTGGCGAATCAGGTTTGAAACACACAGCCCAACAACTGGTAATGTCATACCCGACTATGCCGCTCAAGGTATTGCAGAAGTATACTGCTACTACCCGTAATCGTTTTTTAAAAAAATGCAAAAACACAAACTTGCGCTATAAAGGATATACATATATGATTGCAATAACAGTTCGAAAATTAACCGTTTTTTGTGCGTTTTTTTTGATGGTTGGCTGTACCAATCTAGAAGTTGGAAAGCCAATTAACTACGCAAAACTTGAACGTCTGACTGTTGGAATTAGTACCATGGAAACAGTTAAGCAAGTGTTCGGGTATCCGCAAGAAATTATCTATCCCGACTCAAGAACGATTTATAAGTACCGCTACTTAAAGAAAAGTACATTTGAAGAGAACAAGCATGCTATTGATTTTGTTTTTAATCACAATCAAAGATTAATCGACATTACGATTAATGATGCAATCAACATGGCAAGCACAAACTCTAAGGAATAAGGTGATGCAATGCTAACAACGTTAACGAAAGGTGTAGTACATGGCCTTGTAATGGTCTTGGTTAGCATTGCTTTTTTAATCAGTTCGGTTCGTCGAACTTTTTGGCTTTTGGCTTCTTTGCCCTATCGCGCCATGAAGATACGAAAAGTTAAGGTGTTTGTTATTTCATTCACGCTAACTCTGCTCACTATTTACCAGCCATTCATTTCACTACCCTCTAGTTCATTTATTGGATATTCAGAAAGAATGGAACTGCATCTTGATCGTCTTACTACACGTAGTGGATTGACTTATAGCGTCCCGTATAAAACCGTACCTACCTCTAAGCAACCAGTAGAAAATTACGGAAGCGCTTTTTCATTTTTTTCAAAAAACGAATTCACACCTGTTTTACCGCCAGTTGGGGATAGTGAAACGATTAAAGGTTACTTTATCGCTCGTAACGCAAATTTTGGTGCAAACAGTGTGACCGTTGAAGTTCAGTCGGAAAAAATGGCTGCTATGTTTCCATACGAACCAGTACCACAAGATACAAGCTCATTCACCGTTTGGACGAAGCCTTTGATGACAATTAATCAGCATGGCCAACTTCCCTACCCCAAGCATATCCTGTTGGTACTGGCTGTGTTTGCAATGTACACCTACCTCTCAAGTAGCGTGTTCTCTTGGGTATTACGTCGGAGCTTTAAGACCTAATAGCTTGATCAAAAAAAGCGCTCATTGAGCGCTTCTTTTTTATAAATACTTTCTGGCAAATTTATAGGGGAATATGGCCTCACGTTTACCATTCAAAAAATCTTTCAGGAACATTCCCCCTGTCCCAAACCGATCCCTTTCAATTACCCAATTATGATAAGCAAAACTGATGTAAACCGATATCGAAAACATAAAAAAGGACGTCCATAGCCCCACTGTAACCCACTGTGCGAATGTTGTAGGTAAATCTGATACAAGTACACTCAAGCAGAAGTAAAACAGCTTATACAAGCTGTACAGAACCGAAAAGGTAGCCAAACCCAAACAGCTTAATAGAATGTCTTGGTTTGCCTCAATTTTCTCTAGAGTTGTTCCCTCGACTTGCAACATTAGCTCTCTAAAAGGCAACTGATGTTCGTCTATGCGCCTATGTTTTTCAATCAGTTCATTTGGTTCGAGAATCGCCATTGTGTCGTTTATAGTAGGCATTAAGAAGCGCTGTATAAACACCTTGTTAGCTGCTGAGCTTGGGCGTAAACCACGGAAAAAATGATCATCAACTGTGTTTGATAAGCTTTTCCCTATTACAATGACCCCTCTGACAGCCGCACCACGCTTTTTCTTTGGCTTAGGCTCTTGTTCACCGCCCAATGGTAGAGGCGGCAAATTAGCTGTATGGTTGCGAGAAGATTCAATGACTGCATTGCTATCTTTTGAGACTGATACTTCATTTACTCTACTGATTAGATCAGTTTTTTTTTCACAACCGGTATCCGTTGTCTTGGTAGTCTGTGATTGTTCAATGTTTGTATTGTCAGACATACATGCCCCCTATCTTAAGCGTTAAAGTTTGAAGTATCTTTGTCTTTGCTTTTTCCTTTCTTCTTCGGTTTATCATCATTACCAGTGTCCATAAACTTTCCTGCTAGATCGTCCAGTTGACTTGATAAGCTTTTCATTCCTTGGGTCGCTGCTTGGGTATCCGCATCACTATTACCAAATGCCCCACCAGCGAGAACCGAGCTAAACCAAACGCCACTAGCATCATTCAACAAAGTAGTGATTCGGAAACAATACAAACAGATGAAAAACAGCCCGACCCCGTAACCTAGAATGCAGAAAATAACGAATGAAATTGAATCTAACGTACTTAACCCACCAATCTTATTAAACATGGAAGTAAACCAAATTAGATTAAATAAAGACATGCCGACATAACCAAAGGCTATACTGCCGACAAAACCAACTACGGTCATTGGTTGACGGATAAATACGCCATACAAGAGTGATAGGAATCTCTCAGTATCTGGGGCTAAGACACCATCCCCTTTAGGTAGCGCCATCAAGATAGCAGCAAAAGGTACTGAGGCCATCGCAGCAAAACAGGTAAACAGCATTGCTAAAATTATCATTGTCCACCCGAAAACGGGTATAGCTGGTAATGCGTAAATAAGAATCAATGACACAGAAGTAAGAGCCATAATTAACTTTGAAAGAACCGATATGCTCCAACTAACCATTTCTGCGCCCAAATTTATGAACATTTTTTCCAAAAAAACCAACGGAGCGAGCAAGGGCATTTTATTTAGTACTGATTGGTTAACTTTCGATGCTACTTGCACGGTTGCATCAGAAGCCGCTTTTAACGCAGATCTGGTGACGTGAACAAGAAAAGCAATATCTCTAATGCCCTCACCAAATTGAGTCAGCATGACATAAGGAGAGTTTTGACCAGATAGGTTAAGTAACATTGCATCCGAACCAGACAATAATGAACCTCTAGAACCAGAACCTGACCCCATGGCCGTACCATCATTACCAAAGTCGATTATGCTCATTCCTTTCCAAAGTGATTCAAATAAGCCGACAAACAAGCCAGCAAAAAAACCTAGTTCCACTTCATTGCTGGGTTGGTTAGTCTTGAAGAAGTTAGACCAAATATTCACGTCCACGCCATAAGACCTGTCTATGCCATTAATGGTGGTGGACATCTGCTTTAACGACCCTTTATCAGCCATGATTGTTGTCATAAAATCAAAGCCCAGTGTTAAATGCCCTACGGTTTCACAAGCGTATTCACGACCATCAAGCTCTTTACTAGTAAACCAACTAAACGTTGAGTTCACACAAAGATTCGAACCATCAGATAAATCATTCAGGTCTATTTTTAACTCATTAGTGTAACGTTCAGCTTCATAACTAAGCCCTGCGAACTCTTGATAGAATGACCAGAACGCCCCAGCTGAAACATAGCCCGAAAGGTATCGATTGAAAACACGTTCCGATATTGAGCCGTAAGATTCACTTGCCGTTGAACCTTGCCCCTGAATCATCTCATTACCAAAACTGGATAGAGCAGCATTACTTACAGCCTGTTGATCATAAGCTAATTTTTGAGCTAAATAGATCATGGCATCAGCGGTAGCGTTAACTTTTAAAGGTAATGTAGTTTGAGCTGATTGAAGTGAACCGATATTGATTTCAGTAGGAATGAATCGATCAGCACCTGTTTTACCTAATACATCATAAATGGTTTCAACGGTGAACGATGCGAAGTCGCGATAATAATGCTCAGCGAATGTCTCATACGGTAACAAACTACCAAAAATCATTGAGTTCGCAGTAGCTCGCATTATTGACTGCATCTTTGGGACTTCTTCAATGAGCTGCCCAAATTGAATTCCATCATTCTGTCCCTCTGACGCCCCTGTTACTAAATCGGGATCTGGAATAATTGAAAACTCGATCACACCGCACTTGGCGTTTTGACCACCTAACAAAATTGATAAATACTGGTGAACCCCAGATGGTGGCGGCAATGAGATCTCACTCAAACTTGAAGCTGCTTTAAAGTCTGCTCTGCTTGTTGTGCTCCCTTTACTACCAACCATGTAATTGAATAATGATTCACCATTGATAGTACCAATCGTCTTGTGGTACATCAGATTACAGACAAATCCAACGGCAAAGTCATTTGAGCGGTCTATGGTATTTCTCAATGTTGGAGCGCCACCGATATTGAAGTCAAACATTGCTTTACCAGATAACTGCCAGCCCCAATCAGCAACAGCACCACCAGCAAGAATCAGTCTCATGGTATTCGCTTGGACGTTACTGATATTTACGTTGTACGCATCTAAAGCTTCAACACCAGCATCCGTAGGCAATAGCAAACCGACAGCTAAGATAACTCTTACAATCAGGTATTTTGACGAACCATTTGAAAGGCTAGCAGTAATCAACCCCGACAAGAGAGCTTTACCACCATTCATACAGACAACAATCATCACCCCAGCCATAGCTATAATATTCAGTGACGCTAAGCTCACCATTACTGCCGAGATTGGATAGTTTATTGGGTATTCTGAATCAAAGACTCCATAGACCCATTCGCCAAAGAACAAAGCTTGCCAGTGAATGGTTGATGGATCGGACAAAAATGATAGGGCATCATTTAGTGGGTCAAATAGTGATGTAGGATCAGACATAGCATTTCCTTATGCAAATTAAGTGAGCAATTCCCAAAGCTCAATAGGATGCATACACATTGCACCAAGTATGATTTGTAAAGCTGCACCGCCTAATGTTGGTGGTGGTTTGCCACCGACCCCCTGTGAGTTAAACCGAGATACGCCAATCCAACCTCGTCCATAAGCAATCGCCCCTGCAAGCATTAATATGCTTGTCCACACATTAAAAAAGTTGGCATTAATGACCTGAGTTTGCCAAGACGAATCAGTGTAGATACCAAGCTCATAATGTAAGCAACCAGATACTGCGCCACTTGCACAAGAAATGGACTTAAACATCTCGATTGAATATTTATCAAAGTGAGAATTGATAAACACAGAATTGGCAATTAACGCTTGGCCAGCTCCATACGACATTAGGAAAACGGAAGAAATGAATTTAGCCGCGATACTAGCTGGAGAGACATCAGCCAACTGAAATGTCATTTGAGAATAAATGCCAGTTAGCTGCTTAACGTTTTTCAGTTCGATAACACATTGGACAAAAATCACAGCACCAAGAGCAAGAAAGGTTTGCTCTATAAGAAAGTAAAGTGAGGGTATTTCCGACTCAACCAAGAACCTAAAGAAAAGATCTAAAGGCGAGCCCGTCATTTGATTAGCACCTTATTTTGTAAAGCGATTAGACTGGTTGAAGTAACGTTTGTCTTTGTGTTTAGAAATGTGAGTATCAGCTGTAAACTCATCATTTCAGCATGCATTCTTTTGACTTGTTCGCTCGATACTATTTTCTGATCATCAGGTACGGTTTTAAGGTACTCAAACTTAGCTTCTGGATGCATCGTACCCCAATCACTAGGTAAGTTTGATTTGTCATTTGTATTGGTTAAGAGTTTCAAAAACTCTTCACTGTTGTAATACTTAACTTGCTCTTCCAGTTGAGCCATAATTGATTGCTTTCCATTCGTATGTTTATACAAATTGTTAACATCAATCAGAGCTTTATTTGCTATAGATTCAACTGTACGTTTTGCAGCCCATTCGGTGGTTCTTTTCACTGCGTTAGGGTCATTAGATGTCGCCAACGAACCATCAAGTGTTCTAGGTAGTGATTGCGTATCATCAACACCTAAAATAAGCGCTAATGCGTCATCATGGGCTTGCTGATTTGCAGGGGTCATCACCCCAGTTCCAACACCTAGTACCACGCCTCCATCAAGCATTAGAGCAAGGTCTTCTCCATCTTGATTTTCGACTGCTGAAACAAGGCGGTTGGTTATTGCATTTCGCTTGTTCTTTAACGCATCACAGTGTAAACCTGAGCCATTTTGACAGTCGATAATCTTTGCATTTATATGATTTTCAACATCCAATTCAGACGATGATGAAGCACCACAATTAGACGCCCAAGATTCAATCAGTGCTTTAGCACCACGCACTGATTTACAGGCACTTGGAGAAGTTAAATAGCGCTCTTCTGCATGCGCATTTGATGTGGAAGAAACAGATGTGGTAACAGCTGAAATCTCGTTACTTGCTCTTAGATCAGACTGCATATTTTCATATACACTTAACGCTTTATCTTGAGCTAACTGGCTTGCCCAGCTTGCTTTTTCTTCAATCCACCTAGCCGCACTAGAGGCCATTTCTTCCATTTGCAACGAATTACCAATGGCGTCCACACACACAACCGCATTAGCATTAAAACTAAATACAGATGAACTAATCGCAATAGATATGGCCGTTTTTCTAAAAAACATATGCATCATATTAATACCCTTGCATGTCCATGCTCGTTTCTTGAGTAGGTACGTTTGATTCCAATGAGTCCATTGTCTCTTCGAGTTGCACCGCCACCTCACCAACAGTAAACACAGGTTCGTAATTGTTGATTAATGCCGTCATTAAGTCGGTTTGTATTGACTGCGCATGAAAGAGATTAAGGTCAGTGAAAAATTCATCAAGGCTCATTACGGACTCTGGATTTCTTCTACTGTTAGACATTGCAAGCGTGTCATTCATGTCTGTTTGCAAGGATCTATTTAATAAAGATTCAGTAAATTCCATTGAACTAACCCTTTTAAAATACTATCGTATCCATATTATAAATAAACTACGGCAATAGCAAATGGATAAGACGGGATTTAATGAGTTCAGGGATAGCCATATCATGCAATTTAGCCCACAAGTCCGTGCTATGTGGAGCGATTTGGAAGCCAAAGAGTCTTGGACAATTGACGAATCTATTAGTGGTATTACAAAAATTTTCAATACCTTACCGTCAGTCTGCAAATACCCTCTAAGCGAAAAAACTGAACAAGCCCTTTCTGATCTAATTGGCTTAATTGCTTATTTACCATTTAAAGACAGTGTTTGCGCTTTGGCATGGTGCGGATTCAACAGTAACGAATGGGGTAACGCAATTTATTCGTTTGCGTATGAAGTGTATAGCTCGGCTTATGACAATATCGAGCTTCAACGTGATAACAGTGTGATTGCCGCCAAAACAATCGTTATGAGGATTGAAGCAGTTAACCAAATTGCAATTATTCAAACCATTACAGGGAGAGTTGTATGAGTTTACGACCGATCATAATTTCATCGATATTGGCATCAATTGTTGGGTTATCGAATACAGCGAATGCATCTGAGAATTGGAGTATTGAGCCATCAAATTCATGTAACTCAGTAACCGTAACACTGCCATCACCAACGCTTGATCTTAGTTGTAACCTAGATGACGATTCAGGCAACCCCTCATCATGGTTTAACCCAATGGCATCATGCTCAATGGACTTTGATTTGATAGGACTACCAAGTTTAGGTGATATAGCCGCTGGGTTAGTCGGCCAAGTATGTTCTGAAATTAAAAAAGTTAAAGAGAAAACCATTGATAAAGTCATTGATGACATTAATGACGCGATTCCTGACGATGCTTTTGAAGATATAAACATTGGTGGTGACTTAAATAAGCCGAACAATGGAACAGGAACAAGTGGCCAACCTAAGCCCCCTACAATTCCAGACTCTTCTACACCTGACACATCGACACCACCACAAGACGAAATGTGCTACACGCAAAACTCTCAAGGAAATTCAATCACAGTACCTTGTTCAATAGCCGATTTAGAAGCGAGTTCGCCAAACACATGCTATTTAAAAGACGGTAGTGTGTTCTCGAATAATTGGAGAGCGGTTGCCTGTGACAGACCAACTGTAGACTACGAAATTTGTGTCGATGGGTATAAACGTGTTGAAAGAAGCAATGAGATTCAACGATACCCTGACGGCATTCCAGTACCTACCACGTCATCTTGTAAAGGTTTATCCGCTAACAACAGAATTGATAACGCATGTTTCATTAAGTCTGGTTCAGGAATAAACATGAAAACAAGAGTAGTTGAATGTAGCCGTCTGCCGACACCAGAAACGCAATACAATCGACTGTGCCGTGTTACTGATACATCGACAGGTCATAGCTCTCAAAGTATCGGAGCTTGCATTGATGTTGAAGAAACTTGCTACGGACATATGGATGGAATCTTTAAAGCTGAACAATGCAGTGTCCACACCAATTACTACGAGGACACCAAAACTGAAAGTAGAGCAAGTCAGCAATCTGGAAGTTCTACTAATGACTCGAATTCGTCAAGTGATAACGAAGTTGAGTGGAGCTGGTAACGTGAACTATGTGATTGTAGAAAGTCGTCATATCGGCAGAATTTTGCAAGCACACCTAGACGAACTAGTTGCTAATACGCAAGTGTTGGCAACTAGTGGCCACTTATACGATTACAAATTCCATGAAAACAAGATCCATCTAGTTCCCATTCAAACTCAAGCTATTGATGCGATCTCTAAACTTAATGGCAAGAACATCATTGTTGCAACAGACCCTGATCCACAAGGAAATCTAATTGCTGAGCACATTAAGTCACTGACCCCTAACTCAGAACATCGACGCTGTATCTTTAGCGATCTTACCAAAAGCGGTGTTCTGGTCAGTTTAAATAGATTCAATAAAAGACAATTTGAATTTGATGAGAGAAATGCTCTTAAAGGCGCTCTTGTAAAGGTGGCCAACTTGCATTTGAGACATAATGGAAAGGGTAACTCTGGACACTATCAAACGACAACAGGAATAGAACTAGCTAAACAGTTCGCTAATATAGGTAGGGTTAACAATGTAACCAGTAGAACCTTTGAAAGAAATGGAGTTCATTATCGTTGCAATGTTCCTAGTAGTTTTGGTGAAGCTACCAATATGGGTAGACCAAGCCCAATAGTTACAAAGCAAATCATTGCTAATAAATCACTAGAGGGGCGTTCACTTAACGTTGCGGATCATTTACAGGACGCTTTCATTAATGGTCGCCTATCCTACACCCGTACAGATTTCTCTAAGCTTCCTGCATTTTCTGAAAAAATAATTAATGAATACACCACTAATGGTGATCAGATTGACATTGATCACCACCTCGAATTTAACGGCAATGCACCACACTACGCTATTCATAACTTAGCAGCCCCATTTTCGCCTTTAGAGAGAATGATACAAATCCACAATCAATCCTCTCTTGTGACAAAGTATAATGATACAAATATTGTAACGTTTGAAAATGGACACACCCTTATAGCATCAGCTAATGAGCATTGCCCTACTCGAACAACTTTACCACCAGCCAATGAGTGCGCGGTGTTGTTAAGCTTATCCTCAGACTCATCGCCAGCTATATTAGAGTCTTCTGGCGCTCGGTATGCAAAGCACTTCTATAATGGCAACCAACTAAATCAACCGATTATTAGTAATACGTTAAACATCGCTGAGAAGCATTTTCCCGCATTAACATCGCAAGGGTTAGACGCAACACTTGAAAAAGCTTTAGATAGCGGTGTGTCTCTTACAGACAGCCTTACACACCTTGAATTAGATAACCCCTCTAAAAACAAAAAAAGCCAAGAAATCAATAACGGACTTCTTGACTCTATAGAATTCAAAAACTAGTAACTAAAGCATATCCCATTTCGATAGGAGTGATCCGTATGGGATATAACCGCTAGCCACATCCCCCTTGTCTGAGATAATCAAAGGCGTTTCTTTACGTACAAGTACATCACCTAATACTTTGTAAATGTAGGTTTGCTTACGGCACTCATCCGTTACAGGGGCGTACCCTTGAAGCAATGTTGTTGAGAATTTTCTAGGGTTATTAGTCAATTCATCCATTGCTCGAACCCGACCCTCAGCGTTTTGGCAAGTTAAGATATCCATATTTTGAGAAAAAATTGTTCCACTTCCATCCTCCGCACGATAAGAATATCTTCCATACGGGAACACACGTACAGTTACACCATTCTCTAAATACTTCGGTATTTCGTTGTGAGCTCTTTTACAAAATGGGCAAGTATAATCAGAGACAATAGTAATGCTGCGTTTAGAATTGGGAGCTTCATAAACAACCAATGACTCATCAGGAATTACCGAGATGTGCTTACCAGCCATGAGGATGCCACATGCCTTTTTAACATCGTTGTTTTTAGATTCAGCTACAGGCATTGCATTGAACATATGATACATTTCAACAAATGACTCAGCTTCCATTACCAAGTTGAAACACTCTGATTTGAACTGACTAGAAAAGAGGTTTAGGTTCTTTGCTTGTTCAACCAAATTCGGTGCTAAAGGCTTATCCTCGCCTATTGAAATCGGCATGGTTGTGATGTTGTAGGGTGCTGGTGGTGATATCACCTTACTCGAAATTTCAACCTGTTTTGATTCCCTCACATTTCCAGTCACCTGCGTACTTGAAGCCACTGCATTGATTTTGCCCGTATTGACAACGGTAGATTCATTTTTGACTAAATCTTCTCTTTTATGGTTTTTCGTACCAACGAAAGAAACCTTGTCAGATTTAGCCACCCCATCACTTTCGATGAATGATGATGTACTAGGCAAAACTGAATTTGTCACAGCATTCGTCATGCTACTTAAATTTGAAAGCTCAGCCTGAATAATATTTGAGACGACAACTTTTTTATCGATATCTAGCAGTTGACCATTGAGCAAATATGTACCCGTACTGTCTACATAAAAACTCTTTGAATCAATGACAGCTAAGTACAAGTTCGAATTGCTGATTTTTTTTAGAAAAACGTGTTCACCAAACTCTTTTTGAAGCTTCCGTGTAATGGATAACTCATTAAAAACAGGTTCTACTTTCAGTTGTTGCTCATTTGCATCCGTCGAGTTGTCGAGATAAGTAAACCCTGCTTCCATTTGATGCACTAGCGCTTGATCTGTCGCGCTTAGAGGATTGCTAACCAATGTTGAATAATTGTGGCCAATATAGAGCCCAACAGAGAGAAGCAACGCCCCCTTAAGATAAGAGGTCAACTTGCTTGGCTTATGGATACCTTTATTGCTAGGCATTTCGCTATGATCCATTTAATAGATCCTCCGATAATTTTTTAGAAATAGAGATGGTCTGCCCCTCCCCCTCTAGCGCGACTAGATTGGAATCCATATGAACTAAGTGGAGGACTACTGAGCCTTTGATGGTTTTAATGTTGGATGGTCTAACAGGTATGCGTAGTTGTAATTCTGCTGATGACAAATGCAATTTATCTTCGAAGCCCGTAGCTGTTCGTATTTTGTTTACACTCTCTTCATCTACCTGATAGTAAAGATTCAGATAATTGAAATCGGTAGAAAAAGTTTGAAAATTTAGACCTGAGAGTAAGTCCCATAAGCAATCAGGGATACCAACAAAAACTTGATTGTTTTCCACAGTAAAACCAAAAAAGCCTGAAAGGTTCGGTGATAAGGTGAATGTTCGGCTTGATAAGGTAATGTCCTTTTGAAGTGCGACATAAAGAGAAATATCAGGCCGTGTACACAACTGGGCGTATACAGCTGGTTTATAGAGGGGGGTCAAAGACGGTGCTATATTTGTCATTTGTTTTATAATTCACATACGCTATAATTTATTAAATTAAATTACGTGTAAGATTGCAAAATGTCAAAGTTAAATAACATCATTACTGGATATATTGACACGATTTGCTTAGATTTCAGTGTTCCAAGAAATACACTTAAGTATTCAGGCTTATCTACTGAACAAGCTCTCTCATCTGGGTATTTACTGGCTGACATTGTGTTTCAAATGCAGCATCTAGCACTGGCATTTAATTCGTACATTTCCAGCATTGTAGTCGTAGACATACACGACCAGATCACCCCAGAGCTATACGATATCTACGATGAGGCAACAGCAAGTCACGAACAAAAGAAAGTGATCGAAGATTACTATCAACTTAACCACCCAAGATTAACCCCAGCAACAGATCAGTTGATGAACTTCTTACTCTATGCAGCTACAAGAAGTGCCTTGTTCAATTGGAAAGAACAATCACATACACGCTTAGCCTTTGGAACAATGTTAGTGAAGCTCGATGAGGACGTTGTTGTTGTCGACATTGTCAAAGCTTCCATGAGAACCCTACAAAACCCAAATCGTTTACTTCATATCAATATCGGGCATCAAATTCCTGATCTTGACCAACAAGAGCCGAGTATCAATGTTGAAACCGAAGTTTAAGAATACGCTACTCGGCCTCGCGGTAATCGGTGTGCTGAGTTTTACTTTTCCAGTTAAAGCATTCTACTCACCGATCTGGTTCATTAATGATCCAATGAGAGACGGTAACTGGTGGTTAAAACAGGCGAAAGAGGCAATCTTACACGCAGAAAGATTAATGGAGCGCGGAATGCAAATTGCCCAAGACCACTATCTATCTATGGAAGATGTCTTGCTTGGTGATGCTCGTACTTCAACAATTATTCAGGGTAAGACAACGGCTATTTCTGAAACCAAAAATAGATACTCAGAAGACAGGTACACCATGGATAACGCGAAAAAACTTATCTGTGGAGCAATCAACAAAGCCAAAGAACAAAGCGCTTCATATCAGTGCGACAACATCCTTGAGAGAGCATCATCAACCTACTCACTTATATCGTTCGCACTTGGTGGTACTTTTCCAGTAGACAACTCTTTTAATAACTATGTTATCCAAAATAGTTCTATGTCTAGCCAACCAAACAGTGACAGACAGTACATAGAGACAATGGCAAAGCAAATCGAGTCATCGAGCACAATACTAAGCGCATATTCCATTATTACCCCCGAAGAATACGACTCAACGATGGTTTCCGTTGATAGCATTTTCGGTATGGGAGCTAACACCAAGAGTGCGTCAGAGATCATTCAATACAAACTTCCAAACGGTGCTCATGAAGTTGACCGACTTAGAAAGTCCCTGCTTTACCGTTCGTACATTGAGGACTCATTATCCCGACGAACTGTTAAAGGTGATCTGGCAATTGATGGTGCTGTAATTGACGACGGTTCGATGGAGGCGCATGTCAAGCGAATCGAGACACTTAACAAGGCCACAATGTCGACTATGGCAGAGAGACATCAAGCAATTTTTACTGCGAAGCAGCTTAATTCCAGCATGGTTAGTTTGAAAAAAAACATCAACCATTTGAGCATTAACGCACTGAAACTTAAAGAACTAAGGAATGGTCATGAGTAATAAAAACATCGATACAACAAAGGGATTCCATCAAGTTCTGAGTGTTTCAGGCGAAGATGCCAGTACCGTCATGAAATCAATCATGAACGAACAATCGAAAATGAATGATTTCCAGACACAGCTTCAATCTTTGATTAGCGATGGTAGTCATTCTATCGAACCCAACATTAAAGTTGTTGACCATACAACAGGGCTCGCCTCAACATATTGCCGTTTGGTCGAAGAACAAAAACAAGACAACATCACTAGTCATGATTTTTCTGAAAAACAGAGCCGTGCTTTTACTAATGAGCATTCTAATATATCGGCCAAAGTAAACGGTACACCGACCAAGTTAGTCGAAGTTGAAATTAGTGAATTTGAGAAAAACATTTCAACCGAAAGAGAGCGTTTGCAAGAACTTGAGAATCAGTTCTTAAATATACAAAACGCTCTTATTCAATCACTTCAAAATAAAAGCCCTGAACAAAAAAAACCAGAAACGCCTAAGAAACCTGAAAACACAAGCCCTCAAGGTCAAACGACACAGCCTAATAGTGAAGAGAAAACTACAGACCAAAGAACCATCGCTGGTACTGCAACTGCTGGCCATGCCCTTGTTAGTGGTATCACCTCATTTCTTTCAAGAAAGAAAGAGCCCAAATCAGTAACCAAGCCACTAACAAGTCCAGTAAATGTATGGATGAACCCAACAAGTACCCCTCTTACAATCCCTGAGCAATGCCAAAAGATTAATCAAACGATTAATAACATTGCAGATTCAAATGTCTGTAACAGTAAAGGGGTCGCTGACGAACTCTTTAAAACACTTTCTAAAGATCTCATTTCCTTAAACCAATCCATGTCGAAAGAAAGTAGGTCTTTCTTTGCTAAGTCAAAAAATAACACTCCGAAAGGTGAATCGTTACTAAAAGACATGGGGCATGTTGATGAAATGCTATCGAATTTAGGTAATAAAACGCCCGAACTAAATGGAGTTATGGATAAGTTTGGCGTGAAGATTGACATGAAATCAATCAAGGAAAGTATGTCTACGATGGTCGACCAAATGAAAGACATTTTGAACAATGTAATGAAAAAGACGACTAGCACTTCAATGGAAATGAACACTTAGAAAAGGAACGTCGAGATGGGTTCTCAACTAAAAGAACAAACATGTGCTTACGCTACTGTATTTAACGGTGCTCCGTCATTTGATTGGCCTATGCTTTGCTATTCAAGATTTTCATTGTTACCTATAGCTGAAATATTAGCTCGTAAAAATTGCCCCCTGCCTAATGGTACTTCTGAAAATATCACTTGTGACGAAGTATACGAATTGGACTTTATTCGGCATGAAACACGGATGGCGGCCTACTGTTTACATAAAGGTATCCCATACATAGACGACACACTTGGATTGACGGTGCATGCAGCACTAGAAACCAATCCTGAATTAATCGAATACTGCACTGAGTTCGGGATTAGCCTGTACACCATAAAATCCGAGTTGATTATTGCTGTCACTAACAAAAATGAACTTAACGAACTTAACGACGCGCTTAATAACAGTGTTGATAACCTTACTGCATCACCCTTAAAGGAAACCTTAGAAAGCCTTACTACGTCATTCTATTTGATTGGTGCAAGTGTCGAACATACAAAGACAAATCTCGCCAATATTCATACTCAAAATGCCGACCCGTCACTAGTGCTTGAAGATATTTTCGCACCACTACTACCAATTTTTGAGTACACAAAAAGTGTAAATGCGTCTTTCATTCGTTTTGAACTAGACCCAAAAAACAACCAAATAAGATCTATTCAAGCGTTTGAGCATGAACGAGCATATTGCGAAACATCGATTAACCCTAAACAATCGCCAAAATTGGCATTTGCACTGAAGCAACTTGATAACAGATTTAAAGCAGTTTCTAGTTCTAACGATACATGTCATTTTTTGAACATTTTTATCCCTAACAAGACTGATGTGACTCATTGCCGAACCAAAAGCAATATTAGAAATGATGGCGTGAAAATTATATTTCTAGAGGTCATAAAGTCACAGTCTGATGTCATTGTGTCACCCGTTAAGACACCAATATCAGGCGAAATGAACAATATTCGTGAAGAAGTTGAAAAGGCTATCAGTGAAAACAGATCTCTAATCCTATCTGTACCTAAGAATAGATGTATGAGATTCATCAGTGACATCTTACTTGCTCACTTCATTAAGATCTTCCAACAAGGTCAGCACTGCTTAGTAATCAACCACAGTTACTTTCGCTACACGGGTAATCGATTAATAAATCTGGATGAGAAAGAGATAACAGACGAAGAATTTATGCAGAACCAATTTGCTAGTGCTGTTTTGTATGGAGCTATCAATACCCAAGAACATTTAAAAAACATTAGTCAAGCCATCAATAATTTACAGACGATTGTGGGCGTTACTCATGCATCAATAAACCAACTTCCCTCGCACCTACAAGAGCATGCCATTACCATTGTTTAGATAAGGAAATTCAAATGATTACGGAAAACTCACAACACCCAACCATAGATCTTTTGACGCCAGTTCTGACAGGTACTGGTCAAATGCTACATATGCCGTCGCAGTTCGACTCGGAGAGCACTGTAAAATTGCCATATATTGGCGAAAAAACTAAATACCGAGGTCAGTATAAAGAGAACTTTGCTCTTACCGCTCAACAGTTGGGCGACCGTTTACACAAGCTAAATCGTCCACCACAGATAGACCTTATTCGAAATATAAGTGTTTCAGCTATCAGATACGCTAGTGCTGCCGTAATCCCACCCCAGCATCCTTTCAACACATCAATGACAAGACTACATCAGTCGATGGTTTCTATTGGGAAGTCCAAAGATTCGAGAGAAGTAAAAAATCAAAAAATCAATGAGGTACATAAGAAAATCAACAGCATGTGGCGCGAGCGATTTGATCCAAATAATCCTGAGTTTGATTACAAAGCCACTATTGAATTTGCCGACACCCTAATTTCTAAGTGTGTTGATGAACTTCAATCGATGGATCAATTAGGTACTAGGTCAAAAGCCGATGCAATTAGGCTTGGTAGAAGCTACAGAGCTAGCCTTGAAAAAGGCATTATGTTTAGTAAAGAAAATCCAATTGCTAATCAGCAAGAATTCACTTCCGAGTACATGTATAGCGATGATTCTCGCCTTGCGTTTTTGCAACAAAAATTTGGTACTACTGATCCTAAAGAATACCTAAAGATGTTGATTGAAATGAACATTGGTCATCTGGACGGATACGCCAAGGCAGCAAACATTGATGCGGTCGAAATGCTAAAACTAATCGACATCACACCCGACAATCAAGATGCGGAGCGCCTAAAAACAAATGTTGCCAAAAAAGCGACGTATAACAGTAAGAAACCAATTCGCGGTGCTTTCAGTGCTTACATGAAAGAAGATGAGCAAAGTCGTGTTCAACATTCTGTTCTTGTAAATATTCATAAGTTCTCTGGAAATGAAACTTCTGTTGATTCGATATGGTTCAACCCGATGTTTCAAGACCCTACTAATTTTCAATCACAAAATGAGTACGTTCAGTTTCTTAAAGACGGTAGCGTGCCTAGCATCCTCTTCAACGAAGAAGCTCTTGCCAGTTTCAGAGAAAGGGAAATTGAACGAGCAGAGTACTTGGCAAAAACAGAGGAAGAAATCAGGCAGCAAAACGTCATTGATCTTGAAAATGCCAAGTCCGAATACTTATCTGCCGAGGAAATTACAGATGTTGACCAACTAAACGGCTCATATTGGGACAAAAAAGGTCTAAAAGAAGAAGCGTTTGAACATCTAACAGGCATGAGAATATCCAAAAACAAAACCGTGTTCATGCCTCTTGATGACAGCCTTACCGAAGACAGAAATCTTGATGTTTCACAGGGGTTTCAAAAAATACTTCCTGAAAAAATTGAGATCGATGATTTAGGGCAATCCAAAAAATATTTAGACAAGCTCTTTAGTGGCCTTGGTGATGGCCATAAAAAGTTCGCGTTCTACGCTATTGGTGATCCATCAACGGCAAGTGTAATCCTAACAAATGAGGGGATTGCAAATGGTTTGATTTCTTATCACTCAATGAAAGAGCGATCTATCGATGCAGCTGTTATCTGTGCTCTAGACGTAGGAAACATCAACCATGTAATTAGACAAATAATTAAGAAACACCCAACGACACCTATTATTAATGTTGCTGATAATGATATGTACAACAGCAAACAACAAGAGCGAGACTACCCCGCAATTGAATACACAGATCTCTCTACAAATAAAGTCGTTAAGCTAGAGAATGCAGGGAAAAAAATCGCGGTTAAATTCGAATCTGCCATTGATTTACCCTCTGTTATGGTAGATTTCAGCAATGTTTATGGAACGGATTTTTCTAAAGCGCAAAGAGAGAATAAATACTCTGACATAGATGACCTCAAAGCGGCATTAAAATCGAATTTCATTGAACAAGGTGATTCAGAGCAAGACGCTACTCAGAAAGCTAGCAAGCTATCAGGAGATTATTTAGAAGATATTGTCACTACTGCTCTACGTACAAAAGTGTCTCCAAAGTGGAGCGTGGACACTCAACATGATTACCGCTGGATACCTAGTGATGTAAAACTAGGTCGTACTGATTTTAAAGATTTTCATGATATTAAACAGCCGCTTTTAAACTCATACGATTTTTTCAAAAAACACAATTCAACAAGTATCGATTATCAATCATATGCACAGGTAATAAAAACAGGCCGTGAAATGAATATCTCATTTTCAGATAAACCTCAAAGAGCTGTTGAGAGCCCAGTCCAAAAATCGAGTCAAAAAGTAACAAATGAAACAAATGAAATACCTACTAGAGATTCTGTAAATATTGACTCAATTGCTCCTGTTGACCGTCATGAAACATCAATTCCAACTCAATCATTCCGTTCAATTGTCGATGTGCAGACAGAAATAGAACACCTAGAATCAAAAATTGAAAGATTAAGTAGCAGTACCTCAGATAAAGCAATGATTCGAGTTGATAACTATCTGACTCTTATGGAGTCACTTTCAAACGAACTTGTAGAGTTGACGAAACAAGTCGATACCCTGCCGAATATTGAACCTATTGAAACTGACGTAAAATCAGAAACTAAAACAGAGAAGCCTATCACGGATACTGAGAAGCCAGCCGCTGAACCAGTAGCGGAGTCGCCTGTCGCGGATACCGAGCAGCCAACCGCTGAACCCGTAGCGGAGTCGCCTGTCGCAGATACCGAGCAGCCAGCCTCTGAACCCGTAGCAGAGCCTCCTGTCGCAGATGCCGATCAACCAGCTGCTGAACCCGTAGCGGATTCGCCTGTCGCAGATACCGAGCAGCCAGCCGCTGAACCCGTAGCGGAGTCGCCTGTCGCGGATACCGAGCAGTCAACCGCTGAACCAGTAGCGGAGACACCTGTCGCGGATACCGAGCAGACAGCCCCTGAGCCCCAATCTGAGCAGCCTATAGCGGATTCAGACCAGCAAACGTCTGCCCAAGAAACAAATCTTTCCACTCAGGAAGATGACAAGTCAACAATTCTTGATTCAAAAGAGCTTGGTGAAGCTATGGCCACAGCATTTAACACACCAAGAGTATTTAGTTCAATGGAGCGGAATCTAAACGAATTCATCTCACTTGATATCGGAAAAATGAGTAAGGAAGACAGACAGGTTTATAGAGATTGGATTGTTGATATCAACTCAAGTTTAAAGGTCATTAAGGAGCAGAAAGATATTTCTCCTCTTGATGAGCAAAAAACTGAACTACTTAGAAACATTGACGTTCAAAGAACAAATGAATTTAATGCCGCTATAAGTATTTTTGAACAAGAAAGTCTTACTAACTTTAAAGAAATTAAGGATTCGTACTCAGTTCAGGACAATCAAACTAAGGGTTATACAGTTGCCGATCTTGGAGACATTAACGTTAATTTAGAACAGATTAACAAAACGTTTTCACAATTAGCATTAGAAACCGGTAACGCCAAAATTGATGCGAAAGCGGAACAAACACCTGACATTACTATAAACGAATTGCCGATATCTGAAACCGAGCAGTCAGCCGCTGAACCCGTAACTGAATCACCTGTCGCAGATGCCGAGCAACCAGCCTCTGAACCTGTAACTGAGTCACCTGTCGCGGAAACCGAGCAGTCAGCCGCTGAACCCGTAGCTGAGTCGCCTGTCGCGGAAACCGAGCAGTCAGCCGCTAAACCCGTAGCTGAATCGCCTGTCGCAGATGTCGATCAACCAGCCGCTGAACCCGTAGCTGAATCGCCTGTCGCGGATACCGAGCAGTCAGCCGCTGAACCCGTAGCGGAGTCGTCTGTCGCAGAAACCGAGCTGTCAGCCGCTGAACCTCAGAACGAATCGCCTGTCGCGGATACCGAGCAACCAGCCGCTGAACCCGTAGCGGAGTCGTCTGTCGCAGAAACCGAGCTGTCAGCCGCTGAACCTCAGAACGAATCGCCTGTCGCGGATACCGAGCAACCAGCCTCTGAACCCGTAACTGAGTCACCTGTCGCGGAAACCGAGCAGCCAGCCGCTGAACCCGTAACTGAGTCACCTGTCGCGGAAACCGAGCAGTCAACCGCTGAACCTGTAGCGGAGTCTCCTGTCGCGGATACCGAGCAGCCAGCCGCTGAACCTGTAGCGGAGTCGCCTGTCGCGGAAACCGAGCAGCCAGCCGCTGAACCCGTAGCGGAGTCGCCTGTCGCAGAAACCGAGCTGTCAGCCGCTGAACCTCAGAACGAATCGCCTGTCGCGGATACCGAGCAACCAGCCTCTGAACCCGTAACTGAGTCACCTGTCGCGGAAACCGAGCAACCAGCGTCTGAACCCGTAACTGAGTCACCTGTCGCGGAAACCGAGCAGTCAGCCGCTAAACCCGTAGCTGAATCGCCTGTCGCGGATACCGAGCTGTCAGCCGCTGAACCCGTAGCTGAATCGCCTGTCGCGGATACCGAGCAACCAGCCGCTGAACCCGTAGCGGAGTCGCCTGTCGCAGAAACCGAGCTGTCAGCCGCTGAACCTCAGAACGAATCGCCTGTCGCGGAAACCGAGCAACCAGCCTCTGAACCCGTAACTGAGTCACCTGTCGCGGAAACCGAGCAGTCAGCCGCTGAACCTGTAGCGGAGTCGCCTGTCGCGGAAACCGAGCAGCCAGCCGCTGAACCCGTAGCGGAGTCGCCTGTCGCAGAAACCGAGCTGTCAGCCGCTGAACCTCAGAACGAATCGCCTGTCGCGGATACCGAGCAACCAGCCTCTGAACCCGTAACTGAGTCGCCTGTCGCGGATACCGAGCAACCAGCCTCTGAACCCGTAACTGAGTCACCTGTCGCGGAAACCGAGCAGTCAGCCGCTGAACCCGTAGCGGAGTCGCCTGTCGCGGAAACCGAGCAGCCAGCCGCTGAACCTGTAGCGGAGTCGCCTGTCGCGGAAACCGAGCAGCCAGCCGCTGAACCTCAGAACGAATCGCCTGTCGCGGATACCGAGCAACCAGCCTCTGAACCCGTAACTGAGTCGCCTGTCGCGGATACCGAGCAACCAGCCTCTGAACCCGTAACTGAGTCACCTGTCGCGGAAACCGAGCAGTCAGCCGCTGAACCCGTAGCGGAGTCGCCTGTCGCGGAAACCGAGCAGCCAGCCGCTGAACCTGTAGCGGAGTCGCCTGTCGCGGAAACCGAGCAGCCAGCCGCTGAACCCGTAGCGGAGTCGCCTGTCGCGGATACCGAATCAAAATCAACTAACTCTGAGAAGAGTAAGATTCAATTTAACGATCTGTCTCAAGAGTCAGTTGAAACAAATGGAACTAAGAGTGGATTTTCTATTCACAATGATTGGAACAATAAAGTTGAGATAGCAGTTGCTGGTACAACATTCGAACCAACAAACACATTAAGTACTTTCCACCAAGGACAGATTATAAAAGCAACCGAGCTACGTGCAGAACTTCAAGGTATACGCAAAAAAGTTGATGAAGTTAAGAACAAAGTTGATGTTATGGATAGCGTCTTAGCAAATAGGTCTATCGGGCAACCTGAAACAGCGAAAGTACCTCAAAGAACACCGAGTGAATTAAATTCAATCGTCAATCCAACACAACCAAACCCAAATGTTCAAACTCCACAAGAGCGCCCTGTAAGTAATGTTAGCAACGAGCCACTAGAAACAAGTCAAACTCAAAAAACAGAGGCTGATGGCCAAGAAACAAAGGTTGCAGATAGCCCAGTGAATAAACAGGTCACTCAAGATCAGACCACGCCTCAGAGAGAAGACCAACAAGTTACTGACTCGAATGAACCGAAAGCTAAATCTGCTTATGACCTTGCTAATGATTTGTATAAATCACTCAAAGAAAAATACGGTGACGATATGCATAACTACAGTTACAAGCAATGGAAGCATGAAGATCGCAGACTCTTACAATCAGCGATTGCACAATCCCTCGCTGAGAACGGTGAGCCTCTATTTACTAATCCTGCCAAAATGGAAGTAGCAGTAAACAACGTTGCAAATGTTGCCTCTATAACATCTGGCGCGAGAATTTCTGGAACGATCGCAGTAGGTTTGCAACGCTTAAAAGCCGATATGTCTAAGGCTGCGGTACAGAAGTACATCTTTGGTACTTTGATTAACGAAAAGCCACATCCAATGCTAGAGGCATCTACACAGCATGCTTTAGGCAACCTTGATTTAGAGGGGTTACTTGATGTTGCAGAGAGAGAGTTACCAGAAAAGTCTTTCGCTGAAACATTTAAAGAAGATATTGCTTATGTGAATTCTCTAAACAATCAGACAAACATTAATAATGAAGAACACAATAGCGAATATAGACCTGATGATTATGAAGCTTATACGAGGATGCATGCGAATCAAGAACATGAGTCAGTAGAACCAAGCGTATAATACTAGAGAGAAATGAAAAAGGGCTACCTAAGTAGCCCTTTTTTTATTCAGAAAATAAAACGTTAAATGGATGATAGGTATACATGTTATAAAGCGTCCTGTAGATAACGCTACCGTCCTTTGTTGTCGTTAATGACAAAGAGTTCAGATAATCTTCTATATAAGCCATAAGTTCCTCTCTATTCGCCTTACGCCCCTTACTTAGAATATAGTCATGAATTATCTTGGAACATTCAAACTCTTTTGTTTTTATACGAAGAGATTTCCTTTTAGCGTAAAGTTCCAATAGCTCATTATCTAATTCCTCTAACGAGGTAGAAAGCTCAGAACTAAGTACACACTCAATCACCTCATTGTTTCTATCAATTCGGTGCTGCCATTGAGAAATGCGATTACCTGTATTTTCAATTGCAGTGATTCGAGAGTCTTCATCAGTTTGGTCAGAGTTACTTTCAATATATGCTAAACGCTTTTTTTGAGAGATTAAATTCTTAGTAGATGTTTCGATATCAGTTCTTAATAAGTTTAGTGCGCTCTTAGGTCTAGAATGAGTCATCCACTCTGTAAAATCTTTTATGTAATCTTCATTGTAATAAAGGTCTAATGCATTAAGCCTCTTAACTTTAGAACCTTTTTTGGGTTTCCATGCATCATTGAAAGCCTCTTCATATACTGAAAAGTTACTTAACCCTAAGTTTTCTAGTTCATCTTTAGCTGAAAGCTTATACGTAATTTCATCAGTAACAATATCGAGATCTGGTTGAATAAACTCACCTGACCTATTTTCTTGAAAAATGACATTGTCATCGTCCACTGAAAATTCATCACCTATAGAATTAAAGAAACCATTTGGTTCATTTATCACTCGTTCAAAAGAGTCTTTCATGAATTCAACGTAAAACTTAATACACCCATCAAGTGAGTATTCATGGCCAACATTGCTAGCTAGATATGATAGGAAAACATCATACCAATAAGACTCTCTATCAAAATAATCCGTATCCTTAAAATCATCTTTGATTGAAATTACAGACTCGCCATTAATATCTTTAATTGTAAGAACATCAGACAATGCAATTACAGACACTAGAATTTCTTTAGAAACAATACTGACATCAAAATCTTTAGAAATATCATCTAATGAAAATTTCTTCTTAGACAGTCTTTTTCTTGATTTAGAACTGAATGTTTTGTATTCGAAAAGTTGAATGAAAAATGGCAGTAATTTAGACAAAGGCAATGGGCTAGTTTTTTTAACTAGTAATGACAATAGCTTTATGAATTCAGAATCATCAACCTTACCAGCCACAACTATTTTATCAGATAAGTATTCATATTCTGCTCTAGATGACAAAATTGATGACAACATAGCAGGGGTGAACTTATTAACCTTTTTTTGCATCAAAGGCATTTCAGCACAAAGTAAACTTGGTACAACAAAACCAAATTGAATATTCATACCACGAACAGCTCTTATCACTTTAGCAAAATGACTCTTTAATGAGTAAGAAGAAAATTGTTCATTCGTAATTATAAAAACACTAGGTTTACTATTTCTTTTGTGTCGTGTTGTAGAGGTATCAGAAATTGCATCATACAAACTGATTGGAGATTTACTGATGCTTTTTTTAGTTACCTTTTCTAGAAGATACACTATTCCATCTGCTGAAATAGGCATCTCAATAACATTAGTGTTAACCAAAAACATATTACATTGTTCTTGGGTAAGCGGAAGCATCTTAAACAAGTCTAATAGATTTTTCTCATCACTTTCGCATAAACCCAAATCGATATGATTAATATATTCCTTGTATGTCTTCTGCATCATCATTGTAGATAATGTAAAAGTGTCAACCATATGAGTAGGGCATGGGTAATATTGGGTGGGGATATTTTCAATCAACTCTGGATAAGTAAGGCAGTTTGAATTGAAAAGACCCGATTTTAGTATTGTTGCATACACACCAAATTGAACACGCTGAAAGGTTGCATTTGGAGAAACGATTTCAGATTTAAAGATTTTTTGGCTATTTGAATGAACTAAGTCTAATGGACTAATCACAATGATATCTCGCTCAGATTTAACTAGTCTAATTATAACACAGATTCGATTAGTAAATGAACGGCTTTAAAGATTCTTAAGAAATGTTTAATGAAGATTAAAAGAATGAAACTGAGGGCTATTTTGGCTAAAGCTCTACTTCTATTAGAACAATTATAAATATTTAATAATTATTTTATAAATCACTATTAGATTAATTTATAAATGGAATTTATCATACTTTTAACAAGATTGCAAACTTTTGTATTAAAACCGTGAGTCGAGTTTTTATACGAAATATGTCTTATTAGATAAAAAAAGAAGTTTGTCTTATTTGATAAAAAAACGAGGTCAAATACTTTAATTCAAATCTGACGTGTTTTTTAAAAAAACAACAGGCACAAAAAAGCCCCCACCTATTGGTGAGGGCTTATTGAGATATTGGTTATTATGACAGGTTAGCAGCCTGTTGAATTACCTTGTTGTTGTGTTCGTCAATTGCTGAAATCTCAGCTGACAGCTTAACAACTTTTCCTTGTAAAGCCTCTGGAAGCTCCACAACACCGCTTTCATTCATACGTTTAGCGATTTGGGTAATTAGTACTTCAAGTTCCTTAACTTTGCTCTCAGTTAATTTGCGAGTTTTTAAACCAGACTCAACAGCGTGATTTTTAGCAGCTAGTCGAGTGGTATTCTCAGTTGTCACAACATCACCAGTAATAACCTCTGATTGCTCCTGAGTGGTCGTCTCTGCGTTATTATCATCAGCAGGAACAGTAACGCCATTCTTAAGGTTAATCTCAGCCTTAGCCCATTCAGTAGCTTTTTCAGCTCCGTGTTTATTAATGAATGTACGCGCCTTGGTTGCGCTAATTGCGCCAGTCTCAACCAAGTTCAGTAATTCATTGTCACCGTCCAGTAGCTTAACAGTATTACAGATTACTGACTTGCTGTTACCTGTTTGAGCAACAATTTCAGCCAGATCCATACCATCATCTAATAGACCTTTGAAGAAACGAGCATTTTCAATTACTGACGGTTTCTTGCCTTGGTTATGGTTAAACGCCATGATTTTCGCTTCATTAGCATTTTTTGGAAAAACAGCCTCGGCATTATAAATCGCGTCTGTTTTAAATGGCTTAAGCATTTCTTTAGTAAATTCAACTTCACCGTATTGAATAGTACCTTTAAGCTCACAGTTGTTATTTAGTTCTGTTAGAACTTGAATTGCTTTGCGTGTGTGGTGTCCACCAATAACACCGTAACGAGTGCCGTTATCAGTTTCGTGCGGTTGCACAATAAATGGCGCTGGGCGAGAACCGTTAGCGAATGCAATAACAAGTTGCTCAATATGTTTCGGGTCTTCTGCGCGGTAGTTGAAGCCCTCAATAACAAACATAGCAGCTAGAGAAAGGCGAAGACCATCAGGACGTGAACACGCGATGCCTTGCGCTTTTAATTCAGAGCTGATTTCTTTAACGTTTGCTTTAGTCATTGGAGTGATGTTTTGAGTATTCATAATGTGTTTCCTTAAATTAAGATGCTTTGTTTAACTGACAGTGTCATTATAGCGCGGTTTCTTCGATTTAAGCAACAATTTCCGTCCTTTTATTTAGAACCGTTTTTCTAAAAAACGATGCCAAATGGAATATCGAATTCCTTTGACTTTCGAGCCCGACTTCATTCAATAATGAGAATAAAAAAGCAATGTATCTTCTTTGAAAAAAAGGAAATGTCTTATTGGATAAAAAATCGCATGGAATCTGACGGGCGAAAAAAAGGAAAATATCAAAAACAAAAAAAGGGACTCAATCGAGTCCCTTTATGGTGATGGTATTTATTAAGCTGTTGCGACTTCCCAAAGTTTGTTTTTCAGAAAAACGCTTACCTCTTGCTCACGACCAAGGCGAACATTTTCAAGGTTAGCAATATTCTTGTCCTGTACTTTGTAATGAGTCGAATAAGCTGTAAGGGTGTTATACATTGCCCAATAGTTCGCGCCCATATCTTTTTTGTGTTCAGTGTATAGACGGTCAAACATATCGAATTTATTAAGGCTTACTTTGTCCTTGTCGGTAGAGATAGCCGTAATGATACGGTCTGCGTGTTTATCTTCTAGTGGTGTTTCAATTAGGTTCTTCCAGTAAAGTCCCATTTCAGAAAAGCTATTTACAGTCGTTTCCACTTTTTGCGTCATAAGCTGTAAATCCATATTTCCGCTATGGCGAGCATTTAATGATAGGAATTTCTCACCTGTCACTAATCCGTTAGTGCAGACAATACGAAAGCCACCAGCTTGAACTTGAAAATTACAGCTACCGTCATAAGAGTTAATTACCACAAGGCGCAAAATAACGCTGTCGCCCTCGCCTACTGTAACGCGGTGTGCAGGAAAGAAATATTGACGAATTACTTTACCGCCCTTTTGGACTACCGCATCTTTAATGAAACAACCATCTAGATTTAAATGACCTTTAGCCGCTAGGTTATTAATTGATTGCTGAATAGAATCAAAAGCATCAGCGTTTTTAAGAAGCGCGTAATCTTTGCCGTGTGTTTTGATAACGTGATCATCAGACTTGTTGATCACAACTTGCTCACCGTTGTCCGTCATACCCTCTGGTGTCCACAAAGACAAAGGTTGGATATCAACATCAAAGAAAATGTTGCTGTCTGTACGGTCGTCTACAATCAGGTCGCGCCAGTTTGATTCAGTCGCGATGTTGTTGAATGACGGTACAGGCTGTTTTACATCAAGAATAGTTGGATGGTACATAGTGCTCTCACTTATTAAGTTGGTTTGTTTAACTGACAGTGTCATTATAGCGCTGTTGGCTTATTAATTCCACTATTTTCTTAATTAAGGGAGAGTTAATTTTGAGTTTTGTTTTTCTGAAAAACGGTCTTCAAACAGTGGGTATGTATCGAATAGGGTTAACGTAATACTTGCATTTGGCGCAGGACTTACTCAATGATGAGAATAAAAAGAGAGGGTGTCTTATTCGTTTAAAAAGGGGGAGCACTGCCATGGGTCGGCAGTGCGATAGATTAAGCAGCTTTGTCGATGATCTGCTGTGCGGTGAACTGGTTATCTTGGTTGGTCATATCCATACCGTTATCGTGGAGCGCCTGAATCTGTTTGGCTGTATGAGAGTAATCATTCACAGTGTCTTTCACTTCTGCCCTTACATCTTCCAAAGAGTGGCACATCGAGCTAAGCAGTAGGACATGCGCGGCATCGCTGGACTCTTCAAGCATACGCATCACTGTGACTTCCATAGCGCTTCCTCGAACGCTTGAGATCATGACAGTAAAGCCCTTGTGCTCAACCGACTGAATACCATCATCTAGAATTTGTTGTTTACGAATTTCTTTTAAGCTCATGGGTTCTCTCCGAGATTGTTTACCTGACAGTGTCATTATAGCGCAGATTCAAGTGCGTTACCTGTCTAGGTTCACGTTAATCAGTGACTGATGAGGATTAAAGGTTTTGACTTTTGGGCAGGACTTTATCAATCATTTGAGATAAAAGAGGCTTGTCTTATTGGATGAAAAAGCATGTTGGCCACCAGCTACGGCTCTGCATCGAAAGACTTCATATTTGCATCAAAAGACTGCATAAGCGTTTTTGCATCGTTAGTCTTCATATTCGCAACAAAAGTCTTCATAAAAAAACCCAGCTCAACGGCTGGGTTTCTTCGTTTGGGATCTGTTTATGCGTGGGCGGTTTTGATGAACTCCATTGCTGATTCTTCATCTGGGAAAATGAAGCCAGCAATTGCTTCGCCTTTTGAGTAGCTAGAGTAATATCCTTTCAAGTTCTTAGCTTGTGCCTTTAGAATCAAGAACGTTTCACGCGCTAGACGCTCAACCATGGACACAACAAAGATCTGTTTGTTCTTCTTGGTGTGCGTTGTTTCCTGTACTTGGCTCAGTGGTAGGTCGTATGGGTTTGTTACCTCTGTACCCGTTGGTTGAGCAATAGCGGCTTTTTGTGCCGTTGCTTTGCTCTTCTTCGCTTTTGGTTCTGGCTTAGTGTAGAAGCTCTTAGAAGTCAGTGCGCGACCAATCACCAAACCTACATCGTCAACGCTTGCGCTCTTTTGAAGTACTTTTGTAATCAAGCCGCCTCGCTTGTAATCCTCTAGCGAGATTGTTCCCTCTAGTGGGTCGCCCTTTGTTACCTCTGCAATAGTCTGCTCAATCACTGAGTCACTGAAAGAGCGGTGCGTGAACATGTATTTCACTTTACCGAAAAGGTGAGTAAATGGGCTTGTACCGTCTTTATAGATGTCTTCCATGCCGCAGAAGTGGCCAGCGGTGAACTCATCAACAACCTTTTGTACGTCCGTTGCCATTGCTCCGTCTTCCCAAGAAACATCGATGCAGTCATAGCCACGGCTACGCACTGAAAACTTATGACTAGGGAAATGTTTCTTTAGGTGTTTACGCACGTTTTTAGCCACGGTAGGCGCACCACAGTAGCGTTCAGCGTTTGCTAGGTGCGAGTACTCAGGATTTACACTCATCGCCTCTACAGCTTCATTGAATGCATTATCTTCTGCATCTTTTTTAGCTTGCTCAGTGCGTGTGTATAGTTCGTGATTGGCTAGCAGCTCAGCGATCTTCTCTTCGCTTGCTAGTTCCTTACCCTCAATCACGCCTGTTTGAATTCCAGAGCGCAATAAGCACTCAGGGTGACGACGTGAGAACTTACCGTTCAAATACACGATATCGACCTCACCACCACCAGAAGCCATGACACCACCAGCCATAGTCTCACAATCATCTGCATCGAGATTGTAAGTTGCAACGATGACGCCTAGACCGTTGTTATACAGTGATTGCTCAATCCACATACCGCGAACAATGTTACCTTTGAAGTTTTTGCTTGCTTGAACTGTCATGGTGATACCCTCTTAAAAATGAATGTGCTATTGCTTAACTGACAGTGTCATTATAGCGCAGTTGATTATCTAAGTATATGGTTTGTAATGTTTTTCAGGAAAATAGAGAGAATTAAATCAGTTGACAAGCCCCCGACTTCATTCAATAAAATGAGAAAAAAAGAAGTGTCTTATTGGATAAAAAGAGGGTCTGGGTTTTTGCGGTATGTGGGCGACTCTTTGAGTGTAAGAGCCGCCCTGAATTGGGTTAGTAGTCCACACCCCAACCAAATGAGTCGTCGTTTTCATCGAATTCAATTGCATTGCCAAGCTTGATCATCGTTCCGAGTAACTTCAATCCCTCATGGCATCCATGTTTTTCTGAAAAATCAGTGAAAAGTGGGGTTAACGTCGACAGCTGGGTTTCCCCCTCATTATTGAGTTTGAAAAAACTCGCGCAAATCCAACGCTCCCAAATACCCAACAACTCAAGGCCATCTTTAAACTCGCCTTGGTGATCATCTGGTACATGGTCTGGGTTACGCTGTTCGCAAGCATAGGTCATCAGTACCCTTTCAATCATTTCAAAGCGTTCATCAATCGAGTACCCATCAAACGAGCCAGCGTTTGTACTGCCGTTATACATAACAGACAACTCGCGCAAATTTGTATTTAGGTATTCGCCAATCTGTGTTTCAAGCATGTCATGACTGTGCGGTGCGGAATGGACGAACGTTTGTAGAGATCTGAACCAATCCACTCGCTTTTGAATACGTGATGGTAGCTGCCCTGATTTAATCAACCCTCTTTGCTCTCTACGCGCAAGGCAGCAAAACTTAAACTCTTTCAGGTACTCAGAAACCATGTATTCAAAGTGAGTGATCTTAACCGTATCATCTGGCCATCGACGCTTGATCTCATCTAGCTCGTTTTTCGTCTCCAAGTACTCCAATAGCATCATCTTGGCTGAGTTGGTGAAATACGCCCAATGTTGTTTTGCACACCACTTCACGCCCTCTGGCAAGTTCTTACGCTCAAGCGAATCAACAGGGGCTGTATAGCTGGTCAATGAGTGAGTTGATGCAAACTGTTGGCTATAGAAAGATTGAGGCAATGTAACCCAGCTAAACCTTGATAGTGGCTGGTTGCCTTTCTGGTGCTGCTCTGGGAATAGGGTTACATTCTGGCTGTATATCGGTGCTTGAAATGTTGAATGGCTCATTGGTTACTCTCTTACTCTATAACTTAACTGACAGGCTTACATTATAGCGCAATAATGCCAGTGTTTGATTCTGAATCCACGAGTATTAGAGGCATGACGCAAAACTAAATGACTTGACTATTTAGAGCCTTAAATCAGAAAATTGATAAATAGACTATGTCTTATTTGCAATAAAAGGGCTGGTGGTTGATGGCGCGACCCACAAGGCAGTGAGCCGCTAAGTTGCAGTATGATGAGTAAAACGGCTAGGCGTACTTTGTCGCAATGCTTCGCATTTGGCTGGCCACGTCTTGAGCGCGTTCGTCTTCTGAGTGATTACCGATGAGGTTGGCAAAGTTCATCAGCGTTGTTTCACCACGGCTCAACAGAAATGAGAACGTAGCAACAACATACGAAATCAACTGACGCTCATCGTCGGTGATCTGCTTTGGCGCGACCATCTTGGTTTTTAACGGGTGTTTCGTGATAGTGATAAGCATTAGTTTCCCCTCATCCTTGTTGGTTAGGTTTCAGATTGATCAGGTGTGTGTGGTCTTCCTGCTCTGGGTCAGCCCATACCAACAGCCTCAAAACACCTTGATAATGTTCTAAGAATATTGGGGCGTCTCCTGTTAACGTCTCGTATCCATCGACAGATACGGTTAAGCCATCAAACCCCGTACTTACAGCAACCGGTATCCTGTCCCAAGTTCTGTTAGGGTCATTCTTACGAATGTTTAAATTGGTGCGTGTGTGCTCGACGGGTAAACCGTTAGGGCTTCGCATATAGTCGAACATGGCATTAAGGATTAATTCACCCTCTGGGCGTCCCATTACCTGAAAATGACCGTGGAGGCTCTTGAGCACTTTAGGCAGTACCGATTCATTAAACTGCTCTAGTGACCTTACATCTGAGCCATAAGGTTTGATGTGTTCGATCAGGTTCTCGCCACCGTGTGAGCCTGACGGGTCATAGATGATGTAAGCCAGTGCTGACTTGAATTGTGTTTCTAAGTTCTCAACGTGCGTATTGAATGAGACGATGAGAAGTGTCCCGAATGATTCAAGGTGCAACCCACTATCAAATCGAATCGCTTGAGCTGACTCATAAGGTACGGGTTCGGTGATAACGGTCTTTCGCGTGACAATGTAACTCATTACTATTCCTTAGCTTTCCACCAGCAAAGCTCAACATATTTTTTTGAAAAATCGCTCAATCTTGCCGCCTCATTGAAGCGGCACAGATAGGGTTTAGATGATCTCTATATAGTTGCTGGTTTCGTCCATTTTAAACATCACGGCAATCATTTCGTTTTCGGTTGGCTGATGGGCATCAGCTTCCAACTCAAAAGGAATATCATCAGTGTCCAGATCTTGCTCAAAGTTAATATTGTCGAACTTCGTTTCTAAGCGATGCTTTAGGCGATAGTGATTTTTAATTTCATTGGCTAGTGATTTTGCATGGTCTTTCGACTCAACACATTTTAAGCCCGTATCCACTAATGATTGAGGTGCAAAGCCATAGATCGGATTGGATATCATATCGTTAATGGCATCCTCTTTAACGCCATCAATATTGAAGTCAGAGCCAAAAATCGTAACTCTTGTTTGAGCGTGACGAAATAGATCATCTTCGTGGAAGATCACCACTTGCTGACTCTTCTTGTGGACAAAGCCAACTCGCACATTTTCATGGATCAAGTCTTTCCAATCACAATTGTAATTGAAGCCTGTCATAACATAGAGCTGGCTACTTAATGGCTTTTGGTCAATCGGGTGGTTTAATTGGGTGACGCCATATGATGGGTATTGCTTTACGGCTGCGCGAGCTGCTGACAGAGTTTGATCACTGTCCTTGAATGCCACAACTTCTGATTCATTGAACATTGCCTTAGTCCACACAGAGCCAGAACGGTATAAGCAAGCGTAACCAACATAATCAGCGGTTGTGATTGGCACGTAAGCGGCAACGAAACCGTGAATGGTGGCCAGCTTTGGAAGCTGAGAGTAGTAGTTGATAAGTGCTTGTTCAATTTTCATGGTGATTCCTTAGTGCTATTGTTTAACTGACAGTGTCATTATAGCGCAGCTCGGCAAGTATAACCACCTTAATGATGGGTTTTGATGTAATTAAAAGTGTTGACAGAACAGTGACTTAAATCAATAAAATGATAAAAAAGGATTGTCTTATTAGATAAAAAGGGGCTGGTGGCATACTCAAGTGATGAGCATGCCAATGGTGGTTAGATTAGGCTACGCATTCCCAATCAGTTGCAGCAAATAACTGCATGAGGGTCGTGTGACCTTGTTTTAGTGCCTGTCTGTTCTGGTAAACGGTTTCAACTGACAGAGTGAGCCCTAATCCAACAAAGCAATAATCGACCGTATCATTGCCGTGGTCGCGCCACATCGTAGCCAGTTCAATGACTTCTTTTACGTCTGACAGTCGCCATGCATCGCGATTAGACAGCGGTTTCAGTATTCCGTTAACTGATTTAAACAGGGTAATGTTCATATTTTTCATCTGCTTAACCTCGTTTTTCTAGAAAATGCCCTAGCCTTTCACTAGGGCGGTATGACTACGGTACTACCTGAAACACTCGTTATAGAACTGAACTTGCTTATTGAAAGATTCATTCGCTTTGTCTTCACCGACAATAGCCACCAGTTTCTGACCATAAATATTATCTGTGGCTGATATTTGGCGAGCATCGAATACAAACGAATCAATCGAATCCTGAGTAATATAAGCAGGTAAATTATTCATGATCTCATGAAACATATGACCTGTAACCAAGACTGAATCTAATTGCTGATCTGGACTCTCACACTTATTAACCATCGGTATATGCTGCTTGGTCGCTTGCACGATATCTGATACTAGGTTCGCTGAGTCAATGGTAACGGCTTCACCATCAAGCGTAGACGGTTGGGATTCTTGCATGCCAAGGTGAGACATCAAAACTTCAAGCTCGAAACGATGACGCATCATGCCTGTTTCTGCTCCAAGGAAGTGAGAGCGGTATTCAGGCTTTTTCGCTGCCAAAACTTTCATCTCTTCTTCTTGCTCGATCCATTCAGCTAGTAGAGCTCTGAGTGATGTAGCGATGTTCATATTTGATGTGGTCATGATAGTTCCTTACTCTTCTGTTTAACTGACCTGTATATTATAGCGCAGATTGGTGATTTTTGCAGTTAACCGAAAGAGATAAAGTGAAGTAAATCAGTTGACAAAACATCAACTTAATTCAATAAAATGATAAAAAAGAATGGTCTTATTAGCTAAAAAAAGTCACCTAGCGAACTAGGTGACTCAAGGATTAGGCATGGTGAATATGGTAGCCACTTTTTTTGTCAGGCGACCACATATCAGCCCCTTTGATCAACTGGCTCAACGGTTTGCTTTCCACTTCTACGTGTTCCTTTATCGCTTCCATGTAGTTTAGTTTCGTATCAGCACTGATCACCGATTCGCTGCCACTGTGTAAAGCCCCTTGAATGGCCTCTAATTGGTCATCAGTAACAGAATCATCCACCAGCACTCTAACAACCATCGTAGTATCTAAAATTTTCATTGTAACTTCCTAATTAGTGGGCGTTTTTCAAAAAAACGCCCGTTTGACCGACTTAATTAGCCAGTGTGACAAAGTAAGATTCAAAAACAGACGTAAACAATGATACGGGTATGTGATTGCGCTCTGATAATGAGATTGTTGCGACCGCCTTGCGTATTTGGGCGAGCTCTTGCGCCAAATTCTCACGGCACTCTGTATCGAAATCTTTCAGTCTATTGAACATGATTTGCGCGTTCTTAACCTGTTCAATCATTTCGGGAGCTGATAGCGATTCAATATACCCCGTCATAGGGGGTCTATTGATGAGGTTGTGAGGCTTTAATCGGTGCAAAGCAAGCATCATCGCGGCTGGTGGGGTGTCGTCTTTAATCCACTCTAGTCCATTGTAGTATTCGGCTATCAGCGTTTGACGATCACCGCGCCAACGCCACTCAGTAGAACCGCACACCATGACGTCAGATTGCCATTGATCAAAAGTTTCTGTTGGGAGTAATAAACGATGAGTCGAGCACGTTCGGCCAAGGCAGCTACCAATCGAGCATTTTGCCTCGAACTTTAATTGATACGGGTTCTCGTCGTAGTCCGTGATATACCCCTCAATGACTGGGTTCGCCTTACAGCAATCATCACAAGCGAAAACGGTTGTTCTTCCTGTGCTGTCGTCATGGTGGACATTTTTAACGAAAGAAAGATTAAACAGTAGCGGAGCTTTAGACGTGTTGAAATACTCTAAGCGGTTCACGTCCAAAAGGTCACTGTACGGATGGTGGGGCGACATTTGGTTTTTACCCAGTGTCAGTAATGGAGTCGTATCAAAGCACTTTTGAAGCGTCTCTATACCTTTCTTGGTTAACGTACCTTGCTCGGCTTCCAAAGTGTAATACTTATTGAATATCGAAAACTCTACTCGCTCTTGCTTTATGTATGAGCTATCCACGTCTAGCGGCTGACAGTTAGTGATCATCACTTTCGATGCGTCCAATTTGCCATGATGCGACAAAGCAACTGACAAATCCAAGCAGCATTCTGCATACTCTTCATCGCCTTGCCCCTCATCGCCCCAAGAAACAACAAAATTTGCGCCCAATTTCATAGTTCAATCCTTAATTTGGTTGTGGCTCATAGCGTCTCTATGAGCCTGTAACGGGTGATAACCTAAAGCCAAGTAATGTCAGCACACTTAATGCTTTGTAATAACAGAGCTCGCTTGCTGCGCTCTACACAAGGTAAAAGGTGTATGCGAACCTCTTCCAGCGTGTCACGGAATTGAGCACTGTGTTTTAACACGGCTGCGATCCCAAACTCTTCAAGAATTGGCTTTAGCTTCTCATCACGTTGTTCGCGCAATTCTGCTCGTTTCGCGATAGCCAGTTTCGATTGAAATACTGATTCTGGCATCAATTCGATTGAGCCGATCACCGTGCCTTTCTCTGGATGACCGTACATGATTTCGCCAAATTGAAATCCACGGTAATCGCGGTGCGTGTGTTTGAAAATAAGTTGAATATCTTGCTTGTTACGTGAGCTCATAAAAACCTCTGTGCTATTGTTTAACTGACAGTTACATTATAGCGCAACTGAATTATTAATTCAGTTGAATTGGGGGCGTTTTAAATAGGATTGTTGAGATTTTGAACTGGTTCGCACTGGCAGTGAAAACAATTGGAAACAAGGACTTATGCAATTGACAAGAGCGTGACTCATTTCAATAAAATGATTAAAAAAGGGATGTCTTATTGGTGAAATAGAGCCCTAAGCATTAGGGCTGCTCTGTGGTTTTGGGTAGCACCTTTGTACTACCCTGCTGCTTAGCGGTTGCCGTTAAAGGTTCGCTGCCTTTGCTTCGCTTTCTTAAGGCACGTTTCCCATGAGAGCCGTTTATCTTTGTTGCGATATGACTGCGCCAACTTCTCTAGCGCTTTTTGTTCTGCTGACTTAAACATGATCTGCCCTACCGTAATTTTTTATAACGGTAATACAAAGGTACTACCGTGATTGGCTTATCCGTTTTTTTAAAAAATAGCCTTTGGACTGTTAACCGTTCCGTTGTGCCTCGAACTCCTTGAGGTTCACTAACAAATCGTAAAATTCACACAGCACGAACACCCCACGAAATAGCGCTTGGTTAATGCTTATCTGAGGGGTATGAGTAAACCCAAAAGCTCCGTTAAGAATAAGCACAAGGCTCATTAGGTAGCCGTAAAATATCCCCCCTATCACTGCCCATATTGCGCAAATTAACAAGGCAACAATGGCTATTGATTCCATATCCATAATGTTCAAACTCCTTTTTGACTCATGTTTGGTTGTACTGATTCATCGAGAGCAATTGCCGATAGAGGGAATTGCTTAATTCTGGGCTTATTGGTACGTCTGTCCCTGCCTGTAATGACTCTCACGTAATCGCGGCCATTGATATTTTGAACCTTGTGAACCTCGCCTCTATGGTCTGGGTACACGTCTTTGAAGAAATAGCGGATCTTCACTCTCACGCCTTTTTTAAGCTGTGAGAGTGGTGCGATCTCCACGTTTAGAGGTGGTGGGACTTCCATTAAGCCACCAGCTGCTTTGATTCGTTCTTTACTGACTTGATAAGGGTCATCAACTCAAACAAGGTTTCGAAGCGTGAACCCATGCGCCCCAGTTGATAGTCATCACCACCGTTAAACTCACTGCCGAATTCGGCCATGAATTGATAGAACGTATCCGATGCTAGCGGTTGCTCTACTGGGCATTTTTCCGAAAAATTCAGATCTTCATAGTTCTTAAAGATCGTAAGTTCATGCTGAGCTAGTTGCTCAATGTCTACGTTTGGATGTACCCAAGTGTTGATTTGCACATCAGCATAATACGCACAGTGAGCACGGAAGCCGTAGCGGTCTGGGTATTGGACTCTTGTTGTCGACTGACCTAGTGACTTAAGTTCGGCCTTTGGCGTGTAGTGCGATAGCCCTGAGTGCTCAAAACTTACTGAATCATCGGCATTTACCCACGCCCACGCTACGTAGGAAATGAGTGACATTTCATCAGGATCATGTGAGGTATGCGTACCTTTTAGGGCGGCTTTCTTTAGCCCTCCGTAAAGGTTATCGATGAAATAAACAAGGTCATTCGTTTGAGGGATTTGACCGTCACGGCTGTTGATAGCGTTTTGAATTTTATCGCGAGTCGCGTAGTAGAATTCAAAGTCTTCTACTCTGCCCATAAACATGCCATCGCTAAACTTCTCGTTGCCCATGTTTCTAACGATAAATTCAACAACTGGGGTCGGGAACGTCGCGTTTAGCTCTTCCTTGCTCATCTGGAATAAGCCGTTAAAAGCGTCTTGAATTACTTGAGTTGTGATTTCCATTTTGTTGCTCCGCAAATGATTAACTGACAGTGTCATTTTAGCGCAGTTGGGGCGATATGTACAGGTTATAAGGGGCTAACGAGCACAATAAAGCTCTTGATTTTAAAGGTGAATACTCTCAATTATGAGAATAAGAAAGGGTTTGTCTTATTGGATAAAAATCGGCTTTAGCCGTTGCCGATAATGCAAGGTAATACCGTGGTAATACCCACGTAGGCCGCTTTAGGTAGCGGTGATCATATCACCGCTTTCATGGGTTAGGATTCAATCAGAGCACCAACCACCAACGATGTAGTTAATTCCTTGTGCGGCCTTTGTTTCGGCTCTAAGGGCGTGTAGTTTATCTTTAGCATCTGCGATCTTCTTACGCTTGGTAACAATGACCTTTGTTTGTGTCGCTGAAAGAATGCCATCAACAATGATGTCACACACTGGACAATTAACCTTAGTGACTTTGTTGCGGTCTACACGATGCTTGCACTTTCGGCATGACACGGTTTTAGACTTGGCAGAACGAATAGCAATGACCATCTTACTTTTTGCCTCTTCATAGCCTTGGTTGGCCTTGTCGAGTGCTTCAATACCTTTTAGCTTATTCGCCTTGGGGATCTGGACTTCCGCTTTGTATGGGATAGCCCACGCAGGATCAAACTTGCTGTTGTTGTTCAAAGCATCTTCCGCTGCTTCTTCGTTCTCAAACACTTCACTGTCTAAAATTTGTAAGTAACTCTTTTCAGCTAGTGAGCCTGAATATCCACGAATACCCCCACAAGAGTTTTGTTGATCTCGAAACTCAATCAGCAACTCGTCATGCGTTGGGTTGTTTCTTTGTAAATATCGAATAAATCGACCGCCCATAGTCTTTCCCTTTTCAAATGATGTAGGCGATGAGTGATATCACCGCCATGCCCTATCCAACCACCCTAGTAACTAGGGGCTTCGCTGTGAGGTCTATTCAAGTACTGAATAAACAAAAGGTTCATCAGGTCATCAAGAGCCAACACCGTGCCTAATTTAGTCGGCAAGCTGTGTCCCGTACTTGTTGAGTCGATTGATTCGAGTTTGTAATCCCATAATGTTTTATTGTCTGTGTGGGTCGACTTCACTAGAGATATCACTAGGTTCAATTCTTTTTCTAGAAAGTCCTTTAGTCTGTTGATTTGAACAGGTTCACCGCTGATGTGTGTCCATAACTCGACATCCTTTGCATCAATAAACGTCTCATCAACAATGCAAAACCAACTATCAGTATTTAGGTTGTAATAAGCCAGTGTCATATCGCCCGTATGGGTCTTTATCGCGCAAGTTTTAGAGTTGTAATCCATAACGCCATTTAAGTCCTCTGCATACACGCGAGGATCTACAACCGACATTGGTATCCAACTCTCGTATGGTGCAACTAGCTCTTGAGTTAAATCATTCATTCTACGCATTGTCATACTCCATTTTTCAAAAAAACGAGCAAGCTAAGATTGCTTGCTCAAATTAATTTACAGGTACATTTCAAGGTGGTTGATCACGTTAGTCATAACGTCTTTCTCATCTTCATTTAATTCCTGAACCTGAGTTTTAACGTCTTCAAGCGAGTACTTACCTGACTGAACAACCATGCCAAGCGTTTTTGCCATAGGCGCGACTGGGGCGTGTTCTACCACGTCTTTCATGACTTGAACGGATTGAAGTGAACCATCAATCACCTTGTCTTCTCGACCCCATTGAACGCGAACCTCACCCTGCATCTGAATGTGTTGCTGTGCGCTAACTGAAAGGAAGTTTTGAAGCTGAGCTTTTTCTTGAGTTGTAATCATAATGACCTCTGAACTTGTTTAACTGACAGTGTCATTATAGCGCAGTTGGTGGGGTTTTTGTAGGTAACGCAGGAAATTAAAAGCGAATAAAGTGTTTGATTTTAAAGCGAATTAATCTCAATCATGAGAATAAAAAGAGGCTTGTCTTATTGGTTTAAAAAGGGGTATTACTGAGGTACTACCGACCCGTCATGTTCAGACCGTTTTCCTAAAAAACCACCAACTTAAATTGAGCTGGTGGTTGTTAGGATGGGTTACGGGATCAGCATGTTGGTACGCCCCGTTGCAAGCTCTATTTCATGGGGCTCAAGGTTCTTGTCAGATCGAAAACACCAAATATTGAGCCAGCTCTTAAGGATGCTAATGTAACGGTTCTTATGTACGCTGATATCAATCTGAACTGAATCAAATACATCGACTGGATAACCCTGCTCAAAGTATTTCTTAGGTTCACTCAAAAGTAGGTGCTTGAAAATTCTGTGAAAGTCTTTATTTTCCAAGCCGTTTAACCAGCAAGTACGAGTAAGAATGTACAATTTTGCTTCATAGATGATCTCACCAAAATCAAAACTGATGCGTTGAAATTGATACACGCGCTTAAGTGGGGTTAGCTTGAAAATTAACTGTTGGATCTCATAGCTTTCAGTAGAACTGAGCGTCTTCATCTGGCCTTTTCGATCCGATGCCTTAAGGGGGATTTTAAAGTGCTTTTCAATCGCTTCTAGGTACGATGTCAGATCTTCCTTGCTGCTCGATTCTTTAACGAAGTTCTTGAATGACGATTTGTAATTGCGCTGTGATTTATCAGCAAACAATACACCATTGTCATTCTGAAAATCGGTATGCAATGTAAGCGGCTTTGTTAGTGACTTTTCAAAGCTCGCTGAGTAAACCGTGTTAACCAGCTTGTAGCAAAGAATGATGGCGCGAGTTAAAAGGGCTTTCTCTGCCGCTTCTTTCGCTTTCTCTTCGTCCGTTTTGAACTCTAAGGTGAATGATGGGTTACGTGAATACATGGTCTGTGCTCCTGTTTAACTGACAGTGTCATTATAGCGCAGATGTGTGATTTTTAGTACCACTCTTTTTGCGATTATAGGAATTAAATCGCTTGATTTAATCGAGGTTTAAGCTCAATCATGAGAATAAAAAGGACTTGTCTTATTGGATTTAAAAGGCGGTAGCACAAAGGTACTACCGAGCTGGTTGGTTGCGTTTTTTGGAAAAATGGTACGCGCCTTATGCCGCTTGATTTTCATGCTTATACATCTCGTAGATGCTCTGATATCGTGCGTCACTTCCTTTCATCACAGTAACTTCGATACCATCAAAATGTTGTCGCCAGTTCAGGCGCTTTAGCGACTCAAACAGAATTCTGTCAATGCTGGGAGTGACTAAGTTCCAAGATACCTCAAGGGCTTCGCTGGGCGTATGCGATTCAGGAGTAATACCAGTGATTAGCATTGGGTGATTTTCTAAACATTGGTCAAACACTTCGAAGAATTTAAAAATGTCATCTTCGTTAAGCAGATCGTAAAGCGATTCTGTGACTAATGGGCTCGTATTCGGGTTGATGCTTTCTTGGTAGTAATTGTGCTCACGGCATACCTTAGCTTTCATTGCCTGTTCTGCTTCATGCTCTCTCGCAATTTGATGGGCTAATTGCTGCCCTTTCGCGCCAGCGCTAAACAGTGCCGTGGTTCTACATCCGTCTAGTTGGACATCCAGATCGTAAATGTTCGCTAGATTCAATCTCTGCGTTAATTTGTGGCGATAGGTGGCATCCGTTAAACCGAAGAAATGCACTTTCTTAAACATGGGTTGCTGAGTGATTGGGTTAGTCACTTCAAAAAGCTGCTCGATCTGCTCAATGTCTAAAGCCAGATTAAGATTTTTGTTCTTTAGGCACGGCACTCCTAAACGGATACGAGAATCATAGTTCAGAGGCTTCATGAGCTTTAAAGCCAGATTACCCATATCATTTGACCTGTGTATCGGCAAAACCACGTCACAGCGCTCACAGAGAGCAAGAATACGGTTTTTGAAACGTTCTACTATCTCTAGAGCTTCTATTTCACAAAATGGGCTGTCTGGGATAACGATGGTTACGTTTGCTGCTTGCGATTCAGTTAATGACTCTATGATGGTTTCGTACTGCTCAAACACAGATTCGAGATCAAACGACTTACCTTTGTTGGCCAAACTGATGAGCCCGTTATCGATGAACAACCGTTTCGAGTGCGTAGCGTTTAAAAGACCATCGAGCAACTTGCTGGGTTTGCTTGGGTTACAGTAATACAACGATGTCCCTACATGGCATCCAGCGTCGACATAAGCGAGCTCTGGCGGGTTACAGATGCCTGACCTCATGAATACAGGTTTACTCAAGGTAGGCGTCGTGATGCGCTTCAACACGCGAAGATACCGGTTAAGTGAAATCTCAGACTGAGACGACTCACACACATAAATGTTGTTGCACTTTTTGACCTGTTCGGCAAAAGCTGGGCTGGCCATGAGCGCGTCCCATAGCGCTTTATGTGGCTGATCTAGAAATACGTAAACGTCCCTTTCAATCGGTATATCTCGGATAAAGCTGAGCGCCTTATTCTTAATGAAATTAATGATCGGTTGCACTGCTGGGTTAGACACATCGAACGTCGCTACATCGTGCCTCTCAAAAATCGCGTCTCCATCAACCAGACCGTGGGAGTATGACAATACAGCCACATCCACCAGCTCATTGCCCCTTAGACAATCAAAGAACGGGTTATCATACAGATCACGGACTAACGTCAAATCATCACGTTGCTGGTGGGTTGGGCTGAGAATTACAAGAGGTTTCATAGGCTGCTCACAGTAAGGTATTACCTTTGTACTACCTGATTTTAATGGGTAGTACCGTTGTACTACCGAGCGGTTATCAATGGTTTTTATGAAAAACAAATTCGGTTTAGTTCAATGTGCTGCTGCTCCGTTAGGATCAACATGTACTGGGTGTAATTGAATACTTCACCCTTATAGCTCAGTGAATTTGGCAAGCTGTTTCCCTCTGAAAGAGCCTCTTTGCATGCTGTGTAGAAAGCGTGATTAATCCCAATGGTTGGGTTTTCCATTGATACACTTTGAACAGCTAACCCCTGCTCGTTAAATGCACCTGTTGAAACCGCTTCATTAACAAGGTTCTGCGTGATAGCTGCGATCTTATTAATGCTTGTTTCAGATTGGGTGCGTTCAATATCGGCCTGAATCTCAATAGTTACTGCAATGTTGGTTGTCGTCATTCTTGAATCTCCCGTCTCAATGTCAGCCCATCTTTTGCCACGTTTAATATCTGAGATATGGCTTGGATGAACGTTGTACTGTTTTGCTATTGAACTCTGAGTCAGTTTGGCGGTTTGAAGTTTGATCTTTATCTCTCTGACATCACTTTCAGTTAATTTGTTGGAAGCGCGTTTATTGCCACATCCTTGATGGGTATTGCTAACCAATTCCTCATCACGCAAACCCGACTCATAACGATTTACAAGTGTTGAAATCGGTATGTCAAAACGATTGCTGAGATCAGTCCACCCGATTTTCTGTCCTTTGAAATCAATCATCTTCTTAGCTCTCTAGGGATTCAGTCTTGCTTAACGCGAGGATTTTGAGATCGCCTAATTTATCAGCGTTAAAAAGAGCTTCGCCTTGCTCAAAGCTGGCTTTCTCAGCCAACTCTTCCCAAGTCTTTATTGATTCGTATCCACCATAACCCTGCTCGGATTCTATGAGCTTTTTCTTAGCTTCTTCTAATGTCATAACTGCCTCATTTTTCTAAAAAATAGTGACCATGTAACATTTGATATGTGGTGAGAAACTACGCCATTGCTCACCACTCGACTGACTGGTTAGCATCACTAAATGAAAATATTCTCATCCATAAATGCATACGCTTTGCCGTCTTCGAAATGCAAAAATTTACAATCGTTCGGTGTCCACTCTTCACGATCAGAATTCGCCTTAACAAACGTGTCATCGACAAACGGGATATAACTGAGTTTTATCCCTTTACTCAAATCCACTTTTTTTGAAACACCATGGATGCGGCCAATCAAATAAGCATGAACATTCCGAGTTTTTTGACGTCTAGCGCGGAGCTGGCCAGATTGAGAGATCTTGATAGGATTTTCTTTTACAGAAATCGTGACGCTTGAAAAGTGGCAAGCGACCTTATTGTTTAGAGGGTGCTTAGATTGGAATACTTGTAATGAGAAAAGACCATTAAGAAGATTGCGGTACACTTTCACGCGAGTAAACGGTTCAATTGATCGGTTCTTGAAATTAGAGGAATACATACAACCCCCTAATAGACAAAATGTTGTAATTGCATACAAAATGCAAAGGCACAAAGAATAAAAATAACTGGCATGGTGTTTCTCCAAATTCGCTTAACTGACCATGTCATTATAGCGCATTTATGTTATTTTTACATGTATTTATTTTGATGTTATGGCATTTATACAACGAAATAAATGCCATGCATATCGCTTCAACTTTTTACTAAGTCAGCCTTTGTACAGTTTTTTTGCATACTGTCTAACTGATGGTTTTCTAGGGGGAGCTGATCCCGATAGTTCGAATTTAAGATAGAAAAAATCGTGAAGTAATCGGCAGTCGTCAGCGAGCCATAATTGAAGTTGTTGAAATCTCCAAACTGACCCGTTTTTAAGTTATCGACGCATTGGTTTCGGGTGTGCTCAAAATCTTTATCACTTACGTTTTGAAATGCTCCATAACACCAATTGATGCCCTCGGTATTTTTTGATTTATAAGTATTGAATGACATCTCAATACCCGTTTTGATGATCGATTTATAGAATTCTGAAACGAATTCACTAGGCGAATCGAATAATGAATCTCTTTGATAGCCATCCTTTAAGATTGGGCGATTAAGACCCCAGCCAAATTCAACAAGACAACGTTGTTCTTTAGGAAGATCTAAATAATGCAGCGACGATTCTTTCGATTTATACATTTCATCGATCAGATTTTCGAAGTCGCTGTATGAGGCGATTATCTTACTCTCTTCTTGTTTCTGAAAAGCCTGATACTTTTGATAACCTAGAGTCGCCCCAATCCCAAAAGCAAAGAGGGTTACACCACTCAAAAAAGACATCACTTTCATATATCACCTTAAGTCCATTTTTCTAAAAAATAAAAAAGGGGCGTCATCGCCCCAAGTTAAATTATCCATGTATGTTGTAGCCAAACGATGATGCTCTATCCTTTTGCCTCACGCCCTTACTAACTAGCAATGGAAGTGTGCGACCGTCTAGATGCTGCTTAGCTGCGCGTCGAAGCAAAATCAAAGCATGTCGACGTTTGTTGTTTAACTTAACTCTCGTTGGACAGGTTGAGCGTTGAGAGTTTCGCAGCTGGTTAAGAAGTAATAAATACATTGGCACTATAGAAGTTACCGCAATGAATTTATCCGATCCGATGTCGGGGTTTCTAGAGCTGTTTAGGCTGATCATCTTTACTGAGTTTGATTCCATTCTAGTTAACCCTTATTGATGTCTAACTGAGTTAGTAATAATTCAATGCAGTTACCAAAGTCGCGTTGGTATTGATCTGCCTCTTGATGTCTCCCAACCATTTCAAGTGCTGCACCACGTACACAAAACTGACTTGCCCAAGGGTTAGCGGTTTGCAATGACGTAAACACTTCATCTAGGTTCTCGCGCTGGTGGGTTGCTGCCTCTTGATTACTGCATGTAGACACTAGACATACAGTAAATACGATAACTAACACATTAAGCATTCTTGTTAGCCCCTACTTGCTTTACAGGGATAGAGACACGCTTGGGATCTGTTACACAACCAGAAACACAAATACCACCAAGGCAATGAGCGCATACTTCAACAAAATGTTGTTTTGAATCGGTCGAATTTTTAGAGTTTTTCATAACTTGAGCCTCATGTTTAACTGACCATTACATTATAGCGCACACTGCATTAATATTCTACTCGTTTGGTATATTTATTATACAGATATGAAATGATAATTGAATTCTAAATTCAGCTGGATAGGGGTACTACATGGGTAGTACCGTGTTTTTCAGGAAAACGAGGATATGCGTATTTATTGAATTGACTTAAGCCAAGAACAGGCTCACTTTGTAGATAAAAAAGAGTGTCTTATTAGATAAAAGTGACGCTAACCTAAAGCGTCTTTACTGTGGTTTTCGTAAGCAACCTGATGTGGTGACTTTAGTGATTGCTCATGAGCCTCAATTGCAGAGTTATAAGACTCGCTAATCAAGAGGATTTGTTGATCTGAATACCCTGAGCTCACCAATGCTTCATTGAGGTCAATCATACACTCACGAATAGCGGTCGTGGATTGAGAGTTAGCTAAAGCAATACTTGTTTTAGCGAATGATTTACCCAGCAATACGAAATCAGACTTTTTCATTTTCCCACCTATGCGCGAGTTAGCGCTTTAACCATTTTTAGAAATTCATCGCCTAGATCTGCAATTATCTTGGCGTCATCTTTATTATCCAATGAGATCCCAGCTTCGCATATTAACCGTCTCGCGAAGTCTTCTCCATGTTGCTCACCCAAGAAACCAAAGGCGGTAACTAAAATGAATCGGGTCACAGCAACATCACAACAACTGGCCATAAAAGCAAACTCCTTAAATTAAAGGTTTGGCAGCTCAACACTGCCAATCGAGATTAAGATAGTAATAACGAAAAACCGTTGCTATCTGTGCCGCCCTCTTCCATCTCTTGGGGATAAGATAAACCTTGGTATGGACACATTAGCGCTACTGTATGGTCTTCATACTTGTCATCTATAGACTGGCTAAACTTTGGAACAAACGGCCATAGCGTGGCATCAAGAGTGAAAGTCTTACCATCTGTATTAGTGGTTAAGTCTGTCCAGTTTCGAGCGTCTACCTCAATAAGTGAACCATGTTCAAACTCGACACCCTGACGATTGAAGAGCCATGACTCAGCTCTAGACTTCATGCCATTCACATAACATGCGCCATCATCTGATCTGAAAATCTCAGCCTTATCGTCATCGGCTACATCGCGTTGAATGCTCTCTGAGAAAATTGTAACACCTATCTCTCTAAGCAATTGATCATCCTGCTCACGCAATTCAGGAAAGCACTCTAAAGCGACGTACTCAAAAATATCACCAATATGAGAAAAACGCCCATAGCCATTGTAAGAGCCTGTTACAACGTTGCCGCAAGGGTGAAGTAAGTAAAGTGGTTTAACAGCTTTATGCCCATTTGGAATGCACTGCTTTTTTACTGTTGTGAATGAATGTAAACCCATAATATGTGCCTCGACTAAATTTAACTGACAGGTACATTATAGCGCAATTGGTTATAGTTTTACATGTCTGAGCGCTTTAAATACGTAAGTATATTTGTGGACTTTTAATACCGAACAGGTTCAATAATGAGGAAAAAAGAAAGGTCTTATTTGCAAATAAACGCCTCATTGGGGAATGAGGCAAATGGAGGTCTATGCAAATGTAATCTGTTTTAGTTAACTACTAACGCTTGGTACTCTTCTAGTGTCAGGCCGAGCTCTTTGCACTCGCGAAGTTGCTCCAAAGCGACACTAGCATTTCGCTTACGATAGTCGTTGGCTTTCACTTCTTCTTTTTTTGGTGCTGCATTAGGATCTCTTACAATAAGCGCTCTCATACTATCCATTTGAATATTCCTTTTCGTTAAACGGTTGAGATATACAATTTCAGTTAAAAGGGTTGCCCCTAATCGCTTAGGGGTCTTTCTGCTTTAAATTGTCAGTTAAAGCGAGCAAAACTGTTCAAGATGTCCAAGCGTTCGGCCAGCGACACCTTGCTAAATGGTTGCCTCTAATCGCTTAGAGGTCTTTCTGCTTTAAATTGTCAGTTAAAGCGAGCAAAACTGTTCAAGATGTCCAAGCGTTCGGCCAGCGACACCTTGTTAAATGGTTGCCCCTAATCGCTTAGGGGTCTTTCTGCTTTAAATTGTCAGTTAAAGCGAGCAAAACTGTTCAAGATGTCCAAGCGTTCGGCCAGCGACACCTTGTTAAATGGTTGCCCCTAATCGCTTAGGGGTCTTTCTGCTTTAAATTGTCAGTTAAAGCGAGCAAAACTGTTCAAGATGTCCAAGCGTTCGGCCAACGACACCTTGTTAAATGGTTGCCTCCAAATCCATCTGGAGGGCTTTGTTGCTTCGGGATAGCGAAGCTGCGAAGTCATTTTTTATCTAAGCTACCAAATCTTTTGAGTGTTCCCGTTGGGGGCTCAGATAAAAATAGTCTTGTAAATCCCTAATCTTCGTAACTGGCATCGTGTAGTAACAAATATACAATGCGTTTAATTTCTCTGTAAGTTGGCTCACTGTGCCTGTAAAGGGCTTGTTCGGCTCTAGACAGAAGACTGTCTTCTCAATTGAGTTGATGATCACTTGCTGCGTATTCAGCTTTTCATCAAGCAATTTTGAAACAAACCAATTACCGTTTAACGAACCAACTCTACGTGACATAATAATAACCAAGTTTTTCTAAAAAACACAACTGCAATGATAGTTAATTTGTAGGGGTATTCAATACCCCTACAAAATAATTAGTCAAGCCGAGTCACAAAATTACAACTCACTTGCCCTTTTGGAGCTACGTAACCGACAATTGAGTACAGGTAAACGTAGTACTTGCCACCAGCTGCATCCTCGTAACAAGCCAATGGATAAAGGTCTGGGTCGGGATCTTCCACGTTCGAACCGTTATTTGGTTTATAGATCCCACCATCAATCACACCATCAAACTTGTTGATTGGATAACCATATTGCTCAGACATAGAAGCAAAAACATTTTCAGGAATTACGTCATTTACTTGAATGTTATTAATAATACAAGGAACTGTACCAAGTAGATCCATTATGGTATCTGGGTGGTCACACAGTCCGTTTAATGGCTTATGATTGAGTGGATTAGTTTTCCAAACACGTACAATTTTAGACATTTGATTGCTTCTCTTTGATTAACTGACAGTGTCATTATAGCGCACATTTACAGATAATGTAAATGTTAAATTATCCATTGTGAGCAAAAAACCATGCTTCGTTTAAATCTGGCGTGGACATGACATTAGCAGCAATATTAGGGTGAGAAACGACATACTCATTAAACAATAAATTCAATGTAATAACATAACCATTGTAATAGGTTTGATTTTTGGCACTGTTCGCGAGGCTACCATAATGCTCAAAACAATAAATTGCGATTGACTTAAACAATTCATCTTCTGCACATTCTTTATTGAAACAAGACACCACTTCGTCTTTATTTCTTAGATCAACACTTTGCTCAATCAATCGTGCAAGCATTAACGGCAATGCATACTGTAGGCGAACGTGTGTTACTCGTACTAGCTTAGACATTTCAGCCCCCCTAAATCACGTTTACGAGCGACACGTTAGAGCATTTCAATGCTAGTCGCTGTAAATCAGAAAGTGATTGATTCGTTGCTTCATGGGCTTTTGCTGAAAAATGAGCGAGTTTTTTTGAACCCACTACAGGCCAATACACAACCTCTAATGTTAGAGATTTAGGTTTAGGAATTGCGACAGGGCGTTCGTCACTATTTAGGGGCGACATAGAAAAAGTACAGTCTATGTTTGGTAGGGTTTCTAAAATTTCACTTGGTTTAAATACGCTCATGCTTATTACCTTTAAATTTAACTGACAGTGTCATTATAGCGCACTTAAAGGAGGTGTGGAACATATTTAATGTTAAAAATTTGAATTTTATCAAAAAAAAGCCTAGCTAATTAGCTAGGCAAAGAAGGTCTTACTTAGTTGATGACGCTTTCACATGGAGTTATGAACATATGAAGATTTACACTAATATAATTCATCAAGTGATACAACCGTTTTTCTAAAAAACAGATGCGAACTTTCAGAAATAAAAAAGCCTAGAAAGGGATAAGTTTCTAGGCTTTTAATTAGCAAGGATAGATACAATCAAAAAACACTAACACAGTGACTAACTGAGATATAAAACTAACGCTTTATAGTTTATAAATCAACTGTGATTAATATTTGCACAACAAAAAATTGATATGACTCGCAGACCGCTTACCGTTGGCTCTTTCAAGGAGGGGATACCAAGTACCCCCTATCAGCGAACTTAACAGACACCGATACCATGACAGGTTGGTGTAGGAAAAGTATCTAACACACGTTAGTAAATTTGGAAAACATCAACTGGTGACTATGACCAACTCATAGCTGGTGGTGCTGAATAGGCATTAAGAACTTAATACCAGTTCTGGAAAGAGGTATGGATCAACTCTGAGATATTGCGTAAAACGCGCTAAATGGTAATTTTCTGGAAAACAGGTTAATGCCTGACTCTGATTGTCTTTCCAGATATCTTCCAGATGCAACCTAAGTAGGTTAGAGGAAATTAGAGCGTAGAAAGTTGATTGGTAAGAATGCCGTGCTCATGCAGCGCCTACGCTTAAATCGGGGCTGCATGGTCATGCTTGTTTGTAACTCGCTCTAAGGATTTAGGTCGGGTGTGTTTGGTTCGAGGATTTGAGCCGTTTCCGTTGAAACACACATCATTCCAGATAACGAAATCAGTTTTTGATAATGCTCCCCTACCAGTATCGCTATCAGCTCGGATTTGCCTGTAGCTTCTTCAAACGTTCCAGATTTACTTTTGACTAAACACTTATGAACGGGCTTCCAATCCAGTTCAGCGCCATTGACTGTGTCTATACTTAGTTCACCATTCAATCCAACCTGAGTCAGCATTTTATTGAACTCTTGGCTCTCTTTTAACTGGTTCGCTTGGTTAATCGATTCATTGCAGTCTGAGTAACCGGTAAGTAATAACGGCTTGCCGTCCAACAGTAACGCGCAATGCAATGAAGTCTTTACGTTATCACTGGGTGTATAAGTACCATGATTCACACACGACAAAATGAGACGTCGTTTGATGCTCTCTTGAATAGGTGAAAGTGGAGTGCTTTGTTCTGTCATAACTGTTCCTTGTTTGGTCTTGGTTGTCGTTTTTCAAAAAAAAGGCTCAATACATGAGCCTTGTTCTTGGTTAGATGGAATCAATCGAGGATAGCGACTCATCTAGTTTTTCTTCGTAGCTTGCTAGCTTCTGCTCTAGCTGCTTAGGTGTAAACCTGTTCTCAGTTTTCAATTGCTGCTCTTGAAAAATGGTCTTACGAGCTTTGCGAATATCGCTATCATCTTGTGATAGTTCAGCCACTAGAGCGCGTAGTACCTGAATCTCACGCATTGCGTAAACAGCCATGCGGATATAACGCTTGTTACCAAGGAAACGCTTAGAGATTTGGTAAACAACGACTGTTGGCACTAGAGCTGTAAGCATTGAAGTAAAACCAGTAATCATTGATGCGACTACTTCTGGGTCTTGAATTAATGTTTTGAAAGTTTCGTTCATAGAAATCACCTGTTGCTTTGTTTAACTGACATGTACATTATAGCGCAGTTAGACATAAGGAGCAAGGTGTTACTAACGATATTGAGTATTTAAACGGTTGAATTAGAACCCTTTATCAGTGATTAGAATAAAAAAGGTTTAATGATGGCTGCTAGGAAAATTTTAAATGGTTGAGGTACGCGCATCGAGATAAGTAACAGGTCTAAACTAGTCTAACTGACTGATATTAAGATCAAAGTTATTTTTCTGAAAAATGGTCTTTGTTGAAACGGAGTTTGTTTCTATACAGACCAATTTCACCAAGCTTGCGCGGTAGGATTTATGAACTTTTTCTGTGTTTGTTTAAGAAGTTTGAAACCTTACTTGGAAACATCACACCAAACATGCCAATCACTAAAGAGATAACAATGCTCGCTCTAAGAATGTATGCATATTGTTTTAAGTTACAGTTCGTTAATTCAAGATCAAGCATTAATGGTGAAGATTGATTCTCTGGTGTGATGACGCACCACTCACCTATCGGTATAACCCAATTGATAAAAAATGAGAGAATCAACATAGCAAGTTGTACTGGTACATAAACTGCAATCCCCATTATAAAGCGATTATTACGATACTTTGACCAATCCATTTCAATCTTTTCTGTACGTGGGCTGGTGGCGTTTGAATTGCTCTTTTTTGATTTGAAGAGTAAATACCAAACCAATAGTAAGAATAAGATCCACATCATTACTTCATTCCTTTTTAAGATTGATTTTCATCAGAATCGAAACGGGGCTCATCAACAAATGAGCCTTTAGTGTTGAATTTTATTGCTGCTCAGATAGACCAATGAGACTTTTATCGCCAATAAAGTCACAATCATCCTCACTGACTCGAATTGAACCATTGAGAGGTCTTATAGTCACTTCTTTGTCGCGCTTATGCCGCTGGGTGATAACCATAAGCGTACCCTCTGGGAATAACTCTCCTGCTCGGTTTTTCACAGTTTTATTAAGTTGGATAACTCTTTGAACACAATCTTTGTTTAAATCAGGAAATGGTTTCGACAGCTCATCAGTTCCATAAAGCTCTTCATTCAGGCGTTCTAATGCATCCCATAGAAAAGGCAGTCGCTCATCATTTTGGGCATAGGGTAAGGCTTCAAAGATTACTCGGTTGCCCTCATGATAGAGTTCGTGATGCTCTTCTCGGCCATTCGGATACACAAGCGTTATAAAGTCACCGTGATCACTTGCGTAAGCCTTGTATGTATTGCTCATTTATTCACCTGAAATATTAGCTCTTATGTGTGCCAGTTTACTCTAGCAATTCGCTCAATGCCTTTTGCAGTTGCTTTTTATCATAACTGTCTAATTGATTCACGCTGTTGTTGATGTGGTCTGTAACCGCTTGCTGGGCTTCAATTTGAGCATTGTTACCTAGATTCATAGCCGCATGCAGTGAAGCAAGCTGCAACTTGCCCATTTTTTCAAAAAATGCGGGTGGCATTACATTCGCATATGCCGTTAACAATTTAGTGTGAGTATGCGTTGATTTGTCCATAAATTCACTCCGTGTCGATTGGTAGTCCATGTTTAATTCGAGCGTTCTGCCAGTATTTGTGAGTCATCGTTCGAAATTCGCGATGCTGCTTAACTTGCTCGTAGCTCATTTGCCAGTAGTTCAACTTCAAGACTGATCTAGCTTGACTGTACTTACTGCATAAGTCGGGCTGTTCAATCGGCCAAGGCTTTCGGTGCGCTTCGTATACACCCTCTGCATACACTTGATTTTGTTTCTTAAAAGGTATGTAGCACTCTATGAAATAATCGGCTTCTTCCTCTGTCATTTCCGTACCTATACGCACTGCGTAACCATCGTCATACTCACAAATAACTCCGACGGATGCGTGTGCCGAACGGCTTGCGGTCTTCTCTGTCTTGTATGGCTGGCCAGAACTGGTTAAACAGTAACGGTATCCAAGATTCATCCAATTCATAAGAGTCCTTAGCTCTACATTTTCATTCAATCTACACCAACAATAATGTTTGCACAAGTTAATTAACCGCGCTATATTGTTTATATCAAATGTCAGTTAGCAATAAGGTAAGTTCATGGGCAACTTAAGTGACGTATCGGGATACGATCAATCAGAACACACACATCACCTCTCACAATCTTTGATCAATAATCTGTTGGAGGATTTGAAATCATACCAAGTCGAAAATCCGATTACCCTTGATATCGGTACTGGATGTGGGTCAATCGCGCAGCTAGTTGCAAGTAAAGGTAGACGCTACGTAATAGAAAAAGACAGTACCCTGATTCATGCGATGGACACTGATAGCTTTCTACTCGGTAATGACTTACATCAAACCACCTTGATCGATAAACCCGTTGATTTAGTCTTTTCTAAGCCGCCTGTCGCTGAATCGGAAGCATGGGTCACTAAGATACTAAAAGAGGCGCATGCATCTCTAATCTATCTTGTTTTGCCAAGTGGCTTTTTTGATTTGAACGAACCAGTTCAAGATGCAGTAACCCAACGAAGAGCAAGAGCCAATGTATTGAGCAAGCATCAACTACATGACGGTTCAAGTGTTGAGTTGATACGTGTAAAGCTTGGCGTTTTTCGAAAAAACCGTTCAATGACGGATTCCATTCAACAGACAGTGCAACCATTTGACCTCTGGTTCTCTGAAAACTTTCAATTAGATCTGAATGAGACAGAAACCAGTGATTACTACGTGCGTTCTGCATGCTTAGAGAGAGCCAGCGAAGTTGCGAAAAATGCCATTTCCGATAAACAAGATCTCATCGTTGCCTTGTCTAACTCGTACAACAATCGTATGGATACCCTTTTTGCAACCTACAAGTCTATGAGTGAGATTGATGCAAAGATCTTACGTGAACTGAACGTCAATACCAGTGCGGTTAAAGACCGCTTAAAACGCCAAATAAACAACTTCAAGAATGCTTATTGGTCTGCGTTGTTTGCTGAGTTTGAATGCATCACAAAGCGGATTTGCAGTAAGCAGCGTGAGATCATGTTAAACAAACTCACAAACAATACATGCCTAGAGTTTTCAAATGGTATGGCGCATGAAACGGCACTCTGGGCAATAAAGTTAGCCAGTGAAAATCAAAGCGTACAGCTGGTGGATGTTTTTGAAAACATGATTGAGAGTGTCAACGTACAGGCTTATAAATCCAACCAAAACACGTTTTCAACTGAAAACTGGCGCTACATAAAAAGCGATTCTAATGAGATGAAGCTCAAGCTTGATTATCGAATTGTGCTTGAAAATTTTGGGGGTATTTATCGATCGGACAGTCTTAGCAAAAGTGCGATCAATTTTCTTAATGATCTACTGATTGTGGCGCACTCACTCGGCTTCGACACTGACAAGTCTCAACGGGCTGAGGAATACGAATGGGCATCTAGAAAGAAGAATGCATTTACCTTTTACAATCATGATACCAAAAGCGAACAGGTACTTTTCACTGTGACTGGTTTCACGAAAGGAACACTTCACTTCCAACTCAACCAATCTTTTATCTGTAAGTTGAACGTTGAATTCGGGCGCTTAAAAGGTTGGATCAAAAACGCAAGTCACGCGAGCGAAGAGCTGGACATTCCTTTAGACGTGGCACAACAATCATTTCACAGCATCACTAAGTTGAGTAATAACAGCTTTCCAGCCTTGGGGTATAAGTTGTAAATTAAATTAAAGTGCGCTATATTGATAATGTCAGTTAAACGGAGATATAGCGCATGAAATATTTAGCATCAGAACAAAAGGCCATTGATTTTGTAAATGCCATTGGTCTAACAAGGGCTTATCGCCTCATTGCTTTGATCGGCAATCGAGCGAGCCGAAGAGAACGCAAGTTACCTGCTTTTATGGGGGGTAACTTCCAAGTTCTTAATGAGTGGGAAACCGACCTGTTTTTTCAACTTAAGATGGGGGTTCAAATACTCGATAACAGCAACACCCCACACGAAGCCAAGAAGCGTATTCTACAAAGAATTGCAGAGCGCAAAGCAAGAATCCTTAGTGCAAAGCGAGGATGCGCCCATGCATAAGTCAGCCGAGGATAAATACAAATTCAAGCCGCAACCCAATGGCATCGACTCAGAGCCGTTAGGAGCGCACCCCAACCTACCCGTACTTGATAAGGCTTATGCGCGTCAGGCGTTTTCGTTTTTGGATAAAGATAACCTAAGTGATCGAGAAAGAGCCGCCCTGTTTCTCATTCGTCGTATTGCTGACTATTACAAAGTGATCGGTTATGTCGGTTGTGAACTCACCAACGATTCACTTGAGCTCGGCAGAGCACTGGGTGACTGGGGCGAAAGCGGTTGCTTTGAAGCGTACAGAACGTGCTATGTGCTGACACTCAAAGAGCACTGGGTTAACCCTGCCAGAATCTTCTCTAACGTTCGATACGCTTGCTTTGAGAGCGCCTTGCGGTTGGCCGCTTGGGAAGTTTCACAAGAAGTTCCAGAAAGCGAACAAGCGCTTAGATATGCTGCTGCTCTTGCATACAGATCTATAAGAATGAACACCTCAAAAAAATGGGTAGAAATACGCAGACGTAACGGAACAAAGCGCATGCGTAAAGAACTGGATCATGTACTTTACCAATTAAAGAGCCAAACCCTTGTTCAGTCCAATTACTGGCTAGGTACATTCGAACCCAAACCAACATTAACTGTTAACGCAGCCTAGCGTTTTTCTGAAAAAAGGATTTATCATGACAAGCACAAACGATGTGTCGAGAACTCAGGCGTATGAAGAGTCGTGGACTACTGAATTTTTCCTCTATATCGAAGCTCTGAGCCCACTTGAAACCGTGAACGAGTCATTCACCGCTCAATCAGTGAGAGAAAATACCGTATGCGAAGCACTACAGCTCTATTACTCATGGCATCCGATAACAGCTGCATTTCATCAGCTTTCAATTGCAACCAAGTTATATGTTGCTAGTAATTTGTTTCAATACTGCAACGAGCAACAGAAATTAGAGCTACTGAACGACGCAAACCATTTTGTTAGAGCGGCCTCTGAAAATAGCTTAGCGAAATCTCATTCACTTGGTGAGGCAGAGTAATTAAACTATCGTAACGAATCTGTCGGAGGGTATTGGTCGACCTCCGACAATAGTTAGTATTTGTTTAATTTTTTATGTTCCATTAATTATTTAAGAGTACTTAAAAAATTAATGTCATTTCACGATTTTGTACTTAGCATAATGGCAATTTACGTTGCCTAATCCATTCGTACTACCTACAAATAATCTTAACGTCTTCATCATACTTTCTGGGCAACTTGGTATCCATTGCTCAAATCTCTCATCAGCATCTTTAAAATGACCTGATCCCTCGCGTATTGAGTGCATCTCTAACTCAATCGCATCACTTTCATTTAGACCAGTAGCGCAGCCATAGTGAGCGATAAGTGTTGCCGCTACCGCAAAGTGTTCTGGACTGGTGGCCTCTTCATCATATTCTTGTTCAAGAATTTCTTCCCCTTTTAAAGTTATGTAACGGCAAGCGTCTCGCATGTCCTCTAAAGGTAGAAGTGATTCAACAAAAATAGATTGATTACCATAATCGTTGTGAGCAAAAAGACGATATATAAACGACATTTTAAGCAGTTTGATTACTCGCCTTGCAAAGTCCTGCATCGCTAAAGTGCCAACCATAATTTCTATACACTGTTTGTCATCACCATAGATCACTATTGATGGAATCAAGCTATTTATAGATCCGTCATAGTCACAAGCAAAACCTTTAGATATATAATCTTTTGCGTAGTCATGAAGCAATTCATTTTGCATTATTCACTCCCTTATAAACCTAATAACTTGAAGTCGCTGTTATCAAGTGCGTTGTTCAAAAAAACTATGAGTACTTAGATAGCCTAAACTGACCAACAAGTTCATCAAGAGAGTTGCATTGCTCCGACAGTGAATCACATGAACTTTCAGCTTGAATGGCGAGCTTAGTCATAGATGCAGTACTCTCATTTATTGCCTCAGCGTGTTGGCTCACATCTTGCGACACTGTGCTTTGCTGGCTTGCTGCCGTGGCAATTTCTGTATTCATATCATTCATGGTGTCCATCAGGGATAGAATACGCCCCAACGATTCTGATACAGAGTCAGCACACTTAATCGACTTATCACCCGACGCCAAACTCACTTGCATGACTTGGACTGCTGAATGCGTTCCAGCTTCCAAATTGGTGATCATCTCTTCTATTTGGTTGGTCGAGTCTGCGGTTTTACTTGCTAGTGCGCGTACCTCATCTGCGACCACTGCAAAACCTCGACCTTGTTCCCCTGCTCTAGCGGCTTCAATTGCTGCGTTCAGTGCGAGCAAATTGGTTTGTTCAGCGATACCTTTAATCTGAGAAAGGATGCTGCATATATTTGATACTTCCTTATCCAAATTATTAAGAACGTCACTTGTGTCACCAACATTGCTTGAGAGTTCTCGTATCGAGCTCACAGCCTCCTTTACGTTCGAGTTGGCTGATTGTGTTGCCTTTGTAACTTGAGCGCTCTGTTCAGCTGCATCGCTCGCGTGAGTGCTAACAGGATCGCTGGTGGCTTGTAATTGGTGAACAGCGGCTGCGACCACTTCACTTTCTGTCACTTGCTGCGAAGAAAACTCAGTCACACTATGCGTTAACGATTGAATGTCATTCATTTCTGAACGAATGTGGTTTGATGCGGCCACCACTTGGAACATCGTTGAGTCAACACGCTGAGCAAACGTGTTAAACGAATCACTGATTTGGCCAAGCTCATTGTTGCCATTAACCTTAAGCCGTTTCGATAAGTCTGCATCTTGGCTTGCGATGCCTTTCAAAGCATTGCTGAGCTGTCCAATTGGGCGAATCACAAACAATTGGTTATAAAGCACAACAAGCAACGCTGAGAGAATGACTAGAGCCGCGCCTACCTCAGTGACAATGGTGTTTGACGTTACCAAAGACTGACTCATAGATAACGATTCAAGCCGTGCTGTATTCAACTTATCTTCAATGATCTTGATCATGCCTCGCATGTTCCCAACCGATTCAGTTAATAGCTTAAAGTGAATGTTATGGGTAGATTCAGCATTTTGTGGGGCGTCGAATAATTTTCGGTAGGTATTAATCCATTCCAAACTTAGATCAGCCACCTGTTTGACGATCTCGCGTTCTTGTTGGTTTAATGGTGACTCATCGTGCAAAAGGCTTTTGAAGCGCAAAACCGTTTTTGACGATTCATAGATAAATACCGTGCGTATTGAATCGATTTCTGACTCATTTATGCCAAACAAGTGATGGTCTTTAACCGCTAGGAGTAGGCTAAGACCCGAAGACTCAATTTGATAGATGTCACGATACGCTTCATTTAGGCTATCTATGTCTTTCTGTAGAACTTGGGTTTGATAGCGGTTCAATTCGTGAATCGTATCGGATTGAATGATATTGACCAGTGTGGTTACTAGAACAGCAATTGCCCCCACTAAAACAGGAACAACCAATGAAACTTTAAGTGAAAGGTTGTGCGTGTTGAACTTGACCATAACTATGTACCTCGCCTATTGGTTTGAACATCGTCTTTGCAGTCAATGATCTGACTAATAGTTAAGTCGGGGTCTTCCATCCTCATCAGAAATTTCGAGTTTCTTGAAGCGATTGTATTAGATGGACGTGACCGTTTTTTCAAAAAACAAATCACAAACGCAACCAAACTGGCTGTTCCGATTAGAAGTAAAGTGACGGGGGTAGATTCCATATACTAATGTTCCTTATTACTGGTTTATGGGTTTATGGGTTTAGATATCTCGCATTCGCTCAACAAGGATGGCAAAAGCCGCATCCAAGACCTCTTGTTCTTGAGTAAGAGCGCCATTGGCTAGATGTAGCTCGTTTCCAACATCTGCCATGGCTGACATCATCAATCCAAGAGTTACCTCTTTTCGTGATTTATCCTGCACGTAAGATAAGAGATTTGTGAACCTTGGGTGTCTGAGTGGCTGATTGGTTAAACGAAAACTCAAGGGTATAAGCCTCTTACCCTTATCATCTGTTGTCTTGTTTGCTTTGTGATTCAGTGACTGATTGACTGTGCTTAAGTGAGGTACTTTGGCCGCTTGAGCATTGTCATCAAGTAAGCCGTCAAGAATTCCCTTTTCTGAATTGATCATTATTAATGACTCCCCGACAACGCATTTTCTTGGTGCTCTCTAATCAAATCGTTTTTTAAATGGTTAAATAACTCTTGAGCGACACGAACGTAGTCATTTTTTATCAGTGAAGAGGGTTTATGGTGCATGACCAGTGTCCATTCAGCCATGGCGTTCTCTACGTCTTGCATCTGACGAATGCGCGACTCAAAAACATGGCTGGCCACACTGTTTAGCCAGACATCAAACTTTTCATTCACTTTATGGCCACTGCGGTAACGGTTTTGGACGATGTTAAACGGAAGCTGAGAAATCGGCACACCTTTCACTTGGCTCATTGCACTCAGAAGTTGCTTTATTCCATTCATACTAAAAGCGCCACGGTCGACAACAACCATGTATCGATCGGCAGCCACTATCGCGTTAATCGTCGTTAAGGAAAGGTTAGGAGGGCAATCTAAGAGTATAAAATCGTATTCATTTCCTAATTCTTTGATTTTGTTATCTAGGATCGATTCACGACGAAGCAATGTGAGACTTTGCTCAATGATGCTTGAAAGTAAAATGCTGGACGGTACAAAGTCATAGTTTTCGATACGCTCCAAAGTAGGCGCATTCATACGTTTATTTGACCTAGTCCTTTGTTCGACGGGCAGAATTAGTGATTTGAGAGTCGATGTTTCATTCTTACCATAAGGAGGAATATAAAGATCGCAAATAGTATCAGTTTCAAACTCTTTACCAGCGGATAAGATCTGAGTTCCATTAGCTTGAGGGTCTAGGTCTATATAAAGTACCTTTTTTCCCACTTTTGACAGAATGTGTCCTAAGTTTAAGCACGTCGTTGACTTGCCAACGCCACCCTTTTGGTTAGCAATCGCAACAATTTTCGTTTTCCATGGATTCATAATAGACAACCATTTTATCGGTAATACAGGGGTAATACCGATAAAATAGACGAATAGAGGCAAGGATTAAAGGTTTTTTTAAAAAACAGATGCGATTATGAATCGCGGAGCGCAAAATACTGCTTTACGTGGGTGGACTTACTACTAAGGGCGACTTCCCCCCCCTAGCTGTCTCTGCCGTGTGTGAGGCCAAACTTATAAGCAATACGAATTGCTTCGCGTGGATTACGAAATACTTTTTCAACGGGTGAATCAAAGCCGCACTGACCGTTCTCGTAGCCTCTATCATAAGCAGAATGAAGAACGTTAAACTCACAGACTCCCATTTCCTCGTCATCAGGAATAGCATGTAAGATTTCGATCCAAATAGACTTTGACGGCTTGATCATAAGGGTTTACCTACTTAACTTAGAAAAAGATACCTTGGCACTGTTTTGCCCAACATGGTTGTTTATAGTGGTCAGGGCTTGCCGTCACTCCACATTGAGTACATTTTACTTTAGTTTGCTCATCGAGCATGTGCTCAAGCCCAGATCTCAAGATAAAGTCTTCTTTGCTAACCGACTCGCCATTAATGAAATATAGGGGGCTATTTTCTTTGGAATGAAGACTGAGAATACAGGTTTTCTTATCTTCTTTTGCATCTTTCACAGCTTGATTAAGTTTAGCTGCATCTCTCATTTCGAATATGTTCATTTGCGATTTTCTCCCTACGATTGGTTAGATGGTTCAAGGACTTTGAAGCCGTTCGGTCTAATTAGTGAAACTGCGTCATCAGATCTAGAAACACCCCATGTTTCAATTAAGTTAACTTGGTCGTTCGTAACTCGCACTTTGATGCTTTCTGTTTCTGGAGTTATTTTAATGCAATTATTGCTTGCCACAGATTGAGAGCTTCCAAACAGCCAATTTACAGACTCGTCTGGACATTCTTCGAATCCATGAACATAACCAATTTCACCAGCATCAATCTGTAGCTCAGTGACAGGCGGGATGTAGATAGTAATGTCAGCCATTTGTGCGCTTACCATTTCGCTATAATCATCAATAAGGTCACAAGCACTCAAAAGAGGCTGAACCAGAGCTAACATCAATAAACTTTTCAATTTCATTTCATATCTCTGATAAATTAATAAAACGGGGTAGTACAAGAATCAGACATAGTGACCAAATAAAACAAGCCCCTGTAATTATGTATTTTTGAGCCTTGGCTCTAGTGCTAGTAGTGAAGAGTTCTAAAAATGCAGCTCCCATAAACGAGCCCCCCAACAAATAAAAAATGAATACGTAAAACTCTCCCATTGAGTAGTTTCCAATTAAGTTAAAAAATTGGTTAAACACGAATTTCCCCTTAGATTTGAATTGGCGACGACTAAGTGGTTTTGATTAGCTTCACAACAAAAATGCCGCTTTCCTATAGGAGCTTTAAGATATGAGAAGCAGTCTTATACTCATGATGATAGAGAAAATAGCCACAGGATTCTTAGCAACAAATGAAAAGTTCAATATTGAAGAGAGGTAACATAAACCTAGAATAAGAGTGAACCACATAGCCACATTGATTATGTTTCGCTTTAGGTCTTGCTGATGCCTAAGAGATAGTATTAAGTTGTCGTGAGCCGCACGAAAATTCCTCTCCATTTCAGCAACTTCATATTCTTCCAACTCGGTTGTATCTGGACTGTTCATAATCATATATAATTTCGCTTTCAAGACAGACCGAGACAATTCATCTATGTCATTAAGCTTCATTGTAAAAGGCGACTGGCTAGTTATTGGTGGTGATTTCTGATCAGTTAGTTCGACAATATGTACAAGCTCTTGCTGCATTGCTTTTGATATAGTGACATTACCGAACTTAAAAAGACCAAAATTTACGACAATGATAGACAGTAGTAAAATGCTAGCTTGCTTTACACCAAATGGAGACTCTTTTAGTTTGTTCAGATCCATGAACAATTTTTCCTTATGCTTAGTATTGAACATATTTGATGTTGGCTACCCTTTTAACTCTTCATAAGACCATGTACCAACGAGCTCACGGCTTCGAATTAACTCAGACAATGAATCTTGCTTCTCTACAATTGTTGAGCATTGAATAGTTTGGTAAGTAATTTTAACGCAACCCTTGTTTGAAAGTATCTCGCGAACCTGATCTGGCTGCATGCTATCAACACCACTTAGAGTCAGCGTCAAAACTTTTTCTTCTTCTTTATTGAACGCCAAATACCCCGTCCCGAAGCCAACAGAAAGACCAATTACTAGTAACATTGCTTTATTCATTGCTTAAAGTTCCCTTTTTTTGAATACGACATTTACTGTATATAAAAACAGCATAATTACAAGGTTCAATATTTATGTGCTGACAATGTTCAAGCAGAAATCCGATGAGATTAGGGCGCACTTAATTGAGTAAGATACCCATTAACATACATTGAGGAAGCTTGGGTTTTCTTTGAAAAACTCTTCTATAGACATACCAAGATCGAACGCTTTTTCAATTCGATATCTTTCAGTGTCATCAAGCTTTCTTCCGATTTTACCCTCAAGTTGTTGTATCTTACTTTGCTTCTCGATAGAAATAGTATCAGGCTGATAGCAAAGCTCACTTGAAATACAGCGAACTAACTTAATAGAATTTTTGCTTGCTTTTTCAGGTGTTAAACCACTTGCTGTGTACCCTTTAATTGCCGCAAGTAGACATTGTTTCTTTAGTTCATCTAGCTCAAGAAGATCCATGTTTCCCCCAATTTCTGAATGCCAATTACACTGCTTTGGCATCGCTCTCGCACTTGCATGCGTTCATTTATTTTTTGAAAAAACGATGTGCATGGCTAATGGCAAACACATGACTTATTTTATTTCGACTCATACTGCTCAAGGGTAACGACAGACTCTTTCCAATCAAGAGCGACGACTTCCTTACCGTCGATCTGGTAGTACTCAACACTGACTTGGTCGCCAATACCTAAGAGGGGGATTAACCCATCGCTAATGTCAGCTGATTTTCTTGCTTCAACGACTTCAATAACGGGCGCTGACCACCATAATATTGCCCCATCACACTCTTGCGTGACGCACGTTGCTTCGCTTGGCCATGGATAACCGCCATGCTTCTTTACCATTTGCAATAGCGTTAGATCGCATTCAGGTACAAACAAGGTTTCATCTAAATTTATGACTATATGTTCGCTCATCATTAAGTTCCTTTAATTGGTTCTGTTCAATCTCACTCATTACTCAAACAGCAATTCGGTGAGGTTCTGGTTTTCTGAGGTAGATAGACTTGCTTGAATCAGGAAAGCAGATAAGAAATTGAACTGCTGGATAATTATTGCCCTTAAGCATTTCAGGTATCACAAATTCAATGACGACTAGACGCACATACTCAACAAGTTTGACGAAAGACCGTTCAGTGTTGTCATTATCTGAGAATGAAAATGGGGGGGTACATCTGGAATCGAAGCGCTTAATCGCTCGGTGTAAATAGTGAGTTGACCGTTTCCGATCAATAGATGAATCAGGGATGCTGTGATTAAATTGACGCCAAGCGATATGACTCGACAAGTTAAGAAGTAACCCTTTCTTAGTTCGAGCAAAATGCTGGGCTTGTAGGAAGTTTTGTTGGTGTTGGTATAGCTGGTTATTCAGATTGAGCTCTTTATTCATCAGGCTTCCTATAGAAACCGACTCCGTCTTTTTTAAGTCATCACGACGATGTTTGGCGATATGCATAAGCAACAATTCAGACCGAGCAACGTTTTTCCAAAAAACGTAGTTATCAATCTGACTGCTGCAAACCCCAACAGGTAATTTATGATGATTGACTGTGCCATTTGAAATGAAATTTTTTGCGGAGTGATTACGGACAAACCCTCTTGTCATTTGGTGTTTCGAATACTCAACCCATCGGTGTGCAAAGGATTTTCTCACAGGTAGATGACACCAACCAACAATCAGAGATTGGTCATGAAGATCATGAACTTCGTGGTTTTGAATCACACCTGTCGCCATAAAACTGCGGCTGTATATATCCATAACACTCACACTGACACTACTCCTAAAAGCATACCGATATGACACCTCTGCTTCGTTATTCGTTTTTGCACCAATTATAAAGATCGCCAATTTGCGCTCTTAGACCAGATAACTCATAAGTAACTGACTTACCGCTCTCTTTTCCTACAGAGACAGTTAAGGTACGGGCATACATCAATGAATCGACAATATATGTATCAGTACTTTCGATTGAGTTTAGCGAGATGAACTGAGCGTTAGCTGAGGCAACCGTCTGAATGTGGCAATTGTAAATACCGTTCCCAAGAGATGTTGATACGTCACACTGCCTAAAGTCACTAGGAGCTTGAGAGTGTATTAACTCCAAATTAGTTAAGTTAGTTAAAGAGAGTCCAAGGCCGCACGAAGTGTCAGTGTTCCTATTCACGGACACTGCTACCTTACCAGCGGATTTGCTCGTATCGTGGTTTTGACTAGTTACGACAAAGCTATCATCTTGAAGATCTAACCTTTCCCAACTAAGCGCATAGCTAGCTGAACTCATGCTAAGCAATGCTAGAGACAATATGGATTTCACAAAAAATTCTCACGATGAAATGTGCGTGTTATAATCGTATATGATTTATATATCAATATAAAGGGATAATATGATCGGCACTTACATGCACCTTTCTGGGTCGCGAAGTTACATTGCACTAAAGAGTGAGCCCGAATGTACTGAGGATTGTGTTTTCGAAGATGTAAAAGTCACAAAAGACGAAGAGAAAATCACTATACGTAAGTGGTTTAAGCCAGTAGATCCCGTCATCTATGACAATCAACTTACGCTAGACCAGTGTATCGAGTTAGAGTTAAGTAAGAACGATAAAGCCACTGTTATTTCTAAGAGCGAGCGAATTGGTTTTGCTCTTATAGCCATTAAAGATAAGCGACTGCTAATCAACGAAACTCTTATTCAAGATCGGGGATAAATCAGGGTAGTCACAAGGATCAGTTTCTTTAATCTGCCTTACGGTTTTTAAAGGGATACCAGTAAAGACGTGATAAGCCTCTAGAATTGCGCTGGATGGCGTGTCGGGGCTGAATTGTCGTTCAAAAATATGGGATTTTACGTAACCGTTCGCGTTGAACTCATGTCGAATCATGCTCGGTCTTCTGGATTTATACTCATTTATAAGAGATGTAAACGTAGAACGCTTTACCCCAAAATGATAATCCAAAACAGTAGAGTTGATCACTTCATAAGTATCTAGATACGCATCGATGAATAATAGCATCGCCAATTTGTTGAACACCATTTTAGCCCCTTGAATTTAAATCACCGCTTGAATGATAAGCGTCATTTTTTTGAAAAACAAGGCTAAATTATGAGCTTGGATTGTTCAAATTAAGGACGATCTTTCGTGCTTTGCAGTATTCACCAGTCTCAAGAAGTCGTAGCGCTTTCTTGAGGTTGTCAGAGTACACAGAGTCAGGCGAAATTACGCCATCATCAATCATTTCTTGAATGTTAACTGCCGTCATCGCTTGCCCTTTACACTCTTCTTCTGTCATCGCAGACGCAGAGAGTGACGAACACATAGAGATCGACAGTACGAGTAGTTTCAATTTCATTGTTTTTTTCCTTGTATGGTTGTTTTTACGAATCCATTTCAATGTATACATCAACAGTTGATGACATTTAGTAATTAACCACCACTTCAATATCATGTGGTAGTCAACGACTTAGCATCTACGCTGTATAGAGGATCAGAATGAAGCTTAACAGAACAAATAAAATTCCAAAGCGACGGAACGACTTGCGCCTATCAGCTTGCTCTTCATTGTTGCGATTTGCGTAGCTAATGCCTACACGGTCAATGTCCATGTTTGAGGGCTCTGGTACTTCCTCGTCGGGATAGACGGCAAATGAAAAAACGTAGATCACTGGAATAAGTAAAAAGACCGTCACTGGGTACGTTAAAACAAAACCCCAAATTTCATGTATTAAATCCATTGTTTTACACCTCATTGCATAAACACACTAATTGATTTAACGTATATGATAAGTCGGTTTAACCGCCCAATCAATGTGTATCTAACCAGTATTTTGATATACTTCGTGAGTGAAAGTTGAGAGATTATGATGAATACAAGTACATTAAAGTTTGTTGAGCGACCTGAGTGGATTGATGCCTTAGTCACCTCTCCAATGGGTATCGCCCTAGCCTTTTTTATAGTTGTTGGCTTAGGATTACTCGCATCGTATAAGGGATGATGATGGAAAGATTTAAACTTCGTGACATTGCAATGGTCTGTCTTGGTGCGTTACTCATGTTTTTGTATTTTGAGTTCGAAGAAATGAGCCCTTTAAATCAGCTCAGAGAAGAATATTCGGAAGATGTTAGTTTTTCAGAAAAACAACAACATAAAGGATTGCCTTTAAGCTTGGCGCTTGAGGCTAATTAGGAAACGACTCATGGATATTGTTGGGTATCATCGAAATAGAATGTCTGTTAGCGACGGTAACAAATCCGTTGATGTGTATGTCCCAAGGCAAGATACTCTAACGTCAAAGTTTGAAGGTAAAATTCACTTAGCCACCCCTGATAACAGCAAAGTGTTTTGTGGTGTGGATCGTCAATTGTGGTGTATCAATCAAGCCGATCTAGATTGGGTTAAGCAAGTTGATGTAAATAATGAGATTTGCGAGAAATGCAAAAAAGCAGCGATAAAATTTTTAACTGAAAATGCAGATGAGTAGTGCTGGTGGTCATTGCAGTGAAGCCGAGAAAGGTTGTGTGGGCTATGAACAATCAAAACTCATAAAATGTCAGTTAAACAAGCAACAGAGGCACACCGCCCACACCATTTGATTATAAGGAAAAGCTTTGCAGTCGGTCAACCTGTAGCTAGAAAAAGGCATGTTTAAGAATCTGTTTGATTGATTTATAAACAAAACAGGAACATACGCCCCTTAAAACTGCCCCCACTTCTGGCTTAATTATCTCTCAACAACACTTAACAGACAGCATCTGATTCACGTTTGTATAGTAATCTTCAAGCACTTCCAATTTAACTTGGCCATGTTTCTCGTTGTAAATTCGAGATTGCGAGCCGAACTTAACAGTTCCTTTGCCAAATCGAGCATTCAATTGATCAAGTGCCTTGTTCAAAGGCTCTTTATTATCAAAATTATTGAATAACTCCCACTGCTTAACCTCAGAATCAACCAACGACGTCGAGCCTACCCCTACCTTATAAATCGGACAAGCAAGCATGTCTGGTGGTATCAGCTTTTCTAAAACAGAGCTCATAGATTGAAGAGCGTAACCGGTATCCGTTACACCCTGTTCAAATTGAACGGTCTGACTTTGTTGGTAACTTTGCCCTGCATCGAATCGAGAGGTAGAAACGAAGAAATTCAAGTTTAAAGCTTCCGTTTTCTGCTGCCTGATCTTCTGCATTACCTCTGAGGTATGGTGAGCAAGCTCCCCTCTCAACGTTGATATGTTTCTCAAACGGTCACGATAAGAGCTGGTAGACCAGATCTGCTTTTTCTTTTCCCTGATAGTGTCAAAGTCGAGTACCGTGACACCGTTCAGCTCAAGGATGACATTGGCCAAATTTATGCCGTACCTCTTCTTATACACTTTAGGATCACGATTTTTCAACTGTAAAGCTGTAGTAATCCCCTCATGAAACAAATGCTTGTTGTACTGCTTGCCGATATTCCATACTTCACCAACAGGCATTAAAGCTAAGATCTCGTCAGCTGTCTGTGAGTTTAAAATGGAACATTGCCCTTTATACCCTTTTACGTTTTTTGCGCACCATGATGCAGCCTTAGCGAGTGTTAGACTAATCCCTACCCCAACCCCTGTCGCAACCCCTGTTTCCTTGTAGATCGTCTTGCGAACATTGTGTAAGTGCTTATCGAGATCTACGCCCATGGCAAACAAATGCGATACATCTATGAACGATTCATCGACCGAGTAACGCATACAGCGAGAGCCTATCATTTGCCTTTCTAGCGATAACATGAACCTGTCTGAAATAACGCCCAAAGTATTAAAGTTACTCTTGAAAATCGACCCACCAAATTGCTCAATTTTAGCGGATACGTCCCAAATGGGAGTGAACTTGGGTATTTTTAATTCGCTTGATCGACGGTTGCTAGCAATGCTTATCCCCTGACCAGCTGCGACCAGTATTGGCTTACCTACAAATTCGGGTTTGTAAATCACGCTGGACTCAGCGTAAAAACGACTCCCGTCAATTAATGCGTACAAGATAATTTCCGATCAATCAAAAAGAATTTTAGTAGAAGAACCTAAAGGCTGTTGTCCATAGGTCGCGATAATTTGACCTGTTACTATATCGAGAACATGCGACCAATCAATTTTGACATTACCCTCAGAATCTTCTGGTAGTAGTTCATCGTCATTATCAATTGTTTTAAGTTCTCTACCAATTAAGGATTTGGCTACAGATTTCGCATCCTCTAAATGGAACTCACCTCCGATCAAGTCACTAGCACCACCGCTTGGGTAGAACTTTTCACCTGCAAAGATAAAATAACGATATGTCTGGGTTGTCATAATGTTCCCTATGCCAAGCTATCCCAATCAAAATCCAATAATTGGACGTTGTTTGAGTGAGTAATATGAAAATTTTGCCTTGCTCTGATACCAAGTAAATCATACATAAATGACACATGGTTCGGGTCGAAAGCTTCATTCCAGAGAATGTTGTGATGAAGCTGCATTTGACTAATCAATTGCTTATCAACAATACCAGCCACAATCAGCTTATTCATTTCGGCTGGTGTTACTGTACTATCTGGCTCACTAAACCCTGCTCCTTGCAGCGCTCCATCTCCTAGTTCTCGCTCCAACTCATATAACGCATAACCATATTGATACTGGCCTAACCATGATTGCTGTATCTCACACGGCTCATCGCTGACTTTATCCTTTAAAGCACTTGGATTTTTGACTGAAATGTTTTGGTAACAAATATCAAAGTTCGGGTCATAGGCGCGAATTTGCGTCATATAACAATCGCTACTGTCGTAGTTTTTAAGTTGCCTATGGAGAAGCCGTAAAAAGTCCTCACAGGCATAGTTAGAGTAAAGATTGTGTGTCGTAAAATAGTCACTACTTGGATGTGATAGGTAGGGATAGCACTGGATGTCTTCTTGATCGCCAAACCGAGCCTCTGCCCCTATGCTTTCATCCATATATGGCTTTAAGAGCTCAGTCATTCTATTTTTATACGGTTCTAAATCGAACCTCGAATGTACTGATAGAGCACTTGTATTAGGGATATCATAATACCGTGTCATTTTCGGCATTATGCTGCCAATCTGCTCTTGAAAATCTTTTTTGATCGAAACTGGATGAAGCGCTTGAATTTTCTTCTTTGATAGATCGTCAACACCATAAAGCCAGTTTTGTGGATAACTGCGCTCCATAATAAACTGAGCCAATCGCTTGCTTCCCCACACACCAATTTGTACGAACATATCTAGTTCTCACCAGATAGAAGAATAAATTCAAATTTAACCTTGGAATATTTCATGCGTTTACCCTTAGTATTTTGCCTTTCTGGTGCGCCACATATTGATAGCTATGATTACTGAATAAGCGCAGTTTATTCAGATCAATTGTCGCATAACTGTACATATATACAACGGTCATATAGCTAGCGATATGACGGCCAATTAGAAGTTAATAACATAGGAAACGTTGTATTAGCCAAGATAATTATTAATCGCATTTTTCAGTCACTTCGAAATCCAAAATTCCTATGAAGCCTCATAGAACGACTAACAACGCCATGGAGTCGTAAATAATCGCTTTCGCCAACAATGTATGGTGGGTATTTCGGATTGTCTGAGTAAAGCATCGAGCGGCTTCTATCTACCCGTTTCATCACTAAATCGTGATTGAGGGCTAACACGACTGCATCATGCTCTGCTACGTCTAAGTGACGCTCTAAGATCAAGATGTCACCGTTATGGACAAATGGAAGCATTGAACAACCGTCAGCCCTCAAAAATAAAGTCGAATACTCTTGAGTAACCAAAAGACTATGCAGATCTAGATCAGAAAGTGATTCATGATCTGGCAATCGTGAGGGCGGCCTAAAATGGTGAATCGATAATGTGACCACACCAACCAGCACCGCATCATCCTCCCACTTGGAGAAGTGTTGACGCGAAACCGACCACGAAACCACGCTCAAGTCATCGATACAGCTAACCAAGACCAAATCAGTCATGCTTGGAGTCAAAGAGGCATCAACCAACAGCCAGTCACCCTTTTCTATCCCTAGATCTGCATAGCGCTCAGGACAAACGACAATGCGCGATGATGCTGGGGAGTGAACAAAAAGTTGAGTTAGAGATATTAGTTCTTGTCGAAACGGTAACGTAGGGTTTTCAAAACCAGTTATTCCACAACTGACCGATATTTGCATAAAAAACAATCAAAAATACTGTACATATACTCAGTATAATTTATACATAGAGTTTTGGAAAGTTTACTTGGAAGTCTATGATTGTTCTTTGTACGGGATCTTATGAAACTCAGTATTGTTTGTGTAGGGCTGATTAACATCGAAGCGCAACTTTTTGTAAGCTGAAAGCTGCAACAATAATTTGTTGGCTTCACCAATTTCATACCCTAGTTCTTCACAAAGGTTTTGGGCTGTGAGAGGCACGTATGGTAAGTCTGGGATAGTTAATGTCTGACCAAAATCTGGAAACATTAACCCGCGATGATAACGTCTCAAGAGATCAACGTTTTTTACTTGAGGGTGATTTACAATCCAATCGTGTTTCCAAAATTTAATTGAGTGTTGCTGGCTTAAGCACAAAATTTGAGGCTGAGTAAGTTGTTGACGATAAGTGTGAAGATAGAATTCTGAGTCCTTGTAATGTACTTTGAAATCAGGTGTAAGTTGTCGTCTATTTCCATCCAAATTATAAGTTAAAGTCTCACGGTTTCTTGAAAAAAATGTAACATCATCGCTAAAGTCGAGTAGGCGGCATGCGCAAAACGCTCGGTACGTTCTTACTTTAATAAAGCCCTCATGCTTCGTCCAAGTTGCTCCATATGCGTATTTGTCCATTAGCAGTTTACCTCGCTCTTGCCATCAATTGACCACATAAGCTTTTGAATATGAATATTATCGTTTACTATTTAGTAATTGGATCGTTTTCAATGAAATTAGTCAGTAAAGGAATAACATGAAACATGGTGAATCTTGGCCAGATGGCTCAGTCATTGAAATGTTCGGAGAGCAGTTAAGGATTAGATGTAATCATGGCTCTAGCGGTACGGTGGAACATCTAGACGGAACATTTTGTACCCATAAATATTTCTGGGAATATCAGGATGAAAAAGCTATTTTAATCTCAACTCCAAAAACGTAAATCCTGTTAGGAGCATTAGAAAATCTATAAGGTGGCGGCTGTGATAGATAGAACTAGTTTAGAACCAATTCGAATGTATGCCTATAATGAGGCAAGTAAAGGACGACAAGGCTTGCCTCGATTTTTTAGAAAAATGGTCGCTAAATCAAAATTTCATAGAGCTTGGCTGCAAGGGCAAACTGGTAGTTTTTTAATGCCAGTTATGGAAAGAATATAATCCCAAAAAGAGCCCGAACACTACTTACTGTAAAGCATATTGTTAATATCTTTCAGAATGGCTTTACCATACTTAGTTAGCGACAGCCAACTTTGACGACGACCTGAAATATATGCGATTCCCATCTCTTCATAATCCTCGTGAGATAGAGCGGTAGTTTGAAAGACAGGCAATGTCGTTTTTTTGTTTGTATTCTTAATCAGATCGCTGATGAACTGAAAGTCATCTTTACTGTTGGTTTTTACACCGAACATTTTCGCAACTTCTAAGTTTGTTTTCCCATCTTGAACCGCATCAATCAATATCAAAGCCATCACCGAAACATCGTACTTGTTGGTTAATTGGCGTGAGATATACTGTAAACCACCCGTTTTAAATTCACTGCTCATTATTTTCTCCATTGTGAATCAAGGGCAGTTTTTCTTACACCAGATCTTCCCCCTCGATGCTTAAGGTGCGTCTCTTGGTTATCTACCAAATAGATACTTATACTTAGGCGAATTTCTCAATGCCATGTGATCGACTCCCTTATTCGATTCAAAAAATGACATCGCTTCATTAGCGGTTAAGCGTAAAAGTTGAACATACATGTCATCACCATCGCTACCCCAAAAAAGTTGCGACGTTAAATCATAATGAACACTACCCTCAGCGTTCCAAGCATGTTCCACGGCAATCCCAACATCAGGCGAATACACATAACCTACAACCACATCGCATTCGTCCACCACGCTCATGTTCAGCGCGTTAGAGAAACAACGAGACTCGACAAAGAACTCAGATGCCCAATGCACCTGTTTAGCATCCATTTTAACGCAATCAATTTGGGTCAGATGATCAATTGATACAGCTTGGTATCTGGCCACATATTCTAAAATTGAAGTTATTAAACTCACAAATAAATCCTAACAATCAAAACTCTTGAATGGTCGATTAAACCGACCTAAAATATAACATTATCGGCAAGTGCATAGAAGACAAAATATGTTCCCTAAGAACCATTTAAACCGAGTGTGGATAGTTCTAGGCGCTCTTGATGCCTTGGACTCACCAACCCTTGTTAATATCACAAAGGCAACAGGTTTACCCAAAGCTACTGTGAACGACACCCTAAAGAAGCTGGTGGACGGGCAAGTGCTTGGCGTAACAGTAGAGAAAAAAGACACTGAATACCGCATCACTGAATGGGTAGAACTAAAGCCCTCGGTTAGACATTTCTACAGCCAATTAACAAATGAAAAGCCCGAATAAATTGCCGAAAGCCTAACCCAATACAAAGAGATGAAAGGACTCCAAATGTTAGAATGGATAGTAAACGGAGAGGTGAGAGTCAGTACCATATTACGATTGATATCGAGCTACTGGGAGTGGATTGGTGCGTGTCTATTGTTGTTAGCTGTCTTTGTCTCAAGTGCCGTAAAACGTCTTAAAACAAATCACAGAAACTGACTCCAACCAATTAAGCTTATGGGAAGCATAATAACGGCTTAGGACATTGGCAGTGCCTGTTAAACCACATATAAGAGTTTGGAAATGACTGAAAAGGTAATGAACCTAGAAGAACATTGCGGTAAGAGCGGTAGATTGATAACTCAAGACTTCGAGAAAGTTGGTATCCACGTAGCTAATGAAGACGTTCTAGAAGCCGTCTATGAGCAGATGCATCTCTCAAATGGTTCGTTGGTTTCTGATAGCAATTTACTTACTTATTTGGCGAAGCATGGTGTAACTGGCGATATTGGTTTTGCTGTTTCTTCTACTTATACAGTAAGCAAAGGTATATGGTTGTTTGGCAAAAGAGGACTTGATTACAAAAGCGCTGAAAAACTAGCGCAAACCTTTAAGCGCCTAAAGAAATCATCGTAGCAACCGACTCTAACAAACAAGCAATTTAGTTACTGGAAAAGATATTGAAATTAGATGATTATTTGTTTCATACGATTGAACGCTCAGACTTCCTATCTGGCTTTATCGTTGGCCACTTAGTTCTAGAATCATTAATGAAAAAGGTGGTAAGGAAACATGACAACGGCTTAGGAAACTACGCTGATAAGCTCAAATTCTCAAGTCTCGTTGGATTGTGTCTAGAGATTGGAGTTCTGACTAAGCCTCAGCAAACAACGATGAACGCAATAAACAAAATGCGCAATAAGCTAGCTCACAATCTCGAATATGAGCCATCAAGACAAGAGTTGAAGACGCTCTTTGAATTGGCGAGAGGTTCTTTCTCTGATATGACAGATGGCTTATCACAAGGCATAGAGGCTTTAAGCGACCCTAACTGGAAACACGAATCAGGTGATTACACTTTGTCTGACCTGTTCATACAAATTGCTTATGATCTCGATTTATTCGACGAACAAGGGGGCAAGTGTGAGTCTTAAACCACCATCCAACATTCGAACGATAGAACACAAATCGTGTGCCAACTGTACACATCTAAAGTACACAGAAGAAAGAATAGGTCGGGTTTATAGCTCTAAGTATTCAGAGCCGTATTGCGAACGCATGGGAGAAGAATTTGAGTTACCGTGCGAAGTCGAAGAGCTAAACATTACCATCTGTGACCGACACAAACGAAAATCAAAAAAGTAGTACAGCTAAGATTTTTCTAAAAAACAGATCCCGAACTAACGTATCAATTATCCGAAAGGCGTATGTAACATGAGCAAAGCTGACAACCTAAAGAAGAAACAATCAAAGCTCACAACAGCAGCGAACGCCATTCAAACAGAGCTATTAACCTACACAGCCGATACGCAGCTTTTAACCAAAGAAGAAATTCAAACTCTCAGAGACGCGGTTTCTATCATCCGAAGCAGCAAAGAAAAGTACGTTCACCAAAAAGAGAAAGAGAAAAGAGCCGAAAGTCAGCGGAAGAGACAAATTACAGAGCTAAAGGCTCATAACCACAATGTAGTGTGCCGAGTTCACAAGCGACTTGGTATAAAGAGCAAAGCCTCATTGCTGTTCTATCAGTATTCATTTCATGATGAGGGCTGGGAGAAACTACATCCAGAAAAACAAGTACCAGCTTACTTTAGCAATTTACTGGATAAAGCAAGGCTAGACCATGATGCTTTTACTCTGCTAGTACGAGAGATAGACTATTCAGGAATAGATACTTTACAGTTTGTGATTATCCCTGCCGAATTTCGTGTGTATCGTGGCTCACTAGAAGAGGACGGTTACGACCCCCACTTTTACCCACCTAAAGAGCTGACCGACGACGCCTTGATAGAAGTTCTTAAAACTCGGTTGAATTTTAGCTTTTCAGAGGAAGCTCAAACCTTTATTGATGAAGTTGAGAGACTAGCCCAGTTAAGCAATGACATTACCAAAAACCTTTTAGAGATTGGCATGCTAAGTCAAAGGAATAAATAGTGAACACCTGTGAGTTAGAGTTGCAGAGAGATAACCAGTTTCACCAAATAGTTGATGAATTGACAAAACTCGATGATTGCCCCGTTGAATGTGACGGCTTCGTGCGTTTAGCCGCTAAGGTTCTGACTAGACATGAGCAAGAGTTTCAATCTTTTATAGGATCAGTATCGGCTTTAAATGGTTCAAGTTTTCCAACTCATTTGTGGATTGTCTGGGGGGAGTTCATTATCGATTATCGAGCGAGGATGTGGCTTGGTGAAAAAGCGCAGCACGGCCTACTAGACCGCCTTAAGCATGCTCACCTATACATCGGTAAGCCTGTAGCCATAGAAATACCATCTGATGGCTTAGAGGCGATATTAATGATGGAATTCAGTCATGATTTGTTCTTGGAAAAATAGATTTCCTTTAGCATTTCTAGATCACCTACAGACTAACTTTGAAGAGCCTTTTCTCTCACGTCATCCCAAGGTACGTTCACATACAACTATTTATTCCCATTTTCATCAATAATTTTAAATGGATATTCAACACCATTCTCTGTAACAACAATCAAATTACTTAGCATGGTTTTATTCATCGTTTTCCTAGTTATTTGATTGCCTGAATTTCTGAAAATTGCACGGCCAACAGGGTTGTGTATGCAGCAATTACACTGAGGTTATTAAACTCATTTGAAACAACTCCGTCTGGAAATAAGATTGATTCAGAATCTGCTTTTGAAAGTGGTTTATTTGCATTGAGCCCTACCAAGACCCAATCTTTCTCGTTATGCCATAACCAGTTGCAATCACCTTTAGAACTGTCGTTAAATTCATTTAATTCATTACCCTCTACACTAAGAATGGCGAACTCAGCTTTCTGGTATTCTTCAAAATGCCTAGAAGTAGAATTTAGACATACTGGCTGACCAAAGAAACATGATCCATTTTCGGTGATCCAATCGACCGCTTCCTCTGATAATGAATACAAGTCTGTTTCACCTGTGGAGTAGTCAGGGAAAATAGCTAGTTGTTCGTGTTCATCACCATCATGGATGGCTAGGCAATGGACGTATGTTTCTGCGTCATTTTCGACATACCAACCAGTCACTACCCACGCTGTATCCGTAGTGATGGTCGGAACATTTTCTAGTCCATCTGGTATGCGATTGCTTTTTACTTTTAGCCCAAGTTGAATAGGGATACCGTTTTTGATGTACTGGCTCATATAGAGCGAACTATTTCCTAGCTTTGTGACCAACGTTTCCATAGTAATCCCCCCACTTACGCTGATTTATTAAATTCTCGGTTAATGTTATTTAAGGCATGGCCGACCACAACCCAATGATCTCCTGTCATGCGATCAGTTAATTTTGGGAAATAGCAAAATGGCATATCGTTGCCGTTAATTTGGTCAAATGAACCAAAGTTAGTGCCACTTATAAAGACTTTATAGCCCCCGACATTATCTGACTTCAACTGTACTACCATGCTTAATTTCCCCATTATTCAGCCGAAAGACCGTCCTTTGCTTTAGTCATGCCGTGTTTCTTGGCGTATTTGCTTAAAATCATTTTAGCGCCACGTAAATTATTTGGATCGCCCCAAATTGATCTATGCCCATCAGGGTAGGTTGCCATAACGCGAGGGAGTTCGAAATTGCTATCGTCAATAATGATTTCAAACTTAATCGGTTCTGTAGTCATATTCTATTTTTCTCTAAGATTCGATAAGTGAACGTAATTGGTCGGTAATTTCTAAACGAACTAGTTCGTCGGGCTTTGAAAGTAGCGACTCGATTTGTTGAGAGTGGATCGACATGTCGTAATCTGGAAAGTCTGGGTAGAACAACTCAGCAACGAACCATTCAAGCTCTAGGTCGCAAGTTTTTAATGAAAGTGCCATTTACATATCGGTGTTAACCCAATGAAAACGACCATCTGTTGTGAATATTGCTTTACCATATGCCATAGAATTATTTCCCCCTATGAGTCGTTCTGTTTATTTTTGCGGTACGCATAGACATTCATAACTAAAGTCAAAACGGTAACTAATAATACAAGTGGTAACGTCCAAACTGTAGAAAAACCGTAAATAACAAGGCCAAGCCAAACCAACATGCCCAATTCAAACAGCCACATTTTTTTTATCATGCCATTTCCTCTCGTTACTTGATAATGATTGCTGAGTTGTCTTCTTCCATTTCTTGCGCGGTTTAATTCGCTATCCTAGTTTGATGTAAAGCACTTCTGCCGATTCTTTATCTCTAGTTAGAGTTGATAGTGAACTTACTAACAAACTCGATGGTCTGTTCAAGAACAAGTATGCTAAAAATCTGTTCGTTGAATATTACAGCTAACACAGATAGAGCAATAATGCCGAACACGGCTAGCCAGTTGATTGTTCGTTCAGAAACTCCATTCACACTTATTTCCTCCTAATCGGTTTAATCTTCAAAGTGGTCTTCATTGAGTTCGTGGCACTCACCACCGCAGTCTGGGCATTGGTAATCATTTAAGTTGCCACCGCGCCAGAATCCGCAACCAAAGGAACATTCCACAGCCCCAAAACTTTCCGATTCTTCAAGCGAACTCACATCGCTTTCATGAAGCTTAGGATCATCATTACCATCATAGAAATCGTATGACATACTTTGCCCTTAACAACGTCTTAGTGTTCTATCGTGATACATCATTGTTGCCGAACCAATAGACAATGTACTGACAAAAAAGAATGCAAACCAACGATAATTCAAATACTTGGTTACGGCTGATAAAGCATCCGTTGGGACTGGTGCTGTCCACGCAATAATGAAACTAATAACGCTCCCTAACATAAGAGCAATAGTGATAATTATCCCAATCTTAACTTTCCAATCAAAAAATACAAAAAACACAATATCCCCTACAATTTGACTGCTTTAAATGCTCTAACAATAGCTATACATTTTTCGCATGTAATACCCCCACGAACCACGGTTTTATCTTCCCATATAGCGTTGGTGTCTATATCAAGAACTGCATGAGTGCATAACACACGCCCAGCGTCATTACTGGCTGGAGAGGATAAGCACCATTTTTGATCCTCAACGTCAATTGCCTCACCATCATCATCAATGGTCATTTTGATCAAGAAATTAGGCATATCTTACCTACTTGGTTGGAGTGACTTCAAAGACGGTATGATTATCAATCATGATTTGAATCTGAGATTCACCAATTAATGGTCTGAGCGAAACAAGAGTACTGTCGTCGTAACCCTCATATTTTTGAGCTGTACTTTTATCGTAGTTATGTATAGCGACCAATTTACACTTACCTATGTTTGGTTGGTTGATAAATGCGTCGTGACTAAAAAACATCCCTTTATTGATTTCACTGATCGTTGCAGTTTGCATCTAATTATCCGCTAATTTGTAGGTGGTTTGTAAGCCACAATCTGCGCAAATACGAGTATCTGCTGCATCGTATGATTCTTCGTGCTCTGTATTTTGAGAGCAGTCAGGGCGTTTTTTAAAAAAATGCTCCATAAGAAAATCCCAACACCCTTTTTAACACTTAATATCTCTAGTAAGTTTGTCAGCATATTGCTCAATCAATTCGACTTGAATTGATCCGCTTTCTCGACCAAGTTCAGACAACATATCCTGAATGCCATCAAACTGAATATCAGCTATGGATTTTCCTGTTACGCGAATGTAAGCGTTCTTAGAGCGCTCTTTCACCAGTGCAATGCGCGACTCTTTCAGAGCTTCAAACAAAGACTCAGATGAAGAAAACTCTAATTCCCAATCATGCATATACGTTCCTTAGTAGGCATAATACTTACATATATTTTCAAAATTTATAATTCAGATACGACTTGAATAGTCGGTTAAACCGACCTTATAATACAGCAACTGATTAATGTTCCGCAACATTAATTTATGAGGGAACAGAAGCAATAAGGGAGAATGTAATTTTGAAGATTAATCGTTTTGGACATTTACAAGTGCGAATGCCAAAAGCAGACGCAGATACCTTTTCCGTTGATCAGAAAGAGAAAAGCTGGGAAGTTACATGCATAAAATCAGTAGAATCATGCCCATGATGCTAACTATAGATAAAACACAAACCTTGCGGTCGAACATGCTGACTGAGTTTTGACATTAAATTTTTCAGTGCATATAATGATTTTGCAAATTGGTGAAGCTTTGCTGGTGGGCTAGTTACCTACTAAAAGGTATCGCTTTAGCCAATTGCTCTACAAGGTGTGTGACACTTCATGCGTTGTAGAATCTATTAGGATTGAGAACCCAAGTAGACGTTATCGCTTTTGTTTTTTAGCAATTCTACACAAAGGCAAAAGTCACCAAAACTTACAAACATCGTTTGCTAGTTTCATCTGTTTGTTTGGGTTCGGGGCTTTCAAGTGGAGAGTCAGATTTCAAAGTCTGATTCTCAGAATAGGGTGTGCCGTGTAGAGCGGCAAACCCTATTCGATCTTTTCTTCGTGGGATATTTTTCAGAAAAACACTAAATCTGATTGATTAAGTGCCGACTTTCAACAGCCATAAATTAAAGGTTGTCGTGCTCTAGAAAAAACGATTCCAAGTCATCTGGATCGGTTGGGTCTACCTGAACTAGCCTATTAGCTCTCCATGCTTCAAGCATCATAGGCGTTAAGCGAGCTTTCCTTTTCACATACTCAGGGTCATCCAAACAGCCCATGACTTCAATGACCTCCACATAGTTAACCACCTTGTTTTTGTTCTTACTACGTAGAATAAAATCAGGTAGAACACTTACTGAATTACTTCGGTCAGCTTTCGAAAACAACGGTTTTTGTAATGACCAACGGAACGAATCGCTTGCACTCTCTATTCGGTCGATTAGCCCTTGTGCCACCACGCGCTCTAGATGGCTATCTACGGGCATTAAATGGCTGGTGGATAAAACGGGTTTGATGTATGCGTTATACACCTCAAACTCTTTAGTAAGGGGGTTCACAGCTAAAGATAGGACTATAAGCACTGGGGCTTTTGTTTTACGTCCAGTACGATAGATTTTGTTTACCGAATATTTAACACCATCAGCGATAACGCAATCGTCCGTCGTTTCAAGCTGACTAGCGACTAAAAAGATCAGCGCGTGAGGTCGGCCAGCGCCATTCCAATTGTTGTTCTTTACTGCCCTACTCAAAGAGGTGATTGCAAACCTGTATCCCTTTTCACCATAGAAGATCCATTGACCTAAATTCGTATTACCAAATCTAATGTCCCTACTCGGCTTAATTAGGTGGTTTAAGGCTTGCATCGTTGACTGCTTCTTTCCCTTGTAATAGCAGTTCTCAAAGCTTGCCTTGGTTAAGTATCGTACCAGCTTATCAATAGAGTTTTCACGTTTACCCGTTGAGGCTCTAGGAGTATTTGAGACAACCTTTTTGGGGGCGTTCTCATCATCATTCACGTTCTTGTGTAAGATGAAATGTTCCACTGTAGAATCTTCATCATCGACGTGACTTGTAGAATTGCTAGTACGCTCAGAAAATCCATGAACTTCACTAAAAAGCTCACAACTGTCTGAGTGAACTCCCTCAGCGGCATGGTTAACTAACGTGTAGTAGTCGTGGCAAAATCGAATGAACATTCGAGCTGGTTTATCAGGAACGCAAGCACATCTCAGTTCTTGTTTGCTTTCACGAATTTGAGCAAGAAATGATTGGCTTTCGGCAGAGCGCCTATTTTTCTCTAATAAAATGGATGGATTGGATATCGGGTGGGACTTATCAAAAGGGGAAGATTTATCAACGATATAGATATTCATTGAAAAGCCTCCCCTTTAGTTTTTAGATGCTTGGTGAATCAGATGGTGAGTCCATTGAACTAGACTTTAGGAGGTCGGCTAAACTCTGCTGTGGTTTATCCTGAGCTTTCTCCATAACTGAATCCATATGATCTTTAATGCTGAAATCAACAATTTCAGACTTCTCCATGAACATCTCCGACTTGAAATCATCGGAAGTAAACGCAATTCGCTCTCTTGCAAAAACTGCGGCTAAGTCCATCTCATTACTAGGTAATGCAGACTGCATATAATGCATACCAACGGGGCTATCAAGCAACTCGCTCATTGAAGCAAAATGAAGATTAGAAAGGCTCTTCGGTATCTCCATATTTGACTCTCTGATCGACTCGCACAAAGCACCTAACGATTTTGGCGTACAATCACTCTTAGCAAGCGCAGCGCCATGCTGAGTCAAAAACTCCATGTTGCTGTAATCTTGTAGAATGTCTTTTTTAACGTCATGAAAGCTGGCCAATTTAACAGGGAGGTCATTTTGAAACTTCACCATTTCATTAAGTGGCTCTACAACACTCTTTTCATGCTGCAAAACTAAATCGTTCAGATTGAACTCAGGGTTATTAAAGCAAGTGTTCAGTGCCATCCCAGAAATAGTGCTACTTATTTCTTGTTTAACGCTTTTGCTTAAATGCTCTCGCATGGCGATATTCAAATCGTAACGACTACCGTCATCTGCAAGGTTACGCAGATAACCAAGCTCTGGCGACGGGTCAGCTAAAGCAATCTCAACCGCACGATCAAGATCAAACTCATTGTCTCGGTTTTCAATATCGATGTAATCCAACTTTCTATCAAAGTCGTACTTTTTCAATATTTCTTGATCAGTTAACGGGTTCTTTTTACTTTCCAAAGACTCTTTAAGAAAGACTGGCAACGAAGCAATTTGTTCTGTTAATGCATAACCGCCAAGCTCTTTTTGAGAGTTAGTCGGCAACTTTCTAACAGAGGTCTTAGGTTGCTCAAGCATCAGCAATGCTTGCTGCCTTACGAAAGACTCAAACGTGCCAGCAACAAATTGTTCTTTATCTAGGTTTCGTGGTTTTGATTGGCTCATAAACGCCCCCGTTGCGACTAAATTTGATAACACATTTGGTTTATAAACCAGATACAGCAAGCCCAATGTTAATTAAAACTGTGGTTAATGGGGCTAAGTAAAGATACAAACTCTGTGTGCGTATGACAATTGTTCCAGTCCACTTTAGAATAAAGATCTCATTAGTAAGAATGTTAACAGCATTCGGACATTTGGAGCGGAACGGTCATATTAGTTTTTAATTATATATGTACATCATAGGCTTTTTTTAAAAAAAAGACATTCAGGCAACATTACTTTTCCAAAAAACATAAGTGCAGTGAATAAATTGAGACTCGTTTTTTTAAAAAACTACGATTTATTAAAAATCATAGACAAAAAAAACCCACGACTAATGATTAGAAGTAGGCTGATATGTGTACATAAATAATATATGTCACAATATTACCACGAAAATTTGCAATTTCCATTTATCAATGTGGCATTATAACTCCATTAATATGACCTTAATCACATTAACAACAAGTACAAGATGTATGTAGTATCATCTATAAGACAGCTCTATACATTTGCTAATTGACGAAGTTTTGAGAGCTCATTTGCCTTTTTTTCGCTCAAGCGAGCTGCCTTGTTTGCCTTGGCTGTAGGCGACAACAGACTAATGCAAGTGGCTGTCACACTGCGATTCTGCAATGAGTATTTCACCGAGTGGCATTTAAAATCCAAAGTGTGGTAGACCGTTTTAACTCTATTCAAGCATTCGACCGAAACAGATTGAGAAGCATAATGGCCATAGCTGTAGGCCAATATTTTAAGTAATCCGTGCGCAATAAGGTACGCATTTCCAGCTGCTTTTCTCGACTTCAACCATCCACCAAACTCCATAAATTGACTATCATCCACCACTTCCAAATTCTTCAAGTCGTCTTCAAAGATATTCTCTTTTTTTCTACATAATGACTGCAAATGCCCAATCTCTTTTTCTTTACTAGAAAAAAGATACTCAATGTGATCGACGCAATCACTGACCTGTCGAGCGTAAGATTCACTGAATAGCTTTACTGCATCAAAATCATCGTTAATGCTTTCTAACTCATGGTCAGTCAACAGTAGCGATATCGCTTTTTTTGGTGAGGTTAGAATCGGGCTAAACTCCCTTAACCACATTTCAAGACTCTCTATTAAAGCGTTCTCTTTTTTATTGACTGCGTTTACCAATTTGAGAGCGAGTAGCGACTCAGTACACTCTACATAATGGCCAAGAAACTCATTGAGCCTTAATGCCGCCACAGACAAGCTATGCCCTCTTAGCTCTGCGTTCTTCAATGAAGTGAGTTGAAATATCTCGCGTCGAGTTTGGCTACGAATAAAACGAACAGCAAGTAATTGATTGGCCTTTTGGCTGCGGTGTTCAGCCATCGAAATGACTCCATAAGCCTGATCGATTTGCTCTGGTGTGCGTGATGCTAATGAATGAAGCTTACAAGACTCAAACGTTTCTGTTCTTGCTAAGGTTGTCTGAATGTATTGCGCAAAGTCTGGAGAGATGGTTAACCCTGTGCATTGTAATAGCTTATGACAAGGTTCAGTACCAGAATAGCGCCTAGCATGAAGCCCCAATCTTTTTGACTCTTGGATGAACAAGTCATGCTCTAGAACCAGCTCGTTCCACCCTACATTTACCCAATCTTCAAATTGATTAGTAAACGAGAAACTAGGCTGTTTAACCGAAAATTCAACATCGGCAGTGGAATAATTAGCGACATCAAATTGGTAAGCTGTTATTTGCTGTAGATCAGGTAGCCAATACTGAATTGACCTTTCGTACATACTGCTCAATTTCGTGGTTAATCGTGGAGTGTAGTCTTTCAGTGAAGAGCGGCCAACTTGGAATTGACCCGATTTAGTCGCTGTGCGCTTACGTCTAGAAAACCTTAGCGTGGATTCAGGGGCTTTACGCGCTTTTGTGTTAACGCCCAAATAACGACTCTTAAAAATCGAGCAATATTGTTGCGATATTTGCCCTGTTACTTCAAAGGTTTCAGAAGAGGTAGAATATTCTTCCTTAAGCCCCTCAACCGATCCGTTGTGTTTCTTGGCTTCCATTTCTAAAGCCGCATCCATTTTAGCTTGAACCAATTCCATGATTTCAATATACGCTGGCGAGCCCTTTTCAAACTTCAAAACCTTGTTGGTTGCTACACAAGTCGTCTTTAACGTTTCAACGTTGGTTTTCGGACAGTGAGAATAGGCGACTTTGATCTTACGTGTACGCAAAGGCTGAGAACTGAGCCTAGATAGTTTTATACCCATCGAATCAAACACGAATGGTTTGTTATGCTCTTTCCAGTAATCGGTCAGATTGATTGGCAATAATTGAGACAAATGCGCCTCTGATAAATCATCACCATGCGTTGCTTTTAGCTCTGAGAAAGATGTAACCGGTGGCGTGAAAAGTTGGTACAAACGTGCTTCGGGTATCTCAGTGTTGATCACGTCTTTATGATCCCAAGGCAGCATACCTTGAGCTGTACGTAGGGCATTAATTTCATTGTTGGTTTTTGGGTATGGAATGCGCTTCCCTTGAATGACGTTATTCAAGATAGCAATCGGTCTATATGGTGCTGTATCGACACCATGAAGAACCCACAAATAAGAAAGTAGGACTGCGTGTTTTTTAGAAAAAAGCTCATACATCGGCTTTTCAGACAAGCGAGCGATATAAGCATTCTTATATTCTTCTTTCACATCGCTTGATAACGTGGGGTCATTCATGATGTCTTGAACACCAATATCACTATCGACATCGCCCGACTCAAGACACTTGTTGAATTCGTCATGAACCGCTTTAGAGTCTTCGCTGATCTGTGCGCCAAAATAGACCAGTTTTTCTAGGGTTCTCGCCTTGAGCACATTAGGCTGCAAGTAAACGTTGGATGTTGTACTACAAATCGCTCTAGGATGATAAGCGCGGTACTTAACATCGAGCGAGGTACGAATAAAGAAATCACGTAGTCTTAAGCTAGCATCCCCAAAGCGCGACCATCGCGGGTATTGCTGCATTTGCTCACCAGAATGATCCACCTTAACTAAACCGCACGTTATACAGCCAAATCTAGCCGTACCGTTACAACCATTGGCTGCACCATCTGAGCCGCTGTTAAGATCGCATGCGTCGTTACTGCCCTCTCCATAGATGGCCAACAACAAACCAAAGCTTTTGCTATACGCACTGATTCTCTGATTTGGGATAGTGCGAGCAACGGGATTGCTGCCAGCGTGATTAAGGTAATTGATGACTTCTGGTGTTGTCCAATGGCCTATTGGGGCGAACTTATACACCTTACCACTTGATTTCATACCGTCACGTTTCAATTCATCGATCAAGTTTTGTGAGTCACGATTAGCAACATTTTGTTTAACCATGTTCATGTGACGACGTTGAGATTCTTCCGTTCTAGAACCTGAGATGGACACCCACGGAGAGCTTTTGTAGTGGCTTGGCAACGACGATTTAATCTTTGCGAGTGATTTACGTGCTGTATCGATCTTAAATACCACACTACAATCGGCATTTCTGCCCGATGCAGCGCTCGCGAAGAGCTTTTGAGTCCCAGCAAAAAGGATCATCAATTGCTGGTGGATAGGAGGGCTGACCATTTCAAGATGTAGGTTAATACCATGCTCATCGCACTTGGATTGAATGTCAGCATGAACAACAGGTAAGTACATCTGTACAGACGCTGGCTCTAATAGAGTGTCTACCGTAATCACAACCAATGGCCGTGAGCGCTCAATCAAACCACTCTCAATACAACGTCGCATTGCTTCGACGCTCGCGTTAGTGACTGTGGAACTGTCTTTACCACCAGATAGTCCGATCTGTATGCAAAACCCAGCACAAAGGATGTCCATAAGCTCGGTAATCAATGTTTCAGACAGGTCATAAGCTTCTCTAGCTAATGATGACTGGTGACTATCTAGGTTGAAAAATTCCATAAAATGTTACTCGCTCCAAGTGATAAATAAACATTAAATGGAAACCACAACGATTGCAATAATATATGTAAAATAAACAAACCGCGCTAAAATGTTGATGTTTTATATTTGTTCAGTTACTATGAGTCTGTCAGTTAAACAACTAAGCATTTAAGGAATCATCATGGGCGCATCACCACAATTCAACCTAAGCCAACACAAGATCACCGCTAGCAGTGATTTAACTTTTATTGCTCTTCAAGGAACAGAGGGAATTGGTAATACATACCTGACCAAGCTAACGTACCAACAGTGCTGTGAGTACTTACAAATCGAGAATGAAGACATTCAGGAACTTGAACGTTTGCAACGTGATGCGGATAAGCCTCGCGTTCATGGAATTCGTGATTACCTTGTTGAACGCGATAACACGGTCTTCCCCTCTCTGTGTCTCGTCGTAGCCAACGGTACAATGGTGAAAGCCATACCAAATGTGGATTGTTTGAATGGAGCGACAGCGACTTACGTAACTGTTCCAGCGACTACAGACCGCCTACTTATCGACGGTCAAGGTCGAAAATCTGGAATAGAGCTGGCCATGGCGATTAAAGAGCACATCAAAGACCACCACATCGACGTCAAAGTGTTAATTGTCGACACGAATACAGTTAAAGAAAGCGAAGTAAAAGTACGGCAGATCTTTTCCGACTACCATTTCAAATTAAAAAGGCCTACCCCTAGCCAAAGCATCTACTTCGATAACGAACAAAAGATAAATATCTTTTCCAAAGAGCTCGTCAAGGTAACAACCGCAATGGGCGTACCTTTCAGTGACGCAGTCGCGACACAAAAGATCAAACATGGCCAGCTATTCAACTTTGCTAACGTAGCGGATTTCGTCAGCATCTTCATCGGCTCTTCGAAGTCGGAAGTTAATGAGCTGTTCAAAGACCAAGATAAGTACGACTACTACCTAATGGAAATCGCTCGCTACATCGTAGAGCTCTATAAGCATTTGCCATTCGAAGCCATTCAATCAATTGGTCAGAAAAAAGAGTGGAAAGCCCAACTAGATAACAACGTGTCTTGCTGCGCCATTGGCTTCAAAGCGTTAGCGTATTTAGGCAACGCCCTACTCGATGACGCGACGGTGAATGCTGCTGATGGTGATGACATTGAATTTGATGCCGCACCACTAGCGAAACTTAGCGCCCTACCTCTAGACAATCGCCACGATGAGCTTTGGATTAAGCAGAAGATTTACCAGAACATCGAATCTAAATTAACCATCATCAAGGGGTCAGAGCAAAGGCTTGCGCGAGTCATGTGTAGCACTCTACGACTGCCACTAAGCAAGTCTTTGGTGTAAGGGGGGAATGAATGGAAACCATGGATTTAAAAGCTCTACGATGTCCCTATGCGATGAGTATCGTGCGAAGAGCAATAGCAAGCGCTACTGATTCAAAGTTTGTTGGAATGGTTGAAGTGAAGACGATTGAAAAGGAACTGCATCAGCACATATTAACCGTCATCAACTCTGAGCAATACAACATCACTGTAGCCTCTAGTGAAACCGAAGTATTAGATGAAGCACTCAAGGCGAGCTGGATAGCATCTGGTGACGCTCATGACGGTGACTTGGTTGGGGTGTCCAACCGACACGCAATCACTTTAAGGTTTTTCTAAAAAATGAGAGTGTTATGATATGAGTATCTATATGAATAAGTTTGAAATCGTTAAAGCAATTCTTCGGGAAAATGGGAACAAAGGTAATTTAATCAATCACTGCCTGATGCTAGCCAAAAATGTCCAGTACGCCAAAAGCCATAACAAGAACTGGATTCTCGGCCAGTGCAGTATTACAAATATTGAATCGGAAGTATTGGCGGTGAACTTAGCTAAAATTTTCGATTGCAACAAAACCACGAAACGCCTAATTCACTGGCTCGTAAGACGATAGGTATGAGTATGCACGGACAAGTAGCAATTGAAATCGAAAGACTAAAGCTGGTGGAATTGGCGCAAGACGTTCTAATGCAATCAGATAATTGGAACGTCTTTAAACAATCACTAGGTGAAAACGATCCACTCGGTGATGTCAGTGGCCATATCCTAACGACCAAAGACGAATGCATTGACTACCTTGATAGCCGCATTAATGGCCTGTCTCACTTCTCAGAGCTTAGCTTACAAATTACTTGCTCAAGAATTGGTAATAAAGAGTGCTACGGGTGTGAGGATGTGAAGATTACATTCTCCGTAGCAGATAACCACTATGTAATAACTGATGCATCAGCCATGGCAGAAAAGGTGTACAAAGCATCGATTGAACAAGTACCAGAAGTACTAGAACAGTGCTTCCCTGTAACAGAGGGATTTGAGTCATGGGCTGTAGCCGCTTATTAGACTAAGCAAAGCATTTAGCCCCTAAACACTAGATATAATTGGAAAAGGAATTTAGATGAAAAACAAACAACATACTATCAAGTTGATTATAAGCTTATTTTGTTTAGCCTTGGTCGCACCTGTAGCAATTGTGTACTTTGACCTTGTCGATGAAAATCACTTCTTAAGCCGTATGCTGGGGTTTAACCAAGAGACACCGCAAAGCTTCATTCAAATTGAGGAAAGAGACAGCATAAACAGTGTATCTAGAAGTTATAAAGATGTGGTTAGCAAAAAACTATATCAAGCTGTTATATATGACACTAATGGTGTATCAATACCAGTTATGGAATGCCCAGAGAAGACTCTACCGCGCATCACTGTTGAAGCTCACCCTACTATCAAGGAAAGATACAGCGACTATGACGTTGATGAAATATACACCTACATCATTGCGCAAGCTATCAATGCGACAACATACAAAGTCACCGTAATACCCAAAGAAAACTTAGATATGCTTAAGGTCGGTTTTCCTGTGGCTATCGATACGTATTGCGTAATGCCAGAATACACATAACCCATTTTTCAAAAAAAGGAGTAGTTAAATTGGATCAAGAAACAGCAAAAGAAGTCGTATGGCAAACGAAAGAACTAATAATGATGGGAGCGGTAATTGTTGCTGTAATATCAGCGGTGATATCTGGAATTTCAGCTTACATCGCATTTAGCAACAAAAAGAGCGCTGAAAAGTCGCTCAATATGACAATGGCCAACTTTGAGAGTGAAAGAAAACACAAACTGTACGCTCAGCTCAAATTCATCAAACGAGATGTTGCTAATAAGTCAGTAGCCAATGCCAAACTTGTCATCAAACATAGTGGGCAACATAATTTTCTTGTGGAAAAACTTGAAGTGTTCGGTACTGCGCAATCAGATAGAGGCGACCCCTACAATCTTGCAACCCCAAACAAAATTGATTTTGCTGATGCCATTGTTTTTAAAGATGGTGATTCAAGAGAGATAGATGTTAGGCTAATAATTGCGACAACCGAGTTAGTTAAAGCTACTGTGTTTGTAAAAGTTATTGGGCTAGACAAAGACCATAATTACCAAGCATATAGGGTAGAATGTGGACTACAAGACTTGGACAATCTTAAATTGGCCAACCAACCTAGCTTGCAAAAAGAACACGAGAAGCAACTACAGAAACAACTAGTAGAAAGCCAAAGGACAGTATAATGGAATGGATGATGCGCTGCGTAGGGCTTACTGGTATGGCCTTGTCAGTACTAGGAATGGCACTCTATTTGAGCAGCTAGTTAAATGAAAGTGTCGTCAGACATTCAAGAATAAAGCTGAACAGTATAATTTAGAACTTCTCACATTTAGGATTGAAACATTGTCAAATCAAGCTTTGAAGACACAGCAGCTTAATGGTGAAACTCTTTACCTTACCTACATGGGTAGTGAGTGGAGGTTGACAATTGATCCAGCCAACAGAAGTAATGGAACTCAAAGTTACGACGGTTGGTTTCCCCGAAACTATTCTCAAGTTAGATCTGCAAAAGCTGCGGTAACTAGAAAGTTTGGTGGAGAATGGAAGTGGGAATCCGCTTAGTCTAAATATTTATTGTTCCCTACAAAAGCCAACAAAAAACCGAGCTCAGAGCTCGGTTTTTTAATGCTTACGTTTACTGTTCGGATAGTTGTTAACTGGTGGGAACGGGGCTTTAGGTAACTGTCGTAAAAATCGATATATTGGATGCTGCGAGTTCGCAGCAAGAGTTTTGGTCATGGAGTATAATGCTCGCTCATAAGTTCAACGCTGATATTAGATAGCAAAGTAAGGTCTGAATCACGGTCGCTATTCCAAGCGTTTTCAATGAAAAGTCCAATGCTCTTCATATCCCCATACTCAACCTCAATACCAGACTCATTAACATAGGTGCGATCTGCCCCCTCAGTTAACTCGTCTCTTAAACATGGTAGCCCATCTAAAACGCTTTGATAAACCTCTGACCATTGTTCGATTGATTGAACTGACGTATGACTCACAATAAACATAAGGTTGGCACGTAAATACCGATACATTCGATGCCAAACATCACCATGGTCATCGCCACCACCAAACAGCGGCTCTCGACGCGCTGCGTAGAATGTGACGGCATGAGCAACCTCATGGGCAATTAAACAAGCCAACACTTCAAAATACGGTCGACTAACAAGTTTAACAAACCCCTCCCCCTCTCCTGCTTTCTCTGTGTAGTCGTAACCATGAGTTAACGAACCGTGGGACAAAGCTTTATAAAGAGCAAGTTCAACGAAAGGACGGCCATCCTTTACCCCACCTTTGCTAGTATTGAGCCTATGATTCCAGTTCAGATTCAACAGGTAGCTTGAACGTACTTCCGATTCAACCAGAAATGGCGAAGCCGAGCTGGTCGCCATTTCAAAAGCCAATCGACAAAGCCAATCAGCATCTTTCTCAACTGCGGCTTTGAATGAGTCTGTAAATTTCCCCATCAAAGCACCCTTAAGATTTGTTCTTTTTCTGAATCATCTCTATCAAGTCTGGGTTGTCAGACAAGTACTCATTAGCCAAGAGGTTTAGAAGATCATAAACATTGGTTTTGCTTGGGTTGGTCATCGTTATAGATGCTTTACCCTTGTCACTGATCTGAAATTTGCCTTTCGTCACTGAGTTACCAAAAGATTCGTTAACCTTGTATACAGGTGTAGACCCTTTAGGATTGATGACACTTTCCACGACTTGGTTAAATAAACTTAGTGCTTGTTGATTTCTAACCAGACCATCATCGGACTGAAAATCAGTAGCTTCCATTTTCTTGGAAAATGCAGCAACCAATGACTTAACGGTGTCGGCACTTAACCCAGACAAACTCTTATCGAGCTTAGTGATCACCCCTGCCCCAATATCGGGTGGTGATGGAAACAGATCGATAATAGAAATTGGGAGTCTTGCACCCTTTAACGCTGTACTTAGTGTTGCTGGGTTTATGGATTCCGCTTTTGCAAACTGAGCTTGAGACAAACCCGAACTGGCATGCATATCAGTCCAACGTTGTCCCTTTTCAATAAGTGACGGTGTAGCATGTTCGTTTGCATCTTGGCTGAGTGCATCACACAGTGATTCGTCAAACTTAATGTCCGACACATACACTTTGAACGGACGATGCGCATAAATACAAGACTTGCGACGTCGTGAGCCATCAATGATGTAAATTTTGCCATTAAGTCGGTAGCCAAGCGCTGGGTATATCTGCCCTGTTTTCTTAATCTTCTGAATAAGAGCTCGCAAAACAAAAGGCGTCAACCAGCGTTGAATACGTTCATTCTTCTCATCAGGGAATGTGAGGGTTTCAATGTCTTCTGGCTCGATCTCTTCGTATTCAAAATGGACATCTTCACCATCATGAGTAATCGTAAGAGAGGTCACGCCATCTTGAGAAGCTTTACCCAGCTCATGGGTCAACGTATTCGTTTCGAGTTCCCCCTCAAGCGCATCAAGCCCCCCTAAGTCATCCAATTGAGATTCAAGCTTACTGGATAGCTCTGAGGTATCAATTTGCCTCGAATTCGACTTCGCAGAGTTAGGTAATGCAGGACGCTCTTTTTTGATAGCCTCCTTGGGAGAATTTTGGCTTAATGGGTTCATTCCTGAAAAGGGTGGCGCAACTGTTCTTTTTACCATTTTAGAGTTCTTCCATATCCAATTCATAACCTGACTTAACGCCAGCTGCGGCTCTTTGGTTTGCCCAAGTTTGGTCAATTTTACTCATCAACTCACGCGCAATCATAAGGCCATTATCTTGAGCTTTCACTAGTTGCTCTTTCGTACCGAAGTTTTTCGAACCTGATTCTTTATCTACTCGCGAGTACTCAGACCCTGAAATATCATAGATGGTCTTAAACGTATCTGAACAGACCTTAATGGCCTCACTATGCTTAAATGGGGTTAACATAACCTCATGCAGCAAAGAACGTAAATCAGCGTCAAACTGGGCTTCTGAGCGCGACGTTTCCATATGACTCATCAGTACAAGGCTGACGGAGTCGTAACCCTGATGGCCATTTTTGTACATGTTCTGATAAAGATCAGGCAACTGGTCTGCATACTTAGCTGTACTATCGCGATCGTTCTGGGCAGCTTTCAAAGGAATGATACTGCTAGTCGCAATGAAATGAGCACCAAAGCTCGATTCGCTAAGCTGGGGAGGTGTATCAATCAGGATGATATCAAAGTCATCTTTAACGCTCTCAATAATAGGCGCTAGCAATTCAGCCGTGTTGTATTGCTCACCACGTTTAACCGCTTCAATTGAAGCGTTCTTCGAGTGATAGTCAAAAGAGGCATCACGGGTACGAGCTGGCAAAATTGACAAGTTTGGAATGTTTGTTGGTAAGAATGAATCCTTACATACACTGCTGTACGTCTCATCTCCCTCAAAGGTTAATGGAGAAAAGTTGTGCATCAACAAGTCGCCAACGGATAAAGCATCTGGATTCAATTCATCAAGGTGAGGAAGCAAGGTATCGGTACTAGAGCCTTGTGGGTCTAAATCAATAATAGCGACTCGAATACTTTCATTTGTAGCCGTAGCTGTTAATGCGAGTGCCGCGCCCATGTTCACAGTGAAAGTCGACTTACCTCCCCCCCCTTTCAAGTTATTCACTAAGAAGATCTGAATCTTCTCGCACTCATGACGAACTTTAGGGTGAAAGGTATTACAGATTTTTTGTGCAATCTCATTTCGCTCAACTTGTGATACACGCCAAATAGTACTCTTACCATCTTTGTAAACACCACCGATGCCGTGCTTATCCATCTGGTCAGCCAAATTACGAACTGCCGCACCACCAAACAAATCTTTCTCAATTTCAACTTTGGTGTAAGTACGAAGCCGCTTGCCGTTACTGCACATCAATGGAGCGGATAAATCAATCTGGTCTTCACCACCACTAATGATGCGATCCGTTTCCTTTTTCTTATCGATGATTCCACGAAAAGAAACTTTGATTCGTTGTAATTGACGATAGGTATCATTCGGTGTCATGAGTCTTAACCCAGTTAACTCTTTGACGACAGTAAGCATTGACATTGCATGTATCCTTGATGTTTGCGACTTTAAAAAGTGTATCAACTAAATTACGATGTAACAACGAAAAGCAACGCACGCACATATAACAACACAAAACATTATAAAACAGTAAGTTAATGCTATAAGTGATTACTAGGCGATTAATAAACGAACAAGATCACAAAAAATAATAGTTGTAACCTCTATTTAAAGGCGCTATATTGTTAGTGTCAGTTAAACATTAATCGAGGTTTCAAAATTATGAACATCAACCAACAAACATCTGCTTCACTATTAGAAAGCCTAAACCTGAATCCCATTCTTGCTACGGCTGGTGGCTTTATCGCAGATATGAGCGATGAACAGTATTTTTCGATTCCTGCACATAGTAAGCATCAGCTAGAACCTGCCCTTAAAAGCGGTAAAGATTTTGAGTACAAACAAGACCCAGAGAACCGCAAACCAGCATCCGAACAATCTGATGCGATTAAAGATGGCACATTGCTCCACTGTTTGACGTTAGAAAAAGCAGAGTTTAAGAAGCGATACTTCATTCAAACTGATTTCGACAAAATGCACCAAGACAACCCGTTCTATTTTACGAATAGTGATAGCCTGAAAAAGTTCATCGTTCAGCACAACGAGCAACATAAAGAAATCGCTAATGATGTAGCGAGTCAGGTAACGCAGTTTAATAGCAAACAAGTCGCTGAGGTTGATGAGAGCATTAGCTTTGATGACCTACCAAAAGAGTACCGAGTTGGCGAAATCAGTAAGCGTAATATTAAGAAATGTATCAATGATTTCATCTCAACCTTTCTTAAACCAATCGACACAAGCTTAAGTGATGATACTGAGTTCAACGTTCCAGTAACTGAACGATACACACTGTTCAAAGACAACATGGCACATTGGATAAGTGGCGATTTTTCTAAAAAATGGAATGACGCATCTACCTTTAGAGATAAGGCAAGAATCCTTAACAAAGTCATTACTGAGCAAGATATCAAGTTTCACGCTTTAGAAGAGAATGACCAAGTTGAAAAATTACCATCAATGTTAAAGACGCCCTATTTCACTGCGACCAGTAAGAAGCAAGCCGTTAAAAAATACGTGATGGCGCAGAAAGATGAAACCTTTCAGATTGATTCGAAATCTTCGATGGTTGATCAAATTAAAACGCTTAAGCAAATGGGTTCTATTGATATCGACGTAGCACCTCACCTAATCAACAAACTGCCAAATCTTGGTAACAAGAAAGAATCTGGCGTTTGGGAAGTGTCAGACGTGTTAGCAGTAATTACCGCTGCCTATAAGAAACCTGTGCTATTTCGAAAGCATCTTGAATCTGCGGAGCTAGAGCGAGCGGAAAGTGAAAAGAAAATCACCATTACATCAGATCAGTATGTACATGCGCAAAGAATAGTAGAAGCGGTTTACGCTGATGAAGATGCCCGAAAGTGGCTGACTGCTGAGGGGAATATATTCGAAGTTGCCATGTTTTGGAATCACCCTATTTTTGGTGATCTCTGCAAAGGCAAAAGCGACATCATGAACCTAAATTTCAATGTTATCACTGACATTAAATTTGTGAGAACTGTTGATTTTGACCGCTTAGAGCGTGACAGCGCAGCGATGAATTTTCATTTACAAAATTCTATGTATGAAAACGGGTTCAACGAAATTGGTAAGCATGACGCTGATGACGGTGTTGAAAACAAACTCAACAAATTCATATTCATTGTCGTTGAGAAAGATGCACCAAAGCTTGGGGCTAGCCATACGAAGCCAGTACGAGTTCGCGTGATTGAATTCATTGACCGTGAAGATATTGACCGAGCATCTGAACTACTAGATGGCGCTATTGGCCGCATTCATAAATGGTTTGAAATGGGCGAGTTCGAGGGGTTCAAAGGTATCAAAGGTGTTCGTGTTCCTGTGTACCAACGAAAATACGAAAACACCCTAATTGAAGAGATTCAAATTGAACTTCAACAATGGAAAGAAGAAAAGGACAAGCTAGGCATTGAACCGTTAACTGATATGAGTGAACAGCGACCGTCCGATAAAGTTGAAAAGCCTGACATTAATAATACCGTGACGCCAGTAGTAGCGAAACCATTGCCTAACCCAGACCAATTATTTAATGGAGCGTCATTATGAGCAGCAAATGGCTAGACCAAAATTACATTGACCGAATCATGGCTTTCGCCAAAATCATGGCCAAAAGTCGAACCATCAACATACATTTCCGCAATGATGTAGAAACCTGTTTTATGCTGACAATGCAAGCTGATATCTGGGGAGTACATCCTGAGTTCGTAGCGGCCAACTCATTCTTTGATACTTACGGAAGAATCAGTCAAACAGGTAAATTGGTGAAGTTAGTATTACTCGCTCACGATTCAGTCAAAGATGTAACTAGTGATTATAGCGGTGACTGGTCACTGGTTAACAACAAGTTCAAACTTGGAGAAGACCAGTCACCCCGTCCTCTTTGGAATGTTCAGGATGAATCAGGATTATACTTTGAACTTAAAGTGCAATTAACTGACGGTACTGTAATCAGTGAAAAAGTGTGCATGGGAGACATCGACCCAAGCATCCGTGCGCTTAACGAAGCTTGGGTATCTAGACCCTACAATCAGATATTCAACCACACCATTAGGCAAGTGGCATTTGGTCGTCTCTCTCACCTATTGAACGGAATTGAAACAGACGAAACGCACGATGAGATTAAAGCCGTCAACAAGCAACTAAGCCAAAAGATGGAAACCAATTCTGCATCCGATGAGTTGGCATCCCCTACTTCTGCTGACATGGAACAAACCTCCATTACTGAACAATCAGCCTCTAATCTGGCCGAGCAAGAAATCGAAGTGTCTCAGTTAGTAAAAGGGCTATTAGATGATGCTGATGAAATCCAAGAGTTAATCGAATCAGAGCTGGTGGAGCATCACGTAAAGACCGAACGTTTATCAGAATGGGTCGATAAGATTGGTGAAAATAATGATGTCATCAATGAGCATGAAAAAGACTCGCTTACTAAAAAGTATACTCTTATGCATAAGGCAATTGAGCTTGAACATGAGGCAGAACCAAGCCACTCATAATAACGTTCAACGCACCGTTTAGGGGCTAAACGCTAGGAAACAATATCTAGCATTTAGGGGCTAAACGGTAGTGACACAAACTAGGATTTAGGGGCTAAACGCTAGGCCGAAACAATCTAGCGTTTAGGGGCTAAACGATAAAATAGGTCAGACACATGATTAATCGTAAATTCAAAGGCATGAACCTCAGTGAACAACAAGACAACTGCTTGGAATTGTTTGCATCAATGAACTACGACGAAACATTGGGAATTGAAGCTGGTGCAGGAGCAAGTAAGACGTTCACAATGAATGCCATATCTACGTTGATTATGCCTAATCGTCGCGGCTTATATTTAGCTTATAACTCAGTTATCGTGGAAGAGGTAAAGCGAGCATTCCCAACTTACGTTGATGTCACAACAACTCATGGTTTGGCCTACAGTTACATTGGTAAGCAATACAAAGACAGATTGAAGCATAAGCTAACGATCAAGTCATTCATTGAGCACTATAAGCCAACATGTCTAAAAGGGGCTCTCACAGCTCAAGGGTACGCAAGTGCCGTAATGAGAACGGTATCGAATTACTGTCTGTCACAAGACAGTGACATCAATGAATCACATGTTCACTTAATCAAACGGTTTGGAACACAACCAGACCAAGTAGCGTACATTTCACATCACGTTATGCGTGGCGCACAAGCGCTATGGGCAGACATGGTTAACGTGAACTCTAATGTACCGACGACACACGATGCGTATCTAAAGCTCTTCGTACTACGATTAGAAGATAAGACGATTGAACTGCCATACGAATTTTGTATGCTCGATGAGGGTCAAGATACAGCGCCCGTTGCTCAACAGCTCATTAAGTTGATACTCAATTGTAAAAAGGCAATCGTGGGAGACAAATGGCAATCCATTTATGAATGGCGCGGTGCAGATAACGCAATGGCCAACTTTGAATTTAATCATCAAGCTAACCTAACAACATGCTATCGATTTGGCCAAAATGTGGCAGACCTAGCCAACGAGACGCTAAACACACGATTGAATGCAAATGTTAACTTTGTCGGCAACCAGACATTTGAATCTGAAATCATCACTGATCCGAGCAAGAGCATTGCTGATAAAGGTCGTATGATCATAACAAGAACCAACTCGGCTCTCTTTAGCGAGCTCATGACATCACTTAAGAATGGTAATAAGCCATACTTACTAAAAGATGCTGAGCAGCTTCATAAGATTGTCGAGGGCGTCAAAGCACTGAAAAGTGGTCATACACCAAATTGCGATGAATTGGCCGTGTTCAGTGATTGGTCAGAACTGAAAGAGCACACAGAAAGTGATATTGGTGGCGATCTAGCTCCATTAGTCAAAGCCGTAGAGCTACACGGCACTAACAACTTATCTTTGGCCATGGAACAAGTGAGAAAACAGGATAGAAATAGAGCTACCGAAATTCTAACTACCGCACATTCATCAAAGGGTGCAGAGGCTTCATTTGTAAAGCTAGGGGGAGACTTTGACCAGTTCCTTTCAACGTCAGACCCAATTCAATACCAAGCAGAATCAAAGTTAGCTTACGTTGCTTTAACGAGAGTAATTAAGAAGCTAGATGTGTCACAATGCAAAGCTCTTAGGAAGTTGGTATCACCACTGGTAACATATGAGAAACCAACAGAAAAGAGTACAAAGCGCAATCCAACCCTAGAAGCGTTGAATGCGTTCCTTGCATAAGAACAGGTTACGTAAATGAACAAAGAAGCACGTAAGGTCACTAGTTATTATATTGCTGATTCATCGGTATCAAACAGCAATGGTGATTTACTCTCAATACCAGAATTGTACTTACAAGTACTGGATGACTTGATAGTGGGCATCACACACCCTGAATACACAAGCTTACTAAATCAAGAGCTTGTAAATGAGCTATTCAGGTTGCCGTCTAAGCCAGTGATACGTAGTAAGGCAAATGGTAAAGAAATTGTTTTCAATGTCGCGCTTGAAAATGATTACTGCATGCCCGTTCTAAGAGAGTTACTGTCTACTATTGTGATAGATAAACTCGGCTACACAGCTGAGACGAAAGGTTTGATTGACGCAATAAAGAAAGGGGAGTCATTTGCTTCACCCCAAACGCGAAAGAATAAACGAGAAGTGAGAACAGCAAGTGATTTTGATGAACTGTACGCAGCGCTAGTAGAAACTGCCAAGCCATTTGTAAATTGGTTCTTTAATGAATACTTAACAGAAAGCAATGTGGCCATCACGTACAGGCTCATCAACAACAAAAGAAAACGTATGGTTTTCTACTTTGAATGGCCAAGTGATAATGAACTAGTAATTATGGTTAACGTGGGTTCTAACGATGCACCATACTCAAGCTCGATTTTAACTGATAATGATATTGTTGAATTTGTCGACCATAGATATGTGACGAAACAATCCCATATTGGCTCTCAAGTAGACAGGGTGATATTCAATGAACTAGCGCCCCAGTTGGTATTTGCATTAACAGTGAATAAGCCAATGTGTCTGCACTTTTTTAGTGAAGAGCCACCAATTAACGCAACAGTAAAAACAGTTCTGACGAAAAAACTAAGAGAAGAAATCAACAGTCGTTGGACATATGAAAAACTGGATTTGAGTGAAGTATGAGTGATTTCGGTGAGATAGTAGAGTGTTATACAAAGACCGCTGTCATACAGTTACAACGGATTCCCAAGGCGGCAAAAAACGTTGTTACTCAAAATGTGAATGTCACAATTGCACCATTGATGAGGCAGGGCGGTTCTTTAAGAACAGCTGATTATTCACAGAAATTGACCATCCAGTTGGTCGAATCTGATTTAGCAAATTTTGCGATAGCCCTAATGGGACTTAGAAGCTCAACAGAGATAAAAGGGTCAGATGTAGGTAACTATTCAAAGGTTCTCTATGTGAATGTCAATGAAGACCAAACAACGAATATCATTATCTCTTTTTACTCGAAAGGGAACACAACGAATTCTAATGTGAGTCAGTCGATAACGTTTAAAAACAGCGAACGATACCCACTATTAAGGCTTGTCGTAACTCAACTGACAAAGAACAGTACTCAATACGAGCAAACGGTAGCCGACACATTGAACCTACTAAAAGCTAGTGTGCTAAGGCCATAGATAACCACTAAAAGGAATCAGGACGAATGGAAATGAAAATGCATAATAAGAAACGCAGTGCTTCGCTTGTTGTTGCTTTGATTGTCTTCGTGACAGTTGCGTTTTTTGAAAAAATCAATGCCCTGATTACTTTCTCTTACACCAAAGAGATCACGCTAGTTCACAGCGAGCAAGTAACCATTGGTTGGCTTGAAGTTATCCTTAAGCCTTTCTCTCTAGGTCTATTCGCGTCACTCACTAGCTTAACTGGTTTAATCGTTATCTTCGTTTCACTAGGCGCGATTATAGCGATGCGCCATAAAAGAGAGTATGGGGCATTCTCTGTCGAGGATTACCACACCGAACATGCCGTGTTTCTTGGATCTATCTCTAATCGAGCCAAGATGTGGTTTTTAGTCATTGGGGTTTATGCAGCTCTTGAAGTTATCACAAACAACTTCAACATGATGACGATTGCCAATGTTTGGCGGTTCGACTTTCACGGTGGGGCGAGTGTACCAACGAGCCCGATTTCTTTGACGTATATTGGAACAATGATCGAGTACTTCTACATGGTTTCAATAAAGCACTTTTTCAATATATCGAATTGGTCACTTTTAGAAATAGTGTTTTGGTCTGTCTTGGCGTTCTGGATTTTACTAAAAGCTCATGTAGTAACTTCGAAGCAAACAAACGAAGCAAAGACAATTAAGGAATTATTGTCTGTCGTACCAGCTGCTTTTCTTGCGGTACTGACTTCTGCATTTGCACCTTATCGCCTTACGGAATCAACAGTTCTAGAAGACCAAGAAGTTGATGAGGATATCCGTCGAGCTCTTAGCGTTGTCAGAGTGCCGAAGTCGATTCAAGAGTCGTTCATTTCAAGAGTGAACAATCAAGATTCAATTTTCTACTTACTCAAAGACCGCCACGCGACATATACACACTACTTAATGAATCGAGTGAGTAGAAAAGACTAATAGTACTGGCCACCATTCGTTGAAACAAAATAGCAAATCTAAATGGCACGATACTCTTTATCGTGCCATTTTTTTTGTGCATGTTATTTGATGAAAGGCAGTAAGCATTTTAAATGTTACGTCGTAACCAAATAACAACTCACACTTTTCAGCTCTCACATTAAACATATACAAATAAATACGAACTGCGCTATAATGGTGATATAACTCTAATAATGGTCAAATCATGGAAATATTAATTGCTGACAAGACAAGGTTTGGTGTCGTTCCAAACGGTAAGCGACTCATGCCAACATCAAACGGACTGTACCTTATTACGAATGGTGAGAATCCATCGAAAGCGGAGAGGGCGGTATTCACTGCTGAGTTCTCTTTCGTAACGCCACAAAAAATTAAATCATGCGATTCTGTGGCCAAGTACCTTAAGTCAAAAAATAACGTAGTATGGAATATTAACTGCGCTGAGAGTAAACGAACGAAAACCGTTGTTTGGCAAGAGTGCTCAAGCATTGAGAGTGACTACAATGTTCATGAAGTGGAAGATCTGAAAGAGTCATTGAAAGATCTTTCTTGGGCTAACTCCAATCGAATCAGAAACACTTTTTGCGACATTCTTGGTGTTTCGTTTTCCAATTACAGAAACATCAGTGCGAAGTTGGTCGAACTCGAATCTAAATCAGTTACGAGAATGAAACCCTCTGCCATTGCATTTTTTAAACAAGCGGCAGATGAATACAAAGATGCTAACGTTACAGTAAGCACGGTAGAGTATCCGAACAAAGCTATTGATCAAATGCTGGTAGAAAATGCAAACGGCCAGATGGACTTGAACGGTTATACAGTAGAGCGCATCAAAACCAAGAAGCCAAAAACATCAGACATTACTTCGAGTGAAAACTATGTGGTTCGTTATAAAGGTGAAAGAAGAAAAGTCATAGAAGAGCGAACGCAAGGTAAAGAACCAACTGGCTTTGATATATCCAAGCCACTTCTAAAAGTGAAAACGAAACAAGGCACTCGATTCTTACTACACGGCAGCATGCCGAAAAGCCTTGGCTTGTGGCAAGTTCTAAAAGCGGAATACCCTGATTTATTCAATGAACGAATTGAAGAGTTAGATTTATCAGAGTACCCATTAGGGTTAACGTTAAGCGATCTCTATAAGACAGGTGAGAATCTACACAGCGATGCAGATATGCTCGATAAGATCAGAAAGCTTGAAATCGAAGTCTTAACGATGAATCACACTTGGGCAAAAATTGATTTAACCAAACATTCTTCGTTGATTACCGACCTCGTAACTAAGGTCGATTTCTCACCAGAAGAAGAGATTAATGAGAGTGGCCAACCGATCTCTAAATACTCGCTGTTAGACGGTAAGATCCGTAAAGAGAATTACAGTGCAAAGGCTTTTGGATTTAGCAGCTTTGCTATCTATCTTCTTCACCCTCTAATGGATAGACACGCTCCAATTCGTAGCGAGCCTAAGAACTATTATTGGATGAAGTTCTGTCTATCCAATGATATTGAATTCAAGTACGAGTAGTGTAATGACTGAATCACCAATCCTCACTCAATTACAGCTGGGACATGAGATGGCGCATATTGCCAAGAAGATAGGCGAATTAAGAAAGCTTGTCCTGAGAGGCCGTATAATCCATGCAGAGGTGGCAATTCTCCCTGTCCCTGAGATTGATGAGGATGGTTATGACACGGTTCACAGTGAGATTGAGGAACTGTCACCGAAAAGGTTAGAGGGTTTGGAGGCGGTACACGCTTACCTAGAGTGCCTAGAGTTTAACTACAAAAAAGTAGGCTTATCACATAAGGCAGCTCGTCGCGTTGTAGGAATCGTTCACATAACCGGTAGCGAGAAACTTGAGTCAGAAATAATCAGTTTGATTGAAGAGATAAACGGACTGAAAAATTCATTTGTTTTAGAGCTTTCTAGAACGTATGACACCAGTTACTTGCGTCAGCAATTTTACACAAACACCTATAATGGTGTGCTTCCTAAAACGGTAACAAGGCACATTGCATTAGCGCCTCCAACGGTTGAAAACATCACATTCAGTTGGCTTGCTCAAGGGTATCAGCTGGAAACCATTGATCATGAACGTGCGCTATCAATAGCAAAATTGCGATGTGAACGGAAGGTAAGCAACAACCCAGACTTAGATTTGATGACCTTAATAAGTATGGATGAGGAACGATTAGCTCAGCACACTAAATCAGCTATTACATGGATAAGACCAAGTAAATTAAATCCAAGATATAAATGCTCGTACCCGAATGAAGAGGGGAGGGTACTACAAGAACAACCAAGACGTGCGTCAGTGCCTGTACTCGTCGTTAAGCCTCAGCCGCTAAAACGATACCATTCACTTAGCGACTTCAATGGTTATGATCGATTGGCCAAGGTCAAAGGTACTAAAAGAGTGTCGCGAATTCCAATCATAGAAGAATATGGTATGTTCTTGCACAATGAATAAGCCTCCCAATTGGGAGGCTTTTTTATTCAAAATGGTCAGAAAATGATAGGTAGAAGCTCGGTGGTAGTACTTCAATTTCATCATTGATAAAATTGAATACATCATCATGAAATGAACTCTTACGAGATATTGAGTTAAGAACAGCACTAGGCTTAACGTAAACTTCATACATGGCACGTAAAGCCTCACGAATTTGAGCAAATTTTGACTTGGTCAAAACCTTACCGTGAATGTGTAAGAGCTCAACTTTTTCTAAATGTTGGTCGAATAACGTATTGAACGTAGAAAGAGGTAGTTCAAGGTTGGATTGTAGTACCTCTAAAGCAGAGTCACGTTCTGATTTTGTCGAGTAATGAGAAACTTCAAACCCTCTTTCGCCTACCGTAAAACTGAACGCATATCGTGAAACTCGAAAATTCAAATCCGCAGCTAAACGACTCGTCACTCGCTGGTGGATCTGTAAGTACGGTCTTAACTTATTCGATAAACGGTTATGCTTGGTTGGGGCGATTTGCTTATTACCATTAGCTTGTGTTTCAGGATCGATATCGCAACAAAGTAACAGCTCAGTTTGATCAACTGTAACGTGGATATACTTCTCGTTGAAATCTACAGACCCATGATAACCCCAAATATTAAATGACAGTACGTTACCCTCAATTGAAGAGAATAAATGTTTATCATTCAAACGGTTCATATCTAAAAGGTGAGTTTTCAATGACTCTCTAAAGGACTGCGAATCTGTACCAGAAGCTATCTGATCTTGAAGCTTTTCCAGTAACTCTGAAAACGAAGTTACCTTTCGAAGCTTAACCCTAAACCGTAGGTACAAAACAAAAATCATTGTATGAACACTTAAACTGTTCGCAGGGAAAGCAAAAACAATATCCCCATGAATCAGTCGTTCAAAGACATCGTCTGGCCACTTTACAACGTATATCGAAGCATCACGACCGAACTCAACTTCGGTATTACTGATCAATTTAGGTGCGTAATCAGATAGAGGTGAGCATTGATCAAAAATACGAAACTGACGGCTCATATACTTTTGTTTCAATTCGACTCCATCAGCAAACAAAGATTGTAAACCCATTACGTCATAGGTTGTTTGCTTCATGGCCATGATGCTCTCACGTACAGCATCACGGTAATTACTACCAATACTACGAATGAATTTTTTCCTGATTCGCACGATATCATCAACATGAATCGGAGTAGCATTGACAGGTAAAGTACCGTTGGCAATGTAAGAGTCACTATCTAAAGAATGATATTCGAGAGTTAAAGTTAACATCGCGTATTGATTCATTAGATCGTCAACGTTGGTAACTCGACTGTGAGACTGAACCTCAACGGTCAACTTATGCGCTTGATCGTTCACATCGGAAACCCATACTTCTTTGGCCAATTTGGATTGATTGGACTTCAAAGGGGCAACAGCTTGTTCAACTAGACTTAAATGAGTATCAGTTGGGGTAGCGATTTGCGCTGTTAATGCGTCGGGTCTTCGAGTAAATCCTGCCTCATTGTAAACTCTATCTAATGCAGCGGCTGATGAGCGCTTATCGGCATAGTAGGTCTTACGGTTTTGCCCTTTTTCCTCAAGCTCTTCAAACACTTCCTCAATCAGATTAAAGGTAATGCACTTAATTCGACCACGAAGTGATTTGTTAGAGAACTCAAAGGGAACAGTCTTAATGATGTTCATCTTTTCAAGAGCTCGAATGCGACTATTAAAGGCTGGCAGTTTAATGTCGAGATTCTGCATGATGGTCAAAAGGTCGACTGTAGACTCTTCATCCTTTAATGAAGCACATTCCACAAGTGCAGATATGGTCGCTTTCTGATTAGGGGTTAAAGCAAAAAATGAAGTAAAATCAGTGTTGCTAGAATCGAATGACTCTGGATACCAAATAAACGAACCTTGGTCAGCTGTACGCAAATTGAAAATCTTACTGTCCATGGATATCAAACCTACCAGATTCGTTTTGTTTTTTAGAAAAATTCTTTTACTTGGAATAATAGTACTTCTAAATCCTAGATAGATAAAGATCATTTTGAGAATATTTGATCAATATCGAATTAGAGATTCCTATTATTACTGTTTTTTAAAAAAACAATTTATCTACTTATCCTATTATCTATTTATCAACTTATAGATTATCAATTCTCTACTTATAGCACACATGTATAACTTTTAAGTTATTGAAAATAAATAGATAAATCCTAAGTAAAACCCAGCCGAAACCGAAAGTAAGATCTGGGAAAATCCGAAAGTAAAAACCAGTCAAACTCGAAAGTAAGATCTGAACTAATCCGAAAATAAGATCCAGTGATCTGCGAAAGTAAGATCCGGTGAGATGCCGAAAGTAAGATCCAGTACATCCCGAAAGTAAAGTCCAGAATTAAGCACAGCTTATAAACATGTTATTGATATTTGCCTGTGGGTAAGTCTAAGGTGTTGTGGATAGATTAAACATGAATTTAGAGGGTAAATACTAAGGGTATAAATACCTGTTTAAATTCAATGACTTATTGTAAACCTCCGAAAGTAAGATCCAGCGTATCCCGAAAGTAAGATCCAGTACATCCCGAAAGTAAAATCCAGTACATCCCGAAAGTAAAATCCAGTACATCGCCCGAAAGTAAGATCCAGTAGATTTCCGAAAGTAAAATCCAGTACGCCCCGAAAGTAAGATCCAGTAGATACCGAAAGTAAAATCCAGTACATCGCCCGAAAGTAAGATCCAGTAGATTTCCGAAAGTAAAATCCAGTACATCCCGAAAGTAAGATCCAGTAGATACCGAAAGTAAAGTCCAGTACATCTTGAAAGGAGGGGGCGCACCACTCTCTTTATCAGTGGAGAACAGCTGGTGACACCGTAAGAAGTGGTTAATTGTCACCCAATCATTCGATTATTTGGTCAAGGAATCAACGTTTTGGTCTGTTAAGCATTGGTGTAGAGCATTTTTTTTGAGACGCATCACTCAATTGTAGAGAGAAAGTCGAGGGCTTGATTAAGGCAATTTGGTTCGGTAGAGCTCTAGGTTCGTTTGGAAATAAAGTAAATTTCCCGACTCTTTTATTTGAGATAACGCATCTCATATGACTAGGGTTCGTTTGAAATTAAAGTAAGAATCTCTAGGTGCTTTACTTGGGATTTTTTCGAAAAACGCTAATAGATTAACTCTCTAGAGTACCAGTGAGGTAAGGGTTCGTTGGGAAAAATAGTAAGTTTACTTTCCTGCCTTTATTTGGAATCAGGAGTTCGTTTGGAATTAAAGTAAATTTGCCTGACAGGGCGATTTGGCCAACTCGAAAACCAGCAAGGTTCGTTAGAAATAATAGTAAGAATCCCTAGCGGATTTTACTTAGGTACTACAGATGTACTACAAGCCGAACGGCCTGATTCTGTTTATCCATACAGGTTGACACTGAAACAAGCGATTTGCTAGTCATAATAGGGTACGACATAAAACGAGGGGTATAGTTACCTTGTCACTCGCTGAACCTCCACCTATCTTCTGCTAGACCCGCGCAGCGCGTAAAACAGAAAAATAAAAAAAACAAAAAAAAGAAAGAGCTGATTCTAGCAAGGGACTTTTGGAGGATTGAGGTGGTACGTGTCGCATATATGACACTGATGTTTTATGTCGTACCCTAAATCTATTGTGTAACTAAGAGAGGGCTGCTAGGTTAGGTTGGAATGTCAAAGCACATAAGAAATATAAAGCTGATTTTAATTGTTGACTGAAAATAGCAAGCGCGCTATATTGTAAGTGTCAGTTAGATAATCAAACAAAGGATTGCACATGAAAAAGGTACTTGGATTCGGTCTTGCTCTATTAGCTTCACAAGCTACTGCTAATACATTTGAGGTTAGCTTGTTTTACCCAGACTCTTACGACTCAGATTCAAATTTCGAAGTCTCTACAGAGGTAGTCGGTTTTTACCGTTCACTAGAGTTGGGAAATGCTTTACTTAGTGATCATGGCGTAAACTTAACGCTCAAACCAATTGGTGTGTATTCCACTAACAGTTGGGGCAGTAGTGAAACTGTTAGTTGGGGTCAAGCGACCATGCAATGGGATGGGGGCTCTGGTGTTGATATTGAAACGGATATTGGAGACATGGCCGTTGGTGTGTTCGAGCAAACAGGTTCAGCTATTGCATTAGCACAGGCGATGCTTTCAAGTTACTACACAACTCATCCTACAGGAACACGCAAAATCGCTATGGGGCATAGCGTAATGCTTGGTACTGATGATCAAACCGCATTACCTTACGTACTTACACACGAAATCTTACATACCATTGGTGGTGAGCACGAAAGTTCTGATGACTTCAATGATGATGGTTTTGGCCGTACCGATGGTTACGGTAAAGTTTGCGGTAATGGCTATTCATCATTAATGCACACATCAATTTCAAGTACCCCATTCAGTGACGTTACGATGACAGGCGATGACAGCGATTGCCCTGATGCAAATGCCAATATGGTTAACTTTACAAATCACTATGCGCCTCTTGCTGCCAATTATGCCGCTACTGTTGGCAACCAAACTGTAAGTGTCGCAGTTAGCGAAGACATTGATAACCAAGTTTTCACATTTCAAGCTACGCGACTGAACACAACGAATGCAGAAACAATGAAGCTGTATATTGCAGGGGGTTATGTAAATTCTGGTAATACAAGCTTAGAGCCAATCAACATTACCTTTGATGCAGGACAAACACAGTCGCAAACTATCGAAGTCACGTTTACTGATTTACATCCTTTATTTGAACAAGCTAATGAATCGGTACAAAGCGTTTATGCTGTTGTGATCGGTAGTGATGAAGTGCAAGACGCTAGTGTGGATGTGATGGCGTTAAATACTCAATGGACTGATGAAGTTGTAACTCCACCAACAACCGATCCGACTGAACCGACTGAACCAACAACCCCATCTCAAGGTGGTTCGGGTGGCGGTAGTATGCCTTTATGGTTGCTGCCAGCTCTTTTACTGGTCAGATTATTGCGTAAATAATCCATTCTCATTGATATAGCCTCTGAAATTCAGGGGCATTTTTTTGTCTCAAATTTGACAATCGGGTTTGTTTATAAAATACTTACGATAAGAATGTGTATTTTTTTAAAAAACACATACGATAAAATCGTATACACAACGGCATTGATATGCGACTATATAGGTATATAACTATGTAATTAATGTCTTTGTAACACTTTTAACCATCACGCACACCAATAGTGAGAAAGGACATCGCACATGCGTAAAATTACACTAGTTAGTACCATACTTGCTTCTATGCTGACTCTCAATCCCTCTGCTTTTGCTGGTGCTCAAGATCAATCAGATGAGAACTCAAGCACTAGTCAAAATACGAATTTTCAGCAGAAAAAACCTGCCAACAAAAACAATCATGGCGGTATGAACAGCCATAAAGACAAAGTAACACCTGTCACAGTTCGGGCTGTACCTAATGATGATGTTGTTGGGTCACGTAGTGGTTCAAACCCTACCTATAACAAACCTAAGAATTCCGCACCAAAACAGGCAAACACCACCATTAACTGTAACCACCCAGCTTACAAGACTTTATGTGCAGAACTGAAAAAAGCCGCTGAGCCAGCACCAACGCCTAAGCCGCCAGCCATTGTTTATCCTAAAAAGAATGTTTGGATAACAGTTGCTGACCGAACTAATACAAATGCTAGAGACTTGGCTTTCGTATTGCCTATTTCGCTAAGTAAAATGCGTCCAAAATACGTTCGACTTAACAATACTAACACGTATAAATACAGCTATAACGGAAACACCTTAACAATTCGCCACTCCAAAAAAGTTCCAGATTTCTATAACGCTAGTGAGAGATGTAGCGCGAAAAACGGAGCTGTTTCAGCTTGCTCAGCTAAGATATCTTCTAATATAGCCTATGGTTGTAATGGTAATACAGTAGATAGATATACATCGAAAAGACAGTCGTCGGGTAATGGTAGTGGTTGTTTCACGCATCGAGGAACATACACATTAATGTGGCGTGTTAGCAAAGTACAAGTAATGTATTAGACTTCATCATAATGAAAAGGCCAGCTAATTTGCTGGCCTTTTTTAATATCGAATTTCTATATATAGCTGGATGATTACTTGTTTACTTCGAGACATGAGATCAACAGCTCAATATTTTATAAAAAAACCGTTGCTCTAAATATATGAGCTTGTAAGTATATACACAGGTACAATACTTAAACCAATCATACGACTAGGTTATACAAAATGAGTGAATTCAGGAAAACGCTAGTACAGGAACGTCTTCTAACATCCTTTGTAAAATCCAATTTATCAATAGAAGAAGTTCAGCTACTGGTTACTCGACTAAATCGAATAAATGAGAAAAGGGTATTAAAAAGAGAACAAGATAGGTTGGCTGAACAGAAAAAAACGGAAACTATCGCGTCATATGAGTCACAACTACGTGAAGATGGTTTATCACTAGAACAGCTCGTACTATTTTTAAAAAAGACATAACCACTACTTCAATCGAATGTTGGCCACTGCATCTTTAAAGACCTGTTTATCTTTTGTGATATAGCGGTGAGTGGTCGAGATATTAGAGTGACCCATTAGGTCTTGAATCACAGAAACTTCTACACCTGACTTGTATAGCAGTGTAGCCATAGTTCGCCTTAAGTCGTGAGGCGCAATCTTGAACTCAAATACTTCTAAGCAACGCTGGCGTACAATTCTAAAGATACTTGAACGCGCTTTGAACGCCTTGCTTTCGGGATTGCCGCCTTTACGCATTGTTACGAATAAGCTGTCCGTTTCTAAATTGTGCTCATCTCGTAGCCTACACCAAGTAAGTAGATGAAAGTAAACATCATCACTCAAAGGTACAAGACGTTCCTTGTCATTCTTACCAAGCACTTTCAAAGAATATTCACCCGATTCCTCAAGCAAAGAAGACACAGACAATTCCATCAATTCAGAACACCGAAGACCACAACCAGTCAATATCGCAAACATTGCATTGTTTCGTAATTGGGTAGGTGTCGGTGCGTCGACAACAAATAACATCGACACTTCCTCAATGTTCAGAGGTCGTCCCTTGAACAAACGTGAGCCTTTCAATGCCTTAATCTCTTTGATACGCATAAGCTCTTTCGTAGAGATTAAGTCAAGATCACAAGCAAACACTGCCGATTGCTTTATGGCAGTTAAATAGGTATTGAGTCGAACAGCACTGATACCAGACTCATGCATCCTGTTGAGAGTCATGGATATTGCGTAGTTGTCTATATGTGGCCATGAAATATCTATGTGCTTATGTATGGCGAGATTGACATCGTTAGATAGGTAGAAACTATTCAGCTCACGCGCAAAGCAATCAAGTGTATAACCCATAGTGACGCGAGAGCTTTTTGAACGAAGATTATTAATGTAACGCAACGTAGGGGGAGTATTGATCACCTCAGTTTTTAAAACCGGTGTCTGACTAATTAATTGCTGACTTACTGGGCTTAAGTTTGTCATGAACAACACTCTTGGTTTGAGGTGAGAAAAACGTTTTTTAAAAAAATACTGTTTTTATATACATACATTTTAGCACTTACAAATGATGATGAAAGTACTAATTCTCTTAGTCGTTAAATATTTGTTCGCATTAACGTGTCAGAAAAGATCTTACCGCCTCTAACTGTTGTTGTTCCACTAATGGCAACGAGACAAGTTCGTTTATAATTAGGTAATCACAAAGCTTAACGAGTCGATTAAGAGGTTGCCCGTAAGAGTGTCTATGGTAGTGGACAGCCAATGGGTCTAAAGCAGATATCGAGTTAGCAGAAATGGAGATGTTTTGTTTCAGGCTTGATTCAAATTCATTGAAGTAGAGAAAGGCTTGCTTTAATGATTGTCTCTCATTACCTGAAAGATTGTTCGAATTGTTTAACTTAATGAGCTGATCGAGTGATGGTTTGTACTGCACGTTCGCATCATATGGCTCAACGAATATCTTCCAATTCATCTTGTCGACTGTCACAAACAAACTCTTATCATTAGTAATTTATAAATAAACTATATCAAGAATGAAATAAGTTGCCAGCGAATGGCAACTTATGACCTGAGTTCTATTAGAAACTGCTATCTACGTTCAAATCCTTACGTACAGCGTTTTTCAAACCGTAAATCTCGCTGATCACTTTGCCATTCGGTAACGCACTTATGAAACCACGATCCAATAGCTTTTTTTCTGACGATTGGGCAGCACTGCGTGTCGCTGTACCGCCAACCGAAGTGATAAACTCAAAGGAGGGGATTGCATAGATTCCTTTACCAGAACACTTCAACAAATAAACAGCCTTATCGGTTTTAGACATACTTTTTAGCAATTCAGTATGACTTTCTTCCTCGCACATAGCGTCATGAATAAACTCAATTGAGGACGCTAACGAAAAGCTATTCCCCAATACCTTTTTATTGACGATGTCTCTCATTAGGTTGATTGTCCAATGAGGTGAGTGGTCGGTGTCAATCCAAAAATCTAGAAGCGCAAGGCGGTCGATTTCAATTCCATACGTATTCTTAAGTAAGCCAGTACAATGCGTGATAAATCCATCATCTAACATTGGGAACTCTTGTACTGTAGCTGATTGGTAGAATGGCAAACTTTTGTCTTCAAACGCTGCTTTAATACCAGTACGAGAAGAACCTGTATAAATGACAGTAAGGCGCGTACCGAGCGTATCTAAAAGCGTTCTTAACGAATATTGAAAGTTCTCAAACTTAGTAGAGGTTACTAGGTGTTGAAACTCATCCAAAATCAATACTACTTTCGCGCCACCAGCTTTTTCGACTACTGAATCTAGTAACACCTTAATATTACTCAAATCAACGTCAGAGGCTTGAGAGGGGCTAAACTCAACTTCCATCTTAGCAATTTGATTGCCAACTGCCAGTTTGTGTATTTGACTCTTAAGCAACCTTGATACTGCTCCCTCTTTTGAGAGTTCATCTAAGGCATCAGTAAGACGATCAAAGAACTCCATATGTGGAGAGTTTTTATTTCCCCACATTGATATGTAAATTGGAGTCATGCCGAGTGAAATTAGATGCGGGCTTAGGTCATGCAGAAAAAATGACGTTTTACCAATACGTCTTGATCCTAAGAAAACCATCCTAGAAAACAGGGTATCAGAGCAAAATGTACCATATGCCCTTGTTAGTTCTGGTCTACGATAAAACCACGGATCAATAATATTCATAACACCTCAAATCATTTCGATTCATTGAACAACAATGAATTCATTTTAACACAATGAATTGTGATGAACAAAGGTGTATTCACAGTAACACCGACAAATTATTAACTGAGTTAATGCACTAAAAATTGGAAGCTAAAACGGTGACTGATTGTAAGTTTAAGTCGGGGAGATGTCGTAGTCTCTAAGCTTCTAACGGGAATAAAAATAAGAGCAAAAGAGTAGGATCGCCTAAAAAAAATGCAATTCATTAAACGATAATGAATTGCATTGAATTTCTGAGTAGTAATTAAAATGGTTTACTGACTATCTTTTAAAATGGGGATTTGAACATAGTTTACCTCATCAGCTTGAACGGTTTCGAAGCCAAGCAGCTTGACGAATTTCGGCTCATCGTTACTTAGACTAAAGTCTTTTTCACAATAGCTGGAAATCTTATGAGTTACTGTATCTGAGTAGGAGTCAAACCCGTATTCGTTAGTAACAACACTAGTCTCACCAGTCACATTATCAACATATTGAATACATAGCTCACCATCATGGCTAACGTATTTATTTAAAAACACTGTTTGACCTTTCGATATCTCGAACTCATATGAACCTATAAAACTATCTGGCGATTCATGGTAGTCAGGATTGATTGACTGCACATCAACAGTACTAAAACTCGACGCACAACCAGTACTCAAAGCAGCCGTAACAACCAATGCTAAAACATTAATTCCTTTCAAAATACACACCCTCTATTCATTATCATTTCTGTTTTTTAAATCAACTACACTATAGTACAGTAATAGCGTTCATTGCAATTTTTTAAAAAAACAAAGTTAAGACCGGTAAGTGATTGATTAATAATAAAACCGGACATTCCAAACCATGGAAATTATTAATTGAATCTGAGAATTAAATGGTTATGATAATTGAGAGCAAAGCGAACGAGGTCTGAAAATGAGCCATAAAATATATCACGGTAATGAATACCAGAAAGGACAACCGTCAATAGTCATTCTAGTCGCGAATTCAAACAAAGAAGCCGCCATAACTCTAGGCGTAACTGATTACAAATTTCGTAAAGAATACCAACACATATCAAGCTCTGAATTTGACGCTATTCGAAATAATGGTTGGCGAGAGCTCCCTCCATACAATGAGTTGGTAATAGGGAAACTCTATAAAAAATCCGAATACGTCATTAACCAAAGCCGCAATGAATTACGCGAGCGAAACCTAGAAGAAATAGGACAGTTAGCAAAGATAGAATGCGCAATCCATCAAATACAGGGCTGTCATTCGATTAAGAAAGGACTAGACCCCAAGCTTCGACGTATCGCTGGTGAACTCCATGAAATCTTAGGTGATATGAGAGAGGACTTTAACGAAAAGTACGTCGGGATCTCACTTAAAAAGCCGATTAAATAGTCTTCTGACTTGCCCATTTCACATAGCTCATGACTAAGGAAAAGCATGAACGATACTCACGACAGTTTAAGTATGGATGAATTCGAGACAACGTTGATTGGGGCTGGCGTGTCATACACATTGAACCATCAGCCAAGCCCAGTGGGATTTGACAGTGGTGACACAACAGCCTCTCTGTTTGTTTCTGACCCTCACTTAGAGCGGTACAACTCGGTTCGCTCATTGCATGTTCAAATTCGACTAGAGCTTACACATTCAATTGTTAACGGCCAGCATCATATCTATATCGATTATGTTGAGGGTAATTCGATTTATTCTGCGGTCAACAGGAAAGGGTGGGGAACACTGCTGTTCAATTTGACCATTCAGATACTGGAACTCAAATTTCGCGAGCTTGGTGGTGATCTATTTGATTTGGCTGACGTTGTAATCAAAGGTAAAGCCTTTCATGAGGAAAGCAATGACCATACGTTGTCATTAAAAACCAAAGAAGAAATGTACTTAGGAAGACGACGATTTTTTAAAAAAATGGGTTTCAAATTCGAAGACAATGAACACTTTTCAATGACGCTTGCTGAATTCCAGTATTCGCTAAGCAAAGATGATAAAGAGCGAGTGAAAAGGGGGCATGTACCCGACCACTCAAGTAAAGACATTGAATCGATAGTCTTACCCAAAATAGCAATGCCTAAGAAGCCTCTCAAATCGCTCGATGAGATATTTAAGTCGTATGAAACGCATAAAAAAATCGAAGACCTGATACTTGGGGCAATCACCACTATTGGTTTAAGTTGCTCTGTTTTATTTTCATTCAAACACCTCATGTTTGTTGAAGCGCTGCTAGTGACGATGATAGTGGTGTTTATCGTAGTGCTTAGTGCTGCTGGTGTTTTCCAATATCTACTCATTGATTTTATGCCGTCGACATGGATTCAAAAAATGGAGTTGGCAAAACATAGGGCTTATGAAAATGAACTTGATAAGACGTGCGAGCGAGTAACAAGATTTGAAAACGAGTCAGATAACCTGATTTTTAGACACTGCTTCAATCAGAACAAAAAACCGATTGTTGGCCTACCGCTCATGCAAGGACGGTTGAATTTGGGAGATAAAGAAAGAGAGAAGTTTCTTGTCGAGTGCAGTAAGGTCTTAGAGGCGATCCGAACATCAATGTAATTGGGCAATTAGCTCAAATGCTGGAATCGCTCTTAGACCATTATTAATGAGTCGTTAGCTATCTTTCCAATAGACATTGCCATCTTCGTCTCTATAACCCTCCATATCAAGTTCATGGTCATGGAAATGGCCATTACCTAAATCCGTTTCATACAGCTCATTATTACCAGTAACGTAAGAACTTCGTGATTTCTTATCATTGTTATTGCGTTCATATCGACTCATATCTCCATGCAGCTGATTCTCATAGGTAACACTGCCAGAATGATATTGTTCTATATACGTTTCAACAACGCTTACCATTTCGGTAGGGGTTAAGTTGAAGACTTCAGTTAAGTTACCTGTGCTTGCATGTCTTCTCCTTTCAGCAACAGTTTCAAGTTCGGTAATCAACCCTTTCTCAATCGCATGCACATCGCCACGATGGATATTGAAAGCTGTGTGTATAGAGTAATCATCTGCTTGTGATGATGTGTGCCTTTGTTCAATTCCCTTTGTTGTTTTTCCTATCTTAGCTTTATTGGGATTATCTTCGTAACCACCAATGTAAATCCAATCATCGCTCATAAACTTTCTCCTAACTCTAAACCAAAAAAACTGCCAATTTCAAAAACGAGATCAACTGGCCACTGGTACATTTTTCGAAAAAAAATACAGATTTCAAACGTATCATTTACCTAGTAATTTGTCATCCAACACGTTGCACAATCTTTCAAGCCTGAATATCCATGCATGAATCGGAGATTCAATAAGTGGATATTATGATATTTATGTTAAACGGTTAAATACGATTAACACAAATCACAAGCAGGGTGTAACGCACTGATTATATTGGCTTATTTTTGTGCATTTACCATAACATATATAATACGCAGTACTGTAAACGTATTTAATAACTGGCCAATCTAGCAGAATTCAACACATAATCAACCAGATATATGCTATTATTAATGAATAAAAATTCAATTGAGTATATTGAGACATTTAATGATCGAGTCAATTAGCGCTCGCCAAACCCTGCACTGGTACAAGCTCGGCTTCATTGGCGCATGACCCTATGATTAAGACTCAGTATTCCTCTATTCAGATTAATAAAAATTGAATCAGATGAACTCTAGACAATATAAAAAATAAGGATCTATTGCATGACGAACTTAGTTGAACAAAAATTGATTGATACTCTAGTTCGTCAACGTACTGAGTTCATCGAGCTAAATTTACAATCCGTATTGCTTCAAAAAAAAGCTACTGCATTGGCTTGTTCAATCGATTTAGGCATGCCCAGCGAAAACGCTGGTTTCTTAGATTGTTTCGATTCTGTCTTCCACTCCATTTCAACCGCGCTGGGTGAAAGTACAAAGAACCGTGTTCGCCCTAAAGAAGCTTCGGTTAAATATAAAAATGAAAGCGACCTGAAAGCTATTATTACCAAAGTGGTTGATGAAAAGTTATGGGATATGCTCTTTAATCGACTTGGTTTATACAAAAGCATGTCAAAGAGTCAGCAACTAAAATTTGAAGCTGCTTGTCGCGAGAACCCTCAGCCATTCACCTTACAAAACGTTCAAGCTACATTGCAGTCAATGTACGAAAACCGTGAGTCGGATTTACTCGACGCACTCTTTGATACGTTCACCTCATTGTCCTCCACCTATGTATCTAACGAACAGCGTAAATTTGGTAATAAGATCATCATTGATAATTCGTTCTGTGAGTATCGTGACTCGTTCGCTCTTCAAAGTCATGAGTCACTGGAAATGCTACTTACGGTCGTTTGGCGCTGGATCTTAGTAAACAGATGGCAGATTGATGAAACTGGCGTCTCAACAAACAAGATTTGGGAACATCTCAGCCAATCTTTAGAAAATACAGACCAAGATTACAACGCCATTCGCTCGATCGAATCTCACGGAATAGAGTTTCGTTTTTTCCGCAAGAAGACGGTTCATGTACTGTTCCCTAACTCAATGATCGCATTACTTAATGGCCAACTCGCCAAGGCAAATGCATTACCCTCACAATAAGAAGCAAGAGCCCTTTGGAAGACTAAACAGCATCCTTATTTCGTTCTAGCAACCACCAGCGATTAAAAGTCCACACTAGAAACATGTGTTGCATACCCAATTAGTTACAAGACCAATTAACATTATCGAATTGCAAAAAAAAAGGTTAGATGTCATCTAACCTTTTTTATATTCAGCGAGAACCCCTACCCTTGTTACTCTTCTTTCTTAGTACCCAACTTGCGTACTGCGGCACTCAATCTGCCATGACCATTTCCACTTACCGTGACTGAATCTGTGTGCTGTAACTTGTGAGTGATTGCCGCCCCTAATTCATCACACATCGCTTTATAGTTTTTAGCATCATGCATTTGCAAAGAGGATAAACCAGTTCTTGGTTCGCTCCCTTTAATCTCAATACCTCTCTCTATCAAAGACAGTGCAAAGTCTTCAAATGAACCAGCATCCTCCCCTCCAAAATTACTAATGGGCAGTGACTCAGCCTTTGGATCATATAATAGAGTTCCATCGCCAAAGAGTGTAATTAACCCAATTGCGTACTTATCCAAGCTGACTGCCATTTTTTCAAATTTTGATTGGTTGATAACGATCTCGTTAAACGGCTTTACTCTTCTCACTCCACTCCCCGTCGTAAGCATATGAAGAGCCTCTAGGTCATTTGAACGTATACTTTCACTAGACTGTTCATTATTAGAGTTCGAAGTAAACAAATGCTCTGTAGGCTCTTCAAAGGATACGACAGCACGGCCACTTTTAACAATGTCATCAAATGTAATATCGGCTGGCTCTGTTTCAAAGATCTTACCAAAGTCACTAGGTGATTGAATGTAATCTTGGCCGTCAACATTGTGTTTTCTTTCAATGGCTAGCGTTTCAATTACTTGAGGTGCAATGCTTGATACCGAAAGTTGCTTTACATTTCTTGCCGCTTCACTGATAGGTGCGACTAAGTATGTGATTTGTTCCTTGGTTTTGCTTGTCAGCAGACCATTGTAATTTGGGATTATTGCATCAAATAGAGAGCGCATTGCTTCATTGTCTTTGGCCATACGCAGTAACCAAACTGGATCTTGAAATCGTTTAAGGGCGCTTTCACTAAAGGTGCTATCTAACCCATTGCTCTCGACTAATTTTATCGTGTTCTTTAGCCAAAAGTTGTATGAGTTGTTTTCGAAGTCCATGCGCTTTAGTGCGTCCACCAGCTCCTGACTTGTTACTGAACCATGCACTACCGTTGCGGCACTAGGTTTGTAGTTGAGAACATCGAAATCTTCATTTTTATGACCTAATGATTGAAAGGCATCTTTATAAGCTCCCACCAGTAAGCTGCCAAGAGATGCTAGTTCTTCCTCATGCTTTGCGGTGGCCTGTTTTTTCAGAAAAACGATGGCGTCATCCCAATCAAGGTCGAGCCCGTTCGCTCTAGCACAAATGTTTTGGGCTTGGTTTAGCTTGATGTTTTTGGCTTTCTTAAGCTTCTTCGCATCCATCTTAACTTTTGTTACTGGACGCCCATTAGGGAAAACAAGATCAGAGGTGTTGATATTTGACATGCTGTACTCCAATAGTGATAGCAATAGCCGACTTACCGCACTCACAATGAGGCACAGTGAATTTTAAGTTAAACAGATGATACGGAGTGATCTTCGCCTTGGGTCGGCTCACAAGCGGTCTGTAACGCTTATAAAAGATCATACACATAGCACAAAAATTACTCAAGATAGTTGCACACTTTTTTGGGCATAAATATTATCAGATTTAACGTGACCAAATTAATGTGACCGCTCATGCCTGTATTTCTAAGCTTTGGGAAAGACGAAAATCAAAAACTCACTCACATCAGCTCTCAAATGTCTGGACGCAGTGACCTGATATGCCCTTTTTGTGGCATGAGGTTAATCGCGGTTAAAGGCGGTAAAGTGTCGCACCATTTTAGACATGATGGGATCACCTGTAGTGAATCATTAAACGAATTCCCTAGCATCGATGGTTGGCATCAGTTTCACCTAAACTTCCCTACGGACGTGATTGAGTCGTTAAAGAGCGGTTATAAACCTAATTCCAAAGCGCCTAATGTGTTTCACGATTCGGAGAATTCCCTTAGTAACCGGTATCAAGAACAGTTGCTGCGATACAACGGTTGGGGGAATGTCTATGAGTTCACCGATACAGCCAATGTGATATTGGGAAACCTATCACTCGTTAAGTTCTCAAACTGGATGCGAAATAGGTTGGAGCAAAGAGTTAGCCAACTACGTGAGGATGTTAGAAACGGGAGGGTGCATAAGGGGCATCTGGAAATTGAGGGGTTTAGACAGCAAAGCATCCTGACAAGCACTTTGTACTTGATTGAATACCAATTGAGTGACAAGAAACTGTTTAAAGTAGGTAGGACAAATCGAGACGTATCAGAGCGCCTTAAGGAGACGATAAGGGACGTTGAGAAGTCTCTAGGTTGTAAGGTAGTAAAGTCGAGCATTCTTCGTACAGTGCAACACGGAGGCTTTATAGAGCGATACGTTTTTCATCGATACCAAGCTAACAACGTGATGGTAGGTTCGCACACTGAGTATTTCGACTTTGATAATAAAGCACTCAGAAATTTGAAAACCGAGTTAACCAAGCTGGCCAATAACTTTGACCCATTTAACAAGAACGAGCGCTTTATCACGACGGGTAGATACGCTTACGAAGAAAAGAGGCTAGCAGCGTCAAAAGTGGGCATCGCTTCTAGAAATAGACAAGGAAAATTTGGCCGACCGAAAGGCACTAAGCTAACAGACCAAAAGTTAATAGATAAGTACCCATTAGCCGTTACTAACCTGTCAAATGGTTGCACGGTCGATAGCTGCGCGAGTGCAACAGGGATTGGGCGAAGTACCGTTGTTAGGGTTAAGAAAGCGATGCGTAATCTAGGTATGATTGGGAATGAAAAGGCTGTTTAATCCCCTATCCCACCAGCAATCAACCGCTAATTTTATTCTGATGGGAAGAGGCGGTTTAACTTTTTCTCTAACTCATCGAAAGATGAAGATCCTTTAGCTCTCGTATTAGATTTGTTGCTAGTGCTAGTGCTAGTGCTCTTTAAGGAATAGACCATTGAAAATCGTGGTAAACCAGCTGATGGAGATGCATCAGCTATATATGCTCGCTGACCAACTAGACCTAAAGTATCAGCTGCGTCTCTAATTCGGCTTTTCCAAACAGAGTAGCCTAAGTTAGCTTGGGCAAATTTCTCAAATTCCTCATTCAAATCTAGATTGGTGGAAGTCATGTAGACATTCCCATGGACACTAATTGACTCGTTACACCAATCAACCAGCCATTGGATTTGTTCAGATTTACTTTTCTTCATAATCAATCTCAATCGAGTTAATGCAGATGGTATCGAATTTGATTAACTTAGGCCATCCACGGTACTTAGGATAGACATTATTCGTGTACACCATCAACCCACTGTTCGTAGATGTTTAACTGCAATATGGGTCTATAGTCAAAGTCCTACACTGTCAATTAACTGGGTTATTCAGGAAACTGATTTTCACGCTGATTCAAAGCAGGTCTACTCGCTAAGCTAAGTATAAATTTGTTGAGTACAGGCCATAAGAACATACCTTTTTTCATTGCTGCAATATAAGTAAACGACGGGTAGCCTTTTACGTCGTATTCCGACACTTTAAGCGACCATACTGTATTGCGAATCAAAAAGTTAATAAACACACCCGACAGCATCCATAAAAGAGTCAGCAAACCTATGTAACCCATAACATTTCCATATTCCATGATAATTCCTCAATCTTTCATTTTTCAAAAAAACACTAAGAGCTAAACTAAGTACCATTGGTAGCAGTAGCAAAGTTTGCTATTAGACCAGTTGAGTAGAAAACCACATAAACACCAACAACCATCAATAGTGTTTTTACTCGCGTTCGCGCCATGTATGTCAGTATCGTATAGATATATAAATTGACATAAACAACAACTGCACCCAGTACAGACACGTTAGCCCAAAACAAATGCAGTGTTAGCATTTTATCAAATTCACTTTTATCAAAACGAATGGAATCATAGCTATCAGGTAAGATAGCAATAAGCGCGTGGTTAATGGCTATGCCCATTTGAGTACTAAATATTGGAGTGATAGAAAAAGCTATAAGGCATACTGTAATGATGATTAAAAGAGCAATGATAAAACTGTTGCCAAAGCCACTCACTAGTTGGATTTCTTTGTCTTCGTTATCCTCACTAATTAATCTATCAAGGTTTGGGTCTTTACGGTCATATGCTGCCACAAGTTGCGCCTCTACTTTGTAAAGTGGGTGTTGGTCATCGTTCTAAAACTCACGTTCTAGAGCTTTCGATACTCGATGCAAAACTGTGAATTTCATCATTCGACACATCTTCTGTATCTGGCCTACCGAGTTCTTCTAAAGCCAACTCGATATAACTAATAAAGTCTTTAAAGCCAACGTTTCTCAATTCGATCATATTTAAATTCATATCGAATTACTGATGATGTGTTTTGATATGGTACTTCAACTAAACAACCATACTTATTTACAGATACAGTTGACCTTACAAATTCTATTGCATATTCATCATGAAGCTTCGCTTTCTCTCTACATCCATCAACAAGTTCTTGCATAGGTGGTAATGGATAGAAAAAATCATCCCATGCATTCGCAACCTTATCATCCAAATTGTACTCATTCGAAATTACAAACAATGAAATACATATAGAAGCGAGTGATGCAATTCCTGAATATTTTTTCAACCAGTTAGTTAAGAATTCTTTGTTAGATTCCATTTGCGATTTCCTTTGCGACTTAGGGGCTTTACGGTCATATGTTGCCGCAAGTTGCGCCTCTACTTGTAAAAGTGGGTGATGGTCATCGTTCGAGTACTCATGGTCAAGAACTTTCGATACCCGATGCCAAACACTGTGTATTTCGTCATTCGATATATCTTCTGTATTTGGATTATCGAGTTCTTCTAACGCCAACTCGATGTTACGTTCACGCTTATATGGTATGAGTTTTTCAATTAATGTTGAGCGTTTCATTTCTCGACCTCTTCTAAGTCAATCAGGGTCTGCGCCATACTCCAACCAATCGGTTTCTTCCAGATAGGTGCAACACTCAACTGTTGTTTTGCTTTCATAGAATACTGACATCCAAGGCTTGCACCTACAGATACCGCATACTGGTAATCTTGGAAACCTAACATCTTATTTGCATAGACAGCTAAAGGGTATGCAAACTTGACATCTTTCATTTCGACTAGGACATAAAACAGAGCTCGTCTCAGGTTATCTCTCTTGATGTAACTCATATTATTTAGGATGAAGAAACCATCGCCCACACTACCCTTTGAAAAGTCACGAAAGAATAACTCATAGCTTTCGCGTCTCTTAGCAATTGACCAGACATCATCAGACACAACATTTTTCTTTAGATTGAACAAGGGTAGTGCAATTGACTGATAAACCGTATTAGCTGAAATCACACCAAAGAAAGCAGAAATTAATAATGTCCAATTCCGACTTAACTCCACCCCCTTAGTCTCGAACACACTTTTCATTAGGTCTAATAAGAATGGCATGAGATTTACAGTTGTGATCGCAACAATGATCCCAATTACTGTACTTGCTACAAAGAATGCGAACTTCGTCCTCTTTGTTCTTTCACTGTATTGAAGCCAGTTTTGTTTCTGTTCCTTAATACGCTTAAAGCCCTGCTCACACAGCATCTTGTCTTGAATCTTGTCAGATAATACTCGAATGGTATCTATCTGTGATGAGGATAAACGCTCGGTAGACATATCACTTTCCTTTTCGTGAATAGTTATTCAACTATAAAAATTAAAAACCCGCATATAACTTAAACAAACGCATAAAACCAATGAAAATGTGAGTATACAACTCAAACTTATTCACTCTTCATGATTGCGCATGTGTTTTTTAAATATACTTAAAAGACTAGCCAACTATGCATTTGTTTGCTATAAATTGCAACATAACTTTACAACACCTTTGGCGTATTTTTAATTGTTACCCAATGTACGATAAAGATGTAGTAATATGATCTGCGTTCGTGCAATCATTTTTTGGAAAAATCAGAGAGATAGTCATTATGGCTCAAGGTAATACTAATATAACAACTGACACGTTTAGCCGTGTCGAACGTGAAAATGTCCACACCGAGATTGTACATGGTGATTACTTCCGATTTATGCCAAGCGAAGAAACACATCTGTCAAAAACGTTTGTAGAGAATGAAATCTACATAACGACACAAACCCACTATCACCACCTGACTAAAGAGCTCCACAATCTGGCTTTGTATATACCAGCGCATCTAGGTGGGAGTACTAACGTCACAGAATTCAAACTCAGCTATAAAGAATTCGAACCTCACTTTGTTTACGTACCTCAAGATCAAGCCGAGATTGAAAGAGAAGAGACAAAGCGTTTAATCACCAACCAAATTAACGCAATAAGAGGTGAATTAAGCGAATCTCTGTCTAAGCCAGAAACCATCTATCAAAAAATAATGGAAACCCAACATGCAAGTTTGGTTGAAGCTAGAAGCAAAATAGACACTTCCGTTCCCCTACTCCTTGAGTCAAAGCATCAGCAAGCAAGCTCTACCGATATCGTCCCACTGATTGACGGGAAAACGGCAGAGACAGTTAAAAGACAACTGATGAACCAAAAAGCCCTTGGTGAAGTGATATCGATATACTCAAAAGTAAAAAGTGACGAACTGAAATCAGTCGTAAATCACGGTACAAGTATCGCGATGGAAGCAGCTTACGCGACCATGGGACAAGCCAAGCAGATGAGTGAGTCCGTAAATGATGTGATGGACAAGGTGGACATGCTCAACCTTTATCTTGGGGAGAAAGTGACCATATGGACAATCATTGATAAGCCTGAGTCCACCAGCTGCGGAAAGATTCACTTTTTCAGCAATAAAATCTATTGCGATGAAGAAATGCTCACTGATTCGATATTTTCAGACCACTCATTCGATCACAGAGATATTGAACAGTTCTTCACTCGTCTTCAAGAGTCTCCATCATTCTTAAATCGTATATTGCCAGTGGAAAGAAGCGTGGTTTGTTTCCAGTACAGAAGAACACAAAAGCATTACCACGATGAGGGGTTTACCAACTCAGTCTTGAACGTGCCGAACTTTAAAGTTGGTTTATTAGTGAGAGATGGCGAGCGTGTCAGCTGCATTCTGTCACCTGTTGATTTTCAGGCTCGCCTATTCCCAACACAACGCGAGATGGACGACTACTTAAATCATATATCAGACATAGACGACGTCGCGCTCACGGACGCCCAAAAGAACCTCAAACATCTGAATACGACCTACTCTAAGGTTGCCTCGATATTTCAGGGCATTATTGACCGCCAACTGGACGGTGAAACGATTGTGTTTGGCGAACTCGCTTACGACCAACATGGTGCAAGTTTATTTAACCCCGATGCCGTTCGTAGAAATGTTGAATTTATCAACGATGAGGATAACTTGATTGGCCAAAACCCAATCACTGAAAACCCAAACGATTGGATCAAACAACACCTCACGACTGATCATACAGAGGGGGATTTGGTTCTGTTTCAATCCTCCTTGGTCAACGAAGAAAACGCAGCTGGTTGCTATAAATTCAGTCAAGCAAAACATGACTACCAAGAGCCTGAACTGGTGTATTGCCCTGATGAAAGATGTTCGATACTCACTGTAGGCACTTACAAGCAAAAACTAGCATTGAAGATCCCGACAACATATGACGGTTACTCTTACAATCTTGACGGTAAGACAAAAAATGTTTGGTTAAACCTCAACGATCCGTCGACCGAAAAAGCGTACAACCTGAGAAACATCAAATTCAGTGAACTTAAAACACTCATGGAATCAAGAGTGGCTAGGCCAAAAATTACTGACGAAATGGATGGGCTTGTCTGCCTATTCGATTTTTTCAAAAAACTCGATTCAGACACCAAGCTAGTACAAGACTTTATTTCACTAAATAGTGATTGTAAGGATAACGACAGTCAGTTGCTCAACATCATCAAATGGTTAAAGGTTAACCCAAAGAAAGAGAAGCTATTGAAAGACAAGCCGAACTTGGCTGGTAAAGCAATTGTTACTTTGATTGAAAGCAACACGGAGTTATCCGAAAAGCAAATCATGGAGATTGAAGAGAAATGCAGCCAATTGGGTATCAAACCTTTATTCATTGCCTCTGATTTCAATGAGCTTTATGTAATTTCCCCTCTGAGCAATGCTAACGATATACCTTACATAAGGTTGGCCAACGATGATGTGAACAACCTAACCACCCCTGATCTGTGTGATATCTATGCAGTAAAACAAGACTCCCTAGAATTGATAGGGGCTCTGGCAAATGAAATGAACAAACTTACCATCAAGTACGTATTTACTCGCCAGTACGAACCCTTGATCACCACTGACAACATTGAAAAGAAACTCAAAGACCTCAATCGAAGAGGTCACATGATGCGGGTTACTGACAATGTCATCGAGAAAACGGAACAAGATGCTTATCAGTTTTATATCGAATCGTTTCAAGATGGAATCAGAAGCAAGTACGCCAGACTGAACCTTATCGAAGAATGCAAAGTCATCAACACACTTGATAGATACAAGCTGTCAGAGGACGCTACAGAGACTCTTAACACAACTTTAAAAGCCTTGTTCGGGACAGTGGATGAGAAAATCACTGCGATTAAATCCATCATACAATTAATGAAAACCAATCCAGATTATGTGAAATACAATCAAGGGTACTTAAAAGCAAAGCAAGTGGAGATCCCTCATCGGTTGCTGGTTACTCGATTTGAACAAAACCGTTTCATGTCAAAGTCGAAGACAGTGACATTTGCCTGTGGTTACGCCTACAGCCCGTTGAAATGCGCAATCTATATCTATCGCAGTATGACCAATATTGAGCAGTTCCAACATGAGGCCATGATGCTAGACGTCATTCAGCAAACAACGAGGTGCAAGGACGACTATGCCAATGACTTCCTTAAATGCGACCCAATTACCGCACTTGAACCCATGCAAGTACCTTTAGTTGAATTACCGCAGCCGTGGAGTCATGGCCAATCAATCCGTTACTCGATACCTGAAAGCGAACGTACACCAGAAACCCTCATCACTAATGGGCTTGCCAGTGATTGGGTCGAGCTATTGAAAGAGGTGAAGTAGTGACTATGAAAAATACCAATCGCACCAAGATCGCCTTTAACAGAAAGCTCCACATCGCATATTGCATTCATACAGGCTACAACACAGTCCCATTGATTCAAGAGAAGACAGGATATCCAGCTCGCACGATTATGGATGCCATCAGAAGTTTAGATGACATGAACATCACCATTGCGCGAGAGGGTTCAAAAAGGCTTGGCAATTACGTTGTTGCAAGTTGGGGTCAGTTTGATGTCAAGAAGATCAAACTAGCAATAAAGGACATTGAGACGAACGTTAATGACAAGGGTGATAAAGATGGCAAGTAAGTGTATTGCATCAAAACCCTGTAAGAACTGTCCTTGGAAACGTAAGTCTAAGGCTGGTGGTGAGAATATCCCCCACTTCGACATCGAGATGATGCGTAATTTGGCCAATACAGCCCCTGAACGTGGCTCTCAAGATGGTGGGCTTCGACAGCTCTTTGCTTGCCATGAAAGTGAAGAGGACAACCCCTATGTATGCGCTGGTTATGTAGCGAGAGACGGCACACATAACGTTAACCTTAGACTGATGGCCATGCGTCATGAAATACCACTACAACCAATCATTGATAATGCAGAAAAGCACGATCTATACAGCAATTTTCACGAAATGCTAGACGATTACGAAAAGCACTATCAACCTCAATCATACACTGAGAAAGAACACATAGTGGCGTTGCTTGGTTTTCAGAAAGCGCATAATTACTGCGCCCTGACCAAGCACATTCAAAAACACTATCAAGACTTTTCAACAACAGTGTTGCAAGTGTCTTTGAATTTGCTTCCTGATCAAGATGATTTTTTTGAAAAATTCAGTGAAAGGTTGAGCGGATATTTCCGTGTGGTTAACGGCCTTGTTGAGCGAGGTTTTCTTACAGACCACCAGCTTCAAGTAATTGCGAAAATGGAACTAACAAGCAATCGAGATTAATAAGGATATCTATGACTGACTTAGAGAGAGAGGAAGCCCAAAAGCGCATGAGCGAAATGGCCAACATTGTTGATGTGCCTACGCTCATTTGGATTGGCCTGTGTGGATTACTTGTCGCTGGTTTTCTTTATTTGTTGGCTAAAAAGCAATAACGGGAATATTAAGATGATTGAGAACTACAACCCTCTAGCTAAGTGGAACAACACAATTTGGACATTAGACAGTGATGACTTGTTCAACCGATTCGGATTTCAAGATGGTGCAATATTCGAGGAACTTTCACTAACAGAGCAAGTTGTTATGCCAGCACAACAGGACATTTTAAGGCTCGTTGTCGAAAAGTTTCTAATACCAGCGATTGGAGTTCATATTGAACTGTATGATGCTAATACTTCGCACAATCGAGTTAGAGCATTAGATGACTACAAAACTGTGTTTGAACGTGTCGCTATTACGGTCACAGCGAAACAGGTCTTACATGCTTTAGACGAAATAAGATAAGGGACTCGTCATGACAAATAAGAAAAGATACGGATTATCACTGCCAAATCGTTTGAGTATCGCATTTGTTGTTTTCTATGGTGTAGTAAAACTAATGGATGGCTTCGCAATTGAGTTAGTGGGCTTCCTGTTTGCTTTAGCTGCCTACTTAGTACTACCGCATCAAGATTCTGCGTCAACTAACCAACCTCTATAGGTTCATAACATAAAAAACTCATCAGCCCCTAAAACATGGCAGATAATTGCTTTTATCTTTGCCCGACCAATTGCGATTGCATCTTCCTTAGTTATTTTAATCGTTACTCTCTCGATGATCAGTCATCTCGTATCCTCAGCGAACGCTAGCTTTTTAAGAAACGGCCAAGCAAATCCATTAGAAAATAGACTTAAGCTTATAAGGAAATAAGAATGAAAATGAAACTTGTGTTAATCGTTACTACGTTGTTTACGTTTGGGTGTACAGACCATGAAAAAGCTGCCGAACTGGAATCAGCAAAACAACAAATCAATCAATCGCTTGAACAATTGCATCAATTTAAACAAGATCTGGAAAAAAATTCCGAAGTACTTGAATTAGTCCATGATGCCACCGACCCAAATGGCGAAACGGTTAAAATGTGGAACGACTCTTTAAGCAATTGCGAGGGTGTTGAAACTGAGCAGTGCGATAAACTTAGGGATGCATTCACGGAACTACAGGCGACAATTTCAAACAACGCTAAGGTTATGTCGGAATCTAACCTCTAGTAGCGAGCTAGGGTAGGTTCACAGCTAACCTAATAGATCATTCTGGCCATGTGTTGTAATAGAACCATAGTTGTGAATACAAAAGGATATTGAGTAATGAAGAGCACTGAATTAGCGCTAATTGAGCACAAGAAAGAAACCACTGGAAAACCAGAACAAACCACAAATAAATCAACGCCTATGCACTTTGATGAGCTTAGTACGTACTTTCCAACAGTACTGATAGATCCAACTCTTAGAGATAAGTTTCAAAGCTCTTCTATTCAAAGTAAAGAGCATTGATGATGCTAGTAACTACCGTGTGTGAGGGTAATCCCCTCACTCAATTACACTCAAGGTTAAGTTATTCAGCTTCTATTTCAGGTTCTCGCTCAGGGAGTTCGGGACAGCCGACAAAGGAAAGGCTTAACGCTAGAACATGATCAAAACCAGAATCTGACAAACTGCCTTGCACTTCCCATTCGGTCATATCATCACCCAGCGGCTCACAAAACTCGTTCCAAGCATTTTTCCATTCTTCATACGACTCACCGTTGAATGACGCATGCCAGCGCTCTGAGCGAGCTTCTGAGTACTCTTCCATACTCGTTACCCATTCACTGGTAAGTTCAGACACTTCACTTTTCAATATCCTTACGTCGTCCAATAAGTGATCCAAATTCCGACCCTGCTCATCCTCTGTGTTTGCAAATAACTCAGTTAATTCAGCGTTGATGGTTTCAGTTAAAGATTCTAGAGCTGTGAATCGCTCATTCAACTCTTCACGTTTAGAGGCGAGTTCGGTGTACAAATGACTTGGTATTTTTTTCATGATTATGGACTCAAATAGGGCTTAAGCCGAAAGGTAATCGCGCCATAAAACGAAGTCAACTAGATGAAATTGGAGGTGCAAAACTCCTGAATACCCGTTTGAGTGATCCAAACTATGATTTACAGAAATTACGGAGGTGAAAAAATTAAGAACTAGATAGGTGCAGCGCTTTTTTAAGTTTTGGAACAGTAAAAGCACCATTTTTTTAGAAAATGAAGTTTGGCTACCACAATGCTACAAGTGTGACGACCATCACAAAAGCATAGCTGTGGAGTAAGAATTAAAATCCATGAAAAAAGCAAACGAACCCAAACAGAGAGGCTATTTTATTCTTTTGATTACAGGTTTGCCGTTCACAGTCTTACCTAAAATGATTGACTGATTAGCTTTGTGGATGATGTTTTTCAAAGCTTCCTTACAACGCTCGGTGGCTTCTGGGTCGGGAGTACTATCACTAACCACACCTAGAGTGATCGGTTTCGATTTATTGTCCATGCTTAATTCCAATTATGGGTATGCTGATTAAAGTCTGCAATCGGGGATTTGAGCATTGGTTTATCTATTACTCTTTCCCCTTGCCATTAACAAATGTCATCGTAAGCGTCATCCAAAAAAGTTTCAATAAACTCTTTAGCACCACTGACTGATTCAGAACCAGATAACCAACTCGCATCCATGCTTTGTGAATACGCTTCCCAAAGGTTCATCGCATCGATAAGAGAGACATTAAAACCAAGCTCATTAAGTGCTCGTTGAATATTTAAGGATAGTGCCTTGTACTCTTCACTTAACTCACGCTTCTAATTACTTTGAGTAACTGAAATCAGTTCAGATAGCTTTCCATATTGCTCCTTGTCCATGATTTTCCCTCTATAACCAGCTGACTGAATCACCATCATTTTTTACGTCTCATAAATCCATACAACCTACTCTTTAGTTTAAATATCCCAAAAATTAGGTTAAAGGTTTGATGATCGGTTCTTCTTTTTCCCAAAGAACTCATTCACTTTTTTACATTTATACTTATTGACTATGAACGGGTTATAAACATGACTGATTG
>NZ_JAXHBS010000005.1:0-15315 GCF_042466085.1 Vibrio sp. R78045
TTCCCCCCCTTAATTTGATTTAAAGAAAGGGGCTTTTGCCCTGGTACTTGCTAACAACTTCCAGTCTAATCTATTGATTTTAAATAAAACTAAAATTTTGAATACTCAATCATCTAGTTTCTTCAATCAAAGTTAGCTTTCTGCAGAAGTCAAAACCGAAGCGTTTGATGTTGAAATAATCGTCTATTGATTTACACATGTAGAGCATACGCAGTACACATAATCGCAAGTTGAAAAGTCCAACTAATACAGATTCTAAATACTCAGAATCTGCAAATCCCATCTAGTTAATTGCTACGCAACCAATTTGACAGTTCTCTAAAAACTCATCTCGTGGTGAGTTTCATCTAACTTCAAGAGCGATAGATTTAATACTTTTGAGAAAAGTAATAAAACAGGAAAGTCTGTAGGCTAACAAACGACCACTTTTGAGTCAATCACTGCTCTGTCACTTTTAAAAATAGCTATCAAACCTAATAAATACGTACTTTTGTACTCTCTGTCACTGCGTACAGTGACAGAGAGTACATTTAACTTTTTCGCATGTTGTTAGTTCAGTTCTGACGCGCTTCGCTTGCCGGCTTGCCATGCTGGACAACTATTGAATCTCGCTAAGGCTCGAATCAAAGTTGACCACAAGCCAACCTTGATTGATCAATCAAGACACTTAGAGGCTTAAATCTGTGTGTCAAAGCGGAGCGTTTTCCGCTAGCGGAAATTGTCCACAAATTTATGACTTTGAGTGTCAGACACAGCAACGCCCAAGCGTTGCCCGTCAGCCAAAACTACTGTATATATATACAGATAATGTTAGTTTTGGTTTTATTGCAAATGTCTTGTTATTTTATCGCTAATATAAGAGAAGAAAGAGCGGGATTCATGTAAGTTGTTGATATTGATAGGGTTATAGGAAATGACGTTAACTGAGGGAGTTATAACCGTTAACTGAGGGAGTTATAACCGTTAACTGAGGGAGTTATAACCGTTAACTGAGGGAGTTATAACCGTTAACTGAGGGAGTTATAACCGTTAACTGTTTTTTTGGTTTGTTTTTTTTGGGATTAATACGATTTATGTTATTGACTCAAGCTGAAAAGATTAATAGGATGTGTGTTAACGATTATTGTGTTGAGAGGTTATTTTTTGAAGAAGACTGTATTTGAAACAAAAGAGTTACTCACTGATTTCACCACTGGAGAAGTATCGTCTGAGAGCGTGAAAACAGTAGTTAGAACATCAAAAGAGCCACCCTACATAAAATTGTACATAGATGATGTGATTCGCCTTTACGGCTTGCCGAAAGGTGAATCAAGAATTCTTTTCGAGTTGGTGAAAAGAATGAATTATCAGGGCGAGATAGTAATTAATGCTGCTGTTAAAAGAGATATAGCTAAAAAGTTAGCTCTTGGTGGAGCTAAGCCAGAGCAGGTTATTTCTAACTCTATGGCAAAGTTAGTTAAAAACGACATTTTGTTTAGAAAAGACACAGGAGTTTACATTACTAATCCGCATGTATTCGCAAAGGGTGACTGGGCAGATATACAAGAACTTAGAGATTCTTATATCGAATTGAAAATAAAATACTCGATGTCAGGGCGTGAAATGAGCACGACCATTATCAATAAATAACAATCGCTGATTGAACGGGGGGCAACCCGAACAACCAGCTACCACAACACACAAAAATTAGAGTTCAATCATGGTTGATAAAAAGCATACATTAAAAACTAAAGAAGCACTTCGTATTTTACTTGTGTGGACGTCTGGCATTCTCTTCGGTGTGAGCATTGGTCTGAATTATAAAGATCTGTCACACGATGATTATTCGAGTCTCTACATATATCCCTCATCATGCACTGATAAAGGGTGCGCTGATGAATAGTGTCTTTAAGCAGCGAGGGGTGGGGTTGGTCGAGTTCATTCTTACGCTCGTACTCAGTCTGATTGTTTTTATAGCAGCCTTACCATTTTATAACGACTACCAAACTGACAAGAAAGCGAAAGCTTACGGTGAGCACATAAGAGGACTGATAGAACGCATTCATCAATATCAGTACTACAAAATCACCGAAGAAGATGTCGATTCGACCAGTAAAGCGAGTTGGCCAGCAACGCTGGATAACCTCATGAACGACTACCCCGAACAATACTGGGGCAGTTGCACGATTGACCAAGAACTCAATGGTGAATGTAAGTTGCCAGATTACGTGCCGTGGAGTCCGTCGCGTCTGAGTACTTACTTTTACACCGACCTTACGCACATACCGGCATTTAACGAGCATTTAGTCATTCGCATTCCTCTTTCTGAACTGGCTTCCGATCCGAAAGAGTGGACACGTTACTCAAATGTGTTGATTGACATTCCAGGAGCAAAACGATCGGGTCATGATATCCATATTACCTTGCGTCAAGCGACGTTAGCACTGATGTACGAAAACATTGTCATGCGCGATGGAAGTGTCACATTGACAGAGGATTGGGATATTGGCGGTGAACACGGTATTACCAATGCGAAAGACTACTTAATTGCAGCCTCTGATGGCAGTCAGATATCTGTATCAAAACGCTTAGTGACAATTGAAGGCGTATCACACGGTGAGACGGTAAGAAAGCCTGCGTGCAGTGAAGGTTTGTCGCCTAATTTAATATTGAGCATTGGAGAAATTAAACTATCAACTGAGCATGCTGAGCTTTCAGAATTTAAAGCTTACATCAAAAGTCAAAATGACAATTATTGGACAGTTGCAATCGATACTACAGCGAAAAACAAGAACACAAAAAGCTTTGAAATCACACACTTTGGTAAAGCCACTGCTTTAGTTCAGTGTTTTTAAAAAAAGGAAAAAGAAATGAAAGAAATGATGGTTATCATCGCTGCGGTCAGCTGCGCACTTAGTTACTCAGCGTTGGCGAAAGTTACACTGGAAGATGGTTACGCTAGTGAGGCGGAGTATTGGGACAGCGTTAAGAAAAACCGCGCTGAATATGAGAAAGATTTGTACACAGGTTTAGAAGTTCCAGAAAATCCAAGTAATTCAGTTAAAGTTGTTGAGTTTTCTACTGGGGCTGAAACTACATCTATCATCACAAAAACTCTAAAGCCAGTTAATGGCTGGGTGTGCTCTTTAAGCGGAGTTAGCGGCTATTACGGCAGAGGTCTAAAAGGCACAGATGCAAAAGTCTATCAATCCAGTGGGTACTGGAAATTAACTTCAGGACGAGCTAGTTGTGGCGGATGCGCTGTTTCAGCTAAAGCGACCTGCTGGGAAGTACAATAGCTCCGCGCACAAGCATGACAACACAAAAAGGAACGTCAGAATGAAAAAAGCACTATTTGCGCTGGGGTTGAGCGCACTATCAAACTCTTCTTTTGCGATCACGAACGGAACAGTTGTTGATTGGCAAAATGATTTTGATGATTATGTCACCGGTAACTGCACCGGCTTAATCGTAGGCGGTAATCAAATTCTAACCGCTGCGCATTGTAGTGCGTTTGAAACTCAAGTTTTCACGCATCGAGATGAATATATAGACGTGAATTCAAAAGTAAATAACCCACTCAATACAGGCGTGGGAATTAATTACGACGTTTCTATACTCAACATTGACATACAATCAACACAAAACATCCATTTTTTCGCTGACTTGAATCAGGCTACGGCTAGCGTAGGCGATGCGGTTCATATCTTCGGTTTTGCTGCTAGCTTTACTGAATTGAAGCGTGGCGACTCGACAATAAGCAGGCCCAGTGATGAAGCATTAAACCGCTTATTTCACGAGCACGCTCTTGGCACATCTCTCACTCAAGGCGGTGACAGCGGTAGCGCGTGGTTTAATTCAAGTGACGAAGTTATTGGTGTACATTTCGGTGGTGACTCAATCACAGATCTATTCTACTCAAAAGACTTTATTCTTGAGACGGTGAACGGTTGGCATTACCCAACCGTGCTCAAAGGCACGGGCACTCAGACTGTTAAAATTCAGTCATTACACCAAAATGGCGTGACTGAGAATGCTCATGCGACAGGCGATGTACAAATCCTTGGCGGTACTTGTCAAACTCAAGCAGTTATCAATGCGTTTGATACGTGTACTTATGAGCTAGAAGTTACAGGCTCGGGGCAGCTTCACTTGAGCAATGACGAAGTGATTGATATTAACCCTGTAACACCCACTCCAGTTCCACCTCCGACAACACCAAGCTCTGGCGGTAGTGGTGGCTCTCTAGGCTTCTTATCTCTATTCGGTTTAGTTTTGTTTGCTCGCTTAAAACACACAAAATGAACCGTTAAATATGGCGTTCTGATTTGATGCGGGAACATCAAATCAGAACTAACTCAAACGCTTTAAATGGACAAAGGTGAGCTATGGATCACTCTACACTATGCGCCCGTGCGCTGCTAGATAGCGCAATTCATAATTGCGACAGTAGGTTTTTTGTTGAGCAGTTCGGCAGGAATATCGAGCAATATAATTTCACTGATTATCACAAGCTACTAAATGACCTTACAGACCGATTACAACAAAAAATAGTAACACGTGACGTCTTGTTTGAAGATGTTCCACCGTCAATTAGGGAATTATTCACTCATGGAGCAACGTTAAATAATGTGCAGTATTTCTATGCGTTACCAACGCGAATATTAAGAACGTATCAACACGCTTGTAAGTGTTATAAGAAATCTTTTCCTAGCAAACCGATCCCGCGTTCATTGCTCAAATATTTAGCCAGCTTGAGCCGAAATGTAGACCAGCTAACGGCAGATATGTTGGTCGAACTTTCTATCGACCATCAAATTACAGTGCCTCTGCTGTTACGTGAGATTGTTGGAGAGCTTTAATGAATAAAGTTCTTTCTCGATGCGTCTGTGCGCTTCTGGATAGACAAACGGCTACAGAGCGAAAGCCCAAAGAGCACGATTTAAAAGACGTATCACTTAGAATAATTAGAGAATTTACAAGACGACAATTAGAAAAGCCGATACTAGAAATTGATTTGAATATTTTAAATCAAGATATGGCTATTCGTATTGTTTTTATATTTTCTATATGGCTGCTTATGTGCCTCGCGATAATTTGCGATCGAAGACGCAGGATAATAAAAAAGGAGCTTTAAGCTCCTTTTTTATTTGACGTACTTTTTATAGCGCAGGGGATAAGTCATTGTTCTCTTCAATACGCAGCATTCTAATATCTGAAACGCAATCTTTAAGCCATGGAAAATTGCGACTCATGCCATTGACAGCCATAACTGTCTTTACTGCATCCACAGTGTCGTCACCAAAATAGACACTGCCTTGCTGTCTAGTAAAGCCATGATTGCCTAGGAATTTTTTTATATCTCCGTAAGCATTCTGGTAATTATTACCCGTGTAATTATCTTCTAAAGCAGCGACACTTAAATCAAAGCTGATAGCATACATATTAATTTTCTCCTGTTATCAATTGTATTTTAACACTTATGATAACCCTTGTGTCTATTCCCATTTTTTAACTTTGCGCGCACCGGTTCTAGTCCAGTTAGAGCTTCAAATTCAGCAATCAATGTTGCTTTATCTGTCTGTGTTACTTCTGCAAATTCAGCGAATGCTGGCAACGCATAGAACGTTGAACCGTCTTCAAACACTTGAATGCTTTCACTAACAGGCAATAAAGACCACTCTAAGAACGCTCTCGCGGCCTCGTAAGTGCCTTTGTTATCTTCAACACCTAATTCACCATCGAGATAAAACTCAGCCTTAGAATCGCTCACAGGAGCTTTAGCAGCGTTAATTACTTCATCATGTGCACAATCTTGCGCTTGAAATCTAGCAGCTTCGGCTGCTGCGTTAATTTCTTCTTTTGTAGCACCCTCAACGTTAGCTGCTTGAGCTGCTAACGCTTGTCTAACGATATCAGCGAAAACATTATCACTATTAAGATTTTTTAGCGTTTCATCAATTATCGAGCATAAGTCTTTATCTGCTGTAATAGCTTTCTGTGGTTCTTCACTAAATAACTGACTCAATTGTAAAAATGACAAACCAGCATAGTGCAGAACGAGAGTAACAAACACACCATAAACCCAAACGATTTCGCGGTGAACTCGGTCTTCTGGTTCACACGCTGGAGGCAATAGAAAGTTACGTCGAATACGTACTGCATATGTTGCAGTCATCAATAGTGCGCCCGTCTTTTCTGGATGTTTTTTATAAAAATCACGAACGACATCAACAACAAACTCTTCCCAGACTTCAAACGGCAAGGCCAAACCAGAGCGTTTTAAGACGCGAATTGCATCTTTAATGCTTTGAGGTAGCTCATCAGAACCTGGTTTGTTTTTAGCTGTATCATTTCTAGTCTTACTCGATTCTTCATCTGAATACAGCCATTCGATGAAACGAGTTAATTTACCCATCATCGTTAGTATCAAATCGTAGACTGAATTGTGAACTACCGTCCGCATCAAAAATAGGAAATACATCAATATTTCCCTTAGGATCTTCAAGAATCGCGTAAATCTTTCTTCCTATAGTTTGATACTCATGGAAAACATATCGATGACCTCTAAACTGACATTTCTTTCCGGTTAATTGCATTCTTAACTCCCAATATATTGAGCGACAACATCAACACGACTGTGCCCTAATTCTTCTGAAACTTTCAGTCGAACAACAAAATCTTCTTCGCGTTGCTCTTTTGTCAGCTCTGCGCGAGTCAAACCGCCTTTGACGCTACATTCACGACTTGATAACTCTTCATAACGAGCTTGAGCGTAAGCATGGCGTAGACCGTGACACTTTCCTAAACCGACACTTTTTACAGCATTGTCGTACTTATCGCGCATCTCTTTGTACGACATGTGCTTATGTATTAATGAGCCTGTCGGATATTTAGCATTCAATTCAGCGAGTAGTTCACGTTGCGAATCTTTCAGAATTGGAATACTGCGTTCTCGGCCACCTTTACACCAGCTCGACTGGAGTGTTACGTAATTATCATCACGCGCTGCTAATTCAGGCTTAAACTTCAATGCCTCTTCACGTCTTAATCCAAACTGCTCTTGAAGTCGAAGTGCATCACGAATGTGTTCATCTGCAATATTCTGCTCCCGTCCGTCCAATTTCATTGCTTTGTTCTCCTGCGTTACAAATACGCGCTTCTCGATATTTAGCTGCTCATTTGTGAGGACAATCGTTGGTTTCTCTATCTTTTGAGCTAACCAACGTAAATGCGAAACGCGATTCTTAATCGTGCTCGTTGCAAGTCCTTCGGACTGCCAACGACCAACAAGATAATTGATGTGTTTTTGTTTAAGTTGCTGCGGCTTTTCTAAACGATTATAACCACCATCTTTAAGCTGTTGAGCACTCAGTAAAAGAGTCTGCCCGCGACTTTTTTGAGTCTCAAAAGAGCCGTCTTTGTTGTGCATCATCACGCCTTTAAGCTGATACTTGAGACTCATAAATAAACCTTAAAATGACATTTAAAACAAACGGTTAACGCGATAATGCCGCAAATTTGGTTGTTGCCAAATTGCCACGCTTAAGCGTGAAAGGCTAATTCTGTCATCGAGGCACTAAACCCCACCGGAACGCTGTCTGTTGACTAGCACGCGCCGGTTATATAGCCCGATAGGCTAACGAACGTTGGATAAAATCCTCCAGTACAGTATGTGCAAGGGGGACTTTCCCCCCCCTTAATTTGATTTAAAGAAAGGGGCTTTTGCCCTGGTACTTGCTAACAACTTCCAGTCTAATCTATTGATTTTAAATAAAACTAAAATTTTGAATACTCAATCATCTAGTTTCTTCAATCAAAGTTAGCTTTCTGCAGAAGTCAAAACCGAAGCGTTTGATGTTGAAATAATCGTCTATTGATTTACACATGTAGAGCATACGCAGTACACATAATCGCAAGTTGAAAAGTCCAACTAATACAGATTCTAAATACTCAGAATCTGCAAATCCCATCTAGTTAATTGCTACGCAACCAATTTGACAGTTCTCTAAAAACTCATCTCGTGGTGAGTTTCATCTAACTTCAAGAGCGATAGATTTAATACTTTTGAGAAAAGTAATAAAACAGGAAAGTCTGTAGGCTAACAAACGACCACTTTTGAGTCAATCACTGCTCTGTCACTTTTAAAAATAGCTATCAAACCTAATAAATACGTACTTTTGTACTCTCTGTCACTGCGTACAGTGACAGAGAGTACATTTAACTTTTTCGCATGTTGTTAGTTCAGTTCTGACGCGCTTCGCTTGCCGGCTTGCCATGCTGGACAACTATTGAATCTCGCTAAGGCTCGAATCAAAGTTGACCACAAGCCAACCTTGATTGATCAATCAAGACACTTAGAGGCTTAAATCTGTGTGTCAAAGCGGAGCGTTTTCCGCTAGCGGAAATTGTCCACAAATTTATGACTTTGAGTGTCAGACACAGCAACGCCCAAGCGTTGCCCGTCAGCCAAAACTACTGTATATATATACAGATAATGTTAGTTTTGGTTTTATTGCAAATGTCTTGTTATTTTATCGCTAATATAAGAGAAGAAAGAGCGGGATTCATGTAAGTTGTTGATATTGATAGGGTTATAGGAAATGACGTTAACTGAGGGAGTTATAACCGTTAACTGAGGGAGTTATAACCGTTAACTGAGGGAGTTATAACCGTTAACTGAGGGAGTTATAACCGTTAACTGAGGGAGTTATAACCGTTAACTGTTTTTTTGGTTTGTTTTTTTTGGGATTAATACGATTTATGTTATTGACTCAAGCTGAAAAGATTAATAGGATGTGTGTTAACGATTATTGTGTTGAGAGGTTATTTTTTGAAGAAGACTGTATTTGAAACAAAAGAGTTACTCACTGATTTCACCACTGGAGAAGTATCGTCTGAGAGCGTGAAAACAGTAGTTAGAACATCAAAAGAGCCACCCTACATAAAATTGTACATAGATGATGTGATTCGCCTTTACGGCTTGCCGAAAGGTGAATCAAGAATTCTTTTCGAGTTGGTGAAAAGAATGAATTATCAGGGCGAGATAGTAATTAATGCTGCTGTTAAAAGAGATATAGCTAAAAAGTTAGCTCTTGGTGGAGCTAAGCCAGAGCAGGTTATTTCTAACTCTATGGCAAAGTTAGTTAAAAACGACATTTTGTTTAGAAAAGACACAGGAGTTTACATTACTAATCCGCATGTATTCGCAAAGGGTGACTGGGCAGATATACAAGAACTTAGAGATTCTTATATCGAATTGAAAATAAAATACTCGATGTCAGGGCGTGAAATGAGCACGACCATTATCAATAAATAACAATCGCTGATTGAACGGGGGGCAACCCGAACAACCAGCTACCACAACACACAAAAATTAGAGTTCAATCATGGTTGATAAAAAGCATACATTAAAAACTAAAGAAGCACTTCGTATTTTACTTGTGTGGACGTCTGGCATTCTCTTCGGTGTGAGCATTGGTCTGAATTATAAAGATCTGTCACACGATGATTATTCGAGTCTCTACATATATCCCTCATCATGCACTGATAAAGGGTGCGCTGATGAATAGTGTCTTTAAGCAGCGAGGGGTGGGGTTGGTCGAGTTCATTCTTACGCTCGTACTCAGTCTGATTGTTTTTATAGCAGCCTTACCATTTTATAACGACTACCAAACTGACAAGAAAGCGAAAGCTTACGGTGAGCACATAAGAGGACTGATAGAACGCATTCATCAATATCAGTACTACAAAATCACCGAAGAAGATGTCGATTCGACCAGTAAAGCGAGTTGGCCAGCAACGCTGGATAACCTCATGAACGACTACCCCGAACAATACTGGGGCAGTTGCACGATTGACCAAGAACTCAATGGTGAATGTAAGTTGCCAGATTACGTGCCGTGGAGTCCGTCGCGTCTGAGTACTTACTTTTACACCGACCTTACGCACATACCGGCATTTAACGAGCATTTAGTCATTCGCATTCCTCTTTCTGAACTGGCTTCCGATCCGAAAGAGTGGACACGTTACTCAAATGTGTTGATTGACATTCCAGGAGCAAAACGATCGGGTCATGATATCCATATTACCTTGCGTCAAGCGACGTTAGCACTGATGTACGAAAACATTGTCATGCGCGATGGAAGTGTCACATTGACAGAGGATTGGGATATTGGCGGTGAACACGGTATTACCAATGCGAAAGACTACTTAATTGCAGCCTCTGATGGCAGTCAGATATCTGTATCAAAACGCTTAGTGACAATTGAAGGCGTATCACACGGTGAGACGGTAAGAAAGCCTGCGTGCAGTGAAGGTTTGTCGCCTAATTTAATATTGAGCATTGGAGAAATTAAACTATCAACTGAGCATGCTGAGCTTTCAGAATTTAAAGCTTACATCAAAAGTCAAAATGACAATTATTGGACAGTTGCAATCGATACTACAGCGAAAAACAAGAACACAAAAAGCTTTGAAATCACACACTTTGGTAAAGCCACTGCTTTAGTTCAGTGTTTTTAAAAAAAGGAAAAAGAAATGAAAGAAATGATGGTTATCATCGCTGCGGTCAGCTGCGCACTTAGTTACTCAGCGTTGGCGAAAGTTACACTGGAAGATGGTTACGCTAGTGAGGCGGAGTATTGGGACAGCGTTAAGAAAAACCGCGCTGAATATGAGAAAGATTTGTACACAGGTTTAGAAGTTCCAGAAAATCCAAGTAATTCAGTTAAAGTTGTTGAGTTTTCTACTGGGGCTGAAACTACATCTATCATCACAAAAACTCTAAAGCCAGTTAATGGCTGGGTGTGCTCTTTAAGCGGAGTTAGCGGCTATTACGGCAGAGGTCTAAAAGGCACAGATGCAAAAGTCTATCAATCCAGTGGGTACTGGAAATTAACTTCAGGACGAGCTAGTTGTGGCGGATGCGCTGTTTCAGCTAAAGCGACCTGCTGGGAAGTACAATAGCTCCGCGCACAAGCATGACAACACAAAAAGGAACGTCAGAATGAAAAAAGCACTATTTGCGCTGGGGTTGAGCGCACTATCAAACTCTTCTTTTGCGATCACGAACGGAACAGTTGTTGATTGGCAAAATGATTTTGATGATTATGTCACCGGTAACTGCACCGGCTTAATCGTAGGCGGTAATCAAATTCTAACCGCTGCGCATTGTAGTGCGTTTGAAACTCAAGTTTTCACGCATCGAGATGAATATATAGACGTGAATTCAAAAGTAAATAACCCACTCAATACAGGCGTGGGAATTAATTACGACGTTTCTATACTCAACATTGACATACAATCAACACAAAACATCCATTTTTTCGCTGACTTGAATCAGGCTACGGCTAGCGTAGGCGATGCGGTTCATATCTTCGGTTTTGCTGCTAGCTTTACTGAATTGAAGCGTGGCGACTCGACAATAAGCAGGCCCAGTGATGAAGCATTAAACCGCTTATTTCACGAGCACGCTCTTGGCACATCTCTCACTCAAGGCGGTGACAGCGGTAGCGCGTGGTTTAATTCAAGTGACGAAGTTATTGGTGTACATTTCGGTGGTGACTCAATCACAGATCTATTCTACTCAAAAGACTTTATTCTTGAGACGGTGAACGGTTGGCATTACCCAACCGTGCTCAAAGGCACGGGCACTCAGACTGTTAAAATTCAGTCATTACACCAAAATGGCGTGACTGAGAATGCTCATGCGACAGGCGATGTACAAATCCTTGGCGGTACTTGTCAAACTCAAGCAGTTATCAATGCGTTTGATACGTGTACTTATGAGCTAGAAGTTACAGGCTCGGGGCAGCTTCACTTGAGCAATGACGAAGTGATTGATATTAACCCTGTAACACCCACTCCAGTTCCACCTCCGACAACACCAAGCTCTGGCGGTAGTGGTGGCTCTCTAGGCTTCTTATCTCTATTCGGTTTAGTTTTGTTTGCTCGCTTAAAACACACAAAATGAACCGTTAAATATGGCGTTCTGATTTGATGCGGGAACATCAAATCAGAACTAACTCAAACGCTTTAAATGGACAAAGGTGAGCTATGGATCACTCTACACTATGCGCCCGTGCGCTGCTAGATAGCGCAATTCATAATTGCGACAGTAGGTTTTTTGTTGAGCAGTTCGGCAGGAATATCGAGCAATATAATTTCACTGATTATCACAAGCTACTAAATGACCTTACAGACCGATTACAACAAAAAATAGTAACACGTGACGTCTTGTTTGAAGATGTTCCACCGTCAATTAGGGAATTATTCACTCATGGAGCAACGTTAAATAATGTGCAGTATTTCTATGCGTTACCAACGCGAATATTAAGAACGTATCAACACGCTTGTAAGTGTTATAAGAAATCTTTTCCTAGCAAACCGATCCCGCGTTCATTGCTCAAATATTTAGCCAGCTTGAGCCGAAATGTAGACCAGCTAACGGCAGATATGTTGGTCGAACTTTCTATCGACCATCAAATTACAGTGCCTCTGCTGTTACGTGAGATTGTTGGAGAGCTTTAATGAATAAAGTTCTTTCTCGATGCGTCTGTGCGCTTCTGGATAGACAAACGGCTACAGAGCGAAAGCCCAAAGAGCACGATTTAAAAGACGTATCACTTAGAATAATTAGAGAATTTACAAGACGACAATTAGAAAAGCCGATACTAGAAATTGATTTGAATATTTTAAATCAAGATATGGCTATTCGTATTGTTTTTATATTTTCTATATGGCTGCTTATGTGCCTCGCGATAATTTGCGATTGAAGACGCAGGATAATAAAAAAGGAGCTTTAAGCTCCTTTTTTATTTGACGTACTTTTTATAGCGCAGGGGATAAGTCATTGTTCTCTTCAATACGCAGCATTCTAATATCTGAAACGCAATCTTTAAGCCATGGAAAATTGCGACTCATGCCATTGACAGCCATAACTGTCTTTACTGCATCCACAGTGTCGTCACCAAAATAGACACTGCCTTGCTGTCTAGTAAAGCCATGATTGCCTAGGAATTTTTTTATATCTCCGTAAGCATTCTGGTAATTATTACCCGTGTAATTATCTTCTAAAGCAGCGACACTTAAATCAAAGCTGATAGCATACATATTAATTTTCTCCTGTTATCAATTGTATTTTAACACTTATGATAACCCTTGTGTCTATTCCCATTTTTTAACTTTGCGCGCACCGGTTCTAGTCCAGTTAGAGCTTCAAATTCAGCAATCAATGTTGCTTTATCTGTCTGTGTTACTTCTGCAAATTCAGCGAATGCTGGCAACGCATAGAACGTTGAACCGTCTTCAAACACTTGAATGCTTTCACTAACAGGCAATAAAGACCACTCTAAGAACGCTCTCGCGGCCTCGTAAGTGCCTTTGTTATCTTCAACACCTAATTCACCATCGAGATAAAACTCAGCCTTAGAATCGCTCACAGGAGCTTTAGCAGCGTTAATTACTTCATCATGTGCACAATCTTGCGCTTGAAATCTAGCAGCTTCGGCTGCTGCGTTAATTTCTTCTTTTGTAGCACCCTCAACGTTAGCTGCTTGAGCTGCTAACGCTTGTCTAACGATATCAGCGAAAACATTATCACTATTAAGATTTTTTAGCGTTTCATCAATTATCGAGCATAAGTCTTTATCTGCTGTAATAGCTTTCTGTGGTTCTTCACTAAATAACTGACTCAATTGTAAAAATGACAAACCAGCATAGTGCAGAACGAGAGTAACAAACACACCATAAACCCAAACGATTTCGCGGTGAACTCGGTCTTCTGGTTCACACGCTGGAGGCAATAGAAAGTTACGTCGAATACGTACTGCATATGTTGCAGTCATCAATAGTGCGCCCGTCTTTTCTGGATGTTTTTTATAAAAATCACGAACGACATCAACAACAAACTCTTCCCAGACTTCAAACGGCAAGGCCAAACCAGAGCGTTTTAAGACGCGAATTGCATCTTTAATGCTTTGAGGTAGCTCATCAGAACCTGGTTTGTTTTTAGCTGTATCATTTCTAGTCTTACTCGATTCTTCATCTGAATACAGCCATTCGATGAAACGAGTTAATTTACCCATCATCGTTAGTATCAAATCGTAGACTGAATTGTGAACTACCGTCCGCATCAAAAATAGGAAATACATCAATATTTCCCTTAGGATCTTCAAGAATCGCGTAAATCTTTCTTCCTATAGTTTGATACTCATGGAAAACATATCGATGACCTCTAAACTGACATTTCTTTCCGGTTAATTGCATTCTTAACTCCCAATATATTGAGCGACAACATCAACACGACTGTGCCCTAATTCTTCTGAAACTTTCAGTCGAACAACAAAATCTTCTTCGCGTTGCTCTTTTGTCAGCTCTGCGCGAGTCAAACCGCCTTTGACGCTACATTCACGACTTGATAACTCTTCATAACGAGCTTGAGCGTAAGCATGGCGTAGACCGTGACACTTTCCTAAACCGACACTTTTTACAGCATTGTCGTACTTATCGCGCATCTCTTTGTACGACATGTGCTTATGTATTAATGAGCCTGTCGGATATTTAGCATTCAATTCAGCGAGTAGTTCACGTTGCGAATCTTTCAGAATTGGAATACTGCGTTCTCGGCCACCTTTACACCAGCTCGACTGGAGTGTTACGTAATTATCATCACGCGCTGCTAATTCAGGCTTAAACTTCAATGCCTCTTCACGTCTTAATCCAAACTGCTCTTGAAGTCGAAGTGCATCACGAATGTGTTCATCTGCAATATTCTGCTCCCGTCCGTCCAATTTCATTGCTCTTGTTCTCCTGCGTTACAAATACGCGCTTCTCGATATTTAGCTGCTCATTTGTGAGGACAATCGTTGGTTTCTCTATCTTTTGAGCTAACCAACGTAAATGCGAAACGCGATTCTTAATCGTGCTCGTTGCAAGTCCTTCGGACTGCCAACGACCAACAAGATAATTGATGTGTTTTTGTTTAAGTTGCTGCGGCTTTTCTAAACGATTATAACCACCATCTTTAAGCTGTTGAGCACTCAGTAAAAGAGTCTGCCCGCGACTTTTTTGAGTCTCAAAAGAGCCGTCTTTGTTGTGCATCATCACGCCTTTAAGCTGATACTTGAGACTCATAAATAAACCTTAAAATGACATTTAAAACAAACGGTTAACGCGATAATGCCGCAAATTTGGTTGTTGCCAAATTGCCACGCTTAAGCGTGAAAGGCTAATTCTGTCATCGAGGCACTAAACCCCACCGGAACGCTGTCTGTTGACTAGCACGCGCCGGTTATATAGCCCGATAGGCTAACGAACGTTGGATAAAATCCTCCA
>NZ_JAXHBS010000006.1:0-42925 GCF_042466085.1 Vibrio sp. R78045
TCATAAAATAGCAGAGAAGCACGTCAACATGCTAAATCGTCATGTAGATACTGTAGGCTTTAAATATGTTGAAGAGGCTATTTTGTCCGGCAAAGAACATAGCGAACAATACAAGGATGCTGTTAACAAGGCCGTTGATATCTTGCCGCCAGTAAAACAAGGGCAGCAACCAGAAGATACTAGTGTATTGGTTACTTTGGTTAAACATGGTAAAGCTCCTTATCTTCATGAGAAGGATGCAAAAACAAGTTACTTTGTTGAGTTGAGTAATGGAGAAACTAAGTGGGGAATTGGTTTAAAAGATGCTATTGAAAAGGGTGGGGCGAAAATTGGAGATGTAGTTGAAGTTGAGCGAGTAGGGCATCGTGATGTTACGGTTGAAGCTGACGTGAAAAATAGCAAGGGAATTAAGGTTGGTACTGAGAAAATAGCGACTCAGCGTAATGAATGGGAAGTTCGAGTAACAGGTTCGACTATCCAAGATAACCTGGAGCAACAACCAATAACCAAAACGCTTAAACCTGACCAAATGTTGGCAGATGTTGAACAGGTTAAATCTGAGCTGCTTAATATCAACAGTAGTGAGCAAAAAGATTACAAAGCCATTGCAAACGATCATATGAGTATATTACTGCGTCATACTGGAACAGAAACATACAACACCATTCACAAAGCTATTGTATCGGGCTGTAAGGACAGCGAGGAATATTCTCGCCACATAGATAAGAGTATTAAAACTATTGAAGGGAAGACCGTACAAGTTGAAACAACAGGTCAAAATACTGATAAGCTTGATGTTAAATATCAATGGTCGGATGCAGTATCAAAATTATTGGTGACAGTTAACGGACAGCAACCGAATAAAGTTGAACCCGCTGTACTAGATAAGATTGTGAAAAGTGATAATTTCCTAAAAAACTATTCACTTGAAGAAGTACAGAAAGGGGTATTAGATCAGAAGCAATCTAATGGTGTCTTGCCAGTATCTAAGCAATATGATTCGAATGGTATTGCCACAAAAGCAGAAGATATGACAAAAGGATTTACATTAAAATAGTTGATAAAGACAATCATTGAAGGCTACGACAAGTAGCCTTTATTTGATTTAGAATCATAGGTTGCTTGGATTTGGTAACAACACTGGTAGAGCGCATATAATCAGGACTGATACCGCAGCCTCTACACCACCCGATAGCATGTAAACCAAACCAAACACCGACAATACAAAAGGTGAAAAATACGGAACTTGCTTAGTAAACCATTTACTCAAGAAGCGCAGTTTAACCAAAAGGCTTCGTTTGCTGTTTATCACTGGCCTTAATACTGTTTGAGTTACAGTTGGCTTAAACACCAATGTAATTAAAGCCATACAAACAAACAGGAGGGTGTTAAGTGGTTCAAATGCTGATTTCATAAGCTCATTTCCCCTAGGCTTCGTTTCCTTGCTTTAACTTGGCTTGGAAAGCAGTATTACTAACAACTGATTCACCAATAGACGCGTCTTTCAGTTGCGAAATATCAGACTCAACAAACACGACTTTAAGATCTGAGAGTAACTGTGATTCGTTAACGATCATTGTTTCATTACTATCTTCGAGTTGAACCTTATAAACCACACCATAGTCACGCTCGATACGATCTAAAACTACCGCGTTCTGAGTTGGTTCACCATCAATGCAAACCTGTACTTTTTGACCACTTTTAATCATCTTTACCCCTAAGAAACGCCACTGTAGAAAGCCCATTATTGAGTAGCCAGTTTTTGATCTCTTCTTCGGTTAAATGAGGCTCTACAATAGCCCAACGGAAGCCTTGTTTAGACCACTTACCCCCTGCGCCTTTAAATTCAACCTCGTCAACATAAACAACCACGATTTCGTTACCATCAGCTGTTTTTTGTGGGTAGCGTTCTATCTTATCACTGGTGCGAATAGTTAAATTCTCGTTATACATATAGGTATCTGTAATCACGTACTTTCCCTCTTATTCTAGATACTGAGTGATAATTTCAATTTCTTGGCTAATATCAACAAGTGCTTGCGCGTCCGAGTTGATAACTTCAAGCTGAGTTTGATCTCTGTTTTTTCGCTCAAGCCCGTGTTTTATACTCTTGATAAACTTCTCAGCTTCTTCTAGCTTTTCAATGAGTTTTTTATCTTTTGACATATTCGTTTTTCCCCCTAGTTCATTATCCTGCTGCCGAAGCAACGCCAAACGGAAATTTTAATTCAAACACTTCGGCATCTAATTCACTTACTGAAATTGCTAAATCCGTTTCATATTTTGAATGGTGAGCATCGACTTCACATTTATTTTTAAAAACGGTAATGTCGTTATCACCGATGGTAAAACTATCAAAGTCACTTGCATCAAAAGGGCATTCATTGAGTACCTTTTGAAGTTTGTTAAACCAAGCCTTTTCTTGTTTAGTGAGTGTCGCCATAAACCTTTTTTCCCTCTAAAGGTGGGTAACTGGTAACGCACTAGCTTTCTGAAACTTCAATAGCTCTGCGTCTGATAGTGCAAAAGTAACTTCTGGCGGAGTAACCGTATTACCATCCAATTTTATCATCACCACATTAAGCCCTGCCGCTTCATCAAGTGCGTGAAAATAGATTTGACTTGATTTGTTTAATTCAAGCGACATTCCCATATCACTTTTAATCATTAGTCGCATTGGTGCAGCCGGACATTCTGGTATTAGCTCCAACAAGAAGTCTTTGAAGTCGTGCTTGTTTTTAGTATTTTTTGCCACGTTTATTCCCTCTAGTTATCTTTGCTACGTTGAAAACCTAATTGATAGGCCGCAACGAGTGCTGCATGGTTGTGAGGATAGCCACTATCACAACCACAGTTAGCATCATCAAAACCGCGCTCGTATGCGTCATAGAGTGCTTCAATTGACTTCTTGTTTACTTCTGAATTTTCATTTAAGTGACTAAGAATTTTCAATAATTCCGCAGTGGTCGGGATCGGCATATTTCCCCCCTAGGCTTTGAAGTTGCACTTCAAACCAAATTTCTTTTGAAGCTCAACGTTAGTTTTATCGGTAGCGTTCGCATTTTCGATAGTATTCTCAAACTCAAGGGCAGCGTTTCTCATTTCGAGTGCAGTACCAAGTAAACCTAAATCATCACGATCACCAAGTTCAACTTTGAGTTGTTCAATCTTATTATCAATATCCGCAACATTGCGAGAAGCGGCTATTTCACTACATAGTTCACTAACTTTAGAAGCTGACATGAATTTCCCCTTATTTGGATAATAAAAAACCCACTGTAAACAGTGGGCTAGTGAGGTGATTAATTGTTACAGCTTGAAACCGATACTTTTTAAATACTCGATATGACTCTCGTACTTTTTTATGTGTCGGGTTCCTGTGTTGGGTGAAATTCCAAACCGTTTTTCAGCCTCATATACAGATGAAACCTTATTGCTTAAAACGGCTTCTACTAACTGCCTTTGCTCCTCTCTTTTAAAAAGGTGCTCTAGGATTAATTTGAGTTGTTTGTTGTTTGGGTGCATTTGATTCTGAATGTTAATAAGCCCCATAAGGGGCTTATTTTAGAAGAGGATGAAGCCTAAAGTTAAACCTGAAACCATGATAACAACAGAAGTCAGCATCATGTGATTCTCTATCCACTTATCCATGAAATCACCTCCTTAGCTAAGTCTAATTTGATGAAACCGCCAATAGTTAACCAGATTATAAGCCAACGTTGGCAAAAGCCAAACGTCTTTAAGCGTATCTCTGAGTTAATACCTCGTATCTGTGCCTTTTCAAGCTCAGACGTGACAGGCGTAGCATTGTTGCCCTCACTCATAACCACCTCACATTGTTAAAGAACTAGGTCGTTTCTGACCATGAATATATACTATCAATTACATGATAGTATTGCAAGCATTTTTTTGATAGCACTTACTATCAAAATGCCAACTTTTAGATATAGTTGTGGGAAACTATATCTAGCTTTTAATGTACAATCCGAAAATCATCCCTTTTTTTTATGCGCATTACGTAATTTATGTTAAATTCACATCTAGTGTAATGTTGTACACCACCTCATTTTGACCTGTGGCCAACATAGTCAATTGTGTCTATTCTATTTCCATCATTGCCGCCAATACTGCAAGCCTTTCATTTGGATCTAATGATCGATAGTTTTTCGCCCATCGTTGGGCTTTTCGTTTAATGCGCTGTCGGTCGGTAAAGTTAACCCCTGCATAAGTTGACCAGTGCAGACTATCTGCTTCGTAGTTCATCCATAACTTTTCTCTTCTAACCCCACCGCGTGTCATTACGTTAAATTCATATGTTCGCCAGTTAGTTAATAGTGAGTCGTATAATTCGGATGGATACCCAGAGATCATTATTTTGATTCCGCGTCCAGATAGCTCTTTGAATTGATTTAGTAGTTGAACATGCTGATCTAACGTAAGCTCTTTTCTATAGCGTTTGCTTGAGGTTCTTGTTGTAGGGAGGTAAGGAGGATCTGCATAGATAAAAGTGTTGACCGGGTTCTGAAAATGGAATGTTGTTAGAAAATCTAACGTGTCTTTATTGTGTAGCTCAATTGGGTAATTGGGGCTAAATTCTGAAAGGGTTAATTCATCCAGTTCTATTCCAATTGAGTGTATAGATTGCGGTTTTTTATTGAAAATTACACCCGTACCAAGAAAAGCTTCAATGTAAATTTCATGCGGAGGCATATTCGCTATGATTGCTTGATATGCTCCACTTGCAGCTTTTGAACCTAAATACCCCATAACCCCTCCAATGAATTTATAGCTGCAGCATAGTTGTTTTTGTCTATGTTGGCCACAAGCATTTATTGCTCGAGCATAGTTATTTATATCTATGATTTAAGCTAGATTTGACACTATCAAAATAGCGCTTGCAGATGCTATCATAATTTTGATAGCTTAGATTTGTGGTCGCGATTAGCTAACGTGGTTGATATGATTTTTGGTAAAACTGGCGTGGTGACAATGGTTTTGAAAAAAAAAGGCTGCCTCTGAGCAGCCTTTTTTAATATGGAGTTTTATTCTGTTTTTCTTGCTGTTCCGCTTCACAAAAGTGTAAAAATCGGTCGAACCGGTCATTATTTTATGCTGTTGCTTTTGTATCGATGGCGCATTAAGCAGGATTAAATAAAATCACATTTAATCGAGGTTTTTACATTTCTGTTGCCATCTTTGACAAGGCAATAGGAATGCTTCAATTAGCCCCGCAATTCTATTAGCCCTTCACCACTAAACCAAAGCCCACTACACCCCATTTTCTTTAATTCCCGTTCTAGTGGATTTTTCATTTGCTTATACGTTTTGAATGGAAAAGCACAGTGAACATACTTGCCTTTGCAAGCTTCTGTTCTTGCGATGTCTTCTAAGGTTTGAAATGAACTGGCGTACATTAAATTTATATTTGGTACGGATAATATATCCATGTAGATTCCTTTTATTACCATTGTTGGCCTAAGACGGTTTCTAAGTTTGTAGCAAACTTTTTCATGTAATCATCAGCTAGTTTTCCTCCTGCCGGGCGGTGATAACATCCTGCTGCTAAAACCCAATTTTTTTTTGTTTCATAGCACGATTTTAGTACGGTAGAGGTGCGGTTAAGTGCAGTTTCTCGATCGAAGTAATCACACGGTGATTCAACGGCCTTATCGTGATATTTCCAATGCAATTGAGTTTCACCTATATCAACGGCCTTAGTTTTATCAATGATCGTTGTGAGAGCCTTACAAGCGGTTTTTTTGTCATTAAAACGGTAGTCGTTACCATTCCAATTTAAAGTGTATGTCCAAGGGCGAAAAACTTTATCGTTAGTGGTAATTCCCGACTCCGTTAGAGCTAATGAGTAGAGAACTTCTTTAGGGATCTTGTGGTTTTGTTCCATTTGTACATACAGGGCTTTATCTGATGCCATGGACGAACAAGATAGCGCGATCATAAGTAAGCTAGAGCTTTGCGTTAATTTCATAAAAGTACCTTGTATTAACCGTTCTGGTTCTAAGCATGGATTTTAATATTAAGGTAAACCTACCTAAGTTGTACCAAGGCTTGGCTATAATACGATTCGTAACATCGACCCCCTTTTTAAATTTGATTGTACGTTCTGCAAGCTTACAAATGGCCTTTCTTTTATTGCCGTCTATACCTATGAAGCTAGGGGTGCTGATTGTAAAATCACAGTATCCATAAAGATTGTTTAGTGAATGACAAGTTGATCTAAGTTCATTGCATAGTGTTGCTTTATTCGAGCCGATATCAAATGGGTTTATCAGGTGAAAAGATATTTTGTCTTTGTGAATTTCCGTCACCATCAAAGGGAGTTCAACGCTAGATTCATCGTCATTTATGGTGAAAAGAAAGTGATAAGGTATTTTGATAATTGCAAAAGTAAGTACGGAAACCAGAAGTAATATTGAAGCAATTTCTTGATTAGTCAGTGTGCCGATTAAAGGGATGTTAGGTATAAATATTGTCTTTAGTGTGAGTGTTCCCAAAGCAATCAATATAGTGACTTTTACCGTAATCATGGCTTTAAATTTAATTTTGCTCAGTAGTAGACTATCAACCCCAAGCCTATGCTTTATTTTCATGTGACCACCAAAAAGGGCAGTACGTGAATACTGCCCTTTGTTTGCATTATTTTGTCAGCTTTCTTTTTCGTAAAATTCCGAAAGCACCTAGCGCTAGAAGTGAGAAGATACTAGTTGAACCGCCACTACCACCACCAGTATTAGGTTCTGGTTCAGGGTTAATGACATCCGCAGGTTCATTAACTTCTACCTTCTCGCTATCAGTTAAGTAGATAAAGCCATGACCACCGTTACTAGTTACTTGCAGTGTACAAATATCAAACTCATTAACCGCTGATGAATCGCTAGGTACGCTTTCTGGTGATTCGCATGTAATAGAGGCCGTATCAATACTGGCGTCACCGTCAGTATAAATTGTGTTGAGTAAATTGGTTGTTCCAGTGTGCAGTGATTGAACCTTGATGGTTTTTGTTTCACCATTGCTAACCGTCACACCTGTCTGATAGTGCCAACCATTAACCGTTTCTAGAATCCAATCCGCAGCACCATGTAACATCGCAGAATATGTATCTGTACCGTTACCCGCAGAAGTTAGGGCAACCACAAAACCGTTGTCGTCATAGTTAGCACCGCCAGAATCACCTTCTGTCGTGTGACCGTTACCAGTAAATGACATTTTAATTGTTGGGTATTCATCAGCAGATTCATTAGGAACAACGTTCATTGTGGCTTGATTTAAATCAAGTCCAGTTCCACCAAAACCAGTAGGTCTAAGAACATCACCGGGGATCACTAGAAGGGGGTTTAGAAAATCAATTTTCTCAATTCGCGGGGTTGTTGGAACAACCCAAAAAGAAAAATCACTATACTCTAAAATCCCTTTTTGATATTGGGGATGAAAAATTTGATTTGTTGCATCGACCGCATCACCATTTGAAAAGTGGTTAGTATTGTTTTCATATTCACAATGCGCTGCCGTTAAAATGAACTTATTAGCGATTACCAAACCAGTGCAAGATGAAGCTACAATGTTTTCATTTTCTTGCCAGTTAAGGTTAGAGCCATCAACGATAGCGTAGCTAGATGTAGACGCTACAGATAATGCAAAAGTAAGAGCCGTAAGTTTAAAGTTGTTCATATTTAGATCTCCTTAGATGATGGGGTTATTATAATATATTATAATAACGGGTGTCAATGTGACTTTATAATATATTATAGCTTTTTTTGTGGTAATCCTCTTACCATGTCATCCCATCTAATAGCTCGATTTTCATCATTAGCTATTTGATGAACTCTAACGCTAGACTTATACTCCCACCTTTCAGCTACTTCTGTAAGACTCCACCCTTTATCTGTAATGGCTTTTTTGTACTCGTCTTTGCTTAGTCTTTTCATGAAAAATGTCCGTTCCTAAAGGTACGGACAATATAATATAATATAAACAGATGTTCTACTATCGAGTCCAACAAATTGCTTTAGTTGCGAGAGCACAACCGCCACAACCTGCTCTACCCGACCTTAGTTTCCACCACCCACCAGACTGATATACTTGTGCGTCTAGTCCTTTCAATCCTCGACCGTAAAAGCCGGACGCTTTACTTAATGCACAAATCCATGTGCTTGTAGGTTTCAAGTTTATGGTTTTTACGGACGTTGATTCCCCACCACTTGAAATCTCTACAAAGTTCAGCTTTTTCACTGGTACTGATGTTTGCGCTTCTCTTACCGTTGATGTGGATATTCCGTAAGAGTTAGGCGATTTTATACCGCTTGGTCGTGTTATTTGTTTTGATTGTGCAACTGCATCTGATGCAGTTATGGCACTAGCTGTAAAACTTGATTGAAAAAATAACAACATTACAAGAAAGATGATTTTTTTCATGTGGATCATATGTTTCTCCTTTGGTTGTGGTTATGGCGTGCATAGATAAGAGATATTGACCCATCCCGTGTAGAAATTACCCCACGCACCTTTGTCAGTCGTACTACCTCGACGTTTACGTTTAGCTTTGTACTTAAGAATTATGTTGAATCTACCTCCTGAATCACTGACTTCTAGTTTTTGCTCACCAACCGCTAAATATTCGTAAGAACCATGCGATTTGATCCCTGTTATGTTCGCTTGAACATCTTGGTTTAAGTTTGTAGGGCAAGTAAAATTGCTTTTAGGTACTACAATTCCTGAACCATCAATATATGAGCTATAGCTGTGCACTACTCCACCATCAACCCTAATCTGATTGCCGTTCTGACCGCGTACCGTAACCATTGAAGCGTTTAAAATAGCTTTATTACCAACATCCCAATCCCCCGTTAATGTGGTTGTGCCATCTCTAGCAAGCAAGGCTTGATGTTCAACCTCGCTACCCACGCGGCCAAAACGAATTTCTAGCTTATTATCCCCTTCGTCATACACTCCATTTGGAAGGTCGGCTAATACTGCACGATAAGTGTTTCTGATGCTTTCAGATGGTTCAGCACCAAAGGGAATAGTTAAAAGCATCCCCGGTACAGTTTGCCCTCCTCCTATTAAGATGTTTTCACGTTGCATAGTGATTGTTTCACCCATAGGCGTTAAATCAGCACGAGAGCAGCGTCCCGCGATATTGTCAGCGTTAGAGCATGTTTGTATGTAATTAGGGACAAGATCATCGTATGAGGCGGGTAAGGAGCTTATATCGTTGAATGGAACTCCTACGTTGTACCTATCAGCTTGATACGATTTTATAGCTTCCCAAAGAAAAACCACTTGATTCTTAAATGTTTCAGCCGCTTGTCTTTCTTGATAGCGTTGAATGGAAGGTAAACTCGTTAATATCAAAACAGTTAAAATTCCGGTCGTTAAAAGGAGTTCTAAAACCCCGAAACCTGATTGCTTGCCCTTATGAATAAATTTCATAGTGGAATTTCCTTTAAGAATTTAGATTCAGTTTTGCTTAGTTCACCTCACACCCGGTTGCTCGGTCTATATAGCTGTTAACTGATGAAAATGATGAATTGATACGCTTAGTAAAGAAAAGGCTTTGAGCGCTAACTCTATCGGCAATGCCAGATAAAAACGCCCAATCTTTATTTGATGAAGGTCGGTATTCAACCTCGATGTAAGACGGCTTTTTGATGGTTAAACCGGATACTCCGATAATCGACCTAAATTGAACACTAACTGAAAAGCGAGTTTGATCTAACCAACTGTTGTTTAACTGGCCATTTGTTACCAAATCGACAATGGAAATTGTCATATTATTGATAGGGCAAACAGATCGAGATTCAGCTAGTTTTAGTTCAACTTCTGCCGCATCTAACAATTCAGATACGTTACCTGATAATTCAGCCCTTTCATAAGATTGATAAAAGCGGGGAATAACTGACCCTAAAAAAAAGGTCGTTATCGTGAGTGATATTAGTACCTTTAATTTAAAGTCAATTATCAGCATCGTTACATTGTCACAGTAATGGTTGAACCGACAACGGAAAGTGTTGTACAACCATCAGCTTGTACGCAACGTTCACGCGATTGTGAGGCCAAGGTATCGGCAATTTCAGCAATACGGGTGTTGTCACTAGGCAGCGTAACCGTAATGTCACGTAAACCCGGATTGGTAGCGTTAGCGTTGAAGTCCAGATCACCACCGAAAGAGTTAACAGCTTGTCCCGGTGTACCTGAGCAATATTCATCACCAAGATAGTTATCATCACACAGCATTTCTAAGTCTATTGTCGCGTAGTTAGGGCGACGTTTTTTAGCTTTAACACCTGCTGACCCTAGTTCCGAAACTTGGCTTTGTAGCTCACTAAGGTTCATGTTGTATTGAATGCGTGGGATTGTTGATATGATGAGGATAATAGCCCCGACAATAGCGGCAGCAATTAGCATTCCTTCTAGTGTTAGTGAGCCTTTCTGGTTACGTTTTGTTTTCATATTATTTTTCATGATAGTTATCCTATATTGATGTTTATTGCGACTTCGATAACAACTAATGCTACCGCAGCTAAAATTGATGAAACCAAGGCAAAGCCAATGATTTTTAAAGTTGAATTACCAATGTGTTTAATTATTGAAATTTCAGTTTCAAGTTTGTTTTGATGAATATCAGCACTCGATTGTAAGACTGTGCCGTGATCGGTTTTACTACCTAACATTTTCAACAGTTGAATTTGGTCTTTTAGGAGTAATCCAGTATCCATTACAACGCCTAAGTTATCTCCGTCTTTACCACTTGCTCCTTCCCCCAGGTTATTAATCATTTTTTCAAAATGACCCGCCACGTAAGGCGGTGATGTATCACGAATTTTTTTTAGTGAATCAACTAAAGAGACTTTCGACCTTTTTAGATTTGATAGTGACTGCAACGCAGATGTTGAAACTAAAATTCTGTATTGACGATAGATTATCGAGTTGTCCACCATTGCCCGGTGTTTCCCCGTAAATATCGGTAATGAGATTAAAACCCCAGTTAGTACCGCAAGAACTATGGTAAATATAGTCAGCCCATATTCACCAAAAAATATCCCCATATCGTTGACAAATACGCCAATCCAAGGGAAGCGATGCAAAGGCAACATAGGTAATATTTTGGGAACGAAAAACTCGCTGTAACCGACTAGAGCCGAGACACCAATCACAACACCAATCATCGGTTTGACAAACTCCCACATTAAACTCCCTGTCATGGACTGGTTTAGTTCAAGTGAATTTACGGCATTATCAATGCCGGGGATTGGATTGTCCGAGTAGACACCGGCACTAAGGGACTCGTACGCACTTTGTGACAAATCATCTTTCAATGCTTTATCAAGTCCGTAACCTTCAGTAGATACTTCACTTATTTTTTTACCAATTTCCTTTTCTTTCTTTGAGCCAAAATCGATAAAAATTGTGGCAATGTCATTTAAGTAGACGTGGTTTTTCATTAATAAAGACATTTGTTTTAATGTCTTTATTTGATTTTTCCTTGGCCACTTCCACAATTTTTTTTGTTCGGAATAAATGGAGTTAATCCAACTTTTTAAAAAAGAGACAAACTTATTACTAACCATCTAGTATCCTCTTATAAATACTGGCTGATTGTTTCATCACAAGCGTCCCTATACGCTCTTCTGCTGTGAACAAATCAATCTCACCTCGACCTAATCTAAGCAGCGCATGATCTTTTACATCTTTGTATCCCTTGTTGTAGAGATGTTTTTTCCACGACAGAAAATCACACGATTTGAAATATTCCCTATCATCATCATCAACGACAATCATTTCGACTAACGGTAATCGCCCCTTTTCACCACCATCACAATGATCACAACCATTAATGTTTTTAAATCGAATGTTGTTAACTTGGTCGTTTGATAATTTGCCACTTTCAACAAGCTCCCCAAAACTAGATTCGATATGTTCAACATCAACATGATTAAATTTTTCGGGTTCATTTTGGATTTGTTGTAAAGATAATGAGCAGTGTGGACAAAGCTTTCTAACCAGTGTTTGATACACTAAAAAGCGAACTAATCCCGGTGAAGACACTAAGGATGGAGTAAGGAAAAACTGTTCAATAAAAGTGACAGGAATACCGATAGCACTAGAAGTGTGAACCGTTGTAAAAACCTTTTGTCCTGTTTCGCCCTTACGGAAAACTTGTAACGCACCGTTTTTCTCTCTCGTTTCACCATGTAATTCAAAGTCTGAATCATGACGTAAAAGAGCTTTTGCGTAATAGCTTTGATCTAAGTATTCATCAGAGTCATCAGCAATTCTTACATGCGCTTGTGTGTGCGTTTGAACAACGCCATTTAGTTTAAATTCAGGTGGATCTTCTAATGAGTGAACACTGTTAGCTTTATCAATTTTTTCAATCAACGCAGCAAGTGTTGTTGTCTTGCCTGATCCCGTTTGACCTGCCATCAAAAATAAACCCGAATTACTGACAAGAAATGATTCGGCTAGTCGTATATGTTCTGGCTCCCAATTCAGATCTTCTAAGGTGGGAATTTTTTCGGCAGAATCTAACCAACGAACAGTAAGCTTTCCACCTTCCGCACTTGGCAACCAAGCACAACGCCATCGCGTAGTTCGTTCTTTGCCTTTTACAACTAAACTTTCTTCAATGTTACCGTTGTTCACTTTGGTTTTTTTAAAATCGCCTTCTTTATCTTTTGATTTAGTCATGAAAATATGACTTGTAATACGAATACCAAGAGTTGCATCCGGGATGTCTTGGTGGACAACCCTGTGACCATCAACTCGAAAATATACTAAGGTTTTGTTTTTGTAGATTTCAACGTGAATATCAGACGTGCCCGCTGTAGCTGCGGATTGTAGTAATTCCCTTAACTTACGAGAAATTTCATATTCTCGTTGTGTTTCTGTTTCAGTTTCTTTCTCGTTTGAAACTTCGGCAAACCATTCATCTAACTCAACTTGAGTTACTTTTCTAATGTTTAAGGTTTGCCCGAAGTATTTACCGTCGAGTAATGATTCTGAATTACGAATGTAATTTCTTACATCTCTTACATCAGGGTTATTTTCGGCATAGAGAATGCTCCCACCATTTGCTTTAATGGCAATCACTCGTTTGTGTTTGCTCTTAAAGTAAATGTCTTTTAAACCATCATCTAAGATTATTTTTTCTGCGCCCATAATGAAATCTCTTTAGTTAGTAAAAACCACTGTTGATTCTTTGCCATTTTTAGACGTTACAATTTTATTTGATTCAATACTGATAACTTTAATGCCATTAAATACAGAACCTTCTTTCACCAACATAAAGCCACTATCGTTAAACGATACAGAAGCTGATGCTATGCCATTGTTGGGGATTAAAATTGATTTTATTGATATTGAGAGATTCGAGGGGCTAGATTTTTCACTAGGAGAATCACTAGATTTTTCATAATCTTTTAGATCATTCTGAATGGTCAAAATGGTATCAGAGTTAACCACTTTGATTGAATCTGTAACCTTGCTTGTTCCATCTTTATTGGCTTGAGCACTTTCATCAAGGTTGTTTTGCGCCACGTTTAGATCGGTTTGCGATTGCAACAATCTTGTTTCCATTCCATTTAAAGCGATTGATGTTGAGTGTTGGATAAGAGCCAATGACTTTTCATCAATTTCAATGCCCGGTAACGTTGCCCCTTCAATTTCAACTACGTCAGTTTTGTATGTAACCAAGTTTTCGCTGCTGTTGTTTGTAACGTTTCGGCTAGGCTTTTTTGCGAATGTGTCATAAGCAAAAAAACAGACCGTACCAGTAATCACCATCAAGGAAATGACCACCGATAATTTAGGCTTACTCATTGTTTTTTCCTTTGAATGTTAAGCTTAGGTTTATGTTTGATAAACCAGTTGCTTTTTTAACGGGGATAATCTTTAAGGAGGTTAAAAATGATGGTTTGTTTTTCAAAACCTTTGAAAGCAATGAAAGCTTTGCAAACTCATCAGAAGTAAATCTCACATTCATTGATTTTTGAATGTAATTTTTGTTAGTGACAAGATCATCTATTTTTACTTCTTTCGCTCCTAAATCTAATGTGTAGTCATGAACAAATTCAGGTAGTTCATTAAAAGGGATAATGTGAGTTAGCCACTTATCAGAACTGCCTTTCAAGTCCAACTTAAATTGATTATCACGTAATATTTTTTTCATTTGTGGGTTTAGCTCTAACCACTGATAAAAGACGGTCTTTTTTACCTTTTCGTGGTTAAACTTCATCACCAATGATTGCCCTTCTTTTTCAATTGAATCTAATTCCATACCATCAGGAAACAATAGACTTTTTGAAAACAAGATAGCGGCTTGGTTCAGGGCGTGATGAGCGTCTATCTGCTGCGATATATCAGATTTGTAATTATCGTAAATGTCGATATTTTTAGTTATTACCGTTTTTTTAGGCTCGTAACTAAAAGCGGTTACTAGAATCGTAACCGCTACTGCAAAACCAATTGCCACAGTTCGTAAGGTGCGCTTTTTCTTTTGCCTTTCTAAAGCCGGGGCAAGCGAAGTGAAATAAATTTCACTGATTGAATCTAGCGGAATATCTTCAATTTTCATTTCGCTTTTTAGCTTTAATGATCTGTTAGTGGCGACAAAATCAGCATTTTCGATGTCATAGTTAACAATCATTTTGACTTCATCAAGAGTTCCTAACTCTTCACTTATTACTACGTTTTTATCAACAACCGCTGCGTAGTAGTAGCCTTTTGATAGCTCGTAAATTAACACCCAATAATTAGAATCAATATTCAAGTTATCAATTGCAAATTCACCTAAACAAACAACTTTGTTTTTGGACTTGTAGACAACTTGTTTATCACCCCTAGTAAAAACAGCTAGATATTCATTATCTTCAAAATCTAATTTTTTGGATGATGGCCAAATTATTCTGTCAGCTTTTTTAGGGATGGAAATCATTGTTCAAACCTCCGAGGGGTTAACAGAATCAATGTTTCAACATTTTCTTTGTCTGCGCTGTTTGAGCCTATTAAGTGAGTGCCGAAATTTTTTGTAAGGCCGCTTGTAATTTGAGTTTGAGAGACGCGAGAAATAATGTAAGTACGTCCGTACTTCATTTTTCCTGTGAAGTTAATGTCTGACTTACGAGTGCTAAGAAAACGTAACTTAGTATCTGCCACTTCCTCTGTTGTATCATCAATAATAGATTTTAATGACCCGGCCACACGTAACCAGACGTAATCAGATTGCACATTTGCTACTGATGCTAAATCAACACCTACGGTCTCTTCTCGTCTTTCGATATCACTTGATATAACGCCTTCATCAACAATAGATTTGATGCTGTAAATGTAAGGGATATTTTTATTTTGTGTGACTCTTACAGGGATATTGTTTAACGCTAACTGAGTTACAGGGGTAGCAAGACTAACGCTTCCTTGTTTCTCTAACGCTTTAATGAATGCTGTTGTACCATCCCAACCATTTACCCCTGTAAAACTGAAGCCGTACCCCGATGATGTTGAACTAGAATATAAACTCGTACCTTGTGTAACAAACTTTAAAGTACCTTCGCCAATATCCCTAACTAGGTTAAGGTCTACCCCGCGCTCCTCTCCTGCGTTAGATCTAAATTCTAATATTTGGTAATCAAGCACTACCTGTTTGGATAGCTGCGCTTGAATAGTATCAATGTAGTTTTGAATTTTAATCATTCGTGATGGACTAGCCTTTACACGAATAGAAGACAAGCCACTAATAGCACTAACTGAACCATCAACTTTAGTAACGGTTGTTCCGTTATTTTGCGTTTCTTTGTTGGTTAAGATGCTGAGAATATTGGCTTCAACTTTTGCTATCAGGTCTTCACTCTCAAACTTAACGTTGATGTATTGCCCCTCAACGCGAGCACCTTCCCCTTCCCCTTTATTGCCTTGACTGCCCATTTGAGCAGTGTAAACACCGGGCGGCACTTTAATGTTAAACGTCTTACTGATGTATTGTTCAACTTCAACTTTATCTCTACTGTATACGTAACCGTAGTCGGAATCAGTTGTAAGCAAATTTAACGCTTCTTTTATCGTCCCATCTGCCAAGTGGAGCGACACGATTTTTCGTGGATCTACGTTTTCACCGTAAATGATTTCAATTGGTTTATCACCACCGCGACCGTTTAAGATTTGTTGTAAAACTTCACTGACTTTCGCACCTTTAACACTGTAATTAACACGCTCAGATAACCAGTCAGGTTCTGATACATCATCAAATGCAGCTTCAACATAAGGAGGTAACTTGATGCTGATTGCCTTGTCATATACCTGTTTGTTGCTTGTTTTTTCATTTATTTCTTTGTAAATGCTTTTGTTTTCGGCTGTTCTGTCTTTGTATGTTTGAGAAACACAGCCAGATAACAACACACTAGCAACCAAGCACAATAAAACTTTTTTATTCATGATTGACCTCAAATATCATCATTGATGAATACTGTACGAGTACCATCATGGTACTCAGCGCGAACCGAGCGATTATTTAACAATTGGTTTAGTGCAAATCCAATATCATCAACTGGCGACACTATAGGGAAAGAAATAGCGAACCCGGCAAAGTTGTTCTTACTTCTCCAACTTTGTTTATCATCCCAATTCCACCCATAATCAGTAACAAGGTTTCTTACGGTATCCTGCAAAGTATCACCGTGAACGTTAATGATTTTCACGTAACGGTCTTGCCATTCGTGAACCGCCCCCATCTTTAGTCGCTTATCCATAGAGATAAAGAATCGTTGATTGTCTTTCTCTGCTAACTTGTAGGACAACTGACTCATTACATAAGGAAAGCTACCTGTATAAGTGGTTTTTAGAGGGGAAGTACCATTAAGCTTTTCTTCCATTGATTTTCCAATTGACCATGCAACGGCATCATAACCAGAACGGTTAAACCAACGGCTTATAGCGTGTTTATACGTTTCACCTTTGTAGATGTAATATGAGCGTTGAACTATTTTCTTGGTGCTTGGGAGTTGCTTATTTGGTGAGGAGGAACGTTTAGGTTTGGCTAATGCTTTCTTAGATTTGTTAACTTCACCTCCCGTAACAGAAGTGTTTTTACCCACATTCTTAGATAGATTTGGATTTGTCAGTGAAGTCTTTTTTGACGCTGAAACAGATTTAACTGTAAGATCTCTTTCAATTACGTTTAGCTTTTCAACTTCAAAATACTCTCCCGTTTTTGCTGTGGTTTGGCATCCACCAATTAACAAGATACCCATAACTACAAAGCTTTTTGAATATCGCATTTAATGTCCTTTTGAAAAGGTGATTAGATGATTCTTTTTATCCAAAATGATCGTGTTTTTTTCGCCTATCAATAATTGGATTGCATCAATAACTGGCATCACTCGATTTAATTTAGCTTTATCGGCTATCGGCTTATCCAAGACTTTTGTAACGGTGTCAGGCGCGGGATGTTCAGTTAGCAGCGTGTACCCTGTAGGTTCGATAAGCCACCTAACGGCTCTATCGACTGTGTTAACGTGCGCCGGATAAACAGTCCTAACCGTGACCTGTAAAGGATCAATATTTGTTGGGTTTTTTGCGCTAACAAAAGGAGTTGCTACGAGCGCAGCAATCATTAGAAATTTTCTCACGGGCTATCCTTTGTAAAGTTAGACCTCAGTTGAACCCACCCATTGTTTACCTAAAAACGCATCAGCCCCTAGATCATTAATCGAAGAACTACAGCTTTCATTTACAGCGCATAATGCATCATGAGTCCAACCGTCTAGAGGCGGTTCAAAACGCTGTAATAGCTGCCCTTCAAGGCTTATGATTAAAAGGGGGTTTTGTTTGTAAGGAGTTAATATGTCGGGTTCATCCGGATGTTTAATATCGGTAATGAACTTAATCATGATTGTTTTTCTTTTGGGGAGGGTTTAGCGAGTAACAGTTATGTTTGTGTTGCCTACCTTTATTGCAAAATCTGAGTAAACACCAGAAACGCTAACCAACATATTGCTCTTAGCTATTGTTGGGATATTTTTCACTTCCCCGTTTATCTTAGCTTTGACCGTTAACCCTTTCTGATTCGGCTTATTTAAACGAATGTAGGTACTTCGACCATCATCATAAATGTCCGATACCACATCATCACCAAAGAAACTTGAATCCGATTTCCAATCGTAACGGGTAAAAATTTGAGTCCGATAATCATCTAATGCTTTTTCTGTACTCTTAACTACCTGCTTATGACTAGGTGAAAGTGCCACGGGTTTTGGTTCAGGTTTTTTCAATGTCACTTGCGGAACAAATGAAAACTTTCGTTTCTTAGTTACTATGACGCAAGGTTGATGATTTTTGTTTGTAGTGCGTGTGGCGAGAATATCGTAAACCTTGCCATCATCGGTAAAAGCAAACACCATCGTTCCCGCCCCGGCTTTATCCTCGCTGTTAGGAGCTAACATAATTTGACTTGATCCAATATCACCGCCTACGTCCCATAGTCTAGCGTTTGTGATAACAGGGGGTTTGACAAGGTTAGCGGGTAATTGAATACGTGTACCAAGCATAGAGGACGTTTGAACATTAACTACGTCACCTTCTTGGTAGTTCATTAAGACACAATTTGAAGCGAAAGCAGGAAGCGCCATTGTGCCAAGTAAGATAACACCAATTTTTTTTAACATATTTGTTTCCTAATTTTATCTAAGGGACTTTAAATTCATTACCGTTATTATCGAAATAGTAGGTTGCACCGTATGGTTTGCCATCCATCAACATACGTACATAACGGATCGTTTGACTGCAATTTGTAGGAGTAGTAGACCGTAACCGATTATCTCTATCGTAGTTTTTACGACAGGTGGTATTTTCTACAACGTGTGTCGGGATCGTTTTATATCCAACGCAATAACGACTTGATTCACGCCCGTATTGCCTCTCTTTCCATTGGTTACATACTTTGTAAGAAGGTACATAAGCTGCCTTACCATCAACAGAGGTGATATTGTCATTTGTTGATTGATTGCCGCCCCCATTAATTAAACATGAAGATAATCTAGGCAATGGTGGTTTTAAACGCTTCACTCGCTTCTTAAACGCTTTCTTGGCGTCACTGCATCCACTAGGGAAGCCAAATGGTAAGCATAACCAAATAGAGCAATCACTTTGACTAGCGGCATAGACAGGTGGGGTATAGGTTGATGTACTAGCTACGACTGTAACTAGAAATCCAAGAACAAAACTTTTCATTTTGTATCACCATATTAGAATATTTAGAGCAAGGGGACTGACGGGATATGTTGTTTTGAATACTCGATACGTTCAACGAATACAGGTTCATCAAATGAAATCAATTTATCCATAATGAAACCTCGTTGATTCTCCTTGAACATCATCACCCTTGTACCTATATCGGCTTTAGCGTGTTTCTCATATCCAAGTTCAACCAATTCATGAGGCATCATTAACGCCCTACGTTGTAAGTTTGTGCTTTCTCCCTTTGATAGTTTTTGGCCTTTGTTAACCGAGTTTGATTTAACTTTTACGGTCTTATATCCCAACGATTCAGAAATTTCTTTTACTCGTTGAGTTACTTTTTTAGGCGGGTAAATAACCTCTGAGACAAGGTTTGAAATGATATTTTCTGCGCCCGACTTCCCGTAAAGCGCGTTATCTTCGAGCTGTGATTTGTCTTGATAAATCAAAGCAAAACGCAAGTTGTATTGACGAGTAAAACCTATCGATTCTTTTATCTGATTAACTCGCCCCAAAGCCGGGAACTCGTCAAGTAAAGCTAGAAGCTGATAAGTTAATGATGTATCGACTTCTGGCGTAACTCTTGTGTTTTCATTGATTAATTGCTCAAAGAAGAGGTTGAGCAAACCTTCAAAGCGTTTTTTATTTGGCGGTTGAACACCAACATATAGAGAAATGCCTTTTTTACGTAAGTCTCTAAAATCAAAGTCGTTACCGCTTACCGCTTTAGCAACGGTGCTGTCGCTATAAATACCCAATGGCGCAGTAAAGTTAGTCAGTATTGAGCCTTGCGTATCTTTAGGAAAAGTAAGGAAGGTATTAAACTCACGTAAGCATTCATCACTGACCGTAGCCTCTTCTACTTGTCGTTTCATCCAAGCAGTTAAACCGCCTTCAATACCAACAATTTTAAGTAGATACGGCAACGTAGGCACTTGACCTGTACGAGTTTCAGTATCGAGCATCCACAAAGATAAGCCCAAAAATAACTTTGCTGAACTTGAAGACCAAACACTGTCTTTCCCCCCCAAATTAGGATAAAGCGTATTTGCCAAAATAAGCGTATCACCCACTCTATACGCCTCTTGTCTTCTCACGTAATGATACGGATTATATCGATGAGAGCGTAGCGTTCCGGTCTGCCTATCTTCTTCTGTTACTGCATAGCCATCAGGGGAAAACAAAAAAACCTCTTGCCCGGATTTTTGTCTAAACCCTCCGCTTTTAATAAAGTTTTCAAGTTTAATATCTAGGCAAACTATTGAGTCAGAATAGTTAACTAAGTTAGGTAAAACAAAACCAATACCTTTACCTGACCCCGTTGGAGCAGAAACCCCCACGAATGTTTGGCCTACCAACTCAACAAATCGCCCTTTAAATTCACCACTGTTCATTTTCCCTAGCAGTAATGCCGGTGATTTATGCTCAGTAGGAAATAGCCCCGACTTTTGCAAATCAACATCGTCAGCCCAACGTGCGCTACCGTGTATTTCTTCCTTGTTCAATCTGACAACGAGAGCCGCAATTAATATCAACCAAGGAACTAAAGTGATCACAATCGCTATGACTCCTGAGACTTTCAGGTACGGTATAATGTCACTGTCAGTTCGGTATTCAATCCAATAACGATAGAGTGAATCTAGTGAATAATAATCAAAAGAAATTGACGTTAATTTTAAAAAAGCCGCACTACCTAAAGCTTGACCTAACAAAGCGCAAGTTATCGCCATAACAAAAAAGACCAAACTATTAATAATCTTCTTTTTTTTAGTAAGAGCCATAACTAATCCTCAGATAGTAATTGATTTTTCAATGCAGGCTCATAGTACAATTCCGTTAAATGTGTACGCTTAAAGAACGCAATAACATCAATGCTTTTCTTGATGGTTTTCATAATGTGCTCAATATCTAAAGTCTGCCCCGTCTCTGATTGTTTAACCAATCCCGCTAACCGAGCAGGAGCAGACCGACAATCATTGGCGTGAATTGTTGTTATTGAACCATCATGCCCCGTGTTCAACATTTCTAAATACGTCCAAGCTTCATCCCCTCGCAACTCCGCAAGCAAAACATGATCAGGTTTCATTCTCATGCATGATTCAATGATTTGTTTAGGAGTTAACCCGCCTTGCTTATAGAAAAGATGGAGGTGATTAGGGTGATTGGGTAAATCAAGTTCGTGAACGTCTTCAATCGTGAATAGCCTTGCATCAACCGGATAATTATCAACCATTGCTTTCATTACCGTGGTTTTTCCGCTGCCCGTTCCTCCTACCAACAATATGTTCAGGTTATTTTTTACCGCTTCACTAAAGAATGTGCTGTAGTCTTCGGATTCTTTTAGCCCTAACAATCTCTGTTGAACTGGTGATAGTTCATCACCATCAAGATTTATTGATGTTACCTTTGAAAATCGGCCAGTATTTGCATAATCATTTAGAGTAAATCGAGCCGTTGAGGGCTTTCTAAATGTCATACTAACAACCCCGCTTTCAGTTGCAGGTGGCACAGCGATTTGACCTCGCTCACCGTTAGGTAAAATGACAGACGCTACCGGGATTTCATCAAGCGTATTGGTAAGTCCGGCATAAACCGTTAAGGTTTGCGCCAAGTCTCTACATATATCAAAACTTAATTCAGGAAGGTCTTTTGATTCCCAACCCTCCCCCCTATCAAACCAAACTTTGTAAGGCTCGTTTATGGCCACCTCCGTTAAGTTATCAAGGTCTAAAATTTCTTGTAGACCTGTTGTTGTTAATTGATTTCGAACCACTAAGGATTTGTGGTCATAGCTGTCCATCGTTAATTACCTTCTATTAATTGATAAACTCCTGACATATCAACATCACGCACAATCAAAATGTTGATTCTCTGTCCTATCTGAGAATAACCAGTAGGGGCAATATTAATACTGGCTTCTAAAGCCGTTGATGCCATATCAGACGCATTTTGAGTTGAGCTATCAGAAGAGATTACAGAGGTTTCACTAGCCAAAGAAGACAGCGTAGCAAGTGCATCATCAACGAAACTTAACATGATTGCCCCACCAAACCGTTCAGAAAAGTGGTTATCAACCCATACTTCATTTCCTGCTGCGCCTAATGCCCCTGTACCTAATGAATCGATACGAATTGAAACACCTTTTGGGGTTTCAATATCAGCCCACGCAGTAAAAATCCGAGACTTGCCAGGTTCTAAAGAAACGTTTTGCGTTCCACTTACTAGTGATCCTTTCTCAACCAACAAAACCGCCCCATTAGCACTGTAGACGTCCTGTGTAACTCGACAAGTCACAAAGCCTGAATAATCAGAAATGATTTGATTGTAGAGCGCACAAGGAATGCTTGTTCCATGTTTTAAAAGGAAATCTAACGCTCCCCTTGGTCTGATTAAAGCCTTACCCGGTTCAAATAATGAACCATTAAAACTGTCGTCATAACCACTACCACCAAAACCACCTGATGAGGCATTTAAACTGGCAATATCCACATTTCCCGATGCCCCGCCACTACCAACCACAAGAGAGCCTTTTAGCTTCCTTTGCATATCGGTCATAACGGGTTTTTGGTTTATAGGAGGATTCACGACTATTGGTTTAGGTGTAACCACTGGTTTAGGTTTTGCTCTGGATGTTCTCTTAACGACTACTTCTTTAGGTTTCGTCACGGGCTTTGGTTCTGGCTTTGGCTTTGGCTTTGGCTCAGGTTCTGGCTCTGGCTCAGGTTCTGGCTTTAAGCTTTCACTCTCAATAATTTTGACTCTTGCCTTATCAAACCAATTCGCGTCATTAGAGATAGAACTTCTTTTTGAGCCTGTCACATGGTTTTCATTTACTGCTTTTATTTCTGTATTACCCGTTGCCTTGTTAAAGTTACTGATCATCACAACAACAGCTATCACTACAATCAAAATAACAGCAATAACCGCAAAAATTGCAGCAAGTTTTTTCTTAGTATTACTGACTCCTTTTACATTTAAATCTGAACGGTCAAGATTCCCGGTAATGCTAGGTATGCGGTCACTCATTTTTAAGCTCCCTCTTTGCGTTTACACTGGTTGCTTTCTCGTTGTGACCACTCGCTACCGTATCATTAGAGCGTAGTCCCAACACTTGACCACCTAACCTCAAACGAAACTCTTTTGATGTACCTTGTAATATCATGGTGTCTTTCGCGATGTTGTAGTTAATCATCGATTCCGTTCCATCAGAGGCCACTTGATAGGCAACTGGTAATTCAGAATTATTGATAAACTTCAAACAGGTAAACCGACCATCATCCCACATATAATTGGGTGATAATTCATCGTCCCCCCACTTTTCGTAATTGAAGTTTACTGTTCCATCAAAACAAGGAATTTTAGAATCGTAATCCCTTGCGGATTTAGGTTTGTCGTACACCATCTTAACTATGTAATGCGGGAAATCTGACTGAGTAAGATAAAAAGTGTAAGTTCGATGTTTGTTAGTCACTAAGATTAAGTTTGAATCGGGGTTTATAACTGTAGGCTTAAAGAAAATGTTGTTTTCATTTACTTCAAACCCCCATGCCATTGCATCACCCAACATCAGTCCTTCTTTTTCTCGTAGCACTTTTTCACCAGATTCAAGCTGAATAAGCGTACTAGTTCCAATTCCTGCGCGCACATTGATGACATCTTGTGGATTATATTTAACTTCGGTAATTCGATAATCGTAAGCTTGGGGAGTGGGAAGTACAGCAGCGATTGAGTATGTTGAAAGAGTTAAAAAAGAGAGGAATATTAATTGCTTCATTCCGTCACCTCGTCCTCACGGTATGAAGTAACGTTAAACCCTAATGGGTTCAAAAGCCTTTCATCTTCCGTGTTTATATCAGCTAAATAGTCAAAGGTCAGCGTTGCTTCCCAAATGGTTTTTCTATATCCAAGAGCCGTTTTTCCTTCGCGGTTTTTAATATCGCGGGTAAATTGAACTTGTACGACTGTTTGAGAATCAGAAGAAGAGGGCAAAAACGTGATGGCCTTTGTTTTGACTTCGATAGAGTTTAAATCTTTAAACAATACTGTCGGGGATTGTTCCCCTTTAATGTAAGTTTCATAAGGAGCAAAAACTTTGGGTTCACTCATCAACTTAACGGTACTGTAACTGTTTTGTACCGTCTGCCATTCATAACCGTTACGAGCAATGACGAACGTTTTAACAAAATACTTATCCAGTATTTCTCCGTAACTCACCTCTTTAACTTCTGATTGTGGTTTCACAATCTCGCTATGACCTGTGGTGTTATCAACTCGAACAATAAAGGGGTGAACCTCTTTAAGTGGTGTTAAGCCGATAACCGCCCCCACAGATAAGATTGATACGACCCCGAAACCTGCCGCAACCTTCCAAGCTGTTTTTGCTGAGTTCTTTGCGATTTCTACACGGTCTTCCTCAAATCCTTTGATTTGGGTTAGATATGCGTTTGTTTCATCATTTAGCCCTTTCGATGGACTACTCTCTAAATCACTCTGATTTTCATCAAGAGCACTTTGTACATGACTATCCATAAAAAGCCTTTACTAAATTTTAAGATCTAATGCATTTACTTTTTTAGGATTGACGGGCGTAAAATCCCCTTTTGGCTCCGGTGGCTTAGGTGGACTTGAAGCACAACCAGAAAACAGAAAGACAACCAGACACACACCAATCATTTTTTTCATTTTACAGAGGAATATCATCATCAAAATCCATTGGGGGTTCATTGTATTGTTGTTGTGGTTGCCCCCCTTGCTGTTGACCACCTTGAGCACGACCACCAAGCATTTGCATTACCCCATTGAAGCCTTGAACTACAACTTCAGTGGTATAACGGTCTTGACCGCTTTGGTCTTGCCACTTACGAGTTTGTAACTGACCTTCAATGTAAACTTGAGAGCCTTTACGGAGATACTCTCCCGCCACTTCTGCCAATTTTCCGAATAACGCCACACGATGCCATTCCGTCTTTTCGCGTTGCTCTCCTGTAGCCTTATCACGCCATGATTCAGATGTAGCAATTGTGATGTTTGCTACTGCGCTCCCATTAGGCATATATCGAACCTCGGGAGCGTTTCCCAAATTGCCAACTAATATAACTTTATTAACACCTCTTGCACTCATAATGACCTCTCAATTAACCGGGACTAATTTTGCCCTTTCCAATATCTTTAGCGTAGTTTTTCGCTTTACTCGCCCCTGAAATAACCCCTTTAGCACCTAATAAACCACCCGCAGCAACAGCCCCCGCCATACCTAACCCTTGACCAACTAAACCGTTAATACCGATACCACCACTTAAAGTAGAGCAGAAAGCAGGAATCTGTGTGGCAAGCATGATCAAGGCGAAGAAAATAACAACGGTCATTAATGTAGTTTCAAGATTTATATTCTGTGCAAACACTGTGAAATCGAGAACTTGTAAAAATGTTGTGAACGCTAGTGGGTACATAATGGATAACAAGACGTAATTAAAGCATTGACCTGTCCATGCTTGAAAGAATGATCGGCAAGAAGGGAAGAAAGCAAACATGATAAACAGCGGAGCTATAATTAACAGGTAGCTAACCATAATTTTTGCAACGAGAAGATAAGCAACGCTAACCCCTAAAAACGGCACAAACCCTAAGATGGTTAGTAATATCAATATCCAAGATAAGACCGCATGACCGATAGACGCGCCATCCGTTACACTCACGTCAATTTGACTATATATACCACCGATTGAATCTATCATTACTTCGTACATTTCTTGCAATGATGATCCACCGCTTGCTGAATCAGTACCTAATAGTGCATTCGCTATATCATCCCCGGCATAAAGAACAGCAGGAACAACGTGAGCCATAAACCACGCTGTATTTAAAGCAACAAAAGTACAAATAGATAAACTACCGATGGTTTTAATTACTTCGGTATATATCACTTTCTGAGTATCAAGAATAATCTCATAAGCTACGTACACGATGTAAAGGCCAACACAAGCACCTAATAATGGTGTGATAGTAGTAGCGAATATCCCAACCATGTTTGTAATGTTGCTTACTACAGCCGTGTCTATAAACTGAAATAGACGCTCAAACATAATTAGTTTCTCCGTCCTCTAGGAATGCCCTCTCCTAACAACACATCTATTTTACGCTGAGATTCAATCGAATGTTTCAAATCAGCCTCTTCTTTCATCGCTGATTGCATCGCTGCAAAGGCTTGATTGTCATTTTGAATCTGAGTTTGTTCATAGCTAATAGTATTGGCTAAATCGGCTTTTGCTGCGGGGGTATCAACCGTTTCAAATCGTTCTAATAACGACTTCATACGCCTGTTTCGTTTTATCGATTGGTCATAAAACTTTTCTAGAAGCGCAAGTTTTTGTAAGGAAGTATCATAGTTACCCATGCGCTCCGCCCAATCTTTTTGAATGCCGTATTTTTCACGTAAATTATTAATTTCGTTTAACTCACCATATACATCACTCCATTGCTCTAAATTAGCAAACTGATTAGCAAGTGGATCGTTTAATACATCTTCAAAGTTGAAATGACCATCAACCATTTCTTTATAATGCTGTCCTTGATCAACAAGCTCTTTTCCTTGCTTAACAGACTCTGCGTACTTATCTAAATCAATTCCGTTTTGAGTAGCCCACTGTTTAGCCTCCATACCCCACTGTTTAGCAGTTGCTAAATTATCTGTGACCATTTGGGTTAAACTAGCAACGTCAACAACAGGAATACCAGTAGCGTTACTTGTTAAAGGAGCAGCCAACAAAACACCAAGCAATAACTTTTTCATATTATTTACCTTTGTTTGAAAGTATATGTTGCTGTAATTTTGGTATCCAAACATCAGGATCATCACCAAACTCAGCTCTGATTTTTTCGCAACTGTATATATCCTCATCAGTGCCTGAAATAATAGGTAAGTGTTCATCAAACCCCCACAAATCCAACTTGGCAAAACAGCTTGTGTTTGATTGCTTAACTAAGAAAGTACGAGACGTTTTGTCTAGGCGCTTTAGCTTTATAAACTCTCCCTCAGTTACGTTGCATTGCTTATAAGCTTGATATTCAGCGTCAGGGTTAGGTAAGAAAATTTTTGTTGCTGTCTGCTGAACAATTGCGGCAAAAATTTCACAATTAATTGCATCTTCGGGAGATTGGGAACTGAGCACCATAAACTCATTTTTTAATCGTCCCGCTTTCAATACTGTTTTCATTAACGATTGTGTTAATGGGAAATTTGCAGGCATCCAGAACTCTTCTACAACTGTGACCATCAATCGACCTTCACGCTGCATTAGGCTTTTTAAGAAGAACAGAACACCTAGTATTGGCTCACAGCCGGGGTGAGCATTTGAACCCGTACCTGAGTTTAAAAGTAACGTGGTATCAAACCCTACTCGATCCATATTTGCAGGATTAAATTTATTAACAGGCGAGTCCAAACACCAACCTAATTGACCACCCTCAGCGCGACACCATTTTTTTAATCGAGTACGTAAATCAGGTAAAACGATTGTGTGCAATAAGGTACTTAAACCGCGATTCACTTGCTCTAAGCGCATCACAGTATCAATGCCTCGCTTTATCTCAGTCTCTTCCTTTTCATTGGGTGGATTGCCGTTATTATGAACAGCTAGACGACACACCAAGCGATTAAGAAAACTAATTAACTCCGACTTTTGCGCTTCACTGGCGTTGTCATAATCAAGCTGAAAAGGATTCAAACCAGTATCTTGACCTTCTTGAACAGTAAAATACTCACCACCATAAGCTCGAATAAAAAGCTCCGTAGAACGGTTATAGTCAATTGAGAAAATTTGAGGGTTAAATCTGGTTAAGTACCCAACTAGAACGCCTTCTAAGGTGGTTTTACCCGCACCAGACGCACCTAATAGCATGGTGTGACCCGCGTATTTTTGCCCGGTAACATCTTTGCCAATTTCTGACGCGTGGCAATTCAAATAAAATAGTGTATCTGACACCGTTTTAAGTGGTATTAACGCATTACCATCACCTAAAGGGTTGCCTGTTTTTTTTCCTTCTGAGTAGTTATGTAACGAAAAGGTACAAGCAAGATTTGTTGTTGTTTTCGGGGATGGCATCACACGTTGTTTTGATGCAGGTAACATACTCAAAAAAGAGAATTGAGATTTAAGGTTAGAACGCTTTAACAACGTTCCTCTAGCTGAAAACTCACCACTTAAATCTGAGCCATTTTGAATAGCCAATTCGGGCGAGTTAGCAAAAATGGCAAGTGAACAATGGTAGTCACCGAAACTCACTTCACTGGTTGCTACGTAGTCACGCCCATTTTCCATTTCTTGCAGTTCATGAATTGCATTGTCGCCACTTTCAACTAAGTTGATTTGCTTATCAATCAACGAAACCGCAGCCGGGGCTTTCATTAAAATCATGGACTGAGTAAGAACAAATTCGCACTTTTGCGATAACACAAAATCCCACATACCTACATGAGTTGATTTAGGAAAGCCATCAAGCTCAAAAAAGGTAGCGTATTTTGAATCATTGGTATCAGCGTTACGCATTTCTAAAATGTCATACCCAAAATGCCAATCACTATGACCAATTACATCAATGATTTTATTGCCCGTTAAAGGTATAGATGTTTGTTTGTTATTGAGAAGAAAGCTCAAGAACTCCAAGTTAGAGCACCGAGAACCATCACTTGATAACCCAAGAATGGAACAATCAAATCTGTGCAACACCGATTTAGCCAGTTTCAGCAAATCGTTAAATTCATCAATACCTTGTGACAACGTACCTCGATACTGGTAAATAAATGTGACGTAATAACTTGTACTGAAAAAATCTTGACCCGAGAACGAATCAAGATACTTGTCAGAAAAGCTCTGCATAAACTTACTATCAAACTGGTAAACAGTATCAAGCTCACTACGTTGTTTAACTATGTGCGTCCAAACACCAAGTTTTGAACCGTGAGTTTTGGCTAGTTGATTTAAAAAACCTTTCACTATCTGAAACGAATTTTCTATCACTGACGTTGACTCAGATTCAAAAGGCATACCCTTAATACACATGCTTGCCATTAACTTTGAATCATCCAATGATGAAATGTTTTTAGTAACAGGAAAACCGTACTTAGGCAGTTTTTTAGTTATTGCTATTGGTGTTAAACCATTCACGGATAACCTCCCGTCTTTTTGTTAACGAATTGTCAGTTGACGTAAACGATGTGATAGAAGAACGACATTGAAGACGTGTTAGCCACCCTTTAAAATCCCACCATACACTTTCCATTGCTCTTGAATTCTCCAAGCACTGAACCCGTATCCAAAAGAGAATGCAGACTAAAATAAACGGGATAATTAAGCCGTATAAACCAACAACCACTGCACCTAGAAATCCCGTTATCAAGATGAGAAACAGAAAAACAACTAAGGTGATTATTGGGACACCGCCTATTAACGCCTTACGAGATAAAACGTTGTAACTAGCGTATTTCTGAATCTCATCACTCATTAGCTACCCCACAAGCTCCACGCCCACGTTGCACCCGCTAGACAACCACCCGCAGCGGCTACCTTACCAAGAGCCATCAATACATCAGCCCACTGCTTTTTCTCGAACATGGCCATCACAACGTAGTACATGACAAAAACGAAACTACCCGCACCGATAAAACCGTATAACCAAATTTTGATTTCGTTAACCGCATTGGTGGACTCTTCCAAGCCACCACCCGCAGCCAAAGCGGGAAATACCGCTGTCAGTGTTAGGATAGCCACCGCCCCAACAGCTGCATTTTTTTTCACATTCATACAAACCTCGTTATTAAGAACTAAAAATCTAGTCATGAACAAAAAGCTATAAAACACAGCTTTTTGGTAATGAGCCTGTTCACATTAAGATCCTACAGGCATAAGATCGCCCCAACCCATCCGGGGAGTGTTTAATAGATTATGTTGGCATCTATTAAGCTCAGGTTTCAAATTGTTAAAGAGCGTTTTTTTTTGCAATCGGTTAACGTTTAAAGGCTTGCCCGATTGCACCAATAGATTCAAAATTTTCTAAATGGTCTTCTAAACGGATCGTTGCTTCTTGCTTGTAAGAACGTCCTGATGCTGCTGTAGTATTACGAAAATTAAGAGCAGCTTTACCAGTTAAAGTAACTTGAACAGTAATCGGGCTTTCGTCGTTCTCAGTCGATTTGCTCATATAAAATTCTTTAGTTGGTCATAATTTGAAACAACACCAAATCAACCTCAAAAAGATCTAAAATAATGTCATTCCGCGTAAGAAGGACTAAAGATAATCTAAACAAAAGCAACACGGTTAGTACCCAAAAAGAATACGCATTTAGTTTCACATTGGGAGTTAGTGATCTAAAAACAAAAAAACCCCTACCGGGCTAACCGATAGGGGTTTTTGTTCAACATCTAACTTTATACTTTATCCAAGTACACTGCCGACACAATTCTTGTCATATAAACCATTCTAACATCTTGTGAGTTACTACAATTAAACTTGTCTCTTATCGTCTTCTGATGGTTCTTAACATTCTGTTCTGATGTTTGCATTTGAGCCGCAATGTTTTTAGTGCTGACACCCATAGCAAACAAATGAAGCACTTTAAATTGCTTTTCAGTCAGAATTGGGAACAAACTATTAAGTCTACCTATATCATTATCTAGGATTGTATATCCGCATACTGTATCATACTCCATGGTTTATCCTTGCTTACCAAAGTTGATAGACCAGATAACCACTAGGGCTTTGACCCCTAGTGGTTATCGCTCTAATTATTCACCAATAAGCCCCTCCTTTTTTTATAAAATTTCACTTTAAATTACCTATCTAAATGTCTATTTTTCATCACTCCCTGCTAACCGATCACGGGGAAACTTTTTTAAGTATCTATAAATTGTCGGAGGAGTTAATTTATACTTTTTTGCCAATTCATAAACGGATAACTCCCCCTCCCAATATTCACTGACTATATCTTGAGCTCGTTGGAGCTTATCCCCCTTCATTACCGCTGATGTCCTAGCATGTTGGGCTTTACGATGATTAATTTCATCGGCTCTTTCTTGCTCGTTTCTAAAATCTAGATTCACAATGGCATTGATCAACGCTAGAAAATCACCAAAATCATTCACCTTGATCACAATGTTGTCCTTTACAATCTGTAAATTCACCTTAGCTTTTAGTAATTCCATAACAACCAATAACAAAGATTGAACGTTATTACCCAAGTCACTTAATTGGTTTATATAAACCGTATCGCTCCTTTTAAGTTCCTTTAGCAACTTCGTGAACTCAGGAGTATCAAAGTTTGTAACATCCGTTTTATCGATATACGTAGCTTTAAACTTTGGCTTTTTGGGTATGTCTACACCTTGAACATTAGAGATCGACACTCGACTATAAAAATAATCACTCATCTATCTTGAACTCCCTAATTGGCTCATAAGTAGATAACACCGCCTTATCAACATTGGATCTTTTATGCTTTAACAGCACACTAGATTTGTCGTTAGATTTCGCTTTTTCCCTGCCTTGTTTTTTGCGCTTCTTAGCTTTCTTTTCTGCTACTCGAATTTGACGCTTTTCCTGTTTAGTTAAAACAGTTTGAAATGCCATATCATCTCCTTATGAATGCTCCCAAAATCGACCCAACAAAGGCACTTCATGCAGGTCTCCTTCTATAATCGAATCTAAATACTGGTCGTAATGATCTTGGTATTTAGAAAAATGCGCTGAACAAAACGCGGTTAAATCATCTTCTTCCATTCGAGGGGATTGTTCGCATTGCTCACCATCAATTTCACGAATGATTTGTTGCGTACCATCATCGAAAATCAAACGTTCACCACATACAAAATCTTGTGCCATACAAAGAATTTCATTTGAAAAGTCCAGTGTTGCAAATTGTGCTGTATTAACCATTTCTTAACCCTCGTTTAATGCCGCATGTAAAGACACGCACAGCTTAAGTAAAGCTGAATGCTGTTCCTGCGTGATTTGCCCCATTTTTAATGATTCACCTAACAACGGTGCGACCTGTAAATATTCAGATTTAGTTTTAACGTCTGTTAATTTGCCTTGCAGTTCCCCAAACTTTGATAACTCCCCTTCCCCCGTTATCTCGTTCATCCTGTCACCTCCTAATAGTGGATTTAAGAATGCGCCCCCTGACGCATGGTTTAATTCCACTAGTTAGAATGTTTTTCTAAAAGGCTGACCAAGTTAGCAATCGTCATTGTTAAGCAATAAATAGCACCACCCCAGAAAATTGTGATCATCGAACTTTTGATCCATAAGAAATCTGTAATTGTTGTTTGCACCGCTTGCCAATCGTTACTTTGAAAAATGATGATTGAGAAAATAACCACCATCAAAACAGGCAATAGCTTTAAACAAAAAAAGACGTTGGATATTGAATATCGAACAAGCGAATCAATATCATCTAATGTGAGAGCTTTTGATTTCACTGTCATAGTGTCCTTATTTACTAATGAAAAAAGATGTGCCTACATAGGCACACTACTTAAAGTCACCATTAACTATTTTGGTAACGCTGATAGATTTCACGCGCAAAATTACTATCAAAAAGTTGATAAGACCCACCACGTTGTCTAGTCCAAATATCAGCCCCATTTAACTCACAGAATGAACCATAAAAGCCGTTTTTTTCTTCAACGTTATAATTTGTTCGTAACCACTCAATAAACCCAATATCAACAATCATTTCTTTTATTCCCGTTCTTACCAACGCTGTTTAGCCATATCACAAACCTTGCAATAAATGGATCGGCTAAGTACGCCAAAACAAAAAAAGCAAAGATGCCACCCATTAAAATAAAATACTCAATTACATAGTTCATACGTACCCCTTTGACGAATAACAAAACAATGAACCAACGTTGTTATTATACAATATAAATAAACAATAACTCCTGTTGATTTGATAAAATATTCAACTATGTGATGTGCAACACGGAACAGTGATCACATTAAAAAATCAGACTGGTAATCAGACCAAGGAGGGGGAAGTTAATAACGAACATTTAAATGGAGCATTAGAGCCTGAATCAATGCAAATTCAAGAATTAAAATTTACGCTGCAAAAGGCTTTACAGCGTAAATATAAAGAATGGGAAGCTCACCCCGGAAGTTAAACTTTAAGCTATCTAGATTTACTGACGGCTTTGATTTGTGGAAACTTTTCAATAATCAGTGCTGCATTATCCTTGGATAAAAGGATTCTTATACTCAAGCCTTGAGACTTAATGTATAACTCCCAACCACAGCCATCACTAGATTTATCATAATCAGTGATTGAAGCATCACAAGCATTAAAATAGACAAACCCAAACGCTCCAAAACTAATTTGAAAGTCGCTATGTTGTGCTTCTGAAAGCTCAAAAACACCCAACTCTCCGGCAATACGTAAAGATTTCACCTCTTCACGTTCTTTTTCACCTTTGTAAAAAATATCCTCAACAGGCACACCGCAAAGCATTAGAATCAATGACCATGTAGCAAAACTAATTGATTCATCATTGATTTGGTAAGAAAGCGATCCGCCACTCATACCTATTCGCCCGGCTATCTCCCCCCTTGTCATTTTCAGCAATGCATCTTTACCTATGATCGAGGTAAGAACACTTTTAGGAGGACATATATAACTATCAGCATTCATGATGTAATCATCATCAATAACCCCATGAAAATTACAAAATTCCGGCTCTACAAGTGGCTTTTTGTATGCCATAGCATGTAAGGCAGCGTACCCCCAAAAAGTGATATTAGAGGGAGAGTTTGGGGTGATATCCGCATTTTCTTTCCACCGCCTAAAAGCGCGACTCTTAATGCCTAAAAGCTGATGTACATCTAACCAATTGTTTAGACCTTGATTTGTACCCGCCAACTTCATCAAGTTTTCGACCTCAATAACTGTAGGCTTTACCCACTCATCAGCATGTTTAATTTGTTTAATCATATCGAAGCCTTAATGAACATATTTAAGTGTAAGGGGTTCAGTGCTACTAGCATAATGTAGCTCACCATTTTTTTTATGAACGTAAAGAGTAACCTTTTGCCCTTCCAACTCACGGTTGATAGTTCGATAGTTATCTAAATCCTTTGGTTTACTACGCTTATCAATAGAGTAGTCATTACATACATCGTAAAAATTGGTCATGAGTAAATATCTCTTTTTGTTAACATTAACTTGATCATATATATTTACCGAGAATTTCACAATATATTTACCGACCATTATTTAAGCCTACCCAGTATGGGGAGGCTATTTAACTAAAAACTAATGTTTGTATAAGGTTTCTTGTATCCAAATTTCACATTCCAAAGATGAGTAGCAGCCCCACTGATTTTTTTGGTTTCGTTGAAATCTTTTAGATGATCAGAAGCGTTAGAATTACGAAAAATAGCGCGGGTTCGTGGTGTCTCTGACGTTAAAATATTTGATAACCAATCATCTAACTGAGCATTAACTACTGGATCACTTTTTGATTTTGACAAAGTGTTATTAAACTTTGTTAGAGAGTCACTTCCACCTTCAAAATCATTCAAGTAATGTGTAATTTCTAGAATTAGATCTTTATGTTTATTAATTGCCAATTTACTCATTTTACCGTCCTTTCGGGTTGCTGCCCTAATGGGCGTTAGCGTTAAAGGCCGTTGCCTTAACTTCTGAAACTATTATATGTTTTTACCGCCCCAAATGCAATAAATTTACCGAAATGATTTAATGTTTTTGCCTTGATGTGATTTGAGTCACAATTATATTTTCATAAAAAAAAGACCGCTTAGACGGTCTTTGTGCAACGAATAACGACAACCAATACAATAACTAAAAACTGTTGACTGCTGTATTTTTACTGTCTTTTTAGGGTTTAATACGTGCTAATTTAGTGTTTATTTTGTGCTTTTTAGTGTTTTGAAGTTTCATTTAGAACTTCTTTACAATCATTACAGCTTACACTTAACCCCGGCTTACCCCATAAATTTAGATTACACATAGGACAAGAATAACGGACTTTCGCTTTTGCTGTGGCAATCTCGCTTGTATCAAATGAGCTTTCATTTCCCATTAAAGTGTCAAGGTTAGAGATTAGCTGTTCTGAAATATCATCATCTAGGTTTAACAACTCCATGATCTCTTGTTGCTGTTCATTATCGGTAGCTGTAATAACTGAAAATCGGTCAACCCAAGGCAAACCAAAACCCTGTCTAACCAACACCTCACATTCAGCAATAAACCGCCCACCGGGTATAGGGTAATCATTCATACGTTGCCCTGTTTTTTTTCCTCCAGGTTTACCTGTTGTCGATGGCATTAATCCTATACTTTCCATTTTTACCGCCCACTCCTTATTGTGATAAGCCCTACGGCTAGGCTTTCCGTATTCGAATTGCCAACAATGCGCCATTTCATGAACCATTGTTTGTAATAACTCAATGAGGGCAGAACGCCCCACATAGGCGGGATTAATAGCTATCTCACTACACCTAACATCATCACGGTCAACCCATCGATTTAGTGAGAAATATCCCATCACATTTTTCTGCCTTTGAGTTGTGAATAGAACGGGCGGCAATTCATTTTCAAATAACATTTTATTGAAATGATCATACGCTGTTTGAAGCGCACCATATAACTGTTGAGTTGGCGTATCCATAGTAATACCTATTGCTTTTGTATCGTACTATACAATTTGTATAGTACGATACAAATTGAAGACAATAATTTGTGTGGATAGAAAACATCAGGGAATAATTAAAGGCTTTTGATAAATCAAAAAGTTGGGGTTTTCCCCTCCTTCCTTAGCTTTTCACGGAATCTCTCAGACGGACTTAGTTTACTGTTAGTATGTGGCTTTTTCGCGGCCTTTGTAGATCTAACTTCCAAGCCAACCCCACTACCTTTATCAAGTTTCTTAGGGGATCGCACATAAGAAATTTTCACCTTATGTGCCTTACGCCCTCGTTTCTGGATTATTTCCATATTAACGCTAGTAAACTCTGTAATTTCAATCACTTGCTTTACAGCTCTATTAAAAAACTGTTGGCGAAATCTATCAAAAACAGTATAAGTGTCACCAAGTGCGCCTAACTCTGCTTTAAGTTCATCTAATTCAATTTCACAGTAGCCTATTTTTCCTGCGCTAATCCATCTAGATAACAAAAGGTAAAGACTATAGGCGTTACCTTTAGGAAGCCTAACGGCACTAAGCAGAAACTGACTTGTAAACTCTTTTGTCAGATCTGAAATATAAGGCGCAAACTCAGGAGAAAGTTTAACTTCTATGAAACCATCACCGTTGGAATAATAACTATAGTTAGCCACTGTAAAGACTATCATCCCATCTTTAGGGCGACCTTTAAGCTCAGGGTGTAATACTGATTCCTTAATTTCCATGCCATAAGTACGAATATCGTAAACCCCATTTTGAAGCTGTTTATAAGCCTCAGACGTATCAATATTACATAATTTCGCATAATCCTTTGCGGTAATAGTAAAAACCTGTTCAGGGTTAAACTTTATAGTCGTCGCGCCCGTATCGACATCCCGTTCACGCTCAAGCTCAGACAGACAAATATAAAGTATTCGCCTAGCCGATAGATCCATTCGCGCTAACTCTTGATGAGCATCATTACAATGATAAATTTTTTTACTCATGGCTCTAGTTAGTAATTCCAAGCTCTTATTTCCATTCATTTAAGCATACAAAGAAAGTAACATTAAAACAAAACCCTATCAAGATAAAAAACAAATGATAGGGTATGGCGGTGTTGATGATAGGGTATGGCGGTGTTGATGATAGGGTATGGCGGTGTTGATGATAGGGTATGGCGGTGTTGATGATAGGGTATGGCGGTGTTGATGATAGGGTATGGCGGTGTTGATGATAGGGTATGGCGGTGTTGATGATAGGGTTTACCCTTATTAACCATTTAAAATCAGTAACTTAAATCACACTCTAATATAAATAATAGAAGTAATATAAATAATTTATTAAGTAGATGAATTTCACTTTCTTATATTTTCTTGTAGCTATTTTTTCGAAAAAAAGCAGAACTTGAAAGGTAAATTTGTTGTAATTTTATCGGCAAAAACATATAATAAGTTCAGAAGTTAAGGCAACGGCCTTTAACACTAACGCCCATTAGGGCAGTAACCCGAAAGGAAGAAAAAATGTATTTAGTAAACAAACCATTTAATGGCACTATCATTGCTAATGTTGAATCAGAAGGTGATACAAGAATCCCTGAGATACTTACTCGCTGTAAGGTTTCATCTGAATGGACAGTTTTAAATGACTCAGAGCTTGATCGCGCTTTTGATACTTATGAAGCCTCCCTGTGCTCTTTGCCAGTCCTTATCACAGAAAGTCAATATGACGACAAACTTAACATGTTGCCACCATGTAAGTGGCGAACCATTTTAGGTGTAGAAATGTTCCATGTTAGTGAACGTTTGTATGGAAATGTCGTGGCGTGGTTTTTCAGTTACGAGGGAAAACATTTTCAATGCGATCAATTAGCTAATCAAGATCAAGCCAAACTCGCCAATATGATCAAAGAAATGCGTTAGAAAATGCCCCGTTTAGGGGCGTTTTTATATCGAAGTGTTCAAAAATATTCGCTTTAGCCCCGCAGGGATAAGCGAAGCGAAACCGCCAAAACCAACGCCCCACCAAGCTTTTAAAGCTACTGCACACCAAAGAACCTAACAGCAAGTAAAAAAGTAATTGACCATGCTCTAACATTTACAAGCCGTGACTGCGTGAGTTAAATCAACAACACCAAATATATTTGATTCGCACCCTATAGAATGCTTTTCTTTTAAGCGTCTCATATGGCGCTCTAGGGCAAAATTTCTAAAATTACAACCCCTTACATTGTTAGGCCAACAAAACCCAACACAGAGCCATACAGCAACTTTTAAGCATAAAAAAAGCCCCAACACATAGGGGCTTTAAAAATTATTGCTTTAGAAAAAAGGGAGCGTTTACATTAAGTAGATCACTATCATTAATAAACTACTACCAATTATTCCCCCGACAAGGCCGCAAGCCGCCCCGAACCCGGCAAGCTCAAGAGTTGATAAACCTTGTTCTTTCTTATTAGCTAATAAATCTTGTTCATGTTTAGCCAAAAGATCGGGTATTTCTACCTTCAACATACGTTCAAGCATTTGTGTGTGTACGTCAATTTCTTGAGCCACATCTAACACTTTGTTTATTTTTCTGTTGAACTCAATATCAAACTGTTCCGGGATTACATCCAAAGCTTTTGATAATGCTTGTATATTAACGATTACTGTTTTTAATTCATTTTGAACCGTGACGGGTAAACGTTTTATTAATTCCTCAAATTCATAATAGTCAGCAAGGAATAAATTTATTTTAGCGTCTAACTTTGCGTCAAAATTATCCATCCAGTATCCCTAATGCTTTAAAAGCAATATCCATTTCATCATTAACACCATTAACCAAACGTTTAACACTGCGTTGTTCAGATAATGCTTCACGTTGTTCGCGAGATTCAGAAGATCGTAATAATTTTTTAAAATCTCGATTGTCGCTTACCACATCAATAAATTTTCTATCTAAATTATTAAGCATAGAAAAAACACTAGATTCATAAATGATGGAATGTGAATCAATCACAATATCTAACATCTGAATACCATTTAAAAAATCAGGGTACTGACGTTCAATGGATAGTTTTTTATCTGACATGTTGAAAATGAATTTAATACATTCTGGTTCAACCCCCAGATCTAGCAACATATTAGCAGTTGTAACTGCATCGATTTGCTGTTTATGTTTTGGGATTACAGGGATAATAAAGTAATCAATATCTTCCTCAGAACCTTTGTACTCTTGCATTTTTAAAAGAAAGCTTTCGATATTAGAAGAACCTACATCAATGATTGAACAATCAGTCGCATCCATTTGTTTAAGAATTGAATCGAACTCATCCGCTGAAAACTTAGCATCGTCTGTACCATCAGAGTTAATTGTTTCGACTTTAATTACTTCTGCATTTGGTATACGTGGTTTAAGCATTGTTTCGCAAATTGTAGATTTACCAACGTTGCCTGAGTTATTAACGATTGCGATATTTAAATACATATTATTGACCTTTTTTATTCATTTTAATTAGATGTTCAGTTACACGTTGTGAAATTTGCATTTCATTAGCACAGCCCCATGATTTAACTTCTTCCGGTGTCAATTGTGCTTTTACGATGTTTTTGATTACTCTAGGGTTGTTTATTCCGATTTTTTCCCATTCACTCACTTCAATCGGTGAAGGTCTTATCGTTACCTCTGGCGAATCTGTAACTACTGGTGAGGGCGAATCAGCCTTTTTCACTTTTGCTTTACTCTGAGTTATTCCCTCTTTCTTTTTTGCTTTTCTTATTAAATCCCGAAAGTGTGAATCTGCTAAACCCATATCCAAATTGGTTAAGATCACTTTGTAGCTGTACCCCTCAGATTTAAGATCTTCAATCTGCTGTATGTTGCGATTAAAGATTGCTTGTAGTGAGAAGTGACCACTTTCCCGTTCTTCTCTAATCTTTGTGACTAACTCATCAATTTCCACATTCAACCTCGTTTCAAACTTCAACACCCCAAAGAATACAGCATAAAACAATAAAAACAACCCAAAAGTACCCCAATTATTAAAAATATTTGAAATCTCACCCAATAAAACCCCCATTAATGCACGAAATAAGCCCTAGTAACCCCCCAAAATCAAAGCGCGTACCAACCTAGAATGTAAATCCTAGGCACGCTGTCGAATGTGTACAAATTGTTCCAATTTGATACACTATTCGCGTGCAAAGGGGGTAGCCCCTTTAACCCCAAACCAACTCTACGAGTTAAAGATATGAGTAAAGATAAGCTAACTGAATTGGTTTCTTTTAGGATTTCAGAATCAGAATATGAACCTTATAGACTGATGATAGAAAACACAGGCATCAAAAAATCAAAGCTGATGCGTGATGTTTTTATAGCTAAATCAGGTTGTATGGTTGAGCCGAAAGAAGATCCGAAAGACAAAAAACGTTTGATGTTCTTAGCAAGTAAAACATCAAACAACATTAACCAACTGGCAAAGAAAGTTAATCAAGCCTATAGAGCAGGAGTGGTAAGTGAGCGTGTATATCGAGAAACACTAAACAACCTTATTAGTATTGAAAAGTCATTTTCAGGAGCAATTAAAAAATGTTAGCGCGGGTAACAAGTGGTAAAGACGGAATCATTGAATACCTTGAAAATGGTATGAAGTCTGGACGCGAGTTAAGCCGGGATGAGTTGGATCACCGTGTTTGTATAGAAGGTAACATTTCTATTACTGATGATGTGATTAAACAATTAGTGGATGAAGATAAGAAAGAAAATTATCTACATATTACATTAAGTTTTGGTGAGCGTGATTTGTCAGAAGACAAAATAATAGCTGCTTATGATGATTATAAAAAATCATTAATGACTGCTTATGATGTTGACGAATACAATATTTACGCTGAAATTCATCATCCTAAAGTGAAATCATATACTGATAGGAAGACAGGGGAAAAAATAGAAAGGTTTCCTCATGTTCATATCGTAATACCAAAAAAGAACTTGATTACCGACAAGTCATTAAATCCATTTGGAAAGTATAATGATAATATCCCTTATCATGACTCTATCCAAGAATCGGTTAACATAAAGCACGATTTAGAGTCACCGTATGATCACCAAAGAAAATATAGAATCATTAAGGATGATTCTGAATTTATTAGCCGCTACAAAGGTGATAATTTTAAAGGGGCGAGAGCTGAATTTAAGACCGAGCTTTTTAGTTTGATTAATGATAAAAACATTAGGTCAATGAAAGTGTTCGAGAATGAGCTTTCTAAATTTGGTGAGGTTTCGAGAGGTAAAGCAGGTTCTACCGATGAATACTTAAAGGTAAAGTTAGAAGGAGAAAATAAAAATATTAGGCTAAAAGATTCTTGTTTTAAGCCTGAGTACATTGTTGATAGACAATTAACAAAACCAAAACCCACAAAAAAACAAGTCGATAAACTTCTTAATGAGTGGATTGATACCCGATCACACGAAATGAAACATATACACCCGGCATCACCGAAATTAAGAAAAGAATATTACGCATTAAATAGTACAGATAAAGGATATTTTTTAAATGAGCGAAGAAGAGAATACAATCAAACCAACAATATTGGATCGAGCAGACGGAAAGCAAGTGTTGAGCCTCGTTTTGAACGAGATAGACCAAGAAGCGTTACCGCTATCAGAAACGGCTTGCCAAGTCTGCCCCAACGCGGTTTGGCTCGAACAGATGAAAGACGATCAACCGCAACCCAAAGCGTATTGTCAGGTAATGAAAACGATGATTTGGACACCCGAAGAACCAGTAGACATAACGAACTGCGACGGTCTATTAATCGGGATAGAGGAAGAGGAGGAAGAGGATTATCCTCAAAGGTAAAAACGGGTTTACCAAGTCAAAACCTAAGCAACAATCAATTAGCTACAGCTACAGAAACCATCAAGCCAAAAACTTTAGCTGAACGTTATTTACAGGAACACAATGAAACCCGGACTACCCAACAAGATCTAAAGTATTTTCGCCTTGTTCGTCAAAAACTAGACCCTGAGTTACTTTTAGACAGCTTTGAAAAATCCCATGGTTTGATTCGTGAACATTACACCACATCTAAGGCTAAAAACGGCTCACCAAGAATAAAGATAGGGAGTAGGGCATATAACGTTAGTGACTTTTGCACTCAACACATGCATTTGTCATGGAAAGACACCAAAGCCCTATTAAGTGAAACCTATCAAGCACAGAAGCAAAGCAAAACTGATCGTCATGAAATCAATTCAATTGTGTTTGTTAGCCAATATACACAATCGTACTCGACTAAAGCCAAGCTATCGAGAGTCAATGAATCAATGATGATATTCAAGCACTTAAAAATGAAAGAAAAATTAGAGGGAAACAAAATGCCAATATCTGACCTAGAAATTAAACATAGAGCTAAACCGGACGCGTCAGAAGAGGGTAATAGCATTTCTAACGCTGAGTTAGACCTACGCTCTATTACTGATAACTTCAAACGACAGCAAGAAGTCGCGAGACAGCTAACCTATAAAATGGGCGACTTAGTGCCGACTAAAGATCTGAAAGATAAACACGTAGATTTTAGTAACAAGCATTCTGGTGAGCTTGTATTTCGTGATTATGGCCACCGCATTGTCATGAACAATCGTAACCCTGATTCTAATCAAGTTGCTCAAGCAATGACTTTAGCATCAGAAAAATTTGGGACAGTGAACATTACCGGTTCTAAAGAGTTCAAACAGCGTGTGATTGATGTTGCAGTAGCAAAAGACCTAAACATAGTGTTTAAGTCTAAAGCAATGCAAGCCGAGTTTATTAAGTGTAAAGAAGAGGCACAAGCGCAAACCACCCTAAATCAAGCCGCTAATAAACATGATTCGCCAGTACAAAGTGATACTAATAAAGATACAGTGTCACCTTTGGTTAGTGAGTTAACCCCAACTGCAAAGATAATCAAAGAAGCTTTATCTGATGCTGAACGTGTTAAGTCCGATTTAAGCAGTATGAACAGTGCAGGAAACAACGATAT
>NZ_JAXHBS010000007.1:0-56410 GCF_042466085.1 Vibrio sp. R78045
TGCAAAAACATATTGCGAAACCAAAATGAATGGCAATAGGTAAATGCAATCAGGGAATTTTTGCTTAGCGTAGGATAATTTACTAATTCCCTACCTACCCCCCATTACAATATCCTTAATTGTAATGGATTAGGATATATGTGTGCTAAAAGTGGATGAATGGGTGTGTGAAAAAGGCGACGAAGAAGATTATATCGTCGAACGTTTTGAAATTAGGGTTAAAGGTAAAAAACCGCTCGTATTGAATGAACCCACTTTCTCTCAAATCGTGTTTGTGACGCAACAATATGTGAATTTGTCTTTGCCTTTAACAAAACAGATCGTCAGTAAGAGTGTTTTAGGCTCTGTTGAACCATTAGTTCTTAAAGACCATTGTGCATTAGTTAATTACCTGGAAGCCTCAATCGCTTCTCAATGAATTTAAACCTTTGGGCGTTCTCCCTTCGGTCGGCTCATTCCGTCGTTTCACTCCTCCCGCGATAACTTATGCCACCCATATCGAGCCAGCTCGATGTGGCATTAAGTTCCTGCGAACAATCACCCAACGCGTGGCGTGATACGCTTGTCTGACACCCTGATCTTTGGTGAAACGCTTTTGTTACTTCAACTTCATCAACAAACCCTTACGGTCAATGCCCTCGCTCTGTTTTCTTCTTGTTCACACTCTTCAAGCTAGGTCAAAAATAAGAGCTCTACAACTCACCACTCGCACACTCGCTAGGCAAGTGGTAGAACCCTGATTTTCAACCTTGAGCTTACGTGTAAACATGATGAAAAAAACACCGCTTTAAGGTATTATCCAATAAGGGAACGATAATGAAGAATCATATGAATCAAGATAACAATAACGACATCACTCAAAAAGACTTGCTCAAACTGTTGTTTGACCAAGCTCAACATAACGCCACGCGTGAAGAACTCATGGCGCTAGAGAATCGTACTAGTCAACGCTTTGATAAAATCGATGAGCGCTTTGAAAAGGTCGATGAGCGCTTTGAGAAGTTAGAAGCTAAATTCGACAAGAAGTTTGACCGTATGAACTGGTTGCTTGTCACTACCCTTGTCGGTGTTATTGCTAGCCTTGCTATCCAAGTTCTTAAATAAACTATTATCCCTGCCTTTTTAAAGGTGGGGATTTTTTGTTAAATCCTCATTTTGAACTTTTGAACTTTTGAACTTTTGGGCGTTCTCCCTTCGGTCGGTTCATTCCGTCGTTTCACTCCTCCCGCGATAACTTATGCCACTCATATCGAGCCAGCTCGATGTGGCATTAAGTTCCTGCGAACAATCACCCAACGCACTTCACTCACTGCGTTCGCTGCGCCTCGTCATTCTTCCTCGTTGCCGTTCGTCGTGCCTCCTCTCAAAAGCTTTCACTGCCGTCAATTAAGTTCGAGTAAGGGCTTGTTGTCTTATGTGCCGATTTCCCTTTCGACTCGCATCATTTGATGGCGCTCGCAGGCTGTTAACCCTCCTCAAATCAGAACCTTATCTGCAAGGGTAAATGAACGCTACGCGCCCCTGCAGAGAAGAACCATGTTTGAGGGATGGACAGCCAAGCGGCTCCATAAAAGTGATACTCAAACAAAAAGGAAACTCCAGATGGCACAACGACAATCAAACCCAACTCTCCCTAAATTGCCGACCAGCGACCAGCGTTTCGCCGCTGGAGACGAAAGCTCACCAAAAAATGATATCTCTTGGCGTTTGTTGCAAAAACTACCGTCTTATATTGAACCCTCGAAAGTGCTTAATTTGGTTTTAAGAGTTGAATATTTCGGCTCGTGGGAAACGCCTCGTGACCAGTGGAAAACCGGTTTTTCACTCATGGCAACCACTTCGAACGGTAGTGAAAAACACGTTAAAAATTACCTATTATCACAACATGCTATTTCAGCGATAAAACAAGAATGTGACGCGATAGCAAAAGCATTAAAAACGACTTTTATTGATACCACTCTTAATTTCAGCATTGAGGTTTAAATTATGAAATATCTATCTCATTACACCCAACAAGCTCAAACCGATTTATTCAATGAACTAGGCGCATTTTTCGCTTTCTCTAATCAACAGTTCAATGATGCTAAGAAAAAAGGTATTGAATATGTGTCGCTTGGAATGGGAATGATTGTGCCTGAAAGTAACGCTAAAAACTTAGTGGAGCGTTTAGGTCAAATCCAAAAAGAGGGCATTAAACAAGATATTGAAGAAAACGGCAAACAAGGGATTATCCGACGCGAGTTATTCAATCATGAATGTTTTTATACTAATGATATTTGTGATTGTGTCGAAAAGCTCGAAGAGTACGGTTATTCATACGATGATATTTATGAAGTGTTTAATCATATTCGTAAAACTGAAGATGTCTACTAATCGCAAATAAAAGCGCCTTGATAATAGCACTAACTAATATCAAGGCATATCCATTTAAACTAAACAGTAACAATGAGTGAATAAAATGAACACATTAAATACTACCCTAACGAAAGAAGATTTAAAAGCGAAAACTTACGTTTGTACGGCTGTGCCGTTCGAATTAGGAAAAACAGTAATGACACAAGGTGTAGCTTCATTACTAAACCGTAATATTGGTGCGAGTCTTAATGTTTATTTGCATCGCCATAAAAACGGTGATTGGGGCGATACTCCCATTGAAGATAAAATTATGAATGATGAGGCAACCAAAACAGGCGAGCGTATTATGTCGAGTTATCATTTTTGTGATGATAAAATTTGGATTATTACCGAACGAGATAGAAGCGTAACAACTGTTTTACTACCGAGTGAATATTAATCACTTTCAATATGCGATAGAATGGAGTCCTTGTTAGGACTCCATTTTTTTGATTATGAAAAAGTTATCTTTGCTACTGTTATTGTTTCCAACCGCTGCGGGCGCATTCTGTTTTGATGAGGCCGGATCTCATTATAATGTTGATCCAAAATTGTTACGGTCGATTGCACAAGTTGAAAGCAGTTTTGATCCCAACGCTTACAATGAAAATAAAAACAGGTCGGAAAAAATTGTAAGCCGTGATTTTGGGTTGATGCAAATTAACTCTAGTTGGTTCTCTCGACTCGCTGAATTTAACCTAAACGAAACAAACATATATGAGCCGTGTTTTAATGTTTCATTAGGCGCATGGGTATTAAGCTCTAACTTTGCCAGTCATGGTTATAACTGGAACAGTGTCGGGGCATATAATGCCGGTTTTTCTAAACGTACCGAAAACGCTAGAAAAATATACATCCAAAAAGTGCAAAGTGTTTATTATTCCTCAACCCTTAAATAACTAGCTGTGCACTAATTTGGTGCAATGCTAGATCCTTAGCCTTCTTCCTTTTCCGCTTTCCATTCCTTCCCAAGTTTAGATATAGACTCCCGACTCAATCGCCAACGGTTCGGCTTTAGGTCTTGCGAACGCCCCAAACCCTGAGCTAAAAACGTAAGATAGCCTGGAGTTCTATTGACTTGTTCGCACTCTTTAAGATTCTTCCACACACCTCGCTAAATCGAAAATCGATTTAAATGGTTGTCTGTAAAAATATAAAACCAATAGAAACAAGAGCTTAAAACCTTCCCAACCATTAAAAGTAACCTCAAAAAAATTTTCAAAATCTCAACTAATTAGCCGCTGAAATCTCAATTGGTAAATATGCAATCTCAATTAAATGGCATTTATCCCTTTTGTAGTAAGGCTCTGCGGGGTGTTTAAATGGGTTTTAAATGAGTTGTCATTCAATTCTTATTTATCCCTTTTGCAGTAAGGTTTAAAGTGGGTGTTTTGTTGATTGCTTCAATGTGATTATATTGATATATTATTGAGATTCATTGAACTAAAAAGGAGAGGATAATGGCCCGCTCTTACCCTTTACAAAGCACTTTACGCGGCAAGTTAGAGCAAGACTTCATTAAATTTAGAGATCAGGAGCGTCTGAGTGATTCTGAAGCTACTCGTCAACTGTTGACGTTAGCACTGCGTATTAAGCTCAACGATAGTGACGATGGTAGACCGTCGAATCGAGAGTTGATGGAAGAGATTTATCGTGTGGTTCGCAACACATCAGCGGTCAGTGATGTGACTCATGGTCAAACCTTTGATGGTGAAAAACTATTTCGAGTCAAAGACGAAGCGAAAACATTTAGGCAACAAGTTAAAGCCGATGTTAATAACAAAGTGGATACCTTTCTTGCAGGCGAAAAAAAAGGATAGCCTGTTAGGGCTATCCTTTTTATTGTTTTATCTTTCTAATTCCCGCTCGATTTCTCGACCCATCGGCTCGTGATGTTTATTATCAAAGTCGAGTCCTTGTTGCTTTGATGACTCTTGTGGCTCGAACTGCTCTAATGCTTTACTGTCTTGATCTTTACCATATTGTGAAATAACGCTCTCTTTTTTATCATTGAGTGTGTCAATCGGTAGCGATTCTTGGTTTAATTCTTGCCTTTCATCGACACCTTGATGGTGGTATTTATCCATACACGCTTGGATATCAGTGAGCATGTTTTCAGGCGAGACGAATTGTATGTCTCGACCTGCAAAGTTGGCCATTATTTTTTCAATGTTATTGGGGTTTAAATCTGTATTGCCGTGGCTAAGAGCAATGATGATTTGTTGGCGAAGTTCATCGGTTGATATATTTTGAATGTCATTCTTATGATTCACATTGATTATATCGTATTGGCCTTGATGCGCCTGATTAATCGCAAACGAATTTTCAATTGATGTGCTAATAATCGTCGTGTGCAAATCATGGCCTTGATGAAATTGTGTCAGGTGTTTGGATTTTGTGCCGAGGGTTCTAGGGTTAATATCAAGTGTGTCGTCTTTATTTCCTTGAAAATCCAAATAGGTGACTTCAATCGCTTTGGTGTCTCCGTCTTTATTGTGGATGTTGGTTATCATGGCAGGGTGCAAGCTTTTATCTTCGGATGAATAAACGCTTTGATGAAAATGGACGTGCTCGCCTTGTGGCTGTTCAATACCCAACTTATTCAAGTAGGTTTCAGCTAAGGTTCCTTTCAGTGGTTGGCTCGTCTGTACATATTCTTTCGCCCTTTCTTCAAATTGCGCAATATGTTTTGGTGTGGTTTGCAGTAATTTGTCATGTTTACTGTTTTCCTCTAGTTGATATTTATTTGGCTCATTAAGCATATTATGGGCTTCTGCCATGGCTTCTTTGTAATTCATCTCTTTATAACTCATTACTAGGTTAATCAATGAGCCTTTTTCGCCAGTAGTGTAGTCTTTAAAATACCCTCGATGTTCGCCCGTTAATGACACTTTTATGGCTGATTTGCCAATGCCGAAAGTGAGGTAGTCACGGTCAGACTTTGACTTGTTTGGCTGTCCAAGTAGGTTGATGGCTAAACTTTCCGTATATTTTGGTAGCTCCTTATTGATGTGCGTTTTAAATTGGTTGTAATTAAAGTCCCCGTTATTATCTTGATAACGAGTGTCCTCATGGGGCAGGGCGTTGTGATTAAAATACGTCGTTGATTGGGGCGGTATAGTATTGAGCGTTTCGATGGCGCTGTGTTTATTGACCTCTTTTGATAGCCAGCTTTTCATCATGGCTTTAGGGTTATCGGTAAAGAGTTTAACGTGAGTGCTCGCACGACTTAAATCAATGTAAGCCCGTCTTAAGTTGGTCAATGCCCCCATTCCCTTAATCGCTGCTATCACGTGTTGATAGGTTGCCCCTTGCGCCATATCAGCGGTGCGAGTGTAAGCGTAGTCCCAATGGCCGTCTTTTAGGGCTTGAGGGTTGATGGCTAACGTTTGTCCGTCTTTTGATTGGGCGGTGATTTCCTCGTTTGTGGCACTGAGGATGTGGTATGGCACATTGGCTTTGATGCCCCGCTCTTTATCGGTAAAGCGAGTCATGATTTTATCGCCCGTTGAGAGCGGCTTTTCCGATTTGGCAAAGAGACTTGTGAACTTATGGTCTTTGTTGCGTGGTAAGAATGGCTTCTCAATACCGCTCTCTTGGTCTTTGACCATCACCACACCATGTTCAGAATCGACCTTGGTGATAGTGCTGTACTCCCCTGGCTTGGTGCTCAGTATGAGTCCTTTTTGATACGGCATCATGGTCGAGAGTTCCTCTTTGCTGTTGCCCGTTGAGCGTAGCCTTGTGGTGGTGATGTTCTCTTTGCCTATCTCTGTATTTTTCATCAGGCCAGCGCGAATGTGTTCAGTGATTTTGTCACGATCATTGTTTGTGTAAGCAATGATAAGGGTGTTGTCTCGCGTTTCTGGTGTTCGTGCTAGGTAATCTTGCGCGACCGCGTAAGGCAGCTTCTCTGTCGCAGTGAGTTGCGCTTTGGCTTTGTCTTTCGCGCTCTCATCCAGTGTGGAGACAATATGTTGCGTGTTGCCTTGTGTATCGGGAGCTTGTTTAGCCAATTTATCGAGGGCGCTGTCAGGCTGCTTATCAACGATGTTGTGTACTGCCCCAAGCAACGTTTCGCTTTTCTGGCGGATAATGTCGGTCATATAAGCGATGTCGATACGCCCTTGGCTCATCGCAAGTTCGAATGGCTTACCAGCACTGAGTGAGAGAAGCTGCTCTTTATCGCCAAGCAGTACGGCTTTGGCGTCGCTTTGCAAGACAAGATCACTTAACTCTTTGGCTTGTCTGTTACTGACCATCGAGCTTTCATCGAGGAAGAATAGGGTGTTCTTGTAGTCCTCTGGTGAGGTTGTGCCGCGTCTTAAATCCGACAGTAGGCTTTCAAGGGTTTGGGCGTTAACGCCTTTGCTTTTCAGTTCGCTGACCGCTGCGTGCGTTGGCGCAAGACCTATCACCTGTGAGGGTTGGTTTCTGCTTGTTTGAGTCGCCTGCTGAATCAGTTCAATGTTGGACTCAAGCATGGTGGATTTACCCGTTCCGGCTAACCCTTGCACGGCCACAAAGCTGTCTTTGGTGGTTGAGATAAGCATAATGCTATCTCTTTGACCTTGGGTGAGGCGTGGCTGCGTATCAAGATAGTCTTGGACTTGTTTTGATGACGCGTAAGGGGTGTGTTGGTCTTTACCTTGATCAATGTTCCGCAATATATGCTTTTCTGTCTCTAGCGCCGCTTGGGTTGTCCAGCGTGTGCCATCGCTGTATTCGGCAGAGAGGACGTCACTGCGTTTGGCGAGCTCTGTTTCAATTTGCTCTTTCACAATCGGTTGATTGGTCTCTTCAAAGGCGTAGCGAATGGCTTCGACCACCAGTTCTTTTTGCGTGAAAGCGGCCTCTCGCTCAGAGAGGTGATTAAGAGCAAAGTTCACCGCTTTTTCTTGTAGGGGTGACTGTTGCTCTTTCGTCAGTATGGAGAGCGCATACTTGATGTCGTGCTTGAGGGTGGTTTCGGTGGTACTCGATAGATACCGGTCATTGATGCCTTGTGTGTGCATCACTTGCTCAATAGCTGAGAGTTTCACTTCGCTTTTTTCGAGCATGGTTTGCGCTTTGTCAGGCTTATCAGTAAATACATCGATGCGCGCGCTTTTTTCGCTGAGGTCATGAAAGAGCTCTTTTGAGAGCGTAAAGGCTTTACCTGAAATCAGGGTGTGCGCTCTTGGCTCAATATGGTTGGTCGATTGCACGTAATCGTATTTCAGTGGGGCCTCTTTCAATGACTCCATGGGTAAGGTTTTCGCCTCGCCTTGTGTGTCGGTGAGGGTGAGCGCTTTTTGAGATATGTCCGTGACCACGTAACGCTCGTTGGCATTTAAACCGGCAGGAAAGTGTTTGCCTGTGGTCGTGATGCGTTCACCTTGGTTAATGTGCAAGGTTTCGGGTTTAAAAACCTGCATGTTGAGCGCTTTAAATTCGGCCGACGATGGATTAAGCGTGTATTCCTCGCCATCGTTTTTGCTCTGTACATGCACGCGGTTTTCTGCGATGTCAGACTTTGATACGACTAACTCTTGAGGTTTGCCGTCTTCCCAATGGCGAAGCGTCATGCCAGGTTTGTAGTGCTGCGCTAATTCTTGTTGTGGCGCTGATAAGTAGTGAGGCTGGCGCGTAGACAAAGTGATGCCTGTACGGGCGAGTTGGCCATCGTTTTGTAGAGAGGTGCGGATAGCCTCTGTCAATCTACGCTGCTCAAGGTTAGAGCTTGCCAGCACTTGTGTTGCGTCTTTGTTTGAGAGGTAGGTGTAGGCTCTTGCAATGGTGCGCGTGTCATGTTCATGTAGGGCGACTTTGCTGTCGCTTTGTTTGCTGTTGACCCAAGAGTGCGAGACGACGTTACCTTTGCTGTACAGGTCTATCGCGTTATACGCTTTAAAGCCTTGGCGACTGGAGGTGTTGTTTAACAAAATCAGCTTACTGCCGGACTCATTGGCTTTCTGGCTTAATGCTATCAATTCATTGGCGCTCATTTTATTGGCACTGTCGACCAAAAGCACATCTTTGTTGGTCATGGGGGTATCTGAGTGCAATAGGCTATGAGCAGAGTGGCGTTGCTCAGGGGTGAACAGGTGCTTTATCCAAGTGGCCACGGTGTGACTTTCACGCTCAATGGTTTGGCTGTGTCGTTGTTTGTCTTTGGCGTTTTGCGAGATAAGGTGAACTCGTTTACCCGCATGGTTGCCCACATTGAGTAGGTTTTGGGCGATTTGCTCACTGTGGCCATAGACGTTGACCACATGGAACTGCTTAGTGGACTCGTAAATACCGGCGACTTTCTCACGGTTGCCTTGGCTTAGGCTCAGCTTGTCGAGCGTTTTATCACTCACAGGCGTTCGCATATGGTGCGCCCGTCCTTTGGTGACGTCCATCAGTGTTTTCTCATTATCTAGCATGGACTTTGTGGTGTACTGACCTTTTTCAGCCAGAGGGATAAGTGCGCCGTCTTTCACCCATTGGTCGGCAACGACTTTAAGGTCAATGGCATTCGCTTGTACGCCCCCTTTGGTAAAGTCAGAGGCCGCCAGTTCAATCACTTTTTCTAACTTCAAAGCGGTGTTGATTTGGCCTAGGTGCTCCACAGCGCGGTGAAAGGCTTCTTTTGTTACTTGTTCAGGGTTGTGCTCTTTCCCTGCGACACTCAGTGCATTTTGTACCAGTTCTTCGGGTTTATAACCGTTGTCTTTCACGGTTTGCTGCCAGCGAGCATTGAGCGTTTCATCACTCTCAAAGGTTTTGGCTTTGCGAGTATCGAGGTTCGCCACGTCTTTTGCTGCGCGGGAATCAAAACCTAAGTCCAGAGTTTGTTGGTCGATTTGTTGTGAGCGAGTGGAGAAGGCATCAACGAGCACTTGAGGAACGCCTTCGATGTCCATTTGTCCATTGCCGAGGGAGCGTGTTGTATACCCCAGTTCTTGAGTTGTTTTGGCTAATTGGCTCTGGTATAAAATCCCGTAGTATTTTTGGAAGTTGTAGATGCGTTCACCTGTGCCATTAATGACGCCGCCCTTTTGTTTGAGACTAGAGGCAAGGGCGCGTAACTCTCCTTCCTTATCACGTGTCATGTTAGCGGCGAGGGTGTGGGAATGGATTTGTGGATCGTTTTCGCGGCTGGTTTTATGGCGCACCACGGCGAAGGCCATGTTCTCGGTGTTTTCAAACTCTTGAGTGCCTTTCTCATGAGTCACTTTGACTTGAGCAACGTCTTTTTCAATTTGGTCTAAAACAAATTTAACCGCGTTATCATGCGCATCAATAAGGCGAGTATCTCCACCAACAAGTGCAAGTGTGCTTAATCTTTTGGGTGCTGAAAAAGTGAGGTCGATACCAGGGCGATGAGTGTTCTCCCGTTTCCCTTTGATGGTTTCGTCGCCAAGGTGTCCAGATAGTACGGACTCAAGTGTTTTTTGGTCAACAGGCTTGCCGAGTAATCCGGCTTCTTCGGTCAGTTTGCCGTGCCAAAACGTGTTTTCACCTTGTTCTTTTTCTTTGAGGTAATAATTATCACCGTTATTGTCGAGTGAGAGGGTGGATTGATTGAGGTCTTGCTCTTCTTTTAGGTAGTATTTTGAAGCGCCAGAGGCGGATTTTAGTGGGCTGATGGACATCATATTTAGTGTTTTCCTTGTGTTGGAAATCACCAAAAGTAGCTAGGGGAATGGGGCGCTTAGACGTATGCAGGCGACAAGAAAGGTAGCGGCAAAGGCTAAAGCCTTTACCGCTTGACCTTAACGTCTTACTTCGTAGGCAAATCTTATTTGAAGGTCATTGTTTGCCCCCTTGTAATGAAATTCACACAGTGAATCTCGAAAGAGAGCGGTTAATAACACAGTGGTCACGCAGACCACCAGTAACGCCCCAAGGACGGTTTTCTTCGGCATAATCATTGCCTCCTGTAGAGTTAAGAGGCTATTATCAAGTTGCTAAACATGGATAGGGCCTCGTTTGAATTTATAGTTCATTCGGGGCTTTTTCATATCTGCGGTTTGGCAAACGCTTAAACACAGATAGTCTAAGCGCCCAGAGGCCTTGTATCAGAATGGGGAATGGTGGCTACGTTTGGTGAGTGATTAAATTTATTTAGATATTAAGTGCTTATTTAGGTTGTGGGATCTTTGATGCTGCCTGAAGGACAAGCCAGTGTTAATTTGTGTTGGATCCGTAATAATATAAGTTCGCCTTCGTCCAAAGAAAACAACTTTTCATGCTGGAAAGTGTCAAGTGGCTCGCTTTTAAAGCCTGTGTCATTTGAGCGTAAAATGGATATGTATTTGAGCGTGTACTCGCACGTCATCTTTACCTCTTGAAAATCGCGTGTTGTACCAATTTTCCCTAATGAACTTAAGTGTTGCGCGTAGTCGGATAACCACATGACATCGAATCCCTCCTGTGGATCTTTGGGGTCATATTGGCCAGAGTATGGGCTGTGCCGACGAAGGGCGGTAGAAACGTCAAAGAGGTGCGATAGCAACTGTGTAAATTCGACCGTTAAATCGATAATTTCAGTTCTTTCTTGTTTTAAGGTGGTATTACTCATGTTAGCAATTCCTTTTAAAAATCATCGAAAGGTAGGAGGTATGGGGAATAATATTGGCATCCAGAGCGTCTTCTAGCGGTGGTGACTTTTATGAGTGTACCGTCAAGCAAGTGAGGGGTTTTGTTCAGCATTGATTAATCATCGTACATCTCTCCAGTATCTTGTTGTGTAATGGACGCTTCTTCGGTCTCTCGTTGCAATTCGTCTTGAGTTTGCTCAGCCAGTTGTTGGTTCTGCCCCTGTTTCAATGGCGGTGTGGATGACTTTGACGTTTTCGTCATGGTTTGTTTTTGGCTTTCTCTTGCTTGCTGCTGCTCGGTTTCGTTCTCATAAGTGCTTTGTTGGATAGCCAGTAAGCGTTTTCTTTGCGTTTCATCGAGTTCATGCAATGCAATTAACTCATGAAAAATCAAGGCTTGGTCTAGGCTCTCCATCTTTTCACCACCAGGAATAACTCGCTTCATAAACGACGGCTGAATGTTGCTCATTCGGTCGTACTTTAGTTGGAGCTTAGTGATTAACATGGAGTTCGGAGTGCGCAGGTAACATTCCAAATCATCCAGTCCTTGGATTTCAGCGGGGGAGACGACAGGGCGCGTTTTGTTTTGATGGCCCAATGACACACCATCACGCAGTGCATTTGCGCCGTAAGAAATATTTTCTCGAGATATGTCAATCTCTTGCTCACCCAAGTCGTCAGAGGCGACGGTTGCCATGGCTTTTGAGGGTGCGCGGAAGAAAAAGCGCGTATTCAGTAAGTCAAAAATAACTCTAGCCGCATTGTGGCCATAAGTCGTTTCTAGTTGAGCATAAGACTGCAATCCGAGTAGATAACAGCCACCAAACTTACGCACTTCTGAAATGATGTGCGTAAGCTCTGGTAGCTTATGCAAGGTTGGCATTTCATCGATGATGACCCAGATACGACGGTCTTCGTCAGGCTCCATCCCCAAGATGGCGTTAGAGGCAATGGCAAGCCACATCGATATCAGTGGTCTGAGCGCAGTGTGCTGTCTTGCGTTACTGGAGAGAAACAAAAAACCTTGCTGCGATTCATCTTGTACCCAATCAGTGATGGAAAACCGCGCCCGTTTACGGTTTCCTTGACTGTCTTTTTCATCGAGACCATGCAGGTAGCGCAAGGACTTAATGTAAGTTGCCAAAACCGACTTGATGGAAATGGCGGTCTTCTCGATGCTTTTCGACACAAGAGAGCTGGCTTCCGTGCCTTTTAAGTGCTCATCCAGCTTTGAGAGCTCTGACATTAAGATGAGATGGAGGAGATTTTCGACGCTGCACTCGTGTTTGTCATCGAGCATCATCTGGTACGCAGTGGCTGAAAAAATCGTTCGCGCTGAGTCTACCCAAAACGGGTCGCCTTCGCCGTGTTGCGGTATTAACGCTGCCGCCAAACTCTCAAACTCAGGGGCATCTTTGGCATCACTCCAAATATCCCAAGCCGCGCAGCGTTCATCAAACGGATTTAAGATGACGTCTTTGTGCGGATCATAAAACTTACTCACAAAATCGCAGCCTTTATCGTAGATGATGGCTTTGTCGCCGCGTGCGCGTATCCAACGCAGAAGTTTACGAATCGCCACTGACTTACCCGCGCCCGTTGTTCCGTCGATTAAAAGGTGTTTAACCTCAAATTGAGAGACAAAAAGTTTATGACCGTCCAAAGCGAAAGGAGACATTTTTTTCTTCTTTTTAAGTTCAGCGGTGACGTCTTGTGGCTCTGCCAGTCTAAACCCTCGAATGTGATTATCTTCGCTTTGCTCTTGTCCTTTCTTCCTAAACCAGTTGTTAATCAGGACGAAAAACAGGGTTGATGTAATGAGGTAAACCAACATTCCAATGAATAACGCTTGTAGAAACTCTTGGTGACTCTGTGCAAGTGTTGGGTTATGGATTTGCTGTCCAAGGGTACTGCTGTAACGCTGTCCCTCCCACTCGACCACGACGTTACGGTTTTCGCTAAAGCCGAGTTTGTTAAATAGCCAAAAAAGCGTGTAGTAGTACGTACCGGTTAATGTGTTGGCTGAGGTAATGATGTAGGTAGTGATAAGTCCGAGCAAGCCTGCAATGACATTGACGTACTTGATTGTGGTCACGTTCACTTGCCACCACATACGGATGTTATGGAAGGTGATTTGACCGCCACGAGTGGTAGACATAGAGATATTCCTTATGGATAGGCATAGAAAAAGCGCCCACTGAAAGAGTGGGCGCTTTTGGTTGGTATGATGAATGAGAATGAAGACGGTGGCTTGGAGGGGCCAGTTAAGAAAGAAGCGTCTTATTCTATGGATGCACTAGGTTGTCATTACCACTGCTTTTGTACAGGGCAAGGGTATTGCTCTTTAAGAGCCGCCGCGAGATAGCTTGCGATCGAGCCACTAACAGTTCCATATTTTTTCATGCGAGGGTCGAGATCAATACGGTTATTCATTAATGCCATGAGATCTTTGGTTTTCCAATTCCATAAGGTCTCACGATTGGCAGGGTCACTCATTGGTAAGCAGTAGTCAATGCGTTGGTTGCGGGCATCTAAACGCGTGGTGTAAAAATCTACCGCATCGGCAGCGGCTCGAACGCTCACTAATATGTATTTGTATTCTTGGCTGTCGGTGTTTTGATAATGTTTAATGTAGTAACGCATCGAGGCGGGGTTGTTTTTACTACTGATATTTTCATCAAAGGGGTTTGCCGCGAATCCTGAAAATGAGCACAGTGCGGTTAATCCTAATATGATCCATTTTTTCATCATTTACTCTCCGTCATTAACCTGTATATATTACCAGTAATTGTGCAAAGTGTCATCGTTTTTGGTGTCAGGATTCACCGTACTTTCGCTTGGTTAAGTTCGCGTCTGTTTGTCGGTCTCTTGCAGTGAAGCGGGCGCGTCCACATGAGCGCTGGTGCGCTCAAATTGCTCGCGCGTATCATCGACAATTTGTGTGTGCGTTTCAGGGGTATAGTATGTCTCCGTGCCACCCCGTTGCTCATGTTGGTTTAAAATGGCCTCACTGGTCTGACCAATCGCTTTCCCCTTGTATTGCTCGCCAACCATCTCCTGCCACTCGGCTTGAGTCGGCTCAGCATTAAAGTGATTGTCGTGCGCCTCTTTTGACGGCACGCTGGCCAGCACAAAGTCTTTAAAGGCGTCGGTCTGTTTAAATTCTTCCCACTCATTAGTGCGAGCTTGACGAGCTTCGCCGTTATTGCCAGTAAGAATTTGTTGCGCTTTTCCTTTTTGATCCTCGTATTGACCCTCAACAAACTCCTGAAACGGCACTTCCAGTTTCTCAGTCAGGCTGGCCACTTCGCGCTGCTCTAGGCTGTTGGCTCGGCTCAACGTGTCTACCTCTTGCTGCGATTTGGTGGTCGTATTCATCAGTTGCTACGTCTCACCAAAGGTAGACATAGAAAAAGCGCCCACTGAAAGAGTGGGCGCTTTTGGGTTGGTATGATGAATGAGAATGAAGACGGTGGCTTGGAGGGGCCAGTTAAGAAAGAAGCGTCTTATTCTATGGATGTACTAGGTTGTCATTACCACTGCTTTTGTACAGGGCAAGGGTATTGCTCTTTAAGAGCCGCCGCGAGATAGCTTGCGATACTGCCCCCAATACCAAATTTACCGTACTTTTTCATGCGAGGGTCATGTTCAATACGGTTATTCATTAATGTCATGAGATCTTTGGTTTTCCAATTCCATAAGGTTTCGCGATTGGCGGGGTCCCTCATTGGTAAGCAATAATCAATGCGTTGGTTGCGAGCATCTAAACGCGTGGTGTAAAAGTCCATACTATCCGCTGCTGTACGTACTGTGGCTAATAAGTATTTGTATTCTTGGCTGTCGGTATTTTGATAATACTCAACGTAGTAACGCATTGAGGCAGGGTTGTTTTTGCTTCCTGAAAGTTCATCAAAGGGGCTTGTCGCTAAGCTTGAAAATGAGCACAGTGCGGTTAATCCTAATACGATCCATTTTTTCATCATTTACCCTCCATTATTCACCTGTATATATTACCAGTAACTGTGTAAAGTGTCATCGTTTTTGGTGTAAGGATTCACCGCACTTTCGCCTGGTTAAGTTCGCGTTTGTTTGTCGGTCTCTTGCAGTGAAGCGGGCGCGTCCACATGAGCGCTGGTACGCTCAAATTGCTCGCGCGTATCATCGACAATTTGTGTGTGCGTTTCAGGGGCGTAGTATGTCTCCGTGCCGCCCCGTTGCTCATGTTGGTTTAAAATGGCCTCGCTGGTCTGACTCAGCGCTTTCCCTTTGTATTGCTCGCCGACCATCACCTGCCACTCGGCTTGAGTCGGCTCTCCATTAAAGTGATTGTCGTGCGCCTCTTTTGACGGCACGCTGGCCAACACAAAGTCTTTAAAGGCGTCGGTTTGTTTAAATTCTTCCCACTCATTAGCACGATCTTGACGAGCTTCGCTGTTATTGCCAGTAAGAATTTGTTCAGCTTTCCCTTTTTGATCCTCGTATTTACCCTCAACATACTCCTGAAACGGCACCTCCAGTTTCTCCGTCAGGCTGGCCATTTCGCGCTGCTCTAGGCTGTTGGCTCGGCTCAACGTGTCTACCTCTTGCTGCGATTTGGTGGTCGTATTCATCAGTTGCTACGTCTCACCAAAGGTAGACATAGAAAAAGCGCCCACTGAAAGAGTGTGCGCTTTTGTTGGTATGATGAATGAGAATGAAGACGGTGGCTTGGAGGGCCTGTTAAGAAAGAAGCGTCTTATTTTATGGATGCACTAGGTTTTCATTACCACTGCTTTTGTACAGAGCAAGGGTATTGCTCTTTAAGAGCCGCCGCGAGATGGCTTGCAATACTGCCCCCAATGCCAAATTTACCGTACTTTTTGAAAGACGGATCGTGTTCAATGCCATTGTCAATTAATGCCATGAGATCTTTGGTTTTCCAATTCCATAAGGTTTCACGATTGGCGGGGTCACTCATTGGTAAGCAGTAGTCAATGCGTTGGTTGCGAGCATCTAAACGCGTGGTGTAAAAATCTATACTATCAGCAGCTACACGAACTCCAATGAGTAAGTCACGATATTCATTACTTTCTGGGTTTTGATAATGTTGTACGTAATAACCCATCGTTGCGGGATTATTGCTGCTACTAAAACGATCTATTTCAGGGATCTGATTGTTCGCAACCCCCGAAAATGAGCACAGTGCGGTTAACCCTAATACGATCCATTTCTTCATCATTTACCCTCCATTATTGACCTGTATATATTACCAATGATCGTGCGAAAAATCATCGCTTTTGGTGTAGGATTTACCGCACTTTTGCCTAGTTAAGTTCGCGTTTGTTTGTCGGTCTCTTGCAGTGAAGCGGGCGCGTCCACATGAGCGCTGGTGCGCTCAAATTGATCGCGCGTATCATCGACAATTTGTGTGTGCGCTTCAGGGGCGTAGTATGTCTCCGTGCCGCCCCGTTGCTCATGTTGGTTTAAAATGACCTCGCTGGTCTGACCAAGCGCTTTCCCCTTGTATTGCTCGCCAACCATCTCCTGCCACTCGGCTTGAGTCGGCTCGCCATTAAAGTGATTGTCGTGCGCCTCTTTTGACGGCACGCTGGCCAGCACAAAGTCTTTAAAAGCGTCGGTTTGTTTGAATTTTTCCCACTCATCAGCGCGACCTTGACGAGCTTCGTTATCACTGCCAGTAAGAATTTGTTCTGCTTTCCCGTCTTCTTTTTTATATTTACCCTCAACATACTCCTGAAACGGCACTTCCAGTTTTTCTGTCAGGCTGGCCACTTCGCGCTGCTCTAGGCTGTTGGCTCGGCTCAACGTGTCTACTTCTTGCTGCGATTTGGTGGTCGTATTCATCAGTTGCTGCGTCTCACCAAAGTTAGCGGCAAAGCCTGTTGCGTAAGCCCCTGCTTCTGAATGGCGTTCATCAGCCGTGAGGCGGTTGCTCGCATCAATGCTCTGGTTCGCGCCAGAGCGGTAAGACTCAATCGCGGCTTGGATTTGACTTTGTTGCTCGCTGGTTGTGTTGCTTAATGTCTCACGGTCTTCTTCTGTCCACTTTTGACCGGTCGAAATGTCGATGCCTGCTTTGACAGGACTCAACACCCCCACAACGCCGCCCAGAGCTTCGGTGTTCACCCCAAGGTTCCCATCAACCCCATTGTAAGCCGAATGCATATAAGCGTTGGTTTTCTCTTCACTCCACCCTGTTATCGCCATTACTTGCTCTGTTGATTGGCTCATTTGCTCTAGCCCTTTAGTGGCCGCAGCGCTTGCTCCGTGTCCGTGTGTTAAGCCGTAGCTTTGGTTTTTGCTGACGGTGTCTTTCCAATCAGCCATAAGCTGCGTGCCGCTTTGCGCACTATTAGAGAGCGCGGCTTGGTTGGAGGATAGATTGGTTTGGGCTTGGTTGTAGGTATCTTGTACCGCTTCACTGTACTGGCTGTCCCATTTCATATTCCACTGGAAGTTTGAGGCGGTAGGGTTAGTGTCGTACACCGTTTTATCGCCATATTGTGTGGTCAGCATTCCATCCGAGCCTTGCGTGGTGGTGCCGTGCTCTTTGAGTAAGGTGGAGGTATCGAGCTTATTGCCATTCACATTATTAAATGTGTGCGTTTGCATCTGCGTGTTGCCGTGGCTGATGTCACCCGATGAAGCCGCTGCCGAAGTGCGGGCGTTGGTTTGATTAATCATACCTGCCAGTTGGTAGTTGAGACTGCTCATCATCGCGCTAGCCCCTTTGGTTAATGCCATCGCTATCGCAGGCGTTGACATCATGAGGTAGCCAGTAATCGCAGCGTAGCGTGTATTCACATAATCAATCCCATTCATGTTGGAGAGCGTAATGCCATGCAGTCCCTGTGTGGCGCCGTTGGTTGCGCTCTGTAAAAACCACATCATAATCGCATTGAGGATAGTGAATATCATCGGCCACGTCGCAAGAAAGAAAAAGCTGCTTAAATAGTTTTTTAATACGGGCAAGGCCATGTGGGGCAATAGTGCAATAATCACAACGATAGAGCCGAAGCAAACAAACAAAATGAGCGCGATGGAGTGCATCATTGGAATGAACTCTTTGGCTTGCAAGCCGATGTTCGCCCACATGCTGGTTGTTTGCATTTGGTTGGCGGTGTAAGCGTAATTTGCGGCGACACTATTGCGGTTATTTTCAATGTTCCAGCGCGTCATATTGATGGCCATATTTTGCTTGAGAATATCGACCGCGTTATTACTGACGCCAATTAAATCTTGATGGCTGTTTTCAACGGCATTTTTTAAAAATGACAACTCAATTGAATTTTCTCGCCCCAAAATGTAAGCGCCCAGTTTGTTGATGGTTCTGTCCGCCTCTGCGTTAAATTGAGTGACGATATCAGGAAAGGCGGCTTGGCAAGTCTGGTAAGTGCCGCTTGGGTTGTAGAGGCCGCGCACTGGTGACATGGATTGCCCCTGTAAAAAAGCGAGCAAGTCGTCGGCTTGTAAGATGTCTTGCATCGTGTATTTCTTGTTGATGCGGATATCGCCCACAATGCAGTTGTGATAAAAATCTTTCCAATATTGCTGGAGAGAAAGGGTTTCGGCGTTGGTGCTGCGCACCAGAGTGTAAAGCTCAGAGCCAAAGACCATTCCAGAGGTGCTATAACTTCTATCATCGGTTGAGCTAAACACGGTTTCTATGCCGTGGGTGAGGCCGTGCATGAATGTGGTGGCCGCCCATCCTGGTATCGCGACAATGTAGGGGACATTATCGACCGAATAAGAGTGCATCGGATTTTGCGCGTCTTGGATTTGGACGGTGGCTTTCATGCTGATAAGAAACGTCGGAATGGCCAGAAATATCACAGCAAATCGCATCACATGTTTGGCGTCTCGATAAAGAAGAAACAGGGTCGCGGAGATGATGAAAGAGAGTTGTAAGGCCGTTTCAACCAAACTCCCAAAAGTGGTGGTGGTGAAAAACGTGGCGACCGCATTTAATGCGTATTGCATTTGAGCGCCCGCCCCGTAGGTATAAAAATCCAGTACCATGGTTGTACATCCTTTGTTTCTTTAATGCCCAAAGGCGAGGTTCGCGATGGACGCATCACTGGCGGCTTGGTCAAGCAGTGAACGTTTTCGCTTTAAGCGCTCAGTCAGTGCAAGGTGTTTATTGAGTTTTTCTTTGCTGCGTAAACGCACCGTCTGTAAGTAAGCTTGCACGGTATCGATAGACTCAAAGGTGCGCGCGACATCAGCAGGGTTGACTGATGAAAGGTTGGCGATGGATTGATTAACCATCATGACCATGTTGTTTAAATACGCGTACAAGATATCGGCGGCGATGCTTTCAGAATACAAATGACTTTCTGGTGAGACGTTTAAATGCGCGTCATCAATGAGCATGGCAAAAATAGGGATATCACTGAGTTCAATGAAGCTTTTTTCTGCATCCGTGATGGACGTATCGGCCTGTAAACTGGCGTAGAGGGTATCGATGGTTTGACGTACCTTGGCGTTAAAGGCTTGGCTTTCGGTTAACGTTATGTTTCCAAGGCGCATCGTTAAGCAGGTATCGGTACTTTGGCAGCGGTATAAATCCAAAGTGCCGCCTTTGAGCATGGTATCGATGGCGGTGTCGTTACCGACAATCATCGACGGAATGTAACTTGGTGTCCCTTCTGAGTTATAAATGACAGTCCCCGTCAGGTTCATAATAAATTCAGCGACCTCTTTGTTGCTTTCTAGGTAACTGCTTTTCATTAACGCATCCCACACCACGTTTAAGTTGACCTTAATGGCGTGAGCGGTCGCCTCGTCAGTATTACTGGCTAGCGTGCTTTGGTTGGTGCCGACGCTGCTGCATTCGTGCTGCGCTTCTAGCCAGTCTGAAAACGCATTGCGCTGTGTGCCGAGTGTCGCGCAGGCGTGACGCTTGGCTTCACCGTCCGCAAAGGCGGCCAAGCCAGAGACCGCCGATTGCGCAATTTGGCAAGAGTTCATTGAGGTAGTGTTGAACTGGTCAGCAATGGCTTGCAGCTTATCGCGGTTCGCTTTGATGGCAGGCGCCCAAGTCTGCAGCGCTAAGTCCACGGCAAAGGGAACGGCGTTGGCGATGACCGATTTACCAAATGAGACCAGTTGGTCAGAATTGATGTGCGAAAATCCCCCCATGAACGCATCAATCCCGCCACACCCTGCGCTGACGGAGGGTAAGGTGATAGACGCCAGCTGAATGTTTTGAATTTTCGTGCGTGAGAACAGGCTTCCTGCGTTGTAGTAAGTCGCCGATTGTCCCTCATAAGCGCTTGGGTTGGTGATGTTGCTATTAAAGCCTGAGTCGTTAAAAAAGTCTGACATGGAGCTGCCTAAACTGGCGTGCACTTGCCATGAGCAGCACGCCAGTAACACGACAGAGCAAGGTTTTAAAAGGTTCATCGCAAGCTCTCCATGGTTGAGGCGCTGGCTCTGATGTTTTGGTAGCTGCTCAGTAGGGCTTGATAGCTCACATTCCCCTCGCTGATGCGAACGTATTTACCCGTATTGACGTTGATTAAAAAGGTGGCGGGGGTAATGGCGTTTTTGGTATCACCAAAAAAAGCGGTGGTGATGTCCGGTGTTGCTGGTATCGGCGTGCTGTAGCCTGGAATGGGTTGCCCATCGAAAGAGAAGTCATAGACAGGGAGTTGAGTTGCCTGCTCAAACTGTTTCATGGTGGGCGCAAATTGATGGCATTCACTGCACTGGCTGAAATGAAACAAAACCAAAGCGTACTGACCCTCCATGGTGTTTTGAGCGTGTGACGTTGAGGTGAGCGCAAGCAGCACGCTCAATAATAAAGTGCGAAGTAAAGAAGTCATTGGATTGTCCTTAAATCAAAAATCGCTATTTTGTTGAGTGATGGTGTGATTCGGAGGTGTTATGGTTGCCATCAGCAGTAAGGCGAAGCAAAGTGTGTTTATGACGCCTAAAGGCGAGCGTGCTTCAATGAGCGTCAGTATTGCGATGGTAAGAGTGAGCAATATAACGGTGAATGTTGACGGTGGTTGAGGGCGTTTCTTATATACCCACCATCTCAATAAATACAGAGGTATGGTGAATAGTGCCGCCACGATAAAATGAACAACGTTGAAGGTTTCTAACTCGTTGGTGAGTTGTATCCCACATATTGCGATAAACAGAGATAAAGCAACAAGAAGGTCAATGAAAGATAGGTTTGATACAGTATTAAAAGGTTGATATTTTGAGCACTTCATCAATTTTTCCTTTTTAAAGCGGAGTCGTGATTATGTTTGATGGTTTAATCGGTCCAGCGATAGTGGACGTGTATTCACGCCATCCAGTCGGTATCACCATTGTGCTTGCGTTTCTTGTTTTGTGGATGGTGAAAGGCGGTCGTTAAAAGTCGCTATCTTGATAGTCAGTGGCGACGTTGTGAAAGCGAGAGAGCAAATCATTTTGAGAGATAAAACCGTAAGCGAGGGGTTTAAGCTCTTTGGTGTGGATGTTGGCTAGCATTAAGGCAGGCGTGTAACGCACTTGTACGCGACCGGTGTTATCGATGTGATTTTCTTTGATGACGTCAAAAACGTGTCCATCTTTGCTTATGCCTACAAGGTCGATGTGGTAACGATTGGCAAAGTCTTGTACGGAGGGGGCTAACGTTTGAGAAAGGGCGTCGTTGCCCTCGTAGACAAAGTAAATCCCCCAACCTTCTTGAACAAGCTGGCGAACGCTGGCTTCGTTCTTAACCTTAATCGTTTGATAATACGTGTCTCGTGCAGCTTGTTCTGTGGGGCGGTCTTTGGTGTATGACAACTCAGGGTTTTCGGTGATGAGTTTCTTGAATGTCATGCCCGTTTGTGTGGTTTTTTCATCAATGAATTTCTTAAGTCTCATCACCTTAAGGTTCTTTTCCTCATCCGTTGGATTGATGGTGGCGTCATTTAATGCCTCGTCAAACTCACGGTGAAACCACTGCATTTGTTCGGTAGCGCTCATCACCGTCGAAACACTGTTGGGTGGCAGGGCTGGCTCCTCTTCTTTAGGCTTTACTTTTTGGGGTTTGGCTTCGTTGTACCATCGCCAGCCTTTGGGTGTCTCGCTGGCGAGGCTGTGAAAGGTAAACAAAGACAACAACACGACCGATAGGGATTTGATTATTAATCGGTTAATTGAGTTGTTCACCGTTTTTGTGGATAAATGTGCCATGGTGGATATCTCATGATTCGATGGTTCAGTGTCGCTGTGTGGTGGCCATTTTCTATTATGGCCAAACTATGGCGCTGATAGATTTTGCTCAGCATCTAGGCGATGCCACGGCGTGTTCATTGCTTTCTCCTTGTCTTCTATTGCCAAAAGCGCAACATCTTCTCAGTGCGCGAGTTAAAGAGCGTCCAAAGTGCTTCATCATTGCCGTGTTCTTTCTTATGCAACTGCATGTCTTGTTTGAGTTTGTAGAGTGCTCGTTTAAATAAGATGTGCCGGATGAGGGTGAGCGCAAATCCGGTTAAGGCCAGTAACAGCAATGAATACATGATATTTCCTTATATTATTATTGGTTATGCTTTGGGCTCTTGATAGGGTTAATGAGATAGATGTTGAAGGTGCGATATGCATAAGTTGGCTATTTGGGCGTTTTTTGTGGTGATCATTATTTTATTTTGGTCAAACTATGGCGTTGGTGACTGTTTGCCTAACGATGAGTTTTGCTCAGCATCGAGAGGGGGATTTTCCAATTTTGTGGATAAGCTCTTTGCTTTGTTTTGAGCGAAGACGTAAATCACAATGCTTATACCTATGAAAAAATGCAGTAAGGCTGTGTACTCCAAAGACAGTTGCCAGAGACATTTCATAGTTTTTTGCCAATCAGAAAGTGAGAATGTTGAATACGATTCTGGAATGGGGTAGTAAGCAAAAGCGTAATACACCACCCCAATGAAACAGAGTATTTGTATCGATATGGTCACGACTAACGGTAGTATGATGAATTGAAATAGTGTTTTTAAATATCGCTCTAAGCGATGCCACGGTGTGTTCATTGCATTTTCCTATATCAATGAATTACTTATTGTGTGAATAAGGAGCTAGGGTGGTTTGTGCTCCGTTTTTAACAAACATTATTGCTCGTAAGCGCTTTGTAGGCGGTCTTGGATTTCTTGTGCTGAAGGAATGTTTGTACCGTCGTGCATATCGTCGTAAAAATCGGAGAAATCCAATATCTCGAAGTCTATTTCTTGGAGTTGTTCAGGAGTGATAGCCCCGCAAATTGGGCTTTGTGCAGTGCCGAGACTGATGCCAAGTTGACCCTGTGAGCCTTGCTCTTGGATGATGCGAGCGAGCTTGCTGTCGAATACGCAGTACGTTTTTTTCTTACGGGTACACACACCAAGAACCGAGCTGGCGCAATAACTTCCAAGCGAGATAGTGATGCCTTGCTCTTTGGCTTGTCCTAGCGCTTTTTCTTCTTCATTGCATTCATCCAGTCCGAGGCTGGCTCCCCAGCCGCTATCTTTGCAACAATCAGCAAAACCAAAGGCTTTGTCGGTACACTGCATTCCTTGCCCCGTAAATATGACCGGGGGATCGCCAAGCCCATCAGCGGCTTCGGCGAGCGCCGCCAGGGCAGACGCACTTTCATCAAAGCTGTCATCAAACGTCGCCATCTCTTCAAAGCAGTCACCATCCAGACAAAAAGAAGTCTCACCGCAAATAAGATTTGTCGCACTACAGGTTTGTTCAGGGCAAGACATATTAAACTCTTGCTCTATGCAAATGCCGTTTTGCATGAGGCTGCACGCGCTTGAGGTCGTGGTGCAGTCCGTAGGGAGAGAAGCGCAAGTGTCAGGGCGGTCGCATTGATGGTCGAGTTGGTATTTCCAGCAATCGAGCGTGGTGGAGACGCCATTAATGACTCGTGTTTCTGGACCTTCGATGCAGGTACGGTGAGTTTGTTTACACTCACTGGTGAGTGAGCATGTGGTTGACCAAGATATGATGTTTTTTATACATTGCCCTCCAGAGAGGGTGTAGCCTGAATCGCAGTGCAACGTGACCGGGTACGAATATTGTGTCGTTTTACAGACCTCATACTCGGTTATATCATCAGCATCATCTTCAGTTGTATAGTATTTACGCTCACCTAACGAAAATTCACCGTGATCACCAGTATTAAATTGGTAACCACTATATTCTATGCCGTCCCATATATAGGTGATCCAGCCACTTATTTCTATGGCTTTATTGTTCTTGTTATACCGACATACATTCGAGGTTTTATTACATGTTAGACCGTTTAAAGTATAACCGGATAGGCATTTTTTATGGGTCGTTCCCAATGCCACTGTCGCGGTTGGGAGTTCAAAACAAGGAACAAGATCATAAGTTGGTTGAAGGCAGCTTCTTGGGATGTAATCGATATTACATTGAGTACCGCTGTCGCAATCTGCGTATTGATTCGATAAACCGTGGCTGATTTCATAGGCGTTATCAATGCCAAGGGTGGCGAATCGATAGGTGTCATCGTTTGGGTCAATGTGAGCGCTGTTGTTGTTAAACCCCTCCTGCACCGCTTGAGCCTGCTCGTTGTTGTAATACTCGGTTGTGGATTGGTCAGTGATTTGAGCGTCATTCATGCTTGCTTCATCTGGATTTCGAATTTGATTGTCGCAATCAGGATTGTTGTCGCTGCAAAAGTCAGATAAATCGATGCTCATCTCTGCGTAGGCCTCATTTGGCGCATTTTTCGCCCAATCCACATGCTCGTAAAAGGTGTGCTCTTGTGAGGCGCTTAACGCGTGAGTGGCGATAAACAAAGTGGCAAAGAGAGGGAGGTGGTTAAAGATGCGTTTGAGTTTACTCATTGGGAGTGCCTTGTAAAACGCGCTGAGCAATATGCCCGACGTCCCCTTGACTTAAAATATTCAACGCGCTCGGTATCGAGATATTCCCGTGAACGATGTCATAGTCATTGGCGGCGCAGTGAGTTTCACTGCACTGATCACTGATGGCGACAAAAGCCGGTACATGAGTGATATTAAACTGGTTAAACCACGCGGGGCTGATGGCAATGCCGCTGTTAATGGTGCGTCCGTCCGGCCTTTTTAATAACTTCGTGATGCGTGAAGCTGTTGGCACAAAACCCTCTGGCAACACGCCTCGAATAATGAGAGGCACCTGGTAGGTCTGACTTTGTTGTAGTAATTGCTGGAACGCGTGGTCTGGCATCGAAAGTGACACAAACGCCATGACACCGTGCGCTTTTTTGTGAGGATTGGCCTGTGGTGTGCCCAGTACACTTGCCAGCGGTGAGTCTTGCAATGCTTTATCAAGGTGTTGATGCATCGTTAACGCTTCGTGTTTATGTTGCTGACTGCGCTCAATGATGGCGGCCAGTTCGTTTGGGTGGTTCGGTGGCTCTGTTACGGCTTGCTCGCGCTTGGCGAGGGCTTTAAGCTCCTCTTGAGAATAACCTATGTCGGCAAGGGATAAAGGGCTTGCGAACAGTATGACCAGCGCAAATAAGATTTTGGCACAAAATGGCATAGAGCCTCCTTTGTGTGCTATTTCGTTGAGTGAAGAGGCGACGTCAAAACTATCGACGCGGGTGTTTAAATCACAGGCTTGAACGCACCGGCTACCTTGCCAACAATGTTGAGTCTCCTAATCTCTTCTGGATCTTAAACGCGTTAAACAGCGTTTGGTGAGCTTTCTCGATGTCGTCAATGGACTGATACCTCAAGGGCAAAGGGCAAACATTGCTTTGGTAACGTTTCCTTGGCAGATATCGGCATATGGTGTAATCATCGATGCCGTATTTTCGATAATGCTCAATCAGTGCGACATCAAGGCACTCACCTCTTTCGTGGCATTGGCTGCACCAACCCGCGTCGGCTACCCTGTAACCATAGTGCTTAAATAATCCAGGAGCACAGTTGTCACATATCTGACTCGGAAAGGCTTGTTGGTCGTTATGCTCTATGGCGCAGTAAATATCATCAGGGTTGATGATGAGTTTCGATAGCGGGGTCAAATGATCGTGAATGAGCGTTTTTCTGTCACGGCGCGATAAGCGAAGTGGCTTGAGCAGCGCTCGGATTTGATGTTTGTTGTTACTGTTCGCTTTAGCAATAAGGTGTATTTTGTGCGTTTTGCATTGTTGCAAGAAGGCAAGTAGTGAACTCACCGATGACGTTGGTTTTGACGAGAGAAAGGGAAGAATATTTCTCATAATGACTCCAATTTTTAAATGAAAGAGGACTTTGATGAAAACCGAATTTACTCAGGCGGAAGTGGCGAAACTTCCTTTTGCTCATCACGTACTTCGTCAAGGGATTCAGAGTCATGACAAAGTACCTATTGATGCCGAAGGTAATCATTGGCACGTCACGGATGTGCATCTTGCCGATGTTGTGGGAAGTCTAGATCCCCGATATGCCGGCAAAACGTGGTTGGATTTATTTCCTTGCACAGATGCCCCTTATGGTCTTAAGCGTTGTTTCGAGCGTATGCGAGATCTTCAAAGAACGCCGGATTACTATAAGTCTGAAGAAAAGAAACAGAAGTATGAGTTTTGCAATATTGATGGTGAGCTTTATATCGATGATGGACATCATCGAACGGTGATTGGTCGTGTGTTTTTAACCGCTAATGGGGTTGAACCCGTTATGAAAAATGTTCTTGTGGCTTATTACACCAGAGGGTTATTTCACCGTATTCGTATTTTGCCTCGCCGCCTCAAACACGGGTTGATAAGCCATTTCAATGTCTTTAAGTGATTGGTGCTTGAGCGGCTCACCTCTTGGGCTCCACCGAGCTCTTGGTAGTTTGTGATGGATGGTTTCATCATTGATGCCGTGTTTTCGATAATGCTCAATCAGTGCAATATCAAGGCATTCGCCATTTTGATGGCACTGACTGCACCAACTATGGTCAGCCACGCGATAACCGTAGTGTTTAAATAATTCAGGGGCGCACTTATCACACATTTGGCATGGAAAGGCTTGTTTCTCATCATGATTCATGGACGTGAAAAACTCAGCAGTACCAAGATTGGAAGTAGAGATAGGCGTTAAGTGTGCGTTTAACCGTGTTTGGGTGTCGCTGCATGATAAATTGAGTGATTGGATGAGCGTCTTAATTTGATGCTCAATAGAAGAAGTCTGAAATAAAAAGTGGATGCCTTGTATGCGGCACTGCTGTAAAAACTCAATGAGCATGTCGTCAGAGGTTTTTGGTTGCCTGTTTGGGGATAAAAAACACAGAATTTTGTTCATATCGAATCCTAATTTATAAGAAAACACAGTTACGTTTTCGCCAGTTTACAAAACCAAAGTTACCGCCTGTTGTGGGGTTATCTTTACCTTGCTCCCACAAGGTTGAGGTCGTGCCGTAGGGGTAGCAGTTACCCGCATCTCCAATCGGCGCCGCTAATTGATATCGATAGCGACTTTTTGGCAAGATAGGCTCCGGCCATTGGTAGCAAATGGCGCCATCTTCTCCTCGCGTCTCCCATACGATACCTTGACGGTGCAATTTAAAATTAAACCGCTGCATCGTTAGTGTGGCGACTTGAGGCCCGGTATGTGAGTAATCGTTATTCCCCGTCAGTGGATACGCTCCTCCCTGTGAGCCTAAACACCAAAAGAGCGCATCAAAAGGCAGCACTCGCCCCGTCGTCGTCGCCATCGCTTCTGTGACGCAGGCTAATTGCGTCATGGGATCACCGAACAAAATTGCTTCGGGATTTAAAATGAAAGACATTTCATCATCGTCCCAAAAGGGGTCGAGTTCGGTTATGTACGCGACATCAAAGTTGTCGGTTGCCATACAAGCAGCGGATTGCATCAATTGCAGCCAGTAAATCACCGGATATTTGTACCAGTGCACGTGATAGAAAGCGTCACCGCTGGTCTGACTACTTGAATCGTGCTGAGCGCCCCCGAGTTGCTGACTGTTACTGGTGCTCAGTTGCATTCCCATGTTCACCATGCAATAAGGTACGCGAGTCACATCCACGAGTGAGTAAGGTTCCCAGTAGCCTATATTTAAGCCAATCTGCACGAAAATAGGGGGCGGTTTCGGGCAGTACGAAATAGGCATACTTGGATTGGAAGTGTCTGGATATTTCGATGTAATCAAAGGGACGCTGCCTAGTGTCATCGGAAAGAGGCAGCTCCAACAAATATCCGATATTGGATTTAAAAAATGGCCTGTGCAGGCTGCGGACGTGGCGTTCGCTTGCCAAGGCAACGTGAGTAAGCAAACCAGTAATAACCCATGGGCTTTCATCGGTTTCTCCTTAAGGTGTTGTAAACGAGGTCACATCAATTTCAGTCACTTTCCAGCGCATGCCATCTTGCTCTACGATGGCAGGGGTGTGTGTGAGTTGAAATTGGCGACTGTAGTTTCCTTGTTGGTCGAAATAAATACGCGCATCAAACTGATTGGCAATGTCTTCAGGACTGCCGTTGGTCAGTGTCCACTTGATGGGTTTGGGTGTTTGATATTGCTTTGCCCAAGCACGCTGTCTTGGGTCGTCCCCATCAAAAAACACAATCGCGTGTTGATACTCAAATTGCGTTTTGGGGATATCAACTGGCCAAGTCCTTGTATCAAAAGGGTTGATGACTAAGCCTTTGGCATAGAGGGTGTTGCCAAAGCTGTCTTTGACATCAGTGGCCAGTTTCAGTGACGGGTCAATGTAGAAAATGCGCGGGTTGGTGGTGGTCGTTAACCCCTCAACCGGTGGTGGTCTGCGTACATTACGTTCGACCTGCTCGACAAAACCTTGTTGCATCCTTGCGGTTTCGCCCGTCGCCTCTAAGTGTTTTAAGCGCGTATCAATCCACTCCAACATGTCGACTTCCCCAATGGGGAAAAGCTCACCATGTCGTCCTAAATCTTGACTGTGAGCTATGGGGGTGAGTAACAATGCGCTAATTAAATAGAGCGTTCGAGTCATGGGTGCTCCTTAATTTGGATTATTCATTCGAGAAATCCCCTCTTCGAGTGGTGCTCCTTTTCGTTCAACAAGGGCTTCGCCCGTTATCGCAACGAAAAGCGAGCTCAGGTGAGGCAACGTTATTTTATGCCCCGTCATGATGGCCTTTGAGTTTGTTAATGAGATGACGCTGTATGACGTCAGTTCTGCTTGGTGTGCCGCTGATGACCGCGCCAGGCACCACAATAACGAGGTTTTGCTCTTGGGCGTACTCATCCAAAATGCCCCTGAGTTGGTGGTCGAAAGTGCGTAACATGCTTGTATGCTCATTATCATCTAGCCCCGACTTAATCAGCGCCTCTTGGTAGCTGTCGAGGGTTTGTTTGATATCAAAAGTGACGATTTGCGGTTGGGTTGCCGTCGTTAACACCACGGCGACCAGTGAGGTTAATGTTGTTGCGGTAATTAACATCATAATTATGATGCTTGGTGAAATTGATGATGTTTTCACATTACGCCTCTCTATTCACTCGTGAATTAAACAGGTTGATTTCATCCCCATAGAAATGCTCCGCTGTTTTATTCACGGCGTCCATGAGGGGTAAGCCTTGTTTCATTAAGTTTTCACAATACTCAAATTCATGCGGCTCAGTAGACAGACACGCACGGGTAAATGGGTCGGCAAAAAAACGGTGAAAGGTTGTGATGCCGCCGGTTTTTAACATTACCGAGCTATAACCTGCGTCCGAGGACTTTTCAAAGCTCTTGATGACAAATTGTTCGTATGGGGAGAAGTGCTTAGGGTTTTCTTCAATGAACTTTGTCAGTCCACTTCCTTGTCGCAACGTCAGGTGAATGTCGGAGTTGTTGTACGCGGCCAGCGCTTCGGGTGTGCTGTAGAAGTCGCTGATGCCTTGTGTCACGGTGCAAAAGGAGCCACCAAACTTACGCGCGGTTCGATAACCTGTGTTGATAAACTCTTGCGCTTGGGCGTTCGAACCCGCCATCAATGACCAGGCCTCCTCGATGATGCACATCTTAGGCGTCGAACGACTACCTGAGAGGTACATCTGTTGAGTAATGGAAGACATGAGCGCAAAAATAACTGGTCGCATGATATCTGACGGAAAACCATCCAGCTCTATCGTCGTAAAGTGTACGTCAGGGTTCAGCATTGAGGGGTTGTTAAACGTGTCACCATAAATTCCGTCTGAGCGATACTTATTTAACTGCATGGCGATATCCGATATGCGGCGGTCATTATCTTGCTTTTTGGCGGTGGCAAAGAGTTCGTCTTGCACGTGGTCAACCAAGGTTTTGCCTTTGTGTTTTTGCCACGCATTAATAATGCTGTCAGATAAGATGGCTTTCTCGAAGTCGGCCATTTCGTGCGACGGGCACGCCATGGTGGCAAAGAGTCCCGTGATCGTATGCAGCGTCTCTTTAAGGGGATTGATTTTATCGCCGTTGTCGTCTGTAAATTCACCTCCCATCGCCACGCGCTCAAGGTGCGTGAAGGGGTTAAGGTAAATTTTATCGGCTGTCATGTAACTGCCATCAACCATCAAGGTCAGCTTTTTAAAGCTCTTACCTTTGTCGAGAACCCAGACTTTGCCGTTCATTGCATGAATGGTTTCGGCCAACTTTTGTATCAAGAAGGATTTTCCTGCGCCAGAGCCGCCTGTGACTGAGAGGTTGTAGTTATCAGAGCCGCAATTAAACGGATTAAACCAGTACGCTTGTTGGCGCATCGTCGGAAGCATCATCCCCCCACTTAAGTTCTTGGCGTCCATGACAAGGGGCAGTAAGTTGGCGACGTTGGAGGATTTTACGGTATGGATGCGACCGGCTTTGTCGCAGTCTTCCCAAAAGCCATCGGTCATCGTGAAAGGTAACGTGGTCATTAATGCCTGGCTTTGCAGCATCGAGATGGACTGCATCTCCAGTCCCCCTGAGCGAAAGGCGTTAATGGCGGTGATGCGATGTAAACGCTCCTTTTTTTTATTGGTGAAGAGGGTCAGCGTTAAATGCATCGCTGAAATGCCATTGATGCCGTCGGAGATTTCATCGCGAATTTGCTCGCGCTCTTTAAGCTCTTTTGGTGCTTGAGGAAAGAAAAGCGCCATGGGCGATTTCAATGTTTTTTCAAGCTCGCCAATACGCGCGCCATTTTTATTGGCGAAAGCGCCCTTATCTTGGTTGCGAAAGTTCAGCGTCATGAGGTGGGGGCATTGGACGTTCTTTGCAACGTTCCTGACTGAGGCGAAGCAGTCAGGCAAGGAGTAGAGGCGAAATGAGCGCGGGGTTTGACTTAAACCCAACGACACCACCCTTGGCGTGAGCACTTTTTGCGCTCGATTGCTAAAGCGAAGGTCGGTGTGGGTGCGCTGCACCAAAAACTCAGTGTCGCGTGAGAGAATTTGTTTGTAAATCATCTCTTCTGGCGCGTAGCGTGAGGTGCTTGGTGTGTTTTTTGTCGCATCGAAGTTTAATATGCCCTCAACGTAGTTGATGAGCCCTTCGGGGGTGAGTGGCGTGAGCGTCAATCCGGTTTGAGACAGTGAGGTATGCAATGCTTCTTTGCAGTCCATCACCGCGTCAATGTCGTCTTTGCTCGATACAAACAGCCAAGCGTCGTAATCTTTGATATCAAAGTAGTGTTTTTGGCGATGAGAAAAGCCGTTGTGCGCAGCATAGGTGGCGTAGTCGTACTCTTTCTTTGCAAGCTCAGCGCAGATGCCACCGCGAGCTGATTTAAGCTCGGTATTTTTCTTAATCAAGTGGTTGACCTGATTGTGACCCAATAAAGAGAAGTGGTAATCCCACTTATTTCCGGAGGGTAAATCCATGATGATGCGGTTAAACCCTTCGACAACATCATCGTTAGCGCCTGCCAGTATGCTCAACTTAAAACCAAAGCCGACCCCTTTTTTATTATGAAACAAGCCGGTTTGTGTGTCGTAAGTTCGATAGGGAAGCTCTGAGTGCAGGTGGTTGTATTCTTGTTTTGCGTCGCGGTAGAAACTTTTCAAATCGGTTGATAAGGTCATGGCTAATCCCTTTTAATCGATTGGACAGGGCGGCCTGTCCATGTCGATTCATCCAGTAAAATATACACATCCATCGTATCGAGATACGCCTTGGCATCATCGGAAGTGAAGGGGAAAATCACCACTTTGCGCACCGTGTCTGGGGTGCGGGTTGGGTGTCCTTCACGATCTCGCCTTGGTAGGAAAGCAAACGGATTGCTTGCAAGAAGGGTGGCATCGAGTTGGCCTTGCTCTGCGGGCGCATCAATATTGTTGCGGATTTCATCCATGCTTTGACAGCCTGGTGTGCCTCCGATTTTTTGGCAGCTGAACTCATCTTGGAATCCAGCAGAGCACCCTGTGAGCGCGCCGATAAGCAGCGCCATAAAAAGCGTTTTCTTCATGGTGTTGTTACCTTAATTGTGGGGTCAGTTCGTTGGCGAGTGGGTTGAGCGTTATCGTCTCCATGATGGTGCTCGGCTGAGTTTGTTCATTCGCCAGTTTTTCTTCATAGCGCTCGACGCCCTCATCATCGAGAGGAAAACCTTGAGTGAAGACGATGTTCACAAGTCCCCCCGGATTGATTTCGATGAATGGGTGGTAAAGTTCGGCAAGGGCAATGTAGTAATCTGATAATTTACTGCCTACTTCGGAGGTGGCGTTGCCCAATAAGCTTAATCCTACGTCTTCGCTGTTGATGCTGGAGGTTGAGCCTAGTGCGGAGGTGGACGTTGTGCTGGCCAATCCTGCCCCTGTTTCTCCTAATCCCGTCAGGATGCCGGAAATTCCCGCCATTTGGATGATTTTGCCGTTGCGTAAGAGAGATGTGCCGCGAATGCCGTTACGGCCAAAGTTAAAGACGGTGCCTTGCACGGGAATATCGAGAATGTTGCCATCACGAATGCAACTTATCGTGTTTGTGCGAACAACACCGCGACTCGATGACAGGTCACCATAGACACTGCCAACGATAGTGCAGTCCATCAAGTGTGTTTTTTCGCCATTGGGTAAGATGCCCTCATGCACGGTTTGGAGCACAATCGGTGCGGTATCACTTTGTCCGAACACGCCGGCATTGGCGTCTGCGCCCCCGGTAATTCTAGCTGTGACAAACGTCCCTGAGGGGACGTAGTTCTCCGTGGTGCGTCGGTAGCTCTCTTTTTCGCCAGACTCCCAGTGAAAATCAAAAGAATCGATGGCTTGACCTTGGTTATCAAAAGAAACGGTGTCTGAGGCGGTGTATTGGAAATCGTCTTTGTGTAAGTCATCGGTGGAGTAAGAGGGCGCTGGTTTTGGCGGTAAGGGTCTTGAGCCGAAGTTATCACCCACAAGTGTTTGCGCTGTGTCGCTTTGAGGCTCATCTAGCTCAAACGCACTTTGGTGGGGGGCGGTACGCGGCGCCTCACGGCTGTCTCGAAGCGCTTCGGTAAGCTCGTTGTTTTGTTTTTTTAATTGCGCGACGGTATTTTCATTTGAACTTATCAAGCGTGTCATGGTTTGGTTAAGCCTCTCAACTTCCTCCCTTGTATCTTCAATCTCTTGCCGCTGGATGGTTAACGCTGAGCGGTTGTCCTTTTCAGTAAAGTCATCGTTAATGATTTCCCCGAAGTCGGGCGCGGGCGCTTCTGTTTTTGACGATGTAGAGAGGTCTGTACGGGGCTTTTTAAAGTGTTTAAAGGCAAAGAACATCGAGGCTAAAATGACCAGTGTGACAGCCGTAATGATTTGATTGCGTTTTTTACTCAGCTCATTGGCTTGCAATCCTGCGTCTAACTCAGATTCTTTGGAAAACCACCGCTTAAGTGATTGCATCATGATTAGCGCCCTCCTGTCACAAGGTATAAGTGGGTGGATTCGCCGGGGGGTAACGTGTACGCGTCAAGTGAAGCGCTTCGACTGGCGTAGCTGTAGAACTGCGCCTCGGTAAGCGTGACGGTTTCGTTGGATTGATTTTTTACCTGATAAATAATGCCAGAGAAGGGCCGTCCAGAAAAAAGCGTTTGTGGGATAACGGCTAAAGGACTCTTATCTTTTGGTAGCGTTTGGGGGTCAATAAGATGCAGATTAAAACCGGGGACGGGCGTTTTCGTGCGCTGCCATTCAATCATCTGCTTGGTAAACTCCCCAAGCGCCAGCGGGTATTCGATGTCTTTTTCGAAGACACTTTGCTCTGATTGAGTGCGCAGAGGGATAAATTCACTGACCACGGCTGGAACGGCTTTAGGATTGACGAAAAGTGAGAAGTTTTGCCCTTTTTCTGTGAAAACGTGCGCCGTGAAAGGTAAGGCGATGTTGATTTTAACGTTGATAGAGCCAGATTGGTCTCGCTGGCTGCCTTTTGCTATGCAAAATCCTCTTGGGCACTGGACGTTAAGGATTTTATCGCCCCTTACGACAAGGCGGTTGGTATTAACAGAAGATAGAGGCAAGACGATAGTATCGTTTTGCGCAAAGTGATAACGGTTGGCGGTAACGTTCTTTGCTTGAGTGATTAAGGGGAAAAACAACGTGGCCAAAAGCGCGACGTTCATCATGTTCTTCATAGTGGCACCTCTTGAGCGATAGAGTGAAGTTCAATCAAACCGAGCGGATAGTCGGTTTGGATGATGTAAGTCACTGGCTCTGGTTCGAGCTTTCGACCAGCGATGGTTTTGTTGAGCGTTCCTTTGACTCGAATTTTCATTTCATCCACATTCGAGGCGATGTTGTGCACTTCAAAAAAGCTCGTGACGTCGTTATCAATGATAAACCTCGCTTCGCGCATGAGTTTGTCTTGTAGGCCGCTCCAATATTGAGAAGGGACATAGGTCATGAGTTGATTAAATTGACGTTTCACGTTAGCTGGTGTGACATTGAATTTCAGGTGTACCCACCATTCGGCCATCAATGCAAGATAGGCTTCATCAACCGCTTCATTCGATACGGTAAATGCGCGGTCGATGTGTGGCGGTACGAGCGTGCGTTGCACGGTTTTGTTTTGACTCATTAACGCAAAGCCCAGCCCGACGGTGGCAACAGAGACAACCAGTATGGCGGACGCGAATACGTAATTTAAAAAGCGCGCGGCTTTGAGTGCCTCGCCGTTGTTTTTGTTGAGCATCAGTAAATCCAGTATTTTTTTGTCGATGAAGGCGTGCGTTTAAACACGGTCTTGTTCGCATTATCGTCACCAAACCAATACATGAAATGGACGATGAACCGAGAGCCAAAGCGGATTTTTAAGCTTCGGATGCACAGGAATAGGCCGATACAACCTGCGATAGCGACAATTTTGTTGAAGTTAAATAGCAGCGCAAAGACCAATATTGAGGGGAGTATTTCGTCAATAGGAAACCCTGCGATATTGATGCCTGATTGCAGGTAGTTGGGAAACGTAAACAGGGCTTGCTTATCTTGATAGTCCATGGCGTGATGGGGCGGATTGCTCCGCCCTCTCCTCTTATCGTATTACAAACCAACCAGACCTTTGCCGATTTCCCAGAACACGACCCCGACGAAAAAGCCGATAATGCCGCCAACCCAGTTCTTTTGGATGATGCCGACAATGACGCCCCCGATAAGCCCGGCCGCGAGGATGTAGAACTCACCGGATGAGCCGTCGCCAACGGTGTTAATCACGGTGTCTTTTCCTGCAGCAAAAAGGTCGTCAGCAAAAGCGGCGTTCATGGTTGCGAAAAACACCGTGAGCGCAATGCACCAGTGTTGGAACGCGCTACGAAGTGAGCGGTGGGTTTGATCTACCGCAGTAGTATTATTCATCATTGATTTTTCCTTGATTTACAGTTTTGCGTCCATTAATTCATGTTTGTTTGCATGATTGGACGCGTATTGAGAGCAGTAAGAAGCTGCTGGATATAGCAACGAACAAGCGTTCGAGGTATGAGGTGACAATCATGTCGAATGGATGATTGATTAATTAAGGGAGCTGCGGATAGGCAGGCTCTTTTTTATTGAGATAGAAAGTCGAGGTAACGAGCGATGTTTTTTTGGATGCATTACACATCAAAGAAGAAGCTCTGCAATGGTCTACTTCAACCACAGAGAGCTTGATAAATTTCGCCGTTAAAACCAGGGGGTGACGCTTTTTCTGCATTAAAGATATAGGGCTGTTTTCTTATAACTGGCCACTACGGACTGCATGTCTTTTTCAGACAAATTAACTAATACTTTAAAGGCGGCGCGCTCAGTAAACCCAAAACGCATCAACTTTCTGACGTATTTTCGTGTGAGTCGAGTCATCGTCAGGTAGCCTCCTTTGTATTTGCGGTATCTTTTCCATCAAATAACCGCCCTAAAATTGTTTCTAAAAAGTCCCAATCAGAGTCTTTAGAAACCGTTCTATTTGCGGTTAACTCTTGCACTCTGCTGGCTACACCTTTATCCCACGAAGCCTGAGAGACGGCTTTGTCGGCATGACTGATTGGAGCGCGAGCACACAATGATTTGTTGGGTGTTTTGCCACAAAAAGTACGAACACGATTTCTCTTCATTACTGACCTCCAAAAGCAGTACAAAGAATAAAAATGCGCTATCACGTTATGCTGATCGCGCGTTCAGCTCCCGCCACGCTTACTAGGCGTTGGGTGTGATTGATGGATTTTGAGGCATCCATCTTCGGTCTCCCTAATATCAATAGCCACGTTTACCAACGATGCTACGAGTGCGGGACGACCTACCACGGCGAAATTGTTAAAGAGCGCTTACCAAGTCCGAAGAACGGACTTTACACGGTAAAAATCATGAAAGTTCGCAGTCTCTCAGTAACTGAGTTCGCAGCACTTTCGGGAGTAAATGAAACGCTTTTAATATCAAATGCGCTTCTTTTCTTTTGCTTCGACCGTGCGTTCTAGCTGATTCGGTGAGCAGATTATTGGTCACAATATCTAACTCAAAGTTAATCGAAACGGTCTGTTTTTTATTGTTCATATAAAAACCACTTACATGATCATTTGATCAGGTGTGGTGAATAATAAATGAACAAAAAATTAAAGTAAACAAAAATGAGCAGTGTAGTAAACAATAATATCAGCCGCAGTGAGAGATAAGGACGGAAAATAAACATAGATTACTTAACCAAAATGTATCAAAAAGATGAGATTTAGTGACCGTTTGAAGACGCAGCGAAAGTTGAAAGGATTAACCCAAGAAAGCATTGCTCAATGCTTATCTCTAACAAAAGTAGCAATATCCCGATGGGAAAGGGGGCATAGTATTCCATCTGGAGATGTTCTTAATACTTTAGCTACGATATTAGAGGTAAATGCTGAGTGGTTGCTGACCGGTAAAAATGAAAATGAAGGCGTAATATTAGTAGATTTTTACAAAGATGTTTATGCTAGTGCAGGCAACGGAAGTTTAAACGAGAATGAAGGAACCGAACAATACCCACTATCAGCAAATATTGTTAATAATGAAGGCGCTAATAACCTCTGTTGCATAAGAGTAACAGGACAATCAATGATACCAGTGCTTAGTGATGGCTCAATTGTCGCCTTGAATATTCAAAAGAAAGCCATACGTGATGGAATGATGTATGTTATTAGACAAAGAGATTTACTGCGAGTTAAAATATTAATAGAAACACCAGGACAAATAATCATTCGCAGTTATAATCACGAATTTAAAGATGAATTTTTTATAAAAAACACTGAACCTGAAGAAGGTTTAGTCATCATAGGGCAAGTTGTTTGGTATTCATCTTATCTAGGAAAGCTAAAAGTAAACAAAAATACCTTTGATGAATGAGGCTAAATGTGGGATTATTTAAGTGTTCAAAGTAAAAGTGCATTACATAGCACACTAACTACATAGACTTCTATGTAGTGTATTTTTTGAATAAGAATGTGTTGGGAGTGAGACCTCGACTACATAGCATTCGCATAGAGCCGTTCTCCCACAGGTGAACGGCTTTTTTGTGCCTAAAATTTACGGTTTGATCTTCAAAGAGATCTTCTGTAGATTAGAGTTTCATTGTTTGGACTCTCAATCTAAACAACCCTAAAAACCCTGTGGAATCAAAATATGAACCAACGACAATTCTCGCGCCCTAGGTGCGATCTATCTAAGCATACTCTCAGTCCAAGCTATTATGTCAGTGAACCTATTTCACTGTACGAGTGCTTGAGTTCTGTTGGGGTGTGTTATGTCATTCTCTGAGCAAAATACCCTTCAAACTAAATCGCAATACGACAAAGAATATCGTGCAAAACGCAAAGCTCGTAAGCATGAGTTGATTGCTTTGAATCGTGAGATTGTCAGCCGTGAGCAGGAAACGAACGCTAACTTTGGTTTTGGTTTTTCTAAACGTCGTTTATTACGTAGTGGTGAATGGGTTGAACTGCCAACCGAATACGCTTTTATCTTAAAGGGCTGTGAAGAGTTTATCAATAATCCTCAACGCTTCCCTGGTTTGTTTGCTTGGGGTGGTGCTGCTATCAATAATATCCAGTGTCGAACTTTGGTCGCCAAGGTATTAGCGTGCATTCTCACCAATACCGATCTTATTGGTGGTCGAGTTGGCCAACCTACTGAAGCGGGTTTGAAACCGATTAGTTACGATCAGCTGCAAGAAGACTACGCATTGCGTTTTGGTGACTTCATTTCTCCTAAATCCTTTGCCAAAGTGATTCGATACTTACAAAGAGCCTCTTATCTTGCTACTGAACGTATTAACGTTTGTGTGAATGTCGAAGAAGGGACTGTGCGAAGCGCTGCTTCTTATAAGCAATTCTCTGCGACGTTCTTTAAAGACTTAAAGGTTGTGAGCTACAGTAATATTTGTGAGCTTATTATCGCTTCGCGTAAACGTATGGAGCAAAAAGGTTTACGCTTTGAATGGCTGAACTTTCGAACCATTGCTTCGGGTATTCAAGAAATCTTTAATGCGACGAAATTAAACCAAACAGCCTCTTTTGTTTCAAGCCTATTTACTGGCCCCAAAAAAACCGTACAGCTTTCCCCTCATTAAACAACTGAATGTATCCGCTTAATGGCGGAGGCGGAGTCACGCCTGTTCTATAGATATTCATCAAATTAATCGCTAAATCAATGTAAATATCAGATTTAATTGTCCTTTCCTGTTGTTCTTAACCAGGAAACTGTGGATGTAGTAGAGAAATTTCATTTTTTTATAAAAGGTAGTGCAATAAGTTACCGTTAGAAAACAGGTCAAAAATGCGGATGTAAAAACTACTGCGGTTATGAGTACTCCGTAGTTAAACTTTGTATGTACATAAATATATAAATGAATATTAGAAATTAAGGTTCATGCTGACTGCTATATGCTTGCATGTAGAGTCAGTATGAAGCCGACAAAGCGAAGCGACGTCAGCTTATCACCCACGTCAAATTGATCGATCCAACTAAAAACTAAAAGTACCTCCCATCAAAAGCATTTAATATCATCGAACTAAAAAGTAACAAAGAAGCTTTTGACGGGCCCCACACCCAGCATAAGCTCTACAAACAACATAGATTCAAACCAATAGCTGGCTGCGCTGTGCCTTTCTTTTGTCATACGACAGGAACCTATCGCACATAAACTCCTAATCCAGTGGAACCCCCACAAAAAGAACCAGTATTATTCAACCAACAACGCATATCTTACTCGCTTCGCTCGCGCATTCTTGCACGGCGACGGGCAATTTCTGTGCCAGTTACTTTCATCAATCCGTTAAACTTCATCTGGAACGATTAGAGCGTTTCTTACTCGCTGCACGAGTGCGTTCTGGTATTCGTCGTATAGCGACTCATGGGATCATAAAGGATCTTATTTCACTTGCGGAGATCTTAATAAAATCAAAAGGATTGGGGTATTACGCACATTTCCCCGAAAAGTTCGTTGATGATATTTATGGATTCGAAAGAAGCGGATGGGTGGTTACTACAGGATTAACAAAGCGTTACTGAGTCATGGTATACTGTTTGCGGGTGCTCTTGGCTGTTTGTCATGAGCAATCATTTAACCATTTTTGTTTGTGGCAGATAGACAAAAGCCCCGTTAGTTAATAATAACCAACGAGGCCTCAATCATGACTCGACAACTTGATTATAGCCTCTTCAACGAAGGAGGCAAGCAAAATGCCAAAAAGTAAAACCGCCCTGATGGGACTAACGGTCGTCTGTATGACGATATTGTGTTCGCTTTGGATTGTACGAGATTCACTCTGTGAATTTCGTTATGAAGATAAGAACGTAAACTTTCTAGCTACGCTTGCCTACGAAGTGAAATAATGGCTGGACAGGAAGGGGCGCAAGCCTCTTCCTGATTCAGTGTTGTGATTCATGCCAAGGTGCACCCAAATCTTTTCTCTCATCAAAACACGCTCATTATTTTACTGCATCCTATTTTTCGCAGCGTGTTATGTCTGCTTATGTTCAATCGTGCATATCTCCTTGAATCAGTGCAACCTCTTGTATTTAGAGGTTTTATCATTGAAGTATCGCGAAATGAGTAAGAATTACATTTTTCGAGAGTTAGAGTGCCAAATGACAAAGGAAGAGGTTGCTGAACTGTGTTTTAAAACTGTGAGGACTGTCACGGGATGGGATGAAGGAAAACCAATCCCGCCTGAGTGTAAAAGGCTTATGCGTATGGCCAAAGGTCGGGAACTCAGCGTAAGTGATGAGTGGGAACAGTTTAAAATGTTATACGACAGTATGGAGCTGCCAACTGGCCAAGTAGTGAGGCCACAACAAATCTTAGCAGGAATTGCGCTTTTGGGGATTCAGTCTGAGTTAGAAATTAAAACTTCCACTCACTTGCTTGGTCTAGCTAGGGCGATAGCAAATATTAAGAAATAGGGGTTTGAGGTCCAACGGAACGGCTTTGTACGCTAAGGGGGTTAACTGTCTGATATATCATAAGTTATCAGACACTTTAAAATGGCATAGTTAATATGTCTATTAAATCGATATTTTGAGATAATAGACACCCACCGTCCGACAATCGATTTAGGAGACACTTCATGCGGCTTTTTGGTTACGCACGAGTATCGACCAGTCAGCAATCTCTAGATATTCAGTTCAAGGCACTCAAATGTGCCGGTGTGAAAGTGAGTCGTATTTTTAGCGACAAGGGATCTGGAAGCAATACGAATCGAAAGGGTCTAGAACTATTACGCCTCAAAGTAGAGGATGGAGATGTAGTTCTGGTAAAAAAACTGGATCGTCTTGGGCGTGATACTGCCGACATGATTCATTTGATAAAGGAATTTGAGGAGCAAGGTGTTGCGGTGAAATTTTTGGATGACGGTATCAGTACAGAAGGCGAAATGGGAAAAATGGTCGTCACTATTTTATCCGCAGTAGCCCAAGCAGAGCGTCATCGAATTTTGGAGCGAACAAATGAAGGACGACAAGAGGCTAAATTAAAAGGTATCAGGTTCGGTAGGAAACGTACGGTAGACAGAAATAAGGTTCTGTCTATGTATAGCCAGGGGGTTGGCGCTACAGCGATCGCCAATCAATTAAAAATTGCACGTTCAACAGTCTATAAAATCATTGATGACATGAAAAAAGACTTCTCAACGTGAAGGCGGATTTTAATAGTTGTCAGCCTTAGCGTACGTTTTCGTTCCATTGGACTTCAAACCCCTTGAAGTGCTTTAACGATATGGCTATCATGAAAGGACTTAACGGGCTTCAATCGTTTAAGTATTCCGAAATAAACCGCCCTGCAAGGCGGTTTTTTCACATCTAGGGCAAAAGGTTACGACTTAACGATAAAGATCTCAACGATCATTTTTGTGATCACCTTGTTCACACAACAAAAAACGCCTAAATAGAGTCTAAAATTGATAATCCTCATAGATTCCATAAATCCCGTCACACATTCTTTTTTTCTGATCAATTTTAAAATCTAAATAAAACACCTCCATTGCTTTAAACATTTTATCGCGCTCATATTTCATCTTGCTTGCTGGCATTTTTTCAATCTCATACTCTTGAAGTAGCATCAGCGATTCAAAAAGCGATTTTTTTATATAGTCATTTTCGTAGTAGCTTGCACACGCTGCGGTATATCCGGCAATTTTTCCATCTTGATATTCATTTTCACCGTCAGAAAAAACAGGAGCAGCAAAAAACATTAGCGCGATAATTAATTTTTTTTTCATTGTTAACCTTACTCGAACAGTAACGGCCAATGGCCGAAAGTAACAGGGAACCCACTTAAGAAAAAATCCTATCAAGTCTACAAAATTTAGTAGTAATGATTACTTTGTATTACAATGTAATTAACGCAATACAAGGAGGCTTATTATGCCATCTATGTCAGTCAGAATCCCTGAAGATATCGAACAAAAACTAACACTACTTGCTGAGTCCACGGGACGAACAAAGTCATGGATTACCAACCAAGCAATTCAAGATTACTTAGTTCGTGAGCTTTGGCAGATAAATGAAATCAAAGATGCACTGCATGAAGCTGACTCAGGACAGTTTGCTAACAAGGACGATGTACAAGACACATTTTCTAAGTGGGGTGTAAATGCAGATTAAGTGGCTTAAAAAAGCCTTAATCAATTTAGAGCAGTCTGCAGAGTATTTACACGAACATAACCCACAATCATCACGTGAGTTTGTTCAAGAAGTCTATGACTTGACAAATCTTCTAAAAACCAATCCTGCGATGGGTCGTCCTGGTCGAGTCTTTGGAACAAGAGAGCTTGTCCTAAATAAGTTTCCCTACCTAATACCTTATCGAGTAAAAAATAATTGTATTGAGATTTTAAGAATATTCCCTACTCGCATGTCTCAACCAGAATTTTGGTAAGTATAACTTGAGGCTAATCTTGGTCTGAGACCAAAGTTTTCACTACCGGCATCAAAAATAAGATCTTCATAATTTCTGTTATGTTCACTCACGTGACTGCGTAACGAAGAACGGCTCCCTATTGGGAGCCGTTTTTGTGTCTAAATCTGGGTACGCACTAAGTTCAGTTACGTTAAATGTAGCAAATTTTTCAACATAAAACCCATACGATAACTGATACTTAGTTGTTTAATGATGCAACTAACCCCATATTGATTAATGAACTAATCACATAAGAAGAATATCATGCCATCACTTTCTTTTGACCCAAAAACGGGTGAAACCAAATTAGCCGAAGGAACATCTATATCAAGCGTATCTATAAAGAACGTCCAAGATGTAAGTTCTTACGAGATAATAGAAGACAATCAAACTTTAATTCATAAAGTAAAATTCAATGAAAGTAGTTATTTCACAGCAAGTTATGGAAATAATTCAGTATCAGTGAACTCAACAGAATGCACGACTAACGTTTCAGACGATCCAGATAACGAAAGTGCGGTCATATTAACCATATCCCCTAATAAAAAATAAACTATCACTCCATCCGAAGAGTTAGGACATATTTCTCACCGACTTTCCTTATCGTTTCAAAAGGAAATTCGGTGTTCATTATGTACAATATGTTAAATAGGCTACTTTAGTGCAACTTTTGCAAGCTTCACTTGCAAAATCGAGAAAAGAGATAAAAACCTACCCTCTTTTTTCACTTTCCCCCCTAAAAGCATTCTGAAAGTTAATTACATAATTCCACCAAATGTTAATGATTTGTAATTCATTTTTGTTTCGCCTGGTTTTTTGATCTTAATCCTCAAAATGATCAGTTTTCTCTATATTAGTGATACTGACGCCGCTTCGCTCTGTCGGCTTCATACTGACTCTACATGCAAGCATATAGCAGCCAGCATGAACCATACGTAAACAAGGACTCATTAAACTATTCATGAAGGCGTTTGTTGTGTTGAGCATTGGTAAACTTTTGGCAAAACTTACCAACGGTTAAGCGAAAGTTTACCACCACTCTATCTAGTGGCTTTTACGCGCACCGGTTACACCACATCTTGTGCTTTATCCGTTTTCCCCCAAAGCCAGCAATTCCAATCCTTAGATCACTGATTTCTAAACTTGTCACTGTTAGCGTGTGTGTTTATTCATGCAAAACAGGAAAATGCACACATGGCACTACCAACGCTCATCGAGGACAAAGACAAAACTTGGATCTTTAAAGTCATTACACAGACACCAGAGCCAGAGCTTAATGCGTGTCTAATGGGATTTTTCTTGGGTAGTGGAATGACAACACTAGAGGTATGTCGCATCCAAGTTCGAGACATTGTTAAGAAGAACGGACACCTAACAAAATGCTTTGCCATTAAAGGCGATGTGAATCGAGATTTTTATCTGTCCAACATTAAGCTACAGAATCTTATCAAGAACTACATTGAGCAACGGCTAAAAGATGGTGATCACCCCGATCAATACAATGCTTTTGATGCTGATGAACCATTCTTTAAGCGTAGGAATGGCGACCATTTTAAAATCAAGCATAGAACCACAGAGAAAGGTAATACGACTTACCACTGTAATGCTTTAAATAATCACATCAAACGATTGTTGGCTGATTCTGGTATTGATCAGCCTAGTATTCTAAGCGGTAGACGCACGTTTGCTGTAAGGCTTAAACGTCATGGAGTAGACGTTCCGACTATCCATTTGATGCTTGGAAATAAGAGCCTTGAAACCACGTTAAGACTTATAGAGACAGATACTGTGAGTATGCTAGCAATTGCAGATATGGCTTTTTAAAATATGCTAGACATATATGACGGGTGTATGTAGTGTGCTTTTATTAGCTACAAACAAGTGAGCCACCCTCGAAAGGGTGGCTCTTAAACTCGCTACCTGTTGTCAATACTGTTTCCAGCGGAAGAGGACAGGGCTATCACAACAAGAGGATTAACCTCAGTTGTTTCTAATAATACACAACCTTGATACAGAGGGCAAATAATTTGGATTTGGAAGAGATCAAGCAAGGACTTTCTACAGAAAAACTAGAGACCTATCGTCAGGTGCTCGACTGTAAATCTGATAGTGAGTTGATAGCCGTTTATATGGCGATGCAAAGTATAATGTCTCAGTTTTTCTCAGTAGTTCAGCTACTTGAAGTGACATTGAGAAATTCAATCCATAAATCAGCAACAGAATGCTTTGAAGATGATGAATGGTATAAGCGAATTCCTCTAAGTCAAGAGTCTCGAAAACAAGTCGATTTTGCAGAACAGCAGTGTTTAAAGGATGTAGGCGCTCGATATACCAGTAACGATCTTGTTTCTCGATTACCGTTTGGATTTTGGGTTCACATGTTACACCGAGACTACAACAACCCTCGCAACAGAGATCATAACCTATGGCAAACACAGTTGGATAAGTGTTTCCCGAACGCTAGAGAGAAGAGAGTTAAACTCAATACATTATTTCAGAAAATGGGAGCATTAAATAAGTTCAGGAATCGTTTATTCCATCATGAGCCAGCATGGAAAGGTAGATCCACTCGAAACCGAGTTGATGCTATTGAGTTTCTTCTAAAAATGTTCAATGAGCACACGGACGCTATTTACTTACTATCCACTTCTAAACGAGAGCTTATTACAGTGTTAGGGTTTGAAGAAAAATTCAATCAAGAGTGTAATATCAAAAACTTAGAACGTTTTGAGTCGTTGTTAGCTCCTGAGAGTCGAAATACTGGCGATTAGTGAGCTAGACATATTTGACAGGTAATTAAATTGGAATATACTAGACATATATGACAGGTAGAAATATTACAGAGTTTCAGCTTATAGCAAACGCTAAAGGTTGGAAGTTTGAAGAAATCGCAAAACGTTGGGGTAAGTCCGAACGCCAGTTATCACGGATAGCAAAGGCGGGTGAACAGCGTGACTTAGACGCTGTGAATGGCCTACCAAACAAAGACAACGAACAAAAGGGATAAAAAGACATCATGTTTTTTGAGTTCTTTGATTGGAAAATTAAAGCAGGAATAATTATTACCGTTGCTCTTATGTTGGGTAGCGTAATCAGCTTCATTGTTGCGTGGACAGCACCAGTACCAACCGATGCATTATCAGCCGTAACCAAATATCTAAATTATCGTTGGTTTGCTTTCTTTGTTGTAAGTACTTTCTCTATAGGTGCGGCAACCATGAAGTATCACGATAAAACATTGAAACGTTTTTAATAGGAGAATTGGCGATGAGCTATCCAATGTTAGACAGTGATTTAGAAGCTCTCAAACAAACACCTGAACTTCAAGGTAGAGCATTTGGTATTTCTAGAATCCAACGTTTCATGGGGTTCGGCTACAACCGCGCAGCACACCTAGTCGATGCCGCAGTTGAACTTGGTGTGCTTACTAGAGATCAAGACTCTGATTGGTTAGTTAGGCTAACAGAGCAAAACTAGAGGGAAAAGAGTGATTCGTATGAAAGCATTCAAAAAAGCAGTACACGCCGTTAGGGAAACTGGTGAGGTTATGGTTGGTTAATTAGTTTTTATTACTATGTATTTGGGAAACCAAACGGTACATCTAAAAACACCAATCACATAGCAGTACAGAATGAACAAAACAGAACTCTAGGGTTAGGTGAAGCTAGCTATCAGCAGCAAGTAATCAAAAATACTACTTCTGCACAGTTCAGAAATCATAATGGCAGCTAAGGGGAATTTAGGTTTTGTTTAGGAGGGTTTGGGGAACGGTGAACTCGCCCCAACGACTGTAAAGTGGGATGATTGCAAAAGTTGCAGCGCTGCAACTTTTACGGACACAATGCATTTAATTGTTGTCTTTTGCGGTCATTTTGCATATTATCCTTGTGTGGCAAGGTTTCCTTGCTGACATTAAGCCCATTAGGGCATTACCCATGAGGATGACAAAATGACTGGTAAGATTGTAAGTGTTGCCAACTCTAAAGGTGGCGTAGGAAAATCGACTAAAGCCGCTAATCTCGCTATTGATGCTGCTAATAAAGGCTTGAATGTCTTGTTAGTGGATAGTGAGAAGTCGGGAACAATGCTCGATTATGGAAATAGAGACATCGAAAACCTAACTGTGATTAATGGTTATGAAAAAGCATTTCCTAAAATGTTAGATGTGTATCGTAATTCTTACGATTTGATTATGGTTGATACCGCAGGTGTGAACGCTGACCTACAAGGGGATGATGATAATTTTCAAGAAACGTTAAATCATAAGATTCTGACCAAAACAGATCTATTAATCATTCCTGTCGAACCGAGTCCCGTGGCAATTCGAAAAACATATCGCTTTATTCAAACTGCTGAAAATTATCTAGAAGCAGCTAGGGGCAATATGCAAGCGATTATTGTCGTCAACAAATATAGCGCTCAAACAAAATTGTCTCGTGAACTTGTTCGAGACCTCCCTACCCTAACTGATATCCCTGTTTCTAAAAATCGTATTAGAAAAGCTGAATGTGTCATGCAAGCTGAAATCGATCTGTTATCGGTTAATGAATACGCACCAAACGAAAAGGTCGCTTTAGATATTCGTTTGTTTGAGAAAGAGGTGTTTGAACTATTGGGATTTGAAGAGGTTAAATTATGAATGGTTTTGTTCTTAAAGCGGCTGATACAGCTCAAAAAACATTAAATCAACAAGCGGATTTAAGTGCCCTACCCCCAAAGCAACAAGTACGAAAAATTGAGGTAGAGGATGAGATACTGTTAGTGCCTTGGGAGTTTATTCACCCAGATCCAAATCAACCAAGGAAGGAACGAGATCCTGTAGAGTTCTTGAAAGTAAGTAATTCCATTAAGCAGACTAAGGGTAACACTCAACCAGTCATAATTAGGAAGCACCCTTCTATTCGAGGTGAATACATGTTGGTTGCTGGCGAAGGACGTTGGACTGCATGTAAAGAGCATAACTTGAATGTTCGTTCTATCTTGAAACAAGACTTTGATGATGAACTTTCAAATCCTGAGCAAGCTTGGAATAAGCTTTTCGTACAAGTATCAGAAAATGTTGGCAGAAATGATCTATTACTTGTTCGTGAAGCTGAGTCGTTAGAACGACTAGTGAGTACTTATACTGCTAAGTTGCCCGCTAAAGATGTTGGGAAAATGCTTGGGTATGATAAAACGAAAACATCACGCTTAATGAAACTCGCATTAGCTCCTGAATCCATTAAGCAACTCTCTTTAGATGGTGTTTCGCAAAACATAAACATGCTTATTTTGTTGATGGATTTGTATTCACTTGTCGATGAATCTGCTTTCTCAAAATACTTATTGAAAGTTCGAGAAAAAGAGCTGTTTGAACGTGGACTAAGAGAAATTGTCCGAAACTTGAAGCCTTCAAAAAAGTTGAAAGCAACACAGCCCCAACTGAACAATGGTGAAGTTGATCCATCGCCTCTTATTACTAAAGCGTTAACCAATACAAAGTGCGAAGATAAGTTAGCCACAATAATACACTCTCATTTAAAGCGTGCTAAAGATGAAGGGTTCAGTATTAACGAAAAGGCAATTTCCGAGCATCTGGAGTCTATGACCCCTACCTCTCTCAAAACACTCTCTGATTTTGACACCATTGTTGATCAATGTGTGGTGTTGTATGAGCCATCAAACGATAAGAGTCAACCCTCCCCTCCAAGTAAAGAACGTCAGTTTTTAGAAATGGAGTCATTTGAACAGGTTGATGGTGACTTGTTGATTCGTATTAAAGGGCAAAAACAACCATTAAAAATCAACAAGAATGATGTTCAAGCCTTGAAAGCAATCGTTATTTAATGTGTGACAAGAAATACCGCCTTAATTAGGGCGGTAATAAAGAGAGATAGTAAGTATGCGAACCATTTTTGAACAAGCAGTGAACTGGAAGCAGCCGACTGTAAAAGAAGTTGAGTTAGTCATGATAAAAGCCGCCAGTAAACTAGGTTGTGACGTGATAAATCTTCACAAAAATTTTGGTGTTGATGCGCGAACATTTAGACGTTGGAAGGAAAATGCTATTGATAACCCTGACCAAATAAGCTCTATTAAGTATTCAGCATTCGGATTGCTTGTTGCTATTGCTACTTGCAATATTGTTGATAAGGATGGCCATCGCATAGCAATAGGGGGAGATATTATCTTTACTTCCGGTAAGAAGTCTTTAGAGCCTGTGAGCAATGAACTTTGGCGATTAATACTAAATAACTATGTCTATAATGCTCAAAGCTTTGTTAAACCTAATGAGAAAATCGTAAAGTTCTTTTATGGCAAAGATTCCGTCACTGGCCTCTTTCGTCAAGATGTCGCTGATTTACTTGGCTACAGTAAAGATCATTTTGGTAGGCTTATTATGAGAATGAACTTTGGTACATGGGCGAGTCTATTGTTATGTATGGGAGTACCCATTAACCAACTTTTTGACTTTAATCGACCTAAATAATATCCAATGTTGAGTTCGTGTTGGTTTGTCCGTCATAAAAAGTTGCAGCGCTGCAACTTTCTAAATTTTCTTGTGTAATGTTAATGCTTTTTATACTTACTCTATTTTCTTACGGAGAGTTTTTGCATTAAAAATGTGAAATTGATTTGTGTCACAAAGGCTCTTGAGTACATGCTCTTAAACCTTTGGGCGTTCTCCCTACGGTCGGTTCATTCCGTCACTACGCTCCTCCCGCGATAACTTATGCCACTCATATCGAGCCAGCTCGATGTGGCATTAAGTTCCTGCGAACAATCACCCAACGCACTTCACTCACTGCGTTCGCTACGCCTCGTCATTCTTCCTCGTTGCCGTTCGTCGTACCTCCTCTCAAAAGCTTTCACTGCCGTCAATTAAGTTCGAGTAAGGGCTTGTTGTCTTATGTGCCGATTTCCCTTTCGACTCGCATCATTTGATGGCGCTCGCAGCGCTGTTAACCCTCCTCAAATCAGAACCTTATCTGCAAAGGTAAATGAACGCTACGCGCCCCTGCAGAGAAGAACCATGTTTGAGGGATGGACAGCCAAGCGGCTCCATAAAAGTGATACTCAAACAGAAAGGAAACTCCAGATGGCACAACGACACTCAACCCCAACTCTCTCTAAATTGACGACCAGCGACCAGCGTTTCGCCGCTGGAGACGAAAGCTCACCAAAAAATGATATCTCTTTGTCCGAGGCTCAAATCGGCTTCATTCAACTGATTGATCGTAAATCTAAGCAGGTTATCGCACAGCGTGAAGGCTCAAATAATGAAGCGTCATTTAAATACCTAAAAACGAACGTGTGGAACATGAGCAAGGACGTGGCTATGCAATTTGTGATGCAAACCGATCATGTTCATCCGAATAAGTTTTTCAGTGCGGTACTTAAACATTCGCTGGTTAAGGTCTACCACAATCAGCTTACTAACAATGAGCCTGTAGGTGTGAGTCCATCTTGGGAAGGAACGGCAGATTCAGTGGATGAAAACGAGACCATTATCAATAGCGAACAATGGGATGCTTTTGATTCAGAAGGTCATTGGATCGGTACTTCGGAATTTTAAGTGGAGGGATTTCACATGACACAGTTATTTGGTAACACCGCAAATATGCCGCTCCGTCAGCAGCTTAAAGTGATGCGTCAGTCTGAAGAGGTGGCGAGTTCGGCCACTACCTCTTCACAACGTTTAGAGCTAGCTCAACGTCTACATCATTTAAAAATGTTCAGTCGCGGTCAAAGTTCTGAGCAAGTAAATGATGTGGCTGACTTAAAAGGGTTGAGAGTTCGTGAAGCGATAAAGACTCAGTTTCCTGATATCGGTCAGCGTGCATTTCAACGTCATGATGTTTATGAGTTGTTGTTAGAGCTAGGTAACGTCGTGGAACTTGGCCAATGGCGTTTACACGAGAGCGCAAAAGAGATGGTCATGTATGCCTCTTACGGCTCTGTGTACCCAGGCTTGCGTTTTCAAAAGAGTGGTGAGGTTTTTCATTGCAAAGGCTTCAATTTCGATATCCGTTTAGCTTCGTAAGGAAGAGTGATGAAAAATAATAATATTCCAGTGACTTACGACACAAACGGTCGAATGCAATATCACCCAGACTATCACCCCAATCATGGTTTGCCATGGAAGACCAGCGAACAAAAGTACCTGATAGACCGTTACGTGGTGGATGGGCCTGAGCAAGTGAGTTTTGCGTTAGGCAGAACCATTCATACCATCATGGCGAAAGCTTGGGAGTTACGAAAACTTGGTGTTATGCCAAAGCCAACCAAAGTGCCGCACCATCGCCGTGTTCAAAAGGAGAGTCAGCATGAAAACGCCTAACTATTTTGCAGCGCTCTCAGAGTTAACTCGTCGTGACTTTAGGAAACAAGCGGTTATCACACCTAAGTCCCGTTTTGACTTTTACGACGAGGGCAAAAAATGCAATGTCCATAACTGGTCAAGTGAGTATCAAGTACATGTCTATCACTGCTTGAGCGATTCCGTTGTGGACGGCAAGCCGTTGTACTTCGTTGAAACCTATTCCATATGGGGAGATTGGCTTTGCAGTGAATCTTATCGAACCATCAAAGAAATGAAAAAAGCCTGGCATGGCCAGCTTTAAGAAACATCATCATTTAATTGTTTTAGAGGTCATTATTATGTCTGAATATTGTTTCGAAATCCCTGCGATACGTGGTATCCAAGCTGGACGTGAGTTCTTCACCATCAACGCCCCCTTTGGTGTGTTGCAACGGTTGGTAGCGTTTGATTCCGGTAATGTATTGGCGCGCTCTCAGCGTGACGTTAATCTAACTCGCGCGAAAAAGGTCTCACAATACATTCAAGATAATCTCGATACTTATGTGTTGACGTCATTGACTGGTGTGATCAATGAACGTCCTGAGTTTATCGAGTCAGAGCATGCCAATGTTGGTTTATTAAAGGTAAGCATGGACAGCGAAATATTGCTCTTTGATGGTCAGCATCGAACCACAGGCATCATCGATGCGATTAAACAGAATGTAGAGTTGCGTGGTCACAATATCCCCTTGATGTTGTTTTTAGATATGTCATTGCCTGAGCGTCAGCAGGCTTTCTCTGACATTAACGGCCACACTGTGAAGCCGAGCACAAGTATTAGTGACACATACAATCAACGTGACGATTTACCAAAGCTTGTAGTTCACATGGCAAACAACTTAACCGTCTTCGTTGGTTTGGTCGACTTTGAGCGTAACGTGATTGGTAAAAATAGTGATTACTTGTTCCCTGTCAAAATTCTGAAAGACGCAACCGCTCGGTTGCTTGGTGTCAAAGTTAATAGCAAGCTAACTGATGAGCAATGCGAAATAGCACGAGAGTTTTGGCAAGCGTGTGCCAAACCGCTACTGTGGCAAACTTTTCGTTGTTGGGATGACTCCGCCAATGAGTTTCGCACTAGTTATATCTCTTCGCATGGTGTGTTCTTGAATGCGCTAGGGTTTGTTGGTCAATGTTTGTTGGCTCAATATGGCAACGTGGATAAGCTGGCTGAGTTATCTACGTTGAATATCCGTCGTAACAGTGATGAGTTTGTTGGTCGCTGCATCGATGCAGTCACCGGTAACATGCTGACTAATATCACCGCCATCAAGCTGACCGCGATTAAAATGCTGTGTCACGTTGACTGTCCTGTCGGGCCTGAGTTGCAAGCGCTGGAGCGTCAATATTTCCCTGAGACTGAGTTTCCATCGGCTCTAGAGCGTGGTACCTCAACATTAGATGAAGTGTTTGATGAAGTCGAGCATCGAAGCGTACACCTTTATGCGGATATGGTTCGAACGAAGTGGGCGGATTTAACCGAAGCACAAATCGACAATGTATGTGACCAAGTTGAAGTGGTTGTTATGGGCTTTGGTGACACGCTAGAAAGCGCAAAAGGGAACGTGCAGTGCATGATCAATAAGATGCGCAAATCTTCCACTGTGTTAGGCACTATCCGAGCCAACTATAAAAAAGTCATTGCAGAGTAAACCCGTTGTGCGAGCTGGCTATCAAGTCAGTTCGCACCGATTCAGCCAAGAGATAGGAGTCCACAAAATGAACGTTCGTTCACTTTTCCTGAAAATCCAAGACCTCTCAGAGCAGGCCAGCATCGAGAGTGGCACGTCTTACGAAGAATACATTCGCCTTTTTACGTTCTACTTTGAGCGCAGTTTCAAGAGAAAGTCAGTGGAGGCATTGAAGATAGCTGGCGAGTTTGGGTATGACGTGTCGATGCGTCAGCGTGTGACGGCACAAGGTTCGAATCGTCGCCGCCGATAACCAGGCTGTTTGGGCTTTCCGTGCTCTTTCGTCTATCACGCCTTCTTTTAAACCGTCTCTCACCACGCTTTGTTTGCAAGGGAAGTACACGCGATATCCCTAAAGCAACAAGTTGCTAGGGCTATCGCCCCTTGTCAAAGCGCAGCGATGGAGAGAGGCCGGACAGTCAGGCGATAACGAAATGAACAAGGAGTAAGCCATGACTGCATCAATTACCTACACCAACAACGCACTTTTTACTGCCGAGGAACAAGCAACCTTGGCACATGCCGCAGACATCCTAAAATCCAAACTTATCATCAGTGAGCAACCTGCGCTGACTTCTCCAACTTTGGTGAAAACCTTTTGCCAACACTCACTTGCAACCAAAGAGCATGAAGTGTTCGGTGTTATCTTCCTGGATAACCAACATCGAGTACGCTCTACCGCTGAGCTGTTTGCTGGTACGATTGATGCGGCTTCAGTTTACCCTCGCGAGGTGGTTAAGAAAGCATTAGCTGAAAACGCCGCTGCCGTTATCCTATTTCATAATCATCCGTCTGGTATGGCTGAACCAAGCCAAGCAGACCGTCGAATTACGCGCCGACTGGCCGATGCACTATCACTTGTTGACATCAAGGTTCTTGACCACTTTGTTGTCTCATTCGAAAACGTGGTTTCCTTCGCTGAGCGCGGCTGGATTTAAGAGAGAGGCGGCTTAGCCGCCTCTCTTTTTATCGCGCGTTTAAGGTCGTAGGCTTATGCTCAAAAGGGATGTTGATAGTATCGCCCCGATACGCTTTGTGTGTCGGGAATGATCGTTAAGGGGGTTCTGACCGTGATGGAAAGTATGCATCTTTGAACTTGGATGTTTTTTTACTTTTTTGATTGCTATGCCTTAGAAAGTTGCAGCGCTGCAACTTTTGGGGTTTTTGAAGTCCGCTTTATTTTATGGAAAGGCTTGTTGCTTGAGTCTGTTTACGGCGTTCTCCCTGCGGTCGGCTCATTCCGTCGCTACGCTCCTCTCACGATAACTTGCTGCACTGATATCGAGCAAGCTCGATGTGCCGCTAAGTTCCTGCGAACAATCACCCAACGCACTCCACTCACTGCGTTCGCTACGCCTCGTCATTCTTCCTCGTTGCCTTTCGCTGCTTTCTGTTAAGAGTGAGTAATGGTTTTGAGCGAGTGCTCCATCAATGTTTGCCTTTTTCTTGTATGCACTGCGGCTTATCGACGCTGCTTTCTAAAAATCTCAACTCACTCCCTCATTTGCAAGGTAGGGCCGAGCCGCTTCGCGCCCTTGCAAAGTGCGGTTTTGAGCCGAGCTGGAGAAAGCAGGCGACAAGCGAAGTGATACTAAACAACAAAACGGAGAACACCTATGAACACTCTTACTCAATACCAAACTCACTCTATACAGGAAGCAACGACCAGCGTATCGCCGCTGGAGGCTCAGGCAACCTGCACAAAATGATATCTCTAATAATCAAATGCTACCGGTTTTATCTTTGGTGATGTCTGAGTTAAACGTGCGTAAAAGTAAAGCATCAAAAAGTGATGATGAATCATTACAAGCGTCAATTTTGGCTCATGGCTTAATTCAGAACTTGGTGGCTCTACCTATGGATGAATTGGGTTTGTATCCGATTATCAGCGGTGGGCGAAGATTGACGGCTTTAAATGCACTGATTGAATCGGGGCAGATTGCGAGTGATTACACGGTAGCCGTTAAAGTGTTAAACGAAGAAGAAGCAAAGGTGTATGCCACTGAAATTTCGTTGACTGAAAACTTTACTCGCGCTGCTATGCACCCTGTCGATGAATTTGAGGCGTTTTCTAACATGGTTGAAAATGGGGCAACGGTTGAGGCGGTCGCGCAACGTTTTGGGAAAACTCAGTTGTATGTACATCAGCGCATGAAATTGGCTGCGGTTGAGTCCGTTATCCTCGATGCGTACCGTGAGGGCAGTGTCTCTCTTGAGCGTGTCATGTTGTTCACCATTGCCAGTCCAGAGCGTCAAATTGAAGTATGGGAACAAGTAAAAGACAAGTCTTGGCACAATGATAATCAAGTGCGCAATATGCTTAAAGAGACAGCATTAGAGGCTTCAAGTCACTTAGTTAAATTTGTTGGCCAAGAAGCCTATGAGCAAGCCGATGGGATCATCACTACCGATCTGTTCTCTGACGAGGTGTACTTTGAAGACCGTTCGTTAATGGAGTCACTGGCTACTGAAAAAATGCAACTTGAAGCGGATAAGCTGATTGAAAAAGGGTGGAAGTGGATAGACATTCAGCTAACTCGTAGTTACGATGAAACGAAAGGTTACTTGGAGTTACAAGGTAACAAAGGTCAATACAAGAAAGCGGAAAAAGCCTTAGCAGGGTGCATTCTGACCCTTAACTATAACGGTGAGATTGTTGTGATTAAAGGTTTGGTGGCAAAATCTGAGCGTAAAGCACTGAAAGTCTTGCAAGCTGAGAAATCGAACAAAGCCACGGATAGCAAAAATGAAGATGGTAGCGCAAGTACGGTTACACCAGTAACAGAATACTCAAACGCACTGACAGAAGACTTAAAAGCGCACCGCCTTGTCATGGCGAAACATGCCCTCATGCAACAAAGTAGCCTAGCGGTTGATATTTTGCACTATACCCTATGCGTAAAAGCTCTTGCAGGGTTTCACTCAAGCCATGCTATTGATATTTCATTAAATCAAACCAACGTTGAGCCAAAGCAGGGCGAATTTGCTGAGAATCAAGCCCTTGCCCGTATCGAAGCGCACAAAGAAAACTTGGATACCTCATGGCTAGAGGTCAAATCTATCCCTGAACGCTTTGAGGCATTCGTTAAGCTCGATGCAGACGAAAAGCAAAAGCTAGTCGCTTTTGCCACCGCTTTGATGCTTACCCCATCAATGGTTGGTGATAAGCAATCCTATAACGAATTTCTTTTTCAGCGATTGGACTTTGATGCGGCTGACTACTGGCGACCAAGTACGGACAGTTTCCTCAAGCGTATTGATAAAGATTCACTGGTCGATATTGCCCGTCCTGTTATGTCAGATACATGGCTAAAAAGCTCTGATTCGCTCAAGAAGGGTGATTTAGTCAAACAGATGGATGTTTGGCTAGATGGGGCAGATAAATCGCTGACAGAAGCGCAGAAAGCCCATTTTGCTAAGTGGATGCCTGTTGGGTTTTAATGCCATATTGTCATCATGCAGCATAGCTGCATGATGACTTCCCCGTGTCGTGAATGGTATGTCTTGAGAAATATATCAATAACTTATCAAAGCTCAATAAATCGTCGTTTTCCTTCCATTAGGGGTAGAGAGGGAAAACGGCAAATATCCTACGTTAAGGAAGTGCAAAGCTTTTAGCCACGGCACAAACGAACGTTTGTGCAATGAAATATGATGAACCTATATATATTGCTTTCAGCAT
>NZ_JAXHBS010000008.1:0-1343786 GCF_042466085.1 Vibrio sp. R78045
AAATCTTTAGGTTGACCAACCTGGAGATATGGACGCTCACTTAGTGAGTTGACCACTGCGGAGTGGTAGTTCAGTTGGTTAGAATACCGGCCTGTCACGCCGGGGGTCGCGGGTTCGAGTCCCGTCCACTCCGCCACTTATTAGAAAGCCCTGCTAGTAATAGCAGGGCTTTTTTACATTTGAAGAAAAGTGTTTTGCTTTTAGATTGTATGAGTGCGGTAAAGGCATCGAGCCCCTGCACTTAACGCTATGCCGGCACATATTAGAAAGCCTAGTCTGACGACTAGGCTTTCGTCGTTTTAAGCGTATGTGTTTTGGAATTTGGCTACAGATCCTTATCACTAGCTCTGGTACTTCACTCGATATCGGGACGTGCTGCTTGGGAATATAGGTGGTTACTTCTAACTCTGGTCGTTAAGCTAAAATAGAACAGAACATCAAATTGGGCTTATCTTATTGCTTTATTATGTGAGATTTCCTATCGCTCACGCACTTTGCTGTAGGGAATGACGACCATTATTGCTTTTAATACGTAGAGGGTAATTGTCGATTATGTTCGTATTGGTACTCGTTTAACTGTTCTCTATATCATACCGGATACAGGTATCCGGAACTCTTAGACTAACTAAGGAAAAGTTAGGGTACTTAGCACTTAGATCTACCACACTCACTGTGAATAAATAGAGATGTTGACTCGTTACCTCGTAGATACAAAAACGCCTAGCGTTTGCCAGGCGTTGATAAATAGTGTTTTTAATACATCTACTACAGTATTTGCTTAAGCACTCTATCGGCTTTCACGCGAGTGATCTTTCGAATCAATTTCTGAACTTCGACCGGGTAGGTATCGACTTTATCTAATTGTTTGTAAGTGCAGATAAGTTGCGTATGTTGAAGGATGTTATCAACTTCGGCTTGGAACTTATCCGTTAGGTGATGGTAGTTATCTTGGATAAAAATACCATTCTCTAGATCTAGTTTCCATGCGCGAGGGTTGAGATTATTCCCCGTTAATAGCATATAGCGCTTATCGACCCAAATACCCTTAAGGTGGAAGCTATTAGAGTCGTGTTTCCAAAGCCGAATTGATAAATTGCGACTGGCAATGTTGGCTTCATTGGCTTTAGCAAAACGACGTAAGTTCAATTCGTAAAGGTAAGGCAGCCCGCCAATGGTTTTAAACTCTTCTTCTGGTGAAATGAAGAAGTCGTTCGCGGTCTTATCACCAACAACAATGCTGACCTTTACACCACGCTTGAGCGCTTTCTTTACTTCCTTTGCTAAACTAGGTGGGAAGTTAAAGTAAGGAGTACAAATGAATATCTCATCTTTCGCTTGAGCAACCAGCTGATTAATTCCTTGATTCAGGCGATTACGTCTTTTACCTATACCGACCAGTGGCGTTATGGCAACTTGTTCAGGTGAAACTTCTTGTCCATCGAACTGATATTGAGATCTTGCTAATGACGAACGGAATTGGCGAATAGCTGGTTTGAGTTCTTTGGTAGCAGGCTTGTTCTTATCAGCTAAATCATAAACAGCACTATCTGCGATCATTTGTTCTTGTACATAAGTGAACATTGAATCAGCCAGTGTTGGGTTGTTTAAAACATGGTAGCGATCAAAGCGATAGCGGTCATGATAATTCAGATAAATATTATTAAGACTTGCACCGCTATAGATCACGTTATCGTCGACAATAAATCCTTTCAGATGTAAAACGCCAAAGACCTCTTTACCGCGAACAGGGATGCCATAGACAGGAACAGAGAGCTGATATTTTTCAGCGAATTCTTTGTACATTGCTGCATTGCCTTCAGAAGATTCTGCACCAATTAATCCGCGTTGTGCTCGATGCCAATCGACACAAACACTCACGTCCAAATCTGGGTTCTTTTGCTTTGCTTCATATAAGGCAGTTAGGATCTCACGGCCAGCCTCATCATCTTCAAGGTACAAAGCGACTAAACTAATACGAGTCGTTGCGCGAGATATCTCGTCAAGTAAACGAGTTCGAAACTCTTGCGCTGATAGTAGTACTTCAAACTTGTCAGGATTCTGCGCTATGGTTGGCAATTGTATGAATGGATTCCTACTGGCAATCATATTGACTGTTTTACCTTAAAAATATGCAAAATTGCGAACCTTTAATTTTACCAAAGGCATAGCATCAAATACTAGATAATCGAGGCATTCTCTAACAATTTTGCTGATAATGCATAGGAATGAGATCTTTTCCGCTATTCGAATATCGCTCGTATAAAACTCTCAAACCATTAGGTAGTTGTTTTGGGTCTATTTGTATAAATTGGTGTCGTGTATAAAAGTTTATGAGATGAGCGTATGTAAAGCAGTAGTCTTTTTCTGTGAGTGTATGTTGCTCACAGTACTCCATAAGCTGGGAGCCTAATTGCTTGCCTCTATGCTGTTTTGAGATAGCCATGCCGGTAAGCAAGCGGCTATCTTCTATCGTTCGAAAACGCACGACACCACAAAGCTCGTTATCCAGTAACAATGAATAAATCAGTTCACTCTTATTAGCTTTTCCTGTTGGGTAGTGTTCTTTATAGAAACGTTTAACGAGAGGAACCTTTACGGGGTCTAATTGGGTAATGATGACATTGTTCATTCTGTCACTGCGCCACTTGTTTATCTACGGTAGAATGGCTGCAGTGTAAGTTAATTGAATATCATCATGCAATTCCATCTCAATGCTAGTTTAAAAAATGTTCATACATTTTCCATCGATCAGACGTGTGATGCGTTGGTTGAAGTGACAACCATCGAAGAACTGATTTCTGTTTATAAAGACTCTAAATGGTCGGCCTTACCTAAGTTAATACTGGGAAAGGGCAGTAACATGCTTTTTACTGATCATTTCGCGGGCCTGATCATTGTGAATCAGTTGACGGGGATTACTTTGACCGAGATAGATAGCCATCACTTACTGCATGTTAACGGTGGTGAAGATTGGCCTAGCTTGGTTGAGTGGAGCGTTGGAAAGGGGCTTGGTGGCCTCGAAAATTTAGCAATGATACCGGGCTGTTCAGGTTCTGCACCTATTCAAAATATTGGTGCATATGGTGTTGAACTGCAAGACGTGTGCGAATATGTCGATACTCTTTGCCTGGATACTTATACAGTTAAACGATTAACCAAAGAGCAATGTCTCTTTGGTTATAGAGATTCTATTTTCAAACACGCTTTATACGGTAAAGCGATTGTTGTTGCGATCGGCTTAGCATTACCTAAAGAGTGGAAGCCGTGTAATCACTACGGTCCGTTAAAAAGCCTTCCTATAGAGACTCTTTCTCCTCGTACTATATTTGATGAAGTATGTGCCATTCGTTCGAGCAAGTTGCCAGACCCTGCTGTGCAAGGTAATGCCGGCAGCTTCTTCAAAAACCCAGTGATCACCAAAGATCATTTTGATCGATTGCGATTGCTGTACCCGAGCATTGTAGGTTATGAGAATAATAACATGATCAAAGTTGCTGCTGGATGGCTCATTGATCAATGTCAGTTCAAAGGTGTAATCGAAGGTGGTGCTCAAGTTCACCCAAACCAAGCGTTGGTTATTATCAACTATGACAAAGCCACTGCTTTGGATGTCATTAAGCTAGCTGAGCGAGTACGTCAATCTGTCTTAGATAAATTTGATATTCAATTGGAACATGAAGTCCGTTTTATGGGACGACAAGGTGAGACAAACTTAGATAAAGCATTGGAGATATTAGTATGAGAGAACACAGTACTAAGCTTGCCTTATTAAGATGCCTTGCTGATGGTGAGTTTCATTCTGGAGAATTCCTTGGTGAAATGATCGGAGTATCACGAGCTGCGATCAGTAAGCATATTAAAGGTATTCAAGAGTGGGGCTTGGATATTTATCGAGTGCAAGGGAAAGGTTATAAGCTAGCCAGCCGCTTAGAAATGCTTGACCAAGGGCGATTGTCTGCTGTTAGCCGTGATGCTTCCCTTGAACTGATTCCAATCATAGGTTCAACAAACCAGCATCTGTTAGAACGCACCAACGACCTCGAATCCGGTTCAGTCTGCATTGCTGAATATCAAGCAGCAGGTCGAGGACGTCGCGGGCGCGAGTGGGTGTCACCATTTGGCGCTAATCTGTACCTTTCGATGTACTGGCGACTTGATGCGGGTATGGCTGCTGCTATGGGATTAAGCCTCGTAGTTGGTGTTGCCGTTGTTGAAGCTTTGGAAGAGATGGGAGTCGAAGGCGTTAAGCTTAAATGGCCGAATGACCTTTACCATAATGACAAAAAGCTAGCAGGAATATTGGTAGAGTTGTCAGGGCAATCTGGTGGTGCTGCTCATATTGTAATTGGTTTGGGCCTTAACTTATCTATGGATCCGACAACATCAGGTATTGGCCAGCCATGGACCTCTCTCAAGGAGGTGTGTGATGGACAAGTACCGGATCGTAATCAGCTTGCACAGGCTCTGATTAATGCCTGGGACAAGTCTCTTGTCGACTATGAACTAACAGGGATGTCGAATTTTGTCGAACGTTGGAATCGCTTAGATAATTTCTTAGGTCGCAATGTCAAATTGATTATTGGACCTAGAGAAATTGAAGGTGTCGTTCAGGGGATCGATGAACAAGGTGCCGTGTTACTCAAAACAGAGAACGGCATCGAGAGCTATATTGGTGGAGAGATATCGTTAAGAAAAGGAGACTAAGGCGTTACTATTTTCTAAGCAACACTTCTTCAACCATATGATCTGCGCCTTTACGTAGAATCAGATGTGCCCTTTCTCTTGTCGGAAGGATATTTTGTTCTAGGTTCAAGCCATTAATTGAGCTCCATATACCTTCCGCTTTATCGAATGCTGCTTGATTCGACAGACGGGTGTAATGACTAAAGTACGAACCGGGCTTGGTAAACGCGCCATCACGAAATTTCATGAAACGATTGATATACCACTCTTTGATCTGCTTGCTGTCCGCATCAACATAGAGTGAAAAATCAAGGAAATCAGATATGAAGACACGATGTGGTTCGTGTGGGTAGTTCATGCCACTTTGCAAAACGTTAAGTCCTTCAATGATAAGAACATCTGGTAGATCCACACACTTCACATCACCAGTAATATTATAAGTCAGGTGAGAGTAAACTGGCGCAGTGACATTTCTTTTACATGCTTTAACATCTGAAACAAAGTTGACTAAGCGCTTGATGTCGTAAGACTCAGGAAACCCTTTCTTACTCATCAACCCTTTCTCTTCTAACACCTCATTTGGGTACAAAAAGCCATCTGTGGTCACGAGTTCTACTTTGGGATGGTTTTCCCAGCGGGATAAGAGAGCTTTAAGCAGGCGTGCGGTTGTACTTTTACCTACAGCAACACTTCCAGCTATGCCAATAATAAAAGGTGGCGCTTTCTCTTTTTTATCTAGGAATTCATGAAGCACTGAATTTCTGTTTTGTCTTGCGGCAACATAGAGATTCAATAGACGAGATAACGGTAGATAAATCTCTACAGCTTCTTCCATTGTGAGTTTTTCATTGATGCCTTGAAGCTCTTTTAAGTCGCTTTCAGAAAGTGTCATCGGAACTAAATTCCTTAGCTCAGACCAACGTGCGCGGTCGAATGACATATATGGACTCATACTAAACTCTATAGTGGATGACAAAACAAGTGCATGGAAAATACATCATGCGCTAGATAAATAAAATATCTTCCTGTACTAGATGCGGGTTAAAGGCAGAAACCTTGAGCTAAATAGCTGTATATAGGAATTTGAGATGAGATTTTTCCATTTTTTTTCAATTTACTATTGCAAGGTGGAAAATCATTCAATAAAATGCGCCCCACTTGTGCCGACTTAGCTCAGTAGGTAGAGCAACTGACTTGTAATCAGTAGGTCACCAGTTCGATTCCGGTAGTCGGCACCACTTTCTCCCTTCCTATAAGGCAGCGAGAGAAAGCTCAAAATTTGGAGGGGTTCCCGAGTGGCCAAAGGGAGCAGACTGTAAATCTGCCGGCACTGCCTTCGATGGTTCGAATCCGTCTCCCTCCACCATATTCTAAAGGTTAAATAGCTCAAGCAGAGTTACGTGTTGCGTGCATCGTATAATGGCTATTACCTCAGCCTTCCAAGCTGATGATGCGGGTTCGATTCCCGCTGCACGCTCCAACTCATTTTGTGTGCTGATATAGCTCAGTCGGTAGAGCGCACCCTTGGTAAGGGTGAGGTCCCCAGTTCGACTCTGGGTATTAGCACCAGTCTAAAGCTTCTTCTCCTTTAATAAAAAACCATTTTTTTGGTTGCGTGGTCTTATGTTAAGCCACCTAATCCGTACCTAGAGGGACACCCCATGTCTAAAGAAAAATTTGAACGTACGAAACCGCACGTAAACGTTGGTACTATCGGCCACGTTGACCACGGTAAAACAACTCTAACTGCTGCTATCTGTACTACTCTTGCAAAAGTGTACGGCGGTGTTGCTAAAGATTTCGCATCTATCGATAACGCTCCAGAAGAGCGTGAGCGCGGTATCACAATCGCAACTTCTCACGTTGAGTACGACACTCCAGCACGTCACTACGCACACGTAGACTGTCCAGGACACGCGGATTATGTTAAAAACATGATCACTGGTGCTGCACAAATGGACGGCGGTATCCTAGTTGTTGCTGCGACTGACGGCCCTATGCCTCAAACTCGTGAGCACATCCTACTTGGTCGTCAAGTTGGTATCCCTTACATCATCGTATTCATGAACAAATGTGACATGGTTGATGACGAAGAGCTACTTGAGCTAGTTGAGATGGAAGTTCGTGAACTTCTTTCTGAATACGACTTCCCAGGTGATGACCTACCAGTAATCCAAGGTTCAGCACTTGGCGCACTAAACGGCGAGAAGCAATGGGAAGACAAGATCGTTGAGCTTGCAGAAGCACTAGATTCTTACATTCCTGAGCCAGAGCGTGCAGTAGACCAGCCGTTCCTACTACCAATTGAAGACGTATTCTCAATTCAAGGTCGTGGTACTGTTGTAACTGGTCGTATCGAGCGCGGTATCCTACGTGTAGGTGACGAAGTAGAAATCGTTGGTATCAAAGAGACTACTCTTACTACTTGTACTGGTGTTGAAATGTTCCGTAAACTGCTTGACGAAGGTCGTGCAGGTGAGAACGTTGGTGCACTTCTACGTGGTACTAAGCGTGATGACGTTGAACGTGGTCAAGTACTTTCTGCGAAAGGTTCTATCAACCCACACACTAAGTTTGAGTCTGAAGTATACGTACTTTCTAAAGACGAAGGCGGCCGTCACACTCCTTTCTTCAAGGGTTACCGTCCACAGTTCTACTTCCGTACAACTGACGTAACAGGCGACATTACTCTACCTGAAGGCGTAGAAATGGTAATGCCAGGTGATAACGTTCAAATGACTGTTGAGCTAATCGCTCCAATCGCAATGGACGAAGGTCTACGTTTCGCAATCCGCGAAGGTGGCCGTACAGTTGGTGCTGGTGTTGTAGCTAAAATCTTTGCATAAGATTTGACGAACCACTAGTAAAAAGGGCATCATTTGATGCCCTTTTTCTGCGCTGAAAAAAGAGTTGGATGTTTTGACATCGATTTTCGCTATTAGCAAAGAATTAAACGGTCTTTTTGACTAAAATGACTGTTAGATGTGTTGTTTTGCAACGCAAAGGAATGTGCCCTGCAACAGCGGGGTTATTGTCGTCTATATTTAAGACTTATCACAGGTTGGTTTTATGAAAGCAAACGCTGAAACTCCTGATAGCTCAGGTGCAGCAGATACAATGAAGTGGATCGTCGCTTTTGTTCTGTTGGCTGCTGCTGTTGTGGGTAATTACCTGTATGGTGAATTGTCTGTTGTAATTCGCGCTGCAGGTGTAGTTGTGCTGATTGCTGCCGCACTAGGCGTTGCAGCAACAACAACTAAAGGTAAAGCTGCGATCGATTTTGCAAAAGAATCTCGTATGGAGATTCGTAAAGTTGTTTGGCCTACTCGCCAAGAAACTATGCAAACTACATTGATCGTTTTAGCTGTATGTATTGTTATGTCTCTAGTGCTTTGGGGAATTGACGGCATTATGGTCCGTCTAGTTTCTCTAGCAACTGGGGTGTAGAGGGTTCTGATTCATGAGTGAAGCTCCAAAAAAACGTTGGTATGTAGTTCAAGCCTTTTCTGGCTTTGAAGGTCGTGTTGCACAATCGCTACGCGAGCATATTAAAATGCACAACATGGAAGAACTATTTGGCGATGTGCTAGTACCTACTGAAGAAGTAGTGGAAATGCGTGCAGGTCAACGCCGTAAAAGTGAACGTAAGTTCTTCCCTGGCTACGTATTAGTTCAAATGATCATGAATGATGAATCATGGCACTTAGTACGCAGCATTCCGCGTGTTATGGGCTTCATTGGTGGTACCTCTGATCGTCCTGCACCAATCACTGATAAAGAAGCTGATGCTATCTTGAACCGTCTAGAGAAAGCGAGCGAGTCTCCACGTCCTAAGACAATGTTCGAAGCGGGTGAAGTGGTTCGTGTGAACGATGGTCCATTTGCTGACTTTAACGGTACTGTTGAAGAAGTAGATTACGAGAAAAGCCGCATTAAGGTATCTGTATCGATCTTTGGTCGTGCAACACCGGTTGAGCTTGAATTCGGTCAGGTTGAAAAACTGGACTAATACTCGAACCTTTGATCAAGCTGTGGATAAATACTTCATAAGCTGTTCAAAATAAAAGAGTATAAAAAATCACCTTTTTAGGGTTGTTAAAGGCGCGAATTATGATTATAATTTCGCGCCTTTTTGCTTCTTCGGAAGTAAAAAAGAGTTAATTTAATTTATGGGGAGCTTGCCTTACGGTTAGCGCACGTACCCAAAATATTAGGAAATATCATGGCTAAGAAAGTTGAAGCTTATATCAAACTGCAAGTTGCAGCTGGTATGGCAAACCCAAGTCCACCGGTTGGTCCTGCTCTAGGTCAACACGGCGTGAACATCATGGAATTCTGTAAAGCGTTCAACGCAAAAACAGAATCTGTTGAGAAAGGTCTACCTACTCCAGTAGTTATTACTGTTTACAATGACCGTTCTTTCACGTTCGTAACTAAGACTCCACCTGCTGCTGTTCTTCTTAAGAAAGCTGCTGGCGTTAAGTCTGGTTCAGGTCGTCCAAACACTGAGAAAGTTGGTACTGTAACTGACGCTCAAGTTCAGGAAATCGCAGAAACTAAAGCTGCTGATATGACTGGCGCTGACATCGAAGCAATGAAGCGTTCTATTGCTGGTACTGCTCGTTCAATGGGCCTAGTGGTAGAGGGATAAGATCATGGCAAAACTTACTAAGCGTATGCGCGTAATCCGCGACAAAGTTGACTCAACTAAAGAATACGAAATCAACGAAGCTGTTGCTCTTCTTAAAGAACTAGCTACTGCTAAATTCGTTGAGTCTGTAGATGTTGCTGTTAATCTAGGCATCGATGCTCGTAAATCTGACCAAAACGTACGTGGCGCAACTGTGCTACCTCACGGTACTGGCCGTGAAATCCGCGTTGCTGTGTTCACTCAAGGTGCAAACGCAGAAGCAGCTAAAGAAGCTGGCGCAGATATCGTTGGTATGGAAGATCTTGCTGAGCAAGTGAAAAAAGGCGTAATGGACTTTGACGTTGTTGTTGCTTCTCCTGATGCAATGCGCGTTGTTGGTCAACTAGGTACAATCCTAGGTCCACGCGGTCTAATGCCAAACCCTAAAGTTGGTACTGTAACTCCTAACGTTGCTGAAGCGGTTAAAAACGCTAAAGCTGGTCAGGTTCGTTACCGTAACGACAAGAACGGCATCATCCACACTACTATCGGTAAAGCATCTTTCGAAGCTAACCAGCTTCAAGAGAACCTAGAAGCTCTTCTAGTTGCTCTTAAGAAAGCTAAACCTTCTTCAGCGAAAGGTACTTTCCTGAAGAAAGTAAGCATCTCTACTACGATGGGTGCTGGTGTTGCTGTTGATCAAGCTAGCCTTGATACTCAAGCAAACTAATTTGCTTAGGCGCAGATTTAGTGTATACTTCTGCGCCTAATATTTGTGGTTGGGTGGTTTTTGAAGCAATTCAAAATCATCTATCCCAAGACCGTAGGCGCTAAATCTTTTTAAGATGAAGCTTAATAAAACCTACGTAGGCGATGTTGTTGTTTGAAGTGAATTTATTTGCTTTTAAATAACATCGTAAACGCTCAATACATTTTGTACTGAGTGCTGTAATCACAACCAGAGGTTAATCCAAATGGCTTTAAATCTTCAAGACAAAAAAGCAATTGTTGCTGAAGTCAACGAAGCTGCCAGTGGTGCACTTTCTGCAGTTGTAGCTGATTCTCGTGGCGTTGAAGTTGGCGCAATGACTTCTCTACGTAAACAAGCTCGCGAAGCGGGTGTTTACATGAAAGTTGTTCGTAACACACTAGCACGCCGTGCGGTTCAGGGTACAGACTACGAGTGTCTAGTAGACACTTTCACTGGTCCAACTCTGATCGCATTCTCTAATGAGCACCCAGGTGCTGCAGCGCGTCTTTTCAAAGACTTCGCTAAAGAGAATAAAGATTTCGAGATCAAAGCTGCTGCATTTGAAGGCGCAGTTACTGATGCTGAAGTACTAGCGACACTACCAACTTACGACGAAGCTATCGCACGCCTAATGATGTGCATGAAAGAAGCTTCTGCTGGCAAGCTGGTTCGTACTATCGCTGCTGTTCGCGACCAAAAAGAAGAAGCTGCGGCATAAGCCTTGCTTTTCACTGGTTGCTATTTAAACTTATTGTTGACTTAAAAGAGAATTGTTATGTCTATTACTAACGAGCAAATCCTAGACGCAGTTGCAGAAATGTCTGTAATGCAAGTTGTTGAGCTTATCGAAGCTATGGAAGAGAAATTCGGTGTTACTGCTGCTGCTGCAGTTGTAGCTGGTGGTGCTTCTGCTGAAGCTGCTGCTGAGCAAACTGAATTCGACGTTATCCTTACTGCTGCTGGCGCTAACAAAGTACAAGTTATCAAAGCTGTACGTGGCGCAACTGGCCTAGGTCTTAAAGAAGCTAAAGGTCTTGTAGACTCAGCTCCTGCAGCGCTTAAAGAAGGCGTTGACAAAGCTGAAGCTGAAGCTCTTAAAGCACAGCTAGAAGAAGCTGGCGCTTCTGTTGAAATCAAGTAATTATTACTTAATTTCTTAGCCGCAAGGCTAATGGCTGGTGGTTAATTAACCACCGGCCTTTTTGCGCTGTAGGGCTATGACGAATTTTCCGCTGTTTAACCGTCATAATCCGAGCAAAAAAACAGTCATTTTTTCGAAATGATTGTTCACTACAGTAAACAGCTGTTTGTCACCGCCCCCTCTGAAGAGTGTTTTGGGTGGTTTGGGTCACTTATCAGCGAGCTGAGGAACCCCATGGTTTACTCTTATACCGAGAAAAAGCGCATCCGTAAGGATTTTGGTACTCGTCCACAAGTTTTGGACATTCCATACCTGTTATCGATCCAGCTTGATTCTTTCGATAAATTCATCGAACAGGATCCAGAAGGTCAATACGGTCTTGAAGCTGCTTTCCGTTCTGTATTTCCAATTCAGAGCTACAACGGCAATTCTGAGCTGCAATACGTTAGCTACCGTCTTGGTGAGCCAGTTTTTGACGTTAAAGAATGTCAAATCCGCGGTGTTACTTACTCAAAGCCACTACGCGTAAAACTACGTTTAGTTATCTTTGATCGAGATGCACCAGCAGGTACTGTAAAAGACATTAAAGAACAAGAAGTCTACATGGGCGAAATTCCGCTTATGACAGACAATGGTACTTTCGTAATTAATGGTACCGAGAGGGTTATCGTATCCCAGCTGCACCGAAGCCCAGGCGTGTTCTTCGACAGTGATAAGGGTAAGACCCACTCATCAGGTAAAGTTCTTTATAACGCACGTGTAATTCCTTACCGTGGCTCATGGTTAGACTTTGAGTTCGATCCTAAGGATAACTTATTCGTACGTATCGACCGTCGTCGTAAACTACCTGCATCGATTATTCTTCGTGCACTTGGTAAATCGACAGAAGAGATCTTAGATCTGTTCTTCGACAAGGTGAACTTCGAAGTGAAAGACCAAACTCTACTTATGGAGTTGGTCCCTGATCGTCTACGTGGTGAAACTGCGTCATTCGACATCGAAGCAAATGGTAAAACTTACGTTGAGACTGGTCGTCGTGTTACTGCTCGCCACATCCGTCAACTTGAAAAAGATGGCGTTGAGCACATCGAAGTACCAGTAGAGTACATCGTTGAAAAGATTGCTGCGAAAGATTACATCAACGAAGCAACTGGCGAGATCATTGTTGGTGCAAACCAAGAGATCAGCCTAGAGGCTCTTGCTAACTTATCTCAAGCAGGTCACAAGACTCTAGAAGTTCTGTTCACGAATGACCTAGACCATGGTCCATTCATGTCAGACACTCTACGTGCAGATAGCACAGTAGATCGCATTTCTGCATTGGTAGAAATCTACCGCATGATGCGTCCTGGCGAGCCACCAACGAAAGAAGCTGCAGAATCATTGTTCGAAAGCCTATTCTTCTCTGAAGATCGTTACGACCTATCAACTGTAGGCCGTATGAAATTCAACAGCTCTATCGAGCGTGAAGAAGAAGAAGAGCGCGGTACTCTGGATGAATCAGACATCATTGAAGTGATGAAAAAACTGATCGGCATCCGTAACGGTAAAGGCGAAGTGGACGATATCGACCACCTTGGTAACCGTCGTATCCGTTCTGTAGGTGAAATGGCAGAAAACCAATTCCGTGTTGGTTTAGTTCGTGTAGAACGTGCCGTTAAAGAACGTCTAAGTCTTGGTGATCTTGACGCAATTATGCCTCAAGACCTTATCAACGCTAAGCCGATCTCTGCTGCAGTTAAAGAATTCTTTGGCTCTTCACAGCTTTCACAGTTTATGGACCAAAACAACCCATTGTCAGAAGTTACGCACAAACGTCGTATCTCTGCTTTAGGTCCTGGTGGTCTTACTCGTGAGCGCGCAGGCTTCGAAGTACGTGACGTTCACGTAACTCACTACGGTCGTCTATGTCCGATCGAAACGCCTGAAGGTCCAAACATCGGTCTGATTAACTCGCTATCTGCGTTTGCACGTTGTAACGATTACGGTTTCCTAGAAACTCCGTACCGTCGTGTAGTAGATGGTGTTGTAACAGAAGAAGTTGATTACCTGTCTGCAATCCAGGAAGGTCAATTCGTTATCGCACAGGCGAACACGGTTCTTACTGAAGAATCTACGTTTGCAGATGAGCTAATCACTGCTCGTCAAAAAGGTGAATCTGGTCTTCACCCACGCGATCACGTTGACTACATGGACGTTGCGACAAACCAAGTAGTATCTATCGCTGCTTCGCTTATCCCGTTCCTAGAACACGATGATGCGAACCGTGCATTGATGGGTGCCAACATGCAACGCCAAGCGGTACCAACACTTAAGGCTGATAAGCCTCTAGTAGGTACTGGTATCGAACGTAACATCGCAGTTGACTCTGGTGTTACAGCGGTTGCTAAACGTGGTGGTCAAGTTCAGTCTGTTGACGCTTCTCGTATCGTAGTTAAGGTTAACGAAGATGAATTGGTACCTGGCGAAGCTGGTATCGATATCTACAACCTAACTAAGTACACGCGTTCGAACCAAAACACATGTATTAACCAACGTCCAACTGTACTTCCTGGTGAACCAGTTGCACGCGGCGATGTTCTTGCTGATGGTCCTTCAACTGACCTTGGTGAACTTGCTCTTGGCCAAAACATGCGTATCGCATTTATGCCTTGGAACGGTTACAACTTCGAAGACTCGATCTTAGTATCTGAGCGCGTAGTTCAAGAAGACCGTTTCACGACAATCCACATTCAAGAACTATCTTGTGTGGCTCGTGATACTAAGCTGGGTTCTGAAGAGATCACAGCTGATATTCCAAACGTAGGTGAGTCTGCTCTGTCTAAACTAGACGAGTCAGGTATCGTTTACATTGGTGCTGAAGTTAAGGGTGGCGACATCCTAGTTGGTAAAGTAACCCCTAAAGGTGAAACTCAACTGACTCCTGAAGAGAAGCTACTACGTGCTATCTTCGGTGAGAAAGCATCTGATGTTAAAGATACTTCTCTACGTGTACCAAACTCTGTTTCAGGTACTATCATCGATGTACAAGTCTTCACTCGCGATGGCGTAGAGAAAGACAAACGTGCACTTGAAATCGAACAGATGCAGCTTAAAGAAGCTAAGAAAGACCTAACTGAAGAGTTCCAAATTCTCGAGGGCGGCCTTCTTAACCGTGTTAAAGCTGTACTTCTGTCTGGTGGTTACTCTGAAGCTAAGCTTGATACTATCGGTCGTAAGCAATGGCTAGAGCAAGTTCTAGAAGACGATGCGCTACAAACACAGCTTGAGCAACTTGCTGAGCAGTGGGATGAGCTAAAAGCTGACTTCGATAAGAAGTTTGAAACTAAGCGTCGTAAAATCACTCAAGGTGATGATCTAGCGCCTGGCGTTCTTAAGATTGTGAAAGTTTACCTAGCGGTTAAACGTCGTATCCAGCCTGGTGATAAGATGGCCGGTCGTCACGGTAACAAAGGTGTAATCTCTAAGATTAACCCTGTTGAAGACATGCCATACGATGAGAAAGGTCAGCCTGTAGACATCGTACTTAACCCACTGGGTGTACCATCGCGTATGAACATCGGTCAGATCCTAGAAGTACACTTAGGTTTGGCTGCGAAAGGTATCGGTGACAAGATCAACCAAATGGTTAAGGAACAACAAGAGCTGCATAAGTTCCGTGAGTTCCTACAGAAGGTTTATGATCTTGGTGATACTCGTCAGAAAGTTGATATTGCTGAACTGTCTGATGATCAAGTTCGTACACTGATTAAGAACTTACGTGGCGGTCTACCGATTGCTACCCCTGTGTTCGACGGTGCTTCTGAGTCTCTAATCAAAGAGCTATTAAAACTGGGTGATCTGCCAGAATCTGGTCAGCTTAAACTGTTTGATGGTCGTACTGGTGATTCGTTTGAGCGTCCTGTAACTGTTGGTTACATGTACATGCTGAAACTGAACCACTTGGTTGATGACAAGATGCATGCTCGTTCAACTGGTTCTTACAGCCTAGTAACTCAGCAACCACTTGGTGGTAAAGCTCAGTTCGGTGGTCAGCGTTTCGGTGAGATGGAAGTATGGGCACTAGAAGCATACGGTGCTGCATATACTCTACAAGAAATGCTAACAGTTAAGTCGGATGACGTTAACGGCCGTACTAAGATGTATAAGAACATCGTAGACGGTAACCATAGCATGGAACCTGGTATGCCAGAGTCGTTCAACGTACTGTTGAAAGAGATTCGCTCGCTAGGTATCAACATCGAGCTAGAAGACGAAGAGTAATCCCTCTTTTTAAAAAGATTGGATTACTTGGTAAAGGGGGCTCACTTTAGTCGGTGAGCTCCTTTAACTCCTTACAGGAGCTGAACGTGAAAGACTTATTAAACTTTCTAAAAGCACAGCATAAGACCGAAGAATTTGATGCAATCAAAATCGGTCTATCTTCACCAGACACGATTCGTTCGTGGTCTTTTGGTGAAGTTAAAAAGCCAGAAACAATTAACTATCGTACGTTCAAACCTGAACGTGATGGTCTGTTCTGTGCACGTATTTTTGGTCCAGTTAAAGACTACGAATGTCTTTGTGGCAAATACAAGCGCCTGAAGCACCGTGGTGTTATCTGTGAGAAGTGTGGCGTTGAAGTTACACAAACTAAAGTTCGTCGTGACCGCATGGGCCACATCGAACTAGCTTCACCAGTTGCTCACATCTGGTTCCTAAAATCACTACCGTCTCGTATCGGTCTACTAATGGATATCCCTCTACGTGATATCGAACGTGTTCTTTACTTCGAAATGTACGTAGTAACTGAACCGGGTATGACTGATCTAGAAAAATCTCAGATGCTTACTGAAGAAGAGTATCTAGATCGTCTAGAAGAGTGGGGTGACGAATTCACTGCTAAGATGGGTGCTGAAGCGATCAAAGATCTGCTTTCAACAATGGACCTTCATCAAGAAGTGGAAGAAATGCGCGAAGAGTTAGAAACGACTAACTCTGAAACTAAGCGTAAGAAAGTTACTAAGCGTTTGAAGCTAGTTGAAGCGTTCATCTCATCAGGTAACAAGCCTGAGTGGATGATCCTAACTGTGCTTCCAGTGCTACCACCAGATCTACGTCCTCTAGTACCTCTAGATGGCGGTCGTTTTGCGACTTCAGATCTTAACGACCTTTACCGTCGTGTGATTAACCGTAACAACCGTTTGAAGCGTCTTCTAGAGCTAGCGGCTCCAGACATCATCGTACGTAACGAAAAACGTATGCTGCAAGAGTCTGTTGATGCCCTTCTAGATAACGGTCGTCGCGGTCGTGCGATCACGGGTTCTAACAAGCGTCCTCTGAAATCTCTTGCTGATATGATCAAGGGTAAACAAGGTCGTTTCCGTCAGAACCTTCTTGGTAAACGTGTAGACTACTCTGGCCGTTCTGTAATCACAGTAGGTCCATACCTTCGTCTACATCAGTGTGGTCTTCCTAAGAAGATGGCACTTGAGCTATTTAAGCCGTTCATCTACAGCAAGCTAGAAACTCGTGGTATGGCTACGACAATTAAAGCTGCTAAGAAGATGGTAGAGCGCGAAGAAGCTATCGTTTGGGATATCCTAGACGAAGTAATCCGCGAACACCCAGTACTGCTTAACCGTGCACCTACACTTCACCGTCTAGGTATCCAAGCGTTTGAACCAGTACTAATCGAAGGTAAAGCGATTCAGCTTCACCCACTAGTGTGTGCGGCATACAACGCCGACTTCGATGGTGACCAAATGGCGGTACACGTGCCTCTAACTCTAGAAGCACAGCTTGAAGCTCGTACTCTGATGATGTCGACGAATAACATTCTGTCGCCAGCGTCAGGTGATCCTATCATCGTACCTTCTCAGGACGTTGTATTGGGTCTTTACTACATGACACGTGACAAGATCAACGTGAAAGGTGAAGGTATGTACCTTGCTGGCCCTGCTGAGGCTGAAAAGGCATACCGTACTAAGACTGCTGAGCTACACGCTCGTGTTAAAGTACGTATCACTGAGACTGTAGTAGATGAAGATGGTAACAGCACTACTGAAACGAAGATGGTTGATACAACTGTCGGCCGTGCAATGCTATGGCAAATCGTTCCAGCTGGCCTACCGTACAGCATCGTTAACCAGAAGCTAGGTAAGAAGCAAATTTCTAACCTACTAAACGAGTGTTACCGTAAGCTTGGTCTTAAAGATACAGTAGTATTCGCTGACCAAATCATGTACGCAGGTTTTGCATACGCTGCACTTTCAGGTGTTTCTGTTGGTATCGACGATATGGTTGTACCTCAAGCGAAATACGATGAAATTGAATCTGCTGAAGAAGAAGTTCGTGAAATCCAAGAGCAATTCCAATCTGGTCTTGTTACTGCGGGTGAGCGTTACAACAAAGTTATCGATATCTGGGCATCTACGAATGACCGCGTTGCGAAAGCAATGATGGATAACCTATCTTCTGAAACAGTTATCAACCGTGATGGCGAAGAAGAACAGCAAGAATCGTTTAACAGCATCTACATGATGGCCGACTCGGGCGCACGTGGTTCTGCAGCTCAGATTCGTCAGCTTGCAGGTATGCGTGGTCTGATGGCGCGTCCAGATGGTTCAATCATCGAAACGCCGATCACAGCGAACTTTAAAGAAGGTCTAAACGTCCTTCAGTACTTTATCTCAACGCACGGTGCTCGTAAGGGTCTTGCGGATACAGCACTGAAAACAGCTAACTCGGGTTACCTAACTCGTCGTCTAGTAGACGTAGCACAAGACGTTGTAGTACACGAACATGACTGTGGCACGCATGAAGGTATCGACATGATGCCTCACATCGAAGGTGGTGACGTTAAAGTTGCACTTTCTGAGCTTGCTCTTGGTCGTGTAGTTGCTGAAGATGTTCTTAAGCCTGGTACTGAAGATGTACTGATTCCACGTAATACTCTGATTGATGAGAAGTGGTGTCAAATCATGGAAGACAACTCTGTAGATAGCATGAAAGTGCGCTCAGTTGTTACCTGTGATGCAGACTTCGGTTGTTGTGCACAGTGTTACGGTCGTGACCTAGCACGTGGCCACCTAGTAAACCAAGGTGAAGCAGTTGGTGTTATCGCTGCACAATCTATCGGTGAACCGGGTACACAGCTAACGATGCGTACGTTCCACATCGGTGGTGCGGCATCTACTGCTGCGGCAGAGAACAGCATCCAAGCTAAGACAACTGGTACTGTGAAACTTCACAATGCTAAGTTCGTAGTGAACAAAGATAAGAAACTGGTTATCACTTCTCGTGCATCTGAGATGACGATTATTGATGAATTCGGCCGTACTAAAGAGAAGCACAAACTTCCTTACGGTTCGATGCTAACCAAAGGCGACAACGCAGCAGTTACTGCTGGTGAAGTTGTAGCTAACTGGGAAGCGCATACTATGCCAATCATCACTGAAGTGGCAGGTCGTATCCAATTCGTAGATATGATCGATGGTATTACAGTTTCTCGTCAAACTGACGATCTAACGGGTCTTTCTTCAAGTGAAGTAACAGACGCAGCAGCTCGCCCAGCAGCGGGTAAAGATATGCGTCCAGCTATCAAACTTGTTGATGAGCAAGGTAACGACGTAATGATCCCTGGTACAGATATGCCAGCTCACTACTTCCTACCTGGCAAAGCGATTGTAAACATCGAAGATGGCGCTGAAGTTGGCATTGGTGACACACTATCTCGTATCCCTCAAAAATCGAGCGGAAACAAAGATATCACTGGTGGTCTACCACGCGTAGCTGACCTATTCGAAGCTCGTAAGCCTAAAGAGCCTGCGATTCTTGCTGAGCACACAGGTACTGTGTCTTTCGGTAAAGAAACGAAAGGTAAGCGTCGTCTAGTGATCACTCGTGAAGGCGGTGACGCTTACGAAGAGATGATTCCTAAGCATCGTCAATTGAACGTGTTTGAAGGTGAGAAGATTGAACGTGGTGATGTAATCGCCGACGGTCCTGAAACTCCACACGATATCCTGCGTCTACGTGGTATCCACGCTGTGACTCAGTACATCGCGAACGAAGTTCAAGAAGTTTACCGTTTACAAGGCGTTAAGATTAACGATAAGCACATTGAGACTATCGTTCGTCAAATGCTACGTAAGTGTACAATCACCCATTCTGGTGACTCTCAGTTCCTACCTGGCGAACAAGTTGAGTACCACAATGTTAAGATTGCTAACCGTAAACTAGAAGCTGAAGGTAAAGAACTAGTACGTTTCGAACGTGATCTACTAGGTATTACTAAAGCATCTCTTGCAACTGAGTCATTCATCTCAGCTGCATCGTTCCAAGAAACGACTCGCGTACTAACAGAAGCTGCGGTTTCTGGTAAGCGTGATGACCTTCGCGGCCTGAAAGAGAACGTAATTGTTGGTCGTCTGATCCCAGCTGGTACTGGTTTCGCATACCACCAAGAGCGTCAAAAGCAACGTGAAGAAGAGCAAGAAGGTCCTTCAGCTGAACAAGCTACTGACAATCTAGCAGCACTTCTAAATGCTGGTTTCTCTTCAGAAGAGTAAGCTCTACGAGTAGTCTCTAAGAGATAAAAAAAGGCACCTTCGGGTGCCTTTTTTGTATCTGAAATATAAGTGAATCATGGCGACTGCGAGCAGTCTTAACTCTTTAATACCAATCACAGTAAGTAAATGATCAGAAATAGCGCAGGAAAAAGATTTGAGAACAAGGCGAATTTTTTTGATAAGTAGTTATTTTACAATCAAAAACTCTAACTCAGTTATCGAGCGTTGGCTGGTGGATGCTGATTTTGGAATGTAGTTTTGTCCAGTATCGAACATTAAGGTACTGGGGGATCTTAAAATCTTCCACTGAACGTGTAGGGTGGGTTATATAATCTATAGACAAAACGAAAAGCTTGCACAGAGGCAAGCTTAGAAGATGTTAAGCCAATTATGCCCCTGGTGGAACGGCTAAGCTATCGGCAATTTGTTGTATCAGTTGATCTTCCACTTCAAACCTTGCCTCAATAATCTCACCAATTAGAGACAAATCACTATCAAAACTTTCTAGCGCATCACTCGCTTCAATTGCAGCGTACTTATCGGTAAAGTTAAGTAGTGGCTCAGTGGTAAGAACGATATGACCATAAGACTGGTTAATTTCGTCTGTTGCTTTGAAGCCAGTAGACTGCCATTTATCCATCACCATGTCATATATTTTGAAATGACCTTCAGAGATGTAATCAACAAGATGTTGGCTGAATTTTTGGAGCGCTTCTGGAGATGGTAGTTCAGTGATAGCAGGTGTTTTTGACGATGAAGGCTTTAGAGCGGCAAGCTTACAATACTCAACGATTAGAGACTGTCGAGTTTCGAGCCAATGATCGATGACCTCATTAGAGCCACCCCATTGTTCTTGTACTTGTTTGAATTTATTTAGCATGACCATGTCCTCATGATCTGATCACAACCTTGTGATCAAGTAATTGCCTAAGCAGGGTCCATTTTATTGGTAGCTACTAAAAGTAATAGTTTGAATTATTCTCTGCTACAACTCTAGTATGAAATTAGATTGCCAGTAAAATGAACGAACTGCAAGCAATGAGGTATAGGGATGTTAAAAAAAAGTGATAACAAAATGACAGAGCAAGCTTATTGGTGCGTCGTTTCAGGTAGTGATATTTGGGTTAATAATGATCAGTTTCCTTATGGGTCTGCTGATGAGTTAGGGCTGAGTGTTGAACACGCGATCTGTATCGGTCAGCATCAAGGTCGTAAAGTGTATTGGCTCAACGACTGTGATGTTGAGAGTGAACTAACCATGGTTAACCTGAGGGAGTTACTTCATTGGCCTGAATCTAGTTTCCTTACCGCAAGTAAAGCTATCCAATATGGGCACATGACACAAAGTATGCGTTTCTGCCCGCAATGTGGTGGTCGTAATCACCTCAACCATAATCAGGTGGCGATGCAATGCGGAGACTGTCGAACACTTCATTATCCTCGTATCTTCCCGTGCATCATTGTTGCTGTACGTAACGACAACAAGATATTGCTTGCACAGCACCCTAGGCATAAAACTGGTATGTATACCGTGATAGCGGGCTTCCTAGAAGTTGGAGAAACCCTAGAGCAGTGTGTTGCAAGAGAGGTTAAAGAAGAAACGGGCGTTGATGTGGATAATATTCGTTACTTTGGCAGTCAACCATGGGCTTTTCCATCGAGTATGATGATGGCCTTTCTCGCTGACTACGCTGGCGGTACGCTCAAGCCAGATTACAGTGAACTGTCGGATGCCCAATGGTTTGATGTAACAAGCCTGCCTGATATAGCTCCAGTAGGAACGATTGCGAGACAATTGATTGAGAAAACTGTGGGTGACGTGATGAAAAATGGTGTGGCAGAGCAGACGATAGAGTACTAATTTACCTATGATAGTATTTGGTCTATAGGTGGTCAAAAGCTAAAAAAAACCCTCCACAAGTGGAGGGGGTAAGTAAGATGTCGTTATGAGATGCTGAGTAGTGACTACTCAGATGTTATAATTGTAATTTTCGCTAGCGAACAAATTTTTAACATGCTCCTGCAATTGGGTGCAAATTAAGCATTGATTTAAAAGTTAATAACTTGATCTAGGTTGCAAAGCACACAGCTTTTACCCTTCAATCAGTGTTAGAATACTTGCCATCAAAACTAGACAAGATTGAATTGGAATTTAACGGAATGACCGAATTAAAAAACGATCGCTATTTACGCGCACTTTTAAAACAGCCTGTTGATTACACACCAGTATGGATGATGCGCCAAGCTGGCCGCTATCTTCCAGAGTACAAAGCAACGCGTGCTGAAGCGGGCGATTTCATGTCTTTGTGCAAAAACGCTGAACTAGCATCAGAAGTAACACTTCAACCTTTACGTCGTTTCCCGCTTGATGCGGCAATCTTGTTCTCTGACATCCTAACTATCCCTGACGCAATGGGCTTAGGCTTGTACTTTGAAACTGGTGAAGGTCCTAAATTTGAACGCCCTATCACATGTAAAGCTGACGTAGAGAAGATTGGCCTACCGGATCCCGAAGGCGAGCTTCAATACGTAATGAATGCTGTTCGTCAGATCCGTAAAGATCTGAAAGGCGAAGTGCCATTGATTGGTTTCTCTGGTAGCCCATGGACTCTAGCGACCTACATGGTTGAAGGTGGAAGTTCTAAGGCATTCACTAAGATCAAGAAGATGATGTACGCAGAACCACAAACGCTGCACCTGCTTCTAGACAAGCTGGCTGACAGTGTTATCGAATACCTGAACGCGCAAATTAAAGCGGGTGCTCAATCGGTAATGGTATTTGATACATGGGGTGGTGTGCTGACTCCTCGTGACTACAACCTATTCTCACTGCAATACATGCACAAGATCGTTGATGGCCTAATCCGTGAAAACGAAGGTCGTCGAGTACCGGTTACTCTGTTCACTAAGAACGGGGGCATGTGGCTTGAGTCTATCGCAGCAACAGGTTGTGATGCGGTAGGTCTAGATTGGACAATCAACATCGCAGATGCAAAAGCTCGCATCGGCGACAAAGTGGCACTGCAAGGTAACATGGACCCTTCTATGCTTTACGCTCAACCAGAACGTATTCGTGAAGAAGTGGGCAGCATTCTTGAAGGCTTTGGCGACGCAGGTACAGGCCATGTATTTAACCTAGGTCACGGTATCCATTTAGATGTGCCGCCAGAAAACGCTGGTGTATTCGTTGACGCTGTTCACGAACTGTCTAAGCCTTACCACAAGTAATCCTGTGTAAGACGATTGAAAGCGCTGCTGGGCAACCTACAGCGCTTTTTTATTGCCTGAAGATTTGTTGAAATTCGTTGTGTGCAGTTAATTAGGCGTTTGAAACATGGTAGGCCAAATGCTCTGAAATGTGTTTCCTGATATAAGGAATGACTTCACTTTCGAACCAAGGGTTCTTCTTAAGCCAGATATTATTGCGTGGTGAAGGGTGGGGAAGTGGTAAAAACTCTGGTGCCCAAGCCTGCCAGTTCTTGACTGTCTCTGTCAGTGTTTTAGTTGTCTTTTCCTTTAAATAATAGTTTTGCGCATACTGACCAATCAGCAGTGTCATTTGAATGTTGGGTAGGGATTGCAGCACTTTCTGATGCCACAACTCAGCACATTCTGGTCTTGGAGGGAGGTCGCCACTTTTTCCTTTCCCCGGGTAACAAAACCCCATAGGCACAATCGCCACTTTTTGCTCGTCATAAAAGGTATCGCTGTCTATCCCTAACCATTCTCTCAATCGTTCACCACTGGCATCGTTCCAAGGGATGGATGACTCATGCACCTTGATGCCCGGCGCTTGACCTATGATCAGCAAGCGCGCGTTTGGGTGTGCTTGAATCACAGGATTAGCCCCATGTGATAGATGAGGCTCACAAGCGGTGCATTGTCGTATCTCGGTGAGCAGTGATGAGAACATCAGTAACCTTTGTCGAAGTCGATAGTGTGGTTCAGTTTAAAGCCATCTCGCCACTGTTGGTAATTCTCGGCGAAGATTTCTACTACTTGCCTTGGCTCACTCAGTGCTGCAATGTGTGGAGTGATGGTCACTTGCGGCAGTTTCCAGAAAGGGTGATCTTTGGGTAGAGGCTCATTTTCAAACACATCTAGAAATGCGTGCTCCACCCACTTATTTTTAATCGCTAACAGTAATGCTTTGTTATCTAGGCTTTCCCCCCTGCCAACATTAAACAGCAATACATTAGAGCAATAGCCTAGGGTAGTTTCATCCAACAGTTGATAGGTTTCAGCAGTTGATGGCAAGGTGTTGACCACAATATCCGCTTGTTTAAGGGCGGCTTCTATCTCATTGATGTGGAAAGTTTGTTTAAAGGTCTCTTGCTTTGATGGGATACCCGTACGGTTGACTCCAATGGTATAAATACCAAACGCAGCGGCAGTTTTCGCTAAATGACTTCCAATTGAACCTGTCCCTAAAATCACCATAGTTTTGCCAGCTAGGCTAGTATAAAGCTGTGGATGCCAATTCTTCTCGGCCTGTTGTTGGTGGTAATGAGGGAAGTGTCTGAAGTGACTGATCGTGTAACCCAACACGTATTCAGCGATCGCCGGGCCGAAAATACCTTTCACATTGGTGAGTGTATAGTCTTGGCGAAGATCTGGTTGGGTGAGCTTGTTAATTCCAGCATAGGTGCTTTGAACCCAGTCGAGTTGTTTAAACTCATCAAGGCGTTCAGCTATGAGTGGAGGCGATGCCAAGACAACCTCGGCTAACTTGGGGTTTTGAGTGATTTCTAGGTCGGGTAAATCCTGGTTTAGAATTAGTTGCGTATAGGTATCGTCATGCTCAGTAAGAATATAGAGCTTATTCGTAAAATTGTTCATCGGCTTACCTTTTCCCCCTAGGGTTTATCAAGTACACTTTCGCTGTCTTTTTCTGCAATTATTGAGTGACTATGCTTCAGAATCCACTGCAGGTTCGTCTTGAAAAGTTAGAACCTTGGCAACAAATTACTTTTATGGCGTGTCTATGTGAGCGTATGTATCCTAACTATGCCATGTTTTGTGAGAATACAGAATTTGCGGAAGCTCGAATCTATCGTGACGTGTTGGATAGCATCTGGGAAATCTTAACGGTTAAAACTGCAAAGGTGAATTTTGAGCGTCAACTTGAGAAAGTTGAAGAGCTATTCCCTAGCGGTGATGATTTTGATTTTTATGGTGTTTACCCAGCCATGGATGCATGCCAAGGCTTAGCAACATTAATTCATGGTCTACTTGATCGTGAGCATATGTTGGAAGCTGTAATTAAAGTGAGTCAACAATCGGTGAAGACGGTTGCTGAGCTTGAGTTTGCTCAAGGCGCTGACGAAGTGACGAACGAAAACCAGAAAGAAAATGAAGCGGTGTGTGAAGAGTGGGATGTTCAGTGGGCGATTTTCCGACCATTACGTGAAACGGCAGAGCGTGACCTAGAATTGATTAAAGACTTACGCCACGAACTGCGTGAAGACCCTGTGAGTAACATTGGTGTTGCGTTGTAATTCGCTTTTGCGTCAAAGTATGAATAAAACAAAGGCTCCCTAGGGAGCCTTTGTTTTATCTGATGGAATGAGGCGTGGATTAAGAATCTTTTTTACCTTCGTTCTGCGCTTTGTCCTTTGATGAGCCGTTATCTGATTTTGAATCTGATGAGTTGTCGTCTACTAGAGTTTCCTCTGGCTCGTCCTCTTCATCGCGGTTTTCGATAACACCGTGTGTCTCTTTCCACGTTTCCCAGCGTTGGAACGCCAGTTCTTGCATATCGGTGGTTTTGTCCGCTTCATCGACGATCTCTTCACCAACTAAGTGTTCAAAGATATCTTCTAGGGTAATGATGCCTTGAATCGTACCGTATTCATCAACCACTAAAGATAGTTGAAGGCGGTTTGCCATCATCTGGTCAAAGGCTTTAGCCAAACCCATATTGTTCAGCAACACGTGGATAGGGCGCATAACTTCACCCAGAGCTTTTTCGCCACAACCTGCTTGCTGCAATCTAAATAGCTCTAAGCGGTGTACAAAACCAATGATGTTGTCACTCTGCTCGCTGTAAATCAACGGACGTGAGAATGGCGTGTCTTTATGTTGTTCTAGGAACGTATTCACACTCATTTCCGCATCAACACGGAATACCACTGGACGTGGTGTCATTACTTGAGTCACGGGTACATCTTGAATACCCAGTAGGTTGCTCAGAATTTTTGACTCACCTTCTGCAAACTCGCCGCTCTCTTTTGCCAAAATCGCCATTGCAGATAACTCATCACGCATTTTTGGTGCTTGGTGGCCACGAGCAAGACGTTTGGTGATCTGTTCTGAGAACCATACAAACGGTGTTAGGAAGAATACCATCCAGCGCAGCACGCTTGCCGAAGCAGGAGCAAGTTGACGCCAGTAGGTTGCACCAATGGTTTTTGGAACAATCTCAGACAACACCAAAATACCTAGCGTTAGCACGGCTGAGAAGACACCTAACCATTGGCTACCAAAAACAACAGCCGCTTGTGCACCTGCTGTCGCAGCACCGATAGTATGCGCGATGGTGTTGAGCGTTAAAATTGACGCAAGCGGGCGGTCAATATCTGTTTTCAGTTTGTCTAATGACTCTGCTGCAGGGTGCCCATTTTGTTTTAGTTGAGCAATATAGCTCGGACTAATACTCAAAAGTACAGCTTCCAAAACAGAACAAATAAAAGAAACTCCAATGGCAATGGAGACGTAAATAGTTAGCAGCAGCATGTTTGCCCTTAAATTAAATTGTACGCTTTAGCAGCGATTCAGCGTGGATTATAGAGATAAAGTAGTGGTTAGGTCATCATTAATTTTGCTCTCAGCCCCTTTTAAACAAGGGCTTGCCATCGAAATTCAGTAACAAATTGTGAGTTATTACTCATATTATGGCTAAAACTCCGGCATTAGAGCTAAAGATCGACGACAAACCTTTGCCAGATGGGGCATTTATGTTTTAGAGTGAATTGAATTCAAAAATACAAAGAAGGGAAACCTAAAATGAACAAGACTCAATTAATCGACTTTATTGCTGAAAAAGCGGACCTTTCTAAAGCACAAGCTAAAGCTGCTCTAGAAGCGACTCTTGGTGGTGTTACAGATGCTCTTAAAGACGGCGATCAAGTTCAGCTAATTGGTTTTGGTACTTTTAAAGTAAACCACCGTGCAGCTCGCACTGGTCGTAACCCAAAAACTGGTGATGAGATCCAAATCGCTGCGGCAAATGTTCCAGCATTTGTTGCAGGTAAAGCGCTGAAAGATTCAGTGAAATAATCTAAACTGTACCGAGGTAGTCGTATTCCACCTCGGTACAGGTTTTATGAAAAAAGCATTTCTTCTCGTTTCACTGTTATCTACATTTCTCATTGGCTGTTCTTCAACCAGTCCTCGCACCAACCTAGAGCAATTTGAAACCCACACCGGCGGCCAAGTTATGGGCGATGCGACGAGTTTCTACTGGGTCACTAACAAGCTAACGCAACCTCATACCTCTGCTGACTATGTCACTATGGGCGATTACGGCTGGTACAAAACTGACTATGCTTGGTCAGAAGATGTGCTTCGTGAATTTGTCCGTGAAGGCGAGCTACGCGATGACTCACTCTCATTAGTTCCGTATCGTGTGCATGTGCGTTTCAATCAATCTGGTGAAGCGGTATACCAGCAATATCGCCTTGATGGAAAAGTCCTACCGCTACAGTCGGTTCAACTGGACAGATTTAAACAGGAAGCGACATCTGCTCTCGACGTTACTGAGAAGCAAAATGATGCAGGGTTAGAGCTTTTACAGGGTTACTGGAATGGTAAAGTGTTTCAGACTTGTTCTGGTCAGCAATTTACTGACATTGAGTTCAACCAAACATTGCCTAATTTTGTGATTAACCGTTTGTCGTCTGTAGAAAGCTATGGTGCTTTTGTCGGCAAGGGATCTCTTAGAAAATTATCAGTCGCTGAATTCTTGATGTTGGCAGATGATAACCATCAGTGCATCGCAAGACCATCTTTGCTGAAAGAGTAAAGAATATTGAAAAGATATAAGAGTATTTGGCCTACTATAGGCCAAGTGCTGATTAGTCAGTACAAGTACCACTAATCGGTAAAAAAGGCGCCTGTTGAGGCGCCTTTTCTTTTATTCAATTGCAGTTATTCATTTGCTGATATTCGAATCTAGCCGAATGATGATGTTGATTACTGCTCTTGTTCGCGCGCAATCGCACGATAACCGATGTCATTGCGGTGAAACATACCATTCCAGCTAACTTGCTTAGTCAACGCGTAAGCGCGTTCCTGAGCCTCAGAAACCGTGTTACCGAGTGCAGTCGCACAAAGTACACGACCACCGTTTGTCACCACATCGCCAGCTTCGTTATTTGTCGTACCTGCATGGAAAACCTTTTGGCCTTCAACTTCGCTTGTTGGTAGTGAAATAACGTCACCTTTTGCGTAGTCAGCAGGGTAACCGCCAGCTGCAAGAACGACACCAATAGACGCGCGTGGATCCCACTTAGACTCTGCTTCGTCGAGTTTCTCGTCGATAGCCATTAGGCAAAGCTCAACAAGATCCGATTCCATACGCATCATGATAGGTTGCGTCTCTGGGTCGCCGAAGCGGCAGTTGTATTCGATAACCTTAGGTGTGCCGTCAGCATCGATCATTAGTCCAGCGTAAAGGAAACCAGTGTAAGGTGCACCTTCTGCGTCCATACCACGTACCGTAGGGTAGATAACTTCCTCAAGGATACGGTTGTGGATTTCAGGCGTTACCACTGGGGCTGGAGAGTAAGCACCCATGCCACCTGTGTTAGGGCCTGTGTCTTTGTCGCCAACACGTTTGTGATCTTGGCTGGTGGCCATAGGAAGGACGCTAGAACCGTCAACCATTACGATGAAGCTTGCTTCTTCGCCTTCAAGAAACTCTTCGATAACCACGCGGCTGCCCGCTTCGCCAAATGCGTTGCCTGCTAGCATGTCTTTGATTGCGTCTTCTGCTTCTTCAAGGGTCATCGCAACGATAACGCCTTTACCTGCTGCAAGGCCGTCCGCTTTTACTACGATTGGAGCGCCTTGCTCACGTACGTAAGCGAGAGCTGGCTCAATCTCAGTGAAGTTTGCGTAGTAACCTGTTGGGATGTCATGACGAGCTAGGAAATCTTTAGTGAATGCTTTAGATCCTTCAAGCTGTGCTGCCGCTTGAGTTGGACCAAAGATAGGAAGACCTACTTCGCGGAATGCGTCAACGACCCCAATAACTAATGGCGCTTCAGGGCCAACGATGGTCAGTTCGATTTTTTTCTCTTGAGCAAACGAGACTAAACCAGCGATGTCTTCAACGCCGATGTTTACGTTCTCAAGTTTCGGCTCAAGTGCAGTACCTGCGTTACCAGGAGCGATGAATACCGTTTCGACATTTGGGTTTTGTGCCGCTTTCCAACCCAAAGCATGTTCTCTACCGCCAGCACCGATGATTAATACGTTCATGTTTCAATCCTTAAGTCTTTAATTCTTAAAAGCCCCTCAAAATTGAGAGGCTCGATAGCTACTAATCGTTTAGATAAACTAAATATTAGTGGCGGAAGTGACGCATGCCCGTAAAGATCATCGCCATGCCGTGTTCGTCTGCTGCTGCGATAACTTCGTCATCACGCATAGAGCCGCCTGGTTGGATAACACACTTGATGCCAGCTTCTGCTGCCGCGTCGATACCGTCACGGAATGGGAAGAACGCGTCCGATGCCATTACACAACCTTCAACCTGTAGACCTTCGTCTGCCGCTTTGATGCCTGCGATTTTCGCAGAGTAAACGCGGCTCATTTGGCCAGCGCCGACACCAATTGTCATGTCGCCTTTCGAGTAAACGATAGCGTTAGATTTAACGTATTTCGCTACTTTCCAGCAGAATAGGGCATCTTTTAGCTCTTCAGCTGTAGGTTGGCGCTTAGAAACCACTTTAAGGTCATCTTCAGACACCATGCCTTGGTCGCGGTCTTGAACTAGCAAACCACCGTTAACGCGTTTAACGTCAAAGCCGGTTGTCTTCGTTGTCCACTCACCACACTCAAGTAGGCGAAGGTTTTTCTTAGCCGCTACGATTTCTACTGCTTCAGCAGAAACTGATGGTGCAATGATAACTTCAACGAATTGACGCTCTGTGATAGCCGTTGCTGTTGCAGCATCTAGTTCACGGTTGAAAGCGATGATGCCGCCAAATGCAGACGTTGGGTCTGTTTTGAATGCACGGTCGTAAGCTTCTAGGATGTCTTCACCTAGTGCTACACCACATGGGTTAGCGTGCTTAACAATCACACATGCTGGCTGGTCGAACTCTTTCACACACTCAAGTGCTGCGTCAGTATCAGCGATGTTGTTGTAAGAAAGGGCTTTGCCTTGAATTTGGCGAGCAGTAGACACTGACGCTTCTTCAGGGTTTGCTTCAACGTAGAATGCGGCTGCTTGGTGGCTGTTCTCACCGTAGCGCATGTCTTGTTTTTTCTCGAACTGTTGGTTGAACGTGCGAGGGAATTTAGACTCTTCGTCGCCTTCTTTGTTCTCGCCGTAGCTAGGAACCATAGTGCCGAAGTAGTTTGCGATCATACCGTCGTAAGAAGCCGTGTGTTCGAATGCTGCGATAGCTAGGTCGAAGCGAGTCTCTAGCGTTAGAGATTTCTCGTTCGCGTCCATTTCAGCGACAACGCGCTCGTAGTCGTGTGCGTTTACAACGATAGTCACGTCTTTGTGGTTTTTCGCTGCGGAGCGAACCATTGTTGGACCACCGATGTCGATGTTCTCAACTGCATCAGCAAGGGTACAACCTTCTTTAGCAACGGTTTCTGCGAATGGGTATAGGTTTACAACAACCATATCGATAGGGTTGATACCGTGAGTTTCCATCACGTCATCATCTTGGCCACGACGGCCTAGAACACCACCATGAACTTTTGGGTGCAGAGTCTTAACACGGCCATCCATCATTTCTGGGAAACCAGTGTAGTCAGATACTTCTGTAACAGAGATGCCTTTTTCAGCAAGCAGGCGAGCAGTGCCACCGGTAGATAGGATATCTACACCACGGTTAGCAAGAGCTTGTGCAAATTCAACGATACCAGTTTTGTCTGATACGCTGATTAGAGCGCGGCGAATTGGACGAGCGTTATTCATGCTTCCATCTTCCTCAAATTCATGGGGTTAAAATAAAGATATTTGCCAAAAAAGAACTTGTTTCTACCTTCTTAACATGGGTTATCTTAGATACCGGTAAGAGATAAAATATTGGCCAGTTTTGGTAAAGACCTTTTGGGGTCGTCTTATGATTAAGCTATAAGATAACCAACTCCAAATTTGATGGCGCAGATTCTAACTAATTTATTACAAAAAAGCTCGCGCAATCGTTTGGCATCTCAAAATTAATTATGAAAAGTGTCATTTCAACCTGAAAAGTAACGATAAGGTTAATTATGGAATGGACGAAGGAATAGGAAAAACATGTTTCAGATCGGTGAATTAGCGAAACGATGCGGTGTGACAGCCGATACCTTACGGTTTTATGAAAAAAATAACCTGATCGCACCTGCCAGTCGCAGTGAATCAGGTTATCGACTATATGATGAAAATAATCAGAAACAGGTGACCTTTATTCTAAAATCTAAAGAGTTAGGGTTGAGTTTGGATGAGATCAAAGAATTACTCGAGATTCGCTTGGAAGCGACGCAGCACAGTTGTGCCGAAGTTAAATCGATTACAACAGCCAAGTTGGAGATGATTGATGAGAAAATTACAGAGCTCACTAAGATTCGCACTGCTCTGAGGAAGATTAACGATGCGTGCTGTGGCCACATAGACGACAACGCAAGCCATTGTTCTATTTTAGCCGCCTTGGACTCTGCAAACATTGATAAAGGACGCTGTTGTCGCTCTGGAGACTAACCTGCGGCTAATTGAAGAACCATAAGCCAAAAAAAAGCCAAACTCAAAAAATGAGCTTGGCTTTCATTCAAAAAATTACGAAAGAACGATTAGTTCATGCCGTATTTTTTAAGTTTCTTGCGAAGAGTACCGCGGTTAATACCCATCATGGTTGCTGCGCGAGTTTGATTACCGCGAGTGTATTGCATGATAGTGTCTAGTAGTGGCTGTTCAACTTCAGCTAATACTAATTCGTATAACTCGCTGACTTCTTGACCGTTTAATTGAGCAAGGTAATTTTTCAATGATGCTTTAACTGAGTCACGTAGTGGCTTCTGCGTGATTTGGTCTTGTGATGTAACTGTAGTTACTGTCAATGCTTCTGAAGTCAGATTTTGTTCGAACATATTCGGTCTAGCTCTTCTCGTAATTATGGTGCAACGTTATCAAAAAAACCTTCTAGCGCCTCAAGCTGCAGATCACCTGCTTCGAATGCGTTGAAGGTACGGCGAAACTCACTCGCTTGTTCATGTTCTTTTAGGTACCAACCCACATGCTTACGAGCGATGCGAGGGCCTAAAAACTCTCCATAAAATTCATGTAGAGCATGCACATGACCAAGCATGATGTCTTTCACTTCCGAAATCGGGAGTGGGTCCATCGTGGTACCGTTTTCCAAATAGTGTAGGATTTCGTTAAAAATCCAAGGACGTCCTTGGGCAGGTCGACCTATCATTAAAGCATCAGCGCCAGTGTACTCCAGCACAAACTTCGCTTTTTCCGGACTATCGATATCACCGTTAGCGATGACCGGAATAGATACTGCTTGTTTCGCTGCTTTAATGTGTTTGTATTCTGCCTCACCTTTGTACATACAAGCGCGTGTTCTTCCATGGAGGGCAAGAGCTTGTATGCCGCAGTCTTCGGCTATTTTAGCAATTTGGACACAGTTTCTATTGTCTGTATCCCAGCCTGTTCGCGTTTTCAACGTTACTGGAACGTCGACAGCATTTACCACAGCTTTCAGAATTTCTTCAATGAGTTCTGGATGCTGAAGTAGGGCTGAGCCCGCAAGCTTCTTATTCACTTTTTTGGCTGGACATCCCATGTTGATATCGATGATTTGCGCACCGTTATCCACATTAAATTGAGCAGCCTCGGCCATAAGCTGTGGATCTGCACCAGCGATTTGTACTGAACGAATGCCCGATTCGCCTTCATGTACCATACGCTGCTGAGACTTTGACGTTTTCCAAACTTTCGGATTGGAGGACATCATTTCACTGACTGCCATCCCCGCACCGTAGCGAAGACACAACTCACGGAATGGTCTATCCGTTACGCCAGCCATAGGAGCGACGATTAGATTGTTCTTAAGTTGATAATTTCCGATTTTCAAAAATGTCATCACAGTTCTGTACCAGCAAGGGCGCGCATTTTACGCATTTTTTCGCTGCGTGAAAAGACTAATATTTGAGCATTTACAATTTGTTTTTGTAATTCGCTTAAATTTCAGTCAATTAGCGCCCAAAGTCTTGTCTAGCCTTGCTTGCGACCTGAGATGCGACACCATTCTTGTTGTTCAATGATCGGATCAATGTGAAGTTCATCACGATAATAAGTCGCTACATCTTCCGCTTGTGTATCTAAAACACCCGACATCGCTAGTACACCATTTGGCTTAACTAGGCCTTTGATGATGCTTGAAAGGTCACGTAATGGACCTGCAAGAATGTTGGCAACCACAACGTCAGCTAGCAAACCTTCAGGTTGATCTTGTGGTAAGAATACGTCTAATTGGTCTGCCACGCCGTTGCGCTGTGCGTTGTCTTTTGAAGCCAGCAGAGCTTGAGGATCAATGTCGATCCCGATAACTCTTGCTGCGCCAAGTTTGATTGCAGCGATCGCAAGGATGCCAGAGCCACAACCGAAGTCGATTACGGTTTTTCCCGTTAGATCTAGGCCTTCAAGCCACTCAAGACACAATGCGGTGGTTGGGTGAGTACCCGTACCAAACGCTAGACCAGGGTCCAGCATGACGTTTACTGCGTCTGGTTCTGGGATATCACGCCAGCTAGGGCAAATCCAAAGACGCTCACCAAACTTCATTGGGTGGAAGTTATCCATCCATTCACGTTCCCAGTCTTTGTCTTCGATTTGCTCTACTTTATGAGCAAAGTCAGTAGGGAACATGTTGCTAGCTTTAATCTGTGCTAGGACGACACCTGTATCAGTCTCAGCGTCATAAAGCGCGAGAATGTCAGTATCACCCCAAAGGCGAGTTTCACCCGGCAGAGGCTCAAATACAGGGGTATCTTGTGCATCAAGGAAAGTTACGGAAAGAGCACCAGTCTCTTCCATTAACATGTCGCCGATCTGTTCGGCATTTTCATTGGTAGCATTAAGCTTGATTTGAATCCAAGGCATGGCTGCATCTTCTATATGAGAAAAATTGGATGGCGAGTCTAGCAGAAAATATGAGCAAATTCACCAAAACCCCATGGAATATAAAAGGGATTATCGATTGATTTTTTCGAGTGCTCTAAAAACAAAAAATGCCCACCGAAGTGAGCATTTTACCTGTTCTTAAAAGAACGAATGATAGAGGCTAGCTTCTATTGGAGACCAAGCTTCTTCTCAAGGTAGTGGATATTTGCACCACCGTGTTGGAAGTTTTCGTCGTTCATAATAGCCAATTGAAGCTCAGTATTAACGTTAATGCCTTCAATAATCATCTCACCCAATGCGTTCTTCATACGAGCGATAGCAACATCACGGTTCTCACCGTAAGTGATCAGCTTACCAATCATTGAATCGTAGTGTGGTGGTACTGTGTAACCCGTATAGATATGAGATTCCCAACGTACACCCATGCCGCCTGGAGCGTGGAAGCGTTGAATCTTACCTGGTGAAGGTAGGAAACGAACAGGATCTTCCGCGTTGATGCGACATTCGATTGAGTGACCACGCAGCTTAATATCATCCTGTGTAAATGATAGAGGCTGACCTGCAGCAATACGCAGTTGCTCTTTCACTAGGTCTATACCTGTTACCATTTCAGTAATCGTGTGCTCAACCTGGATACGAGTGTTCATTTCGATGAAGTAGAACTCACCGTTCTCGTATAGGAATTCAAATGTACCTGCGCCACGGTAACCAATCTCAAGACATGCACGAGTACAGCGTTCGCCGATGTATTTACGCATCTCTTCAGTGATACCTGGGGCTGGTGCTTCTTCCACAACTTTCTGGTGACGACGCTGCATAGAACAGTCACGTTCACCTAGGTGGATAGCATTGCCTTGGCCATCTGCAAGTACTTGTACTTCAATGTGACGTGGGTTTTCTAGGAATTTCTCCATGTAAACCATATCGTTGTTGAAACAAGCTTTTGCTTCTGCACGAGTCATTGCGATAGCTTCTGTTAGTTCTGCTTCAGAACGAACAACACGCATACCACGACCGCCGCCACCGCCAGATGCTTTGATGATAACTGGGAAACCAATGCGCTTAGCGTGCGCTTTGTTTTTTGCATCGTCATCATCAAGAGGGCCATCAGAACCGGGTACACAAGGTACGCCAGCTTTCTTCATTGACGTGATAGCTGACACTTTGTCACCCATCATGCGAATGGTTTCAGCTTTAGGGCCAACGAAGATAAAACCACTGCGTTCTACCTGTTCTGCAAAGTCTGCATTTTCAGATAGGAAGCCGTAGCCTGGGTGGACAGCGACTGCACCCGTTACTTCAGCTGCGCTGATGATACGAGGAATGTTCAGGTAGCTATCGATACCACGAGCTGGACCGATACAAATGGTTTCGTCTGCAAGTAGTACATGCTTAAGATCACGGTCAGCAGTTGAGTGAACCGCTACCGTTTTAATACCAAGTTCTTTACATGCACGCAGAATACGTAGTGCAATTTCACCACGGTTCGCGATTACTAATTTATCTAACATAATGAGTGCTCTCTATTATTCGATAATTACTAGAGCTTGGTCGAATTCTACTGGCTGACCGTCTTCAACAAGGATTGCGGTTACCACACCAGATTTATCAGCTTCGATTTGGTTCATCATTTTCATTGCTTCAACGATACATAGCGTTTCGCCAGCAGTTACAGATTGACCAACCTTAACGAATGGTTTTGCATCTGGGCTTGGAGCGCCGTAGAAAGTACCAACCATTGGAGAAAGAACTTGGTGACCAGTTGGAACTGCAGGAGCCGCTGCTTCTGCTGCTACAGGTGCCGCCGCAGGAGCTGCTGCCGCTGCTACAGGAGCTGGAGCTGCTGCATATTGAATCGGTGCAACAGGTGCAGTACTGTTACGACTGATTCGTACTGACTCTTCACCTTCAGAGATTTCTAGCTCAGAAATACCAGACTCTTCAACCAATTCGATTAGCTTTTTGATTTTGCGAATATCCATTGTTTCTTTCTCTTTATCTGTTAATTGAACTTACTCTATGACTGAGTAGGTTAGTAATAGTTCGTTGTTTATGTTTACTTTGAGTTGAGCTTGCTGAGCGCAGCGGTCAAAGCAAATTGATAACCTTGAGCACCTAAGCCACAAATCACACCTTCTGCTTTATCAGATAGGTATGAGTGGTGACGGAATGGTTCACGTGCGTGAACATTCGATAGATGAACCTCAATAAATGGGATAGCTACACCAAGTAGTGCATCACGCAGTGCCACACTGGTATGTGTAAAGGCTGCTGGGTTGATAATAATGAAATCAACATTTTGATAAGCACTATGGATAGCCTCAATCAGCTCATACTCACGATTTGACTGTAAGTGAGATAGCTCAACATCGTGTGCTTTCGCTTGCTCTGTCAATGAGCTAATAATCTGGTCAAGTGTTTGAGAACCGTAGTGTGCAGGCTCTCTAAGGCCTAACAGGTTAAGGTTTGGGCCATTTAAAACTAGAATGCGAAACTTTGTAGACATCGTGGGGCTATCTTCCTTTATCGTGTTTACGAACGTGAATGTTGCCATTTTATTGAAAATTTGGGGTTAATTTCCAGTGAGAAAAACCCAAAATTAAAAATTAGAACCAGATTATAGCTAATTCAGCGCAAATCGCAGCAATTTACTGGTCTAATCTCCTATTGATACAACATGGAATTGTTACCAACTTAACAAAAAACCGTTGTATCCTTAATTTTGTGGGAGATATTTGAGATCAAGATCAGCCATAAAAAAACCGCCACATAGGTGACGGTTTAGGATGAGCCTGTTTTAAACGGTAATTAGCTCGTGTTGCTGGTTGATTATGCCAGTTCGGCTTTCTCTGCGATGAGCTTATCGACCACACTTGGATCTGCTAGTGTCGAAGTATCACCTAAGTTCCCCGTGTCGCCAGTGGCAATCTTACGCAAGATACGGCGCATAATTTTGCCTGAACGCGTTTTCGGTAACGAGTCGGTCCAGTGCAGGACATCGGGTGTTGCGATTGGGCCAATTTCTTTTCGTACCCAGTCTTTCACTTCTTTATGAAGCTCTGCGGTTGGGAACTCGCCATCATTCAGTGTGATGTAAGCATAAATTGCTTGGCCTTTAATATCATGAGGGATACCCACAATCGCAGCCTCAGCGATCTTATCGAACGCCACTAGAGCCGATTCAATCTCAGCGGTACCCATACGGTGACCTGATACGTTAAGTACATCATCGACACGACCAGTAATCCAGTAGTAGCCGTCTTCATCACGACGAGCACCGTCACTGGTGAAGTACATCCCTTTAAAAGTAGAGAAGTAAGTCTGTTCAAAACGGTCATGATCGCCATGAACGGTACGCATTTGACCTGGCCAAGAGTCCAGAATAACTAGGTTGCCGTCGGTTGCACCCTCAATGATATTACCCATGTTGTCAACCAACGCCGGTTGCACACCGAAGAATGGACGAGTTGCAGAGCCTGGTTTTAAGTCTGTTGCGCCCGGCAGTGGTGCAATCAAGATACCGCCCGTTTCTGTTTGCCACCATGTATCAACAATTGGCGATTGCTCATTACCGATTGTTTTGTAGTACCACTCCCACGCTTCAGGGTTAATAGGTTCACCCACTGACCCCATGATTCGTAAACTGTCACGAGAGGTGCCTTCAACGGCTTCATTACCTTTCGCCATTAATGCACGAATCGCGGTTGGCGCAGTATAAAGAATATTGACTTGGTGCTTATCAACCACTTCGCTCATACGACTGGTATTAGGGTAATTAGGCACACCTTCGAATAGGATTGTTTTTGCACCATTGGCTAGTGGTCCGTAAACAAGGTATGTGTGACCGGTAATCCAACCCACATCGGCAGTACACCAGAAAGTCTCGCCTTCTTGATAGTCGAATACGTATTTGAAGGTCATTGCTGCATAAACAAGGTAGCCACCTGTAGTGTGCATAACGCCTTTAGGTTTACCTGTTGAGCCTGACGTATAAAGAATGAATAGTGGATCTTCTGCGTTCATCTCTTCTGGTGGGCAATCTGTAGATACATTAGCAATAGCATCGTGCCACCACACATCGCGGTGTTCGTGCCATGCAACATCACCGCCAGTGCGTTTGAATACAACAACCTTCTCGATGTTTTTCACTTCAGGGTTAGTCAGTGCTTCGTCGACATTCTTCTTCAGTGGAACCGCACGGCCGCCACGCACGCCTTCATCGGCAGTGATAACGACTTTAGAGTTGGAATCGATAATACGACCGGACAGTGCTTCTGGTGAGAAACCGCCAAATACCACTGTGTGAACCGCACCGATACGGGTACATGCCAGCATGGCAACTGCAGCTTCTGGAACCATTGGCATGTATAAACAAACCACATCCCCTTTGCGTACGCCTTGCTCTTTTAAAGCATTAGAAAACAGGCACACTTCTTTGTGCAGTTCGTTGAAGGTTAGGGTTTTATCATCAGTAGGGTCATCGCCTTCCCAGATGATAGCAACCTCATCACCTCGTTCAGCAAGGTGACGGTCGATACAGTTAGCCGAAACGTTAAGCGTGCCATCTTCAAACCATCGAATATCAATGTGGCCAGGGTCGAAAGAAGTATTTTTTACCTGTGTGAAAGGCTTGATCCAATCAACGATTTTTCCGTGTTCACCCCAAAAGCCTTCAGGGTCAGAAACAGATTGCTGGTACATGGCTAGGTAAGTGTCATTATCCGCGTGTGTGGTTGATTTAATATTTTCTTTTACCGGATAAACGTGGGCTTCACTCATTGCATCTCTCCTTGTGCCTACATTCTAAATGAACTGGCAACTTCCTTTGTGTTCAGTTTTTAAGTCTATTACAGGACTGTCGTTGTGTTATCACTCTCGGCTAGGACGACGATTTCCACAATTAGACTTTAGGATGAGACGCCGCTTTTCACTTACAAAATAGCAAGTTAAGTTCATTTTTGAGATGTTGCTCTCTATGTGGAAAGCTTGCAGTTGAATTACGAATAAGAAGAGTTGAAGCGGGGCAAGTCGCCGTGCTTAAGGCGGACAAAGATCAGTGCTGCGGAGATAGCGTCTTGTAATGCATCATGTTTATTGACCGGGATAGGTAAATCGAGCTGGCGACAAATCGCATCCATGCTGAGGTCGAAATAAGCGTTGGGTAGCTGTCTTTCGAGTTTGTCTTGATAGAGTTGGCTCACTTCGACTAATCGGTTAGGCAGTGGAAATCCAAGCTGTTTTAAAAAGGCACGATCGAGGATTTTCTTATCATAACGAATGTGATAGCCGACTAAAGGACGATTTCCGATGAAGTTTAGTAGCTCAATCAGGGCTTGTTTTTCTTCTAGACCTTGCTTTAAATCTTGGTGACGAATACGGTGAATCTTGATGGAATTGCAATCGAGCGATTGTGGCGCTCGAAGCCTAACTTCAAAAGGCTCACTGGTAATAATTCGATTGCCAATGATTTTTGTGGCGGCAATGGTGACTAATTCGGCCTGATTGGGGTCGAGGCTGGTGGTTTCACAATCTAAAGATACGTATTCATTATGGGCAGGCGCAACAAACAGAGGCTGATAAGGGGACCCTTTGAGTTTGTGGTGCCAGAAATAACGAACCAATCTATTCATCGCTCAATTGCCTCAATCTCTTATCTGATAATGATAGCCGAGCCATTGCTTGAACTTTTTGACCACATGCAGGCTATGGCGAAGCAGATCTCTATCTGCTCGCTCCATCAATTTAACGTTAATTTTATTGCTGCTGTGCTGTTGGGATAGTCGCTGAGATAACCGCCACTTAAAGAACTGCTTGAGTGCCTCGTTAAGGTTGTCAGCGGTGCTTTGTTCTAATACATTTTTATTGACGAGCTGTTCAATACGCTCAAAGGTGTTGTTTACGGTGACTCCATGCTCAAGGCTGAGTGCCCGAATACCATGGACTAGAGGAAAAATACCGCCTCGTTTGATATCGAGCCCTGACTTTGACTGTTTAACATTGCCAAACAAAGTGAGGGGAACCGAAAAGCTAAGGGCAGGGCGACAAAACTCAGTGAGGATTAACTCCTGTCCCAATATCAAATTACTCAGGTGCTGCTTGACCGGTTTTAAAAGTTCTCTGTTACCCGCAACGGCGTGTGCATCCGCCATGATAGCAATATCCATGACGGTTTCTGGCGTGGCTTTTCTTACCCAACTCGTGAGGGTTTGTTTCCATTCTTGCTGAGAGTGCACCCATTTAGGGTTGTTGACCATTACGTTGCCTGGGCACAGTGGGTAACCTAATTGTTGCAGAGTGTGGGTGAGCTCGTTCATGGCACTTTGGCATTGATGCCACTCCAAGCCATCTTGAATGATGAGCGCATTATCTTGATCGGTTTTGAGAATCTGCTCTCCACGGCCTTCTGACCCCAGAACAATTAGACAGCAGTGATTATGCAGCGCGGGTGGAATCGTGAGTTCAAAGGCTTTCTCAATTATCTGCTCGTTGACCGCTGAAATGAGCTCCATGATAAAGCGCGTGCGAATGCCATTACCGAGCAGGCTTTCGACCAATTGACGTTGTTTGTTGGAGGCCATTGCCAATTCTTCAACGCTGGTAGCTCGCGCAATACGTAAAGTGAGAACGTGTGAATGAGTGGAAAACGCACTAAGAATCTGAGTCATGTCCACCATACCAACTGCATTTAAACCATCACAAACCATCAACCTTTTTACGCGATTTCTGGTCATGGTAATCATGGCATTAAACAGGAAGTCACCTTGATTGACATTCATCACTGGAAAGGTCGCTATGTCACCAACAGGCGTATCCAGAGGGCGGTTATCTAACATTACAGCATGTAATAAATTGGTTCTTGTGACAATTCCATACGGTAAGGTACATGATGATCTAAAAGCTTTTTGATCATAATGTTCTAAATGAACCAAGGCCGAGTCCAGCCCTTGTTCTTTAAGGGTTTGAGTGACTTGGTTGATAGGTTGGTTTGGTTCAAGTATCAGTGGAGGGTGATAGATCGACTCGTCTACTTTGGTCAGTATGAACTCGGCAAGATTCTGTTGCTGTTGAGCGGCTTCAATTAGCGCTTTTCTTGTCGAAAGGTTGTTATCAAAGTATGCGGCAAACTGGCCATTGGCGTGGTACAGCTCGAGAAAGACATCGGTTGGTAGTAAGTAGCTTAAAGTATCTTCTAGCGCGATATATTGGTGTTTGGTATGCGCGTCGAATTGGCTGCGGACATCAAAAATATCGTCATTGGCATAGTGAGCATAGATCTCACCATCACTGCTTGCCCGCTCTTCGACTGCGCCTTTAATCAGAATATGCAGGTGACGACTTGGTTGGTCAGCTTCCAAAATCACCTCGTGCGCTCGGTAGTAAACCACATCCAATGACGAACGCAGTGTTAACTGCTCCGTATCGGACAGGCTATCGAAAGGTGGGTGCTGCATATTAAATTTATCAGGCATAAGCATCGAAACAATTGGGAGTCTTTACTTAGTCTGGCAAATTACCAGCGAAGCTCCAGACGACTTTAGTCTAAATGCGAGAATGGGTATCGATGAGAGTGAGATATTTCATTGAAATGCGATATTCAAACTAATTGAATATGGGAATACTATCCCAGTAATAATTCCCTTTTTCATCGTATGCGAGATAGGCATAATTAGTGCTGCCTTTTTCCGCACATTTTTATAGGTTATTTATGTTTAGCCCTTCCCCTTATGGCTGGATCTCTCAGTATTTTCTTGGTTTCTTTTTTGCGTATGGCGTGTACTTGCCATTTTGGGCATTGTGGTTTGAAGACCAGGGCGTGTCTGCTGGTGATATTGGCGTATTAATTGGTATCGGTTTTGCGACGCGTTGTGTTGCCAACCTAGTGATTACCCCACGAATCCATAAAGTGGAACATCTAATGCCAGCTCTGCGTTGTTTGAGCTTTGCAGCCTTATTGTTTGTCGGTTTCCATTTCTTTACTGGTGGTAGCTTCTTATTGATGTTGCTAGCCACAGTATTGTTCAATCTATGTTGTGGGCCGATCATTCCTCTTTCTGATGCGATGGCGAACCATTACAGCCGCTTGAAAATGCTCGACTACGGCCGTACTCGTTTGTGGGGGTCGATTGCTTTTATTGCAGGTTCAACCGTGGTTGGTTTCCTAGTGGCCAAATTTGGCACTGATATGATTCTGTATACGGCTCTTGCGGGTGTGCTGCTGTCATTAGTTTTAGCGATGAGAAATCCTAACGTGATGCCAGTGACGTTATCGGAACAACAAGCGGAACGACCTAAATTAGCTGAACTGTTGCGTGAATCATCTGTGGTTAGGTTTTTGGCTTTGATGGCACTGCTACAAGGTAGCCACGCCGCTTATTACAGCTTTAGTGCTATTTATTGGAAAGAAGCAGGGCATTCGGAAGCGGTTATTGGTTATTTGTGGAGTTTAGGTGTTGTCGCAGAAGTTGCGGTGTTTGCTTTAAGTAAGCGACTTTTCTCTGGTCTTACTCTTCGCACTCTGTTTGTGATTGCTGCATTCGGTGTGATGGCTCGTTGGGGTATTACAGCATCAACGACAGCGATTTTTGCACTGGTTATGGTGCAACTGCTGCACGGTGTGACGTTTGCGATGGCACACATCGCAGCGATTCAATACATCCAGTCTGAAGAGCCGAATAAGATGGTCGCACTACAGGCTCTGTATAACGCGATTCCATTAGGTGCTTTTATCGCACTAATGACCACCTTTAGTGGTTGGGGCTACGAGCTTTGGGGCGCCAATATTTTCTGGGGTATGGCTGCTATGGGTGCACTTGCTCTATTCATTAAGTTGGATGAGAGAAGTTCAGTGGTTGAGATTAATCAATTAGATTCGGAACAGTCAGAATCTCAAAGCAAATGCTGATAATTAGAGTCTGAAGCACAGAATTTAAGCGATGCGATTGAGTTAATGACCCATCCTTAGTTAAATAAAACCTCTCCCTTATGGAGAGGTTTTTTTATGGATGAAAAAGGGTTTTTAATGCAAGGATGGATAGTAATTCCAGTCTCTTTAGCCTACTTGGGTGTGTTATTTCTGATCGCTTGGTATGGAGACAGGCAGGTTCGTTGGCTATCGCGTTGGCGCCCGTGGATCTATAGCCTCTCAATTGCGGTGTATTGTACTTCGTGGACATTCTATGGAACGGTCGGGCAGGCCAGCAATAACCCTTGGTCCTTTTTACCCATTTATCTCGCACCTATTTTGGTATTTACACTTGGGTGGCGGATCTTAGCGCGGCTGATACTCATTGCGAAACGTGAACATATCACCTCAATTGCTGACTTTATTGCGGCTCGTTATGGCAAATCTCAAGGACTAGCGGTTGCCGTGACCATCATTGCTGTGGTCGGTATTCTTCCTTATATCGCATTACAACTTCGCGGTATTACCATGGGGTTAGATATTGTTGCCCCAAATCTGGCGGCTGATTTCGGCTATCAAGATTATCACGTGTCTTGGTTTGTGGTTGGTGCTTTGGCTATTTTTACGATGCTGTTTGGTACTCGGCACATCGATAACACAGAGCATCACCGTGGCATGATGATGGCGGTGGCATTTGAATCCATCGTTAAGCTCGCGGCTTTTTTAATTGTCGGTCTGTTTATTATTTATCTGGCGATGAGTAGCGATAAAATCGACCTACTTGATGTTGCAGCCTCCACCTATAAATCACCTAACATTCCGACCTTAATCATTCATACCGTTTTAACCATGCTGGCGATTGTTTGCTTACCTCGTCAGTTCCATACCATGGTTGTTGAGAACGAGCGCCCACAGGATTTACATACCGCTCGTTGGTTATTCCCGGTTTACCTAATCTTGATGGGGCTGTTTGTTCTGCCCATTGCTTGGGCGGGTCAGGGGTTACTCACCAACATGCCAGCCGATACTTATGTCATCAGTGTACCAATGGCTGAAGGAGCGAATCACATTGCCTTGTTAGCCTTTCTTGGCGGTACTTCAGCGGCCAGTGGTATGGTGATTGTTTCGACTATTGCACTAGCGATTATGGTGTCGAACGACTTAGTGATGCCATTGCTGCTGCGCCGGATGCGTTTGACTCAAAGAACCCATAAGCATTTTTCTGGCCTGTTATTGGTGATTCGTCGTGGGTTAATTCTACTGCTTTTACTTGGCGCTTGGGTGTTCTATCAGGCGCTAGATACGATCCATTCTTTGTCGGCGATCGGTTTTCTCTCCTTTGCTGCTATCGCACAATTTGCACCGGCATTGTTAGGTGGTTTGTATTGGCGTCCAGGTAATCGCAAAGGTGTCTATGTCGGTTTGTTAGTCGGGTCAGTCGTTTGGCTTATTACCTTGATGAGCCAAACCAGCATGTTGGCAGGTGATAGCGAAAGCAACCTATTGTTATGGATAATCACGCCACCCGAATTGCTCAGTAGTTGGGATATCAGTAGCTCAAACTGGGGTATTGTATTGAGTATTACGCTCAATACTTTGTGTTATACCGTGGTGTCAATGACGACCAGACCAAGCCTAAGTGAGCGCTTACAATCAGCGGCATTTGTTGGCACTCCGCTGCCTGAAAATGAAAATATAAGCCTCTATCAGAGTCGTGTCACGGTAGCTGAATTGGAGATGTTGGCGTCTCGTTTTGTCGGTCGTAAACGGGCAAAAAGTGCCTTACACAGTTACTGGCAACAACATGGTCAACCGCTACTTCCGAATCAACAAGCGCCTGCAAGTTTGATTCGACATGCAGAACGCGTGCTTGCGGGTGTGTTTGGTGCATCTTCAGCTAAGTTAGTACTTACTTCTGCTTTACAAGGCAGAAATATGCAGCTTGAAGAAGTGGTGACCATCGTTGATGAAGCCTCTGAGCTATATGATTTTAGTCGTGGCTTACTGCAAGGTGCAATCGAGCATATTGGCCAAGGTATTGCGGTGGTAGATAAACAGATGAGGCTGGTAGCATGGAATCAGCGCTATTTAGAATTGTTTGAATTTCCTGCGGGGTTGATTCAAGTCGGTCGACCAATCGCTGATGTCATTCGTCATAATGCTGAACAAGGTTTGTGTGGTCCAGGCGACCCAGAGGATCACGTTCGACGTCGTGTTTATCACCTTGAGCAAGGCACTCGACATACATCTTCTCGTATTCGTCCTGATGGTCGAGTCATTGAAGTTCAAGGTAACCCGATGCCAAGTGGTGGCTTCGTCATGAGTTTTACTGACATCACGGTATTTAGACAAGCCGAGCAAGCGCTGAAAGATGCCAATGAAAGTTTAGAATCAAGAGTCCATGAACGAACCCAAGAGCTCGAAAAACTTAACCATCGCTTAGTAAAAGCAACGCAAATATCTGATCAAGAATCACAATCTAAGAGTCGTTTTTTAGCAGCGGTTAGCCATGATTTAATGCAACCACTGAATGCTGCTCGTTTGTTTGCTTCTTCACTCTCTGAAGTGGCAAAGGAACAAGAGGTGAAGCAGCTTTCATCCCATATCGAAAGTGCACTTGGTGCTGCTGAGGACTTGATTGGTGATTTATTAGATATCTCTCGATTGGAGTCGGGAAAGTTAGAAACCAATGTTCATGCGATTGCCGTGCATGATGTTCTTATCCATTTGAATGCTGAATTTAGTGCTTTGGCGACACAACAAAAAATCCAGTTCAAGATGATCCCTTCATCTCTGTTTATTCATTCTGACCCCAAATTGTTAAGGCGTGTTATTCAGAACTTTTTGACCAATGCTTTTCGTTACAACCCGGAAGGGAAAGTAGTACTGGGTGCGAGACGAGTTAACGGCCAGGTGCGAATTGATGTGTGGGATAACGGAACGGGTATCGACGAAGATAAGCAGCAAGAGATCTTTGAAGAGTTTACTCGTGGTAGCCAAGTTCGTGCCGATCAAGGCTTGGGGTTAGGGCTCGCGATTTCTAAAGGCATCGCTCATGTTTTAGGTCACCAAATATCAATGCGATCATGGCCAGGGCAAGGCAGTGTTTTTTCTATCACCTTGGCTAGAGCCGAACAGGTTACTCCAATTGTACAAGTTTCAGCGCCAATGGCGACCAGCGACATCGAACACCTGAAAATATTGTGTGTCGATAATGAGCGCGAGATTTTGGTCGGGATGGAGAACTTGATTGGTCGCTGGGGCTGTGAGGTTAAGACGGCCGTCGACTTAGTCGAAAGCTTGAAGTGTCTCGATGATGATTGGCATCCGGATGTAATTTTCTCTGATTATCGCCTCGATAATGGCCGAACGGGGCTGGAAGTTTTGCAACAGTGTCGTTTACGTCTTGGCGACTCTTTTGAAGGTGTCATCATCAGTGCTGATAGAACCGATGACATGTTGGCTGCGATAAAGGCTAACAGCTTCAGCTTTATTGCTAAGCCAGTGAAACCGCTAAAACTCAGAGCAGTCTTAAATCGGGTGAGTTAATTAGGAATAATAAGCTCTAATTCCTAATTAATGAACGGATGTAAAAAGGCCTCGGATGAGGCCTTTTTTGTTTCAGTAAGGCTCGTTAATACCTATTTATTTGCTAATTTAATAATTTGCTAACGAGCTAGCCCGCAATGCCGCCCTGCGTCAGTGTGCTTGGATCAAGCAGCTTGCTGAGTTCTTCTCGGCTTAGGTCTGTTTCTCGCTCTGCAACATCGAGGATCGGTAAACCTTCTTTATAGGCCTTCTTGGCAATATCTGCCGCTTTTAGGTAACCAATCACAGGGTTTAGCGCTGTGACTAAAATCGGATTCTTTGACAGTGCCAAATCGAGATTGTCTTGGCGTACAGCGAAGGAAACGATGGCTTTGTCTGCCAAGGCGACAGAACTATTTGCTAACAATTCAATACTTTCTAACACGTTATGAGCAATCACCGGCAACATCACATTCAGTTGGAAGTTACCAGATTGCCCAGCCAGCGTAATGGTGGTGTCATTTCCTATCACTTGCGCTGCAGCCATTGCTGCGGCTTCTGGAATCACTGGGTTTACTTTTCCAGGCATGATAGACGACCCTGGCTGTAGCGCCTGTAATTCAATCTCACCTAAGCCCGCCAACGGCCCGGAGTTCATCCAGCGAAGATCGTTTGAGATCTTCATGATCGCAACTGCTGCAGTTTTAAGCTGGCCAGACAATGCGACGATCGCATCTTGGCTGCTGAGGTTAAAAAAGAAGTTTTCACTCGAGGTAAAACTGATCTTTGTCGATTGAGAAAGGTTACTCGCAAATTTATCGGCAAAGCGCGGTTCAGCATTGATCCCTGTTCCTACCGCTGTGCCACCTTGAGCAAGTGCCTTGGTTGCTGGCAAACTGCTTTCAATGGCTTGCTTGGCATGCTCAATCTGAAACTTCCAACCACCTAGCTCTTGAGCAAAGGTAATTGGCATCGCATCCATTAGGTGAGTGCGGCCTGTCTTCACTACCTCAGCAAGCTCCTGTTGCTTGATAGTGAGAGCTTCAGCAAGGTGAGTTAGTGCTGGCAACAACTTGTTTTCTGCCATCAAAGCAACGCTCACTTGAATGGCGGTTGGTACCACATCGTTGCTGCTTTGGCCCATGTTGACGTGGTCATTCGGGTTCACGTCACCTTGTAAACTTCTTGAAGCGAGCGTTGCAATCACTTCATTGGCATTCATATTGGAGCTAGTGCCAGAGCCGGTTTGGTAGACATCGATTGGGAATTGATCGAGGTATTTACCATCAATGATCTCTTGGCTTGCTTCGGAAATCGCGTTGGCAATATCACCTTCCAATAAACCTAACTGAGCGTTGGTGTCAGCGGCGGCCTGCTTAATGAATGCTAGTGCTTGAATGAAGCTAGTTGGCATTTTGTGTGAACTAAAAGCAAAGTTATCTGCTGCACGCTGAGTTTGTGCTTGGAATAGCGCATCGGCAGGGACTTTCACTTCTCCCATGCTGTCTTTCTCAATTCGATATTGTAGGGTCATCTTCTATCCTTGTTAGCCAAGTGGGGCTTGGACTTGTTGTAGTGTTTGGCTGAGATTCAAAAAACGCGCTTGGCCTTGAGGTAGCTGGCAGTAGTGGCGTTTCAGATAAAATAGCGGTGAGTGAATAGAGTCTAGGCAGATATGACGAAAGGCGAAACTGCGCTCAGGAGACTCAATCGCTTCAATTAAATGGAAGAAAACTTGGCGCAGGTAAAGCTCGCACAACAAGATGTTTTCTTGGGCGGCGTGTTTTTCATAGTAAGCAGAAAGCGTGAGTGCACACTCTATATACTCTCTAATCACAAAAGGCTCATGGCCTTGTACTTGTTCTAATGAAGCAAAGCGATCCTGTGCTTTGTAAAATCTCGAATAGAGACTTTGCTGTTCTTTCATCATAATCTGCATCTCTTTATTGGATGTTAATGATAATTATTATCAAATGAGATTTTAAAAACAACCCTTTGTTTATCTTTCTATAAAATGAAAAGAAAAAGCCGATACATGAATGCATCGGCTTTCTTGGAGTCAGTACCTAATCCCTACAATGTAAGCACTGATTCATTTTCTAAGTACTTCTTATCCTAGTCACTAAGTCGCGAGCTTCTTAGTGGTCGTGAGCTTCACCAGCACCTTTAGGATAACGGATAGACTCAACCATCTCTTGTACATCTTCAGGAACTTCAGCGGTCACTTTGTTCACTGCAATTGATACTACAAAGTTTAGACACATACCTAGCGTACCGATGCCTTCTGGGCTGATACCAAACCACCAGTTTTCCGGTGTGCTTGCTGCTGGGTTAATGAACTTGAAGTAGATGATGTAGCTTGCTGTGAAGGCAATACCTGACAACATACCTGCAATAGCGCCTTCCTTGTTCATCTTCTTGTAGAAGATACCTAGGATGATGGCAGGGAAGAAGGATGCTGCGGCTAGGCCGAAGGCAAACGCGACTACCTGTGCTACGAAGCCTGGTGGATTAATACCTAAGTAACCCGCGCCGACAATGGCGACCATAGCGGCTAAACGAGCGGCTAATAGCTCCTGCTTGTCGGTCATGTTTGGTCTGAAGCCTTTCTTCAATAAGTCATGTGAAATCGACGTTGAGATGACCAATAGTAGACCCGCGGCTGTTGATAGTGCGGCTGCTAGGCCACCAGCTGCAAGTAGTGCGACAACCCAGTTTGGTAGTTTTGCTAGCTCTGGAGAAGCCAGTACGATGATGTCACGGTTAATCTTCATCTCGTTACGTTCATCGCCCGAGTAGAACATTTTGCCATCGCCGTTCTTATCTTCCCAACCTACAAGGCCAGTGCTTTCCCAGTTTTTGTACCAGCTTGGTGCGTCTGCTGCTGCGACACCTTGCATGTCTGGGCCGTTAATGGTTTCGATCATGTTTACACGAGCGAATGCTGCAACGCCAGGTGCTGTTGTGTATAGCAATGAGATGAACAGTAGTGCCCAACCCGCTGAAATACGAGCATCACGTACTCTTGGCACAGTGAAGAAACGAATGATTACGTGTGGAAGACCTGCTGTACCTACCATTAGAGCCGCACAGATGAAGAATACATCTACCATGCTCTTGTTACCTTCGGTATAGGCGGTAAACCCGAGCTCTTCGGTTAGACCATCCAGTTTATCAAGTAGGTAAACGTCGGTGCCAGAGAGAGTTGAACCCATACCAACCTGTGGAAGCGGGTTACCTGTCATCATGATCGAAGTAAAAATAGCTGGAACAAGGAAGGCGAAAATGAGGACACAGAATTGAGCTACCTGCGTATAAGTGATGCCTTTCATGCCACCAAGTACTGCGTAGAAGAACACAATACCCATACCGATGATGATGCCGAGGTTAATGTCGACTTCTAGGAAACGTGAGAATACAACACCAACCCCACGCATTTGACCAGCAACGTATGTGAATGATACGAAGATTGCACAGAATACCGCTACCATACGTGCCGTTTTCGAGTAGTAACGTTCGCCGATGAAATCAGGAACCGTAAACTGACCGAATTTACGTAGATAAGGTGCTAAACATAGTGCAAGCAGTACGTAACCACCTGTCCAACCCATTAGGTAAACTGCACCGTCGTAACCAACAAATGAGATGATACCTGCCATTGAGATGAATGATGCTGCCGACATCCAGTCAGCCGCTGTCGCCATACCATTGGCTACTGGGTGTACACCGCCGCCGGCTACGTAGAACTCACTGGTTGACCCTGCACGAGCCCAGATTGCGATGCCGATATATACTGCAAAAGTAATACCGACGAGAATAAACGTCCAAGTTTGAATATCCATGTTCTAGCCTCTAGTCTTCCTGTACGTTGTATTTTTTGTCGAGCGCATTCATGCGAACAACGTAAATAAATATCAGCGCCACGAAGGTGTATATCGAACCTTGCTGAGCGAACCAAAAGCCTAGCTTGAACCCGCCAAACTGAACGGTATTGAGGGCATCCACAAATAAGATGCCAGCGCCGTAAGACACTGCAAACCAAACCGCGAGCAGTGTTCCCATAATTCCCAAGTTTTCCTTCCAGTAGGCTTGAGCATGTTCCGTAGATTCGAACGCCATTGCCTTCTCCTTTATTCCGTTTTCGTAGAAACCGTTTTTGTAAAATAGCCGTGTTAACGTAATGTTACGATTTAGAATGTAGCAAGGATAAGTCAAGGGATCTGTGCAACTTTAGTCTGGACGGTATTGAGACTAAAGTGCTGAAATATGGGGGCTAGAGGGCATAACCATAGAAAAGTGTGATGTTGCAATGTTGTTAAATTAGCCAAAGGTCTAACAAAATAGAGCGAATTAGAGTGCGAGTCATAAAATTTAACAACTAAATCACCGATAAATGGTATTTAGTCCTGCATATGACACGAAGCGAAACATAAGTTTGTTATAGTATCTAAGGCACTTTCACCGACCGTGCTCTGCTAAACGGCAGAAGATCAACAGGCTTAAAGCTCGGGTTTATTATTTGGGGGAACGAATTGGACGCAATAACTATCAACCACTTATTCTTAACTGGTGCTGTACTCATCGCCATCAGTGTACTCTTCTCGCAAGTGTCCTCTCGATTGGGCGTACCTATTCTTTTGATCTTCCTTTTCGTTGGCATGTTAGCCGGTGAAGATGGTCCCGGTGGCATCAATTTTGATGATTACTCTCTGACATACTTAGTGAGTAACTTGGCTCTTGCCGTGATCTTGCTAGATGGCGGTATGCGAACTAAGGTGGCGAGTTTCAAGGTTGCTTTTTGGCCATCGCTCTCCCTAGCAACGATAGGCGTGGCATGTACTGCAACCTTAACGGGCTTAATGGCCGCATGGCTGTTTGAGCTGTCACTGATGCAGGGGATTTTGGTTGGGGCCATTGTAGGCTCAACCGATGCTGCGGCGGTATTCTCTTTACTTAAAGGGCAAAGTCTCAATGAGCGTGTAGGCTCAACCCTAGAGATTGAATCGGGTACCAACGATCCAATGGCCGTCTTCCTTACGGTAACCCTAATCGCGCTGTTAGGTAACCCCGAAGCTGAAATGGGAATGAATTTCCTACTGAAAAGTTTCGCAATGCAGTTTGGTATCGGCACCCTTGTAGGTATCGGTGGCGGCTGGGTTTTATGGAGCCTAATCAATCGAGTTAAGTTGGCTGATGGTCTCTACTCTATTTTGGTGCTGAGTGGTGGCGTAGCGCTGTTTGCGTTCTCCAACATGCTTGGCGGCAGCGGTATTTTATCTATTTACTTAGTGGGCTTGTTCATCGGAAATCGTCCGACTCGCTCTCGACACTCTATTCTCAATGTTCTTGATGGCATGACGTGGCTTAGCCAAATCGTGATGTTCTTAGTGTTAGGTTTGTTGGTGACACCATCGACACTAATGGACATTGCTATACCGGCGCTTGCGCTTGCTTTCGGTATGATTTTGTTTGCTCGTCCAATCTCTGTTTGGCTCGGTTTATTGCCGTTTCGACGTTTTACCACCAAAGAGCGCTGGTTTGTTTCTTGGGTGGGTTTACGCGGTGCAGTGCCGATCATCTTGGCGGTTTTCCCGATGATGGCAGGCCTGCAAAATGCTCAGTTGTATTTCAATATTGCCTTCTTCGTGGTTATGGTTTCGCTGATTGTTCAGGGCGGCAGCTTAATGAAAGTCGCTAGACTCGCGAAAGTGACCTTACCGCCAACGCCGACACCGATTTCTCGTACCGGCATTGAGATCTACCCTACCAGTGAGTGGGAGATGTTTGTCTATAAGTTGAAAGAGGACAAGTGGTGTATTGGCGAACCGCTTAAACGCTTGTCTATGCCTGAAGGGACGCGAATTACCGCGTTATTTAGAAAAGATGCTTTGCTCCACCCATCGGGCAGTACCGTGTTAGAGGCGAATGATATCTTATGTGTACTTGGGCAAGATAAAGACCTAGATAGCTTAAGCGAACTGTTCAGTGAGGCTCCTTTGGCTGAAGATACCGCTCGATTCTTTGGCGACTTCTTCTTAGATGTTGGGCTATCGGTCGCTGCCGTCAGTGATTGTTATGGTATAGAGTTGGGTTCCGAGCAGGAGCGAGAAATGACGCTAAAACAATTGGTTGTTCAAGAGCTTGGTGCACACCCTGTATTGGGCGATAACTTCAAGTGGAATGGCATTAATTGGGTGGTGGCAGAGATAAATGATTATAAAGTCGTCAAGTTGGGTTTATGTTTGCCCAAGACGACTTTAGGAAAGGATATTGACGAAGTTTAATTGTGGACTTCTTGTAGCAAGATAACTGCTTGAGTTCGGTTTTTCACATCCAATTTACGGAAGATGGCTGTCATATGTGCTTTGATGGTCGCTTCCGAAACATTTAGTTCATACGCGATTTGCTTGTTAAGTAAGCCGTCAGAAAGCATCCCCAATACTTTGTATTGCTGAGGCGTCAGTGTGGAAATCTTTTCTGCAAGGTCGGTGCAGGCAGCATTATTGGTGATCAGTCCTTCAGGGAAGAACGGGTCGCCATTGAGCACTTGATTGAGTGCACTCACTAATTCGCGCATATCACTCGATTTTGGAATAAAGCCAAAAGCACCATGACTCTTCACTTGGCTGACGACGCTCGCTTCTTCACTGGCTGAAATCACGACTATAGGTAAGTCGGGGTATTCTGCGCGCAGTTGAATCAAGCCTGACATCCCATTCGCACCGGGCATTTTAAGGTCGAGAAGCAACAGATCGGGTTCATCTTCTTTTTTTAGTAGAGTCAGTAAGGCATCGAGAGAATCAGCCTCAAGCAGGTTCGCACCACTGATCGCCATATGAACTGACTGAAATAGGGCGTTGCGAAAAAGAGGGTGGTCATCAGCAATGATGATGGTATAGGTCGAGTCCATGACGTTCATACTTTTAACAATTTAGTTAATATTTATTATCATCCTGATTGAGTATGTGGACAATATTTATGCATTAAAAGTCTGAACCATATCGACTTTTATTGCCAGAACAGGAATCCGTTGCTTTCATTAACAAAAAAGCCGAGCAACCATCCCACTTAGGGAGAAGTTTACTCGGCTTTCAGGTTTACTTTATATAACTGAATAGCTTAGAAGTGGTCAGTTATTGCTTTCGTTACTGCTTTCGTTACTGCTTTCGTTACTGCTTTAGCAAGGTTATAGCTGGTGGTCTTGCATGTGTTTTAAGAATACATCTGCAGGCATAAAGCCAGTGACACGAGCATTTGGAACATGGTTACCCTCGCCATCCCAGAACTCTATAGTTGGCAAACCGAGCACTTGTAATTGTTTAAGCAGTTCAATGTCTTGAGGCATGTTTCTCGTCACGTCAGCCTGGAGCAGGACGAAATCAGAAAGCTTGTTCTCAACATCAGCTTGGTGGAAGGTGTACTTCTCAAACTCTTTACATGCCACACACCAATCGGCGTAGAAATCGAGCATCACTGGCTTTCCGAGTTTCTTGGCTTCGATGAGCTGGATTTCTAACTCTTCAACCGTGTTGACGCGTGCAAATTGGATTTGTTGTTCAACCACAACGCTCTTTTCTGCGAACCAGTAATTCAATGCTGGTTGCGCTGAAGCGAACAGGCCGAGCATCGCGATGATGCCCACTACGCTCTGTTTCCAGTCGCCGAATGGCAGTGCATTCTTGCTGTGGTAAAGCCAACCAAAGGCGATGAAGCCAAGGCCAGACCAAAGCACGGTTGCCCACAACTCAGGGATAATACGCTCTAGTAGGAAGATAGGTGCAGCCAGCAAGATAAAGCCAAATACTACCTTCACCTTGTCCATCCAGCTACCCGCTTTCGGCAGCAGCTTATTACCAAACACCGCAACCAAGATCAGTGGGATACCCATACCCATCGCTAAGGCATACAGAGCAATCGCACCCGTTAATAGGTCACCACTTTGGGCGACATACAGCAGCGCACCTGACAATGGAGCCGTGGTACAAGGTGAACACACCAAGCCAGAGATAGCACCCATCGCGAACACGCCCAAGGTATTACCACCTTGTTGCTTGTTACTTTGGTTGTTGAGCCAGGTTTGGATGCTGCTTGGCAGTTGCAGGTTATAAACGCCAAACATCGACATCGCTAAAGCCACGAACAGAACGCTTAGCGCGATTAGCACATAGGGGTGTTGCATGGCAGCTTGGAACTGCATACCCGCAGAGGCAACCACTAGACCTAATAAGGTGTAGGTTAACGCCATACCTTGCACATAGATGAAGGACAGCATCAGCGCACGGCCTTGGCTGAGCTTGCCACCACCTAATACGATACCCGTTAGAATTGGGTACATCGGCAGAACACACGGTGTAAAGGCTAAGCCAACACCAAGTGCTAAGAATAATAATGGCGTCCACCAACTGTCACCGAGCTTATCGGCTAGGCTCGCTTCTTTTGAAACGGGTGCGCTTGATTGTGGAGTGGTGTTATTGGCAACGTCTGCTTTTGGAGAAGCCTGTTGCATTGAAGCATCGGCCTCATTGTTAACAGCCGATGACTCTTGCGACACGGCATTGGCTTGAGAGTCGCTTGAACCTGAAGCCGTAAATGGCTCAATGTCGATGATTCGAGTTTCGGGTGGATAGCAGAAACCCGCATCCGCACAGCCTTGATACTTAACGACCAGCTTTGAGCCATCTTGGTAACTCTGTAGAGGAACTTGCACGAATAACGGCTGAGTATAAATGCTCACCTCACCGAAGAATTCATCTTGGTGTGGTTGGCCATCTTCCATTTCAACATTGCCGATAGCGAGATTCTGGCCAGTGAACGATAGGCTGTGTTGATAGAGGTAGTAGCCCTCTTTTACTTGCCAGTCTAGAAGGACCTTACCGTCTTGCTGGTAGTAATTGAAAGGGAAAGCCTGGTCTACAGGGACAAAACCGTTGTTATTGCCTCCGAAGCTTGGCTCGGCGTTGTTGTTTCCAAAAAGCGCCCACGCAGGCTGGGTGTACAGGGAAACACAAACAAAAAGTAATGTGGCAAGTCGTCGCATACTATTTAGTCATCAAAATGGAGTTGAAGGTATCTTAACTCAATCAGACCGTAATAGTTTGTGATTAGTTTCATCGACCAGCAAATATCCGCTAGGGCGGGTGAGCCACTTTTTTAGGCTGTCGAGAGAGGGTTAGCTGCGCAACTGCAGTAACAGCCCTTGCCAATAAGACATTTAGGCAACACCTAAGCGTGCTCTTACTACTTGTTCACAAGCATCAATGTTCATCGTGTCTTTCGGGATAATTAGCACGGTGTCATTGCCGCCAACCGTACCGATAATCTCGGTATGTGGGTCGATATCGACTAATCTTGCGACCAACTGTGCGCAGCCAGGGTTTGTTTTTACGATCACCATCGCTTGGTTGTGAGTAATTAATTCGATTTGTGATGAGATTGAGGCATCGACACGCACAGGCGCGCTTTCAACCGTGATGCAGTAAACCTTTTTACCACAGGCATTCTGAATTTTGACAACGCCAAGCTGTGACAAAATGCGAGAGACGGTCGATTGGCTGATACCTGTATAGCCAATGTCGACCAGTTTCTCGCGCAGTTGGTTCTGGGTCGAGAAGCTTTGTTGTTGTAGTAAGCGTTTGCACGCGGCAGTCAGTGTTTTATCTTCAGCTGAATACAAGCAACCGTGCTCAGTGATTTCGTTCATGAACAACTCCTTAAGGTCAAACTGTGGATATCGCTTGTCCATAGCGCTGAGCGCACTCCCAAAGCCGTAGAGTACGATGATTAATTAGGCTTACCGATGAATCCCGAAGTAGAGAAGGAAGGGTATGCGAGATGTATGATCATCTATACATTGAGTCTACCACTAAAGAATAGTTATCTTTTTGAAGGTGATCACCAAACAAAATTCTGGTTAATTGCTTTTTTTGTGGGGTTTTATTCTTTGACTAAATGGATATTTATTCCGTGTTGGGAATAAATATCCATAAACTTTAAATGGTTTTTGTTGCGGAGGTAGTAGCGCTAAGGGTTAGCGAATTTCACTCATGATCTCGCGAGAGAATACTTTTTCACAATAGTGACATTTTAGCTGTACGTTTTCGTGTTTTAGCTGCACTTTAAAGCTACTTTCGACAGGTTCACCGTGTGAAATACAGTTGCTATTTGGGCAGGCGAACACACTGTTGATTTGTTCTGGCAGAACAAGTGTGAGCTTGTTGACCACTTTGTACTCTTCAATCTGATTCACAGTCGCTTGTGGAGCGTACAGAGCCAATTGATTGGCTTGTTCCTTGGTCAGAAAGATGTTCTCAATCTTGATTAGGTCTTTGTTGCCGAGCGCTGATGATGGCAGGTTTAACCCCATGGTGATGCGTTGCTCTGTTTTATGCAGCTTGAACAGTTTGAGAATTTTAATCCCAAGATGAGCAGGGATGTGGTCAATCACGCTGCCGTTACGGATCGCTTCTACTTGTAGCTGAGTTTGTTTAACCATGACTGTATCTCCTGCTTATAAAGTGTCGTTTAGAACTAGGGCTAATAAAGCTTCACGTGCATACACACCGTTTTCAGCTTGTTCGAAGTAGTAAGCGTGTGGCGTTTTATCAACGTCAGTGGTGATTTCGTCGACGCGTGGCAGTGGGTGAAGTACCTTCATGTTTTGACGAGCGTCTTTCAATGTATCGGCGGTTAGGATGTAAGCTGACTTCATGTGTGCGTATTCCGATGCATCAAAGCGCTCTTTCTGTACGCGAGTCATGTACAGGACATCCAGTTCAGGCACCACCTCTTCAATGCTGCTGTGGGTGCTGTATTGGATACCCATCTCTTCTAATTCTTCACAGATATAATCTGGCATCGCTAACACTTCTGGCGCGATAAAGAAGAAACGCACGTTATTGAATTTTGATAGTGCTTGCGTCAATGAGTGCACAGTTCGGCCATATTTTAGGTCGCCGACGAACGCCACATTGAGGTTATCAAGCGTACCTTGTGTTTCGTAAATCGAGAACAGATCCAACAAGGTTTGAGTTGGGTGCTGGTTGGCACCGTCGCCGCCATTCACCACCGGAACACCGTTTGAAAATTCTGAGGCCAAACGTGCTGCGCCTTCTTGTGGGTGACGCATCACAAAGGCATCGACATAAGATGAAATAACCTGCACCGAATCGGCAAGCGTTTCACCTTTCTTCGCTAGTGAGGTGTTGCCGCCATTATCAAAACCGATGACGGTGCCGCCAAGGCGCTGAACCGCGGTTTCGAATGAGAGGCGAGTTCGAGTTGAAGGCTCAAAGAAGCAGCTCGCAACGACTTTATTTTTCAGCAACTCAGGGTTTGGCTCTGCCTTGAGCCTTGCTGCGGTGTCGACGATAAGCTCCAGTTCATTACGAGTGAGCTCAGGTATGGAGATGATGTGCTTGTTAAATAACGAATGCGCCATAACGGGTCTTCCTTCTATGCATACAGTCAAATTGCGGACAAAAAAAAGCCCCCTAAAAATAGGAGGCTTCGAAACGATCAATAGAGCAAAATAAAAATGACACCACCGCCACTCTTTGGCGTGTAGTTTGACAATAATGTGCGACAGAATTGCGGTTCATTTTTTGCTCTCTTAAGACAAATTGCGGAGGATTATACTCAGATAAAAACGCCATGCAATACTTTCTGTAAAGTATTCATTTAATGGATTTTTATGCGAAATGATGTCCGTTTTTAACTTCTATTTAAGCCTTTGTTGAAACAGAAAAACTTGTGTTTTTTGGGGTGATAACTTCTTCAGTCGAATGAAAAAAAATGCGGGCTTTATCCAAGGGTTAAATCCCAAGTATGCCACCCGCATTTCCCTGCTATTACACTTAACTTGTTAATGTCTTGCGAACAAGTGAGTGCTTAACTATTTAGATTATTAGTTATCTAGATTCTTAGTTGTTCAGCTTATTAACTGCCTAATGTCGCAACCATTACTGCTTTGATGGTGTGCATGCGGTTTTCAGCTTCATCGAACACGATAGAGTATTCAGACTCAACCACTTCATCTGTTACTTCAACGCCGTCTTTTAGTTGTGGGTATTCAGCAGCAAGCTGTTTGCCTACTGTTGTGTCTTCGCCGTGGAAAGCGGGTAGGCAGTGCATGAATTTTACATGTGGGTTGCCGGTCGCTTTGATCATGTCCATGTTGACTTGGTAAGGCATCATTAGGTTAATACGCTCAGCCCATGCTTCTTTTGCTTCACCCATGGATACCCAAACGTCGGTGTATAGGAAGTCACAACCTTGCACGCCTTCTTGAACATCTTCAGTCAGTGTGATTTTGCCGCCAGTGTGCTCTGCAATTTCACGACATTGAGCCAATAGCTCTTCTTGTGGCCAGAATTGTTTTGGAGCAACAAGGCGAATGTCCATGCCCATTTTCGCCGCGCCAACCATCAGAGAGTTGCCCATGTTGTTGCGAGCATCACCTAGGTAAGCAAAGCTGATTTCATGCAGTTGTTTACCACGGCCGTATTCCGTCATGGTTAGGAAGTCAGCCAGGATTTGTGTTGGGTGGAATTCGTCAGTCAGACCATTCCATACAGGAACGCCAGCGTAAGCGCCTAGTTCTTCAACGATTTCTTGACCGAAGCCGCGGTATTCGATGCCATCGTACATACGACCTAGAACGCGAGCGGTGTCTTTCATTGATTCTTTGTGGCCAATTTGAGAGCCAGATGGGCCTAAGTAAGAAACTCGAGCACCTTGGTCGAATGCAGCAACTTCAAATGCACAGCGAGTACGAGTTGAGGTTTTCTCAAAGATAAGCGCAATGTTTTTGCCAGTCAGTGTTGGCTGTTCGTAACCGTTGTACTTCGCTTTTTTTAGCTCCATAGAAAGATCTAACAAGTGTTGAATTTCGCGTGGAGTGAAATCTAGTAGTTTTAGGAAGTTACGATTGCGTAGGTTAAAAGCCATGATGTATTCCTTCTTAGATTTAGGCGCTTTCCTGTTACAGGGAAAGAAAATTCAAGAAAGCGCGATTCAATTTTTAGTTAAATTTGTTCGGTTCGGTTCGGTTCGGTTTGTTTCGTTTAATCTGTTTTCGCAAGCTTTAAAAGCTCTCAAGGTTTAAGGTTCTCAAGATGATAAAGCTCGCTAGTACGTTAACCTTTGGTGATATTGGTGCCCGCTTGGCCTTGCAGAATTTGCAAGCCATCTTCGAGTGCACCGATACCTACAACTTTGCCGCCTTGCTGAATGAATTCGCACGATGCTTCAATTTTTGGCCCCATAGAGCCTGCGTCAAATGTGAATTTCGCCAATTCGCTTGGTGTGGTGCTGCGCAGTGCGTGTTGAGTTGGTTTGCCCCAGTCAAGGTATACAGCGTCAGCATCAGTCAGAATAAGCAGTGCATCTGCATCCAATTGTTTTGCTAAGAAAGCCGCTGACATGTCTTTGTCGATAACCGCTTCAACACCCACTAATTTGCCATTTTCTTTTTTCACTGGGATGCCACCACCGCCAGTACAAATCACGAGATGACCTGCATCGATAAGTTGGGTGATCGCGTCGTGTTCAACAATCCCGGTAGGGCGTGGGCTTGGTACTACGCGACGGAAATGTTGGCCGTCGGGTTTTACGATCCAGTGGAATTTCTCTGCCAATTCACGCGCTTCTGCTTCTTTGTAGATCGGGCCAATCGGTTTGGTTGGATCCGCAAATGCAGGATCGTTTGGATCGACTGTCATTTGCGTCAACATGCATGAGATGTTGCGGTTGGGAAGATAGTTCTTGAACTCTTGCATCAGCATGTAGCCGATCATGCCTTGAGTCTCACTGCCCAATACATCCAGCGGGTACGGATTTACTTTCTTGTACTCCAAGCCTTGCAGAGCAAGTAAACCAACTTGTGGGCCATTACCGTGCACTAACACCACGTTGTACACTTTTGCGATTTCAGAGATGGTTTTAACCGCGGTTTCAATATTACGGCGTTGAACATCGGCTTCTAACGGCTCACCGCGACGAAGTAGGGCATTACCGCCGAGTGCAACAACAACAGTTTGCTTAGTCATAATTGTGTTCTCTCATTTTGGCCAAGCTGAGGTGATTTAAGATTCATTCAACCTGGCCGTTTCGTCTTAGTGATTAAATACCATCACGCTCAATTGGGCAGCTCATGCAGCGTGCGCCACCGCGACCGCGACCAAGTTCGTCTCCTGGAATCGGAAGAACCGTGATGCCTGCTTTGTCGTATTTTTCGTTGGTGTATGTGTTGCCTTCGTAGCCAATAACGACGCCAGGTTTAACCGTTAGAACGTTGTTTGCATCGTTCCACTGTTCACGTTCTGCATGGAAGTTGTCGCCACCCGTTGTGATTAGGTTTAGCTTGTCTACGCCAAGTGCTTTTTCGATAGCCGTTACGAAGTAGCCTTCTTCTTTCACTTTCACAGCGCCTGACTCATCACCAGTTAGGTTCCAGCACTGCACATCCTTACTCACCACTTCAGGGTAAACAGAGAACGTATCTTCGTTCATGTGCGTCATAACGGTGTCTAAGTGCATGCAAGAGCGGTGTTTTGGTAGCTGCATTGCGATAACTTGTTTCGCTTGACCGTGTTTGAATAGGTTCGATGCTAAGTGCTCAACACCTTGTGCTGTTGTACGCTCAGACATACCGATAAGCACCGTGCCACGACCGATAACAAGAACGTCACCACCTTCAATTGTTGAGTTGTCGTAGTTGATGTTTTCTTCATCGCCAAAGTATTTAATGAAGTCTTGACCTGCGAATGTTGGATGCCAGCGATAAATAGCACGAACGTGGTTGGTTTCACGTTGACGAGCGGGTTTCGCCATTGGGTTGATAGATACGCCACCGTATACCCAGCAAGATGTGTCGCGAGTAAATAGGTGGTTTGGTAAAGGCTCGATTATGAAGTCGGTTGGTGCGTGCATGCCTTGCATCATTGAAGATGATTTCATTGGCATCTCAGCGTAAGACAAACCGCCCGTTAAGATTTTTGCTAACTCTAGGGTTGGTAAATCGCCCAAGTAGCAGCGCACATCATTGGCGAATGTTTTACCCAAACGGTAATCAGATACTTGGCAGTTTAGTAGCCAATCTTTCGCTTCTGGCACGGCTAGCGTGTCTGCTAGCAGGTCTGTAAGAAGAAGAACCTCTACACCTTGATCACGTAGCGTTTGAGTAAATGCGTCATGCTCTTTACCCGCACGCTCAACAGCCAATACGTCATCAAACAGCAAATCGTGACAGTTAGAGGGTGTTAGGTGAGTCAGTGCGCGTCTTGGGCGGTGAACTAGAACGCGGCGTAATTGACCTATTTCAGAACCTACATAGAACTTACTCATGATCGTCTCTCTCTTATATATTTGAATTACTTTTATCGCTAAGAGTAATTATTTATTTTCAGTTGAGAAGAATGAATTATTTATTCATGTCTCTTGTCTTGAATTAATATTACGCCTGCTAGTCAGGTATTCTTAGAGATCTATCACAAATCGTTTTTTATCCCGCAGCCCTTTAAAATCAAGGGTTTTAACAAACTTTATGCACTTTCAACTATTGCCAACCTTTTCTAAATAGTTAACTCCTTGGGAATATTATGCATGCTTTTTTAACTCAACTTACTAGAATCTAATTTATGAGGGATTATATGCAGAATAGTTTTATTGATAAGAATGTACTTAGATTGGAAGTATGCAGTGTTTCTATTTATATATTTAATTTTGGATGTGAAATTAATTAAATTTTAACAAAATAAATTAGAATAAAGCTGTTGTGGTCACATTTTAAAATCGTCTGTTTAAGTGTGTTTTTTGATAAAAAAGAGCGTTAATCCTCGTCTGTTTATTAGACTGAAAATTACTTTAAATATAATTAGCTCTAATAAGTGACTAACTATCTGGATAAATATCATGGCTGCTAATTGAGTGTTATTTCATCAAGCTAATTTGATGTCTATAAGTAGGGTGTTTCTTTAGTGATGAGTACTTTTGGTTACGCTGAGCCTTAGTAGGAGCAGGAGGTGTCTTGAATGTCGCGTGTATGGCTTTGAGGACCTATTTTAGCAGCAGAGGGTCACATTGGGAGAGGGATTAATAAAAAAGCCGCTATGGGAAGCGGCTTTGGATGAGAACAGAGTGAAGCGTTTTGAGTTAGATCAGAGCACCAATACTCAGTACCACAATACAAAATACCATTAAGATGCCGACTAATGGCATCACCCATTTAACCCAGCGTACATATGGAACGCGAGCAATCGCTAAGCCACCCATCACAACCGCAGAGGTTGGGGTGATTAGGTTTACCAAGCCTGATGCGGATTGGTAAGCGGTAATCACTAGGTCTCGACCTACACCTGCAAAGTCAGCCAGTGGTGCCATGATTGGCATGGTGAGTACCGCTAAGCCAGAGGTCGATGGCACTAAGAATGACAATAGAATTTCTAAGAAGAACATCACGTTAATAAAGATAACTGAAGAAAGCCCGGTAACCATTTGTTCTGCAGAGAATAGAATTGTATCGGTGATCATACCGCGGTCCATTACGACCACGATACCACGTGCAATACCTATGATAAGCGCAACACCCAGTAGATCACGGGCACCGTCAATGAAGCTCGTGGTAAACTCTTCTTCGCTCATGCGAGCCACAATACCAACGATAATAGTTGCAGCTAGGAACATCGCTGAGATTTCAGCCATCCACCATCCAGCAACGGATACGCCGTAAATCATCACAGCGAACGAGCCACCAAAAATAGTCAGAATCAGTTTACGAGTCATGGTGAATTCAAGTTTTTCGCCGCTCGCATTACCTAAGAAGTGCGCTTTGTTCTCTTCGTATTTGTCGAACACAATGGATTTCGAAGGATCTGCTTGAACCATTCTGGCGTAGCGCATGACGTAAGCGACACAAATAACCCAACCAATAATCAACATGGCAATACGCAGCACGATACCGTCAGTAAATGGGATACCAGAGGCGTTGGCAGCGATCACGGTTGCGAATGGGTTAATGGTGGAACCTAGCACCCCAATCCCTGCGCCAAGCAGTACGGTCGCAGCGGCGACAAGCGGGTCAAAACGCGCCGCCATCATTACAGGCACTAGCAATGTATAGAATGGCAGTGATTCTTCCGCCATGCCGTAAACGGTACCGCCAGCAGCAAACAATGCCATCAGTATCGGTATCATCAACTCTTCTCGCCCTTCTAGGCGGGCGGTGACGCGTTCGATACCGGCATCAATGGCGCCAGTTTTGGTTACTAGCCCTAAGAAGCCACCAATGATTAAGATGAACAGTGAAACGTCGATTGCTGCAGCTTCATAGCTATTGTGGTCGTAGAAACCGTCAATAGGCGCGAGTAGTACGTCAATCACACCTTGAGGATTACCTTCTACTGCTTGATAGGTGCCGGTTACCGGTACTTCTCGACCTAACTCTTCATTCATTGCTCGGTCGTATTGGCCTGCTGGAACAACCCAGGTAAGCAGGGCTACGAATGCAATTAGAATAAATAGAATGGTGTAGGCAGAAGGGAATTTAAAGTTGGCAAAGAAGCCACCCTTTTTTGTTTCGCTTGGTATCGTCTGAGTCGTCATAGCTATCTCCTTACACCATCTTAAATAGAATTGATGTGAATTAGCGACTAATGATTTATAGATTGTAAACACAGTGACATTTATAAAGTATTCAAAGATATAAAACTATTGCCATTATTAAGCCGTTAACTATATAAAACTTCCGAATTTAAACTAAAAATGTTTATATATTTACATGTCCGAATGAATATAGATCCAATTTAACTACGGTTATTTTATGCTTTAAGTAAGCATTTAAGTTTGGTGCTGTTCACAAAAATAGTGGCCAATAAGATGGCTTGAAAATGGCATAAAATCAGCAAGGTTTTTTGGTTAGTTAGCTTGGATTAATATTCGATGTGGATTAGGTGGAAGCGAGGGGGAATTGATTTGGTAAGTGTTGTTATTAGTTGGGTTGAATAATCTTGGAATTTTATTCAAATTTTATTTTTGGGCGGATTTTAAAGTTTATAATAGTTATTTGATGTGTATCAAATAACACATTGAGTAGAAAACAAAAAAGGAAGCCGAAGCTTCCTTTTAAAGTTTTAATCATCAGCGAATGTTAGATAAACAGACCGCCGAATGCGAAGCCGAGTGCTACCGCAGTACTGATTGTTGCCACACCAGGAATGAAGAATGGGTGGTTAAATACATACTTACCAATACGCGTTGAACCTGTGTCGTCCATCTCAACTGCTGCCAGTAGCGTTGGGTAAGTTGGAAGTACGAACAACGCACTTACTGCAGCAAAAGAAGCGACAGCTGTTAATGGTGCCACGCCAATCGCCAGAGCGGCAGGCATCAGTGCAACCGTTGTTGCACCTTGAGAATAAAGCAGCATAGAAGCGAAGAACAGAACAAGCGCTAGCATCCACGGGTAGTCAGCCAATAGAGCGCCTGCTACGTCTTTGATCTCAGCAACGTGTGCGTTTACAAACGTTGAACCTAACCAGGCCACACCCAGTACACATACACATGCTGTCATACCTGAGCGGAATGTTGGTGCAGAAGAAATCTTCGCAGCATCAATTTTAGTGAACATAACAATTGCCGCTGCTGCTGCCAGCATCACAGACATGATCGCTTCGTTACGGCCTAGAGCTGGGTTTTCAATTAGGCCGACAGAGCTAGAGATAGCCGCTGCGTAGCAAACCACAAAACCAATCGCTGCTAGAAAGATGTAAGTCGCTCTCTTTGCCGTTGGTAGAATTTCGCGTTTCTCTTCAGTTGCTAGCTTGATTAGACCTTTCTCAAGACGCTCTTGGTAAACTGGATCGTCTTTCAGTTCGCTACCCATGTAGTTAGCAACAACCGCACCAACCATACAAGCGATGAAGGTTGTTGGGATACAAACCATGAGTAGCGTTAGGTAATCAACACCAAATGGTGCAAGCATCGCAGCGAAAGCCACAACTGCTGCCGAAATTGGCGAAGCTGTGATAGCAATTTGAGATGCCACAACTGCAATAGAAAGAGGACGAGAAGGACGAACACCTTGGCCCTTCGCTACTTCAGCGATAACAGGCAGTGTAGAGAATGCTGTGTGACCTGTACCTGCCATTAATGTCATTACAAAAGTAACGATAGGCGCATAGAAGGTAATGCGTTCAGGATGTTTACGTAAAAAGTTTTCTGCAATTTGTACTAACCAATCCATACCACCGGCAACTTGCATCGCAGCAATTGCAGTGATTACCGACATGATGATCAAGATGACATCGATCGGAATGAAAGATTGGCTTGTTGGAACACCAAGAATAAGTGAAAGGGCAATAACACCAGCACCACCGGCAAAACCGATACCGATACCGCCAATTCTAGCCCCCAAAAAGATAAAGAGTAGGACGACAAATAGTTCTACTGCAATCATAAGTAACACCTCATTTTAGATTTTATTATGTGAACATTCACCGATGGAATGTTCACATAATAGTTCTATTGTTTAGATTCTATTGAGCAAAAGTGCAACCAACATAAGCCCACAAAATAAACGTGGTTAACCGTATTGGAGCCTAAAAAAGGGCTCCGTTTGGAGCCCTATTTGCTAGATTTACTCGTAGCGTTTTGCTTTATACTGAGGATGCATCAAATTTTCAACAGAGAAAATGTCATCAAGTTCTTCTTCGGTTAATAAACCACGCTCTAGAACCACGTCACGAACGCTCTTACCTGTCTCAGCACAGATCTTACCAACGATGTCACCTTCGTGGTGGCCAATGTATGGGTTTAGGTAAGTCACGATACCGATAGAGTTAAATACGTGAGATTCACACACTTCTTTGTTGACCGTAATGCCGTCTACACACTTGTCGCGTAGGTTCACACATGCATTAGTTAGAATGTCTAGAGACTCAAACATGCTTTGTGCAATAACGGGTTCCATTACGTTCAGTTGAAGTTGACCGCCTTCTGCAGCGAAAGAAACCGTGTTGTCGTTACCTAGAACTTTAAAGCAAACTTGGTTCACTACTTCAGGTACAACTGGGTTTACTTTAGCAGGCATGATTGAAGAACCCGCTTGCAGTTCCGGTAGGTTTAGCTCGTTGAAACCAGTGCGTGGACCTGAAGAAAGCAGACGCAAATCGTTACAAATTTTAGACAGCTTAACCGCTAAGCGTTTAAGTGCGCCGTGCGTCATTACGTAGGCACCACAGTCAGATGTTGCTTCGATTAGGTCTTCCGCAGGAACACATTCTAGGCCAGTTACTTCAGCTAGGTGTTTAACTGCTAGACCTTGGTAACCCGGTGCTGCGTTCAGACCAGTACCGATAGCTGTTGCGCCTAGGTTAACTTCAAGCAGTAGTTTTGAAGTGTATTCTAGGTTTTTGATTTCTTCATTGATGGTTACCGCCCAAGCGTGGAACTCTTGGCCAACCGTCATTGGAACTGCATCCTGAAGTTGAGTACGACCCATTTTCAGGATGGTGTTGAATTCTTGGCTCTTAAGTTCGAATGCACCTTTTAGGTATTCAATCGCATCGATCAGTTTCAGTACGCTGTTGTAAACAGAGATACGGAAGCCCGTTGGGTAGGCGCAGTTTGTCGATTGGCTGCGGTTTACATGGTCATTTGGGTTGATGAACTCGTATTGACCTTTTTCTTTGCCCATAAGTTCAAGTGCCACGTTCGCAACCACTTCGTTTGCGTTCATGTTTACAGAAGTACCTGCACCACCTTGGAATACATCCGATGGGAATTGATCCATACACTTGCCAGTATCTAGAATTAGGTCACAAGCTTGAATGATGTATTTAGCCACTTCGCTTGGAATTACACCTAACTCTTTGTTTGCTAAAGCCGCAGCTTTTTTAGTCATCACCATACCGCGAACGAATTCAGGTACATCTGAGATCGTTACATTTGAGATGTTGAAGTTTTCAACTGCGCGTAGGGTGTGGATGCCGTAGTAAGCATCAGCTGGAACATGACGTTGACCTAAAAGATCTTCTTCGAGACGAGTAGCTTGAGGAGCATCAACTTGAGCTTCTGATAGAGTAGCCATAACAGGATCCTTAGAGAATTATTCTGATTATATAGTTAGTTATTAGCCTATTCTGTGTGCAAATACTCCGTTCGCTAGAATATTGGGCTGATAAATCCGTCCTGACTTATGTGGCACATGATACTGTACTTAGCGCATAAAAATAGTAAGTTGATCACCTTTTTCGTTTTTGTTTCGTCAATATTTAGCAAACTTATTCCGGGTCAATAAACACGCTTATTTACAGGATAAATTTGAGATTGGTAGGGCTTTCAGCGTAAACTGGATGTAACAAAGGAGTGCGTGTGTTTCCTATCTTATTATTACTATTTATCTTCGTACCGATCATTGAGATTGGACTATTTATTCAAGTTGGTGGCTTCTTAGGGTTGTGGCCAACGATTGCGTTGGTTCTGATCACTGCATTTGTCGGTGCATCACTTGTTCGTAGCCAAGGCATTCAAACATTAATGTCTGTTCAAGGCCGATTACAACAAGGCGAAATGCCAGCTCAACAGATTCTTGAAGGCGTGATGCTTGCGGTTGCAGGCGTATTGCTGCTGACTCCGGGCTTTATGACGGATGCACTTGGTATGTTGGTATTGCTGCCTGCACCAAGAGCGATGATTGCTAAGAAAATGATGGAAAAAATGGTGGTTACCAATATGTCTGGTGGTTTCCAAGCAGGTGGACAAGGTGGTTTTGGGCAGAGCCCATTTGGACAAGACCCATTCAATCGAGATCCATCTGATCAATCAAAAGACGGCAACACCTTTGAGGGTGAGTTTGAAAAGAAAGACGACGACAACGATCGTAACCGACTAAACTAATCCGTTTTCTCTCTTCTTTATATAGAGGGAAAAACAGAAAAGGCTCTTACCTTTATCTTTCACATGAAAGCGATAATGGTAAGAGCCTTTTTTATTGCGTGTCGCTTGTTGTTACTTACTGTTTATTATTGATAACAGATAACAGATAACAGATAACAGATAACAAATAAGTTTGAGCGCTCAGTTATACCGCGCCTTCGAAACCCATTTGACGCCATGCTTCAAAAGCAATGATTGCCACAGCATTAGATAGGTTTAGGCTGCGCGCATCTGGCATCATTGGAATACGAATGCGTTGTTCCATTGGCATGCTTTCGATGAGCTCAGCAGGTAGGCCGCGTGTCTCAGGGCCAAACATCAATACATCACCTTGTTGGAATTTAGCATCAACGTGGTGGCCTGTGGTTTTTGTGGTACATGCGAAGATACGGAAGTCACCTTCACGTTCATTCTCTAAGTACTCAAGAAAGGCTTCTAGATTCTTGTGGCGTTTTACTCGCGCTAGGTCGTGGTAGTCCAAACCGGCACGGCGTACTTTCTTCTCTTCAAAGTCAAAACCAAGCGGTTCAATTAGGTGTAGGTTCGCGCCACAGTTAGCAGATAGGCGGATGATGTTACCCGTATTGGGTGCAATTTCTGGTTCGTATAGAGCGATATCAAACATGTTGGTTCACAAGAATAATCAAAGATAGCCAGAGTATACGGTGGCAAGCAGAGTGAGTACAGTTCGCCACCGTCACCATTTGCTTAAGCTTGGTTCGCTAGTGCTTGTGCGTAGTTTTCAGATACCGCATTCCAATTCACCACGTTCCACCATGCATTGATGTAATCAGGGCGACGGTTTTGGTAGCTGATGTAGTAGGCGTGCTCCCAAACGTCGAGCGCAAGAACCGGTTCTCCGTTACTGGCAATGGTATCCATCCATGGGTTGTCTTGATTCGAGGTCGAGACGATGTTCAGCTGTCCTTTTTCCACCACCAACCAAGCAAAGCCTGAACCAAAGGTATTGATTGCCGCTTGAGCAAACTGGTCTTGGAAGGTTTTGAAATCTCCGAATGTACTTTTGATCGCTTCACCTAGTTCGCCCGTAGGTTCACCCCCACCGTCTTGCGACATGCAGTTCCAATACAAGATGTGATTGTAGTAACCGCCACCATTGTTACGAACGGCTGGACTGTGCTGAGAGATGTTAGCGAAAATCTCGGTGAGAGACTGGTGCTCAAGCTCGCTACCAGAAACCGCAGTAATAAACTTATCGTAATAGGTTCGATGGTGTTTGCTGTAATGCACTTCCATTGTTTTTGCATCAATGTAAGGTTCTAGGGCATCGTAAGCGTAGGGTAGATCTGGGAAAGAGTGTGACATGGTAAATCCTCCTTAATTAGAGGATTTACCATAATGATAATAACTATCATTATCAACTGTGATCTTTGTAGGGGTATTACGCTGGTAGGATTGGCAGAGTGATCTCTAGTTGTAATCCACCTAGTTTACTGCGGCTTGCTGTGATCGAACCACTGTGTTGACGAATCGCACTTTCTGTAATGGTTAACCCCAATCCTGTTCCGCCTGAGTTTCGATCTCTTGCCGTTGAAACACGATAGAAAGGTCGGAAAATTGAATCTAATTCGTCATCAGGAACGCCTTCACCGTTGTCATTCACGCAAATCGTCAGTTGGTCTTGTTGAACACTAAATTGAACATCAACTTGGTCTCTACCATAGTAAATGGCATTGCGAGTAATATTGTCGAGCGCGCTCATCAATAACTTCGGATTACCCGAGATAGAACGATTAGGAATTTTTGAAAACCTCATCTGCTTGCCCATTTGCTCTGCTTCAAACTCTGCGTCTTTTAGGATCTCTTCCCACAGGCTCGATAAGGGTTGCACTTCACGTGTGATGTGACTATCGACCTGCATACGAGACAAAGTTAAAAGTTCACTGATCATCTGTTCTAAACGCTGCGCTTCAGTATCGATACGCTCTAGCTCTTGGCTGTCGCCTTGCTTACGAATGGCGAGTGCATTCGCCATGCGTAATCGAGTGAGTGGAGAACGTAATTCATGAGATATATCAGACAATAAACGTTGCTGCCCTGAAATCATCTGGTTTACTGCTTCGACCATCTGGTTAAAGCTCTCACCGGCTTGTCTGAATTCTGATGTGCCTTTTTCCAGTTGAGGGTCAACCTCAAATTGACCTTTAGCAACGCGTTGTGCAGCAAGTTCTAGCCTTCGTGCTGGTTGACTTAGCGCCCAAGCTAACCAAAGCAGCAGCGGGGTACTCGCCAGCATCACGGCAAGTAATAACTGTAATGGTTTATCAAACAGTCGCAGTAAAAATGGTGGTGGCTGATCCCATTTAACTCCGATGTACATCATCAGGTCTTCACCGGCGAGTGAAACTGGGATTGGGCCTGCCACCATGTAATGCCCATACAGCTTTTGTTTTGGCACTTCAGGGTTATCAATCGTAGTCACGAAATTGCGAATTGCTTTCACTTTGTAATCTGAATGCTTTTTAGTCGTTAGTACTGAGCCTTCAAGGTCAGTCAAATACATCCGAGGGCGTGTGTCTTTTCTGCTGCGGGTTGGGCCTTCCAGTTGGAAGACAATCTTGCCTAAGTTGTCTTCTTTGGCGAATCGCTTCTCTGTACTTTTCGCAATGCGTTCTAATTTCTTGAGGTGCTCGACCGGTACATCGCGAGCAACTCGAGGATCTAAGTGTGGCAGTGATAGCACCGACAAAAGCACCAGTAACATGGTGAACCAAAAGATAGCAAAGATACGTCCATATAAGCTGGTGATTTTAGGTATACGCATTAATCCTCCTCTACTAACAAGTAGCCACGACCTCGTAAGGTTTTAATGCGAGATTTCCCGTCGCTGCGTTCTGGAATCTTCTTGCGCAGGTTAGATATGTGCATATCAATCGCACGGTCAAACGCCGCTAGCCTTTTACCTAACACGTCTAAACTCAATGCTTCTTTGGTGATCACTTGTCCAGGGTTCTGGATTAGGTGACTCAAGAGAGCGAACTCGGTAGTGGTGAGATCGATAATCTGACCATTGCAATAAGCTTCTTGTTTGCCAGGGAATACTTCAATGTCTTGGTATTGAATCCTATCACTGGCCGCTTTAGGCACTGTGTTGGTTTGCGTACGACGCAAGATGGCACGAATACGAGCGAGCAGCTCTCGATCACTGAAGGGCTTTGGCAAGTAATCATCCGCACCAAGTTCAAGGCCAATAACACGATCTATTTCTTCGCCTTTCGCTGTCAGCATTAGTACCGGCGTTTCCCAATTTTCTCTCAGCTTTTTTAGCGTTTCCATGCCATTAAGGCGCGGCATCATCACATCCAAAAGGACCAGATCAATCTCATCATTGATCGCTTCAAGCCCGGCATAGCCATCATTGGCTTCGGAGATAGTGAAGCCCTCAAAGCTCAAAATGTCTTTAAGTAAGCTGGTTAACTCTGTGTCGTCATCAATAAGAAGAATGTTCGCCATTGGGAAGCCTTAATCATTTAGTTAGGTTAATAATACTGCTAATTATTCGTCAACTTTCACTCTTTACGATTCTTTACGCTTTCTAAACGTCACTTTACGAGGGAAAGACTAATCTATATTCAAGCGCTGAGAAACAGACGCAACACATGACTTATTATACCGAATTGAGGCAACAATTATGAAAATGACTAAGAAACTTGTACTAGCAGCTGCGGCACTTCCACTTATTTTTGGTACAGCAAGCGCGTATGCTTACGGTGGTGGTGATAAAGGTGACCACAAAGGTATGCACGACAAGTGTGGCGGTTTCGATAAAAAAGTAATGCGCCAACTAGACCTAACCGACGCTCAAAAAGAACAGTTAAAAGAGATGCGTGAAGCAGACCGTGCTGAGATGAAAGCAAAGCGCGGTGCAAACAAAACGGCAAAAATGGCGCAAATGAAAGCGCATCACGAAAAGGTTCAAGCTCTAGTATTGGCCGACAACTTCGATGAAGCCGCTGCAAACGATCTAGCAAGCCAAATGGTTGCTAAGCAAACTGAACGTCGTGTCGCAATGCTGAAGAAACAACACGACATGATGAGCGTTCTGACAGCAGAGCAAAAAACTCAATTGAAAGAGATCCAACAAGAGCGTATGAGTAAGTGCGCTGACAAAATGGAAAAACGCATGAACAAAGACAAATAGTCTTTCATCTAATCTGGTGTTTAATCCCCAGAATAATGTGAAAAAGCGGCCGTGTGCCGCTTTTTTTGATCCCTTAAAATGAATCTCTTACATCATGTCTGTCATATTCAATTGATTGTTTGCAGGTTATACTTTGTGCTATCAGTCATTTTATAGCCAAATTATGAAACAAGAATACGCACGTTTAGTTACGCTCGCCGCTTGGGCAGCCACTACCATCGCCACAATTTTATTGATCGTGAAGGTCGCAGCATGGTGGGTGACCGGCTCTGTGAGTCTGTTGGCTTCCGTGGTTGATTCCTTGTTAGATATTGCGGCGTCAGTCGTGAACCTAATCGTCGTTCGATACTCTCTCCAGCCTGCCGATAAAGAACATACTTTTGGTCATGGCAAAGCTGAATCTCTTGCAGCACTAGCACAGGCGATGTTTATTTCCGGCTCCGCTTGTTTCCTTATACTTAATGGTATTGAACGCTTCTTTAGGCCTCACGAACTGAACTCTCCTGAAATTGGTATCTACGTCAGCTTATTCGCGATGGTGATGACTTTTGGTTTGGTTCGATTCCAAAAACATGTCGTGAAAAAAACCGGTAGCCAGGCTATTGCGGCGGACTCACTGCATTATCAATCGGATCTCTATATGAATGCGGCCATTATGCTGGCATTGGCGTTGAGCTGGTTTGGTATTGGGCAAGCGGACTCGGTATTCGCGATTGGTATCGGTATCTACATTCTTTACAGCGCTTATCAAATGGCAAATGAAGCGATTCAGTCATTGCTTGATAGAAAGCTACCGGATGAAGAGCTTAAACAGATTAAAGAGACGTCGTTGAGTATCGAAGGTGTATTGGGTGTGCATCAATTACGAACGCGTCGTTCGGGCCCAATTCGCTTTATTCAATTGCATTTGGAGCTTGAAGATAATATCCCACTTATTGAAGCGCATCGCATTTCTGACGAAGTAGAAGACAAGCTTATCTCTGTTTTTCCTGATGCTGATGTATTAATTCATCAAGATCCGTATTCGGTGGTATTTGGCCCAGAGAAACAGCAGAAGTTTCATTCTTGGTAATGAGTGATAAAGCTGAGAGCAAATGGTAAGTGGCCGGCTTTTGAACTAGAGTGAGTAAAAATTACTAACTCAAAGGTGATTCAAAAATCACCTTAGTAACAATTAATGTTGATTCTGATGTGAATCAACAAAGTTACTGAGTAAAACTGTAATACTCTTACAGAAGTAGAAATGTTACATAATTTTACGCGATTTGAGTGCTATTCCTGTTGAGGAAATGTAACATAACGCACAAATATAGATTTAAAATCTTGTTGATATACAATCAGCAAGAATAAGAATTGAATAATAGATTCCCAAAAATCGAGGGTGAGCATGATTAAGAAGATCGGTGTTTTGACCAGTGGTGGTGACGCTCCAGGCATGAACGCAGCAGTTCGCGGTGTAGTTCGTACAGCGCTATCAGTTGGCATTGAAGTTTACGGTATTTACGATGGCTACCAAGGCCTTGTTGAAGACCGTATCGAAAAGCTTGACCGTTCAAGCGTATCTGACGTGATCAACCGTGGTGGTACTTTCTTAGGTTCTGCACGTTTCCCTGAGTTTAAAGATGTTGCTGTTCGTGAGAAAGGCATTGAGAACCTTAAAAAGCACGGTATCGAAGCACTTGTTGTTATCGGTGGTGACGGCTCTTACATGGGCGCTAAGAAACTGACTGAGATGGGTTACCCATGTATCGGTCTTCCAGGTACTATCGACAACGATATCGCAGGTACTGATTACACAATCGGTTACCTAACAGCGCTTAACACTGTTATCGACTCAATTGACCGTCTACGTGACACGTCTTCTTCTCACCAACGTATTTCTATTGTTGAAATCATGGGCCGTCACTGTGGTGACCTTACGCTTATGTCAGCAATTGCAGGTGGTTGTGAATACATCATCACTCCTGAGACTGGCTTAGATAAAGATCAGCTGATCAGCAATATCCAAGATGGTATTGCGAAAGGTAAGAAGCACGCAATCATCGCTCTAACAGAGCTTATGATGGACGCGAACGAACTTGCGAAAGAGATCGAAGCTTCAACAGGTCGTGAAACTCGTGCAACGGTTCTTGGTCACATCCAACGTGGTGGTCGCCCGACTGCATTTGACCGTGTACTGGCTTCTCGCATGGGTAACTACGCAGTTCACCTTCTTCAAGAAGGCCACGGTGGTCGTTGTGTTGGTATTGAGAAAGAAGCGCTTGTTCACCACGACATCATCGACTGTATCGAGAACATGCAGAACCCAGACCGTTCTGAGCTATTCCGCGTTGCAGAAGAGTTGTTCTAAGCAACGCTTAGCGTTCGCTTAAAATATTAAAAACCGCTGATTTATCAGCGGTTTTTTTGTGCCTGTTGTTTGAGGCTTTAGAACTGACAGGTAATAAAAAAGGCCAACCTAAGTTGACCTTTCATTCAATCTAAACGGTGACGTTTAAATTAAGCTTTTGCTTCAGCTGCTGCTTTAGCGATAGCTGCGAAGCTTTTCGCGTCTAGCGCTGCGCCGCCAACTAGAGCACCGTCGATGTCTGGTTGTGCGAAGTAAGCTGCTGCGTTTTCTGGTTTAACAGAACCGCCGTATTGGATAACAACTTTCTTAGCAACGTCTTCAGATTTCTCTGCGATGTGTGCACGGATTTGAGCGTGGATGCGTTGTGCATCTTCAGCTGTCGCTGCTTTACCAGTACCGATAGCCCAGATTGGTTCGTAAGCGATGATAGCGCCTTCAAGAGCTTCAACACCTTGAGTGTTGATAACAGCGTCAAGTTGACGAGCACATACTGCAACAGTTTCGCCTGCTTCGTTTTGTGCTTCAGATTCACCGATACAAAGAACTGGAGTTAGGCCGTTCTCTTTTAGGAATGCGAATTTCTTAGCAACGAATTCATCTGATTCGTTGTGGTATTCACGACGCTCAGAGTGACCGATGATGATGTGAGATGCGCCGAACTCTTTAAGCATTGCTGGAGACATGTCGCCAGTGAATGCACCGCTGTTGTTTAGGTCAGAGTTTTGAGCACCTAGGATGATTGCGCTGCCCGCTTCAGTAAGCGTACGTTCTGCAAGATCAACGAAAAGTGCTGGTGGAGCAACTGCTACGTCTACGCCTGTTACGCCTTCAAGTTCAGCGTTAAGACCGTTTAGTAGATCAACAACCATTTCTTTGCTGCCGTTTAGTTTCCAGTTACCCATAACTACAGGATGACGCATAGGAATATCTCCAAAGTATTTAAATAAATCGAATGTAAAAAAGTAAACTTTATTACGAAATAATATAACAGATTAATATCAACAGATCATGACTGTGGTCATGACTTTCTTGGATCTTACTCAATGGTCAGAGTAGATTCTGAGCAAATATCAGTGATCCGGCAGACAGAATAATAGCTAACTTCTCGGATTTTTCATCGTTAGTTGCTATTAAGGGACAAACGATTGCGTTAACAATAAGGAAGTAACAATGCCGAACCTAGTTCTAGAGTACTCAAATTCAGTGGATGAGCGTGTGAATATCCAAGGCTTACTGGAAGATCTCCATCAAGTCGCTCTCACATGTGGCTTGTTTGATGTGCCGTCAGTGAAGTCTCGTTCACTGCGTTGCCATAATTGGTTGGTCGGTGAGGAGGAAGATAGTGTAGACTTTATTCATATCAGCTTTGAGTTACTTTCGGGACGAACGGAAGAGCAAAAGCGAGAATTGTCACGATCGTTAATGCAGATCCTGCAAGAACAAGCGAGTCATGTAAGAAGCCTAACGGTCAACATACGAGATATGGATAAAAGTTGCTTTCAGAAAGTGATTAATTAGCTAAAAATAATCAACGATCTAAAAGTGATTAACCAACTATTTGCTGCTAACTTTTGGTAGCGTATTAATTTTTGAGTATTTTAAGATGTCGATGAAAGATTTACTGCTCTCTTTCAAAGGGAGAATTGGTCGTAAGACTTACTGGATTTGGAATGTTTTCTACTATGTAGCGATTACTGGTTTTGCTTCCGGTATTTCTGTTCTGTTCCCTGCATATTCCTATATCCTGCTACCAATCTTTCTACTGTTGCTGGTTATCCCAGATCTTGCAATTACCGCTAAACGCTGGCACGACCGCAATAAGTCGAACTACTGGTTGCTGTTGAACGTGCCACTGGTGCTTGGGCGTTTGGCTTCGCCAATGGTCGCAACGACAACAGAGTCGGTATCGCCAGTTCACATGGCAGCAACGGTTGCAGCATTAGTATGTGGTTTATGGATTTTGATTGAATGTGGATTGCTCAAGGGAACTGAAGGCCGTAATGATTACGGTGACGACCCAGTGTAAAGATTGAATGATTGAGAAATAAGAAGGGAGCATTGTGCTCCCTTTTTTTGTTTTTGGTCTCTAATATCTTGCTACTGATGCTTGGGCGTTTGAGTAACGATTTTTTAATACATTTTCGGTTCTGTGTTCGGCCTAAAAGGAACCACATTTTCAGATTCAGGCTCTTCAAAACTACAGCGGCCTTGAAGCGCATCTTGAAATTTACAGACCTGACAGCGTAGCTCTTGCATCAGTACAACATTAGCATGGTGTGGATTCTTGCAACGGCTGACCACTAAGTCGAGGTGACTTTGTTGGGCTCGAAGTCGATCTTGCATCACCTCAGAGGCAGAACAAATCATTTGTTCACACATATCATGTTTGAATTGATTAAATGCTTCAGGATCACTTTTCGCTAGTTGGACGAGTTCGTCAAAGGGGGGCAGTTTTTGATCCGACTGTGGATATGCCATGTTTCTTTCCTTAGCGTTAAGCATGTTTCATATGCTTTAAGCTTAAGAAATAAATTAGTACAAATTTTAATCAATTTGTATTTTCTCAATCTTGAGACAAGATCAATGACTTGGCGTCAGCCTGCTGGACTTGGACTTGGACTTGGTATTGATACAGAGGCTACGTTAAAAGTGCTGGTGTTAAAGTATAAGTACAGCGTCGCTCACCAGCGATAATGTGTTCAGTGCGGCTTACATGACACTCACCTTTGAGTAACTCAGTAAATACATTGAGCTCAGATTGACAGAGGCTTGGACAGCGAGTCGCTGCTTTACAGATAGGACAGTGATTTTCGATCAAGATATAGTTATCACCTTGTTCTTGAAGTTCTGCCATGTAGCCTTCTTCTTCGCGAAGTTGGGTGAGTTTTTCAAGTTTACTGATCAGATTATTACAGTCGGATAGAGCGGCTTGATATTGCTTAAGAGTGTGCTGTTCACGTTCAGCTGCAACTTTAGCTAAGCCTTCTTTGCCAAATAGGTTTTCGACAGCGTCAATCACCTGAATGGTGAGTTCACCGTGTCGGTCTGAGAATTGACTATGCCCTTGCTGAGTCAGAGACCAGTGGCGGGTAGGGCGTCCCACTTTTACTTTTACGTCATGAAACGCAAGAATACCGTCATCTTCCAAACTTTGCAGGTGCTGTCTTGCACCCATTGTCGTCATGCCAAATTCTTCTGACAATTGTTTCGCGGTTACCGCGCCTTGACGCTTAATGGTTTGTAAGATTTTGTCGCTCGTTTTCATACTATCCCTACCTCATGAACCTTACTATTATGGGGCAAGGTGTTTATAAAGCAAACCATTTACTATATTGATAACCATTTACTATATTGATTGTAAATGGTGCCATTCTCGTAGGACATAAAACAAAAGGCTGATACTTGGTATCAGCCTTCGAATGTTTTGTTTAACCGAGCTTAGGTTTACAGGATATGACCCACTACTTCTGGGTCTTTACGCTCTAGATAGTGGATAGACTTGATACGACGGATCGTACGGCAGCGACCACGGATAAGCAGTGTTTCTGTGGTTGCGATATTACCTTTGCGAGAAATACCTTCTAGTAAGTCACCCTTAGTGATACCTGTTGCTGAGAATACAACGTTGTCGCTGCGCGCCATGTCTTCCATTTTTAACACGATGCCCGCTGTTACGCCCATTTCAGCACAACGTTCTAGTTCAATTTCGCCGTGTTTACGGTTTTCTTCTGTGTCGCCTTTGACTTCATGACGAGGGAGAAGACGGCCGTGCATGTCGCCGTCTAGTGCGCGAATAACCGCAGCAGAAACCACACCTTCAGGTGCACCGCCGATGCAGTACATGACGTCTACTTCGCTATCTGGCATACACGTTAGGATTGAAGCAGCAACATCACCATCAGGCACTGCAAATACACGGACGCCCATTGCTTGCATGTCAGCGATGATTTGATCGTGACGAGGTTTAGCAAGCGTGGTTACTACTAGAGTATCGAGTGTTTTACCTAATGCTTTAGCGATGTTTTCGAGGTTCTCGGTCAATGGAAGCTCTAGGTCAATCACGCCTTTAGCGCCAGGGCCTACTACCAATTTTTCCATGTACATATCAGGCGCTTTAAGGAAGCTGCCTTTTTCGCCTGCAGCAAGTACTGCCAATGCATTTGATTGACCCATTGCTGTCATGCGTGTCCCTTCAATTGGGTCAACTGCGATGTCGACAGCGTCGCCGCCTACACCTACGTTTTCGCCGATGTATAGCATGGGTGCATCATCGATTTCACCTTCGCCGATAACAATCTCACCGCTAATTTCGGTTTTGTTTAATAGGCTACGCATTACTTCTACAGCAGCGCCATCTGCAGCGTTTTTATCGCCACGGCCAAGCCACTTGTAACCAGCTAGTGCTGCACCTTCTGTGACACGAGAGAATGACATTGCTAAATCGCGTTTCATGCGGACTCCAAAATTTTCAAAGGGGGAATAGAAATTTCGCGGCGAATTTTACCATATCCAAAAGGAAACGTTTGCCTTTTTGTTTTTTGGGGATTGCTCTTGATCAATTTGCGGTCGAAAACCGGTAATATTCATCAAAATAATCAGTCTGTTGTTGCGTTGGTAATAGTTCACGTCAATATTCGGTAAAAAGCGCTGTTTTTTTCATCGAATGACGCAAAATATCGAATATATTGAGTGTTTATCCTTGCTCTGCTGAGTAGAATGGGGAAATAAGTGGAGTGAACCTTCACCATCAAACGAATAACTTAAAGGTAGGCCAGAATGTCTTTTGAAGTACTAGAGCAGCTAGAAGCAAAAATTCAAACAGCAGTAGATACAATTGCACTTCTTCAAATGGAAGTGGAAGAGCTTAAAGAAGAGAAACAAGCACTAGCAACTGAAGCTAGTGAGCTTAAAGCAAGTCGTCATGAGCTAGAGCAAAAAACTCAGCAAATGCAGGAAGAGCATTCTGCATGGCAAGATCGTATCCGTAACCTTCTTGGTAAAATGGATGACGTAGAGTAATTGACTCTTCGGATTTAAAAAAACGCCCGCTACTGATTAGCGGGCGTTTTTGTTTGTGTTCTAATGCTTCGTACTCTTATGCTTTGTTTTATTATTCAAAGCTGAGTTACTCGACCTCTTCTTCTTCAACATCCAGATCAAGTTCTACATCCAGAGGCTCTGCAGAAAGGATGATGCCGGTGTTGTCTGCGTAGAGGTAATCTTCCGGTAAGAAGGTCACGCTACCAAAGTTAACCGGTACATCAATCTCACCTACTCCACCTTGGCTTGCGCCGACAGGTATAGAGGCTAGGGCTTGAATACCTAGGTTCATATCTTCAAGCTCATCGACTTCACGCACACAGCCGTAAACCACAATACCTTCCCACTCATTGTCTTCGGCAAGTAGGGCTATCTCCGCATCGATCAGCGCTTTACGTAGTGAGCCGCCACCATCGATTAACAACACTCGTCCCAAGCCATCTTGCTCTAATACGGAGCGAATCAAAGCGTTGTCTTCAAAACACTTTAATGTCGTGATCTGTCCGGCGAAGGATGCTCGTCCACCGAAGTTGCTGAACATTGGCTCCACGACATCCACTTGATCCAGATATATGTCGCACAGTGCTGAAGTGTTGTATTCCATTTGCGTACCTTTTGAACAATGAGCTTAGTTTGAGTATATCGGTGCTTGATCCCTTTGCAATGATTAGTCTCAATTAACTCAGTAGAGTTTGAGCTACGACAACCCCTGCAAACAATAGGTTAGTGACCAGTGAGCATTTCACAATGACAGGCATCATCGGCGCTATTTGTGCTGGCTTCTCTGTTTCCCACACGGCCTTGCCATGCTTATAGACAATAATAATGCTGAGTAAAAACGGTAGACTGATCCAGACTGGTTTTTCTTGAATGAGTAGGTACAGAGCGAAAGACGCGAGAGCCAATCCAAGAAGTGCAAAGTGGTATTGCTTAGCTTTGCGTTGTCCTAGACGAACGGCCATGGTGCGTTTCCCGCATTCACTGTCGTTTTCGATATCACGCATGTTATTGATATTGAGTACCGCAACCGCCATCAGTCCGCAGCCTAACGCTGGAAGAAATAGACTTGGTTCAACATGACCAGTGTGTAAGAAGTAAGTACCAGAAACACCTAACAAACCAAAGAAGATAAAGACAGATAAGTCCCCTAGGCCAATATATCCATAGGGTTTGTTGCCTACGGTATATGCGATAGCCGCGACAATCGCTAATACGCCGAGTGCGATGAAAGACAGAATGCTTTCAATTGATGTCAGCGCATGGAAAATCAGAATGAGCCCTGCGATAACGGTAAACACGATATTGAGGATGATCGCTTGCTTCATGGTTGTTGCCGTCACCGCGCCAGATTGCATTGCGCGTGTTGGTCCTAGACGATTTTCGTTGTCGGTGCCTTTAGCCGCATCGCCATAGTCATTCGCTAGGTTCGATAAAATTTGTAAGAGTGTGGCGGTTAAAAAAGCCAGTAGTGCTATCGATAAAGAAAAGTGATCGCTGGAGAACGCTAAACTACTTCCTGTAAGAATAGAGACGAGTGCGAGAGGCAGAGTTTTCGGTCGTGCGGCATCAAGCCAAATCAGTAGAGATTGTTTCATCGTAGGTCTATTTCTTTGTAAGTCTTCGTTTCAAACTGTGATTTGAGTATACGCCCATTCTTCAAGTAATAAAAAGCCCACTCGAAAGTGGGCCTTGAATTCGCTTATTAGCTGCTATTTCTTTGAGATAGAGCAATAAGTTGGAGTTTCGTGTGCTACAGGATGAAGCGGCTTAGGTCTTCGTCTTCAACGAATTCACCGAGCTTCGACGTTACGTAAGCTTCATCAATGACGAGTTTGCTGCCGGCTTTTTCTGTTGCGTCGAATGAAATCTCATCCATTAGGCGTTCCATAACAGTATGTAGGCGACGCGCACCGATATTCTCCGTGGTTTCGTTAACACGCCATGCCGCGTCAGCAATCTGATTAATGCCATCTTCAGTGAACTCAATGCTCACATCTTCTGTTTTCATCAGGGCAATGTATTGCTCTGTTAAAGATGCTTTTGGCTCAGTAAGAATTCGTTTGAAGTCATGTGCAGAAAGCGCTTCAAGTTCTACACGGATTGGTAGACGACCTTGCAGCTCAGGGATCAGGTCAGATGGCTTAGCCACTTGGAATGCGCCTGATGTGATAAACAAGATGTGATCAGTTTTAACCATGCCGTGTTTCGTTGATACTGTGCTGCCTTCGATAAGAGGCAGTAGGTCACGTTGAACACCTTCGCGAGATACGTCTGGGCCTGAGCTGTCACCACGTTTACAGATTTTGTCGATCTCATCGATGAACACGATACCGTTGTTTTCAGCGTTGAAGATCGCGTTCTCTTTTAGCTCTTCCTGGTTCACAAGCTTCGCAGCTTCTTCTTCTGTCAGTGCTTTGAATGCGTCTTTGATTTTCATCTTACGCTTTTTTTTGGTGTCGCCAGCGAGATTTTGGAACATGCCTTGTAGCTGGTTAGTCATCTCTTCCATACCTGGAGGTGACATGATTTCAACACCCATTTGCGGTGCCGCTACATCAACTTCGATCTCTTTGTCGTCTAGCTTACCTTCGCGCAGTTTTTTACGGAAAATCTGACGAGTGTTTGAAGAGGTTGTGTCTTCAGTTGATTGCTCATTCTGACCCCAAGCATCACGAGCTGGTGGTAGAAGGGCATCAAGAATGCGTTCTTCAGCTTGTTCTTCAGCGCGGTATTGTACTTTTTCCATCGCTTGTTGGTGCGTCATCTTGATCGCAACGTCCGTTAGATCACGGATGATGGTTTCAACTTCTTTACCAACGTAACCCACTTCGGTGAACTTAGTCGCTTCTACCTTGATGAAAGGCGCGTTTGCTAATTTCGCTAGGCGGCGAGCGATTTCAGTTTTACCTACACCCGTTGGGCCAATCATTAGGATGTTCTTTGGTGATACTTCAACACGCAGGCTTTCTTCAAGCTGCATACGACGCCAGCGGTTACGCAGGGCAATAGCAACTGAACGCTTAGCGTTGTCTTGGCCGATAATGTGGCGATTGAGTTCGTGAACAATTTCGCGAGGAGTCATCTCAGACATGGTTTTTCCTTAATTCTTTAATCACTGTTGAATACAACGTTATTGATGGAAGCGGTCGTTACTCTGGCTTTGGCAGCTCAACGGTGCTTTCTAGTTCTTCAATAGTGTGGTGATGGTTGGTGAAGACACAGATATCGCCGGCAATGTTCAGCGACTTTTCTGCGATTTCACGCGCATCTAAATCAGTATTTTCTAATAGTGCAGTAGCTGCTGCTTGAGCGAAGTTACCGCCCGAACCGATCGCAATCAGATCATTCTCAGGTTGAACTACGTCACCGTTACCAGTGATGATCAGTGAAGCGGTCTCATCCGCTACTGCAAGCAATGCTTCTAACTTACGTAGAGCACGGTCGCTACGCCAATCCTTCGCTAGCTCAACGGCAGCTTTGGTCAGGTGGCCTTGGTGCATTTGTAGCTTGCTTTCAAATTTTTCGAATAGCGTGAAAGCATCAGCGGTACCGCCAGCAAAACCTGCCAGTACTTTGTTGTTGTATAGGCGACGTACTTTACGGGCATTGCCCTTCATTACAGTATTGCCTAGAGATACTTGTCCATCACCCGCGATGACGACTTTATTATTACGACGTACAGATACAATGGTAGTCACGAGTAGGGCCTCTTAATATTTCTTATCTTTGGGTATAAAAAGTATATGAGGATGGCACTCGGATAATTCAAGGAACCACGAGTGATGTCGTGTAACTTATCGACGGAAGTTGTAAGGAAAGTTGGAGAAAGGGAGCGAATAAAAGAAAACCTCCACAATGGGAGGCCTTCAGTGTTTGGTTTTTTCTGCTTCTGCTAAATCTGTAACTACTCGGTATCTTTCCAAATAGCACAAGGTTCTATTTTCGCTCGTTGCAGCTTATGGCGATCTCGCTCAGCGTCGCGCTTCAACTTGTATGGTCCAAGAACCACACGATACCAACTGCTGCCATCTTTCTTGCGGATTTCGCTTGAGATACCTTGGAAGGCAATATCTAACTTACGAGCTTCAGCTTGTGACGAGGTTTTGTAAGCACCACACTGCATCACGTAAGGGATTTTTGAGATCTGTTGCTCTTTTGCTTTGACTTCAATTTCGCGGCTTGGCAGCGTTTCGACATAATCCCATTTCTCTTCAGGAGGTGGTGGAATCATTTTCGCAGGTTTTGGCTTAGGTTTTGGTTTGGTTACCACAGGAGCGGGAGTTGGCGGCTCAGGATCATTACTCAGTAAGTAAAGTCCATAACCAAAACCACCGGCAAGGAGGATCGCCAAAAGACCACTGCGCCAAGGCTTACGGCGAGGGGCTTGTTTTTTAGTCGTTTTTTTTGTGCCACGACCGCGCTTTACATAATCTCTATTAGCCACAAGACAATTCAATAGTTGATGATTCTGCTCTCATGGTAATCCAGATTGCGCGAGGATAATAGTGCAGAAATGGAAGCGGCACGTCAAAATGTACCGCCACTTTGTATAGGTATTTTGTGCTATTAAATTCGCGGTGGTGCAGTACTGCCTCGAACCACGAGTTTAGCTTCAAGCAGACGTGAACCAGCTTGAACATCGTTACCTTTAAGGAGATCAAGCATCATTAGCATGGCTTGACGTCCAATCTCGTAACGAGGCTGAGAAATTGTTGTCAGTGGTGGATCGCAGTATTGAGCGAATTGGATGTCATCAAAGCCAACAATTGATAAATCTTGAGGGACGCGTAAACCTAGCTTCTTCGCTTCTTGAATCGCACCAATCGCCATTGCATCGTTATGACAGAAAATAGCAGTAGGTTGCTCGGGCAGAGCTAGAAGTTGACGAACCGCTTGAGCACCAGCTTCAAAGGTAAAGTCACCGACCGTGCTATAAGCTGGGTTCATTGATACACCCGCACGGCGCAATGCTTGTTGGTAGCCTTGTTGGCGGAATTTACACAGTGTCGCTGATATTGGGCCAGATATTTGAGCGATACGCTTATGACCTAATTGGGCTAGGTAGTTAACCGCTTCAAATGCAGAGGTTAAGTTATCGATGTGTACTGTCGGTAATTCGAGCTCAGGGGCGAATTCACATGCCATCACCATCGGCGGTAAATTCTTTTGTTCAGGCTTGCTGACATCAAACGGATGGTCAGTGCCAAGCAGCAGCATACCGTCAGCTTGCTTGGTGAAAACCAAGTTAACAAAAGAAGACTCGCGCTTCTTTTGCTGGCCGCTATCACCCAGTAGAACAAGGTAATCATTTTCTACTGCGGCGTCTTCGATACCACGAATGATTTCAGCAAAATAAGGGTCACAGATATCAGGAACGATAGTGATGATGGTTTTTGATTCGTTGCGACGTAAGTTTCTAGCTAATGTGTTGGGTGAGTATCCAGCTTCTAGCACTGCCGCTTCGACTCGCTTACGAGTAGAAACAGAGACTTTTTCAGGGTTCATCAATGCACGTGATACCGTTGCTGTTGAGACGCCTGCTAGCTGGGCAACATCCTTCATTGTCGCCATAAATTAAACCCTCTTGTAAGTTCCTTTGCTGCCTAAGTATCTAAGGCATGAATAATAAATTTAATCGAATAGATATTGTGAAAGTGTTGCTAACACTTTTTTTATTGCAATATTTTATTCGTTTAATCTGTGTAAAGTTACGGCTAGATTAACAAAAATCACATGACTAGTGTGAAGTTGCTCACGAGAAATATGAAAGATTTGTGAACAAACTTATCATTAGTTTTAACCCGATGGGATTTAGCTCAAATCTTGAGGCTCTATATCGAGTGACCAGCGGACTTTTTTTGCAGCGGGTAACATATTGATTGCCGGTTTCGCGCTCATTAATAGCTTCTGCATTAATGAACGCGTCTGAGTTTGTAAGATTAACTGCCAGCGCGACTTGCCCGCTCGTTTTGCTAACGGGGCAGGGGTTGGCCCTAACACCATACAATATTGGTCAAACAGCGGATGCGATTCTAATGTATGACGCACTTGACGTAGAAACTCTTCCACTAAGCGCGTGTCGTTAGCTTCCGCTCGGAATAACGTCATAAAGGTATATGGCGGTAACATCGCCTGTTTGCGTTCGGCTAAGGCAGTCTGAGCGAAGTGGTTATAGTCTTTATGTAATAGTGCTTGCAGTAATCCGTGTTCAGGGTGGTGAGTTTGTAAGATGACTTCACCCGGTTTACTTGCACGACCGGCGCGTCCCGCTACTTGAATGAATAACTGAGCAAGGCGTTCTGAAGCTCTAAAGTCACTACTATATAAAGAGCCATCAACATCCAATAACGCAACAAGTGTGACATCTGGGAAGTGATGCCCTTTAGCAAGCATCTGTGTACCAATCAGAATTTGGTATTCACCTTTGCGAATCGACTCTAATGCATTTTCTAGGCTGCCTTTACGGCGAGTACTATCGCGATCAATGCGAATGGTTTTGTATTCAGGGAATAGTTGGCCAAGTTGAGCTTCTAGTTGCTCGGTACCGACACCCACGGTTACTAAGTTCGCTGAACCACAGCCTTGGCAATTATGTACGATATGCTGTTGTGAACCACAATGGTGGCAGCGCATCTCATTACTGTATTGGTGATAGGTGTAGTAAGCGTCACAGCGTTTACATTCTGCAGTCCAACCACAATCGTGACACATAAGTGCTGGAGAAAACCCACGGCGGTTGAGGAACAACATCACTTGGTTACCCGCCTTGAGATGCCTTTGCATTTCTGCAATCAACGACGCAGATAAGCCGCTTTCTAGGTATTCCCCCTTAACATCCAATACTTTATTGGTGGTCGGCAGAGCGACCCCCGCGCGTGAGGTGAGAGTGAGGTAGCTGTATTTACCGATCTGAGCATTGTGCAGTGTCTCAAAGGCCGGAGTAGCTGAACCAAGAACAACCGGAATCTGTGCTTTGTGAGCACGCATGATCGCCACATCACGAGCGTGGTAGCGGAGGCTGTCTTGCTGTTTATATGAAGCATCATGTTCTTCATCGACAATAATGATGCCCAGATCGGCAAAAGGCGTGAATAGAGCCGAGCGTGTACCAATCACGATACCCGCAATTTTATCACGCGCCGATAACCAAGCATTCAATCGCTCAGAATCGTTTAACCCTGAATGGATGACCTCAACGGGTACATTAAAGCGTCGTTTAAAGCGGTTAATCGTTTGAGGTGTCAGGCCTATTTCAGGAACCAAGACTAACGCTTGTTTACCTTGGTCTAGAATCGGCTTGATCATATTAAGGTAGACTTCAGTTTTACCTGAGCCCGTGACACCTTCTAATAAGAAGCAACCAAAGTCGGTTTGGCTATTTACCGTTGCTATCGCGATAGCTTGCTCTTCGTTGAGCTTAGGTTTGTCTTGGTCGTTTTCGAGGTCAGTTGGCCACGGTTGGCGTTTCGGTTTTTTCTCAGCAGATTCAATCCAACCTTTTTCTTCGAGTGTCTTGAGTACAGCACTACCGACTTCTTCATCGATGAACTCTTGATGAGGAACGGGACCGTGCTCAAGCATGTGCATCACTTTGGCTTGCTTGACTGCACGACCAAAGCCTTGCATCAGCTGATCTCTACCTGATGGGGTCAGTTGCCACTCGACAAGTGTTGCGAAGTCGGCCGCTTTTCCTTTTCGTAAAGCGCTTGGCAGAGCGTTAGCCAAAGTTTCACCCAATGGATACTGATAAAACTGGCTACACCACATTAAGAGTGAGTAGACTGATTCTGGCCAAACGGGTTGGTTATCTAATAAAGCTTTGATTGGCTTGAGCTTGTCTAGCTCGAATTCTGATTCGTTAACCAGAGCCGTGACTATGCCAGTTAAGGTTTGTCGTCCGAATGGCACAGACACTCGACCGCCAATGATAGGAAATAGGTGGTTGGGAATCTTGTAATCGAACTGCTTGTCGAGTGGAACAGGCAGTGCCACACGGGCAATCATTGGACGCATAAAGGGACGGCTTTATCTGAGTTGACGAGAGCGAACAGTCTAAAGGATAAGCCAGTTAAATTCGAGAAGCAGTTTGGATGAGAAGGCTGAGTTAGCGTATGAAGCCAACTAGCACGTCTAAATCCCACTCGATGTAGAAAATAAAGATACGATTGGTGAAAAATGTATCAAATTAGTTGATCCTATCTCACAGATTCATTATTATACTGCGCCTTAAAGGTATGGCTTTATCTCTATTTAGTGATACAGCGGTGTCTTTATTTATTTTTTAACTACGTGTGGTGTGCGGCTTAGAATCGTATAGCGACACGGCCTACTTGAGGTTATCCCATGAAAGCTGGAATCCACCCAGAATACAAAGCAGTTACTGCAACTTGTTCTTGCGGCAACACATTTGAGTTCAACTCAACGCTTGCAAAAGAATCTATCCACCTAGACGTATGTGACAAATGTCACCCATTCTACACTGGTAAGCAACGTATCGTAGATACGGGCGGCCGTGTTGATCGCTTCAACAAGCGTTTCGGTGCTCTTTCTAGCAAGAAGTAATTCTCGCTATTTAGAAACAAAAAGGACACTTCGGTGTCCTTTTTTGTTTTCTGGCGTTTGATAAACAGATCAATATTATTCCGTTCTTAACCTATTCTTATACTCTTTCGCCAACTAAGCTTAACTCTCATCGTTCCGCCTGAATCATGCATGATTGAAATCTACTCGAAAGTGCAACAAGCGACAGTAAATTCAACTGCTCACTGGTCTTATTAGTAGTGAAATCTCGTTTTTTAATGAGACAGAGGCTTCAACCATCTAGGAACTTTGAAGTACATCCATTAACATGAACAAGATCCCCCAAATAATAATATCCTAGGAACCTACACCTATGTCTGAAGACAGCAGCCAAGCTCAATCCTCTCAAGAATTATCGCCTCAAGAACAATTCCGTCAGCAAGCTCTTGATTACCATGAGTTCCCAATTCCTGGCAAAATTGCCGTAGAACTGACGAAGCCTGCAAACTCTGCAGAAGACCTAGCACTTGCATACAGTCCTGGTGTGGCTGAGCCAGTCCGAGAGATCGCACAGAACGTCGATAACGTTTACAAGTACACAGGTAAAGGCAACATGGTTGCAGTTATCTCTAACGGTACCGCGATTCTTGGCTTAGGTAACCTTGGCCCTATTGCTTCTAAACCTGTTATGGAAGGTAAAGCGTTACTGTTTAAGCGTTTTGCTGGTTTAGATTCTATCGATATTGAAGTAAAACACCGCACAATCGATGAGTTCGTTGATACGGTTGCGAATATCGCAGATACATTCGGCGGTATTAACCTAGAAGACATCAAAGCACCAGACTGTTTTGAAATTGAACGTCGCCTGATTGAGCGTTGTGATGTACCTGTATTCCACGATGACCAACATGGTACTGCGATTGTAACTGCCGCGGGTATGCTGAACGCAATCGAGCTTCAAGGTAAAAAACTCGAAGAGTGTAAGATCGTTTGCTTAGGCGCTGGAGCAGCCGCAGTTGCTTGTATGGAATTACTGATTAAGTGTGGCGCTCAGCGTGAGAAGATCTACATGCTTGATCGTAAAGGTGTGATCCACACTCGTCGTGATGATCTGAATGAGTACAAAGCACTGTTTGCAAACAACACCGACAAGCGTACGCTTGAAGATGTTATTGAAGGTGCTGATCTTTTCTTGGGCGTATCGGGCCCTAATTTGCTACCAGCAGAAGCACTAACGCTAATGGCTGATAAGCCAGTTGTGTTTGCATGTTCAAACCCTGATCCAGAGATCAAGCCACAGCTTGCTCACGAAGTTCGTTCTGATCTAATTATGGGTACAGGCCGCAGTGATTACCCTAACCAGGTAAACAACGTACTTTGTTTCCCATTCATTTTCCGTGGTGCACTAGACGTACGTGCGAGCGAAATCAATGACGAAATGAAGCTAGCGGCGGTTAAAGCTATTCGTGAACTAGCGAAAGAAGAAGTTCCAGCTGAAGTACTAGCAGCTGCAGGTGAGACTGCACTGAAGTTCGGTAAGGGTTACATCATTCCTAAGCCAATGGACCCACGTCTACTTCCTCGTGTAGCAAAAGCGGTAGCCGTAGCGGCAGTTGAATCTGGCGTAGCTCGTATTGAGATGCCTGCTAACTATATGGCATAAAAGCATATGGCATAAAAGCGTATGGCATAGATACTGGATGGCGTAATCGCTTGTTATAGCGGTTGCTCGATTGAGCAAAAAAGAATAATAAAAAACCGACTCATCAGGAGTCGGTTTTTTTATGTCTATCATTTACAGCACACGCCTAGATAAGATAGTGGCTGATGTGACAAATAGGGTTCAGCTATAGCGGATCAATACTGAAGGCAGCGACTGAGTTATTGTTATTCTTCGTCAAATGCTTCGAACTCGATACCCATTGCTGTCATCAGTTCTTTCACTTCAGCAGGAATATCATCTGGGCGATCTTTACGAAGGTCTTCATCCGTTGGCAGTGGCTGGCCTGTGTACGCATGTAGAAAGGCTTCGCACAGTAGCTCACTGTTTGTTGCATGGCGTAGGTTGTTAATCTGGCGGCGAGTACGCTCGTCAGTGAGAACCTTTAACACTTTTAGAGGGATAGAAACTGTAATTTTCTTTACTTGTTCGCTTTTCTTTCCATGCTCAGCATATGGGCTTATGTATTCACCATTCCAGTCGGCCATTGCGTACCTTCATCACTTTAGTTGTTAGAATAAATTAATAGTGGTGATTTTAGCGGGATTTACTGCCATAAGCAAAGACATATAGACGTCTAGAAGTGTTGACGTCTCGCGTTTATGAAAGTAAAGTGAATAACATATATCTAACACAGCCGCAAAAACCCCACAAGCTGCTGTGATACCCAGACGCCAAACTTGTAAGGAAGCACCTATGAGCAGCCGGAAGCCAGCAACCATCGCCGTACGTACTGGCATCGAGTCAGACACTCAACATCATGCCGTAGTTCCACCTATTTATCTGTCGACTAACTACGGTTTTCCCGCTTTTGGTGAAGTGCCAAAGTACGATTACACCCGTTCTGGTAACCCAAACCGTGGTTTATTAGAAACTGCTCTGTTTGAACTGGAGTCTGGTAAAGGTGCCGTTGTGACTAACTGTGGCACGTCGGCGCTTAACTTATGGGTGTCTACTTTCTTAGGTGGTGATGATCTTATTGTCGCACCACACGATTGTTATGGTGGTACTTACCGTCTATTTAACACGCGTTCGCTTAAAGGCGATTTTAAAGTGCTGTTTGTTGATCAATCGGATCAAGCTGCGCTAGATGCGGCGATCGCACTTAAGCCTAAGCTGATCTTATTAGAGACTCCATCGAACCCACTGGTTCGCGTTGTTGATATTGCTGAAACTTGCCGTAAAGCAAAAGAAGTGGGTGCATTGGTTGCTGTTGATAATACGTTTTTGACGCCTGTGTTCCAAAAGCCGTTAGAGCTAGGTGCCGATTTTGTTATCCACTCAACAACGAAATTCATTAATGGTCACTCAGACGTGATTGGTGGTGTGGTCGTTACCAAGACGGAAGAGCACGCTGAAGAGTTAGCTTGGTGGGGCAACTGCATCGGTGCGACCGGCACACCGTTTGATAGCTACATGACGCTACGTGGTATTCGTACGCTTGGGGCTCGTATGCGTGTTCATGAAGAGAGCTCGCGTGAAATCTTAACTTCGCTACAGCAGCAAGATCTTGTTGGCACTATTTATCACCCAAGTTTATCTGACCACCCAGGTCATGATATTGCGAAGAAACAGCAGTCTGGCTTTGGTTCAATGCTGAGCTTTGAATTTTCAGGCTCATTTGAGGCGCTTAAATACTTTGTTGGCGAGTTAGCGCTGTTCTCTTTAGCTGAGTCTTTGGGCGGTGTTGAAAGCTTGATTTGTCACCCTGCGTCGATGACTCACCGTGCAATGGGTGAAGAAGCCTTGGCAGAAGCGGGGATCTCTCAGCAACTATTACGCCTTTCGGTTGGTTTAGAAGACGCTGAAGATTTGATTGACGATCTCAAGCAAGCCTTTGAAAAGACAAAACGCTTTATCGCTGAAGGGGAGGGTTAATAATGACAACCTTTCGCCAGCTACATAAATTTGGTGGTAGCAGCTTAGCGAACCCTGAATGTTACCAACGCGTTGTGAACATTCTTAGAGAATATTCATCAGCAACCGATTTGGTTGTGGTATCTGCCGCAGGTAAAACAACCAACCGCTTGATAGAGTTTGTTGAAGCTCTCGATAAAGATGGTCGTATTGCCCATGAGTGCCTACAAACTCTTCGTCAGTTCCAACTAGAGCTGATTGAAGTGCTTCTTGAAGGTGAGCTCGCAGTGCAACTAACGGCAACCATCCAACAAGAATTCACCGCTTTAGGAGAGTTAACTGCTCCTCTAAGTGAAGTGCAAAAAGCGCAAGTGCTTGGTCATGGCGAAGTTTGGTCTTCACGCTTGTTGGCGGCTTTGTTGTGCCAAAATGATTTACAAGCCGTCGCTCAAGATGCGCGTGCTTTTTTACGAGCAGAAGTGGGCGCTCAACCTGAAGTTGATCGCGCACGTTCTTACCCTCTGATTAAAGAAGTTTTGGCTCAGCATACGCATTGCCGTGTAGTGATTACTGGCTTTATGGCTCAGAACTGCGAGGGCGAAACAGTGCTGCTCGGCCGCAACGGTTCGGATTACTCGGCGACAGTGATTGGTGCTTTGGCAGAAGTTGAACGCGTAACGATTTGGAGTGACGTGGCTGGTGTATACAGCGCTGATCCTCGTTTAGTTTCAGATGCGTGTTTGTTACCTTTACTTCGCCTTGATGAAGCGAGTGAACTGGCTCGTCTAGCGGCTCCTGTGCTTCATAGCCGAACGCTACAACCTGTGGCTCAAAGTGCTATGGATCTGAGCTTACGCTGCAGTTACCAGCCAGAGGCGGGCTCTACACAGATAGAGCGAGTACTGGCTTCAGGTCGCGGTGCAAAAATTATTACCTCTTTAGATGAAGTTCTTATCGTGCAACTGACGTTTGGTCACGGACATGATTTCGACCGTCTAGAAAGTGAAGTGTTGGAAGGTCTTAAGCGTGCTCAACTAGAGCCACTTGCTTATGAACTTGAACCGGATCAACATTGCTTGCGTCTTGCTTACACAGAAGAGATCGCTGGTGGTGCTCTGGAATACCTACAAGACCATGCGATTGAAGCTGAAATCAAACTAAAGGAAGGTTTCTCTCTGATTGCTGCAGTGGGTGCGGGTGTGACTAAAAACCCGAACCATTGCTACGGCTTCTACCAGCAACTAAAGAGCTCACCGGTTGAATTTATCTCAGAAGCGAATTCAGGCTTAAGCTTGGTCGCAGTGATTCGTAAGAGTGAAACCTCAAGCTTAGTGAAAGGCATTCATTCTCAATTGTTTCAAGCACAGAAGCGTGTGGCGATTGCCTTATGTGGTAAGGGCAACATTGGTTCAAGTTGGTTAAGCCTGTTTGCTGAGCAAAAGGCTGAACTTGAAAAGCGTCGTGGAATGAACTTTGAGTTGGTTGCGGTGGTTGATAGCCAAACCTATTGGTTTGACGATCAAGGCATTGATGCGACGTCTGTTAGTAAGCGTTTTGATGATGAAGCGATTGCTAATAATGGTAACGATTGGTTAGAGCGCTTAGGTTCGATTCAGGGTTACGATGAAGCGGTGGTTCTTGATGTTACAGCGAGCCCAGTGCTTGCAGCAAAATATCTGCAAATCGCACAACAAGGCATTCATTTGATCTCGGCCAACAAGGTTGCAGGCTCTGCATCAAGTGAGTATTACCATCAGGTGCAAGATGCGTTTGCTAAGATCAGCCGTCACTGGTTATACAACGCGACCGTTGGTGCAGGTTTGCCGATTAACCACACGGTACGCGACCTGCGTGAGAGTGGCGATGACATCATTGCGTTGTCTGGCATTTTCTCAGGCACGTTGTCTTGGTTGTTCCAACAGTTTGATGGCACAGTACCGTTCAGTGAGTTGGTCGACTTAGCATGGCAACAAGGCCTTACTGAACCAGACCCACGTGCTGACTTAGATGGTTCAGACGTAATGCGTAAGTTGGTGATTCTAGCGCGTGAATCTGGTTTAGAGATCGAGCCTGAAAACGTAAAAGTCGAATCGCTAGTACCTGAAGCGCTGCAAGATTTATCAGTGGATGATTTCTTTGATAAGGCTTCTGTGTTGAGTGAAGAACTGGCCGAGCGTTTAGAAAAAGCGCACTCTCAGCAGAAGGTTTTACGTTACGTAGCGCGTTTAGAGAAGAACGGCAAGGCAACGGTCGGTGTGGAGGCGTTGTCGAAAGAGCATGCGCTGGCTAACTTACTGCCTTGCGATAACATCTTTGCGATTGAGAGCAAATGGTACAAAGATAATCCATTGGTTATTCGTGGCCCAGGAGCGGGGCGTGAAGTGACGGCAGGTGCAATTCAATCTGATCTAAACAGAATGTCTAGCCTGTTTTAAATTCTAAATAGCATACTATTCACTAAGATAAATAAGGCTGGAAGCACGATGTGTTTTTCAGCCTTTTTTTACATTATTTCTTCTTGGCAACTCACCTATCGACTTGAGTTTTTCTCACGATCTACTTGAGAAAAATTCATAATGGATCTGTTGACATTAAATCGTATTCAATACATTCTACAGACATATAGACGTCTAAACGTCGTTTAAGGATTTGAGTTTTAGTGGTTGTTTTTGCCACAGGGAGAGTAAGATGGGATACACACACGCAGGCCATATAGACGCTTTAAATCAGAATATCGCTGAGCTTTCTGACAACATCAATGTGTCATTTGAGTTTTTTCCACCAAGCAGTGAGAAGATGGAAGAGACCTTGTGGAATTCTGTTCACCGTCTTAAAACACTCCAACCAAAATTTGTATCAGTAACCTACGGTGCAAACTCGGGTGAGCGTGATCGTACCCACTCAATTATTAAAGAAATTAAGAACCAAACAGGCCTAATTGCTGCACCACATTTAACGTGTATTGATGCTAGCCGTGAAGAGCTGATTCAAATTGCTGATGATTACTGGGCAAATGGCATTGAGAGCATTGTTGCGTTGCGTGGTGATATCCCAACAGGCGGTGGCGCTCCAGATATGTATGCATCTGACTTGGTTGAGCTGCTTAAATCTCGCCACGACTTTGATATCTCTGTTGCAGCTTTCCCTGAGGTTCACCCTGAAGCAAAAAGTGCTCAATCAGACCTTATTAACTTGAAGCGTAAAGTGGATGCTGGCGCTAACCGTGCCATCACGCAATTCTTTTTTGATGTAGAAAGTTACTTACGTTTCCGTGATCGCTGTGTGGCGGCAGGTATCGATGTTGAAATCGTACCGGGCATCTTACCTGTTTCTAACTTCAAGCAGGCGTCTCGCTTTGCTGCGATGAATAACGTGAAAGTTCCGGGCTGGATGGCCAAGCAATTTGAAGGTTTGGATGATGATCCAACGACTCGCCAGTTAGTGGGTGCTAGTCAAGCGATCGATATGGTTCGTACGTTGAGCCGTGAAGGTGTGAAAGACTTCCACTTCTACACGCTAAACCGTGCAGAAATGACTTATGCACTTTGCCATACTTTGGGTGTTCGTCCATAAGTCGCTGCCTTGTAGTTAAGTTCAGGCTCGGATAAAAAGCCATCGGCTGTACCTCTCAAATCTTATAGATACAAAAAAGGCTTGGACTCTAAGAGTTCAAGCCTTTTGCTTTTCAGCTTCTAGCTTAACTTAAGCAAGAGCGCCAAGTTCAAGCAGTACTTCTTCAGCCCATACAATCCATGCTTCACGGATAAGTAGGTTACGACGAAGCGTTAGGCGTTCAAGGCGTGCTTGCTTGTCTAGCGTCGATGGCGTTGCGTAGTAAGCTGCTTCGATTTCTTTGTAGTGAGAAACCAGTTTGCGAGACTCTTCTACTAGCTCAGCAAGTTGTACGCGGTAAGCGTCAGAAGGTTGCACAGCACAAGCCATTAGCTTAGCTGAGAACTCGTCACGAACAGTTGGGTGTGCAGTTGGTTGTTCAAACCATTCACCTAGCGCGCCACGGCCTGCATCAGTGATAGAGTAAACTTTACGATCAGGTTTGCCTTCTTGAGGCTCAAGCACGCAAGTTACCTGGTCGTTCTGAGCCATTTTATTTAGCTCGCGGTAAACTTGTTGGTGGCTAGCTTTCCAGAAGTAACCAATGCTTGCGGAGAATTCTTTTGTGATATCGTAACCAGTAGCATCGCGTGTACTTAAAACGGTTAGAATTACGTGTGGTAATGACATGTCTGAAATCCAAATGGTAAACAGTAAACAAATACTTAAACAACAAGTGTGCTTCTAATGGCACGTTATATTGGTTATGTCTAAGTAGCACCAACTCATCGGTTGGTTATGTCACCTTACAAAGCCGTTTATCACCTAGGTTGACCAGTTTATTGGTCAAGTTGCTGCAGATTATTTTTTTGGAGTGTTTCCGCAGCGGAGCAGTAGTATATCTAAATAATAAGCATAAAGTAGAATACATGGACAAAATAACCCGAAAAACTGACAAAATACTCATTAATTATTTTATGGCAAAATAAAAAGGTCGCACATGGCGACCTTTTGTTCTTTTTTTAGAGGTAAATGCTACTTAGATTATAGTAGGGTTCGCTAATTAACCTGTATTTCGCATACCAGCAGCAATACCTGCAATCGTCACCATTAGTGCTTCTTCTAGCTCTGCTGGTGGTGTCTCACACTTACGAGTTCGGTAAAGCAGCTCTGCTTGAAGCATGTTTAGTGGCTCAACATAGATGTTACGTAGACGAATCGATTCAAGCCCCCAAGGGTCGCTTTGCATCAAGTTCTCGTTATTTTCTACATTCAGCACTGCTTTGATGTCTTTTTGCAGCTGTTCACGCAGTAATTCACCTAGAGGTAACAGTTCTTCGTCAACAAGACGTTGATCGTAGTACTTGGCAATTTCCATGTTGCACTTAGAGTACACCATTTCTAGCATGCCGAGGCGAGTCGAGAAGAATGGCCATTCACGACACATCTCTTCAAGTAGCGCTTGATGGCCTTGGTCTACTGAGTATTGAATCGCTTCACCAGCGCCTAACCATGCAGGAAGAACTAAACGGTTTTGGCTCCAAGAGAAGATCCACGGAATTGCACGTAGGCTTTCTACGCCTCCGTTCGGGTTGCGTTTTGCAGGGCGAGAACCAAGAGGTAGTTTACCTAGCTCCAGTTCAGGCGTCGCTTGACGGAAGTAAGGTACGAATTTCTCTTCACCACGAACCACGTTGCGGTAAGCCTCGCAAGAGACTTGAGACAGAACTTCCATTAGGTCGCGCCACTCTTGTTTTGGCTCAGGTGGCGGCAGAAGGTTCGCTTCTAGAATCGCACTTGCGTATAAGTTGAAACTGTTTACGGCAACATCTGGTAGGCCAAGCTTAAAGCGGATCATTTCGCCTTGTTCTGTTACACGTAAGCCGCCTTTCAAGCTCTTAGGTGGCTGAGAAAGTAGGGCTGCGTGCGCTGGTGCACCACCACGACCAACTGTACCGCCACGGCCGTGGAATAGAGTCAGCTCAATGCCTTCTTCTTCACAAACCTTAACCAGTTTGTCCATCGCGTCGTACTGAGCCCAACCTGCAGACATTACGCCGGCATCTTTCGCTGAGTCAGAATATCCAATCATCACCATTTGGTGGTTCTGGATAAAGCCACGGTACAAGTCGATGCTCATTAACTGTTTCATTACCGCTTCTGAGTTGTTCAAGTCGTCTAGCGTTTCGAACAGAGGACATACGTCCATGCGGTACGGGCAACCACATTCTTGTAGCAGCAAGTGAACAGCCAGTACATCTGATGCAGTACGAGCCATAGAAATCACGTAAGCACCGAAGGCTTCACGAGGTTGAGCAGCAACCACTTTACAGGTGTCTAAAACCTCTTTGACCTGTTCAGATGGCTCCCAGTCGCGTGGTAGCAGCGGGCGTTTTGAGCTTAATTCATTAGTTAAGAAAGCAACCTTGTCTTGCTCACTCCACTGGTCGTAATCGCCAATGCCTAGGTAGCGAGTCAGTTCAGACAGCACATCTGAGTGACGTGTACTTTCTTGACGAACATCGAGACGCACTAGGTGCACACCGAATGCTTTCAGGCGACGCAGGGTATCAAGCAGAGAACCATCCGCGATTACGCCCATGCCACATTCGTGCAGCGATTGGTAACACGCGTAAAGCGGAGTCCAAAGTTGGTCGATGTTCTGTAGTGTTTCTTTCTTCGGTACTTCAGCATCGTGCAGTTTTGCATCAAGCACTTCTAGCGTGTTGTTCAGCAGAGTGCGTAGGCTTTTGAGGATGGCACGGTAAGCTTCGTGCTCATCGCCAGCCAATTCACGAACGGCATCATTACACTTGGTCATCGACAGTTCGGTAATCAGCTCGTTCACGTCACCTAGGTACAGATCAGCGGCTTTCCAGCGAGATAGGCGCAGTACTTCTTTGGTGATGGTGTGCGTTACGAATGGGTTACCATCTCGGTCACCGCCCATCCAAGATGAGAAGTGGACAGGGCGTGCATCAATTGGTAGGCCTTCACCAAGGTAACCTTTTAGTCGGCTATCCATATCACGTAGGAAATCAGGCACAGCTTCCCATAGAGAGTTTTCTACAACCGCAAAGCCCCACTTAGCTTCATCAAGTGGTGTCGGGCGTTGCTGACGAATCACATCAGAGTGCCAACCTTGCGCGATAAGCTGCTCTAGGCGACGTTCGGTTTTCACGCGCTCTTTATGTGATAGGTCGCTTAATTCTAATTTAGACAGACACTCGTTGATCTTAACCAACTTGTTGATCATGGTGCGACGAGTAATTTCTGTTGGGTGAGCAGTCAAAACGAGTTCAATGTTCAGATCGCGAACAGCTTGAGCTGCGTCTAGCTTGCTGATGTCATTTTGATTTAATTTGGAAAATAGAGATTGCAGCACATCTGGTTCACAAACATGCTCCTCACAGTGGCGAGAGATCGTGTGGTATTGCTCTGCCATGTTAGTGAGGTTGAGAAATTGGTTAAATGCACGAGCAACAGGAGTGAGTTGTTCGTTCGGCAGGTTTTTAATTTCTTCAACTAGGCTGTCACGGTCAGCTTTGTTGCCTGCGCGGGCGGATTTGGAAAGTTTACGGATAGTCTCCACTTTCTCTAAGATAACGTCACCATGTGCATCTTGGATTGTGTTACCTAGCAAGCGTCCCAGCATGCTTACGTTACTCTTGAGAGCGGCGTATTTCTCGTTCATTGTCATCCTGCCTCGTAAAAAAATTACATCCATTGTTCCTTGTTAAGTACACAATCTAGCGAAAAGTGCTGTATCTAGTCAAATAAAGCATTCTAAGTTTGCAATTATTAGGTTTAAAAATGCGGGAGAAGTAAATTTTTCAAAACTTAGGGAAAAAGTGAAATTTAATTACAAGATTGCGGCTATATCAGGGATGGCAGAATAAAAGCCACTTTTTAGGGTGGCTTTTATCGGAAAATATCGAATGGATAGTGGGTAACTAGAAACAATATTTACGGATCGATTTACTTAGAACATCAATCGTTGGGTCAATAAAATCGAAGCTCAGGAATTCGTCGGGTTGGTGAGCTTGATCAATTGAACCTGGGCCCAGTACTAAGGTTGGACACAACTCTTGAAGGAAAGGTGCCTCTGTGCAGTAGTTCACGGTTTGAGATTCAGTTTCACACACCGATTCCATTCCACCAATAAAGGGATGATCGTGCTGACACTCGTAACCCGGAATAGGTTCGTGCAATGGAGTAATCTCAATTCTGCCCGGCCATTTTGCTTCGACTTCTTTAAGTGCGCTACGCAGCATGTTATCCAAGCCATCTAAGCTGATGCCTGGTAAAGGACGAACATCATAGTGCAGTTCACAACAACCACAGATACGGTTGGCGCTGTCGCCACCGTGGATATGTCCCAGGTTTAGAGTAGGACTTGGAATCGCAAAACCAGGGTGATGATACTCTTTTACTAACTTGTCACGCAGTTGCATTAAAGCAAACAATACTTCATGCATGATCTCGATGGCGTTGACGCCTAAAGCTGGATCTGAAGAGTGGCCTGATTTGCCCGTTACTCGCACTGCATTTGCCACGTGACCTTTGTGACCGCGAATCGGCACTAGGCTGGTTGGCTCACCAATAATGCAGTAATCCGGCTTAAATGGTGCATTTTCCGTGAAATGACGAGCACCTAGCATGGTGGTTTCTTCGTCACAGGTGGCTAATACATAAAGTGGTTTGGTTTGTTTGCTCCAATCCATTTTCTTCGCAGCTTCATAAACGAAAGCGAAAAAGCCTTTCATATCTGCGGTGCCTAGTCCGTAGAAGCGATTGTTGTGTTCAGTAAGCGCATGAGGGTTGAAGTTCCAACGTCCTTCATCGAAGGGAACCGTGTCGCTGTGTCCCGCAAGTAGCAAGCCACCTTCACCAGAACCCATCTTCGCAACCATATTATGCTTGCCGGGTTCGACTTCCACTACTTCAACGCTAAAGCCCAGGTCTTTAAACCATTGCGCCATTTTTTCTATGACTTTTTCGTTGCCATGATCCCAGCTTGGATCGGTAGAGCTAATAGAGTCTGTGGAAATTAGGCCTTTATAGACCTCAAGAAAACTCGGTAATTGCATATTATCTTCACTTCTACTATTGACAGGAAAACCATAAGTCGGTAAAACACATATTAAATCATATTTAATGCATAAGAAATCAAATAAAGCTAAAAATTAAGTATGAATAGTCAAATTTGAAATGTTACTTACCTCAAGAATGGATGTGTTGAGATGTTGAAAACCACGATCATTGGCGCAAGCGGCTACACAGGAGCAGAACTGGCTCTAATGATAAACAGACACCCTGAGCTCACGCTATCAGGTTTATATGTCTCAGCCAATAGTGTAGATGCAGGCAAACCTATTGCAGCATTGCACGGTAAGTTAGCTGGCTTGATTGATATGCCAGTACAGCCGTTAACCAATCCTGAAGAAGTGGCAAAGCAGTCTGATGTGATTTTCTTAGCAACCGCGCATGAAGTCAGTCACGACCTAGCACCCATCTTTCTTGAAAATGGGTGCCAAGTATTCGATCTGTCAGGTGCCTTCAGAGTGAAAGGTGAAAATTTTTACGAAGAGTTCTACGGCTTTGAGCATCAACACGAACAATGGCTAGATAAAGCGGCTTACGGATTAGCTGAGTGGAATGAGCAAGAAATTAAAGAAGCTCAACTTGTCGCAGTAGCGGGTTGCTACCCAACGGCCTCCCAATTGGCGATTAAACCTCTTGTGGAAGCAAAGCTACTTGATACAAACCAATGGCCAGTGATTAACGCGACCAGTGGTGTAACGGGTGCTGGTCGAAAGGCGAGTATGGTTAACAGCTTCTGTGAAGTAAGCCTGCAAGCCTATGGTGTATTTAACCACCGTCATCAACCTGAAATGGCTGCCCATCTAGGATGTGATGTGATTTTCACACCGCACCTAGGGAATTTTAAGCGCGGTATTTTGGCAACCATTACCATGAAGTTGGCTGAAGGCGTGACAGAAAAACAGATACAAGAAGCCTTTGAGAAAGCTTATCAAGGGAAGCCAGCAGTGAGATTACTCGAAGAGACACTGCCAAGAATTCAAGATGTAGAACAGACACCTTTCTGCGATTTAGGTTGGAAGGTTCAAGGTCAGCACATCATCGTTGTTTCAGCGATTGATAACTTATTAAAGGGTGCATCTAGTCAAGCGATGCAGTGTTTAAATTTACGTTATGGTTTTGCACCATTAACTGCGTTAGTGTAAAGGAATCCAGATATGAGTCTGAATAATCAACCATTAATCATAAAGTTAGGTGGCGCTGCGCTATCTTGTGGTGAAACACTTAGCAAGTTATTTGGTGCAATTTCTGCTTACCAACAACAGGCACAACGACCAATCGTGATTGTGCACGGTGGCGGCTACCTTGTTGATGACTTGATGAAGAATTTAAACCTAAAGACGGTGAAGAAAGAGGGGCTACGTGTTACCCCTTACGACCAAATCCCTGTGATCGCCGGTGCACTAGCGGGCACGGCTAACAAACTGCTTCAAGGTCAGGCGATTAAAGATGGCATCAACGCTGTTGGTTTGAGCCTAGCAGATGGCGGCTTATGTAAAGTGAGCGAACTGGATCCTGAACTGGGCGCGGTAGGCAAAGCGGAGCCGGGAGACTCAACTGTTCTACAAGCCATTCTTAATGCTGGCGCATTGCCAATCATTAGCTCGATTGGTTTGACTGAACAAGGCCAACTGATGAACGTCAATGCAGACCAAGCGGCGGTTGCCGTTGCTGGCGCACTCGATGCTGAATTGGTGCTACTTTCTGATGTCAGTGGTGTGTTGGATGGCAAAGGCCACCTCATTCCAAGCCTTAACCAAAAACAAGCCGATGACCTGATTACCGGTAAAGTGATTACCGATGGCATGATCGTCAAGGTACAAGCCGCACTAGAAGCTGCTAACGACTTAGGACGACCTATCGAAGTTGCTACTTGGCGATATCCAGAAAAACTAACACAACTTTTTTCAGGTAAAAGTATAGGAACACAGTTTTTACCTCAGTAGGCCTCACAACGAGTTACTACTTAAAGAATTTAGACAAAAAAATTTAGTACAAACATATAACTATTAAAGTCATTTCCAACGCTGACCGCCATGTGCAGTATGGAAACTAGGAGAAAGAAAATGAGCAAAGTTAACGTAAAGAAAGTTGTAGTAGCCTACTCTGGCGGTCTAGACACATCAGTAATCATTCCATGGTTGAAAGAGAACTATGACTGCGAAGTTATCGCATTTGTTGCTGATGTAGGCCAAGGTGATGAAGAGCTGATTGGCATCGAAGAAAAAGCAAAAGCGTCTGGAGCATCTGAATGTTACATCGCTGACCTTAAAGAAGAAATGGTCGCAGACTACATCTACCCAACGCTAAAAACAGGTGCTTACTACGAAGGTAAATACCTACTAGGCACTTCAATGGCGCGTCCAATCATCGCGAAGGCACAGGTTGAAGTAGCGCGTAAAGTTGGCGCTGACGCACTTTGTCACGGTTGTACAGGTAAAGGTAATGACCAAGTTCGTTTTGAAGGCGCATTCGCTGCACTGGCACCAGATCTACACGTAATTGCGCCATGGCGTGAGTGGGATCTAGTGAGCCGTGAAGAGTGTCTAGATTACCTAGCTGAGCGTAACATTCCTTGTACTGCTTCTCTTACTAAGATTTACTCACGTGATGCAAACGCATGGCACATCTCTACAGAAGGCGGTGTTCTGGAAAATACATGGAATGCACCTGATGAAGATTGCTGGGCTTGGACGGTAGATCCAGAGCAAGCACCAAACGAATCTGAAACAGTAACGCTGAAAGTTGAAAAAGGCGAAGTGGTAGCGGTAGATGGCGAAGCAATGACGCCATACAACGCACTGGTTTACCTCAATGAGAAGGGTGCTAAGCACGGTGTTGGTCGTATAGATATCGTAGAGAACCGTCTTGTTGGTATGAAGTCTCGTGGTTGTTACGAAACTCCAGGTGGCACAATCATGATGGAAGCACTGCGTGCAGTAGAGCAACTGGTTCTTGATAAAGCGGCATTCGAATTCCGTGAAGAGCTAGGTGTTAAAGCTTCTCACCTTGTATACGATGGTCGTTGGTTCACTCCGCTATGTAAGTCAATTCTTGCGGCGACAGATGAACTAGCACAAGACGTAAATGGTGAAGTGGTTATTAAGCTTTACAAAGGCCATGCAACGGTGACTCAGAAACGTTCTGACAACAGTTTGTACTCAGAAGAATTTGCAACCTTTGGTGAAGATGAAGTTTACGACCAAAGCCATGCTGAAGGCTTCATCCGTCTTTACTCACTATCAAGCCGTATCCGTGCTTTGAATAGTCAAAAGTAATCCTAACTATGAGTTAGTGAGCTAGCCTCCGCGAAAGGTTGAAGGCCAGTAAACAGACATTATTATGCAAAGCCCATTCACTATTGATTAGTGAGTGGGCTTTTTGCTTTCTGTTTGTTTAATAAATCAGCTTCGGTTTTTACTATCGAATGGCATATAATTCACGCTCCACAATGAAATAATCAATGGATTGAACTTTTTGTGAATAAATATGTGAAAATAATGAATTAATACTTTATTTTCATTTTGAATTGCCGTAAGTTTAAACCATCAGAAAAATACTGAATCTTAATCAGAATTATCATTTGCAAAAACAGTGAGCACTGTGCAATTAGGAGATACACAATGGCATTATGGGGCGGTAGATTTACCCAAGCAGCAGACACCCGGTTTAAAGATTTTAACGATTCTCTTCGTTTTGATTACCGATTGGCTGAGCAAGACATTGTGGGCTCAATTGCCTGGTCAAAAGCTCTACAATCGGTCAACGTATTAACAGAAGAAGAGCAACAGAAGCTTGAGTTAGCGCTGAATGAGCTAAAACTTGAAGTGATGGAAGACCCTGAACAGATCTTACGTTCTGATGCAGAAGATATTCACAGCTGGGTTGAGCAACAACTTATCGGCAAAGTCGGTGATTTAGGTAAAAAGCTCCACACTGGCCGTTCTCGTAACGACCAAGTGGCGACAGACCTTAAGCTATGGTGTCGTCAACAAGGCAACCAACTGTTGCTAGCGCTTGATCGTCTGCAGAGCCAAATGGTGAATGTTGCTTCTCAGCATCAAGAAACCGTGCTTCCTGGCTACACTCACTTACAGCGTGCTCAGCCGGTAACTTTTGCTCACTGGTGCTTGGCTTACGTTGAAATGCTTGAGCGTGACTATTCACGTTTGAATGATGCGATTAAGCGTCTAGATACATGTCCGCTGGGTTCTGGTGCCCTTGCAGGAACTGCTTACCCGATGGACCGTGAAGAGTTAGCTCACAACTTAGGTTTCCGTCGTGCAACGCGCAACTCTCTAGATTCAGTTTCTGACCGTGACCATGTGATGGAGCTGATGTCGATCGCTTCTATTTCAATGCTTCACCTTTCACGTCTTGCAGAAGATATGATTTTCTACAACTCAGGTGAATCAAACTTCATCGAGTTAGCGGATACCGTGACGTCAGGTTCATCTCTGATGCCACAAAAGAAAAACCCTGATGCGCTAGAATTGATTCGTGGCAAAACTGGCCGTGTTTATGGCTCATTAGCCGCAATGATGATGACAGTGAAAGCTCTGCCTTTGGCGTACAACAAAGACATGCAAGAAGATAAAGAAGGTCTGTTCGACGCTTTAGATACTTGGAATGATTGTATGGAAATGGCGGCATTGTGTTTTGACGGTATTAAAGTGAACGGCGAGCGTACACTTGAAGCGGCAAAACAAGGCTACGCGAACTCAACTGAACTGGCTGATTATCTAGTAGCGAAAGGCATTCCTTTCCGTGAAGCTCACCACATTGTCGGTGTAACGGTAGTGGCGGCGATTGCAAAAGGCTGCGCATTAGAAGAATTAACCATCGCAGAGATGAAAGAGTTCTCTGAGGTGATAGAAGAGGATGTGTATGACATCCTAACCATTGAATCGTGTCTTGAAAAACGTAGTGCGCTAGGCGGTGTATCACCACAGCAGGTGGCTTACGCGGTTGACCAAGCAGAGAAACGTTTATCACAGCGTGACACTTCTATTGTGAAGGTTCGTCCTGCTCGTCTGACCGATATTGAAGCATTAGAAGGCATGGTGGCCTACTGGGCGAATATGGGTGAAAACCTACCTCGCTCTCGTAATGAACTGGTGCGTGATATTGGCTCGTTTGCGGTCGCAGAACATCATGGTGAAGTCACTGGTTGTGCATCACTCTATGTGTATGACTCTGGCTTAGCAGAAATTCGCTCACTTGGTGTGGAAGCTGGCTGGCAAGGTCAAGGGCAGGGTACGGCGATTGTGCAACACTTGGTTGATAAAGCACGACAAATGGCCATCAAGAAGGTGTTTGTACTGACGCGCACTCCTGAGTTCTTTATGAAGCATGACTTCTTACCAACTTCAAAATCTTTGTTGCCAGAGAAAGTACTGAAAGATTGTGACCAGTGCCCTCGTCAACATGCATGTGATGAAGTGGCCTTGGAAGTAAACTTGGTAGAGCAGATTATCGCAAAGGTTAATGTGGCATAACGCATTGATTTTGTAGCTCCCTAAAAAAAGATCAAAAATCTGATCTTTTTTGGGAACAAATTAAGAAAAGTCCGGTCTATTAAAGTACCACTGCTTTTTCTTAGAATTTTCTAAGAAAGCCCTAGAATCGATTGGTTCTGGGGCTTTTTTCTATCTGTTGTTTGAGAAGTGATGATAACTCGAGTTGAGATTAATTCTTTGTGTATTGAATCTAGCACTTAGCCGTTATCCTCTATCCAACCAATCTCGTTATTAATGCTTTTTGTTCCTTAAAGGCAGCACGACAAACTTCATGAACCAATGCAGCGACAACAAACCACTGAACGCGAAAGCGGCCATCATCAAAGCGATGGCATTGATGGTTTTTGGATCTTCTCTGAAAAATAGCCACCATACTCCCCAACTCAAAATCGACAACACCATCAGCTGATTCATGCAACGCTGGCAGCGACCGAGTTTGTTACGGATTTTTTCACTTTTATTGCAATGAATGCATGTCATCTTGGGTTTGATTCGCGTTATGCTTATTGCCCTGATAATAACACGTCACAAGATATTGGATCACGGTGACACAGAGAGAGAAAGTCGATGATTGAGCGCCAAGACACCAAACAACGCATGAGCCGTATTGTGAAACACAACGGCACTATCTACCTATGTGGCCAAGTGTGTGCTGATGCAACCAAAGACATCACTGAGCAAACACAGACGATGCTAGATAAAGTAGAAGTGCTACTTGAGCAAGCAGGCAGCGACAAAGAGCACATGCTGTCAGCAACGATTTACTTGAAAGACATGAAAGATTTCCAAGAAATGAACGCAGTTTGGGATGCATGGGTACCAGAAGGTCACGCTCCAGCTCGCGCATGTGTGACTGGCGATATGGCTCGCGAAGCGCTACTTGTTGAAATCTCTGTGATTGCTGCTGAGAAGTAACTGCTAAGTATTTAGCGACAGGCTATGGCTTCAAGAGACTCCAGATACCTCGTCCCTCGGTTCTGGAATGACGTAGAGGATTTTGTTCCTACCATATTGTGAAAATTATCGTCATTTCCGATAGTGACGAAGGAGCGTAATAGGGAGTCTGTTATTTGCTCGTTGCAAAAAAAGGAAAGCCAATGGCTTTCCTTTTTAGTATCTAGTGTTTGCTAACTGCTAACTGCTAACGATAATCTGAGATTAACAGCCCGGTCCGCAATCTAGACAGTGTTTCACCGTCTCTGGACCTAGGTGCAGTTTCGCATTCAAGTCACGTAGTGCTGTCCGTACACCTTCTTCAATCACTGGGTGGTAGAAAGGCATGTCTAGCATTTCCGAAATCGTCATCTTATTCTGATGTGCCCAAGCTAATAGGTGCGCCAAGTGTTCCGCATTTGGTCCCATCATCTCAGCACCAAGGAAGCGACCAGTGCCTTGTTCGCCGTAAACGTGCAGGATACCTTTGTTGCGTAGCATCACTCGTGAACGACCTTGGCTCTCAAACGACACTTCACCTGTTGCGAAACAACCACATGTGCCCAATCGTGTTGTGATCTCTTTGTACGTTTCACCAACCATCGCGATTTGCGGGTCAGAGAATACCGCTGAAATTTTAGAGCGGCGTAAGCCTGCTCGAATTTCAGGAAAACGACCTGCGTTGTCGCCCGCAATACGAGCTTGGTCTGCTGCTTCATGTAGTAGAGGCAGTTGGTTGCTTGCATCACCTGCAATGAATACTGATGGTAGCGATGTTTGTAGCGTGTAGTGGTCTGCGATTGGAACACCACGCTCATCAAGTTCTAGAGAGGTATTTTCTAGTCCAAGCTTGTCTGTATTAGGACGACGACCTGTTGCTGCCAGTACGAACTCAACGATGTTGGTTTCTAGTTCACCTTGCTTATTGATGAACTGGATTTCGACGCGAACTTCGCCTGATTCAGTCATAATACGCTTCATGCTTTCGATTTTTACGTCAGCATCTAGGTAGAACTCTTCATTGAAAGCTTTGTCTGCGTAAGCCATGATCTCTGGGTCGGTTACTGGGCCTACTTGACCACCTAAACCGAACAGTTTTGTTTTTACACCCAAGCGGTGCAGTGACTGACCAAGCTCAAGCCCAATAACACCAGGTCCAAATACTGCGACTGATTCCGGTAAATCATCCCAGCTGAACACGTCGTCGTTAATGATCAGACGGTCACCAAGCTCATTCCAAACTGCAGGATATGCAGGGCGAGAACCGGTTGCTATAACAATACGTTTAGCGGTGACAACCGTGTGATCATCAATTTGTAGCGTGTTGTCATCTAAGAACTTTGCGTAACCAGAGATCTTGTCTTGCTCTGGGATTTCATCAACACCTTCTAAAACAAAACCAACAAAACGGTCACGCTCAAACTTCACTCGATCCATCACTTCACGGCCGTTAATCACGATATCACCTTGTGGGTGAACGCCAAAAGCCGGAGCTTTCTCTATTTGGTGTACGCTTTCTGCAGCTGCAATAAGCAGTTTCGATGGCATACAACCAACACGAGCACAGGTTGTACCGTAAGGGCCGCCTTCAATCATCACAACACTGTCAGTGTGTGCTTTTGCAGCGCGGTAAGAACCTAGACCTGCCGTACCGCCCCCGATAACTGCTACATCTACATTGACTTGTTTCATAATAATCTTCTCGCAATGGCTAAATTTAGTTTGAACAAACCCCTCCAACTCTGGTGATTTGTTGAGAGTCAGGATAGCGGTTCAGTTTTGTGATTCTGTTTTATTAGGTTTAGCTTGTGATTCAGCTTTTTGTTACTAACTGCTTCTTGTTACTAACTATAGGTTAGTTAAAAGTTCGCGAGTCAGAAGCTTTATCTTTTCCAAAGCTCATATAAGAGTGATTTGGAATAGCTAACCCACAAGAGGTTGGGTTAGCTGGTATTACTAAGCTATTTAATTACTTAGGTTATTTAATTGCTAGGCGTTTATTAGCGACTAAGTGATTAACCTAGGAAAGCTTCTAGTTCTTCGCTGCCACCGATGTGTTTGCCACCGATGAATACTTGAGGAACGGTAGTACGACCAGAGATTGCACGTAGGCTTACTGTTGTTGCGTCTTTACCTAACACCACTTCTTCGTAGTTTAGACCTTTGTCGATTAGGTTTTGTTTCGCTTTCATACAGAAAGGACAGCCTGGCTTAGTGAATACTGTGATCGACTCTTGCTCTTTGTGCTCAGGAGCAATGTAGTTAAGCATAGTATCTGCATCAGAAACCTTGAACGGGTCGCCTGGTACATCTTCTTCGATGAACATTTTTTCTACCACGCCGTTTTTAACCAGCATGCTGTAGCGCCATGAACGTTTGCCGAAGCCGATGTCGTTTTTCTCAACCAGCATACCCATGCCGTCTGTGAAGTCACCGTTGCCATCTGGGATGAATGTGATTTTTTCAGCTTCTTGGTCTGCTTTCCATGCGTTCATTACGAACGTATCGTTTACTGAAACACAAAGGATGTCATCAACGCCGTTTTCTTTGAACACTGAGTGTAGTTCGTTGTAACGAGGTAAGTGGCTTGAAGAACATGTTGGTGTAAACGCACCTGGCAGGCTGAATACGATAACTGTCTTATCTTTGAATAGTTCTTCCGTCGTTACGTTAACCCATGCATCACCTTGGCGAGTTGGGAATGTTACTTGAGGGATTGATTGACCTTCTTTAGATGCAAACATATTGATTTCCTTAAATAGTATTTTAATTTTGTTCTATCAGAGCTTAACGTTTTTCTTTGCTCTGTTTCGTTTCGTTGAGCCCATTATTAGATAAAACCTTTGATAGTTCTAATCGTTTGATGTTATGGTTTTGATAGGTAAATTCTATCAAAAGTATTTTATTCCAAAATATTTATATTCAGACCTTTGTTCTTTTTAAAACTTGAGGTAAGAGACAGATCATGAACATTCGTGACTTTGAATACTTAGTGGCTCTTGCAGAGCATAAGCACTTTAGAAAAGCGGCAGAAGCGTGCTTTGTCAGTCAGCCCACCTTGAGCGGACAGATACGTAAACTAGAAGATGAAATTGGACTTCAGTTAACCGAGCGTAGCCCAAGGAAGGTAATATTTACAGAATCGGGTTTACAACTTGTCGAGCAGGCAAAGCGCATTCTTAATGAAGTGAAAACTTTTAAAGATATGGCGAGCGGGCATGGTGAAGCGATGACGGGGCCAATGCATATTGGTTTTATTCCGACCGTTGGCCCATACATCTTGCCGAAAATTATTCCTCATCTGAAAGAGTGCTTTCCAGATCTTGAGCTTTACTTGCATGAAGCACAGACAAATCAATTAGTGAGTCAGCTAGAAGATGGCAAATTGGATTGTTTAGTACTGGCTGCGGTTGATGAAACGGCTTCTTTTAAAGAAATTGATGTTTACGATGAGCCATTGAGTGTTGCCGTGCCATGCGACCATGAATGGGCGAATCAAGACAGTGTGGACATGTTGCAGCTTAACGGGAGAACGGTACTGGCTTTGGGCGATGGGCATTGTTTACGAGACCAAGCGTTAGGGTTTTGTTTTGCCGCAGGTGCAAAAGATGATGAACGCTTTAAAGCGACCAGTTTAGAGACGCTTCGTAACATGGTCGCCGCAGGGGCAGGCATTACCTTGTTACCTCAACTTTCCGTTCCAAAGGAAAAAAAGAAAGACGGTGTGTGTTACGTACCGGCTGTTAATCCAACACCTTCACGTCGTATTGTGGTCGCATATCGACCGGGCTCTCCATTGAAGGGACGTTTTGAGCAACTGGCGGACACTATCCGAGTTCAATTAGAGAAAGCAGTTTAGCGGTTTGTATTAAATAATAGATATAAAAAAGGGTTGATATGAATTCATATCAACCCTTTTTGTTGGTTCATGTTGCTAGGTTCAACAAACCCTAGTTAGAACAGCTCTTCTACGGCTTCACCTGATGATGTTGAGTAGATGTCATTGAAACGTTCAGTGATGTATTCGGTTGGCTCTGTGCCTTTCTCGAAGTACTCGAACATTGATGAACTATCGAACTTGTTTGTCAGTAAGCCAGTTTCGCGGTCGATACGAACACGGATGATGTTTTCCGGAAGTTCTTTACGTTGTGCTGGCACGCCAGCTAACGCTGTACCCATGAAATCTACCCATGCAGGCTCTGCTGTTTTAGCACCAGCTTCTGCACCTGTAATCTGGTTCTTGCCAAGGTTTGAGTTCGCTTTGGTTCTACCTAGGTTGCGGTTGTGGTTATCAAAACCCACCCATACCGTTGCAACCATGCCTGGGCCGTAGCCGCTGTACCAAGTATCTTTTGAATCGTTAGTGGTGCCAGTTTTACCGCCAATGTCACGACGCTTCAATGGCTGAGCACGCCAGCCTGTACCGTTCCAACCAGTACCAGCACTCCAATCTCCGCCACCCCAGATGTTGCTGTACATCATTTCACGAACAAGGAAAGCGTTCTGCTCAGAGATAACTTGAGGCGCGTATTGTACTTTCGCGTCAACATCTTGCTCTGCAAACTCATCGGCCATTGGGTCTGTAGCGACGTTCTGCTCGCAATTATCCTTACACACCACTTTTGGTGTCGCTTCAAATTCAATTTCACCAAATGGCGTTTCAATACGACTGATGTAGAAAGGCTCTACGTAGTAGCCGCCATTCGCAAATACTGAGTAACCTTGCGCTACTTTCATTGGTGTTAAGCTGCCAGCACCTAGAGCAATAGTTTCTGAGCGAGGTACTTCATCAATATCAAAACCAAAACGAGTTAGGTAATTACGAGTGTCATCCAACCCCACTTCACGTAGTACACGGACAGCCATTACGTTTTTAGATTGAGCTAAGCCAATACGTAAACGCGTAGGACCCACGTATGTCGGTGGTGAGTTCTTTGGTCGCCATGCCGTACCTTGGCTCTTATCCCATTGGTTGATAGGCGCATCGTTGATCAGTGATGCCAGCGTTAAGCCTTTATCAATCGCCGCCGAGTAAATAAATGGTTTGATACCAGAACCGACTTGACGAATAGATTGCGTCGCGCGGTTGAATTTGTTGTGAACAAAGTTAAAACCACCGACCATCGACAATACCGCGCCGTTATTTGGATTCATTGCAACAAAAGCGGTATTCGCATTGGGTACTTGGCTTAGTCGCCATACAACAGGTTTTGCAGGTTCAGTTATCGCTGATTCTTCTTTAGGCTCTTCAGATACTTCGTCGCCTGTAATTGCTTCATGGCGAACCCAAATTTGTTCACCAACAGCCAGAATCTCTTTTGCTTGAGAAGGCGCAGGTCCTTGGCGGTTGTCGGTTAGGAATTTACGCGCCCAATTCATACCCTGCCATTCGATAGAGCCTTCACCTTGGTTCTTAACCCAGATTTGTGCGCTTTTTGCATCGACGGCCGTAACCACTGCTGGGACTAGGTCGCCATAGGTTGGTTGAGATTTAAGGTGCTTAACGATTTGTTCATGCTCCCAAGCCGATTGCTCAGTTTGCCACAACACTTTTTCAGCACCGCGGTAACCGTGACGCTCATCATAACCAAGTAGGTTTTTAATCGCAGCTTGGTTTGCGGCTTTCTGCAGCTTTGAATCAACAGTCGTATAAACCTTCATACCTGATGTGTAAGCGGCTTCACCGTATCGCTCAACCATCCAAGCACGTGCGACTTCAGCAACATACGGTGCACTGAGTTCAATTTCGGCACCGTGGTACTTAGAGATAAGTTCTTCACTGCGAGCGTCATCGTACTCTTCTTGAGTGATGTACTGTTCGTCTAACATACGACGCAATACAACGTTACGACGATGAGTTGCGCGCTCTACCGAGTAAATAGGATTCATGGTTGACGGTGCTTTTGGCATACCAGCAAGCGTAGCGAGCTCACTGAGTGTTAGTTCTGGAAGGTCTTTACCGAAGTAAACACGAGCTGCGGCGCCGAAACCATATGAACGATGACCAAGGAAAATCTTGTTCACGTACAGTTCCATGATCTCTTCTTTACTTAGCAGCTGTTCAATGTGGATCGCAATAAAGATCTCTTTGATTTTACGCATGATCTTCTTCTCATTAGATAAGAAGAAATTACGTGCAAGTTGCTGAGTAATGGTACTCGCCCCTTGTTTTGCTGAACCCGACATCGCAACCACGATCGCTGCACGAGTAATACCGATTGGGTCAATACCTGGGTGCTCGTAAAAACGACTGTCTTCGGTGGCAATCAGAGCCTCAATTAAGTGGCGAGGGATCTCGTCATAAGTGACTGGGTTACGACGTTTTTCACCAAATTGAGAGATCAATTTACCGTCTTGACTGAAGACTTGCATTGGCGTTTGGAGTTCTACGTCACGCAAAGTGGCAACATCAGGCAACTCTGGTTTTACGTAATAATAAAACCCGAAAATTGTACTGACTCCAAGAATCATGCAAACCAATGTAAATATGAATAATCGCTTTATGAACTTCACCGGATAATCCCTGATTAGTTAAGGCTGATAAGCAGCAAACCCTTGTACTCTAGGTTAAAAACTTAGCTTTCGTTTATTAACGCTTATTTAACTAATAATCACAACCCCTAGATAATCAACGAAATGCTTGGCACTTCAGGAGCTAGGTCACATGGGTTCATCATTAATTACAGGTATAGATATAAATCACCACAGCATCAAAGCCGTGGTACTAAAACCCGTTGGGGAGTCGTATGCCCTGGTGGGATACAAAGAGCTGCCGATTTCGGACGACATTTTTACAGCTAACCATACTTTGGAGTATCAGAAAACTGTTAAGAAACTCAAAGAACTTAGGAAAGGGCTGCCTTTTGGAAGCCGCAACGTCGCTATTTCGGTACCGGATAACACGGTGATCAGCAAAGTACTGCAAATAGAGAGCGAATTAGAAGATAGAGAAAAGGAGTTCTCGATCTATCAAACCTTTGCTCATCAATCTCCCTTTCCTATCGAGGAGCTGAGTTTAGATTTTGTAAAGCTAGAAGACAAACGATTTGGTAAAGGAGCAACAAGCAGCTATCAAGTGTATGCGACTCGTAAAGAGGTGGTTGATAGCCGAGCTGACGCGCTAACGAAAGCAGGGTTTAAGCCCATCGTTGTCGACACTCAGGCCCATGGTTTACTCAACATTTGGCAATTGGCTTCGCATTTGTATCCAGAAAAAAAGAATTGGCTGTTGGTGGATGTTGGCGTTGATCAAACTTCATTAGGCATTATTCCCCAAGGTTCAGCGCCATTTTATAAAGATATTGCCTTTGGCATTCAAGATCTTTGCAGTACGGGTAACTCGATGGATATGGAGGGTGGGTTTAGTAACGTTGAGGAGAAGCATAAGTTTATTGTCAATTTGATTGAAAAACTCAAGCGTCAGTTACAGCTCTATTCATCGGTCAATGCGCTTCAACCTATCTCAGGAATTTGGCTAATGGGCGAAGGAGCAAGTATGCCGATGGTCGTTGAAGAGTTAGAGCGACATTTTCAGTTAAGTTGTGAGTCTTTGAACCCCCTATCTTTGTTTGAGAATAAGGTCGCGAAAAAACGTCGATTACCCATGGATTGGCAACATTTTGGTATTGCAGCAGGCATGGCGATGAGTGGACTCAAGTGGCAGGGAGAAAAGCATGTTGCATCAAATTAACCTGTTGTCGTGGCGTGATGAGATTCGCGCTCAGCATAAAAAGCGTTTCATTCATCTGGTCATTCTTGGCGTCATCATTGCGCTTGCCGGGCAATGGGCGGTGGGACACTATTTTCATGACCAACAAGCCAAGCAGCAAGCGCGCCTCAGTTATCTCGATAAGTACATCGCAGTGCTCGACCGACAAATCCAGTCATTAAAAGTCGCAGAGCAAGAGCACAAAGCCATCCTTACACGACTTGCTGTCGTGGAGTCTTTACAGTTCGGGCGCAATAAAACCACCGACTTTATGAACCTGATGCCGGAGCTGATTCCTGAGGGCGTGTATGTCGACAAGATAAAGATGAATGGTCAGGAGATTGAAATGTCGGGCATCAGCGACAGCACCGCTCGTCTAGCCACCATGTTGGACAACCTAGAACGTTCTGACTCTCTTAAAGAAGTTGAGATGCACTCTATTGTTCATAACCGTAAGCGCTTCAATAAAGAGTTTCAGAGCTTCAAGGTCTCTTTTGTGTTTAGCCCTGTTTCTTTAGAAAACACAACCGCAGAGGGCACAACTGCGAACATAAAAGAGAAGGGGGCGAATCATGGCTAACCTTCAAAATAGGATTAGTTGGCAAAATAGGATGAGCTTGCAAGATCTTGATGTTGATGAAATCACCGAATGGCCGTTACTGCCTCAATTACTGGTGATTCTGTTGTTGATGGTGCTTATCCAAGGATTAGGGACTTGGCTCTATATTCTGCCTTTGGACGATGAGCTACAGAAAATGAAACAACAAGAGCAAACCTTAAAAGCGACCTTGAGAATAAAGGCCAATAAGGTTGCAGCCTTGCCTAAGTTGCAGAGTCAGTTAGATGAATTAACTAGCCGTTACGACTACTTGTTAGAGCAACTACCGGTTCAAAAGGAGCTGGCCAGCATGTTGGCCTCAGTGAATGAACTTGGCTTGGATAACAAGCTGACGTTTACACGGATTGATTGGGGGCAGAAGCAAAACAAAGCGTTTCTGTATCGGTTACCTCTCAATATCGAGTTGACGGGTGACTATCATGAGATTGGTGATTTCTCGGCGGCCATCGCTAAGCTGCCACGAATTATTAGCTTTGATGATGTGAACTGGCAGCGAGTCAGTCAAGAAAGTAGCACGCTGCACTTTAGGGTTCGCGCTTATACCTACCAGTTTAAGTCGGAGGTGAATGATGAAACCCAGTAACGCGCTTTATTCGATCTTGTTATTACTTTTATTGTCGGGCTGCAAAGCAAATGAGGATTCGTTAGAAGACTTTGTTGTGCAAGTTGAGGCCAAGGCGAGGAAAGAGGTGGAACAGCTTGTTCCTGCCTCTGAGTTTGCTGCTGCCACTTATCAACGCCGAGCTTTTCGTCCTCCTTTTGAACTTCCTCAGGAAGCTATTGTGCAGAATCAACCTCTGGTTAAAAAAAACTGTTGGCAGCCCAGTACTCGTGCTCGTAATGGAAAATTAGAAAAGTACCCGCTAAATCAGTTGCGTTTAAAAGGTGTAATGGGAAGTGACTCAAGTGTATTTGGCCTTGTGCAGACGCCTATAGGTAACGTTGTGAATGTTAAGAAAGGTCAGTTCATCGGCTTAAACAATGGTCGAGTTACCAAGATAACAAGCCAGTACGTTCTGATTAATGAAACTCTTCCAGATGGCTTAGGTTGTTGGCACAAGCGCAACGTTAGGCTGGCTCTGAAGTAAACCAATGTCACATGATGTGGATATGAGATGTAACTATGATTAAAGGAATAAGTGAGACAATGAACAGAGGGCTGCAAGGCATTGTGTTGTCGGTGGTGTTGTTTTTTACGGTGATGAGTCATGCAGAGACCTCCAACAAGCTGGAGAATATTGATTTCAGGGTCAACAAGGACAAAGAAGCGGTCATCATTATTGAACTGGCAACGACTACTGCGGTTGTCGATGTTCAGCGAGTGCAAGAAGGGTTGAGTATTGAACTGATCAATACTGAGGTTGACGACGATAAACTGTACCTACTGGACGTAAAGGACTTTGCGACTTTAGTTGAGGGGATTGAAGTCTTTAGGGAGTTGCCGAGCACTCGGCTGTTGGCAAACATCTCCAATGACTACCAATATGAGTACAACCTCAAAGGACGTTTTATTGAGGTTGTTGTGAGTCAGCCTAAGATCGATGAAGCTGCGATTGAGAAAAGTATCTTAGAAAAAGAGGGCAAACTGATATCGATTAACTTCCAAGATATCCCGGTACGAAATGTCTTGCAGCTGATTGCCGATTACAATGATTTCAATCTAGTCGTATCTGATTCGGTGGCAGGTAACCTAACTTTACGTTTAGATGGCGTACCTTGGCAGCAAGTTCTCGATATTATCTTGCAAGTTAAAGGCTTAGATAAACGTGTTGATGGCAACGTTATCTTGGTCGCACCGAAAGCGGAACTCGATCTTCGAGAGCAGCAAGCGCTCGAGAAATCGCGTTTAGAAGAGGAGTTGGGTGAACTCAAATCTGAAATCATCAAAATCAACTTTGCTAAAGCGACCGACATTGCCGACATGATTGGCGGTGAAGGTGCGGTGAGTATGTTGTCTGATCGAGGTTCAATTACCATTGATGAACGAACCAACTCAATGCTCATTCGTGAGTTGGAAGAAAACATTGCGGTGATCCGAGGCATCATTGAATCGCTAGATATTCCGGTGAAGCAAGTTCAGATAGAGGCGCGCATCGTAACTGTCACCGAGGGTAACCTGGATGAGCTTGGTGTGCGCTGGGGCGTTTCCTCAAACAACGGAAGCTTCACCGTTGGCGGTTCAATTGAAGGCAACCACCCATCGCAAATTACGCCGTATGACGATAATGGTGGGAATAGTGCGATTGATGATTATCTCAACGTCAATTTAGGGGCAACATCGCCGAACGCATCGAGTATTGCGTTTCAGGTTGCTAAGTTGGGTTCGGATACGCTGCTCGATCTTGAATTATCAGCGCTACAACAAGAATCTAAAGCCGAAATAATTTCGAGCCCACGCTTAATCACCACCAATAAAAAACCGGCTTATATTGAGCAAGGTACGGAAATTCCTTATTTGGAGTCCTCTTCAAGTGGTGCAACGTCGGTCGCATTTAAGAAAGCGGTATTAAGTTTGAAGGTGACACCGCAGATCACGCCAGATAACCGCTTAGTGTTGGACTTGAGTGTGACTCAAGATAGACCTGGGCAGGTAGTGAAAACAGGAACGGGCGAAGCAGTGGCCATTGATACTCAACGAATAGGAACGCAAGTGCTTGTTAATAATGGTGAAACAGTCGTACTTGGCGGGATTTTTCAACATAGTGTCAGCAGTACTGTCGACAAAGTTCCGCTGTTGGGCGACCTGCCAGTTTTAGGCGCATTGTTCCGTCGCAGCTATGAAAATGTAGGCAAAAGTGAACTGCTTATTTTTGTTACACCTAAAGTTGTGATTCAGTAATGAACAATTAGATTAAAAATAAAGTTGCATTAGTGGCACCTAACCTTGATAATTTCGGGTCTTATCACGAATTATCTGTGAGGAATCGGTGCCACAGGCCTTTTAATTTCAGTACTTGTACTGACCTACCTTGTGGCGATGTCATTGAATTAACGTTGTAAATTACTGCTAAAAACATGGCTGAGAAACGCAATATTTTTCTTGTTGGCCCAATGGGCGCCGGCAAAAGTACAATTGGTAGACACCTAGCTTCCCAACTTCATATGGAGTTTTTAGACTCCGACACTGTGATCGAAGAGCGCACTGGCGCAGACATCGCATGGGTTTTTGATGTTGAGGGCGAAGATGGTTTCCGTAAGCGCGAAGAATCTGTAATCAACGATCTGACAGAAGAACAAGGTATTGTTCTTGCGACAGGTGGTGGTTCAGTGCTGAGCAAAGAAAACCGTAACCGTCTATCTGCACGAGGCATTGTTGTATACCTAGAGACAACAATTGAAAAGCAACTTGCTCGCACTAACCGCGACAAGAAACGCCCTCTACTTCAAACAGACAACCCGCGTGATGTGCTAGAAGATCTAGCTGTATCTCGCAACGCACTATACGAAGAAGTGGCGGACTACACAGTTCGTACTGACGACCAAAGTGCAAAAGTGGTAGCCAACCAGATCGTAAAAATGCTAGAAGAACGTTAAGTTCATTTTTCGGAGAGCAAACCCATGGAACGGATTACGGTCAATCTAGCTGAGCGTAGCTACCCTATCTCTATTGGCGCCGGGTTATTTGAAGACCCGGCGTACCTTTCTTTTTTATCAGGCAAACAGAAAGTTGTTGTTATCAGTAATGTAACAGTAGCGCCCCTTTATGCTGATAAAATTTTATCGTTATTGGATCAAGTTGGTTGTCAGACTTCTCTTTTAGAGTTGCCAGACGGCGAGCAGTATAAAACCCTTGAAACATTCAATTCAGTGATGAGCTACATGCTTGAAGGAAATTACAGCCGCGATGTGGTGGTAATTGCTTTGGGTGGTGGTGTTATCGGTGATTTGGTCGGTTTTGCTGCTTCTTGTTACCAACGCGGTATTGATTTCATTCAAATCCCGACGACACTTCTTTCTCAAGTGGATTCTTCTGTAGGCGGTAAAACTGCAGTGAACCATCCTCTTGGTAAGAACATGATCGGCGCTTTTTACCAACCAAAATCTGTCATCATCGATACTAACTGTTTAGCCACACTTCCTGAGCGTGAATTTGCAGCGGGTATTGCTGAGGTCATTAAATACGGCATCATTTATGATGAAGCTTTCTTTGATTGGTTGGAACTGAATCTAGAGAAACTTTATCAACTTGATGAACAAGCACTGATCACTGCTATTGCTCGTTGTTGTGCAATTAAAGCTGAAGTGGTTGCTATCGATGAAAAAGAGTCAGGAATCAGAGCGTTATTGAACCTAGGTCATACATTTGGTCATGCGATCGAAGCTGAACTAGGCTATGGTAATTGGCTACATGGTGAAGCTGTGTCTTCAGGTACTGTAATGGCAGCGAAAACTGCTCAATTACAGGGGCTGATTTCTCAGCAGCAACTTGAGCGAATTATTTCTATACTCAAGAATGCGAAACTGCCAATCCATACGCCAGAAAGCATGTCTTTTGAAGACTTTATGAAGCATATGATGCGAGATAAAAAAGTGCTGTCTGGTCAGTTACGTCTGGTATTGCCAACAAGTATTGGTACTGCTGAAGTGGTTGCTGATGTGCCTCAGGACATCATTAAACAAGCGATTGATTTCTGCCGTACTCTTTAAATTTGGTTGTGAGGTTGCCTAGCTAAACCCTAGGCAACTGAAGCGTTTTACTGATCGGTCTTATTCAGTAGGGATCCCCAATGAGTTTGGCTCATGAATTAAGAGTATTGGAGTTAGAGTCTCAAGTTGAGCTACTAGAACGCTTACAACTTTTGACGAACTTTGGTTCAAACCTTGTGACGGTAGCTGGTAAAGCTGGCTCTGGCCGTTCTTGGTTAGCTCAGCGTTATCTTGAAGCGTGGTCCACAGAAAAAAATCAGTGTTTACTGCTTTGCCATCCGAGCCAAGATGATCAACAACATCGAGCGCTTATTCTTAGCCAAATTGTTTCTGATCCACTGTTTAACCAACATGATTCCTTGTCAGATAGCCTTACTAGGTTACTTGACGGAGACTCGTGCAACGTGGTTATTGTTGTTGATGATGCCCACCGACTCTCAGAGCTATTAGTATCCGAATTATGGATGTTGGTACTTGAGGCTCAATCAAACCCTCAATGGACGATCAATATCGTTCTCTTTTCGGAAAGTGGCCACTTAGATACGTTATTAACACGTCTGAGTTACGGTCAGCAACACAAGCCTATCGATCTCGAGATCGATGACCTTTCACAATCAGAGGCTGAACATTTCTTTGAATCTCTGGTGATTCGATATGTAGATGATGAGTCTGAAACTCGCGTGCGACGTGCGTTTAATAAAGCACAACCTCTGCCCGGTGAGTTAATGGCTTTAGGAGAATTGAAAGTGGAAAAAAGGATTATTATTCGCTCAATTATTGGCTCGCCCATCAACATTGCAATAGTGGTGGCCTTGATGTTGGTTTTAATTGGTGGTGGTTATTGGTGGATGTTCAGTCAACCAACCCCTGACGATAAAGCGCAATCTCTTATTGCTCCCATTGAACAGACAGCTATCCCAACCTTTGAAGTGGAAAGTAGTTCCGAACAGGTTGGAGTCGACGGAGCGCTAAGTGCTGAAGCCGAAACTGACATGAGCTACCAAGGTGCTGATGATGATAGTTCATCTCTGCCACCAACCGTTGTTGAAGATACCGCTAGTGTTGGAGAGGTGGAGCAAGATCAGCAACGTGTCGTGATTACCTCTGATGTGGTTGATGCTCTACTTGACGATAAACCGGAGAGTGCCGATACCAGTGTGATTGATGCTGTTGTTGAAGAAAACACAGGTGACCCGGTTAGTCCACAGCCAGAATCAGAAAAGGTAGAGTCACAGCCTTCGATCGATGAAGAGTTAGACCTAACAAATTCAAATCCTCCGACGAAAAAGATCACTTTCTCATTTGCTCGCGAAGAGTTACAAGCTATCTCACCACGAGCTTATACTCTGCAGTTGAGTGCCATGACGTCATTAGAAGACGTTCAGTCTTTTATTGAAGAATATGAAGTCGAAGACAAGGTTCGTATCTATCCAACACTTCGTAATGACACCAAGTGGTTTATTATTACTTATCAAGATTATCCAACGATTCAAGTAGCTCGGGACGCGGTAAGTGCATTATCAAAACCACTTCAACAGTTGGAACCTTGGGCAAAATCGATGAATCAAGTGCATCGAGAGATAGAACGTGCGAAATAACCCTGAGCTTAGCCTCAAAATATGTTACATTCCGCAGCCTTATTTTTGAGTTGATAGATAGAGCAGTAAATGAAAAAGCAGCGTGCCTTTCTAAAATGGGCTGGTGGTAAATATGGCCTAGTTGAAGACATCCAACGTCACCTGCCACCTGCTCGTAAATTGGTAGAACCGTTTGTCGGTGCTGGTTCAGTATTTTTGAACACTGATTTTGAGCAGTACCTACTAGCCGATATCAATCCCGACCTTATCAACCTATATAACCTACTGAAAACCGACCCTGAAACGTACATCACTGAAGCAAAGCGTTGGTTCTGCCCTGAGAACAACCGCAAAGAAGTTTTTCTAGATATTCGAGCTCAGTTCAACGGTACAGATAACATCATGTATCGCTCGCTTGCTTTCTTGTATATGAACCGATTTGGCTTCAATGGCTTGTGTCGTTACAACAAGAAGGGCGGCTTTAACGTTCCGTTCGGTTCTTACAAAAAACCTTACTTCCCAGAAGCCGAGCTGGAGTTTTTTGCTGAGAAAGCGAAAAAAGCCACTTTCGTCTGTGAGGGATACCATGAAACCTTTAGCCGCGCCCGTAAAGGCTGCGTGGTTTATTGTGATCCCCCATACGCACCGTTGTCGAACACGGCTAACTTTACCTCTTATGCAGGTAATGGCTTCAGCTTAGATGATCAAGCGGCCTTGGCTGACGTTGCTGAAAGAGCAGCAATGGAGCGCGGTATTCCCGTTTTGATATCTAACCACGATACGACGTTAACACGTCGCTTATATCACGGGGCGGAGTTGAACGTGGTTAAGGTGAAACGCACTATCAGCCGTAATGGCGCGGGGCGTAATAAAGTTGATGAGCTACTGGCGCTTTTCCATAAAGAGAAAAACCAGCAACACGCATCTGCGGAATAGTACTGGTCAGAATAACCGCCAAACTCATTAAATTGAGTGACCAACGGATACTTTCTTAAACTAATCTTTCGAACTGCTAGGATCTGCTTAGGTGCTTAGGTAGAATTACGCCCTAAATAGCTTGTGTGTCTGTGTTTCTTTTGTGAACCAGCCATAGAGGCAGTGACGCCCGCATTTTACTCACTCTTAAGAGGTCAGGTATGAAAGATTTTCTAATCGCTCCATCTATTTTGTCTGCAGATTTTGCTCGTCTTGGTGAAGACGTAGAAAAAGTACTCGCAGCCGGTGCCGACGTTGTGCACTTTGATGTGATGGATAACCACTACGTACCTAACCTGACTTTTGGCGCGCCTATTTGTAAAGCACTGCGTGACTACGGTATTACTGCTCCTATCGATGTTCACCTAATGGTGAAGCCAGTAGACAGCATCGTACCTGAGTTCGCTAAAGCTGGCGCATCAATGATTACCTTCCACGTTGAAGCATCAGAGCACATAGATCGTACTCTACAGCTGATCAAAGAACACGGCTGTAAAGCAGGTGTTGTTCTAAACCCGGCAACACCGTTGTCTTGCTTAGATTACATCCTGGACAAAGTAGACATGATTCTACTGATGTCTGTGAACCCTGGCTTTGGCGGTCAATCTTTCATTCCACACACTCTTGATAAGCTGCGTGCTGTTCGTAAACTCATTGATGAGTCAGGCCGCGATATTCGCCTTGAGATTGATGGTGGCGTGAAAGTGGATAACATCCGTGAAATTGCAGAAGCGGGCGCTGATATGTTCGTTGCTGGCTCAGCAATCTTCAATCAACCGGATTACAAAGAAGTGATTGATGAGATGCGAGCAGAGCTTGCAAAAGTTAACGCATAAAAGTAGAACTAGGGTCTGTTGACCCAAACTAAAAATTTAGAATAAGGGGCTAATTAGCCCCTTTTTTACGTCTTGTAGCTCAACCTGTAAGATGAACATAATAAATAGGAAAGTAAGATGTCATTAAGCTCAATAAAACTGATCGCCTTTGATTTGGATGGAACCTTGTTAGACAGCGTACCGGATTTGGCTGTCGCGGCTGACCAAGCTTGTCGGGAGCTGGGTTTCCCTTCAGTAAGCGAAGAGCAAGTTCGCGACTATGTGGGTAATGGTGCTGACGTTCTTATCGGACGTTCACTCAGCCGCAACCTGACGGTTGATCCAAGCCTAGAGCCTGAGCTGCTAAAGAAAGCACGTATCCTGTTTGATGATTTCTACGAGCAGGGTGGTCATAAGCTGAGCCACCTTTACCCATCGGTTAAAGAGACACTCGCTGAGCTAGACAAAGCGGGCTTCACGATGGCGCTTGTCACCAACAAGCCCTCGAAATTTGTACCAGACGTTCTGGCGCAGCACGGTATCGGTAAGTACTTTGTTGATGTGTTGGGAGGCGACTCTTTCCCAGAGAAAAAGCCGAACCCAGTGGCGCTGAACTGGTTGCTAGAAAAGCACAATGTGAAGGCTGAAGAGATGCTGATGGTTGGTGATTCAAGCAACGACATCAAAGCCGCTAAGAATGCAGGCTGCCACTCGTTTGGTCTGACTTACGGCTACAACCACGGTGAGCCAATTTCAGCATCGAACCCTGACTATGTCGCAGACAACATTGCGCAATTACTAGATGTCGTTCTAGTTTCAGCATAAAGCGGACAAAAGTTAGCTAACCTACTAGCAAAATACTTATCAATGAGTACACTGGATGAGCCGTACAGAAGAGCTGTGCGGCTTTTCTATTTTAAAGTTAAGAAGCTAAGTTTTTCAGATACTACGTTAAGAAACTAAGTTAACGAGCTTAGCGAACAAGCAAAGGAATTAAAACCATGAGCAAGCCCATCGTATTGAGTGGTGTTCAACCATCTGGTGAACTAAGTATCGGTAACTACTTGGGTGCTCTACGTCAATGGCAACAGATGCAAGATGATTACGATTGCCAATACTGTGTTGTAGACCTTCACGCAATTACGGTTCGCCAAGATCCGAAAGCACTGCATGAAGCGACTCTAGACGCATTAGCAATCTGTCTTGCTGTCGGTGTTGATCCAAAGAAGAGCACGCTATTTGTTCAGTCACACGTACCAGAGCATGCTCAACTTGGTTGGCTTCTTAACTGTTACACACAAATGGGTGAACTGAGCCGTATGACTCAGTTCAAAGATAAGTCTGCACGTCACTCAAATGATGTAAACGTAGGCCTATACGACTACCCAGTTCTGATGGCTGCAGACATCCTGCTTTACGGTGCTCACCAGGTGCCGGTAGGTAGCGACCAGAAACAACACCTAGAGCTAGCGCGTGATATCGCAACTCGTTTCAACAACATCTACGGCCCTGAAACGCCAATCTTCCAAGTACCAGAACCTTACATTCCAACAGTGAATGCACGTGTTATGAGCCTGCAAGATGCGACTAAGAAAATGTCTAAGTCGGATGACAACCGTAAGAACGTAATTACTCTGCTAGAAGAGCCTAAGTCGCTCATCAAGAAGATCAACAAAGCGCAAACCGATGCAGAAACGCCACCACGTATTGCTCACGATTGGGAAAACAAAGCGGGTATCTCTAACCTAATGGGTCTGTACTCTGCGGCGACGGGTAAAACGTTTGAAGAGATCGAAGCGCAATATCAAGGCGTTGAAATGTACGGTCCATTCAAGAAAGATGTAGGCGCAGCATTGGTTGAGATGCTTGAGCCGATTCAATCTGAATATCACCGTATCCGTGCTGATCGTGCCTACATGGATGCAGTAATGAAAGCGGGTGCTGAAAAAGCCTCTGAGCGTGCTGCAGTAACACTGAAAAAAGCATACGAAGCGGTAGGTTTTGTAACTCGTCCGTAGACCTTACTGAGATGATAATAAGACTTTAGAGCCTCGCCACTGGCGGGGCTTTTTTATGTCTATTGTCGATGAGGTATTAATATAAGAGTGCTGCGTCGTAAGGTTCACTTCTTCTTATAAGATGAAGAGGAGAATCGAATTAAACTATTGTGATGGATTGTATCGCTTATTCTACTCAGGTTATCTATTCGTTTTGTTCTAAATCGTATACACCACCTGCATCGGAGCTAAAAGATTAGACTAGTTATTTTATTGCTCAGCTCACTTAACATAATGAAAAATATAAATCTGAGTAATAACTCCAATTATTAGTTTTGATTTAGTTAATTGATATATTTGTTACAAAAATTGTTTAAATGAGCAGCTCTGGCATAATTTTTAACATTCGTATGTGATTGATTTCACGGCTTCTGTTGTTCTTTCTTATTTGTTTCATAAATAAACCTGATAGTAAGCACAAATGGTGGGCTCTTTGCTTAGGGCTTAGTTTGTATTTAAATAAATATCAGGTACGACAATGGACACGTTAATCAAACCCTCTTTACTTGCATTGACAATTGCTAGCACGCTCAGTGCCAATGCTAATGCTGAAATTATTATTTCCCAGTATGTCGAAGGTGGCTCATACAATAAAGCGGTAGAAATCGCGAATATTGGGGATACAGCAGTAACCTTGACTGGCTATGAATTGGCTAAATCTTCGAATGGAGATGGTAGTTGGGGCAGTAAGCTAGACCTGAGCACAGTGACTTTGCAAGCGAACCAAGTATATGTTGTTGCTCATGGTGACTCGAGCGCCGCGATTACAGCTATTGCTGACTTTACCGATAAAAGTGTAGCTAATTTCAACGGTGATGACCCATTAGCATTACTGAAAAATGGCGAAGTACACGACATTCTCGGTGTTATGGGGGATGTTGATTTTGGTAAAGATACCACTCTAGTTCGTAATAGTGATGCCTTAACTCCCTCTGCGACCTACCAAGCTGCACAATGGACTGCATTCGCAAAAGATAACATTGATGGTCTTGGAGATTTAAATACCGTTGAACCGCCAGTTCCGTTTGTTTGTGAAGTCGATGGACAACAACCTACCTTCACAACCATTCAAGATATTCAGGGTGAAGAAGGCTCCTCTCCACTTATTGACGGTTATCCGTACATTACAGAAGAAGATCACTTTGTAACTGGTGTTGTCAGTGCCGTAACCACTGGTTTAACAAAAGGTTTCTATTTGCAGGCTATTGAGAACGATAATAATGATAAGACTTCCGAAGGCTTATTTATTCATACCGATACCGCAGATACAGACTTAAAGCCGGGAGATGTTGTGTGTGTGAAAGGTAAAGTCCAAGAGTATTATAGTAGTACTCAGCTTTCCTCTGATGCAAATAGCTACATTAAGACGGGAGAGTCCGATATCTCTCTTGTTACTGAACTGAACATCAAAGAAGGGGAAACCTTACGTGATGCGCTAGAGCGTCACGAAGGAATGCAAGTTGAATTGAGCTCAGCGAGCGATTTGTTTGTTACACGTAATTTTTCTTATGACTATGATTCAAAGCGCAACAATATGATGCTGTCATATCAAGCGCCTTTACTTAAACCAACTCAACTGTATGCGGCGGAAAGTGAAGGTGCGACTGATCTAGCAAAAGAGAATGCTAGTAATCGCGTGTTCTTAGAGTCCGATGACAAAGCGGCTAACGGTCAGATCCCTTATTACCCAGAATTTGGCCAAGATGCTGATCAAGATGGTACTTCTGAGCAACATATTCGCCTTGGTTCTCGTGTTGAGGGTCTACATGGTGTGGTCAGTTACAGTTACAACGAATATCGTTTGATCGCCACAAATGAGGTAAATAACACAAACTTTGTGACATCAGGTGATAATTTCGACGTAGCTCGAAAAGCAACACCATCGATTGCTGAGTCTGATCTGCGTGTCGCGAGTTTTAATGTTCTCAATTATTTTACTTCTGTTGCTGACAGTGGTCATGACAATCCAACCGGACAAAACCGGGGTGCTACAAACCTTGATGAATTCTTAATTCAACAAGCAAAAATCGTTGCAGCGATGAGCAAAATGGATGCAGACATTATTGGTTTAATGGAAATCGAGAACAACGGTTTCGGTGACGATAGTGCTTTGAATAACCTAGTTAACGCATTAAACGCTGAGATCGATGATGTCGATGATCATTACACTTATGTTGAGGTTTCTGAACAAGATAAATATCAAGATGAGTACTTTGGTAGCGATGCAATCATGGTTGCTATCTTGTACCGCGCGAAGGCCGTGATGCCAAAGCAAGCGGCTAAAGTCATTGTGACTCCTGAACAACACATTGAGGCAAATACAATAACTCGTAATGAAGGTGCTGAAAATAACCCGTCATACGATAAATATCAGCGTCATAGTTTGTTGCAAACCTTTACAGTGCAAGAGACGGGTGAAGATCTTTCAATTGTAGTTAACCACTTTAAATCGAAGGGCTCTGAGTGTATTGAAGAGTGGCTCGCAGGTGTTGAAGATTCAGAGCCAACTGACCTTCAAGGTAACTGTAATAACTTCCGTGTTTCCGCTGCCCATGTTGTTGGTGAAGCATTGAAAGACATTCAAGGTGATATGTTGGTCATGGGTGATCTGAATGCCTACGGTATGGAAGATCCTTTATTAACTTTAACCGACTACTCAAAAGATAAATACGAGCGTGATATTTACACTGCGTCTTACACAACATTAGATGGTGGCGAGCTACAGGTAGAAAAAACGCAAATTCAACAAGGTTACGGTTACCACAATTTGAATACGGTACTGCACGGTTCTGATACTTTTTCATACACTTATTCTGGTGAGCTAGGTAACTTGGATCATGCACTGGCGAGCAGTAGTTTGGCTCAAAAAGTAGTTGCTATTGAAGATTGGCACATTAACTCGCTAGAAAGTAACTTGTTCGAATATAGCAGCAAGTACACTGGTAATATGCCGAAGTACAAAGATGCATTCTCAGCGTCGGACCATGATCCAGTGATCATTGCTATAGACTTTCCTAACACCGATCTTGATTTGCCTAGCCCAGGTGAGAAGTTCGCAGTTGAAGTTCGTCTGCCACCAAATGCAGCCGTGAATGACATTGTTACGGTCAGCTTAACTCTAACTGGGGCAATTCAAGCTGCCTCATCCGACTCTGAAGCTCAAGGTTACACTGCTAGTGTGACTTTGGACCAGGCTGATATTGATGCTCGAAGTGTAAATGTTGAATTTAACGAAGAGTTAGATCAAGGGCAGTACCTACTAGAAGAAAAATTAACTGACTCTACTGGTGAAACGGTTAAGTTCAGCTCTGAGCGTGAGGTTACTGTTGAGAAGTCAGATACAACTCCCACCGTTCCTACCGAACCAGAGGGTACTGTTGGCGGTTCTTTCGGCTTCGGTGCACTGATGTCATTGTTTGGTTTAGCAATGTGGCGTCGTCGTAAGCCGCTTAGTCACAATTAAGTCCGCTAGAAGCGAGACAAGCCAGTTCAGATAACTTAGGGCTATCTGTAAACAATTAAGGTCAACTTAGGTTGGCCTTAATTATTGGCGAAATGCAGTTTCCACTTGCCTTTCGCCATGGGTATTGCACAATACCGCCCCTATATCTCTCAATCATTTAGTATTTAGCAAACGATTTCGACCCATGTTACTTATCATCGATAACTACGACTCTTTTACCTATAACTTGTATCAGTATTTCTGTGAGTTAGGGGTCACTGTGAAAGTTGTTCGCAACGATGAGATTGATATTGCGGGTATCGAATCGCTGAACCCTAGCCATCTTGTTATCTCTCCGGGTCCTTGTACGCCGAATGATGCGGGAATCTCTCTGCAAGTCATTGAGCACTTCGTGGGTAAGTTGCCGATCTTAGGTGTGTGTCTTGGTCATCAAGCCATTGCTCAAGTCTTTGGTGGTGAAGTGGTGAGAGCCAGACAAGTGATGCATGGTAAAACCTCTCCGATCCGTCATAACGGTAAGAGCGTTTTTCAAGGTCTCAATAATCCTCTGACTGTGACTCGTTACCACTCTTTAGTGGTGAAAAATGGTACGCTCCCTGACTGCTTTGAACTCACTTCTTGGACAGAGTTTGAAGATGGCAGTATGGATGAGATCATGGGTTATCAACACAAAACCTTGCCGATTGATGCCGTCCAATTTCACCCTGAATCGATTAAAACAGAGCAAGGACACCAGCTTCTTGCTAACTTCTTAGCGCGTTGAGTGTTTAAATTTGGCTTTTCATTCGTTCAAATAAGCCAGTTAAACGTATTACCTCGTTCGTTAAGCGTTTTAATTCGGGCGCGCCGCGTCTTCATCCCTCTGACGCCGATCACTTTTTATAACATTTCTCCCTCTTCAGGCTAAGTTTTTAGTCTATGCAATATTATTCGCCTTATTTCCTCTCGAACCCCTTATACCGCTGTACCAGTAAGGCTTTGCTGTTGATGGATAGACGTTTAGTTAAAAAAAGCTTCATAAAACAGATTGTTTGATGCATAAATAGTCATAGGTAGTGACGTTTAGCTGGTTGTTAGGGATGGCTAAAGAATAATCTACTATTGAAAAGGTTAATTAAATGTAAATATAATGCTGCAGCGGGATTATGGCGGGACAAAATATCTTTATCTCACTTATGAACCATTACGCTTATTTGCGAAGCTTGCGGTATCGAGAAGGAATGTACGATGACAGTGGAAAATAATGTAGAACGTAGTCTTTTTAATGAGGTGATGGTGCCTTGTTATAACCCAATGGAAATGATCCCGGTAAAAGGGGAAGGCGCACGCGTTTGGGACCAACAAGGCCGAGAGTATATCGACTTTGCTGGCGGTATCGCTGTGAGCTGCTTGGGTCACTGTCACCCAGCAATGGTGAATGCCGTTACTGAGCAAGCAAACAAGATTTGGCATCTGAGTAACGTGATGACCAACGAACCTGCACTGCGTCTAGCGAAGAAGCTAACCGACGTATGTTTTGCAGAAAAAGTATTTTTTGCCAACTCTGGCGCAGAAGCGAATGAAGCAGCATTGAAGTTGGCTCGTCGTTGGGCGGCAGATGTTCATGGCCCTGAGAAATCTGAAATCATTGCATTCAAACAAGGTTTCCATGGTCGTACTTTCTTTACTGTAACTGTAGGTGGTCAAGAAGCTTATTCTGACGGCTTCGGTCCTAAACCGGGCGATGTAACTCACCTGCCTTACAATGATATTGCCGCGCTAGAAGCGCACATCTCTGATCGCACATGTGCAATCATGATGGAACCTCTGCAAGGTGAGGGTGGCATCATCTCTCCAACCTCTGAGTTTGTGAACACGGTTCGTGAGCTGTGTGACAAGCACAATGCGCTGCTTATTTTTGATGAAGTGCAAACAGGTAATGGCCGTACGGGCAATTTTTATGCGTATCAAGGCCTAGGTGTGACACCTGATATCTTAAGTACAGCAAAATCACTCGGTGGTGGTTTCCCTATCGGCGCGATGCTAACAACGACTGAACTCGCGACACACCTAAAAGTCGGTACGCACGGTTCAACATACGGCGGTAACCCACTAGCGTGTGCCGTTGCTGAAGCGGTTGTTGACGTCGTTAGCCAACCAGAAACCTTAGCTGGCGTAAAAGAGCGTGAAGCGCTGTTTCGTGACGGCTTAGCTAAGATTAATGACAAATATCAAATATTCAGTGAAGTTCGTGGTAAAGGCCTATTGTTAGGCGCTGCACTAAATGACGAGTGGCAAGGACGTGCACGTGACGTATTAGTAGCGGCAGGCGAACAAGGCTTGATGGTACTGGTTGCGGGTGCAAACGTGGTTCGTTTTACGCCATCACTGGTTATTACTACACAAGAAATTGAAGAAGGCTTATCAAAACTAGACAAAGCAATCGCTACGCTAGTTTAGCCTAAGCGGCGTCATAGGAATGATCGCCATTAGAGCGATCCCATGACGTTTTGCTAAAGGCCCAAGCTTCTGGTTTTGGGCCTATTTTGCATCTGGAGGGAATATTGATGCTAGTTGTTCGCCCAATTAAACTATCTGATTACGACGCGTTGCATACCTGCGCTGTTGAGTCAGGACATGGATTCACATCTCTTCCGGTTAACGAAGAACTGTTAACCAATCGTATTACTCACTCTGAATACAGCTTCGCGAAACAAGACGTGACCGAGCCCGGTGATGAAGGCTACCTGATGGTTGGCTACGATACCGAAACCGGAGAAGTGGCGGGTACGACCGGCATAGAAGCCTCGATTGGCTGGGATGTACCGTTTTATTCTTACCATATCAGCAAAGTAGTCCACTCATCACAAAAGCTAGGCGTGAACAACGTCGTTAAGCTACTGACTTTCGGTAATAACTACACCGGGTGCAGTGAGATCTGTACGCTATTTTTGCGTCCAGATTTCCGTGGCGGCTTGAACGGTCGTTTGATGTCGAAGTGTCGGTTTTTGATCATGGCGGAACACCCAGAGCGTTTCTCAAAAACGATTTTTGCTGAGATGCGTGGTGTATCGGATGTCGAAGGCAACTCTCCTTTCTGGCAATGGCTGCAAGAGCACTTCTTCTCGATTGATTTCACGCTTGCTGATTACCTAACCGGTATTGGTAAGAAAGGCTTCATTGCTGACCTAATGCCGAAGCTACCTATCTATGTGAACCTGCTGAGCAAAGAAGCTCAGGCGGTGATCGGAGAGGTACATGATAATACGCGCCCTGCACTTAAGTTGCTGGAACGTGAAGGTTTCACTAACCGAGGCTACGTTGACATCTTTGATGCGGGGCCAACGGTTGAATGTGATTTAAGAAACATTGAATCGGTACGTTATGCGATTCGTGCTCAAGTAAAAATTGCAGAGCACTCCAGCTCTAAAGACTTCCTAATTGGTAATACCTCGTTCGAGAACTTCCGCGCAGTCGCTGCGAAAGGTGCGTATGACCAAGCAAGTGACACAGTGATTTTATCATCTGAAGTAGCAAGCGCTCTTGAAGTAAAAGAAGGCGAATTCGTTCGCATGTTAGCTCAGTAAGAGCAGCGATTATCTGTCGAAGATTTTAAGGATAGAAGTATGACTCAGTGGATAGCAGGACAATGGGTGGCAGGTCAAGGTGACGCCATGGCATCAGTAAGCCCATACAATAATGAAGTAGTATGGCAGGGTGATAGCGCAACTCCTGCACAGGTTGAATCTGCAGTAGCAGCGGCTCGTGAAGCCTTCTTAGTTTGGAAAAAACTGAGCTTTGCCGAGCGTGAAGCGATCGTGTTGAATTTTGCTGAGAAAGTTAAAGAGAATAGCGAAGAAATAGCACAAATTATTGCAAAAGAGACGGGGAAACCGATTTGGGAAACGCGTACTGAAGCGGGCGCGATGGCGGGCAAAATTGCTATCTCTATTCGTGCTTACCATGAACGTACTGGTGAAGCTTCACGTGAAGCTGCAGGCAACCAAATTGTACTGCGTCATCGTCCATTAGGCGTAATGGCAGTATTTGGTCCTTATAACTTCCCTGGTCATCTACCTAACGGTCATATTGTTCCAGCACTGCTATCGGGTAATACCGTGGTATTTAAGCCGTCAGAGCAGACACCTTGGACGGGTGAGTTTGCGATGAAACTATGGCAAGAAGCTGGCCTTCCTGCTGGCGTAATTAACCTAGTACAAGGTGCCAAAGAGACAGGTATCGCACTGGCTGATGCTAAAGGCCTTGATGGCGTGCTGTTCACAGGTAGTGCCAATACCGGTCATATCCTGCATCGTCAATTCGCGGGCCAACCGGGCAAGATGCTGGCACTAGAAATGGGCGGCAACAACCCTATGGTGATCAGCGACCAATACGGTGATGCAGACGCAACGGTATACACTATCATCCAATCAGCTTTCATCAGTGCGGGTCAACGTTGTACATGTGCACGTCGCTTGTATGTTCCAATAGGAGATAAGGGCGATCAACTACTGGATAAGCTCGTTGCTGCGACCTTGAAAATTCGTGTCGATCAGCCATTCGCTGAGCCAGCACCCTTCATGGGCCCACAGATCTCTGAAGCTGCGGCTAAGTTCATTCTGGACGCACAAGCGAATCTGCAATCGTTAGGCGGTGTAAGTCTAGTAGAAGCAAAAGCGGGTCAAGCGGCGTTTGTTTCTCCTGGTATTATCGACGCAACCAACATTGCTGAACTGCCGGATGAAGAGTACTTTGGTCCATTGCTACAAGTGGTCCGTTATCAATCGCTAGAGCAAGCGGTTGAGCTAGCTAACGACACACGCTTTGGTTTATCTGCTGGCTTAGTATCAACAGATGATTCTGAATGGGAATACTTTGTTGACCATATCCGTGCGGGCATTGTTAACCGTAACCGCCAGCTAACAGGCGCAAGTGGCGATGCTCCATTTGGTGGTCCAGGTGCTTCGGGCAACTTACGCCCAAGTGCTTACTACGCGGCTGACTACTGTGCTTACCCTATGGCTTCAATGGAAGGTGGCGAAACTCAACTTCCGGCAACGTTTAGCCCAGGTATTGAGCTTTAATTTAGGCTAATGAGTCTTAGGCTTATGCGTTAAGTTTGAAATAGGAAGCGGTGCTATCGCTTCCTTTTTCCATCACGCCCAACACCTAGATTGGGCGGTAGATAATAATAGAAAAGTATGTCACAGGCTGATGGCTGCTGACTCTGTGTCTCAGCCTCTCCCTTTCTAATCCAAATTACTAGCTTGCTAGAACCTCTGACAAGGAGTCACCATGACGCCCGATCTACTCTTTAAATCACTTTGGGACGATTACATTCACAGGCTTTGTCCATCGGCTGAGAAAGTACATCACTTGCTGAAAGAAGACGAAGCTCTGATTAATGATCACATTGCACTGCGTACTTTCAATGTTGCTCCGCTAGGTATTGAAACATTGGCTAAGCCTTTCCTTGAGCTAGGTTATAAAGCGTGTGGCGATTACTTGTTTGAGAGTAAGAAGCTAGTCGCGAAGCATTACGAGCACCCAGATCCAAATCAACCTAAAGTGTTCATTAGTGAGTTGAAGGTCGAAGAGTGTTCAAGTGACTTACAACAGATCGTTGCTAAATTGGTTGAGCAAGTCGACGTAAGCAAGCTTCAAGGCCATGAATTCTTGTTTGGTGGTCGTCTATGGGACTTGAGCTTCGCAGATTTCCAAGTGCTTGCAAAAGAAAGTGAATACGCGTCTTGGCTCGCAGCTCATGGTTACGGTGCCAACCACTTTACAGTGAGCGTTAATCAACTCGATGCTTTTGATGAAGTGCAGGCAGTGAATGATTATTTGAGCGAATCAGGCTTCACGATCAATGCATCTGGTGGCCAGGTTAAAGGCTCTCCAGAGGTCTTATTAGAGCAATCATCAACAATGGCAGATAAAGTCCCAGTTTCATTTGTTGAGGGCAATGAGATGATTCCTGGAGGCTTCTATGAGTTCGCTAAGCGTTATGCGATGGCTAATGGTGAGCTTTATACCGGTTTTGTGGCAGCATCGGCTGACAAGATCTTCGAAAGCACTAACGGTTAAAGAAAGATACGAGTACGGACTTTACCCTAAAGATGCAGATAGGCTTCGCTTCGAGAGTGTTTGCGCTTCGAAGCTGTAGGTGTTTCATTCGCATCTCGCATCTCGCATCTCGCATCTCGCATCTCGCATCTCGCATCTCGCATCTGCTCTCTAGATCTTTAGAAAACAAAAAAGCCACCAAATTTGCATTTGGTGGCTTTCAAATTTTAGGCTCAGTTAATCGAGATTAACGAGTGCCATATACCACGATAGTTTTACCGTGTGCAGAAATTAGGTTCTGCTCTTCTAGCATCTTCAAGATACGACCAACTGTCTCACGAGAACAACCAACGATCTGGCCAATCTCTTGGCGAGTGATCTTGATTTGCATGCCGTCAGGGTGAGTCATTGCATCTGGTTGTTTTGCTAGGTTTAGTAGCGTTTGTGCGATACGACCAGTTACGTCAAGGAACGCTAAGTCACCAACTTTTTGGCTAGTTACTTGTAGACGGTTTGCCATTTGCGCTGATAGACGCATTAGGATGTCTGGGTTCACTTGGATAAGTTGACGGAATTTCTTGAAAGAAATTTCAGCTACTTCACAAGGAGATTTTGCACGAACCCAAGCTGTACGCTCTTGGTCTTCTTCGAATAAGCCTAGCTCACCGATGAAGTCGCCTTGGTTTAGGTAAGAAAGAATCATTTCCTTACCTTCTTCGTCTTTGATAAGAACTGCCACAGAACCTTTAACAATGTAGTACAAGGTTTCTGCCTTTTCACCAGCATGAATCAAAGTACTTTTTGATGGGTACTTATGAATATGACAGTGTGAAAGGAACCACTCTAATGTTGGATCGGTTTGAGGTTTACCTAGAACCATAATATCTCACTTCCTCTGCAGGGTATGCTTGCCGCTTTCCGTATTTTAGCTAAGCCTGGATTGACTTGTAGGATAAGAGCACTCGTTGAGCGCTGCAAGCTATCTTGTGTTTCGTTTAAGAATAGTATCCTTTTTCAGGTACTATTTCTTGATTTTAATCGTGACCAAGCTACGATTTTTTACGCAAAATTGTGCACATGATCACGGTATGAAAAGTAATCAACCAGAATGGTGCTCTGTTAACCAATTTTTCCGGTTTCGATGAGTTGTTGTAGGATCGGCCTTACAATGAGCTCCATAGCAAAACTCATCTTCCCTCCTGGTACCACAAGCGTGTTGTGGCGAGACATAAATGAGCCATCAATCATAGCTAAAAGGTAAGGGAAATCGACGTTTTTGATGCCGCGCAAACGTATAACAACGAAGCTTTCGTCTAAACTTGGGATCCCTTTAGCGTTGAGAGGGTTTGATGTGTCTACCGTTGGAACACGCTGAAAGTTGATGTGAGTACGCGAAAACTGAGGAGTAATGTAGTTAAGGTAATCATCCATCGAGCGAACAATCGAGTCCATTACTGCTTCACGAGAATGACCACGATCGCGTGTGTCGCGAACGAATTTCTGGATCCATTCTAAGTTGACGATAGGTACCATGCCGATCAGCAAGTCGACGTGTTGAGAAACATTGATATCGCCATCAACCACACCGCCGTGCAGGCCTTCGTAAAACATCACATCTGAATTTTCTGGGATCTCTTGCCATGGCGTAAAGGTGCCTGGCATTTGATTGTAAGGAACGGCTTCATCGAACGTGTGCAGGTAGCTACGTACCTTGCCTGTACCTTCGTTACCGTATTTACGGAAGAACTCTTCTAGCGCACCAAAGTCGTTGGCTTGTGGACCAAAGTAGCTGATGTGCTTACCTTGCTCGCGCGCTTTACGGATCTCGACATCCATCTCTGGTCGAGTGAAGCGATGGAAACTATCCCCTTCAACCCAAGCGGCCTTCACGTCCATCATATTGAACATTTTACGGAAGGCTTCTGAGGTGGTGGTGGTGCCGGCTCCTGATGAACCCGTCACCGCAATAATTGGATGTTTAGCGGACATGACAACCCTTGTCTTTTGAGTAACTTACTTGTTAGCAATCGTTTACCACTATAACACGGCTCCTTTATGAGCGCAGCCTAGAAGCGTTTTGTGACTTGAATATCAACGGTTTCATGCAGCTCAGAAAATACGATACTGACTTCTCCTGAGGCTAATTGATGTTTCACTTGGTCAATCTTGTTTTGCAATGAAACCTCTACATCACCGTAGTCTGTACCTTCACGCAGCACGAACTCTTTGATGAGGTTTTCCAGTGTTTCTGGTGCAATGTCTTGCCATGGGATGATCATAAATACTTCTCTCTTTTATGTTCATGGATATGTTGATAACTATGTTTATTAATTAGTAATGTTTTTACTTCTATTTACTAAGGCTCGGTCATTATGCCGAATCTTGGATACTTTCATAGTAGGCTGGCAATGCTTCTTCTAGCCAAAACCTGGGCTTGAGCGTGCTACCGGTAATGAACCCCACATGGCCACCTTTCTGAAACAAGCGATAATCAATATTGTCTGGTAGTACGAATTTTGGAATAACATCATCAGTCATGAAAGGATCGTCTTTAGCATGAATGATCTGAGTCGGTAGCTTAATCTTATTCAGTTTTGGAAGCGCTGAACATTGAGCATAGTAGTCTTGAGCATTCTTAAATCCATGCAGAGGCGCAGTGATCCTTTCATCAAACTCATACAGTTTGTCTATTTTTTTGATGGTTTCAGCGGAGATACCTATTTTTTCTTGTAACAGCTTAACCTTTTTCAAGGCATTCGATTTGAGTGAGTTGAGCAGGTATTTTTTATAGAGCCTAGAGAAGCCTCTTTCAATACGACTGGAGCAGCAAGCTAAATCAAAAGGAGCAGAAACTATCGTTGCCGCCGACAGTAATGGGTCGTCCGCATACTCAGCCAAGTAGTTCGCCAGCATGTTTCCGCCTAGAGATATACCAACCGCAACCTTTGGGTTATTGGGAAATTGCGCGTGTAAGTGTCGTAGAAAGAAACGAGCATCTTCTACTTCTCCTGAATGGTACGCGCGAGCCAAGCGATTCGGTTTTCCGCTGCATCCTCTAAAGTGCATCATCACGGATAACCAACCATCTTTAGCAAACGCATTCATCAGTCCATTGGCGTAAGGGCTTTCAAAGCTGCCTTCCAAACCGTGGAATAGAACGAAAATGGGCTTATTATTCGCATCTCCTCTGCTTTTATTATCACTATTGGTGCTATCTCCCTTAGGGTCCTCGCTCCATGCAAGGTCGAGGAAATCACCGTCGGGAGTTTCTAAGGTTTGCCATTGAGGATCAAATAACGCCTGCTTTCTAATAAACCGTGGCACTAAGGTTTGTAAGTGCGGATTAGAGAGACCAGCCGCTGCGGTAAATATTGTCATAAAACAGTCCATGCTTCTTTTATGGGCTTTGATAAAGTGTTGAGCTTTTAGTGAAACGCCCATGTTTTTATTTGAGCTTGGTTGATTCTCGGCATAAGCGCAAGAGTTTCACTCATACAGGTTACAAAACAGGTTGTAGGTAACTGGTTGAATACTATCGAGGTTAAGCTCTATATATTGCTAATAATCCGAGCCACCATCGCGTGAACACGAAGAACGATAGTCCCCAATAAGCTTGGATCTTGATCTAACAAAAGGAAAAGGGAATGCCTTAGGGCTGAGGGGCTGGTTCAGAAAAAGCAACATAGAGGTTTTCTGCCCCTAATAATCGACAGTATTGAAAAGCGAGAGGCGCTTGTTGGTTTGCGAAAAGCTGAAGAGAGTTTATGTAGTCGACGAGATCAGATTGTTGTTGTTTCTCTAGTTGTAATTCGAACTGTAAGGCTTCACGGTAGAGTGAATCAACAACGTGTGCTTTGAGATGCTTACGTAGCTCTCGATAACTATGAAGCAGGGTTTCAGAGCGGCTCAAACACTGTTGAACTTTGTGCCACTCTTCTTCGGCAAAAGACAATTGCTGCTCATCAAGCCATTTGAGCAGCAGCAGTAGATTGACGTTGCCGTGAAACTGGTTTTGTAAAGCTAGGCACGCATCCTTTACACCACGCACACTGTAATACTGAAGGCTAAATTGCCATAGTCGTTCCAGTGTTAGTGATATTGGGGCGTGCTCTGGGCTCATAAGCTATCCATATCCTGTTCCATCTGCTCAAGCTCTTCTTGAGTGGACATCCAATCCATTTCAACTTCTTCTAGCTGTGATTTACTGCTCGCTTGGAGAGCGAGTACTTTATTCAGTTTAGCCTTATTTTCAGCTTCATACAGTGAAGTGTCGGATAATTCTTGCTCGGCTTCTTTAAGAGCCAACGTTAATTTATCCATCTGCTTTTCAAATTGACTCAGCTTTTTACGAATTGGTGCCGTTAGTTTACGGAACTCTGCTTCTTTACGTTTCTGATCTTTTTTTGCTGCTGCACTGTTGGCGCCGTCTTTTGCTGGTGCCAATGCTTGTGCTTCTTTGCGTTCAACTTTCTGCTGTTCGGTTAGCCACTTGTAGTAATCGCTTAGGTCACCATCAAACGGTGCCACTTGGCGGTCGTGTACCAAATACAAATCATCGGTAGTCGCACGGAGTAGGTAACGGTCATGCGATACGATAACCATTGCGCCTTCAAACGTCTGCAATGCAAACGTCAGCGCCTGACGCATGTCGAGATCCAAGTGGTTGGTTGGTTCATCGAGCAGCAACAGATTTGGTTTTTGCCATACTAGTAGCGCCAGAACTAAACGCGCTTTTTCACCGCCTGAGAAGGGGGCTACTTTATCGAGCGCTTTTTCACCTTGGAAACCGAAGCTACCTAGGTAATCACGCAGTTGTTGCTCTGTGTGTTTAGGGGCAATCTGCATCATGTGTTGCAGCGGTGTTTCTTCTGGGTGCAGCGTCTCTAATTGGTGCTGTGCAAAGTAACCCATCTTAACGCCTTGTGAATAGCTCAGTTCACCACCTTGCTGTTTCAGTTCGCCAGAAAGGAGTTTAATCAGTGTTGACTTACCAGCGCCATTTCGGCCAAGTAGACCAATACGACTGCCCGGTACTAGGTTCAAGCGAATCTTCTCTAGAATCAGGTTGTCATCGTAACCCGCAGAGACTTCATCCATCATCATGATTGGATTTGGTAGCGCGTCTGGTTCTCTAAACTCAAAGCTGAATGGGTTATCAAATTGAGCGGGCAGCACTTGTTCCATTTTCTCTAATGCTTTGATACGGCTTTGCGCTTGGCGAGCTTTTGAGGCTTTGTAGCGGAAACGGTCAATGTAGCTCTGCATATGAGACATTTGTTTCTGCTGTTTTTGGTACATCGCTTGTTGCAGGATCAGTTTTTGCGCGCGTTGAGTTTCGAACGATGAGTAGTTACCGGTGTATTCATTGAGCTGCTGGTTTTCAACATGCACGATGCGGTTGACGATAGGATCCAAGAAATCTCTATCGTGCGAGATAAGAACGAGTGTGCCAGGGTAGTTTTGTAACCAGCGTTCTAGCCACATTACTGCGTCTAAATCCAAGTGGTTGGTTGGCTCATCGAGTAGCAGTAGGTCACTGCGGCACAATAGGGCTTGCGCTAAGTTCAAACGCATACGCCAACCACCCGAGAACTGGGTTAGGTTCCATGTCATTTGTTCTTGGCGAAATCCTAAGCCATCCAATAGCTCAGCAGCACGTGCTTTGATGCTGTAACCACCAATGGTTTCAATTTTGCCGTGGATCTCTGCTACTAATGTGCCGTTGTCGGCTTGTTCAGCTTTCTCTAGTTGATCTTCAAGGCCGCGATATTCACGGTCGCCATCAATCACGTATTCAATCGCTGTTCTTTCTAGTGCTGGCGTTTCTTGAGCAACCCAAGCCATTTCCCAATGGGCTGGTTTACTGAATGAGCCAGCATCAATAGACAGCTCGTCTTTAATTAAGGCGAACAGCGTAGATTTACCACAGCCGTTTTTACCAACCAAACCGATCTTGTCGCCAGGATGAAAAGTCGCAGATGCTTGGTCGAGGAGTGGCTTACCGCCGCGTAGCAATTGAATATCAGAGAAAGTAATCATATAGAGGTAGCATAGAAATTAGAGGTGAACAGACGCCTGCATAGTAGGCTGAATCCAGATAAAAGTCGATCACAATGCAATTTGCGTTATGATGCCAATAACATATTAATAACTTTTATTTAAATTCTAGTGGCCTTGCCACCGTTTAGCCCTTAAAGGAATGTTTCAAAGGAATGAGTATTACTCCCTCGATAGACAAACCCGTGCCAAAGGTATTAGTGATCTATGCGCACCCAGAGCCGCAAACCTCTATCGCTAACCAGATCATGGTTAAAAAGATAGAGTCGCTTGGGAATGTTAAAATCCACGATCTTTATGCCCTCTATCCTGACTTCTTTATTGATGTGCCTTATGAGCATGAACTGCTTCTGCAGTACGATGTGATTGTATTCCAACATCCTTTGTTTATGTACTCATGCCCTTCGTTATTGAAGGAATGGTTTGACCGAGTATTAGGCAAGGGCTTTGCGTTTGGTGAGCAAAGTGCACTTAAGGGTAAGCATTGGCGCAGTGTTATCACCACGGGTGGTAAAGAAGAGGCGTTTGGTGCTGCAGGCTATAATAAGTATCCCTTACAAGAGATCTTGCAACCGTTTGAGCTAACTGCCGCTTTGTGCCAGATGCACTGGATGTCACCTTTAGTTTTACATTGGGCTCGAAATGTCTCGGATATGACGCGTTACCAACACGCTGAAGAATATCGAAATTGGTTGCGAGATCCGCTACAAGATATAGGAGCAAATGATGGCTCTGACTAATGATTTCCTACAAAGTAGCGCTATATTTTTAGCGGCGGCTGTGGTTGCGGTTCCTATCGCGCAGCGAGCAGGCTTAGGTTCAGTATTAGGTTACTTATTAGCGGGTGTCGCTATTGGTCCATGGGGGCTTGGCCTAATCAGTGACGTAGAGGCCATTCTACATTTCTCAGAGTTCGGGGTGGTGCTGCTGCTCTTCCTTATTGGTTTAGAGCTTAACCCCAAAAAACTGTGGCAGATGCGGGCGCCTATTCTCGGCTTAGGGGGGGCGCAAGTGTTGATCACCACCTTGATTATTACCGCCATCGCCTGTTTGTTCGGATTGACTTGGCAAACTAGCCTCGTGATAGGTATGGGGTTAGCCTTATCTTCGACAGCCATCGCCTTGCGCGTTATTGAAGAGCGAGAGCTTGGTGGTAAAGAAGCGGGACAGTCAGGCTTTGCAGTCTTACTTTTCCAAGATATTGCAGTAATCCCTATGTTAGCGGTGTTGCCTCTGCTTGCGGGCAATACGGGCGGTAGTTGGGCTGACATGTTGTGGATGCTAGGCGGCGTGATTGGCTTACTTGTTGGTGGTCATTTCTTACTGAGACCACTATTCCGCTATGTGGTCATGAGCGGTGTTCGTGAGTTGTTTACCGTTGCAGCGCTGCTATTGGTGATTGGTATTGCCGTCATCATGCAGCAGATTGGTTTGTCGATGGCGCTGGGTACTTTCTTAGCGGGTGTTCTTCTAGCAGAAAGTGAATATCGACACGAGCTTGAAATTGCGATTGACCCATTCAAAGGGTTATTGCTTGGCCTGTTCTTTATCTCTGTGGGTATGGCGGTGAACTTAGGTTTACTAGCCGAAAGCCCATTCGCGATACTGATTGCAGTTTGTGCATTGGTCGTGTTGAAAGGTTTGGTACTGTATGCACTTGCCCGTATCTTTGGTACACAGACAAAAGCGCGTAGCCGAATGGCGATGATACTCAGCCAAGGTGGTGAGTTTGCCTTTGTTATTTTTACTGCGGCGAGTGCACAGGGTATTTTAAGTGGTGAACAGGTATCGTTCTTACTGGTCGTGGTGAGTTTATCAATGGTGACTACGCCATTGATGCTTAAGCTGCAAGACCGATTCTTTGCTCGTCAACTTAATCAAATCAGTGAAAGCGCGATGTCTTCTGATGTGGTTGATCGTAGCCCTAGAGTGATCATTGCTGGTTTTGGTCGTTTCGGTCAGATCATTGGTCGCTTGATGTACGCTAATAAGATTCGTATCACCGTCCTTGAAAGTGATGCCAGCCAAATACATATCCTTAGAAAATTCGGCTACAAGGTATTTTACGGTGATTCAACTCATCTAGAACTGTTACGTGCCGCAGGCGCTGATAGAGCGGAGGCGATTGTACTGTGTACTGACTCTCCCGATGAAATCATGAAAACCGTCGATTTATGTAAGCAGCACTTCCCGCGCTTAAAGATCTTAGCGCGTGCACGAAGCCGTGTTGAAGCCTATCAATTACTTAACCATGGTGTGAGCAACTACTCTCGTGAAACTTTCCTTGGAGCATTAGACTTAGGACGTCAAACATTGACTGAACTTGGCATGCATCCATATAAAGCGAAGCGAGCAGAAGCACATTTTAGGAAATTGGATAATGGTATGCTCAAAGAGTTACTTCCTCAGCACAACGAAGATGCCGAGCTAGCTCAAAGAGCGAAAGAGGCTCGTAAAGAGCTGGAAGAAATTTTTGGACACGAGATGGAAAATGATCATCAGTCTCGAAACTATTGGCAGTAGCCTGAGTCTAGAGTGAATAACCCGAGCTTAGGAATATAACTGAACTCAGAAATAGCAGTCTAAAGAACCAACCTAATAATAAACGCGGTCTCTGCTTAGTTTCTAATAGAGCGGGCGGGATGAACTGCGAATCCAGAGTAGTAAAGGACATTAACGTGAAACAGAAAAAACGCTTTATCGCTGGGGCGAGCTGCCCAAGCTGCAACACTCAAGATACTCTTCGCTGGTGGATAGAGAATAATATCGAATTGGTGGAATGTGTTGATTGTAATTTCAATGAGCAGCGGAAACCGAAAACTGTAGAGAAATCTGAACACGCGAATCAAGAAATGATCGGTATTTTTAAACCAGAATGATTGAGTTTCACTAATTCATCCCCATAATACCGGGTGTATAAAATTTATTCCTAGGCTCAACTGTTCGAGCCTAGTCCAAACCTCCTTGGAGCTCTCATGAAAATTGAAAAGAACGTAGTAGTTAGTGTTGCATATCAAGTGAAACTTGAAGATGGCGTAGTAGTTGACCAATCAACTGCAGAAGCTCCACTAGATTACCTTCACGGTCACAACAACCTAATTACAGGTCTTGAAAAAGAGCTTGAAGGCAAAGTTGCTGGTGACAAGTTCTCTGCAACGGTTACTCCAGAAGACGCTTACGGTGAACACAACGACGACCTAGTTCAACGTGTTCCTGCTGACGTATTCCAAGGTGTTGAGCAAATCGAAGTTGGTATGCGTTTCTTAGCGGATACTGACCAAGGTCCAATCCCAGTTGAAGTGACTGAAGTAGATGGCGACGAAGTTGTTGTTGACGGTAACCACATGCTAGCTGGCCAAACTCTAACGTTTGACGTTGAAGTTGTAGCGGTTCGTGAAGCGACTGAAGAAGAAGTTCAACATGGTCACGTACACCAAGAAGGTGGCTGTGGTGATCACGACCATGATCACGAAGGTGGTTGTTGTGGTGGCGAAGGCCATGACCACGGTGAAGAGAAAAAAGAAGGCTGCTGCGGCGGCGGTAGCTGTGGTTCTCACTAATACCGAATGAACGGTTTAGATTAAGAACGCTGAAAACCTCCCTTGTGGAGGTTTTTTCGTATTGGAGCCGAGGCTTGTTTGGATTAACTGTTTATCTAATAAGGCAACCATCCGAAAAAGTTTAGTTTCTACTATCAGACATCGGATCATGGATGTGGTATTGATAGAACAACATTATAAAAATACGTCAGTGGAGAATTCACATGTCACAGCTTTTTTCAATTGCCATTCATGGTGGTGCAGGAACCATCTTGCGAGAGCAAATGAGTGATGAATTAAAAACAGGCATCACAGAAGCTTTAAAAAAATCGGTGTTAGCTGGTTACCAGGTGCTGCAATCGGGCGGTGATGCTGTGGATGCTGTAGTTGCTTCGGTAAAAGTGATGGAAGACAGCCCACACTTTAATGCTGGTAAAGGCTCGGTGCTGACTCATGATGAGTTTGTTGAGATGGATGCTTCTGTTATGCATGGTAGTGAAATGGATGCCGGTGCGGTTGCGGGTGTTCGTCATATCAAGAATCCCATTGAACTTGCACGTGATGTAATGCTGAAAAGCGATCATGTGTTGTTGATTGGTGAAGGCGCTGAGAAGTTCGCCTTTGAGCATGAGTACACCTTCACCGAGCAGGATTACTTCTTTACCGAGCGTCGTTATGACCAACTTCTATCAATGAAAGAGAAGGGCATTTTTGCTTTGTCTGAAGCGAAATATGATGAACAGCAAGCCCATAAATATCCAGATGATAAGAAGTACGGCACGGTTGGCGCCGTGGCGTTAGATCAATCCGGGAACTTAGCTGCAGCAACCAGTACTGGTGGTGTGACCAATAAGAAATACGGTCGTGTGGGAGACTCTCCAATTATAGGCGCAGGCACTATTGCTGAAAATGGCAACGTGGCTGTTTCAACAACAGGTATGGGCGAGTTCTTCCTACGTAAAATGGTCGCCAGTGATGTCGCAGCACGAATGCGTTATCTCAAAGAAGATGTACATACGGCTTGTGAAACTATCATTCAAGGTGAGTTGAAGGCCATGGGTGGAGAAGGTGGCTTGATCGCTATTGATGGCCAAGGTGATATTCATTTTGGCATGAACAGTTCAGGGATGTATCGCGCGAGTGTTGATACTAACGGTTGTGTGGAAGTGAAAATTTATGCTGATGACTAAGCTTTTATTAGCTTAACTAGCTTTAGTTGAATTAGCGAAGATTAAACGAACAAAAGGGCGACAGATAAGCATCTGTCGCCCTTTTAGTTTTCTATGTCCCGTCCTGAAATGAGTTTACACATCGAGGGCGAGAGACTAGCGATATGCGTCACTAGAATCTATTCGTCATTTTGAACTGCGCTTAATAGTGCGGAGGTGGCGTCTCTTCTGATGCGTCAGCTAAGTTGGAGCCGTCCATATTTTTTACTTTACCCACCACGAACTTCATTTGATCTTGCATTCTCGTGATCAACATCTGTTGTTGGCTAAGCGCTTCATTGAGTTCTTCAATGGTTTGTTCTTGGAAAGCCAACTGACATTCTAGGTCATTCACACGGCTTTCTAGTTGTTCAATTCGCTTTTCTGTCATCGTTCTAATCCACATTCCAAGCTTGGGCGATGCCCGCAGAGGTGCCCGATATCACACGGTTCTTTTCATCAAAGGCTGCATCATACACTACCGCACGGGGAGGGCGAGCATCTTTTAGTGGCTCAGCATCGTGACGAGAAATTCGTTTTCCATCTTGAGTATTCCACACACTCACTTGGCTTGATGGCGTACCTGTCACCAGCATACTGCCGTTATCAGAAAAGCGAGCGCTAGAGAATATCAGCTGTCGAGACCAGCTTTGCAATTGCGCTTGAGGTTCACCTGTTTCCAAATCCCATATCATCGCTTGGTTGCCGCCATCGGAAGTAAAAGCTAATTCTCCATCCCGTTGTAGTGCAACTCGTACTACTCTTTGTTCATGCTTGAAGGTACGTAACACTAAGCCTGATTCGGTGTCCCAAAGGTAAGCTTTGTAGTCGTTACCGCCTGATAATGCGTAGCGCCCATTCGAAGAAAGGGAGACTGAATTTACTTTTTCTCTGTGAGCGAGGAACTCAAGACGGCGTCCGGTGACTAAGTCCACATAGATAGCTTTGCCATTAGATAGGCCAAGCAAGACTTTTTCACCATTGCTAGAAATATCGACATCACGAATCAAGCCATCGGAAATAGACCAGAGCCCCTCAGCCTGAGTCCAAGATAAGTCCCAAACGGCGAAGTTCATCTGGCTGGCGGTAATGGCAAAGCGGCCATTGTCTGAGATGCGGATTCGCGATACTTGGTTTTCGGATTGGTCTTGGGGGCCAAGTTGAGCGAGTTCTTTGTTTTGATCTAAATCCCAAAGGAGCAGTTGTTTTTCTTGAGAGTAGAGCAGGGCAAAACGTCCATCTCTGCTGAGTGCAAAGCTGGTGGCGCCATTGGGTTCTATTTCCCAACGCTGATCATCATCCTGGAAGAAAAAGCAACCATTTAACAAGGTGATGACAATTGTATATAGCAATGAGTGGAAAAATATTCGCATCACATCTAATAATCCGGTTTGTGTCGAAAGACATATGACTAGTATATTGTTATAACTAACGTATTCACACCAATCTAATCATTAGATTTGTGCACAATAACCAATGGCTTGGCCATTAATTGGAGAATTCAATGAAATCAGTTTTAAAAGTATCACTGCTTGCCGCAACGGTTATGCTAGCAGTTGGTTGTCAGAAAGAAGAACCAAAGGCAGAAGCTCCACAGGTTGAAGAAGTTAAAGTAGAAGCAGTAAACTTTAAAACAGAAGATGACAAAGCGGCTTACGCAATCGGTGTATCTTTCGCAAACTACCTAAGCACAAGTATTGATAAGCCAAGTGAGCTAGGCATTAACCTAGACAAAGACATGGTTCTTCAAGGTATCGAAGACGTATTCGCAGAGAAAACAGCACTGAACGAAGAAGAAACTCGCGCTGCTCTTGAAGCTCTAGACAAGCGTGTTGCTGAAACGATGCAAGCACAAGCTGCAGAAAAGTCAGCAGAAGTGAAAAAAGCGGGCGATGAGTTCCGCGCTGAGTTCGCAAAAACTGAAGGCGTAAAGCAAACTGAATCTGGCCTACTTTATCAAGTAATGACTGCTGGTGAAGGTGCTTCTCCAAAAGACACTGATACCGTTCAAGTACACTACAAAGGTACGCTAACAGACGGTACTCAGTTCGACAGCTCTTACGATCGTGGCGAACCAGCAACATTCCCACTAAACCGCGTAATCCCGGGTTGGACTGAAGGCGTACAACTGATGCAAGTTGGTTCTAAGTACAAGTTCGTTATTCCGCCAGAGCTAGCATACGGTGAGCAAGACACACCGACTATCCCTGCTAACTCAACGTTAGTGTTCGAAGTTGAACTATTAAACATTGATAACGCTGAAGCGGCTCCTGCTCAGTAATATCAGCGAGAACTCTTGTTCTCAAATTCGTTGATTGAACAAAAAGCCTAACTTCAAGTTAGGCTTTTTTTATGATTTGAAGGTGAGTATTTGATTTTTAAACTTGTTCTAAATCACTAGTTGCAATGTTAGCTAGGTGTGCAATTAAAATTTTCTGATAAACTTACATAAATTTGTTGATTTTTCACACGAAGGTAAGGAATAAGTGACTACTACAGAAACAGTCAATGCGGACGTGTTACTCGAAATGGAATCAGTCCATGTCATGCCATTCAGTGAACACGATAAAATTATCTTAAGATCTTACGAGGCCGTGGTCGACGGTATCGCGAGCCTGATTGGTCCGTTTTGTGAAATCGTTTTACACTCTCTAGAAGACCTCAATACTTCTGCAATCAAAATTGCCAATGGCGAAAACACAGGTCGTCAGGTTGGATCACCGATCACCGATCTTGCGCTAAAGATGCTAAAAGATATTGAAGGTTCTAAGCGTAACTTCTCTCGTTCATACTTTACTCGCGCTAAAGGTGGAGTATTAATGAAGTCAATCACGGTTGCTATTCGCAATGGTGAAGACCGAGTGATTGGCTTGTTGTGTATTAACGTCAACTTAGATGCACCTTTCTCACAAGTGCTGCAATCTTTTATGCCGACGCAAGATGCTGACGAAGCTGCATCTTCGGTTAACTTTGCTAGTGATGTTGAAGAACTTGTTGACCAAACGGTTGAACGAACCATTGAAGAAATCAATGCAGACAAGTCTGTATCGAACAACACCAAGAACCGTCAAATAGTGATGGAGCTTTACGACAAAGGTATTTTCGACATCAAAGACGCGATTAACCGTGTTGCTGAGCGTTTGAATATCTCTAAGCACACCGTGTACTTGTACATCCGTCAACGTAAAACAGAGGATGAAGAGGGTTGTTAAGTTATACGCTCTTAGTCAATGGACCTGTTTATGGTTCACAATCTGCCAGAAGTGCTTACCAGTTTGCATTGGCTCTACTAAAGCAGGGCCATAAGCTACACAGTGTATTCTTCTATCAAGACGGTGTGAGCAATGGCTCGAATCTCACTGTGCCTGCTAATGATGAATTTGATTTAGCTTCTGAGTGGCAAAAGCTTGCAAGTGAATATGACATTAGCCTTGAAACTTGTGTCGCAGCGGCCTTAAGACGAGGTGTGGTAAGCTCTGAAGAATCTGAGCAACATCAATTAAGCGGTTCTAATCTAGCATCTGGCTTCACTCAAACTGGGTTGGGAAGCTTATCTGAAGCGTTACTAACACAAGATAGGGTTGTGCAGTTTTGAGAAAATTAGCCTTTATATTTAATAGTTTTCCTCACACAACCGCGGCTGGTAGAGAAGGGCTAGATGCATTGCTCGCGGCTTCAGCTTTCAGTGAAGATATTACCGTGTTCTTTGTCGGAGATGGTGTGACACAGCTTCTCAAAGCACAGCAGCCAAGCGAAACACTATCACGTGACTACATCTCTGCATTTAAATTAATGGACCTATACGACATCGAACAGGTGTATGTGTGTCAACGTAGCCTAAATCAATTTGGTTTATCGACGGACAATTTACTGATTGATGTGACGGTTGTTGAAGTGGATCAATTAGCGCGAAAGTTAGCTCAATGCCAACAAATACTGACTTTTTAGGAAACGCTATGCTTCATATTGTAAAATCGGCAGAGAAACTAAAACTCGCATTATTGTATTCCCAACCACAGGATCAGTTTATTTTGGTCGAGGATGCTGTGTATGTTTGCCTTCCAAATCATGAGTTATACACTCAAATTTCTGCAGTTGAAGATGTGTCGGTATTAAAACCGGATCTCGACAGTCGAGGTTTACAACAGTTGGCTTCAAGTTCATTGGCTCAAGTAGACTTCGATGGATTTGTTAAATTAACGGTTTTAAACGACAAATCAGTAACTTGGTAACTATCTTTTATCATTGTGGTCAAAAATAAACCATCCTGAGCTCTAGATGGCTAAAAAAGATCTGTATATTTCTTGACACACCTCCCACTGCTGAATAGAATTTTGCGTCCCTAATTACGACTTGTAATTAGGGATAGATTTTTCACAAAGCTTACTTTCAAGTAAATTTCAGGAGCTAGTTAATGGCAACTATTAACCAGTTGGTTCGCAAACCTCGTGTAAAGCAAGTTGTTAAAAGCAACGTGCCTGCACTAGAAGCGTGCCCACAAAAACGTGGTGTATGTACTCGTGTTTACACTACTACACCTAAAAAACCTAACTCGGCACTACGTAAAGTATGTCGTGTACGTCTAACCAACGGTTTCGAAGTAACTTCGTACATCGGTGGTGAAGGTCACAACCTTCAAGAGCACAGTGTTGTATTAATCCGTGGCGGTCGTGTAAAAGACCTTCCGGGTGTACGTTACCACACTGTTCGCGGCGCGCTTGACTGTGCTGGCGTTAACGACCGTAAACAAGGTCGTTCTAAGTACGGTGTGAAACGTCCTAAGTCTTAATGCATTTTCTTTTTTAAAAGAAAGCGTTAAGTAAGGCCAAACACTATTTTATTTATTATTCTGAAAAGTTTTGGAAAAAACCTGAAGAAGACAACGGAGAATATCCATGCCACGTCGTCGCGTAATAGGTCAGCGTAAGATCCTTCCAGATCCTAAGTTCAAATCTGAATTGCTGGCAAAATTCGTTAACATCCTTATGGTTGACGGAAAGAAATCTACTGCAGAGAAAATTGTTTACACTGCACTAGATTCAATGGCTGAGAAGTCTGGTAAAGACCACTTAGCTGTATTTGAAGAAGCTCTTGAAAATGTTCGCCCAGCGGTAGAAGTTAAATCTCGCCGTGTAGGTGGTTCAACTTACCAAGTACCTGTAGAAGTTCGTCCGGTTCGCCGTAACGCTCTTGCTATGCGTTGGGTAGTTGAAGCTGCGCGTAAGCGTGGTGAAAAATCTATGGCTCAACGCCTAGCTGCTGAAATGCTAGACGCGTCTGAGAACAAAGGTACTGCGGTTAAGAAACGTGAAGACGTTCACCGCATGGCTGACGCAAACAAAGCGTTCGCACATTACCGTTGGTAATACCTTTTTAGTACTGCAAGGTTCCTTGCAGTACTTCTTTAGTTCCTATGCTTATGCTAGGAACTATTGCTATTTCTAGGGCAAGCCTTTTTTAGCGAAGTATCGCCATTAACGCATAATCTAGACATAGCAATAGTCCCTAAGTCTCGAATAAGAGGATTCAACCGTGGCTCGTAAAACTCCTATAGAGCAATACCGAAATATTGGTATCGTTGCTCACGTAGATGCAGGTAAAACAACCACAAGTGAACGTATTCTGTTCTATACCGGTCTTTCTCACAAAATCGGCGAAGTTCACGATGGTGCAGCAACCATGGATTGGATGGAGCAAGAGCAAGAGCGCGGTATTACGATCACTTCGGCTGCAACTACTACGTTTTGGCGTGGTATGGAAGCTCAGTACCCAGACCACCGTATCAATATCATCGATACTCCAGGACACGTTGACTTCACTATTGAAGTAGAACGTTCTCTGCGTGTACTTGATGGAGCCGTTGTCGTGTTCTGTGGCTCGTCGGGTGTTGAACCTCAGTCAGAGACAGTTTGGCGTCAAGCTGATAAGTACCAAGTTCCACGTATGGTTTTCGTTAACAAAATGGACCGTACAGGCGCAGACTTCTTGCGTGTAATTGAACAGATCAAGGACCGCCTAGGCGCGACTCCTGTTCCAATTCAACTGAACATTGGTGCTGAAGATAATTTCCAAGGCGTTGTCGATCTTATCAAGATGAAGGCAATCAACTGGAACGACGCTGATCAAGGCATGACTTTTACGTACGAAGATATTCCAGCAGACATGCAAGAAATGGCTGAAGAGTATCGTACAGAACTTGTTGAAGCAGCTGCAGAAGCATCTGAAGAGCTAATGGATAAGTACCTTGAAGAAGGTGAACTGACTGAAGCTGAAATCAAACAAGGTCTACGTACTCGTACCCTTAGCAATGAAATCGTACTCGCAACTTGCGGTAGTGCGTTCAAAAATAAAGGCGTACAAGCTGTTCTAGATGCCGTCGTTGATTTCCTTCCTTCACCTGTTGATGTACCTGCTATTAAAGGTATCGATGAGAACGAGAATGAAGCAGAGCGTCACGCAGACGACAAAGAACCGTTCTCTGCACTGGCATTTAAAATTGCAACAGACCCATTTGTTGGTACTTTAACTTTCATCCGTGTTTACTCTGGTGTTGTTGAAAGCGGTAAAACGGCTTACAACTCAGTGAAGCAACAACGTGAACGTTTAGGTCGCATTGTTCAAATGCACTCAAACAAACGTGAAGAAGTAAAAGAAGTACGAGCAGGTGACATCGCAGCTATTATTGGCCTTAAAGATGTGACCACTGGTGAAACGCTTTGTGACCAGAACCATAAAATCGTTCTTGAGCGCATGGAGTTCCCAGATCCAGTTATTCAGATCGTTGTAGAGCCGCGCTCTCAAGCTGATCAAGACAAAATGACGATCGCTCTAGGTAAGCTAGCAGCAGAAGATCCATCGTTCCGTGTTGAAACGGATGACGAAACAGGCCAGACACTAATTTCTGGTATGGGTGAACTGCATTTAGATATCATCGTTGACCGCATGAAACGTGAATTTAACGTTAACTGCAACGTTGGTAACCCGCAAGTTGCTTACCGTGAAACCATTCGTGGTACAGCGAAAGCGGAAGGTAAGTTCATCCGCGAACATGGTGGTAAAGGTCAGTACGGTCACGTATGGCTTAAGCTCGAACCATCAGAAGTTGGCGAAGGTTTTGTCTTTGTAGACGAAATTGCCAACGGTATCGTTCCAAAAGAGTTTATCGCTTCAGTTGCTAAAGGTGTTGAAGAGCAGATGAACAATGGTGTACTTGCTGGCTATCCAGTTTTGGATATCAAAGCTACACTATATGATGGTTCTTACCATGAAGTAGATTCAAGTGAGATGGCGTTTACAATCGCTGCCTCTATGGCTTTCAGAACGGGTGCACTTGAAGCGCAACCAGTTCTGCTTGAGCCTATGATGAAAGTTGAAGTAACTACTCCAGAAGACTGGATGGGTGATGTTGTTGGTGATATTAACCGTCGCCGCGGCCTCATTGAAGGTATGGACGAGGGGACAGCTGGCCTGAAGATAATTCGTGCACAAGTTCCGTTGTCTGTCATGTTCGGTTACGCAACTGATTTACGTTCTGCGACACAAGGTCGTGCTTCTTACTCTATGGAGTTTAGTGAGTACGCTGAAGTGCCTAACAATGTTGCAAAAGCAATCATTGCAGAACGTGGTTAAACAAGACGGACGCATTTTTTTTCATTTTTTGAAAGAACAATGCGTCCAAATATTGCGCTAACGAGAGTTGGCGCATAAAATAGCAATTTCTGGCGCGTCTCGCTCAATAATGAACGTGGCGAATCATAACTAGGAAGGAACACGATTGTGTCTAAAGAAAAATTTGAACGTACGAAACCGCACGTAAACGTTGGTACTATCGGCCACGTTGACCACGGTAAAACAACTCTAACTGCTGCTATCTGTACTACTCTTGCAAAAGTGTACGGCGGTGTTGCTAAAGATTTCGCATCTATCGATAACGCTCCAGAAGAGCGTGAGCGCGGTATCACAATCGCAACTTCTCACGTTGAGTACGACACTCCAGCACGTCACTACGCACACGTAGACTGTCCAGGACACGCGGATTATGTTAAAAACATGATCACTGGTGCTGCACAAATGGACGGCGGTATCCTAGTTGTTGCTGCGACTGACGGCCCTATGCCTCAAACTCGTGAGCACATCCTACTTGGTCGTCAAGTTGGTATCCCTTACATCATCGTATTCATGAACAAATGTGACATGGTTGATGACGAAGAGCTACTTGAGCTAGTTGAGATGGAAGTTCGTGAACTTCTTTCTGAATACGACTTCCCAGGTGATGACCTACCAGTAATCCAAGGTTCAGCACTTGGCGCACTAAACGGCGAGAAGCAATGGGAAGACAAGATCGTTGAGCTTGCAGAAGCACTAGATTCTTACATTCCTGAGCCAGAGCGTGCAGTAGACCAGCCGTTCCTACTACCAATTGAAGACGTATTCTCAATTCAAGGTCGTGGTACTGTTGTAACTGGTCGTATCGAGCGCGGTATCCTACGTGTAGGTGACGAAGTAGAAATCGTTGGTATCAAAGAGACTACTCTTACTACTTGTACTGGTGTTGAAATGTTCCGTAAACTGCTTGACGAAGGTCGTGCAGGTGAGAACGTTGGTGCACTTCTACGTGGTACTAAGCGTGATGACGTTGAACGTGGTCAAGTACTTTCTGCGAAAGGTTCAATCAACCCACACACTAAGTTTGAGTCTGAAGTATACGTACTTTCTAAAGACGAAGGCGGCCGTCACACTCCTTTCTTCAAGGGTTACCGTCCACAGTTCTACTTCCGTACAACTGACGTAACAGGCGACATCACTCTACCTGAAGGCGTAGAAATGGTAATGCCAGGTGACAACGTTCAAATGACTGTTGAGCTAATCGCTCCAATCGCAATGGACGAAGGTCTACGTTTCGCAATCCGCGAAGGTGGCCGTACAGTTGGTGCTGGTGTTGTAGCTAAAATCTTCGCTTAATAGCATTTAGATTTTTGCACACTCTTCATTAGAAGAGCACGCATTTAAAAAGGGAAGCTTTAGCTTCCCTTTTTTTTGTTTATAAATAAAGCCTTTTCCCGCGCAATACCTCACATCCTTTAAGCTCCTTTTTCAATATATTCCGATTATTTTTCCAACACCACTTGCATACTAAAGTGTGATCTGTATAATGCATCGCACTGGCTAACGCCGGTTTGTGAACCAATGAGCACTGAGGAGTAGGTCTTACCTAGTAATGTATACTCAGCTTATGTTCGCGGTTAATAAAAATAGTAAATATTGCATTTACTTCAAAAGTTAACTGACAATGCGTCCTGATTTTGGATGCTACGGTTTCACATAAATCAATCGGCATTCTCTCGTTCTTTCGAGCTTGAGTGGCGATATTGTTTGTGTAATTTTTAATAATTGGAGCTCTGTCTCATGCAGAACCAACGTATTCGTATCCGCCTTAAAGCGTTTGATTACAAGCTAATCGATGCTTCAACTGCGGAAATCGTTGAAACAGCAAAACGTACTGGCGCACAGGTTCGTGGTCCTATTCCACTTCCTACTCGTAAAGAGCGTTTCACTGTTCTTACCTCTCCACACGTCAACAAAGATGCACGTGACCAGTACGAAATTCGTACTCACAAGCGTTTGATCGACATCGTTGAGCCAACAGATAAAACTGTTGATGCTCTAATGCGTCTTGATCTTGCAGCTGGCGTTGATGTTCAAATCAGCCTAGGTTAAGGGAGATAAGAATAATGATTGGTCTAGTCGGACGTAAAGTGGGTATGACCCGCGTATTTACTGAAGAAGGCGTTTCTATCCCAGTAACTGTTGTTGAGGTTGAAGCGAACCGTATTTCTCAAGTTAAAACTCTTGAGACAGACGGCTACGCAGCAATCCAAGTAACTACTGGTGCTAAGAAAGCTAACCGTGTAACTAAACCTGAAGCTGGTCACTTCGCGAAAGCGGGTGTAGAAGCAGGTCGCGGTCTTTGGGAATTCCGTTTAGAAAACGGCGAAGAGTTTGAAGTTGGCGCTGAGCTAAACGTAGAACTTTTCAACGAAATTAAAAAAGTAGACGTTACTGGTACATCTAAAGGTAAAGGCTTCCAAGGCGCTATCAAGCGTTGGAACTTCTCTACTCAAGATATGACTCACGGTAACTCTTTGTCTCACCGCGCACCGGGTTCAATTGGCCAATGTCAAACTCCAGGCCGCGTGTTTAAAGGCAAGAAAATGGCAGGTCACATGGGTGCTGAGCGTGTAACGACTCAAAACCTAGAGATCGTACGTGTTGACGCTGAGCGCAATCTACTCCTTATTAAAGGTGCAGTACCGGGCTCAACAGGCGGAAACGTGATCGTAAAACCTGCTGTTAAAGCATAACGTCTAGGAGTAAGTAATGGAATTGATGGTTAAAGGTGCTGATGCACTAACTGTTTCCGAGACTACTTTCGGACGTGACTTCAACGAAGCTCTTGTACACCAAGTAGTTGTTGCATATGCAGCAGGTGCTCGTCAAGGTACTCGTGCTCAAAAGACTCGTTCTGAAGTATCTGGCGGTGGCGCTAAGCCATGGCGTCAAAAAGGTACTGGCCGCGCACGTGCTGGTACAATTCGTAGCCCAATCTGGCGTACAGGTGGTGTTACTTTTGCTGCGAAACCACAAGATCACAGCCAAAAAGTAAACAAAAAAATGTACCGCGGTGCTATGAAGAGCATTCTTTCTGAGCTAGTTCGTCAAGAGCGTTTAATCGTTGTTGATAACTTCTCTGTAGAAGCACCAAAAACAAAAGAACTTGTAGCTAAGCTTAAAGAGCTTGAGCTAAGCGACGTTCTGATTGTAACTGGCGAAGTAGATGAAAATCTATTCTTAGCTGCTCGTAACCTATACAAAGTAGATGCACGTGATGTTGCTGGTGTTGATCCAGTATCACTTATCGCTTTCGACAAGGTTCTAATGACTGCTGACGCAGTTAAGCAAGTTGAGGAGATGCTAGCATGATCACTGAAGAGCGTATCTTAAAAGTTCTACGTGCTCCGCACATCTCTGAAAAAGCAACTATGGCAGCTGAGAAAGCGAACACTATCGTTTTCAAAGTAGCTAAAGATGCAACTAAGAAAGAGATCAAAGCAGCTGTAGAAAAGCTATTTGAAGTTGAAGTTAAGTCTGTAAATACTCTTGTATTAAAGGGTAAGACCAAACGTCAAGGTATGCGTGAAGGCCGTCGTTCAGACGTTAAGAAAGCCTACGTTACTTTGAAAGAAGGTCAAGATCTTGACTTCGTTGGCGGCGCGGAATAACAGGAGTAGTAAAAATGGCTATTGTTAAATGTAAGCCGACTTCCCCTGGTCGTCGTCACGTCGTTAAAGTTGTTAACGCTGACCTACACAAGGGTAAGCCATACGCACCACTTCTAGAGAAAAACTCTAAGAACGGTGGTCGTAACAACAACGGTCGTATTACAGTACGTCACATCGGTGGTGGTCATAAGCACCATTACCGTGTAATTGACTTCAAACGTACTAAAGATGGCATCCCAGCGAAAGTTGAGCGTCTAGAATACGATCCAAACCGTAGTGCTAACATCGCTCTAGTTCTGTACGCAGACGGTGAGCGTCGTTACATCATTGCACCTAAAGGTGTTAACGCAGGCGACCAGATTCAATCTGGCGTAGATGCTGCAATCAAAGCAGGTAACACTCTGCCGATGCGCAACATCCCAGTAGGTTCTACTGTACACTGTGTTGAACTTAAGCCTGGTAAAGGTGCTCAACTAGCTCGTTCGGCTGGTGCTTATGCTCAAATCATCGCTCGCGATGGTGCATACGTAACTATCCGTCTACGTTCTGGTGAAATGCGCAAAGTACTTTCTGAAGGTCGTGCAACGATCGGTGAAGTTGGTAACTCTGAGCATATGCTACGTGAACTTGGTAAAGCTGGTGCTTCACGCTGGCGCGGCGTACGTCCAACCGTACGTGGTGTAGTAATGAACCCGGTGGATCACCCACATGGTGGTGGTGAAGGCCGCACATCTGGTGGTCGTCACCCAGTATCTCCTTGGGGCGTTCCTACTAAGGGCTTCAAGACTCGTAAGAACAAGCGCACTGACAAGTACATCGTACGTCGTCGCACTAAATAATTTATAAAGAGGAATCGCCATGCCACGTTCTCTCAAGAAAGGTCCTTTTATTGACCTACACTTGCTGAAGAAGGTAGAGAAAGCGGTGGAAAGCGGAGACAAAAAGCCTATTAAGACTTGGTCCCGTCGCTCAATGATCATCCCAACAATGATTGGTTTGACCATCGCTGTCCATAATGGTCGTCAGCACGTTCCAGTTTTCGTTACCGAAGAAATGATCGGTCACAAACTGGGCGAATTTGCACCAACTCGTACTTATCGCGGTCATGCTGCAGATAAGAAAGCTAAGAAGAAATAAGGAGTAGATGATGGAAGCTTTAGCTAAACATAACTTTGCTCGTATTTCTCCACAGAAAGCTCGCTTAGTTGCAGACCAAATTCGCGGTAAGTCGGTAGACCAGGCTCTAGAAATTCTAACTTTCAGCAACAAAAAAGCTGCTGTATTAGTTAAGAAAGTTCTTGAGTCAGCTATCGCTAACGCGGAACATAACGAAGGTGCAGATATCGACGATCTAAATGTCGCTAAAATCTTCGTAGATGAGGGCCCTATCATGAAGCGTATTATGCCTCGTGCTAAAGGTCGTGCGGATCGTATCTTGAAGCGTTCAAGCCACATCACTATTGTTGTAGCAGATCGCTAAAGACTAGGAGAGTAAGCAATGGGTCAGAAAGTACATCCTAATGGTATTCGTCTTGGCATCGTTAAGCCTTGGAATGCTACATGGTTTGCTAATACCAACGAATTCGCTGACAACCTAGACGGCGACTTCAAGGTACGTCAGTTCCTTACAAAGGAACTACAAAAAGCATCATTATCTCGTATCGTTATCGAGCGTCCAGCTAAGAGCATCCGTGTGACTATTCACACTGCTCGCCCTGGCGTTGTTATCGGTAAGAAAGGTGAAGACGTAGAGAAGCTACGCGCAGCTGTAGCTAAAATCGCAGGTGTACCAGCGCAAATTAACATCGCTGAAGTACGTAAGCCTGAGCTAGATGGTCAGCTTGTAGCTGATAGCATCGCGTCTCAACTAGAGCGTCGTGTTATGTTCCGTCGTGCAATGAAGCGTGCGGTACAAAATGCTATGCGTCTAGGCGCTAAAGGCATCAAAGTACAAGTAGGCGGCCGTCTTGGCGGTGCTGAAATCGCACGTTCAGAGTGGTACCGTGAAGGCCGTGTGCCTCTACACACTCTACGTGCAGACATTGATTACGCAACTTCTTCGGCTCACACTCAATACGGTGTGATCGGCATTAAAGTTTGGATCTTCAAAGGTGAGATTCTAGGCGGTATGCCAGCTGCTAACGCAGTAGAGCCAAAAGGCGATAAGCCTAAGAAGCAGCGTAAAGGCCGTAAGTAAGGAGTCGAACGATGCTACAACCAAAACGTACTAAGTTCCGCAAGGTTATGACTGGTCGTAACCGTGGTCTAGCTAAAGGTACTGAAGTAAGCTTCGGCGAATTCGGTCTTAAAGCTGTTGGCCGTGGTCGTCTGACTGCACGTCAAATCGAAGCGGCACGTCGTGCTATGACACGTCACATTAAGCGTCAAGGTCAAATCTGGATCCGTGTTTTCCCAGACAAACCGATTACTGAAAAGCCTCTTGAAGTTCGTCAAGGTAAAGGTAAAGGTTCAGTTGCGTACTGGGTTGCTCAAATCCAACCAGGCAAAGTTATGTACGAGATGAATGGCGTACCTGAAGAGTTGGCACGTGAAGCGTTCCGCCTAGCGGCACGTAAACTGCCTGTTAAAACTACTTTTGTAACTAAGCAGGTGATGTGATGAAAGCACAAGATCTACGCGAAAAGAACGTTGAAGAGCTTAACGCTGAGCTATTGAATTTGCTACGTGAACAGTTCAACTTGCGCATGCAAGCTGCAACTGGTCAACTTCAGCAAACTCATACTCTAAAAGCTGTACGCCGTGACATCGCACGTGTGAAAACTGTTTTGACTGAAAAGGCAGGCGCATAATGAGCGAAACTAACCGCATCCAGCAAGGCCGTGTAGTAAGTGACAAGATGGACAAGTCTATCGTTGTTGCTATTGAACGTACTGTAAAACACCCGATTTACGGCAAGTTCATCAAACGCACGACTAAAGTACACGCACACGACGAAGACAACACTTGTGGCCTAGGCGACAAAGTTGAAATCGCTGAGTGTCGTCCTCTGTCTAAGACTAAGTCTTGGACATTGGTTAAAGTTCTAGAAAAAGCGAAGATTTAATCTTTGTAATTCTATAACTTATAAGCGGCTCCAAATTATTTTTTGGAGCCGCTTGTTTTTTGTCTACCCAATTTAAAAAAAGGGTGGTACAATTCGCGTCCCTTTTAAAGAGGCAGCCCGACCCGAGAGGGTCTAGTTTTAATATTTAGCGGAGCACTAACAATGATCCAGATGCAAAGTACACTTGACGCAGCAGATAACTCTGGCGCGCGCAAGGTAATGTGTATTAAGGTTCTGGGTGGCTCTCACCGCCGTTATGCACATATCGGTGACGTCATCAAGGTTACAGTGAAGGAAGCGATTCCTCGCGGTAAAGTAAAGAAAGGTGATGTTCTGAAGGCGGTAGTAGTGCGCACCCGTAAAGGCGTTCGTCGCCCAGACGGTTCTGTCATTCGCTTCGACAGTAATGCTTGTGTATTGTTAAATGACACTACTGAGCAACCAGTCGGCACACGTATCTTTGGTCCTGTGACTCGTGAACTTCGTAACGCGAAATTCATGAAGATTGTATCACTAGCACCTGAAGTTCTGTAAGGAGCGGCAACATGGCAGCTAAAATCCGTCGTAATGACGAAGTAATCATTCTTGCTGGTAAAGATAAAGGCAAGAAAGGTAAAGTAACTAAGGTTCTGACAACTGGTAAAGTTATCGTTGAAGGCATCAACCTTGTTAAGAAACACCAAAAGCCGGTTCCGGCTCTAGGTCAACAAGGTGGCATCGTTGAACAAGAAGCAGCTATTGATGCTTCTAACGTTGCTGTTTTTAACGCGGCTACTGGTAAAGCAGACCGTATCGGTTTCCGTATCGAAGATGGCAAGAAAGTTCGTTTCTTCAAATCTAACGGCGAAACTGTTTCTAACTAATTAGAAGTAATTTGGAGTTCTACTATGGCGAAACTGCATGATTACTACAAGTCGTCTGTAGTCGCTGAGCTTACCAAAGAGTTCAGCTACACAAGCGTCATGCAAGTCCCTAGGATTGAGAAAATCACCCTAAACATGGGCGTTGGTGAAGCAATCAACGATAAGAAACTGCTAGAAAACGCAGCAGCTGATATGGCAACGATCTCTGGTCAAAAGCCACTTATCACTAAAGCGCGTAAATCTGTAGCTGGTTTCAAAATTCGTGAAGGCTACCCAATTGGTTGTAAAGTAACCTTGCGTGGTGAGCGCATGTGGGAATTTTTAGAGCGTTTAATCTCTATTGCACTTCCACGTGTACGTGATTTCCGTGGTGTTAGCGCTAAGTCTTTTGACGGTCGCGGTAACTACAGCATGGGCGTTCGCGAGCAAATCATCTTTCCGGAAATCGACTACGATAAAGTCGATCGCGTCCGCGGTCTTGATATCACTATCACGACTTCTGCGGGTTCCGATGAGGAAGGCCGAGCTCTGCTGGCTGCCTTTAACTTCCCATTCCGTAAGTAAGGGTAGGGTTACTGTTATGGCTAAACAATCAATGAAAGCACGTGAAGCTAAACGTGCAAAACTAGTAGCTAAGTTCGCTGAAAAGCGTTCTGCGCTAAAAGTTATCATTAGCGATGTAAACGCATCTGAAGAAGATCGTTGGAATGCGGTTCTTAAACTGCAATCTCTTCCACGTGATTCAAGTGCATCACGTCAGCGCAACCGTTGCAACCAAACTGGTCGTCCACACGGTTACCTACGTAAATTCGGTCTAAGCCGCATTAAGGTTCGTGAAGCTTGCATGAAAGGCGAGATTCCGGGTCTTCGTAAGGCTAGCTGGTAATTGCCACTTAATCATTTGGAGTAAATCTTATGAGCATGCAAGATCCGATTTCGGATATGCTGACCCGCGTTCGTAACGGTCAGGCAGCAAACAAAGTTGCTGTAAAAATGCCTTCTTCAAAGCTTAAAGTTGCAATTGCTGCATTACTTAAAGCTGAAGGTTACATCGTAGACTTCGCTGTTGACAGCGAAGCAAAACCTGAGCTAGAAGTTACTCTTAAGTACTTCCAAGCTAAACCTGTAATCGAGCAAATCAAGCGTGTATCACGTCCTGGTCTAAGAGTTTATAAAAATAAAGACTCTTTACCTACAGTGATGGGTGGTCTTGGTATTGCAGTTGTTTCTACTTCCAAGGGTCTGATGTCTGACCGTGCTGCTCGTAAAGCAGGTCTTGGCGGTGAAATCATCTGTTACGTAGCTTAAGGAGTAGATTATGTCTCGTGTTGCTAAAGCACCTGTCGCTATTCCAGCTGGCGTAGAGGTGAAACTAAACGGCCAAGAAGTTACTGTAAAAGGTAGCAAAGGTGAGCTTACTCGCGTTCTTAACAGCGCCGTAGTTATTGCACAAGAAGAAAACAACCTAACTTTCGGTCCGAAAGAAGGTGTTGCTAACGCATGGGCACAAGCTGGTACAGCTCGCGCTCTAGTTAACAACATGGTTGTGGGTGTTACTGAGGGCTTCACTAAGAAGCTAACTCTTAAGGGTGTTGGTTACCGTGCTGCTATGAAAGGCAACTCTGTAGGTCTAACTCTTGGTTTTTCTCACCCAGTAGAGCACGCTCTACCTGAAGGTATTAAAGCTGAGTGCCCTAGCCAAACTGAGATCATTATTACTGGTTGCGATAAGCAAGTAGTAGGTCAAGTTGCGGCTGACATTCGTTCTTACCGTGCTCCTGAGCCTTACAAAGGTAAAGGTGTTCGTTACGCAGATGAAAATGTGCGTACTAAAGAAGCTAAGAAGAAGTAAGGTATCACTATGGATAAGAAAGCATCTCGCATCCGTCGTGCTACACGTGCACGTCGTAAGATTGCAGAACTTGGCGCAACTCGCTTGGTAGTACACCGTACTCCTCGTCATGTTTACGCACAAGTTATCGCGGCAAACGGCTCTGAGGTTATCGCAGCTGCTTCTACTGTAGAAAAAGCGATCCGTGAGCAAGTTAAGAACACTGGTAACGTTGATGCAGCTAAAGCAGTTGGTAAAGCTGTTGCTGAGCGCGCTCTTGAAAAAGGCGTAGCTTCGGTTGCATTCGATCGTTCTGGTTTCCAATACCACGGTCGAGTAGCGGCGCTAGCAGAATCTGCTCGCGAAGCTGGTCTGAAATTCTAAGGTAGGGTTGGAAGATGGCTAAAGAACAACAACAAGCTAATGATTTGCAAGAAAAGCTGATCGCTGTTAACCGTGTATCTAAGACGGTTAAAGGTGGTCGAATCATGAGCTTCACTGCACTAACAGTAGTTGGTGACGGTAATGGTCGCGTAGGTTTCGGTTACGGCAAAGCTCGTGAAGTACCTGCTGCGATTCAAAAAGCAATGGAAAAAGCGCGTCGTAACATGGTTACTGTTGCGCTTAACGAAGGCACTCTTCACCACCCGGTGAAAGGTCGTCATTCGGGCTCTAAAGTTTACATGCAGCCAGCTGCAGAAGGTACAGGTGTTATTGCCGGTGGTGCAATGCGTGCTGTACTTGAAGTTGCGGGCGTACATAACGTACTTTCTAAAGCATACGGTTCAACGAACCCTATCAATATCGTTCGTGCAACGATTGGTGCTCTAGTAGACGTTAAGTCACCAGAAATGGTTGCTGCTAAACGTGGTCTAACTGTTGAATCTATTTCGGAGTAAGAACACGATGGCAACTATTAAAGTAACTCAAACTAAAAGCTCAATTGGTCGCCTACCTAAGCACAAAGCGTGCCTTAAAGGTCTAGGTCTTCGTCGCATCAACCATACAGTAGAACTTGAAGATACACCGTGCGTACGCGGTATGATCAACAAGGTTTACTACATGGTTAAGATTGAGGAGTAATCAGAATGCGTTTGAATACTCTATCACCGGCTGCTGGCTCTAAACCTTCTAAGAAGCGTGTAGGTCGTGGTATCGGTTCTGGCCTTGGTAAAACAGGTGGCCGCGGTCACAAAGGTCAAAAGTCACGTTCTGGCGGCTCTGTTCGTCCAGGTTTTGAAGGCGGTCAAATGCCTCTAAAACAACGTCTACCTAAATTCGGTTTCACTTCTCGTAAGAGCCTAGTGTCTGCTGAAGTTCGTCTAGCTGAGCTAGCGAAAGTAACAGGTGACGTAGTTGATCTTAACAGCCTTAAAGCTGCTAACGTTATCACTAAGAACATCGAATTTGTTAAGATCGTTCTTTCTGGTGACCTAAGCAAAGCTGTGACTGTTAAAGGTCTACGCGTGACTAAAGGCGCTAAAGCTGCAATCGAAGCTGCAGGCGGTAAAATCGAGGAATAATCTCGAGGAACGAGGTACAGATGGCTAAGAAACCAGGACAAGATTTTCGTAGTGCTCAGAGCGGCTTAAGTGAACTAAAGTCGCGCTTATTATTCGTAATTGGTGCACTTTTAGTATTCCGAGCCGGCTCTTTTGTGCCGATCCCTGGTATTGACGCAGCTGTACTTGCCGATTTGTTCGATCAGCAAAAAGGTACCATCGTTGAAATGTTTAACATGTTCTCCGGTGGTGCTCTTGAGCGTGCATCTATATTAGCATTGGGTATCATGCCGTACATTTCGGCATCGATCGTAGTCCAATTGCTAACTGTAGTTCATCCAGCGTTAGCGGAACTCAAGAAAGAGGGTGAAGCAGGCCGTCGTAAGATAAGCCAATATACACGCTACGGCACGCTTGTACTTGCAACATTCCAAGCTATTGGTATCGCAACAGGCTTACCAAACATGGTCGACAATCTGGTTGTTATCAACCAAACCATGTTTACGCTTATTGCTACCGTGAGTTTAGTAACTGGTACCATGTTTTTAATGTGGTTAGGTGAACAAATCACTGAGCGAGGAATCGGTAATGGTATTTCCATTCTGATTTTTGCAGGTATTGTTGCTGGATTGCCTTCTGCAATCGGTCAAACAATCGAGCAAGCGCGTCAAGGTGAATTGCATGTGCTTCTTCTGCTGTTGATTGCTGTATTGTCTTTTGCTGTTATTTACTTCGTAGTTTTCATGGAACGTGGTCAACGTCGTATCGTCGTTAACTATGCGAAACGTCAACAAGGTCGTAAAGTTTTTGCAGCACAAAGCTCTCACTTGCCTCTTAAGATTAATATGGCAGGTGTTATTCCAGCGATTTTTGCATCAAGTATTATTTTGTTCCCAGGAACATTAGCGCAGTGGTTTGGTCAAAATGGTGAAAGCAGCGCGTTCGGTTGGTTAACTGACGTGTCATTAGCTCTTAGCCCAGGTCAACCTTTGTATGTAATGCTTTATGCAGCAGCTATAATCTTCTTCTGTTTCTTCTATACAGCGTTGGTGTTTAACCCTCGCGAGACAGCTGATAACTTGAAGAAGTCTGGTGCATTCGTACCCGGTATCCGCCCAGGTGAGCAGACAGCGAAATATATCGATAAAGTGATGACTAGACTAACCCTTGCGGGCGCTCTATACATTACTTTTATATGTCTGATTCCTGAATTCATGATGGTCGCGTGGAACGTTCGTTTCTACTTCGGCGGCACATCACTACTAATCGTAGTGGTAGTTATCATGGATTTCATGGCACAGGTACAGACTCATCTGATGTCACAACAGTATGATTCTGTGTTAAAGAAAGCGAATCTGAAAGGTTACGGCCGTTAATTCGGTAGTAATTATTTCGATTCCATTTACGGAGTTTAGCAATGAAAGTTCGTGCTTCCGTTAAAAAAATCTGCCGTAACTGTAAAGTTATCAAGCGTAACGGTGTCGTTCGCGTGATTTGCAGTGAGCCAAAGCATAAGCAACGCCAAGGCTAATCAGCAGAAATTTTTACTTGAAATACTAGGTAGAGTCGAGTATATTCCTCGGCCTACCTTTTGCGTGCAAAAGAAGTAGTATGCCGCAGCGTATCCATAACGGGCTTTGCTGCGGATAATTCTTTTATGAACCCCTTAGGAGTGAATAATGGCCCGTATAGCCGGCATTAACATTCCTGATCATAAGCATTCTGTAATTGCACTTACTGCAATCTACGGTATTGGTAAAACTCGCTCTCAAGCTATTCTAGCTGAAGTGGGTATTGCTGAAGATGCTAAGATCAGTGAACTAACTGAAGAGCAGATCGATCAACTGCGTGATGGTGTAGCTAAATACACTGTAGAAGGTGATCTACGTCGTGAAGTATCGATGAACATCAAGCGTCTTATGGACCTTGGCTGTTACCGCGGTCTTCGTCATCGTCGCAGTCTACCACTACGTGGACAGCGTACTAAAACCAACGCTCGCACCCGTAAGGGTCCGCGCAAGCCGATCAAGAAATAGTCGGATAAGGTAGAGTACAATGGCAAAACAACCAACTCGCGCGCGTAAGCGCGTACGCAAGCAAGTAGCTGATGGCGTAGCGCACATTCATGCTTCTTTCAACAACACAATCGTAACTATCACTGACCGTCAAGGCAATGCTCTTGCATGGGCTACAGCAGGTGGTTCAGGTTTCCGTGGTTCTCGTAAATCTACTCCGTTCGCAGCACAAGTTGCAGCTGAGCGTTGTGGTGAAATGGCTAAAGAATATGGCCTAAAGAACTTGGAAGTTATGGTTAAGGGTCCAGGTCCAGGTCGCGAATCTACTGTTCGTGCACTGAACGCTGCTGGTTTCCGTATCACTAACATTGTTGATGCGACACCAATCCCTCATAACGGTTGTCGTCCACCTAAGAAACGTCGCGTTTAAGTTTCGTTTCTAGGAATATTGGAGAAAGATCATGGCAAGATATTTGGGTCCTAAGCTGAAGCTTAGCCGTCGCGAAGGTACTGACTTATTCCTTAAGTCTGGTGTCCGTGCGATCGATACCAAGTGTAAAATTGATAACGCACCAGGTGTACACGGCGCTCGTCGCGGTCGTCTATCTGAGTATGGCGTTCAGCTTCGTGAGAAGCAAAAAGTTCGTCGTATCTACGGCGTTCTAGAAAAACAATTCCGCAACTACTACAAAGAAGCTGCACGTCTTAAAGGCAACACGGGTGCAAACCTGCTTCAGCTTCTTGAAGGTCGTCTTGATAACGTAGTTTACCGTATGGGTTTTGGCGCTACTCGTGCTGAATCTCGTCAACTAGTTAGCCACAAGTCTATCCTAGTTAACGGTAAAGTTGTAAACGTTCCTTCTTTCAAAGTAGCGGCAAACGACGTTGTTTCTATCCGCGAGAAAGCTAAACAGCAATCTCGTATTAAAGCGGCTTTAGAAGTTGCTGAACAACGTGAAAAGCCAACTTGGATTGAAGTAGATGCTGGCAAAATGGAAGGTACATTCAAGCGTATGCCTGAGCGTTCTGACCTATCAGCTGACATCAATGAACACTTGATCGTCGAACTTTACTCTAAGTAAGGTTAAAAAAAGAGAGGACACAATGCAGGGTTCTGTAACAGAATTTCTTAAGCCGCGTCTTGTTGACATTGAACAGATCAATACGACACACGCGAAAGTAACTCTTGAGCCATTAGAGCGCGGTTTCGGCCACACTCTAGGTAATGCTCTTCGCCGCATTCTTCTATCTTCTATGCCGGGTTGTGCCGTAACAGAAGTTGAAATTGAAGGTGTGCTACACGAATACAGCACTAAAGAAGGCGTTCAGGAAGATATCCTGGAAATCCTTCTAAACCTTAAAGGTTTAGCTGTACGCGTTGCTGAAGGCAAAGATGAAGTGTTTATTACACTGAACAAATCAGGCTCAGGCCCTGTTGTTGCAGGTGACATCACCCACGATGGTGATGTAGAGATCGCTAACCCTGAGCACGTAATTTGTCACCTAACGGATGACAATGCTGAGATCGCTATGCGTATCAAAGTAGAACGTGGTCGTGGTTACGTTCCAGCTTCAGCTCGTATCCATACTGAAGAAGATGAGCGTCCTATCGGTCGTCTACTAGTTGACGCTACTTACAGCCCGGTTGATAAAATCGCTTACGCTGTAGAAGCAGCACGTGTAGAACAACGTACTGATTTAGACAAGCTTGTTATCGATATGGAAACGAACGGTACTCTAGAACCTGAGGAAGCAATCCGTCGCGCAGCTACTATTTTAGCTGAACAATTGGATGCGTTCGTAGATCTTCGTGATGTACGTGTACCTGAGGAGAAGGAAGAGAAGCCAGAATTCGATCCTATCCTACTACGTCCTGTAGACGATCTTGAACTAACAGTTCGCTCTGCTAACTGTTTGAAAGCAGAAGCGATTCACTACATCGGTGATCTTGTACAGCGCACTGAGGTTGAGCTACTTAAAACGCCAAACCTTGGTAAGAAATCTCTTACAGAGATTAAAGATGTGCTTGCTTCACGTGGTCTTTCTCTAGGCATGCGTCTAGAAAACTGGCCACCAGCGTCAATCGCTGAAGATTAATCGAAAAGTTAGAAGGATTAGGTCATGCGCCATCGTAAAAGTGGTCGTCAACTCAACCGCAACAGCAGTCATCGCAAAGCGATGTTCAGCAACATGGCTAGCTCTCTTGTTCGTCACGAAGTTATTAAAACTACCGTGCCAAAAGCAAAAGAACTACGTCGCGTAATTGAGCCATTGATTACCCTAGCTAAGACAGACAGTGTTGCTAACCGTCGTCTTGCATTTGCTCGCACTCGTGATAACGAAGTGGTAGCAAAACTATTTAATGAACTAGGCCCGCGTTTCGCGGCTCGCCAAGGTGGTTACACTCGCATTCTTAAATGTGGTTTCCGTACTGGTGATAAAGCTCCAATGGCTTACATTGAGCTTGTAGACCGCCCAGCTGCTGAAGAAGCTGCTGAGTAATCTAAACTAGATTCTTAATACAAAAGCCGAGCATTAGCTCGGCTTTTTTGTATCTGTAGAGTAAGGAAATGTACATTAAGAACTTGTACCATGATGTTTGGCATTTTTACTTGCTTGATCTGAGCCATTTTCCAAAAATATCTCGTATCTCCTTTCTTCCACGTACAAAAAAGAGCACCTCTGTGCTCTTCTTATCGATATTATTCCGCTAATCGCTAATCGCTAATCGCTAATCGCTAATCGCTAATCGCTAATCGCTAATCGCTAATCGCTAATCGCTAATCGCTAATCTTATTGCCAAACAGCTGCAAGTGAATCCATTAGGCCACTCGTCGCACCTTGGGATTGAAGTGCTTGAAGAATGATTGGCGCAAACGTGCTGATCATTGACGAATCCATTCCTAAACCTGAGAAAGCACTTTCAACCGCGCCTTGCGAATTTAGTACCGATGTTAGGCCAGTAGATTCAAGCGTAGACATTCCTGGAATGAGTGACGCAAGCTCGTTGTTATCTGCTGTGCCAAGTGAATTCTGTGCAAGAGCGAGCATCGAACCAATCCCGCCAACAGCTTGATCGCTCGTAACTGATGCTTGATTGGCAACGGTATCTGCCAGAGGTGTTGTTTCATTTTGTTGAGACCACATATTCACCGCAGCCATAAGTGCAGTTTGAGTCAATTGGGAATAGTTGGTATCAGAAGTAGAACTGGTTGTGCCAGAATCGCTAGTACTAGCGCAAGAGACAACAGCAAGGCTGCTTAAAACAGTGATGAGTACTTTCTTCATTATTTGTCCTTAAGTAATAAAGTCATTTACTCTTCCACTATAAACGAAAAACGGCGATGTAGTCACATCGCCGTTGGATTATTTTAATTTTATTTGCCTATATAGTAATTTGTTTCACTGAGGCTTTTTATAAAAATTAAAGAATAGCTAGAAGTTCTACTTCAAATACTAGAGCAGCAAATGGTGGGATTGCAGCACCTGCGCCACGCTCACCGTATGCTAGATCTTGAGGGATGTATAGCTTCCACTTAGAGCCAACAGGCATCATTTGTAGAGCTTGTACCCAGCCTTGAATTACGCCAGTTACTGGGAATTCAGCTGGTTGACCGCGAGATACAGAGCTGTCGAAAACAGTACCGTCAGTTAGTTCGCCATGGTAGTGAACACGTACTTGCTTGTCTGCAGTTGGGATTTCACCAGTACCTTCAGTTAGTACTTCGTATTGAAGACCAGACTCAAGAACTGTTACTTCTGAACGAAGAGCGTTGTCAGCTAGAAAAGCTTCGCCATCTGCAGCAGCAGCTTTAGCTAGTTCTTGACGTGCAGCTTCACCACGAGTGTGTAGTTCTTGTAGTGCGTTGTTGATTTCGTCAACTTCGATAGCTGGCATGTCACCAACTAGAGCTGTTGCGATACCAGCAGCAATTGCGTCAACGTTTAGGCCTTCAAGACCAGAACCAGCAAGTTGTTGGCCCATTTGTAGACCGATACCGTAGCTAGCTTTTTGCTCTACAGTTTCAAATTTTACTTCAGACATGAAAAGTCACTCTTTTTGTCAGTACGAAAAGGGTAAGAATACCAGTATTAGCAGCGTGAAGAAACGGCTAGCCTATGATCACTTGTGCTTTACCGTGCTGATATCACAGGGATGTCAATTTTCTCGCTTTGCTCTCCGTTGTGACGGAAAGATCTATACTGTTGGTACTTTGGTTTTTATACTGTAGTGATTCAATATATAGGACGCAGTGGCATGAATCGTCGTCAAAAGAAAAAGCAAAAAGTTGACCACTTAGCAGAGCTCAAGGTTCGACTGGAACAGATAAAAGCGAAATTGAACTCAATCGATATAAAAAAGATGAAGACTTCGATAACGGAAACTTGGAGTTCATTACCAAAGCTGCACCAGAGATTATTGATGGTGATTTCGCCGATTGTATTAATTTTACTTTTTGTGCCGCTACCAGAACCGAAAGTGGATTCTGCTCCGATAACATCGCGCGTTGAGCTTGAGATAAACACCGTTGGTTTAAGCGAACAGCAAAATGCCAAAAGCAATTCATCAGAACCCAGTAATTGGCAAGAGTACCTTGTTAAACAAGGAGATACTCTAGCGCAGGTTTTCCGAAATAATGATTTGCCATTGTCTGATCTTAATGCCTTGGTTCGTATTGAAGGTGCTGATAAGCCACTAAGCCAGATCCGCAAGGGTCAGCTCGTTCGTTTCAAACTTGCTGAGACTGGGCAACTGGATATTCTTCAGCTAGAGAAGGGTGATACTTCGGTAATGTTCTTTAGACTGTCTGACGGTGGTTTTGGTCGAAGCAAATAGAGCGATTCTGACCCGTTAGTTAAGGCACTTCATAGACATGGATCAGTGATAAAAAGAGCTAAGCGTTAGCTCTTTTTTTTGGTCGCTTAAAAGGTGCTAGTGGTAAGATAATGAGCATTATTCCGGTAAAAGTTAATGTGTCTGGAATCTCGTTAAACCATAGCGCACCTATAAGTGCGACAAAGACTAATCCTGAATATTCAGCTAATGCTATTTGGTTGGAATGAGCTTTTTGGTAAGCGGAAACGGCAAAGCCGTTATAGCTTAATATGAGTGTTGCACTCAGGGCTATGTATCCCAAGTGCTCGACAGACACGGGTTGCCAGTATAGAAAGCACAGTATCAATGATGCAGGAATGGAAAATAGCGTTGTCCACCACAGTGTTGTGATGACGGTTTGTTCACTAGGAAGCTTTCTTACGAGTACATTAAATAGTGCGAGAGTGAGTGCTGTCCCCAAAGCAAACAGCGCTGCCCAATGAAATTGCGAAGGTCTCAATACAATCAGCGCACCAATAAAGCCTATTGTGGTGGCGATAACTTTACCGAGTGCTGGTTGCTCTTTTAGTAGAAACATCGATAGAGGCAACATCAATAAGGGCGCGACATAAAATACAGCATTAGCGGTGGCCAAAGATAAGTGAGTGATTGCAACAACCATACATCCACTACCGATTAAGATAAGCTGCCCTCGTATGAAGGTTATTTTAGCTTGTTTTAAGTGCCGTTTTTCTTTTTTCTGCTGCAGCCACAAAGGCGTAATGATGATCAGAGATATCAACTGTCGGAAAAAAATATACTGAAGTGGCGGCACTTCGCCATTCAACAGTTTTACCGCTACGTCGGAAAACGAGGCAAACAAGTTACCTGCAATCAGTAATAAAATACCGACAGTGATATTCGACATTATTTCTCTAATCTCATGTCTAGATGTGGAATATCATCTTCCAGATACATCTCAGATACCGTATTGAACCCATGGCTTGCATAGAAGTTTTCTAGGTGTTCTTGTGCACCGATGTCTATGGTCGCGTTTGGCCAAATTTCTTCACAACGAGTCAATGCCTCTTTTATCAATTGGTGCCCTAAGCCATTTCCTCTTGCTGATTGCTTGGTCGCGACACGACCGATACTGACGTTATCGTATGTGGTGCCAGGAGGGAGTATGCGTGCACACGCTACTAACTCTTTATTATAATAACCAAGTAGGTGCTCAACACCTGTGAGTATATCTTTGCCGTCGAGCTCTGGATAAGGACAAGTTTGCTCAACCACAAATACATCGACTCTTAATTTAAGTAGTTGATACAGCTGTTGTGTTGAGAGTTCAGAAAAAGGAATTGAGTGCCAAGTGATCATGTTTACATCCAGAGATTATCGATGCTCTGAATGTACTATGCGCGATGATTGTTGGCATTAACTATTGTTAATTCGACTTTTAATTCTGCTAAGGCTGATGGCGGTTATTCCTAGGTAAGCGGCAATTTGATTGTCGTTCAAGCGCTGTTCAAGATCAGGATAATGTTCGCAGAACAGTTGATAACGTTGTTCAGGAGTATAGAGCAGCATAAAGCGTTCTTTGTTTTCTTTATGCATGAGCTGAGTTTCTAACAACTTTAGGTATAGAGGGTTGTTTGATGCTCGCCACTCGATTACGGCGTTCATTGGCAGTTCTAACATGGTGATGGGTGTGAGCGTTTCTAATAGGTAAGGGGACGCTTGGTTTTTTATCAAGCTCTCAAAGCCTATGATCCAGTCTTGTTCCCAGTAGAATTCTTTACTGTATTGTTTTCCGTCATTAGTGAGGTAACAAGCATGACATAAGCCTTCAAGCACAAAGTAGATTGAACTCGCCATCTCACCTTGATTGATCAGAATGTGTCTTGTTGGGAGCTCAAGGGGCTTTGCGACGGCTAATAGAGATTCAATCTGATTTTCAGAGAAATCAAAGCTTTGTAGTTGTTCGATAAAAGACGTGTGCATGAAGGTGACCTAGCCCAAATAAGTGTCGAAATCATCGCACTTATTTGGGGAGAGGTACAGAATTTGAATATCAATATAGGGTCAGTATTAATGACCTAACGCTTTGAATGCTGCTCTAGATAGTCTTGAGCAAGTTCTCGGCCCATATATTTGCCTAGAGTTTTCAATGGTACCTTCTTGAGGTTGACGACAATCAAGCCATCCAAAGCATCATTAAACGATGGGTCGACGTTAAAGCACACCAGTTTACCGTTCATCCCCAGGTATTGGCGAAGCAGTACTGGTAGGCCTTTTCCTTGCTCCATACGAGCCAACACTTTAGAAAGCAGAGGGACACTCGCCAATGACGATAGTAGGTGATTCTGCCAGAACACATTATTACTGGTATTGAGTGGTGACGAAGGAGAAACCAGGTTCGCCTTTTGTTCATCGTAATGATGTATGGATAAGGTGGTCGCTATCAATAATCGTGCATTGTGGCTGTAATCATTACTGATACTTACCGGACCAAATAAATGGGTATATTGAGGGTGGTGATATACAAAGGCCGCGATGCCTTTCCATAATAGTAACAGTGAGTTAAGACTCTTTTGATAAGGTTTACTCACTACGGAGCGTCCTAGTTCAATACTGTTATCTAAGGTGTTAATGAACTCTTGATTGTAGTTAAACAGGCTACGAGAGTAGAGTTTATCAAGCCCATGCTCAGCGATTAGCTTGTCGACCATACCGAGTCGATACGCACCGACTAGTTCTGCTTTAGTTTTATTCCACACAAACAGTTGATGGTAGTAAAGGTCATACTCATCCAAATCACAGGCAAGGCCGCTGCCTTCTCCGACTTCTCTAAAGCTTTCTTCTCTGACTCGACCAATCTCGCGCATTAAGTTAGGGATAGATTGGCTTGGCGTGCAGTAGACCTCGAAGTCACCTTGCTCGAGCAGTTTCATCTCTTCAGGGAGTGAATTTATCTCTATTGCCAAGACTTCTTGTGGAATCGGAGCAATCACTTGAGTATCAAAAGAGGGCGCGTGGATTGGTGTGTTCGGGCTATCTTGTTGACTCATCAGGTAGGTATTGAGTCGCAGGTAGTTGACGATATCCATTTCTTGTTCAAACGATTTTATTTCTGAATATGGAATCGAAGAGCCAATAGAGATAGCGATCGTGGTCGCTTGCTTATTGAGGAGTTCACGGCCGAGTAGAGCTGTTCTTAATAGTGGATGGACACGGCCAGCTTGATAGAAAAGCTCACTGTTTTTACCATTGATAAAGATAGGTACCGTAGTGGCTTGATGACGTTTGACGAATTTGGCTACCGATTTGCTCCATTCGATGTCTGTCAGTGTCTTTGCCCCTTTGCGGTAACTCGAGACTTCGCCCGCAGGGAACACAATCAGCAGTCCACCATCTGCTAAGTGACGATTGGCATCTCGAATCGCTTTGGCGTTGGTTCGTTTCGATTCTTTGCTATTAAAGACATCGACTCCGATGAAAAGATCATCCAGTTCAGGCAGTCGCTTGAGCAACTCATTCGCCAGTACCTTTACATCTTTCCTTACCGATCCTACGAGATCAGCAAGGATCACGCCTTCAATCGCGCCAAGAGGATGATTGGCCACAATCACCACAGGCCCATCTTCTGGAATATTCTCTGTGGTTCCAGATGAAACCGAATAGTCGATATTGAGTGCCGATAGAGTGTGATGCATAAACTCAAAGCTAGATAACTCGTTCGGTCTATCTTGATAGAGTTTGTCTAGCTTAGATAGCCCAGTTGCCCACTCGACAACAGACTCACCTAAACCAAAAGGTGTGTAACGTGGTAAACGAAAAGGACTATCAATCATAATGAAGCTACCTTATTGACTAAAGTTGTTTAGGAAACCGTCTTGATTCTTGAAATCTTTCACACTTAAAAATGCACCGCATAACCAGACTAGGCATGCCATACCAAACAATAACCCGCCGTCATAACCGACAATGTCACCCGCTGTATTGAACTCAGGCATTTGAATGCCGAGTGGCGTAAACAGGTGGAAGAAAATCGCGCCACTCATAATTCCCACTGTCATGATGGCTCCAAGGCCATGCCAGCGTGTGAATAGCAAAATAGCAGCAATCAATTCCGCGAATCCAATTAAATAGCCGCCAAGCGAGCCGAACCAACTTAGTCCAGACCATGTCGCGAGAGTGCCAAAGATATGTTCAGTCTCGTATGAGCCAGTGAACTTAAAAAACAGTGACTGAATAAACACAAACGCGATAAATGCCGCAGGGATATGCTTGGTTGGAGTGAATGTCATCGTTATTCCCTTACTTGATCAGTTTCGGCCAAACTTTATCGGCTTGTTGAATATGTTGTGCTTGGTCTTGCTCCCAGCGTTGCTTAATCTCCTGGTCGTAGTTGAGGTAAAGCTTGTTATCAACAATCGTCCATTGATGAGGGTCTCCAGGTGCAAAGTCGCTCTTGGCTGATACAGCCCAAGCGCAATAGCCTCCATATTGAGGGGCATATTTTTCAGGATTATTAACAAATAAAGTCAAATTCTTTTCAGAAGAGAAATACCAGTCTGCACCCTTGTACTCGGTGCTGAATTTTTGACTGCCTTCGACGGGCTTACCGGAAGTGAAATACGCGACAGTATCGTAGCCATCGAGTGCCTTGCTGCTAAAGAATCCGGTGTAGATTTCATCGGCGGCAAATACGTACGGGCTAACAAGTAGCAGAACCATGGTTAATAGTTTTCTCATGATAGACTCCATCTATAGATTGATTACGGGTGATAAATCGAAGGTAAAGCGCTGTTGATTTATCCGACATGGCTTAATGGGTTCGCAAGGCGAGCCAGGTGCATAAAACATCGAAGCTTGGCCGTGTAGGTTGCGTAAATGAGTAAAGCTCACCGTGTGTGCGTCTTCACGATGCATACAGGTTGCTAAATGAGGTTGTTCGCTGTGATGATGAGAGTGGAACATCAGTAAGTTCTGTTGATTCTTACCGGTTTCCATCAGCTGATCATATTTCGCTTTACGATAAGCTTGCACGCGTTCTAAATCGACACCGGATGAGAAGAGTGGAGAATCAGTGTCGACGATTTTTTGTTGAATACCATCCCACATGTAGGCGATAACCAAACCACTGTTCTGAGTTAAATTCGGGGCGAAAGCCAACAAGGTAAAAGGAGCAAAAGAGTGTAGGTCTAGCTGATGAAATGCTTCAGAGAGCTTACTGATGTTACGACTCGATGATAGGTTTTTAAGTAATAAACCGCGGCTGACCAAAGGACCAGCAGGTACTATGCCTTGATAGTTATTGAGTAGGCATAAAGAAAGCCCGAACTCATTAATGCTTATCCAACTACCACCGCCAGTAGGGTCGAGTGGCATTATGATATCGACACCGTTGACTCGATATTGTTTAGGCGGCATCGCCAGTGCTCGTGCTTTCTGTTCATCACGATTGAAAAAGACCTGATAACCATTTTCTTCAAGTAGCCAAGAGACTGAGCACATATTATTGTTCCCTCAGATAGCTGCTAGTCGTTGGGGCGTAACCAAAGGTATTGCAGGTGTCAATGTCTAGGAAGGTGGTGATCACTTTGATCATCGCGTAATGATGATTGGCATGCAGCGCGGCGAAGGTGACTTCTCTTTCTAGCGTAGAAGGTAGGCTTGCGAATACTTGAGCATCCATTGAAACTTCGGTTTGGATCATGATAGGCGCTTCGAGATCCCGACGGTCTAATCGCTCAAGCCAGTTGATCACATAATGGATCTCTTTTACTGCAATTGAGCGCTCGTACTCGACGGGATGACCACGACGGCGAGTGTTGTAGTCAACGGTTGCATTCTCTTTTAAGATCAAGGCGTGAAAAAGATCGAGCGTATGACGAGTATGTTCACCAATAGAGCTTGTAACGTGCGGCTTTGCTCGTGTCAGGTAGTCGCTGTCGGATATCGCTAACAAAAACTCTAGCCCCTGGTTCAATATTTCTACCGCTCCTGTGATACTTGGAGAGAAAGAAGTGAGGGCGCTTGGTTGGGCTATGGGGTTCATTCATGGTCCTCGTACAAAGTTAATCGGTGGTCGGATATTGTTGAACAAGACGTCGCTCTTCTTGCCACGCAGCAAATAAGCTCTTGAAAGAGGGAGTCTTATGGCCTCGGTGCTTCTGTTGAGCACCTATATCAAAAAGAATGCGGTATTGCAGAAGTAGTGTAGAAAATATCTCTCGTAGTGGTGTGTTGCGATCCCAGATATGTCCGGCTTCGCTACTCGCACCATTGACCTCGAGGATAGTGAAATCCTCGCCGTTCATTAGGCTATGCATGTCCTTAAATTTGACGTCGAGTCTGCCAAAATGAAAGCCATCGAAATCATCGAATATCTCGTCTAAACGTTCTGTTAGAGCCTGAGTGATGTATTGATTACCGTCTCGAAAGATACAACCACGACTATGGCTGCCTGCGAACGCGAGTTGAAACTCTTCGCCCTCTGCGAGCACTTGATCCAATTTATCTTCATGCCTTGGCAGATAGAGGTGACTGAGTTGTCCAGCTCGCGGGCTATTCTCAATCAACTGTTTGAGTGTCGAGGTGCCATCACCCACCACCATCGGTGAATATTTGAGTGTGATCGAGATGATCTCACCTTGCTTTTTGTTTGGGTAGCGAACATAGAAAACACCCGCTTCGGCTTGATAAGGCGCCTTTTCTTGCAATAGAAAGCGAGCATTATTTGGGAAAGATTCAACATACTGTTCTAGTTGATCTTGTGTGTTGATCAGCTTAACACCAACACCTCGACAACCAAGATCCGGTTTAGCCACAATCGGGAAATCGAGATCCGACTGTATGAGTGCGCTGCGCGCATCTTCAGCTTGTTTCTTACTGCTAAGATCCGTTTTGGTTAAGGTGATAAACGGAGAGATCCAACGCTGACTTGAAGATCCGGCAAGGCTTAATATCTCGTGTTTTGACTCGCCGACCATACCACTGAGTTTGATACTCGGATTGGCGATGAGCGGCAGTGCCCAGTCAAAGTGCCGTAACCCTTGCATCAGGCTTTGAATCACCACTGGCGTGTAGAAAAACCAAGTTGGAAGAAACTCATAAGGAGAGACACTACGCACGGTATCTTTTTCAAGCAGAGGCATGCCTGCATTAATTTGATGTGCGGGAATGATGTGAATATCTTGCGGTGAACTCATGATAATCCTCTAGAGTAGGTTTTATTCATTAATCGATTGCCGATAAACAGCAAAGCGATGGCACACGGAATGACGATCCATTGATATTCAGAGGCTTGCAGCCACGCTGATGTCCCTAAATAGTAGATGGCGGAGAAGACAATGCCAGTCCAGAGCGCAGTGGCACTGATCACGGCAAACAAGAAAGTAGGTAGAGGGATGGCGAAAAAGCCACTCAGGGTAAAACCAACGGTACGCAGCCCAGGAATAAAGCGGATAACAAAAAGGCTGCTGAATGCGTTTTGACGTAATTTGGTACGAAGCATACGAAAGTACTTATTCGTGAGAGCTTTATATCGCACACCTCGGAAGTAACGTCCTGACTTTCCTAAGTAATAAAGACCGAGATCACCCGTGGCAATGCCGATGAAAATGGCAAGCAGCGCATATTGAGGAAGTATTAGACCTTGAGTCGCTATACCTGCCGCCGTAACAATCGCCAGATCTTCAAGCAGATAAGAAAGCGCGATAATGCCAAGCATCAGCCATAGCAGCGATTCCTCTCCTGTATTTAACCATGCTTGGATACTCTCGACGGTGCTCATCAAATGTCCTATCTATCCTATAAATGAATGGCTTATTGGTCATTCATTGAGTGTAGTAAATTAAATAGACACGAGGAGCTGAGAAAAACTTACAGATGATTGAGGATTTTTTGTGCGAGCTTGATTCCATCCGTGGTTTGAAATGCGTTGTTTAAGTCGATCTTAAAGCGAAATGAAAGCGAATAATGTGTTGTTTTTAAAGTAGATGTATCGAGAGTTTGGATTTGAAAGCCGGGCGTTGGATATGGGGATCCCATGTGAAAAAGAAAAAGGCTGAGTCGTTAAACTCAGCCTTTCAGAATGTTAACTATGGATTACTTAAGCAATCTATTTAGTTAGGTCAATCTGGTAAACAGCAAAACCAACATCGTCAGTCGCAACACGTTTCATCGGGTATTGACCCTTCTCTTTGATGAACTCTGCTGCTTTGTCGCTTGGAGATGTTTCAAAGCGGATATCTAGTTTGTTATCCGTTTTGATTGGCGCAAATGACCAATTGTTATCCGCGCTTGGGCTCACTTGACCTTGCTCTTTGCTTACGCGAGATATGTAGTTTGCAAGAACAGTACGGTTCTCATCTGGTGCATCAAATGCGATGAAGTCTTCACCTGTGCCTGGGAACTTAGCGCTGTATGCACGGTAGTTGTTGGTTGCGATCAGGAAGTCTTGCTTCATGTCGATTGGCTTACCTTGGTAAGTTAGGCCAACAATACGCTGTGAGTCAGGGTTAACCACTTTACAGTTTGCATCGTATTTCGCAGGTTGAGTTACGTCGATTTGGTAATCAACACCGTCGATTACATCGAAGTTGTAAGTACGGAAGTTATCCCACTCGATCAACTGTTGTGGTGCAGTTGAGTTAACATCCACTTGGTTGAACTGACCAGCAGAACACTCAAGCCACTCTTTTACTTCGTGACCTGTAACCTTCATCGCAACTAGTGTGTTCGGGTAGAGGTACAAGTCAGCTGCGTTACGGAATGTCAGTTGACCAGATTCAACTTCAGTGAAGTTCGCTGGATCATTCTTACGGCCACCGGCTTTGAATGGTGCAGCGGCTGAAAGTACTGGCGTACCATCTAGGTCTGGGTCACCTTGGATGAACTGTTCAACGTAATCTTTCTGTGCAAGGTTAACGATTTGAACTGTTGGATCGTCTTGTACTAGAGACAGGAAGCTGTACATCACATCGTCTGCTTTACCAATCGGTTGGTTAACAAACTCACGAGTACCTGCGTGGTCTTTTTCTAGTGCTGTTACGATGCCTTCATCAGCAGCAGCAAGTGATTTCTTTTCTATCTTGTCGTAGATAGGGCGTGCTTCTGATTGGCCTTTAACGACTTCCCACTTACCGTCTTTCTGTGCAAGTGTTAGATCCATAACACCAACGTGGCTACCCCAACGACCAGGCATTACTGCCGCAACGCCGTTCATTGTGCCCGTTTCGTTGTCGATGCCTTGAATGTCATCAAAACCTTTACCTGGGAATACTGCGTGAGAGTGGCCGAATGCGATTGCATCAATGCCGTCTACTTCAGATAGGTAGAACGTTGAGTTTTCTTCACCATTTTTGTACGGGTCAGTTGATACGCCTGAGTGAGGGATAGCAACGATAACTTCAGCGCCTTCCGCTTTCATTTGAGGTACTAACTCGTTAGCTGTCTCAATGATATCGCGAGCGATCACTTTGCCTTCTAGGTTCTTCTTATCCCACGTCATGATTTGTGGTGGAACAAAACCGATGTAGCCGACTTTTACTTCATGCTTTACGCCTGCTGTATCTTCAAACGTGTGAGTCTTGATGATGTAAGGCGTGAAGTAGTGTTCTTTGGTTTCTGCGTCGTAAACGTTAGCACTGATGTATGGGAAATCAGCGTCGTTGATAGACTCTTCTAGGAACTCAAGACCGTAGTTGAACTCGTGGTTACCTAGGTTTGCAGCGTCGTAGCTTAGTTGGTTCATTGCCTTATATGCAGGGTGAACCTCACCAGCAACGATGCCTTTGTCTGCCATGTAGTCACCCATTGGGCTACCTTGCAGTAAATCACCGTTATCAACTAATACGCTATTGGTTACTTCGTTTTGAGCTTCTTTTACTAGAGTTGCAGTACGTGCTAAGCCGATTTTCTTCGATGGCTTGTCTTTGTAGTAGTCGTAATCCATTAGGTTGGTATGGATATCCGTCGTTTCTACGACACGTAGTTTAATCACTTCATCGGTATCTGGTGTTGTTGTGCAGCCTGCTAGAGTCAAACCAAGACCCGCAAGTACAGCCAATGACAAAGGTTTTATTGCAACTTTCATTGTGTAGCTCCAAAGTGGATAGTAGAAAATTTGTTGCGTAATGTAACAAAATCGAATGAAACAATGATTACAACGAATGTTAAATCGTGACTTTGATCGATTACTTTATGGTGTTCTGCAATATACCTCTCAAAGCTGTCCATCAATGTACAAATGATATCGATAATATTAGTCCATTCATTTCATCTGTTTATCGATAAATCCAATCCCTTATCAGCTTTTCGAATAAAAAATGAAATTTTAGAATTTCCAGTAATATGAGAGGCTCGTCATAATGCCTATATCAAGGACGTATCAGGCAGATGAATAGCAAGGATAGCTCATACGAAGCTTCTGTTTTCTTCTAGTGCCAATACTCCCATTCACACCAGTGGATGAGTTAAATCCCTTACTTGGTATGCCAAGTAATGAATTGCTCGTAACGCGAGCCTTAAAGGAAGCACTGAAATGGACCAAGAACGTTTAACCCACTTAAAACAGCTAGAAGCGGAAAGTATTCATATTATCCGTGAAGTAGCGGCTGAGTTTGATAACCCAGTGATGATGTACTCCATAGGTAAAGATTCTTCTGTGATGCTCCATTTAGCTCGCAAAGCGTTTTACCCAGGTAAGATTCCATTCCCGCTGTTACACGTTGATACCGATTGGAAATTTCGCGAGATGATTGAATTTCGTGATCGTACGGCTAAAAAGTACGGCTTTGACCTTTTAGTCCATAAGAACCCAGAAGGTATTGAAATGGGATGTAGCCCATTTGTGCATGGTTCTTCGAAACACACTGACATCATGAAAACTCAAGGCCTTAAGCAGGCGTTAAATAAGTATGGATTCGATGCTGCTTTTGGTGGTGCACGTCGTGATGAAGAAAAATCTCGAGCAAAAGAGCGTGTTTACTCTTTCCGCGACAAGAATCACACATGGGATCCAAAAAACCAACGCCCAGAGCTTTGGCATACCTATAACGGCCAAGTAAATAAAGGCGAGAGCATTCGTGTATTCCCTCTATCAAACTGGACTGAGCTCGATATTTGGCAATACATCTATTTAGAGAGCATTGATATTGTTCCACTTTACCTTTCAGACAAACGCCCTGTGGTTGAGCGTGATGGCATGCTGATCATGGTTGATGATGACCGTATGGAGCTGCAAGAAGGTGAAGTGATTGAAGAGAAAAGTGTTCGTTTCCGAACTTTAGGTTGCTACCCACTAACTGGAGCGGTTGAATCTGAAGCCAATACGTTAACAGGCATTATTGAAGAGATGCTGGTGGCTACTTCTAGTGAGCGTCAAGGTCGAGCGATTGACCATGATCAGTCGGGCTCGATGGAGCTGAAAAAGCGCCAAGGTTATTTCTAAGAATCTAAGGAAAGAAAAATGAATAGTGCAGTAGAAGCCGAATTGGCTGAACTAGGGATTGAAGGTTATCTAAGTCAGCATCAGCATAAATCTATGCTTAGATTTTTAACTTGTGGCTCGGTAGATGATGGCAAAAGTACGTTAATTGGCCGTTTGCTCCATGATACAAAACAGATTTATGAAGATCAGCTAGCAGCTGTTCACTCTGATAGTCAGCGAGTAGGTACTACGGGTGAGAAGCCTGATTTAGCACTGCTTGTTGATGGTCTGCAGGCTGAGCGTGAGCAAGGCATTACGATCGATGTAGCGTACCGCTACTTCTCGACGCAAAAACGTAAGTTCATTATTGCTGATACTCCAGGGCATGAGCAGTACACGCGCAACATGGCAACAGGCGCTTCAACGTGTGATCTGGCTGTGATCTTGATTGATGCTCGTAAGGGCGTATTGGATCAAACGCGTCGTCATTCGTTTATCTCCAATCTACTTGGTCTGAAGCATTTCATTGTAGCAGTCAACAAGATGGATCTAGTGGATTATGCACAAGATCGTTTTGAAGAGATTCGCGATGAGTACCTAGAATTTGCTGAAAACCTAGAAGGCGAAACCAATATTCAAATCCTGCCTGTTTCTGCGCTTGAAGGCATTAACGTTGCAGCGCCAAGCAAAGAGCTTGCATGGTTCGAAGGCCCGTCTCTATTAGAAGTGCTAGAGAATGTAGACATTGACCAAAAACGCTCTGCAGGTGAATTCCGATTCCCTGTGCAGTATGTGAACCGTCCTAATTTAGACTTCCGCGGATTTGCTGGCACCGTTGCTTCTGGACGTGTGAGTGTGGGTGACGAGATCAAGGCGCTTCCATCTGGCAAGACCTCTAAAGTTGCACGCATTGTGACTTTTGATGGCGATTTGGAATCTGCACAAGCGGGATTGGCGGTAACGTTGACCCTTGAAGATGAGATCGATATCAGTCGTGGTGATTTGATTGTGTTGGAAAACGCGCAAATTGAATCCACTAACCATGTATTGGCAGATATCGTGTGGATGACTGAACAACCCCTGAAACCAGGTAAAGCTTACGACATCAAAATCGCGGGCAAGAAAACGGTTGGTCAGGTTGAAGTAGTTCGTCATCAGTATGACATCAATAATTTGTCGACCTATGAAGTGGATGAGCTGCTACTGAATGGTATTGGTTTATGTGAATGGTCATTGAACGAAACTGTTGCGCTGGATAAATATCGTGAAAGTGCCGATACCGGTGGTTTTATTGTTATTGACCGTCTTACCAACGTAACGGTTGGTGCAGGTTTGATTCGAGATCGTTTGGACTCTGTTGAACAGCAAGTAGGTAGCTTCTCTGCATTTGAACTTGAGTTCAACGCATTGGTTCGTAAACACTTCCCTCATTGGGATGCCAAGGATTTAAGCCAGTTACTGAAGTCATAAACGACAAGTAATTGCTCATTGAATCAATGGTGTAAGGCGGAAACTCATCGTTTCCGCCATAAAGGACGGGTATATGTGGCAACAAGGATTTGTATTAGCGATTTTGCTCGGCATTGTTACTTGCCTGCTCGTTACCCGAATTAAGCCTAGTTTTATCTTTGCTGGTGCAGCGTTTATTGCTTTTATGGCAGGCATGATAGATCTGTCGAGCTTAGCGAGTAATTTCACGAATTCTTCGCTACTGACTTTAATTCTTCTTATCCTCGCATCAAGTGCGTTGGAGAAAACTCGCTTGATCAGCTGGGTTAGCCGCAATATTTCTGAAGGCCGGCTAGGCACCGTGGTCGCGAAGTTGGGTATTTCCACAGCGTTACTTTCTTCTTTTACTAATAATACGGCGGTGGTTGTCTCTTTGATCGGCGCAATCAAACGCAATCAACAACACGCGCCATCTAAACTGCTTATCCCTCTGTCATACGCTGCCATTTTAGGTGGAACCCTGACATTGATCGGCACCTCAACCAACTTGATCATTAATAGCTTTGTTGAAGATGCAGGACTGCCGAGTTTAAACTTTTTCACGCCAACTTTGATCGGTTTAGCTGTTTTGGTCGGTGGGGTATTGATCCTTATTCCTCTGAGTTACTTTTTACCTAGCTACGATGATGGATCGCAGGACGACCTTCCGTATTTTCTTGAAGCAAGGGTTGAGCCCGGCTCACCGTTAGTTGGTCGCAGTGTCAGTGAAAACAACCTTAGAGCGCTGAGAAAACTGTTCTTAGCCGAAGTTATTAGAGACGGGAAAACTACGGCGTCTATTGACCCTGATTTTATTCTCCAAGCTCGTGATCGACTGCTGTTTTGTGGTGATGTTGAGAGCGTAGCGACATTACAAGAGATTCAAGGGCTAACCTTGTTTGGTCAACACCACCTTAACGGACAAAGCTTTGTTGAAGTAGTGGTGAGCTCATCGGCAAGCTTCTGTAATAAAACACTGAAAACTAGTCAATTTAGAGACCGTTTCGATGCAGTTGTGGTTGCCATTCGCCGTGGGCATGAACGCCTTGAAGGTGGGTTAGGGAATATCACATTAACCGCAGGTGATACCTTGATTTTGGTTCCCGGAAAACGCTTTGAAGAGCAGCGTCAGCAGCATAACAAAGAGTTTGTGCTGATGAATGACTTGGACTCAAGTGCCAAGCTTGATGCAGATAAATCGACGTTCGTGTTGCTCGGTTTTGCCAGTGTGATTGGTTTAGCCCTTGCTGACGTGGTGCCGATTATCAAAGGACTAGCAGGTTTCTTACTATTGCTGGTGGCATTTGGTGTGGTGCAGCTGGGTGAGCTTCGTCGTCGTTTTCCTGTTGATATTGTGGTGATAGTGGGCTCTGCTCTTTCTATTGCTCAACTGATGATTTCATCTGGGCTATCTGAGCGTATGGGGCTGATGTTCATAGAAGCCTTCAATGGGTGGGGCGTGTTTGGTGCGTTAGTCGCGACCTACTTTATGACGTTGGTTCTTACAGAGCTGGTGACCAATAATGCGGCAGCAGCACTCTCGTTTCCGATTGGTTACAGTATGGCAGTAGGTTATGGCGTTGATCCTATGCCGTTTATTATGGCGGTTCTGTTTGGTGCCAGCGCCAGCTTTATTTCGCCATACGGCTACCAAACCAATTTACTTGTTTATAGCGTAGGTAATTACCGTCTCACGGATTATCTACGTATCGGTATCCCAATCTCGATTGTTTATTCGGGCTTGGTATTGACCCTAATTCCTTATTTTTTTCCATTTTAATGCTATTTATTTAAAGGACTATTTATGACCGCAGTACTCAAACCAAAAGATGAGAATGTTGTGTGGCATCAACATTCGATTGATAAAGCATTTCGCTCTGATCTTAAATCACAAAAGCCAGCTGTGCTCTGGTTCACGGGGTTATCTGGTTCTGGGAAGTCGACAGTCGCTGGAGCATTAGAAAATCGCCTAGCACAGCTTGGTTATCATACCTACTTATTGGATGGTGATAATGTTCGTCACGGATTGTGTAGTGATTTGGGGTTCTCTGAGCAAGATCGTAGAGAGAATATCCGACGTATTGGTGAGCTGGCTAAATTGATGGCGGATGCAGGTTTAATTGTACTGTCTGCTTTTATTTCTCCTCATCAAGCGGAGAGACAGTTAGTGCGAGACCTGCTACCTGAAGGCGAGTTTTTAGAGGTGTTTGTTAACACGCCGCTCGAGGTGTGCGAGCAGCGCGACCCTAAAGGCTTGTATAAAAAAGCACGTGCTGGAGAAATCCCGAATTTCACGGGCATTAGCTCTGCTTATGAAGCCCCTCAGAACCCAGAAATCGATCTACCGGCAGGTGAGAAGACACTCGATGAACTGGTCGAATTGTGTATTGATGCGTTAGAGAAGCGTAATATTTTAGCCAATTAATAGGGTTGGTATGACTAAGGCTACCCATTTACTTATCTGCATATTTACGCTTTCATAAGTAATCCAGCTTGGGTTTCCCGAGACACGAAACCTATCTACTAGATTTCTATTCCTCTCAATAATCGTCACTTTTTATATTGTCTATTGCTTACACCGTCTATTGTCTAGACGGTGTAGTTTACGGTGCTTTTAACTTCTGTTTGTACCGTAAATTTTTGGCTTAATAAAGCAATAAGTTGGTCGTAGTACTGCCCATTGGGTTTATTCCCAAGCAAGGCGCACAGCTCATTTCCAGTAGGACTGAATCGGTAGTAAATCAGCTTCACCCCTTTTGACAACGGTGCCAGTGACATACCTTTCCCTTGATAGGTTAGATGCAAGGCTGGATCGAAATCAATCTCCCCAGACTCTAGCTCAGTCCCCAGAATAATCCCGAGTTCAATCAGATGTAATAGGCTTGAATAGGGTAGGTTATGCCCACCAAGGTTAATGGTATTGGTGGTGTCTCTTTTGCCAAAGCTGAATATCCCTGCATGGTTTTTGAAACCGAGTAATAGCTTCCTGCTGTTATCACTACCAAAACTACAACCCAGTGACGCTGCTCGTTGCAGGGTGAGCGCTTCTTTTGGTGTCATGTCTTTTAAGATCTGAAGCGCCTTCATTGACGTCGATCCTGGGTTGGTGACTTCTCGTTTCAGTACTTGAGCCCATAGCCTCTGCATCGATGTATTGTGGATCTCTTGTGCCATATCGAAGAAACGGTATAGCCAGTCCTGATCAGGGTCTCCAGCCGCTTCATCCTTACATGAAGAGTGTGCCAACTTTAGAATCTGCTCTAGGTTCTTTTGACGCTGCTCTCTACGTTTTTTTTCTCGTAACAGTGCCCGCTCGATAAGTGTACTTTCACTTTTATCAGTTGGTTTTGCACTATGGCTGATTAAGGAATCTAAACCGAAGCTTTGTGCGATGTGCAACATTCTGCTGGCACTGTCGGCAATGTGAGGCTTTTTTTCATGCTTATGCTGGGTATCGCTAGCATGTTCGATGATTACTGGCTGTTTGGTTTCTGACATAAGAGTACCGTTACGAGACGACTTAACTGTCTAAAATGTAACTCTTTATCTTAATGGTGGCTAGATTTTGCGTGCAGAGTTGAAGACTTCAACAAAATTTTACTTTTGCTAATGATAATAAAATGTTAAATTTGTTGTAATTCTCAAGGAGGAGTTATGAATCAAGTCAATGATAACAAGCTGAAGAAACAGCTTGGCATAGGGCTATTACTCGTTACATATGTCGCTGTGCTAGCTTATTTATCTGATTACATCGCGTAAGTTAGATAAACAACATCGTTATTAAACTGTTGTTGAATAAGATCATTTGTTCAGTGACCGCAGCTCATCCATGAGCCACCCTTCTAATGACTACATGTCGTCGTATTCTTCAATCGCTGTACCTTCAATAAGATAACCTGTTTGCGCTAATTCGTGGCTGATCGACTCTGTTTTCAGCGTGCCTACTAAATAGATCACATCCCATAATTGCTGTATTGGTGCTCCTTGTGGGAATTTCACGTAGATGATTTGGTTTGGTGGCGGTGGTGGTACGTGGATACATGCGCCAAAGTACGGTACCAGTAGAAATTCTGTGATCATGTTCTCATCACCCTCCAATGGAATGACAAAACCAGGAATCTTCACTGTGCTGCCATTCAACTCGGGGCGAACAGCACCAATTGTCGATTGCTGAGGTTTGTCCATACTGTCGTGGTTAACCATCGGCATGCCAAATGAGTCTAGTTGTGCTCGCTCTGATTCTGGAATTAAGTCAATCCAATCGAGTGTTAATACCGATTCGTCAGTCTGAGTTGTGTCAGCGTGAGCTGTGCTGATAAATGGAAATAAAAGCAGTCCAAGTATCAGTAGGAATTTGCGTTGCATCGTAGGTTCCTAATTTAGATTCGAATAGTCATGCCATCAGACAATGACTGACGGTAAGCCCGGAAAGCGGGAATAAAGCCGATAATAATACCTGCAATTTGAACCAACATAAGTAGTTTCCATTCATGAGGTGTGATTGCGGATATCGATATGTTGATACCATAACTTTGTTGCACAATTGGAGCAACTACTGCGATCAGTGCAAACAAGAGTGCGACACCTAAGGTTATGCCAAGGAAGGTTAGGGCACTAGCTTCACTAATCAGCAAACCGAAAACATGTCGAGGCCTTGCTCCCATTGCTCGGAGGATGGCCATTTCTCTACGTCGCTCTTGTAAGCTAGTGAGTAGGCTACTCAGCATACCCAATAATCCAGCAACGACAACAAATCCTGACACAATCAGCAGTGCTTGTTCAGCAACGGCCATCATGCCCCACAATTCATGCAATGCAATGCCCGGCATAATTGCGCTCAAAGGTTCTTGACGGTAGTTATTGATTTCTCGTTGCAGTGCAAAGGTTTGAATCTTCGAGTTTAGTCCCAGCATCATTGCGGTAATTTGTTTAGGCTGGAAGTCACGTTGCTTCAATACTTCAGCGTTCGGTGTATGCCCTAGATTTGCTCCAGATTCCCAGCCGACATGAATTGCTTCAATGGCTTCTAATGAAACGTGCACGGTTTTGTCTACTGGCGTTCCAGTTGGAGAAAGGATTCCTACGATAGTGAAAGGCAGGTTATCGTGTCGGCTGAAGGCGACGTCGCTGATGCCATGAGCAAGAATGATATTATCACCGATCTTGTAATCCAATTTTTTCGCGACATCAGCACCAATCACAACATCAAATAGCTCTTCGAACTCTTTGCCTTTTTGAAAAGTAAGTGGCTGCTTACTTCCATAGCGATAATTCTCGAAGTAGCTATGGTTGGTGCCCATTACGCGGAAGCCTTTATGTGAATCACCCAATGAGATTGGTATGGCCCACTTTACAGCGTTGTGCTGGCTAAATTCTTCATAGCTTTTCCAGTCGATGTTGTTGGTGGCATTGCCGATTCTAAATACCGAATAAAGCAGTAGGTTGACCTGACCGGATCGACCTCCGACAATAAGATCAGTGCCTGAAATCGTATTAGCAAAGCTGCTCTTAGCTTCGGTTCTTACACGTTCCACACCGAGTAATAGAATGACTGACACCGCTACGGTAAGAATCGTCAGAATGGCTGTGGCTTTACGGTTGAGTACGCTTTTTAGGGCTAAGTGAGTAATTACTTTCATACGACAACCTTAGCTTGATTAACGGTTTTTAAATCTATGGTTCGAGTGAACAGTTTCTCTAATGTCGGATCGTGACTAACAAAGATGAGAGTGGAACCTGCTTGGTTCGCTTGTTCTAGTAACAACTCGATAAAGGCTTCTCGGTTGTTATGATCCAGAGCCGATGTCGGTTCGTCGGCAATGATGATTTTAGGTTGGCCTATCAAGGCTCGAGCTGCAGCGACACGTTGCTGTTGGCCTATACTCAACTCAGTAACGGGTTTATCCATCAAGGCTTGAGGCAGCTTTAGTCTGATCAACAATTCTTGAGCGGTTGCTTGTAGGCTGTTCTGACTTTCAATGACTTGCTGTCTACGAATTTTTGAAAATTGGCAAGGAAGTGTCACATTGTCGATTACTGATAAGTAAGGCAGTAGATTAAATTGTTGGAATATATAACCGATATGATCGGCTCTAAACTTATCCCTCTGACGTGGTGTCAATTGGGTAAGGTCTTGGCCTAAGATAGACACTTCGCCTTGTTGCGCTTGGTTTATCCCCGTAAGTAACCCTAACAGTGTTGATTTACCACAACCACTTGGCCCCTTAATAAAAAGGTGCTCTTTAGGTTGAATATGTAATGAAGGTATTTCTAACGTTGGGGGTAATTCAGGTTTCCAACGAAAACTGATATTTTCTAGTTTGACCACAAGTGATGAACTGTCAAAAGACATACTAGCTCCAATATTTAAAGCGGTGTCTCTTCTGGACAGTCTAAAAGACAATTAATTCCCCAAGTACACCGGTTTTAACAACCAAGTAAGTGAATACTTACTTGGTTGTTTATCTACGCAAAATCTATCGAATTCTTATTAGAATCGGAAGCTAACACGTTCTGCATTAAGAACTTCTTGCGTTTGAACACTATCTGTCAGTAAGTTCACGGTCATTGACTTTGTATTACTGAATTTCGAGAACCATTGGGTATTAACAGTATTCAGATTAGCAATATCTGAACATTGGTAGTGGTACTCGGCTGTAAATTCACCGTGGCCGCCTTCTGAGTGGTCATGGCCTTCATGGTCATCATGATCGTGTTCTGCATGGTCATGGCCTTCGTGGTCATCATGATCGTGTTCTGCATGGTCATGGCCTTCGTGGTCATCATGATCGTGTTCTGCATGGTCATGGCCTTCGTGGTCATCATGATCATGTTCTGCATGGTCATGGCCTTCGTGGTCATCATGATCGTGTTCTGCATGGTCATGGCCTTCGTGGTCATCATGATCATGTTCTGCATGGTCATGGCCTTCGTGGTCATCATGATCGTGTTCCGCGTGGTCATGGCCTTCATGGTCATCATGATCGCCTTCCAGTGTGTTAGTCACTGACTTGAACTTCAGCGTACAGCTAGTGTTATTGAAACCAAATAGCTCTTCTGGCTTGTTTAATTGTGCGATAGCTTGCTCAAACAAAGCTTTCTGCTCTGCAGTTTTTGGAGCATGTTCAAAGCCAACCACATCAGCGCCTGGAGCCGTCACTTCAACAAGCAGTTCTTGCCCATCTTGAGCTATGTTCACTTCAACTTTACCGTGCACATGTGCGTCGTGAGAGCGGAATTCTTCGTTTGCTAAAACGTTCGTAGACACAGCCATGCCGATAACAACGGCTAAAATAGTAGGTTTCATGTTTTTTTCCTGAATAAAGGTTAATTAAAAAGTAATGGTAATTAAGCGATCTTTACAGGAGGTGAGCGTGCTAAATAGGCAAAATATAAGCGCTGTAACGAAATTATTGACTCTGTGGTAGCGACAGTAAACTCTGAAGGGAACTCTGGAACCTGTGGAAGTGAGTGCGCCGTGATGAATTGGTTTATCGAAAACAGTTCACAGTGGTGTGAAGTATGATGCCCTGGATCAGAGTCTACCATATGTGTGGCTGCTAATACGCTGAGCAAGAGCATCAGCCCGAGCAAAAAGCCTATTTTGCGTTTCACATTGTTAGGTGTGTTTTGCCACATGAAGATGATTTACCACAGAATTAAAAAAAGATACTGTTATAATATAACAATATCCTTTGGTTAGGTCTCGAAAAAGACGCGAATATCTGATTAAAGACTCGCTTTAATCAGCTCAATGACTTGAGTGACTTCAGTTTCGTTAAGTGCGCCTTCTTTAACAAACAAGATTTTACCTTGCTTGTCCTGAACGATAATCGCTGAGCTCTCTTCTTTTAGAGCCCATGATGACGCTACCGTTCCGTCTTCATCTAGCACCATCGAAGACCATGGAAATTCTTCTTTACTGCTTTCTGCTGACGATTTAACAAAAGACCCAGTACCCCAAATGGCATCATCTTGGTTGATGATTGTGGTGGTTTGGTAGCTGTCTTCTGAGAATTTCGATGCTGTAATTGCAGCCATCAGTGGTGCGTTTAGCTCTTTAGAGCTGCTACGACCAGCGATAGCTTGAACGACGCGAACTTTTCCTAGGAGCTCATTGGTTGCCCAAGTTTGATATCCTGTTTTACCGTCGTTTATGACAATTTCACCATAATTGCTAACATCGACAGCAGGCAGAGAAGAGCCTACAGATAGATTGTGAGCGTTGGCGAGGAGTGGAGAGGCTGCGGCTAAAAAAGCCAGTAGAGTTTTGTTTTTCATTATATTTTTGTTCCGCTTATTGGTTTGCATTGGAAGTATAATATGAAATCTGAAAAATGCCTCTTTAACTTTTTTATCGTACGGTGTAGAAACAAGTTGCGGGCTTGTTACTAAAAGGTATAATGCGACAGTATCAGGGTAAACAATAGATTATCTTGCTGTTAGCTAACGGATTTAGCAATGAGATGTGCTTTGAATAAGGCTTTGTTCAGAGAAGCAGCAGTTGTACTCAAATGGAATTGAGGTTGTATTATGTTAAGAGAGTTTTCTACTTACCGTCCACATCAGGTGGCGCGTTTCGTTAAAGTCCTATTCAAAGGCCAGTTTGCTATTGAAGGTATCGGCGAGTTTCGCTTCGACCAAGGCAAGGTGCTTCTCCCTGAAGTTTCAGATAAACAAAAATTGATTATTTTTAAAGAAGTTAATGGCACGATAGCTGCGTTGCCCGTGTAACTTAACTTCGTTTATTGTCGTACCTAAAACATGCTAACAATTGAAAAGGGCTTCGTTAATGAAGCCCTTTTTAATGCGAGTCGTTCTAGTTTTATATCCGGTTATACTTTATTGCGGTGGGAAACAAACACCTGTTCCACCTAGTCCACAATAACCATTCGGATTTTTTGCTAGGTACTGCTGATGGTAAGTTTCGGCGAAAAAATATTTTCCAGCAGGCAGAACTTCCGTTGTGATCTCGTTGCCTAAAGATTCAGTCATTGCTCGCTGGTATTCACGTTTAGAGTGCTCAGCGATAGCCTGTTGCTCTTCACTGAAAGTATATATGGCTGAGCGATATTGAGTGCCTAAGTCATTACCTTGGCGCATCCCTTGAGTTGGGTCGTGACGTTCCCAGAATGTTTCAAGTATTAGTGCTAAAGACGTTTGCTCACTATCAAAAATAACTCGAACAACTTCTGTATGGCCTGTTTGCCCGGTACATACTTGCTCATAAGTTGGATTAACTGTGTATCCGCCAGCGTAACCAACGGAGGTAGAAATTACACCATCAAGTTGCCACAACAGTCGCTCTGCTCCCCAGAAGCACCCCATACCAAGTAATACTTCTTGTTGGGAACCTGTAGGCGCATCGAGTAAGTCGGTTTGATTGATGAAATGGCGTTCAGTGATACGGATTGGATCAGCATTCCCCGGTAATGCGGTTGTAGCGGAAACCAGTTGTTGTTTATTTAGCATGTTGTATTCCTTTTCGCATACGTTTACCGCGTTAGTTAACATTAGATCTAGGTTTATATTAACTGTAGGCTCATATTTACTGTTGGTTTATATTGAATCAGTCTTTAAATTAGACCTTGTTATTCTAGGATTTATTACAGACTCAATGCCTTTTTAGCGGTATTATTTCTATTCACTTTATTAACGTATTTATAACTTCTGCACCAATTAAACATGATAAGAAAAACTTTACCAGTTCTGATTAGCACTCTATTGTCATCGACGCTTGCTTTCGCTGATGTTTCCCTTGAGATTAAAGGGCTTGATGGAGCGCTTGAGGATAATGTTGATGCTTATCTGAGTGCGATCCCCGAAGAAGAGTATTCGGCTTCATTGAGGTTCCAATCTCGCTTGGAGTCTATTATTAAAGAAGCGTTGAATGCGTTAGGCTACTACCAACCTCGTATCGCTTTTTCCCATTCCGAAGACGACATTGAATTGACCGTTACGGTTGAACCAGGTGAACCCGTTGTTATTTATACCTCAGATATCGTATTAAGTGGTGAAGCAGAAGATGATCCTGATTTTCTAGCACTGATCGCCAAGAGCAAACTGTCGAAAGGTTCGATTCTTAACCACGGCAATTATGACTCTTTGAAATCATCTATCCGTAATCTTGGATTAGCCAAAGGCTATTTCGATGGCTCGTATGAGCTTAGTAAGTTAGAAGTTGCGCCCGAATTAAATCGTGCTTATGTTCGCCTTCACTATAACAGTGGCATTCGATATCACTTTGGTGCTACCCAGGTGACGGGTAGCCAAATTGAAGATGAAAAGGTGCAATCCCTTAAACCATTTGAAGATGGTGAACCGTACTCGATCACAAAAGTAGGCGAGTATAACCAAAATCTCTCTAATACTGATTGGTTCTCATCTGTTTTTGTTGAGCCTGATTTAAGTCAGTTGGGTGATGGCAGAGAAATTCCGATGAAGGTGAGCCTTGCTCCGCAAGCGCGTAACCAAATCGAAACAGGTATCGGTGTATCTACTGACCTTGGCGTAAAAGGTACCCTCAAATGGAAGAAACCTTGGGTAAACTCACTTGGTCATAGTTTCAATAGCAGTTTGTCTATCTCTAAACCAGAGCAGACGATAACAGCAACGTATAAAATCCCTTTGGATGATGTACTTAATGATTACTATCAAATTAAGTACGGTATGAAGAATCTGGATAATCGTGATACCAAGAGTTTGGAGTCAAACCTCGCTTTGGAAAGATATTGGCGATTAGATAACGGCTGGCAACGTACGGTGTTCATTCGATACCTAGTTGAAAACTATGAACAAGGTCTACAAGACGATTTAGCGCAATTTGTGTTACCAGGCGTGGCGTTTTCCCGAACTCGAACTCGAGGTGGTTCGATGCCGATGTGGGGAGATAAACAGAGCGTCATGATTGAAGCGGGCGATGACACAATATTGTCTGAAACTAAGGTGGTTCGTTTCCAAGGACAAACTGCATGGATCAGAAGTATTGGCGATAATCATCGAGGTTTAACTCGGCTTCAGTTTGGCGGTAACTTTGCTGACGAGTTTGATAAATTATCACCTTCACTAAGATTTTTCGCGGGTGGTGATAATAGTCTCCGTGGTTATGGCTATGAGTCTATATCTCCTAAAGATGAAAGTGGTGCATTAACCGGTGCAAAATTTATTGCAACCAGCTCGTTTGAATACCAATACCGCCTAGTTGGAAATTGGTGGGGAGCGGCCTTCTACGATATTGGTGATGCCTTCAATGATAAACCAGAATGGAAGCGCGGTACTGGTGTTGGCGTTCGTTGGGCATCGCCCGTTGGACCGGTAAGTTTAGATTTTGCGTGGGGGCTTGATGCTGACCCAGGTGATGAGTTTCAAGTGCACTTCAGTTTAGGGCCTGAATTATGATCAAAGTGATGGGTAAGTGCATTAAGTGGACATCGATATCTTTGACGTCGATTCTATTGTTATTGATAGCACTTTTAGGTTTTGTTTTATTTACTAACCTAGGACTTAACACGGTGTTGTGGGGGGCTGAAAAAGCGCTGCCACAGCTTAAAGTTGAAAGTACTAATGGGGCACTTTTTCCGAGTTTTACTCTCCATAACGTTCAATTTAAAGATGACAGTCTTCATATTGATACCAAGGTTCAAAAAATGGCATTGGCTATCAACCCTCGCTGTTTGCTTGATCCTAAGTTGTGTGTCGATCGTTTAGCGATTCAAGGATTGGACTTCGCATTTACTGAATTGCCTCCTGCCTCTACAGAAGAAACAGAACCGACTCCGCCAGTGACATCGGTGAAAACACCGCTGCCAATCGTGATCAACCGTATTGCTTTGTCTGATATTAAACTGAATATCTTGGGGCATGAGATTGAATGGGGGTTGTTTTCAACGGCTTTGAGTATGCAGGGTGAGAAGCTGACTGTATCGCCAACCTTATTTAATGATCTTAAGGTTAAACTTGCAGAGTCTACCGAAGAGCCGCAAGCAGAAATCGTCGAACCAGAGACTGCAACTAAGGCTGCTATCGAGTTGCCTGAAGTTTGGGTCCCTTTACAGATTGTGCTGGAGCGTTTTGACCTCAACCGTTTCACCTTAGAACAAGAAACACCGATTGTGGTAAACCACCTTGGGCTTGAAGCTCGAGCGGGTAAAAACACGGTCGAAGTTTCTACTCTTGAACTTGATATGCCACAAGCAAGCGCTAACCTTGCCGCTAAAGTTGAGCTTAAAGATGGCTATCCGTTAGACCTTTCTTTAAATGCACAGGTGAAAGAAACTGATCTTACAGGTCAAAAACTGTCGCTGAAAGCACAAGGGAGTGTCGCGAAGCTACACTTCGATTCTCAGTTTTCTGAACTGATTGAGGCAAAGCTGTCAGGAGATATTCAATCTTTAGAGCCGACTCTGCCATTTGACCTTCTTTTAGAGGGAGGTAAAGCGCAATGGCCTCTTACTGGTAAAAGTGATTACCAAGCGGTTATCGAGAAGTTTAAAGCCGATGGCTCATTAGATGGTTTTAATGTGCAGTTTAAAGGTGAAGCGGATGGTCAGGAGATACCTGCCTTAACCATCGACCTAGAGGGTAAGGGCACCACCGAGCAGATTGAACTTGAGCGCTTAAAACTGAACACGCTGGGTGGTGAACTCAATGGTGTGGTTAAAGCGAGTTGGAAGAAGCTTATTAACTGGCAAGCCGATGTGACGCTGAAGGATATTCAGCCGGGTCTGCAGTGGCCAGAAGCCGAAGGTAACATTAGCGGAAGCATCGTTACTTCGGGTGAGTTGACCGAAGCGGGTGGTTGGGCGATTGAGCTGCCTAAGTTAGATATCGAGGGGATCTTGCGAGAATATCCTCTGGATATCGAAGGCCAGTTATCAGCGTCTGACCGCAGCGCGAGCGGTGAGCCTAAACTAAAAACCAGCGGCCTGAGCTTAGCTCACGGTGTTAATTCTATAAAAGCACAGGGTCAACTCGACAAGCAGTGGGATATGGGCGTTGCTATTAACCTTCCCCAATTGACGAAAAGTATTCCTGAACTGAAAGGTACAGTGATTGGCGATATTGGTCTCAGCGGGCCTTTCAAAGAGCCGGAAGTTGACATGGTTCTTAACGTCGACCGTGTCGATTGGAACGATGAAGCTACATTAGAATCTCTATCTCTTCGTGGTTCAGTGATTCCATTGCCTGCGCCTCAGGCTGATTTGGTATTGAAAGCGAATAACCTAGCCTATCAAGAGCAAAAGGTTGACAGCATTGATCTCACCGTGAAAGGTGGTGAGAAGCAGCATACCGTGACGCTCGACGTGGTATCCGACGTGATTTCCACAAGCTTGGCTATTTCGGGTGAGCTGATTCAAAAGCCTTCTATTATTTGGAATGGGTCGTTAGATCGAGTCAAAATCGCCACGGAACAAGGACCTTGGGTGCTAGATCAACCCGTCGCAATTAAAGCCGATGCCGACAAGCAGTTTGCCGATATTCAAGCTCATTGTTGGAAACAGGCCGGTTCTAGTGTGTGTTTGGATGAAGACGTTCGTGTTGGAAATTCGGGTGAGGCCAAGTTGGCCATCAACCAATTCGACTTCGATCAGATTAAAGCCTTTGTGCCTAAAGAGACGCAACTAGAGGGCTTAGTGAATGCGACCGCTCATGCCAAATGGTCGAAACAAGGTGAACCTGAAGTAACGGTTAGCGTCGATATGCCAAAAGGTCAGGTTGTTCAGCAAGTCGGAGAGCCAATCACACTGGGGTGGGAAAGTGTTGCATTGAATGCACGGCTGAAAGACAACAAACTGGATGCCGACTTTAAGTTGGATGTTTCTGATAATGGTGACTTATCTGGCACGGTGTCGTTACCAGATATTGTTGCTGAAGACAAAATGGTCGATGCGGCAATTAAACTAACGACATTCCATTTGGACTTCTTACAGCCGATCCTTGGTGAATACAGCATGCTGAAGGCTGATCTTGAGACTGACTTAAAGGTCCAAGGTTCTTTGATGCACCCCCAAGTTTTTGGTCAATTCTCGGTTAATGGGATTCAAGTTAAAGGGGATGTGACGCCTGTGGATGTTAAAGACGGTCGTATTGATCTCGACTTTAACGGTTACAGCGCAAAGCTTGATGCGAATGTCGAGACTCCAGACGGCCACCTTGATATTGAGGGCTCCGGAGATTGGCAGGATCTTCAAGCATGGCGATCAAATGTCCGAATCTTTGCTGATGAGTTGATGGTTGATATTCCACCGATGGTCAAGGTTAAAGTAGTTCCTGATATGACCATTGATGTTACGCCGGAGCTTGCAAAAATTACGGGTGACATTGCATTGCCATGGGGGCGAATTGTCGTAGAAGATTTACCTCCGTCAGCAGTTGGTGTGTCTTCTGATCAAGTTATTTTGAATAAAGACCTTCAACCAGAAAGTGAAGATACGATTCCATTCAATGTGATGACTAATATTAATATTTCAATTGGTGATGACTTTAAGCTTTCAGCCTTTGGCCTTGAAGGTGATTTAGTGGGTAAGTTGAATGTGGCTCAAAAAGATCAAGGCCCGTTTATCACCGGAGAAGTAAATATCGTAGATGGTACTTATCAATCATTCGGTCAAGACCTCCTGATTGAAGAGGGCAAGATCCTAATGAATGGGCCACCGGATCAGCCATATGTAGCGATAAATGCGATTCGCAACCCTGATAATACTCAGGATGACGTGACTGCTGGGATTCGAGTTACAGGCCCTGCTACAGAGCCGACCATCGAGATTTATTCTGACCCTGCGATGCCGCAAGCCAACGCGCTATCCTATATCTTACGGGGCCAAGATATCGATGGAGAGTCGAGTGGTTCTATGACGACCACATTAATTGGTTTGAGCTTAGCGAAGAGCGGTAAGGTCGTTGGCGAAATTGGCGAGGCATTTGGCGTACAGGATCTACAATTGGATACCGCAGGCTCTGGAGATGACTCTCAAGTGACGGTGAGTGGTTATATCCTTCCGGGGTTACAAGTCAAATATGGCGTGGGTATCTTCAACTCATTGGGTGAGTTTACCGTTCGTTATCGATTGATGCAGGATCTCTACGTGGAAGCAGTATCTGGCCTTGATAGTGCTGTGGACCTTCTTTATCAATTTGAATTTGAGTAAATTCATTTGAATTCGAGTTGCTGTGGTTTCATACATTGATTGGTACACAAATAGAAAGGGTCATGGAGGGCGTATGCAGCATCTTGTTTTTGTATATGGAACGTTGAGACAAGGTCAATCTAACCATCACTATTTGCAGCAGTGCGAGTACTTAGGAAGGTTTGATACACCTGAATATTATGCTATTTTTGATTTAGTTGCATATCCAGCGATGGTTTTTGGAAAGAAAAGTGTCGCTGGTGAGGTCTATTTAATTAACGACGAAGTTCTGGCATCGCTCGATCGGTTAGAGGATGTCCCGGTTGAGTATCGTCGCGAGCAAATAGAAACTATATTTGGATTAGCATGGGTATATTTGTATCAGCTTGATCTAGCAGAGAATAAAGAAATACTTTCGGGTGACTGGTGTAAGCGAAATAACCGCTTTAGTTGATGAACTACTGAGAGCGTTCTGACGTAATAGTTAAAAGTCTCGATATAGGCTAATCATATTTTCAAAAGGAGGAAATTATGAAATATCTACTAGTGGTATTTTCGGTAATGCTATTTGGTTGTGCGCAAACTCCACCGCCAACATCATCCAACACCATGGATTGGCAGAGTTTTGGTGAAGAGATGGCACTAAAAGGAAAAACAAAACAGACGGAAGAAAGTTTGGCTGAAGCTGCGTCTTCACCTTCTATTGATGCAAATTTGTATGCTGCTTATGGCCAAGGTTATGAAGTCGGTAAAACTCAGTATTGTTCTCAGAACCCAAGAACGCTAGGACGCCGAGGTGAGACTTATCTGGGGATTTGTGATGATGTAGACAAATGGTTCCGTTTTAACTTTGAACGGGGCGCAGAATCGAAGTTTAGTGTTCGATAATACTGTTTTATCCTAAAACAGATACAATGAATAACAAAAAGCCAGCATGTAAATGCTGGCTTTTTTAATGACGTTATTTTGATAATTAATCGAGAAAACTAGTCTCGGTTAAGCTCAAGAAACTCTTCTACTTTACGTACCATACTTGTTGAGCCAACGAAGAAAGGCACACGTTGATGTAACTCAGTTGGTTTGATATCCATGATGCGTTGAACACCATCTGATGCGATGCCACCAGCTTGCTCCATAAGGAAAGCAATTGGGTTGCACTCGTACAACAGACGTAGTTTTCCTTGAGGGTGACTTTGTGTACTTGGATACAAGTAGATGCCACCTTTCAGTAGGTTACGGTGGAAATCCGATACTAGAGAACCAATGTAACGAGAGGTGTAAGGACGGTTGTCACTCGGCTCATCTTCTTGGCAGTACTTAATGTACTTTTTAACACCCGTAGGGAAACGGAAGTAGTTACCTTCGTTGATTGAGTAAATCTTACCTTCATCAGGGACCATCATGTTTTCATGAGACAGACAGAAAGTACCCAATGATGGGTCGTAGGTGAAGCCATTTACACCAGCGCCTGTCGTGTAAACAAGCATGGTTGAAGAACCGTAAATCACGTAACCTGCGGCTACTTGCTTGTGTCCAGGTTGTAGGAAATCTTCTTCTGTTGGCGGAGTGCCAATCGGTGATACTCGACGGTAGATAGAGAAAATTGTACCAACAGATACATTCACATCGATGTTTGAAGAGCCATCAAGTGGATCCATCAAAACAACGTATTTTGCATTTTTGTTTAGCTCTTTATTGAAGGCAACTGCTTCGTCTTCTTCTTCACTTGCTACACCACAAACTTGATCGCGAGCTTCTAGAGCTGCTTTAAATTTGTCGTTAGCGTAAAGGTCTAGCTTCTGCTGCTCTTCACCTTGAACGTTGTCTGTACCAACAGCGCCAGTAATGTCGACAAGACCTGCTTTGTTGATTTCACGGTTAACAATTTTTGCAGCAAGACGAATTGATGACAAAAGGGATGATAGATCACCACTTGCATGGGGAAAGTCATTTTGTTTTGCAACAATGAACTCACCAAGGGTGCGCATCTCAGACATGTTATTTCCTTAAACTTCTCTCAATATTAGGGGGGATTTGAGCACTGTAGATTCTGCCTCTTGTGTGGGCTTTATTCATCTAGACGCTTACCTAAATTCTACGGCTTAGATCTTTTTAATGGTAATGAACTAAGCGACACAGATCTCACTTACTATGTCGACTAAATTTGTTTTGCATTGCCACTCGCTTTTAATCGTCAATTCATGATAATGAAGGCTGATAGTTTGATTTAAACATGGTTCATTTAGCCAAGCGTTTGGAAGCAATATATGCATATTCATATCTTAGGAATTTGTGGCACCTTCATGGGTGGTGCTGCGGTATTGGCTCGTCAATTAGGTCACAAGGTTACGGGTAGTGACGCGAATGTTTATCCTCCAATGAGCACGCTGTTGGAATCTCAAGGGATTGAAATTATTGAAGGGTTCGACCCGAGCCAATTAGAGCCAAGGCCGGACCTAGTGGTTATCGGCAATGCGATGAGCCGTGGTAATCCGTGCGTTGAGTATGTATTGGATAATAATCTTAGATACACATCTGGCCCGCAATGGTTGCAAGAGTTCCTACTGCATGACCGTTGGGTTCTGGCGGTGTCGGGTACGCATGGCAAAACTACAACATCAAGTATGTTGGCTTGGATCTTAGAAGATTGTGGTTATGCGCCAGGCTTCTTAGTGGGTGGCGTATTGGGTAATTTTGGTATATCGGCTCGCCTTGGTGAAAGTATGTTCTTCGTGGTGGAGGCCGACGAATACGACAGTGCTTTTTTCGATAAGCGATCTAAGTTTGTTCATTACCACCCAAGAACTTTGGTAGTGAATAATCTAGAGTTCGATCATGCTGACATCTTCGATGATCTTGAAGCGATTAAGCGACAGTTCCATCATTTGGTGCGCACTGTACCAAGTAACGGTCGTATTTTTTCACCTAAGCAAGACACCGCTATTCAAGATGTTCTAGCTCGCGGTTGCTGGAGTGAAAGAGAATCGAGTGGTGAGCAAGGCGACTGGGATGCTAAGAAGCTGGTTAAAGATGGCTCTCAATTTGAGGTTTACCTCCAAAATGAATGTGTTGGAACGGTAAACTGGGATTTAGTGGGCGACCACAACGTAAATAATGCTTTGATGGCGATAGCTGCTGCACGACACGTGGGCGTGACACCAGACCTAGCTTGTGAATCGTTAGCTACTTTTATTAATACTAAGCGTCGTTTGGAGTTTAAAGGCGAGGTGGCAGGTGTTTCTGTTTATGATGATTTTGCACATCACCCAACGGCGATTGAACTTACTCTGGGCGGATTACGTAATAAGGTCGACACGAAAAAAATCATTGCCGTTTTAGAGCCTCGTTCTGCCACAATGAAACGTGGTGTGCACAAAGAAACTTTGGCTGATTCGTTGAAACAGGCGGATTCTACCTACTTATTCCAACCGGATAATATTGATTGGTCGGTTCAAGATGTCGCAGACGCTTGTCACCAACCTGCGTATGTGAGTGATGATATGGATGCATTCGTTGCTAAAATTGTCTCAGAGGCACAAGCGGGCGACCAAATCTTGGTAATGAGTAATGGTGGCTTTGGTGGCATTCACCAAAAACTGTTGGATGGATTGGCACTCAAAGGCTAACGACATCCACGACCTTATAATTTGAAGTAATTGAGAACATGACAAAACACGATAAAGCGATAACCCTCGCTTTCACTGGCGCATCTGGTGCGCCTTACGGACTGCGTTTACTTGAATGCCTACTGGCGGCAGATTATCAGGTTTATTTGCTGATATCGTCGGCAGCTCGAGTGGTGTTGGCGACCGAGCATGAACTTAAGTTACCTGCTGGGCCAGATGCTGCGAAACAAGCTTTAGTTAAGCATTTAGGTTGCGACCCAGAAAAGCTGGTGGTGTGTGGCAAAGATGATTGGTTCTCACCGGTTGCCTCTGGTTCAGCAGCACCGAAGCAGATGGTGGTGTGTCCATGTTCTGCTGGAAGCTTGGCATCCATTGCTCACGGCTTATCGGACAACCTGATCGAGCGAGCAGCGGACGTGGTTATGAAAGAGCGAGGCCAGCTGTTGTTAGTGGTTCGTGAGACGCCATTTTCTACGTTGCACTTAGAGAACATGCACAAACTCTCGACCATGGGCGTAACGATCATGCCCGCGGCTCCGGGTTTTTATCACCAACCTAAGTCGATCGAAGATCTGGTCGATTTTATGGTGGCGCGTATTCTCGATCATCTTGGTATCGAGCAAGGTTTAGTGCCACGTTGGGGGTACGATCAACGTAATTGATCCAAACTTGATAGCTTATTGTTAAAATTCGAATTACAATTCTGAACACTCATCGGGGAGCAAACCATTCAAATAATGAATGCGAGCTGAGATCAAGCAAGTGCTTGGGACCCGTAAACCTGAACCAGATAATGCTGGCGTAGGAATTGAGTTAGGAACAACTTCTACCGTTCTCCTCCCTCAAACCTGTGCCGCTCAGACCATGGAGAGCGTCCAGTGAAATTAACATTTACAACTCTTGCTGTTACTACAGCTATCTCTTTCTCTGCCGTTGCTGCAGACAATACTCTAACTGTATATACCTATGATTCTTTTGCTGCGGATTGGGGCCCTCGTCCTGCCGTTGAAAAAGCATTCGAAGAAAAGTGTGGTTGTGATGTGAATTTTGTCGCGCTAGAAGATGGCGTGTCTATTTTAAATCGCTTGCGTCTTGAAGGTGGTAACAGCAAAGCTGATATCGTGTTAGGCCTAGATAACAATCTAATGGCTGAAGCGAAAGCGACGGGCTTATTGACTGAGCACAGTGTTGATACGTCATCAGTAACGCTTCCTAATGGTTGGAGTGACAGCACTTTTGTTCCATATGACTTTGGCTACTTTGCTTTTATTTACAACAAAGAGAAGTTGGTAAATCCACCTAAGAGCCTTAAAGAACTGGTTGAGCAGCGTGATGATCTTAAGGTTATCTACCAGGATCCACGTACATCAACACCAGGTCAAGGCATGATGCTATGGATGAAGTCTGTTTACGGTGATGAAGCGACAGACGCGTGGAAGAAGCTCGCTCAGAAAACGGTTACTGTGACTAAAGGTTGGTCTGAGGCTTACTCTATGTTCCTAAAAGGCGAGTCGGACTTAGTCCTGTCTTACACGACTTCTCCGGCTTACCACATCATTGCAGAAGGTGATTCTAAGTACGCAGCAGCAAGCTTTGAAGAAGGTCATTATACTCAAGTCGAAGTGGCAGCTAAGGTCAAAGGCAGCAAGAACGAAAAGCTGGCTGATGAATTTATGGTATTTATCCTGAGTGACGAGTTCCAATCAGCGATGCCAACGGGTAACTGGATGTACCCAGTGACAGATATTGAGCTTCCAAAAGGGTTCGAGCAACTTACGGTTCCTCAAAAAGCGCTAGGTTTCACGCCTGAAGAAATAGCATCTAAGCGTAAGCCATGGATTCGTGAATGGCAGAGTGCACTTACTTTTTAACTTACTATTAAAAAGATGAGCGCCCTGTACTTAAAGGCTCATTCGTGATGTTTGGAATGAGCCATTTACGGTAAATAATTAATTTATGATAAAGAAAACACCTAAGGTCGGGATCTGGGTTGCGATACTCATTACCGCCTTCGTGGTTTCAGCAGTTGGGGCATTGCTTAGCAATGCCCCTTCTCTTGATATCAGCCTAGTATGGTCTGATCCTTACTATTGGCATGTAACGAAATTCAGTTTTTATCAGGCGACACTCTCAACTGTGCTGAGTGTTGGCTTTGCTATACCTATTGCGCATGCTCTGTGTCGCAGACAGTTCTTTGGAAGAGCCTTGTTATTAAGGTTGTTCGCGTCAACCTTGGTTCTACCTGTGTTGGTCGGCGTATTTGGCTTGCTGGCGATTTACGGCAACAGTGGTTGGTTAGCTAAGTTCTTAGCGAACTTCGACATAGAGCTACCATTCTCGATTTATGGCTTGAATGGTATTTTGCTAGCGCATGTTTTTTTCAACCTGCCTTACGCCAGCCGTTTACTTCTGCAAGCTTTGGATACCGTGCCTGCCGAGCAGCACAAGCTGTGTGCTCATTTAGGCATGAGCCATTGGAATAAATTTAAATGGGTTGAATGGCCGAGGTTAAGACAGCAGCTGCCGCATGTGTGCGGTTTGGTCTTCATGTTGTGCTTCACCAGCTTTGCTACCGTGATGGCGTTGGGTGGTGGTCCGAAATCAACCACCATTGAGCTAGCCATCTACCAAGCAATTAAATTCGACTTTGACCTGCAGGCTGGCGCGTTACTCGCGATATGGCAAATGCTGTTGTGTGGCGTATTAGCGGTGAGTATTCAGCGTTTGTCTAAGCCCATCTCTGTGACGGCTAGTCAGCTGTCGGAAGATAAATATTTGGTTAAGGACAGCTGGTGGTCAAAAGCTTGGGATAGCTTTTGGATCATCATAGTCTCAATACTGGTATTACCGCCATTAGCCATGGTTGTTCTAGGTGGTATTAACTCCCAGGCACTCACTGTACTGAGCAGTGAGCCGTTTTGGGCTGCGCTAATGACCTCGGTTCGTGTTGCTTCCCTAGCAAGCATTATCGCCGTTGGTATTGGTATCGCAATCCTTCTAACTAGTCGCGCATGGCGTTTGCAAAACAAGAACTATAGAGCGGATAAGATTGAGCTGATTGGCACTATTATTTTGGTGACGCCTGGCTTAGTGATCAGTACGGGCCTCTTCTTATTACTGCGCTCATTTACCGATGTGTTCAGTTTGGCTTTCTTTATTGTGATTGCTGTAAACAGCTTGATGGCGCTGCCTTACGTGATTAAAACCTTGGCCCAACCTATGCTGCATCTTTCTCAGCAGTATCAGTATGTGTGTGCAAGCTTAGGAATGACAGGGTTCACTCGCTTTAGGCTCGTGGAGTGGCGCGCATTGCGCAAACCGATGGCGCAAGCATTCTCAATCAGCTTTATGCTGGCGATGGGCGACTTAAGTGCGATAGCCTTGTTTGGTAGCCAAGACTTTAGAACTTTGCCTTTGTATCTATTTCAATTGTTAGGCAGCTATCAAATGGAAGCGGCGGCAGTGGTGTCAGTGAGTTTATTGTTACTGAGTGTGGGCAGCTTTAGTTTGATTGAATTTTTGTTTACTCGAAGCTCAAAGCTAAAGAGTTAAGGAACCGATGATGTTAGTGATGAAAAATGTGGATTACCATTATCACCAAGAGTTGTTTAGTTTTGATTTCCAAGCAGAGCAGGGCGATATTGTTGCTCTTATGGGGCCAAGTGGTGCGGGGAAATCAACGCTACTCGCATTGGTTGCTGGCTTTATTGAGCCAACATCGGGCGAGATCTCGGTGGCAGGCCAATCGCTGATTGGCAAAGAAGCACATCAGCGCCCATTGGCGATGTTGTTCCAAGAACACAACCTATTTGCGCACCTCACGGTGCGTGAAAATATTGGCCTGGGTTTGCACCCAGGATTAAAGCTTACGGTAACCCAAAAGCTAGAAGTCGAACAAGCTGCTACACAAGTAGGGGTTGCTGAGTATTTAGATCGGCTGCCAGAGCATTTATCGGGTGGTCAGCGTCAGCGTGTTGCGCTAGCTCGCTGTTTTGTACAGCCGCATAATATTTGGCTGCTTGATGAGCCATTTTCTGCGCTTGATCCTTTGCTTCGTGAAGAGATGCTGAGCTTAGTGAAGCGATTAGCGGCAGAGCGAAACATTACTGTTTTGATGGTGACACACCATTTAGGTGATGCGCGCAGTATCGCGAACAAGTTTGTGTTTGTGGCATTGGGTAAGGTTTTAGTCGAAGACTCGATAGATGCGCTAACTGTCGATCACCCACAAGTCGAATTGAGTTCCTTTGTTCGAGCAGGTGAGTGAAGACTCATTCAGCCTTGATATTGAATACTTCTTGATATTGAGAGCGTCGAAAACAAAAAGACCTAGCATGTGCTAGGTCTTTGATTATCTTTACAAGTAAAGCGAGACGAAGATTAGTCGCCTAGCTTTAGCTCTTTTAAGATTTGGAAGATTTCACGAGAAGCTTTGGCTGGCTTGTTCGCTGATTTTTCTTTGTTAGCTTGGCGAGCGAGCTGACGAAGACGTTGACGGTCTGCTTCAGGGTACATCTCCATAACGTCTGAAATGGCAGTATCGCCTTCAGCTACAACACGGTCACGCAGTTGCTCAAGCTTATGTAGCTCAGCGGTTGCTTGTGAGTGCTTGTTACGTACTTTATCCAAAGCCGCTTGAATTGGCTCAGGATCGACACTACGCATTACTTTACCAATGTACTGAAGTTGACGGCGCTTCGCTTCATTTTTAAAGCGTTGTGCATCTTTAATCGCTTGTGCCAAATCTTCAGACAGAGGAAACTTGTCTAATACAGAAGGCTTTAAACCAACAAGCTCTTCTCCCAGCTTTTGCAGGGCATCCATGTCCGTTTTCATTTCTGTCTTACTTACCCAGATGATTTCTTCTTCTGGTTCCCATGGGGCTTTTTGGTTTTTGCGAGCCATCTTTTCTGCCTATGTCACTATCTCAAACGAATATATTGCCTATTTTAGCAAGAATCTTGGGGAGAAAGCGAAATTCTTGTTATCCTACCTAATATTGACCTACAAAATTAGAATAGATATGGATGTAAAACAGCAAGTCGCCCAGCAAAGAGTTGAGCTAGAAGCCGCAGTAGCTAAAGCGTTGGATATGGCATCAGTGAGTGCAGACGCAGCTGAGGTCGCTATTACTAAGTCAACGGGTTTAAGTGTTTCAACACGTATGTGTGAAGTGGAAAACGTTGAATTTAATAGTGATGGTGCACTAGGTATTACTGTTTACCGTGGCCAGAAGAAAGGCAGCGCATCCACATCTGATCTAAGTGAGAAGGCTATTGCTCAAACTGTCGCAGCGGCACTAGACATTGCTCAATACACTTCGGAAGACCCATTTGCTGGCCCTGCCACAAAAGAATATATGGTGAAAGAAATTCCAGATTTGGATCTTTTTCACCCTGATGAACCAAACCCAGACTATGCCGCGGAGATTGCGATAGCTGCTGAGAAGCAAGCATTAGCTTATAGCGACAAGATCAAGCAAAGTGATGGTGCAAGCTACGACAGTCACTATGGCGTTAAAGTTTATGGTAACAGTCATGGCTTGCTTGCGAGCTACGCTTCCAGTCGCCACAGTACGAGCTGCTGTGTGATTGGGCAAGGCACTAACGGTGAAATGGAACGAGACTACAGCTACACAGTTGCACGTCACCGTGACGAGCTCTGGACGCCTGAGCGTGTAGGTCAAGAAGCTGCAGAAAAAACGATCAGTCGTTTGGATGCTAAAAAACTACCAACAGGCCAATACCCGATTATGTTCGCTAACGATGTCGCAACTGGCTTAATTGGTCATCTTGTGATGGCAATCAGTGGTGGCAACCTTTACCGTAAATCATCTTTCTTGTTGGATCACCTCGGTCAGAAAATTCTACCAGATTGGTTCAATATCTCAGAGCGCCCACATCTTTTACGTGGTTTGGCTTCGAGTCCATTTGATAGTGAAGGTGTTTACACTCAAGACCGTGAAATCATCACCGATGGTGTTTTAGCCACTTACCTACTGACGAGTTACGCTGCTCGTAAAATGGATATGACGCCAACAGGCCATGCCGGTGGCATCCATAACTGGTTCGTTAAATCGACAGGTCAAAGCTTTGAGCAAATGCTAAAAGAATTAGGCACAGGTTTCCTTGTGACTGAAGTGATGGGTCAAGGTGTGAATACCGTTACTGGCGATTACTCTCGTGGCGCTGCGGGTTTCTGGGTTGAGAATGGAGAAATCCAGTACCCAGTATCTGAAGTGACGATCGCGGGCAATCTAAAAGACATGTTCACTCAGATTGTTGCGGTTGGTAACGACGTAGAAACACGTTCGCAAATTCAAACCGGTTCTATCTTGCTTGAGTCGATGAAAGTCGCAGGCGAGTGATTTGCTTAATTTGCTTAGGTTTAAACATAAGATTTAAACCTGAAGCTTAAATCTGATGTATTAAAAAAGGGAGCCAATGGCTCCCTTTTTGTATTTACCGAGTCGGTAATCAAGCTAGATAAGTATGGTGGCTAAGCCTAAGAACACCGATAGGCCAATTACATCGGTTACCGTTGTGAGTGCCATACCACCAGCAAGGGCAGGGTCGATATTCATCTTCTTCAGCATCACTGGAATGGTTACGCCTGCAATACCCGCGACAATCAAGTTTGTCATCATCGCTGCAGAGATAATGCCTCCCAAGATCCAATTGCCTTTCCAAGCAACCACTATACCGCCAATGATAACGGCCCATAGAATGCCGTTAAGGAAGCCTATAGAGGCTTCTTTGAGTAGTAATTCACGTTTGTTACTGTCACCAATGTGACCAAGTGCTAAACCTCGAATGACCAGAGCAACGGTTTGGTTACCAGCAACACCACCCATGGACGGTACGATGGTCATCAAAACAGCGATGGCTGCCATCTCATTCAGTGTCGCCTCAAACATATTAGACACAGACGCTGCTGCGAGTGCCGCCAAAACATTTGCGCCTAACCACACACTACGACGACGAGCGGATTTGACGACCGGAGCGAAGGTGTCTTCGTCATCGTCCATACCCGCCATACTCATCATAGAGTGTTCAGCATCTTCACGAATGACATCAACCACGTCATCGATCGTAATACGGCCAACAAGGTGTTGATTTACATCGACAACAGGAGCTGAAACCCAGTTACGACGTTCGAAGAGGCTGGCGATATCAGAAGCACTGGTTTCCACAGCGATAGCTTCGTCGGCATCTTCCATTACTTCCGAAACCGCCACATCGGGTTGTGTTGTGATCAATGTACTGAGTGAAAGGTTACCAATGAGACGTTCATCGTCGTCGATAACATAGAGAGCATCAGTTGCGTCAGGTAATTCACCACGCATACGTAAGTAACGCAAGACAACTTCAACATCGACATCACCACGGATTGTGATTACGTCAGTGTTCATTAACGCACCCGCTGAATCTTCGGGGTACGATAGTGCGGTTTCAACTAAAGCACGATCAACGGAGTCCATTTGAGAAAGTACTTCGCGAGAAACATCGTCGGGTAGGCTTCGAAGTACGTACGCGACGTCATCGGTTTCCATGCCTTCGGTTGCTTCTGCCAAGGTTTCTGGTGCCATTTTCGACACAAGAGCATCTTTGACGTCTTCGTTTAGCTCATCAAGAATTTCACCGTAGTCTTCAGGATCGGTGAGTTGCCAGAGTACATCACGACTTTTGCGAGGGGAGGCTTCTAAAAGGTGTGCAATATCTTCAGGTTCCATGTCCTGAAGCTGTCGGCGTACATGAACAAATCGGCCGTTTTCTAGGGCTTCGCTGACTTCTTGGAGGGTTTGGTGAGCTTGGTCGAATTCTAATTGCTCTGCCATATTTTCCTCCTATCTCATTATTTTAACAATGCTTGGAATAGTAACTTAATTCTGGGGCTTATTTAAATCATTAACTTAGGTAGAACTAAGATTTAATATTGGTTGGTTCGTTGTTTGAGTTTTTGGCGGCGTGAGTGACGTATTTCGTTACTCACCCTCATCAAACTTTGCTTCAATTAGCTGACAGACAGCATCAAGAGCTTGCTGAGAATCAGAGCCTGCCGCTTGAATGGTAATGTGTTGCCCTTGCGCTGATTCCAGCATAAGTAGCCCCATCACGCTATCTGCAGTCGCGATCTTATCTTCTTCGCTATGGATAGTAATGGTCGCATCAAAGCTTTGCGCTAGCTCAACCAACTTGACGGCTGCTCTAGCGTGAAGACCCAAGCGATTTTGGATCAGTACAGTTCGAGTTAATTCCATGGTTAGCCCTGTTGGTGCTTCTCTAGGGAGGCGTGTCTGATCTGAACTTGATGGCCAAGTTGATCGAAATACTCACCAATTTTCTGAGTCAGATAAACCGAGCGGTGTTTGCCGCCAGTACAGCCAATCGCGACCGTTAGGTAACTGCGATTATTCTTTTCTAGCATTGGTAACCACTGCTCGATAAAGCCTTGGATTTGTTGCTTGAGCTCTAGAACTTCCGGGTGCTTTTCTAGAAAAGAGTGAATAGGGGCATCAAGACCTGTTAATGGTCGTAGAGCGGGTTCCCAATGAGGGTTCGGCAAGAAGCGTACGTCAAACACATAGTCAGCATCGCTTGGTAGACCATATTTAAAGCCGAAAGACTGAAAAACAATGATCAGCTCTTGCTTCTCTTTACCTTCAACTTTAAAGCGAACCTTTTCACTCAATTCGTAGAGGTTGCAGTCGCTGCTATCAATTACAATGCAGGCTTGTTCAGCAAGCGGTGTTAGGAGTGTCTTCTCTAAATCGATAGCTTGTTCAAGAGAGAGCTTTTCTTGGCCAATCGACAAAGGATGGATTCGGCGAGTTTCACTGTAGCGTTTAAGTAGCGTTTGCTTGCTCGCATCTAAGAACAACACGTTCACATCGATGTCGGTTGCAGACTCAAGCTGCTCAAGCGTATCTGTGACTAATTGAGGCTCTTTCGGTAAGTTACGAATATCAATGCTAACGGCGACGTTTTGATTGATTTCACGAACTGACTCGACGAAGTCGTTGAGCAGATTTACTGGAAGGTTATCGACACAGTAATACCCCAAGTCTTCAAGGACTCGTAGCGCGACACTTTTACCTGCTCCTGATTGGCCACTAACAACGATTAACCGCATGTTATTGCTCGCAAGTTGGCACTTGAATCATGATGTCGTAAAGCTCTTGATCGCTTTGAGCATTACGCAACTGTTTAAGAGTCTGCTTGTCGTTAAGTCGTTCTGCCATGCAAGAAAGGGTTTTTAGATGCTCCTTACATTGTTCACTTGGAACAAGCAGAGCAAATAGTAGATCGACAGGACGGTTATCAATCGCATCAAATTCGATGGGATCTTGGCATTGCAGTAATACAGCAATTGCTTTGTCACTGACGTTCATACGAGCATGGGGAATAGCAATGCCATTACCAATACCTGTACTGCCCATTTTCTCGCGGCTCAACATGCACTCAAACAGTTCTGTTGAATCTTGACCACAGCTTTCTGCTGCGATCTGACTGATGAGCTCAAGGGCTCTTTTCTTGCTTGTGCATTGGACTGCACTTTTGGTGCAGTCCAATGAAAGTACTTCGCTTAATTGCATGTTAGTGACTACTTAGCTTTTCTTTGTGCTTGTTGAGTTGACGGACGAGTTTATCAACCAATGAATCAATCGCAGCATACATACTTTCATCTGTTGCTGTTGCATGAATCTCTCCTTGGTTTACATGAAGGGTCGCTTCTGCAATTTGATTGATTTTCTCAACTTTTAAAACAACCTGAATGCTATTGATGTGATCAAAAAAGCGTTCAAGTTTTTCGAATTTGGTGTGAACATAGTCTTGCATTGAATCGGTAAGATCAACGTGATGGCCTTGAATATTGATTTGCATAGACTTTCCTTTTCAGTTGGTTGCCTGACTATAACTAAATCTATAGCTAACTAAATTAGCCTACAGCAGGCGTTTACGCTGACTAGATGGGGCGATGCCCAGAGACTCACGGTATTTTGCTATGGTACGTCTAGCTACCTGAATTCCTTGGTCAGCCAGTAAAGCAGCAATCTTACTATCACTTAGAGGTTTCGCGGTATTTTCCGCCGCGACAAGCTTCTTAATGAGCGCACGAATTGCTGTCGATGAACACTCTCCGCCATTGTCTGTACTGACGTGGCTCGAGAAAAAATATTTGAGTTCGAAGATGCCACGTGGTGTGTGCATGAATTTTTGAGTCGTCACACGAGAGATTGTGGATTCATGCATATCAACGGCTAACGCAACATCGTTGAGAACCATAGGTTTCATCGCTTCTTCGCCATGTTCGAAGAAATCATGTTGATGTTCAACAATACATCGTGCAACTTTGAGTAGCGTCTCATTTCGACTTTCTAAGCTCTTAATTAGCCATTTTGCTTCTTGCAAATTTGAGCGAATGTACTGGTTGTCGGCGCTGCTACCTTTGCTTCCAAGGTCGGCGTATTGTTGATTCACTTTCAGTTTAGGCACGCTGTCTGGATTTATGGTGACTAACCACTTACCAAGATCTTTGAATACTGAAACATCAGGAACAACATATTCGGTTTCATCTGGTGTAATCTTACTGCCAGGTCGTGGATCCAGTTGTTGAATCAGTTGCAAAACCTCACGCAGTTCTGCTTCTTTCAACTTAGTTTCTTTGATAACCAGTTTGTAATCACGGTTACCTAGTTGGTCGATATGGCTAGTAAGTACTAACTTAGCTTCATTAAGCCAAGGGGTATCTTGCGGGAAGGTAGCCAGTTGTAGTAACAAGCAATCTTGCAGGTTGATTGAACCGACACCTAAAGGGTCAAACTGCTGAATACGTTTGCGAACGGCTTCAATCTCATCAAGCTCTACTTCTTCTCTATCGAAGTTTTCAAGAATATCTTCACAAGATACGGTGAGGTAGCCATAGTCATCAATGGCATCTATTAAAGCAAAAGCGATGCTTCTATCTGTTTCAGTGAATGGTGTTAGGTCGAGCTGCCAAAGTAAGTAATCATGTAGGCTTTCAGTCGTCTCACCTTGGTAAACTGGCATGTCATCATCAATCGCAATACCAGTGTTTCCGGTGTTTGCACTGTAGACATCCTCCCAAGTTGTGTCGATTTCTAGTTCATTACCAATCTCTGATTTTTCGATTAAGTCTGAGCTATCAGGTAAGTCTTGCTCTGTGGCTTCAACTGTTTCTTTCTCGTCACTGCTAGGTTTTTCTTCCGATGCAGGCGTTTCTTCATTGCCTTCTTCGACATCGAGTAGTGGGTTAGATTCAAGTGCTTCTTGAATCTCTTGCTGCAAATCTAATGTAGACAACTGCAACAAACGAATCGCTTGCTGCAATTGAGGAGTCATTGCTAACTGTTGGCCTAGCTTAAGTTGTAATGAGGGTTTCATTCAGTGTGACTTACCTAGTTATTATTCTTAGAATTCTCGATACTCTCTATCTAATCATAGACGGAATTGTTCGCCTAGATAAACTTGTTTAACTTGCTCGTTATTGAGAACATCTTCAGGAGTACCTTCAGCAATCAGGTGCCCTTGGCTTACGATGTAAGCTTTTTCACACACGTCTAATGTTTCACGGACGTTGTGGTCGGTAATTAGAACACCTAAGCCGCGATCGCGTAGGTGAACAATGATTTTTTTGATATCAATAACCGAGATTGGGTCAACACCAGCAAAGGGTTCATCCAATAGAATGAACTGAGGGTTTGCCGCTAGAGCTCGAGCAATCTCAACACGACGACGCTCACCACCTGACAGAGCCATACCATTACTGGTGCGGATATGTTGGATGTGGAACTCTTCTAGAAGGTCTTCTAACTTATCTTGACGCTGCTCGTTGGTCATCTCGTCACGCGTTTGTAAAACGGCCATGATGTTGTTCTCAACGGAAAGCTTTCTGAAAATAGAAGCTTCTTGAGGTAGGTAACCGATACCAAGACGCGAGCGACTGTGCATTGGCAAAATACTGATGTCTCGGTCATCAATGCTAATCGTGCCTTCATCACGAGCGACCAGACCTACAATCATATAGAAAGAGGTCGTTTTGCCTGCCCCGTTAGGCCCAAGTAGTCCAACGATTTGACCAGACTCTACCTGCAGGCTTACGTCGGTTACAACTTTACGCTTGCTGTACGTTTTTGCTAGGTTTTTTGCTTTAAGAACAGCCATGGCTACTTATTCACTTCCGCAGGTTGTAAGACCGTTGATACACGTTCGCTACTATCACTATCGGCAACCAGTTTTTGAGAAGCGATTTGATAAGTAATCTTAGAGCCACGGATGATACTGCCATCTTGAGAGAGCATTGCATTCTTGGTCATGATCAATTTATCGGCAATCAGTTGATAATGTAAATCATCAGCTTCACCGTAAAGTGTTTTTCCATCATCAGTGAGTTGAGAGAAAGTCGCAGGCTTGCCATAGCCTTGAATTTCTTCTATCTCACCGTTGACCGCATTTCGAGTAACAATGACCTTATCGGCATTGATGTTGATGCTACCTTGCTTAAGGTTTACATCACCAAGGAAGGTCACTTGGTTACTTTTCATATCCAATTGCTGGCTGTCTGAGTCAATGTAGACAGGCTGCTCACTATCCGAAGATAGGGCATAGACATTAGGTGCCGCAAGGGTCAAAGCGAATAAACTAAGGTGTAAGAGTTTCATATCTACCTTGAACAGAATTAAAGAGAGTCGCATTGTTGGTACCGAAGTTCCCCTTCATTGCTTGACCCTCAGTTTCAAAAAATGTACCGATCATATGGACCGGAGTCTCTGAATAAAAATCTCGGCTAGTCAGCTCAACAACCATTTTATCTGTGGTCATAGTATCGAAACTGGCTTCTGGCAATAGATTCTTTGCCACAACGTTGTCATAGAACGTGACAACTTGATTCTCATCCATAATCGCGCGATCAGCGGTGACTTGCCATTCAATCGTATGTCCTTCCCGGAACACCGAAAGAACAGGATTTTGAAAATGTGTATCACCAACTACTGAATAGTGTTCTAAATACGTCGACTCAACTTGATAGCTACGGATACCTGATTGGTCATAGCTTATGTTGTTTAGACTTTTGCCGCTAAAAGCGGGCAGCTCCAAATTTGGAGCCACTTGTATTGTCGAAGCTTGCTCTTTGTCGAACAAATAATAGGTCGACCAAGAAGCAATAAATATGAGTATTAAATAGATAATACGAGTAAAACTCATATGCTTAAACCTTTATGCACGTCGAGTTCATTTCTTGCTTGCAGAATAAGGTCACATACTTCACGTACAGCACCATGGCCGCCGTTAATCGTGGTCACATAATTCGCTCGCTTCGCAAGTAGTGGGTGACCATCTGCCACGCATACCTTTAAGCCAACTTTTTCCATGACAGGCCAGTCGATCAGATCGTCTCCGATGTAGCCTGTATTTTCAGGCGCAACAGAAAGTTTATCGCAAATATCGTAATACGCTTTTACTTTATCATCTTGGCCTTGATAAATAAGTTTAATACCCAGAGCTGTCATGCGGTTTTCAACAATTTGAGATTTACGACCAGTTATGATTGCGATTTCAATACCAGCATTCATCAGTGATTTGATACCGTAGCCATCACGAGTATGAAAGGTTTTCAGCTCTTCACCGTTGTTGCCCATGTAAATACGACCGTCCGAGAATACGCCATCGACATCACAAATTAGCAGTTTGATCTCTTTTGCTACGGCAAATACGTCTGAATCGACCGTGCCGTATAACGTTTCAACTGTCTGCGTCATTACATTACTCCTGCTTTCAGTAAGTCATGCATGTTCAAAGCTCCAACTAATGTACCTTCATGGCATAACATCAGGCCATTAATACTTTTAGCCTGCATTAAGTTTAGCCCCTCAACTGCAAGCATGTTTGGTTCTGCTACCGTAGGATTAAGCGTCATTACGTCGCCAATCTGAGTGTTATGAATATCAACACGTTTGTCTAAGATACGGCGTAAATCACCATCAGTAAAAATACCGGCCATTTGACCATCGCTACCAACGATTGCCGTCATGCCTAAGCCTTTCTGAGATATCTCTAATAGAGCATCTCTTATCAGAGCATCCGGAGCCACAACAGGCAGAGCATCACCTGTGTGCATGATGTCATCGAGTTTCAACAGTAATTGACGACCTAAAGCGCCACCTGGATGAGACAGAGCAAAATCTTGAGCGGTAAAGCCTCGTGCCTGTAAAAGTGCAACGGCTAGTGCATCCCCCATCACCAAAGTAGCAGTGGTACTGGTTGTTGGCGCTAAGCCCAGTGGGCATGCTTCTTCCGGTACTGAAATTTGTAAATGGATATCAGATAAGGTCGCCATGTTCGACGCTGGCTTACCTGTCATACTGATAATCTTAATGTTCAAACGCTTTAATACTGGGAATAGGCTGAGGATCTCTCCTGATTCACCTGAGTTTGATATTGCAATCACAATATCGCCAGGTTCGATCATTCCTAAATCACCATGTGCCGCTTCACCTGGATGTACAAAGAAAGCTGATGTACCAGTACTTGCCAGTGTGGCTGCTATTTTGTTACCAATGTGGCCTGATTTACCCATGCCCATCACAACGACTTTACCTTTGTTGTTCAGGATAAGATCGCAAGCCTTGCAAAAATCATCATTAAAATATTGGTCTAATTGAGTAAGACCTGCAACTTCGGTTTCCAAAACTTGTTTTGCAACACTGCGATAATCAAATGGCTGAGACATCAAATACTCCAAGTACGGGAATTTAAATCAACAATTAAGCCGACATGTTCATAAGTAAGTAAGCTTGGTAGGCCACGAACGTTATGATTAACACGCCGCCTTCAATACGATTCACACTGCGAGATTTACCTAGTGCCATTACCACGAGTAAAAGTGATACGCCTAGCATTACCCAGAAATCTCTACCCATAGCAAATTCACTTAAGATTGAAGGGTTGAGGATGCCCGGTATCCCCATCACTGCAAGAATGTTGAATACGTTCGAGCCAATGATATTACCTACGGCCATGTCATCTTCCCCTTTCATTACACCGGCAAGTGATGCGGCAAGTTCGGGAAGACTGGTACCAACAGCAATAATGGTTAAACCAATCACAAGATCGCTCATGCCAAAGAACTTCGCGATAACAACCGCGTTATCAACCAACATATTGGCCGCTAAAGGTAGAATAATTAGACCAACTACTACCCACATGGCGGCTTTAAGGTTACTTACGCCCTCAGGGATCTCTGACTCTTGTTCATCAAGGAAAGCATCGCCGTTCTTTTTCTCGCTACGGCTGATTTGTAACATCGCAAATAAGAAAGCGGCGAAAAGAACAAACAACAACACGCCTTCGTAGAAACCTAAATGGTTATCCCAAAGCAGTGCGCCTGCTAGTAGAGTGACACCAATCATTAATGGTAGTTCACGGCGAATTACGCCTGAACTAATTGATAGCGGTTTGATAAGTGCTGTAATACCCAAAATCAGAGCGATGTTGGCGATGTTAGAACCGAGAACGTTACCAACAGCCGTATCTGTTTTGCCGTCAAGAGCTGCTGTTGCTGAAACCATCATTTCAGGGGCTGAAGAGCCCATTGCTAGAATCGTCATACCGATAACTAATGGTGATATACCGAAGTTGCGAGCAAGAGCGGCGGCGCCGAAGACCAGTTTATCTGCGCTCCACACCAAAAAACCTAGGCCGATAATAAGAAACGCAATCGCTTCAAGCATGATGATTCCTAAAAATTAATAAAAAACGGAGAATTAACCGCTAATTTTGACTTGTTGCTAGATAAAAGGGAAGTCACTCGACAAATTAATTGCCCGTTAGCAGTAAAGAAATGTCGCTGAATGATGAATTTCTTAATGCTTTCAAATCCCTGTCACTGTTTTCTGTTTTGTACAATTAATTGAACAGTGCTTTTAATTCTAAAGTAGACTCATTATTATTGCAGCCACAATTGGCGTTTTTTAGAGCAAGGAAACAACAAGATCATGTTGAATACTGAGCTTGTAAAAGTTAAAAACCTAAGTTTCTCTCGAGGTGAACGAGTTATCTTTGATGACATCAGTTTAGAAGTACCTCAAGGAAAAATAACCGCAATTATGGGCCCTTCAGGGATCGGTAAAACGACCTTGTTGCGTTTGATCGGTGGACAATTACCGCCAGATAGCGGTGAAATTTGGTTTGATGGGGACAATATCCCTGCATTATCTCGTCGAAAGCTCTATCAAGCACGTAAGAAAATGAGCATGCTTTTTCAATCGGGTGCACTTTTTACGGATCTCAATGTCTTTGATAATGTGGCGTTTCCACTGCGAGAGCACACTGAACTTAATGAAAAATTCATTCGTACCATCGTATTACTAAAACTTGAAGCGGTGGGTTTACGAGGCGCAGCAGAATTAATGCCAAGTGAACTGTCTGGTGGTATGGCGAGGCGTGCGGCGTTAGCTCGAGCAATAGCGTTGGATCCGGAACTTATCATGTACGATGAACCTTTTGTTGGCCAGGATCCAATTACCATGGGCGTTTTGGTTGAACTCATCCGAAACCTCAACCAAGCTTTAGACTTAACCTCGATTGTGGTGTCGCATGACGTCCCAGAGGTGATGAGTATCGCTGATTGGGTTTATTTGATGGCTGATGGGAAGATTATTGCATCGGGCTCGCCTGAGGAGTTGTACAACAATAGCGATCCTCGAGTGCAGCAATTTTTGCAAGGTGAAGCGGATGGTCCCGTGCCATTTAGGTTCCCTGCAAAGAGCTTAGAAGAGGATCTGTTTTAATATGATTGTTAAAACTATTGTAGGTGTCGGTAGACGCACACTTGCGATCTGTGAGTCATTTGGTCGAGCAAGCCTAATGTTATTTGGGGCTTTGTTTGGCATCCCGCGACTAAAAAACTTCCCCTTATTAGTAAAACAACTTTATAGCGTTGGCGTTCAGTCATTGGCTATTATTTTAGTTTCGGGTTTATTCATCGGTATGGTGCTGAGTCTTCAAGGCTATGTCGTACTTATCGACTACGGCGCTGAAGGTAACCTTGGTCAAATGGTCGCACTTTCACTGTTACGTGAGTTGGGCCCAGTTGTGACTGCGTTATTGTTTGCAGGCCGCGCAGGTTCAGCATTAACCGCTGAAATTGGTTTAATGAAAGCAACAGAGCAGATTTCCAGCCTTGAGATGATGGCTGTTGATCCTCTTAAACGTATTATTGCACCACGACTTTGGGCTGGGCTTATCTCAATGCCGTTGTTAGCTATGATCTTTATGGCGGTCGGGATTTGGGGCGGTCAGCTAGTTGGTGTTGATTGGAAAGGCATTGATCACGGCAGTTTCTGGTCTGCGATGCAGTCTTCAGTTGAGCTTGGTCGAGATATTGGTAATAGCATGATCAAATGTATGGTTTTCGCTATCACCGTAACTTGGATCGCACTTTTCAACGGTTATGACGCAGTACCGACTTCTGAAGGCATTAGTCAGGCAACCACGCGCACAGTCGTGCACTCTTCTCTAGCGGTACTAGGGCTAGATTTTATTCTTACCGCATTGATGTTTGGGAATTAATCATGCAACAAACTCGAAAACTAGAATTATGGGTCGGCACCTTTGTTATAGCCGGAATTTGCGCAATCTTAATCATGATCTTTCAAGTCGCTGACGTAAAAGGCTTAGGTTCAAACCATACTTACAACTTAAAAGCGACTTTCGACAATATTGGTAGTCTAAAGGTTCGTTCTCCAGTGAAGGTCGGTGGCGTTGTTGTTGGTCGAGTTAAAAGCATTGAGCTTGATACCGAGAGTTACCTTCCTGTAGTCGAATTGTCTATTGATGCGAAGTACTCACAATTTCCTGATACCTCTAGTGCTCAAATCTTAACGTCAGGCTTGATCGGTGAGCAATATATCAGCCTAGTACCAGGGTTCATTTTTGATGACGAAGAGATGCTGGTTGATGGTGATTCGATTGAAGACACTAAATCAGCACTAGTGCTAGAAGATTTGATTGGCCAAGTGCTGTATAGCGTTGGTGGTTCTGATAACAACGAAGCTAAGGAGTAGTCTCATGTCACAGTTCAAAAACATGTTGAAGACTAATGCCATTTTGAAAAGATTGGTTATGACTGCGGTCGCTTTATTGATATCGACTCAAGCCTTTGCTGCTGAATCGATTGACCGCACTCAGCCTTATCAGATGATGACTCAAGTAGCTGAAGTCGCTTTTGAACGTTTAAAAAACGAGCAAGAAAACATTCACAATGATCCTGAGTTACTAAAGGTCATCGTGGAAGAAGAATTGATGCCTTATGTGAATGCTCAATATGCGGCACTTAAGTTGTTAGGGCCTAACTTAAAAGGTGCGGACAGAAAAGATGTACGCGTATTTATTGATGCATTCCGTAAATACCTCGTTTCTTCTTATGCTCAAGTGTTGACTCAATACACAGATCAGACAATTGAATTTGGTCCAGAGCCAAAAGTGAAGCCGGAAAGCCGCATCACCAGTATCAAGGTTGATATTATTGATACACCTCGACCAAACATTAAACTTGAGTTTAAGCTACGTAAAGATAAGAAGTCGGGTGAGTGGAAGGCATTTGATATGGTTGCTGAAGGTATTAGCCTATTATCGAGCAAGCAATCAGAGTGGAATACTAAAATTCGTCAAGAAGGCATTTTACAAGTTGCTGATGAATTGGAGAAACTGTCCGCACAGCCGATTCGTTTTGAGAGTAATAAATAATGAGCGACTCTCAATGGCAAAAGCTAAGTTCTAAAGAGTTCCAACTTCTCGGAGACATTGACCGAGATACCGTCCCTGCAATCTGGCGTATATTAGAAAAGTGGCAAACGACGGAATCGAGTGTTGAAATTAACCTCAGCCATATAAATAGAGTCGATTCAGCAGGAATGGTGATGCTAATTCACTTATTAGAGCATGCAAAAAATCAAAACTGTCATATAATGCTCAGTTTCGTGCCAGAACAATTACGAACGTTGTTCCAATTGAGCAATATCCAGCCAATGATGGCAGAACACATAAAAAATTAGGCAGGAGCTATTTGTGGACAGCACAAAAGTACAAGAATTATTAGCAGAAGCACTGAACCTTCAGGAAATTTTCGTGAAGGGAGAAGGCAGTCATTACGAAGTTGTTGCGGTTGATGCATGTTTTGACGGCATGAATCGAGTTAAGAAGCAGCAACTAATCTACGGCCCACTAATGGAATACATTCAACGCAATGATATCCATGCTCTTTCTATTAAGGCTTTTACGCCTGAAGAGTGGGAACGTGATAAGAAACTGATGTCACTTTAAGGTTTATGATGGAAAAGTTTCGAGTTATTGGATCGGATAAACCGCTAAGCGGTGAAGTGACGATCTCCGGCGCAAAAAATGCAGCGCTACCTATTTTATTTGCTTCAATTCTTGCTGAAGAGCCAGTAGAAGTCAGTAATGTTCCTCACCTACGTGACATCGATACGACGATGGAATTGCTTAAGCGTTTAGGCGCAAAAGTATCGCGTAATGGTAGCGTTCATGTTGATGGCAGCGAAATCAACGAGTTCTGTGCGCCATATGATTTAGTGAAAACAATGCGTGCTTCTATTTGGGCTTTAGGTCCGCTAGTCGCTCGCTTTGGTGAAGGACAAGTGTCACTTCCTGGTGGTTGTGCTATTGGTGCTCGACCTGTTGATTTACATATCCATGGCCTAGAACAATTAGGTGCGACCATTAAACTGGAAGATGGTTATGTGAAAGCAAGTGTTGATGGCCGCTTGAAAGGCGCGCACATCGTGATGGATAAAGTAAGTGTGGGTGCCACCATTACTATCATGTGTGCAGCAACGCTAGCAGAAGGAACGACAGTACTTGATAACTCGGCCCGCGAGCCTGAGATTGTTGATACAGCTGATTTCCTAAACAAGCTAGGTGCTAAGATTTCTGGCGCAGGTACAGACACGATTACGATCGAAGGCGTTGAACGTCTTGGTGGTGGTCACCACTCTGTGGTTGCTGACCGTATTGAAACCGGTACTTTCCTAGTTGCTGCTGCTGTGTCTGGCGGTACCGTGACTTGTCGCAATACTAACGCTCATCTTCTTGAAGCTGCATTAGCGAAGCTTGAAGAAGCGGGTGCGAAGGTTGAAACGGGCGAAGACTGGATAAGTCTTGATATGACAGGTCGTGAGCTGAAAGCGGTAAAAATCGTAACAGCACCTCACCCTGGTTTCCCTACTGATATGCAAGCACAATTTACTTTGCTTAACATGATGGCGAAGGGCAGTGGTGTTATCACGGAGACTATCTTTGAAAACCGCTTTATGCACATTCCTGAATTACAGCGAATGGGTGCGAAAGCTGAGATTGAAGGTAACACGGCTATCTGTGGTGAAACGGAAAAATTGAGCGGTGCTCAAGTAATGGCAACGGACCTGCGCGCATCTGCGAGCCTTGTTATTGCTGGCTGTATCGCTCAAGGCGAAACTATCGTTGATCGTATTTATCACATCGATCGTGGCTACGATAAGATTGAAGATAAGCTTTCAGCCCTAGGCGCAAACATTACACGATTTAGTGATTCGAACTAACTTCGGTTAGTGGGTTCTTGAATTAGTGACATGAAAGCATAAAAGTCGGAACCTTGGTTTCGGCTTTTTTATAGTTGTATTTACCGCAAGTGAATCTGATGCCAATTTTGTGCGAATAGGTGAAAAACTTGACGGTTGAGAGGAACAAAATGATAGCAATATTACGTATTTTCGCAGTGGCGATATTTGCGATTCTTATGTTTGTATTTGGGTGTGGTTACTGTTTACTAAGCCCACGTAACCCGAAACACGTATTTACCTTTGGTCGTTACTTCGGTCGTATGTCTAAAATATTCGGCATGAAGTTAGAACTTCGTATCCCGGAAGATGCTTACTCTCGTGGCCAACATGTTTATGTGGCGAACCACCAAAACAGCTGGGATCTATTCACTATCTCATCAGCAGTGACACCTAAGGTAGTGACGGTTGGTAAGAAAAGCTTAGTGTGGATGCCTCTATTTGGTCAGCTTTACTGGCTGACGGGTAATATCCTAATTGACCGTGCCAATCGCAGCAAAGCGGTAGGTACGATCGACCAAGTAGTGACGAGCTTAAAAGAGAGCGATGTTTCAGTATGGATGTTCCCTGAAGGGACTCGTTCTCGTGGTCGTGGTCTGTTGCCATTCAAAACGGGTGCTTTCCATGCCGCAATTGGCGCTGGCTTGCCTATTATCCCTATCGTGTGTAGCTCAACAGGTGGCGTGAAGCTAAACCGTTGGAACAATGGTCACGTGATAGTTGAAATGTTGCCGCCTATCAGCACTGAAGGTTACGACAAGTCGAACGTTCGTCAACTTGCTAACCTAGCCCGAGAGCAAATGGCCGCTAAGCTTGAAGAGTTAGACAAAGAAGTGGTTGAGCTTAATAAGAAGTAATTTAAGCTAAGCGAAACGATGAATAATAAAAAAGGTTGCCAATAGGGCAACCTTTTTTGTCTCTGATAAACATTCAGCTTTATGCCAACTTGTTTACTAGAAACCGTTTATTCTAGATATTAAAATCTATTTGCGAACTGCAATCGCTTCGATCTCGATACCTACATCTTTTGGTAGACGCGCTACTTCAACACATGAACGTGCTGGGTAGTTTGCAACGCCGTGTTCATCGAAGAATTTACCGTAAACTTCGTTTACTGTACCGAAGTCGTTTAGATCTTTAACGAATACCGTTAGTTTTACGATGTCTTTTACAGTCAGGCCTGAAGCTTCAACTACGGCTTGAACGTTATCTAGAGATTGGCGAGCTTGTTCTGCGATATCTGCAGATACTTCACCAGTTGCTGGGTTTACTGGGATTTGACCAGAAGTCAGTACCATGTTGCCAAGGTCAACACCTTGTACGTATGGGCCGATTGCAGCTGGAGCTGATTCTGTGTGAAGTACTTTAGTCATTGGTTTATTCCATCAGTTATTAGATAAAAAGCAATTTTCAGTGTGCCTACAAACTTTCGATAGGTAAAGAGCAAAATACCCCGCATAGGCGAGGTATTTGATAGTTTATAGGTTCGGTAAATATTGCCGTATGGCGTTATCTTTCTGTCACGATTTCGCGAGAGAAAACTTTTTCGCAGTACTTACACTTCAATCGAATATCTTCTTTCTTTTCAAAGATCTTAAAGCTGCTTTCAACTGGTTCATTGTGAGTAATACAGTTGGTGTTTGGACACTCAAACACATCGTTGATTTGCTCTGGAAGCTCTAATGCTAATTTCTTAACTACTTCGTAATCTTCGATTTGGTTAACCGTAGCGTGAGGTGCATATAGTGCCAGTTTGCTTGCTTGTTCTTCAGTGATAAACACATTCTCAATCTTGAGTAGGTCTTTGCCTCCGAGCGCAGATGAAGGTAGATTTAGGCCAATCGTCACACGTTGATGAGAGTTATGCATGTCGAACAGTTTTAGCACTTTGATCCCGATGTTTGCTGGGATATGGTCGATAACCGTTCCGTTCTTGATTGCTTCAACTTTTAATTGAGTCTCTTTAGACATGATATCTCTCCTCTACAGCGTTTCGTTAAGAACAAGGGCTAGTAATGCTTCACGTGCGTAAACACCGTTCTCTGCTTGCTGGAAGTAGTAAGCGTAAGGTGTTTTATCGACATCGACAGTAATTTCATCAACACGAGGAAGAGGGTGAAGAACCTTTAGGTTATCACGTGCATTTTCCAACATCGGAGCGGTCAGGATGTACGCCGATTTGATGTGCGCGTATTCCGATTCATCAAAACGTTCTTTTTGAACTCGAGTCATGTAAAGAACATCAAGTTCAGGAATGACATCTTCCATGTCTGTCAGTAGTTGGTATTTGATACCCGCTTCATCAAGCTCTTCACAAATGTAGTCAGGCATCGCTAGTGCTTCTGGAGCAACGAAGTAAAAACAGATGTTGTCGAATTTAGCTAGTGCTTGAGTCAGCGAGTGAACCGTACGTCCGTACTTAAGGTCACCGACAAATGCAACATTGAGATTATCTAAGCGGCCCTGTGTCTCAGCGATAGAGAATAGATCTAACAGTGTTTGAGTTGGGTGTTGGTTTGCACCGTCACCTGCGTTAATAACAGGTACACCGTTAGAAAACTCAGAGGCCAGACGCGCAGCACCTTCTTGAGGGTGACGCATTACGTAAGCATCAACATAAGAAGAAATAACCTGTACAGAGTCCGCTAGCGTTTCGCCTTTCTTCGCCAAGGAAGTGTTACCACCACTGTCGAAACCAATCACATCACCACCGATGCGTTGAATCGCAGTTTCAAAAGAGAGACGAGTTCGCGTTGAAGGTTCGAAGAAGCAGCTTGCCACAACTTTGTTCTTGATGAGTTCTGGGTTCGGTTCAGCTTTGAGTTGACCAGCTGTTTGAACAATTAATTCTAGCTCTTCACGAGAAAGCTCTGGAATTGAGATGATGTGCTTTTGATAAAGCGAATTCGCCATGATCTTCTTCCCCACAATAATGTATTGGCCATAAAAAAGCCCCCCATAATGGGAGGCTTTAAAAAAGTGCTGAAAAGCAGAATAGACGACCTGGTAAGCATCTTAGCTTACGAGCAATATTTGGTGTTTTCACAATATTATTATGTGTTTTCACAATATCATTATGTTTTATCACAACATTGCTTGGCGTCATTTTCACTACTCTCAGACAAATTGCCGAGAATTATACGCTTTCAAATTGTGAGCGCAAGCGATTACATCAAGCTTTTGTTTACTTTCATTCTTAGTTATTGACCTAAGGTCGCCACCATTATCGCTTTGATGGTATGCATACGATTCTCTGCTTCATCAAATACAATTGAGTAGTCAGACTCAAACACTTCGTCAGTGACTTCTAAGCCGTTCATTCCATACTTGTCTGCAACTTGCTGGCCGATCACGGTTTCATTGTTGTGGAAAGCGGGCAGGCAATGCATAAACTTCACTTGAGGGTTACCAGTGAGCTTTATGACATCCATATTCACTTGGTAAGGCGTCATTACTGCTACTCGTTCGTCCCAAGCTTCGGGCGCTTCACCCATAGAAACCCAAACATCGGTATAAAGGAAATCACAACCTTTCACGCCTTCGGCAACGTCTTCTGTCAGCGTGATTTTTGCACCAGTATTTTTCGCAATAGCTTGGCACTCTTCAATAAGCTGCTCTTCTGGCCAAAATGATTTTGGTGCGACAAGGCGAATATCCATACCCATCTTCGCGGCCCCCACTAGCAGAGAGTTACCCATGTTATTGCGAGCATCACCTAGATAAGCAAAGCTGATTTGGTGCAGATGTTTACCGCGACCATGCTCAAGCATAGTGAGGAAATCAGCTAAGATCTGAGTAGGATGGAATTCATCGGTGAGACCATTCCAAACCGGTACACCCGCATAAGCGCCTAGGTCTTCAACAATACTTTGACCAAAACCACGGTATTCAATGCCATCGTACATACGACCTAATACACGAGCCGTATCTTTCATTGATTCTTTTAGACCAATCTGAGAGCCAGAAGGACCTAAGTAAGAGACTTGAGCTCCTTGATCAAAGGCAGCCACCTCAAACGCACATCGAGTTCTAGTTGATGCTTTTTCAAAGATCAAAGCGATGTTTTTACCGTTGAGTTTCTTCTGTTCTGTTCCTGCATACTTTGCCTTTTTTAGGTCAGCAGACAAGTCGAGTAAAAACTGAATCTCTTTAGGAGTAAAGTCGAGAAGTTTTAGAAAGTTACGATTGCGAAGATTAAAGGCCATCTCTCGCTCCTTGTGTATATAGAATCAATGAAGAACTCAGTTAAACATAAAAATGCTGTATTTGTGAATATTTATTTTATTAAATTGATAAAAAAGGCCAGTACAATGGTACTGGCCTAGATAAGTTAGTGTGTTCGCTTTATTAAATTTTGTAGCTTAGATACCGTCTCTTTCGATAGGACAGCTCATACAACGAGCGCCACCGCGACCACGACCCAGTTCATTGCCTGGAATCGTCAGAACTTCGATACCTGCTTTGTCGTATTTCTCATTGGTGTAAACATTACGCTCATAACCGATAACCGTACCTGGTTTCACGGTAAGTACGTTGTTTGCGTCATTCCACTGTTCACGTTCAGCTTCGTAGTTGTCACCACCTGTGGTTATAATCTTCAGTTGATCGAGTCCTAATGCACCTTCAATAGCAGAAAGGTAGTTGTCAGCCTTTTCTACACGCATCTCGCCATTTTCTTTTGGCGTTAAGCGCCAGGTGTCTAAGTCTTTGCGAACAATTTCTGGGTAGACTGAGAACGTGTCGATATCCATATGAGTCATAACCGTATCAAGGTGCATGCAAGAGCGGTGCTTTGGTAAATCAATTGCAATGACTTCTTTTGCTTGACCCGATTTGAATAAACTCGCTGCTAGGTTTTCGACACCCTGTGGTTTAGTTCGCTCTGAAATACCGATAAGCACGGCGCCTTTACCAATAACTAGGACATCGCCGCCTTCAATATTTGCGTTATCGTAGTGAAGATCCTCATCACCGAAATACTTAATAAAATCTTGGCCAGCGAAGACAGGATGCCAGCGGTATATTGCTCGTAAGTGATTTGTTTCTCGTTGACGAGCAGGCATCATCATCGGGTTAAGAGAGACGCCTCCATAAACCCAACATGAGGTATCTCGTGTAAATAGATGGTTAGGGAGCGGTTCGATAACGAAATCGAGTGGGCGATGCATCTTCGGTAGCATTGAAGATGATTTGATAGGAAGCTCAGAGTAAGCTAAACCACCAAGTAGGATGGTAGCCAAATGCTCATTGTCCATTTGAGCAAGATATTCTCTCAAATCACGCGCAAATGTTGGACCATAACGAAAATCAGATATTTGAGTATTAAGCAACCATTCACGAGCTGGAGCAACAGCAAGTGTCTCAACCAGTAGGTCATGCAGTAATAACACTTCAACGTCTTGGTTACGAAGTGTTGTCGCAAAGGCATCGTGTTCTTCACCTGCGGCTTCTACTGCAAGTACATCATCAAAGAGTAACTCATGACAGTTAGAAGGGGTGAGGTGGGTGAGTGCCCTTTCAGGTCGATTTAGGAGAACTCGTCTTAATTGACCGACTTCGGAGCCAACGTACAGCTTACTCATTTTGCATCCTTACTATTAATCCAGCGTCTATTTATGACAAGCTTGATCGTAATATGCAAGTTTTAAAGCTTGTGTTAATACGAGGTGTTTCTAGAATATTTAGTGTTAAATCCCATATATATTCTATTTATTTATATTTTAACCCAAATAACAGATGTAATTCCCCAACAACCTTTTTGACGATCTATGCTCAAAACCTTGTGAGTTTGGAGTCGACTTTTGTCTGATAATAGTGATTTTTTATTCACTATTATTCATTTTTTGATTTCAGGTCGAGATTTTATGCAACTCTAAAGTTGTCAGGAGTATGCATTTTGTGTGACTAAGCACGCAGTTTTTATTCACTTTCGGCAAAGAGCGCAATAAAAATGAAATGCTAAAACACGCATGGGTTAATAATATGTTGAAAATTTGTTTCTGTGATTTTGATTTCACTTTTTTATTGGTATTGCCTTTGTTATCCGGCGAGAAACTTACCTTTATAAGCCTGATCTAGGTGGCTTTTCTGGACGATCCATGACATATTTCGTGGCAATCAAATTTGATCTTTTCATAGTCAACACTCTGGAGCAGACACATGTCTCACGAAGATGAATATCTATCAGTAGCGGAATTAATTGAATTTCAAAAGGAAGAGACTCGCGACATCATTACAGCGTTAATTGAAGATGGTAGCGATCCTGAAGCTCTATACGATATCGAGCATCACCTATTTGCTGAAGATTTCGGTGTACTTGAGAAAGCGGTTGTTGAAGCCTTCAAAATGGGCTTTGAAGTTCTTGAAGCTGAAGAGACAGAAGACGAAGATGGCAATAAGCTACTTTGTTGTGATGCGACGATGCAGTGTACTCTGAATGCAGAAGCGATTGATGAGCAAGTTGAGAAGCTTGTGAATCTTGCAGAGAAGTTTGACATTATCTATGACGGGTGGGGCACTTACTACGAAGGTGAAGATGCTATCTACCCAGATGAAGATGATGAAGGCGAAGAGTAATCTCTCCCAGTTTTAAAGAATGCCAGCTTCGAGCTGGCATTTTTTTGTCCTCAGAAAAATAAATGTCTTTATATGCATTCATTCTTTATAATGCGTTCAAAATTGATCTAGCTCAAGGAATGACATGCGGCTACCTCTCGATGGTCTTTGGCAAATTTCGCCACTGACGGATCTTTCTATTCCACAAGATGACATTGCCTTTCCTGCTCCGTTAAGTTCAAAGCTCCCTGATAGCTTGAGTGAAGACGATATTGCAAAGCAAGAATGGCACTTGATGCACGACATTGAAGTGGATGATGCCATGTTGGCATGCCCGTTTGTTGAGCTAGTGGTTGCAGGCGTCGATTACTTTGCAGAAGTACGGCTTAATGGCGTTGCTGTGTTTGACTGTGATGGCAGCGAATCTGAATACCGTAAAGACATTCGCCCTTATATGCAGCTTGGTCGAAATCGTTTTGAGATTCTTTTCTTAGAGGAAGAGGAGAGCTTGTTGCTTGAAGAGGACATGGATGAGTCAGCCTCTTCAGCAATTGTCGCTAAATCTGATTCGCGTATCGGGGTTTGGCACGCACCGTACTTGCAATTTGTTCGTAACGTCAAGCTAGAGCAAGTTGTCACCGAGCAAATTTGGCATCACGGTGGCGGCTGTGAGTTTAAAGTGGATGTTATTTATCAGACACTAAAAGCAGGGTTGGTGTCGGCTTCTATTAAATTTAATGGTATGACATTAGTTATGCCGATAGATGTGCGAGCCGAACATACTGGCGTTGTGTTCCAGGTTGAGGCTCCGATCTGTTTTGATCTTGAGAACCCCAATCCTAAGCATTTGTATCCGTTAGAAGTTGAACTCGATGGGCAAAAAGAAAGCTCTTTTGTGGCCTTGAATCCAGCTTCTTGCGTGAGTAACTTCCTGCGTTAGAAGAGTTATTTCTTAGTTACTCTTTTTACAACGATCTGGCCATGACAACTTCACAAGCATCATGGCCAGTTTCTCCCCATGCTGAATCCAGGTGTTCAAAGCCTAGCTTTTCATAAAGTTTCACCGCTGCATTAAGGCATTCTGTCGTTTCTAAGTACATATGTTGATAACCTAAACCTTTAGCCCGGTCCATCGACATATTGACCAACTTCTTAGCTAAGCCTTTACCTCTAGTTACTGGTAAGAAGTACATCTTTTGTAGTTCGCATACTTCGGGCATTCCTGCTAACGGCGCAAATCCACCGCCACCGACGACCTTTCCATTAAGCTCAATCACCCAATATTGCGATCTTTCATTGTTATAAACACTGAACATGTCTTCTAATGTTGGATCTGCTACGCCATAGCCTTTGTCTTCTGTCAGTCCGTTCTCATAAGAAACTTGGCGAATTACGTTAGCAATGCTTGGATTATCTTCTAATTCAATTGAGCGAATAGTGAGGTTAGCAATCTGTTCCATGTTCTGCCTATAAAAATGGGTTACTCATCAGAAGCCCAATATATTGTGATTAAGCATGTTGGTGCAAACAAAACTGTAATTGTGTTGTTTGGCTTTCTGTTTTTCGTAACCAAACTTTTTCGTGGAAATAGTAAGCGATTGTATTTAAAGCTGGCTCTAGCGTGGCCATCACACCGCCAATAAAGGCATCACCAGTTAATAAATAGACAACGGCAAAGGCAACACTAAAATGGATAGCGGCAAAGCTTGCTGTTTTTAGTTTAGTCATAAATTGGCGAGCTTTAAGTGCTGGAATTTGAGCCCAAGCCTTTTCATGAAAATAAAAAGCGACTGTATTTACGGAGGGTTCAATCATGGCAATTAAGCTACCAATCAAGATGTCGCCCGTTAGTACGTAAGCGACACTAAATGCGATAGTAAAATGCAATGCGGCAAAGGTTAGTGTCTTTTTCATGATAATTACTCAATCGTTTTGTTGTTTTGATAGAACTATTATTGAGAATTATTATCATTAATTAAAGTGGGTTGTAAGGATTGATTCGATAGATGAAACCTATCAATAAGTGTGGCGAGTAAGATATATTGGAATCAGAGGCATAAAAAAGGCTGGTCACGAGGACCAACCTTTCTATTTAGATCGAGAAGTTCGAAGCTTTCTCGTTCAATCAGTTAAAGCGCAGCGATGGTCGCTTTTTGCTCTTCAAGCTTAACAAGAGTCTCTTGGTAGCCTTCAAGCTTTTCACGCTCTTTCGCGATAACAACTTCAGGTGCTTTAGCAACGAAACCTTCGTTACCTAGTTTACCTTCGATACGTTTGATTTCGCCTTGAGTCTTAGCCACTTCTTTATCTAGACGAGCAAGTTCAGCATCTTTGTCGATAAGACCCGCCATTGGGATCATCAATTCAGATTTACCAACAAGCTTCGTTGCACAAGCTGGAGTCACTTCACCATCAGCCAGTACTTTGATGTCATCTAGTTTCGCTAGAGAAGTAAGAACGATCTTGTTTGCTTCGATACGCGCAGCATCTTTCTCATCAGCGACTTTGATCATCACTTCTAGGCCTTTGCTAGGAGCAATATCGTATTCCGCACGTAGGTTACGGATAGCAGTGATGAAAGTCTTAACCCATTCGATATCGTCAACGATCTCAGCATTGAAGTTAGCTTCATTAAACTGAGGAAGTGCTTGAGTCATGATTGTCTCTCCTTCAACACCGTCTACTAGTGGCTTAACGCTCTGCCAGATAGATTCAGTGATGTAAGGAAGAACTGGGTGAGCAAGACGCAGTGTTTTCTCAAGAACCGTGATCAAAGTGTAACGGGTCGCTTGTTGTTGAGCTTCAGTACCCTTCCAAAGAACCGGTTTAGTTAGCTCTAGGTACCAGTCACAGAATTGGTTCCAGATGAATTCGTAAAGCGTGTTTGCTGCCATGTCTAGACGGTAGTTGTCTAGGTGAGCATTAAATTCTTTCGCTGCAACTTCAAACTGAGATTCAATCCACTTATCTGCTAGAGAGAATTCCATGTTTGCACGGTCTTCAACAGACAGTGACATGCCACAATCGTGCTCTTCTGTATTCATCAGTACGTAACGGCTTGCGTTCCATAGCTTGTTACAGAAGTTACGGTAACCTTCAAGACGCTTCATGTCCCAGTTGATGTCACGGCCAGTTGAAGCCATAGCAGCAAGAGTGAAACGTAATGCATCAGTACCGTATGGTTCGATACCATCTTCGAAAGTTTTACGTGTAGCCTTTTCGATCTTAGCAGCCAGTTTAGGTTGCATCATGTTGCCACAACGCTTCTCTACTAGCTCTTCAAGGCCGATGCCGTCAATCATGTCGATTGGATCAAGTACGTTACCTTTCGACTTAGACATCTTGTCGCCGTTTTCATCACGGATAAGACCTGTCATGTAAACGGTTTTGAAAGGTACTTGAGCCTTGCCATCTTCGTCTTTCACGAAGTGCATGGTCATCATGATCATACGAGCAACCCAGAAGAAGATAATATCAAAACCAGATACTAGTACTTCAGATGGGTGGAATGTTTTTAGTGCTTCAGTATCTTCAGGCCAGCCTTGCGTGCCGAATGTCCAAAGTGCAGAAGAGAACCAAGTATCTAGTACGTCGTCGTCTTGCTTAAGTACAACAACAGGCGCTAGGTTGTTCTTTTCACGAACTTCTTCTTCAGTGCGACCTACGTAAACCTTACCATCGTTGTCGTACCATGCTGGGATACGGTGGCCCCACCAAAGTTGACGAGAGATACACCAGTCTTGCACGTCACGCATCCACGCGAAATACATGTTTTCGTACTGTTTAGGTACGAATTGGATTTGGCCATCTTCAACCGCTTTAACCGCAGGTTCTGCAAGAGGTGCTGTGCGCACGTACCATTGGTCAGTCAGCATTGGTTCGATAACCACGCCACCACGGTCGCCGTAAGGGACAGTCAGGTCGTGATCTTTGATCTCTTCAAGAAGACCAAGCTCATCGAATTCAGCAACGATAGCTTTACGTGCAGCAAAACGCTCCATGCTTTGGTATTTAGCAGGGATGTCCGTTGAGTAAACATCGCTTTCTTCGCCGTTCGTTGTGAAGACTTCAGCAGCATCACGGATATCAGCGTTGAACGTTAGGATGTTGATCATTGGTAGGTTGTTGCGCTTACCCACTTCGTAATCGTTAAAGTCATGAGCTGGAGTTATCTTCACACAACCCGTGCCTTTTTCCATATCTGCGTGCTCATCGCCTACGATAGGAATAAGACGGTTTACAACAGGAAGTAGGATTTCTTTGCCGATAAGATCTTTGTAACGAGGATCTTCTGGGTTAACAGCAACGCCAGTATCGCCAAGCATGGTTTCTGGACGAGTCGTCGCTACAACGATGTAATCTTTACCATCAGCCGTTTTAACACCGTTCGCTAGCGGGTAGCGGAAGTGCCACATGAAACCTTTTTTGTCTTTGTTTTCAACTTCAAGATCCGAGATTGCCGTGTGCAGTTTAGGATCCCAGTTTACTAGACGCTTACCACGGTAGATTAGGTCTTCTTCGTATAGACGAACAAACACTTCTTGAGTCGCAGCCGATAGGCCATCATCCATAGTGAATCGTTCACGATCCCAATCTACAGATGCACCAAGACGACGAAGTTGTTGAGTGATCGTGCCACCCGATTCGCCTTTCCATTCCCAGATTTTATCGATGAAAGCTTCACGGCCGTAGTCGTGTTTTGTTTTGCCTTCTTCAGCAGCGATCTTACGCTCAACAACCATTTGAGTTGCGATACCAGCGTGGTCAGTACCCACTTGCCAAAGCGTGTTTTTGCCTTTCATACGTTGAGCACGGATAAGCGTATCCATGATCGTATCTTGGAACGCGTGACCCATGTGTAGGCTGCCAGTGACGTTCGGTGGCGGGATCATGATGCTGTAAGCTTCTTTTGATGTGTCACCGTGTGGCTTAAAGTAGCCTTTCTCTTCCCAAGTCTTGTACAGAGCTTGTTCGATTGATGTTGGGTTGTATGTCTTTTCCATAGTGCTCTTAAACGGATACTGTGAATGGTTAATCGTGGTCAAACTTCATAAGTGAAGCTTCTTGAGTTTAAAGTCAAAGAGAGCTTTAACTATGACGTTTGACTATGGATGTTGAATCTCGATAGTTTGTAGCTGATATCCAGCTTGACGGTAAATTTTATACCTTTCTCGAGCGAGTTGCTTAGCTTTTTCTTCGCAAGGCACGAAGTCTATCACCTGAGCAAAGGCGTTCGCAAAGGTTGTATGATTATCGGCCAGATTAATTACTAGCTGACGATTCCAATTATGTTTTACGCCTTGGTAGCCGATTTCGACGTTGGTTGAATACTTTGGTCCTTCGCCAACCAAGTTGTGTGCCATAAATTCACTGGGTTCAACTTGCCAGAAAACTTCCGCAATACGTTCGGCATGCTCTTTGTCATTACAGTTGAGATAAAGTTTAGCGCCTTGTTTTGCAAAGTGCTGAACAAGAAACAGCACATAGTGAGTAAAACCATCTTCGCGGGCTTGCGGACTGTCTGAAGGCACTATGTAAAAAGTGGCAGTTTGCATACTTAACACTCGAACTGAAAATTGTGGACCTCAATATTACTTGGTCTACAGACTCTAACAAATAGCAGTTATTAAAAAAGGGCCCGTAGGCCCTTTTTACTATTTTGAAGATTGCTCTTCAGTCTCTTGGCCGCTGCGGTTCAATAAGAATTGGACAAGCATTGAGACAGGACGACCTGTCGAGCCTTTCGCTGCGCCTGACTTCCACGCCGTACCAGCACTGTCGATGTGTGCCCAGTGGTACTTCTTAGTGAATTTAGACAGGAAGCAACCAGCAGTAATTGTGCCGCCAGGACGGCCGCCGATGTTCGCCATATCAGCGAATGGGCTGTTTAGCTGCTCATGGTATTCGTCAGCCATAGGTAGACGCCATGCTCGGTCGCTTGCTTGCTCTGAAGCATTAACAAGTTCATGAGATAGTGGGTTGTGGTTTGATAGAACACCACTGATGTGGTGACCTAGAGCAATAACACATGCGCCAGTTAGTGTCGCAACGTCGACAACACAATCAGGTTCAAAACGCTCAACGTAAGTTAGAGCATCACATAAAACCAAACGACCTTCTGCATCAGTATTTAATACTTCAACGGTTTGACCAGACATCGTAGTTAGGATGTCACCAGGGCGATAAGCGTTGCTACCAGGCATATTTTCACAACCCGCTAGAATACCAACAACGTTGATTGGCAGGTTAAGTTTCGCCAATGCTTTCATTGTACCGAATACAGAGGCAGCACCACACATATCGTACTTCATCTCATCCATGCCTTCGCCAGGCTTAAGTGAGATACCGCCTGAATCGAAAGTAAGACCTTTACCGACTAGGACGATAGGTTTTGCGTCTGGATCCGCAGCGCCTTTGTATTCCATGATAGACATCATCGATTCGTTCTTAGAGCCACGGCCTACTGCTAGGTATGAAGTCATACCCAGTTTTTCCATCTCTTCTTCGCCAATGATCTTAGTCTTCACAGTTTCATAATCGTCAGCTAGGCGACGAGCTTGAGATGCAAGGTAAGCAGGGTTTGCGATGTTCGGTGGCATATTGCCTAGATCTTTCGATGCTTTCACACCTGAAGCAATAGCAAGGCCATGAGAAATAGCTTTCTCACCAAGGCTCAATTCACGACGTGTAGGTACGTTGAATACCAATTTACGTAGTGGGCGACGAGTCTCTGGCTTATTACTCTTGAATTGGTCAAACGTGTAAAGGCCATCTTTAGTTGCTTCTACAGCTTGACGAACTTTCCAGTAAGTGTCGCGACCTTTAACGTGAAGTTCTGTAAGGAAACATACTGCTTCCATAGAACCTGTTTCGTTTAGTGTGCTGATGGTTTTTTGGATGATTTCTTTGTATTGACGTTCGCCTAGCTCACGCTCTTTACCACAGCCTACCAGTAGAACACGTTCTGAAAGTACACCAGGTACTTGATGCAGTAGTAGCATCTGGCCAGGTTTACCCTCTAGATCACCGCGACGAAGCAGTGAACTAATATAGCCATCGCTAATCTTATCTAATTGCTCGGCGACTGGAGAAAGGCGGCGCGGTTCGAATACACCGACAACGATACATGCGCTGCGTTGTTTCTCTGGGCTGCCACTTTTTACACTGAACTCCATGCGTACTCCTACATCCTGAAGACAAATCGAACTAAATGTTAGATAATGGGTTCTTACTTGTTGGATCCTATAATGGAACTAACCTTAAAGAAGAACGCTAACACTTAGCTAAAAATTTAAAAAAATAAAAGGTTCAACGGGAAATTATAGTGATTCAATCAAAAAAACAAGTTTTGTATAGGTAATTTGAGCGTGATTATTGTTAGATATTTGATCCGCGAGACAATCAAGAGCCAATTTGCGATCTTTTTTGTTCTCTTTCTCGTGTTTCTCAGCCAAAAATTCATCAGTGTTTTAGCGGACGCCTCTGATGGTGATATCCCAGCGAGCCTCATATTATCAATTGTTGGCTTAAATATGCCCGCGATGGGCTTATTGATGCTTCCACTCAGTATCTATATTGGTATTTTACTTACTTTTGGTCGCCTTTACGCTGAAAGTGAAATAGTCGTAATGAACGCGACTGGTATTGGTAATAAATTCCTTATTCAATCTGCACTTTACTTGGCCTTAATCACAGCATCTGTTGCTGCTTTTAACTCATTTTGGCTGTCTCCTTGGTCGCAAGATAAAGTTGAGCAAATGTATGAAGAAGTGGCTGCAGAGAACAGTGTGGATTTACTGCCAAAAGGTAAGTTTGAAGGCACTCCTGATGGTTCTTCAGTCGTTTTCATCGATGACATCGACGGTAATAAGTTAGAAAATGTGTTTGTAGCTCAAATGCGCCCACGTGATTCAGTGTTACCTAGTGTAATGTTCTCTAAATCCGGAGACGTAAAAGAGCTTAGCGATGGTCGACAAGTGATTGTGATGTACGATGGTACCCGTCATGAAGGTGTTCCAACTCGTCTTGATTATATGGTGACACACTTTGAAGAGTACGAAGGCCTGATTGGCCAACGTGAAGTTGAGAAGAAAGGCCGTGACTGGGAAGCCATTCCTACGCTCGATCTGATTGGTAATCCAGAAAACAGTGCGAAAGCAGAATTGCAGTGGCGAATTTCATTGGTGCTTTGTATTCCATTGTTGACCATGCTTGTTGTGCCACTGTCTGCAGTAAACCCTAGACAAGGTCGTTTCGCCAAAATCGGCCCAGCTATACTGATTTATCTAACTTACTTCTTAGCAATCAGTGCAACCAAATCTTCGATTGAAGAAGGGAGTATTCCCGCGGTAGTCGGCATGTGGCCAATAAATGCGTTGTTGTTACTTGTCGCGATTGGTGCAAACTTTATGGATAGTGTGCCAGTAAGGCGTTTGAAAGAAAAATTCAAGAATAAGAGGTTGGCTTAAGCCGTGTTTAAAATTCTCGATTTATATATAGGCAGAACCATCATCGCAACGACGTCATTGGTATTGGTGACGTTTGTTGGCCTCTCTGGGATCATCAAGTACGTAGAGCAGCTTAGAAAGGTTGGTCGCGGTACATACGATCTATTACAAGCGCTGTATTTCGTTTTGTTGAGTATCCCACGTGATATTGAAATGTTCTTTCCAATGGCCGCTTTGCTTGGCGCATTGATCGGGCTTGGTATGCTTGCTGCAAGTTCTGAACTCGTTGTAATGCAGGCTGCGGGTTTCTCTAAGTTAGATATCGGCCTATCGGTACTCAAAACCGCAATCCCACTGATGATCGTTGTGACATTGCTTGGTCAGTGGGGCGCACCTCAAGCACAGAAAATGGCTCGTGACTTAAGAACCATATCAATTGCTGGTGGTAATATTATCTCGACTCAAAGTGGTGTATGGGCTCGCGATGCCAATGATTTTATCTTCATTGTCAAAATTGATGATGAGAAGCTATATGGAATGAACATGTGGCGCTTTGATGAGAATAAAGCTCTAAAGACCGCTATTTACTCTGACGAAGTTGATTACGTTGGAGATAACGTGTGGACGATGAAAAATGTAGAGATCACGTCTTTTGAAAACGAACTTCAAATTACTAAAGAAAGCCTGCCAACTTATTCTTGGAAGACATCATTAGCACCGGATAAGCTCGCGATAGTAACGGTTAAACCAGAAGAGCTTTCATTAAGTGGATTGTATGATTATGTTTCTTATCTCAAAGCTTCAGAACAAGATGCATCACGCTATGAACTGGCGTTATGGCGAAAGATAACTCAGCCTATCTCGATAGCGGTCATGATGCTGATGGCATTATCGTTTATCTTTGGCCCTCTACGTAGTGTGACCATGGGTGCTAGGATTCTTTCTGGTGTTATCGCAGGTTTTACTTTCTACATATCCAGTGAGTTTTTTGGTCCAGTGAGTTTGGTTTATCAAATTCCCCCCGCTTTTGGTGCGCTAGCTCCGAGTGTGGTATTCCTCGGAATAGCAGTCATGCTCTTGAGGCGGAAACTGTAAATAGAAAAAAGGAAGGTATAACGCCTTCCTTTTTTGATCTTGATTAGAGCTAACTTAAATCACGCTATCGTGCTTGTGGTAACACAACGACTTCGGTCTTTGCCCAGATATCGTGAAAGCCACGCTTTTTTGGATCGAATGGAACACATAGGTTTGCCAATCCAAAACCTGAAGTACCCAAACGAATCATCGCCTGAGTTACTGTAATAGCTGAACCGTCTTTGTTTTGAACGCGTAGCTTCCAGGCTCTCATTCCCAGAGTTTGTCCTGCTCTTGTCCAGAAGAACACAAAGAAGTAAACCCAAACGACCACTAAGTAAAAAGTATACGCTGGGCTCCAAATCGGATGGTTTGTTAAGAAGTCACTAACATCTGCATATCCGCTATGGTTAAAAATACCAAGAGCCATTAGAGCGTGCAGCAGAGCGACAATAACGCCAGCTGCCAACATTTCAATAGCGATTACAATAAGGGCGTCATAGAACAAAGCACCAAATCGGCGCATTACTCCTGCTGGTGGCAGAGTGTTTGTTGATGTCATTGTGTTATTACTTCTTCAAAAATTGAGGCGTCAGAATATAGTTTAAGGCTTAGCGTGAAAAGAGACATAACGCACAGCTTATGACTTAGTGGCGAAATTATCGGCAAACACACATGAATTCAAGTTTTTATACTTGCCACATCAGTTCGCATACGTATAATGCCAGACATCGAAAGGGCAATGCCCCAAGATAATGCCGGTATGGTGAAATTGGTATACACGACGGATTCAAAATCCGTTGCCTTCGGGCGTGGCGGTTCAAGTCCGCCTACCGGTACCATATTTAAATGACAAAGCCTCGACTCAAGTCGGGGCTTTGTTGTATCTGGAGAGCAAAAAACGTTGCCTTCGCTGTGACGACAGGGGTGCCTGTCCAATCAGTCCGCCTGCGGGTACCAAACATAGAAAGGTCGTTTTTATCTCGACCTTTCGTCGTTTTGGGCGTTTGTGAATTCCTAACCCAGGGTGCCGGCTTGGATGCAAGCCCAGTCAAGTCGCCTATCGGATCATATTTAATGACAAAGCCTCGACTCAAATCGGGGCTTTGTTGTATCTGGAGAGCAGAAAACGTTGTCTTCGCTGTGGCGGCAGGTATGCCTGTTCAATCAGTCAGATCTTGATGTTTCATTCCTAAATTTCATCATTTCTCTTCGTAATCTAATGTGCCAATGAATTAATTATCTTAAATCAGAATGTTACCTTTAATTCTCACATCTATTGTCTATGTTTAAGATAGATCATAAAGGAGAGAGATATGCTGAAAGTTACCCCTTACTTATTTTTTGATGGTCGTTGTAATGAAGCATTGGACTTTTATCACAAGTGCTTTGGTGGTGTAGTTTTATCAAAACAACTATTTAGTGACGCACCACAGGTAATAGAGGGTGCTCAGCCTGATTGGGTTATGCACGCAGAGTTTGAAGCATTCGGTATGAAGCTTATGATGTCAGATGGCGTCAAAGCGAAAGAATTAGAAGGAAACAATCTTGCACTCTCCCTTGTTACTGAGGATACGACGACTCAAGAGCAAATCTTTGAAAAATTAAAGCAAGGTGGTCGTATTATGACACCTTTAGCGGATACTTTTTGGGGAGCGCGGTTTGGTAAAGTGGAAGATAAATTTGGTATACGCTGGATGGTACATTGTGACTCTTTAAGTTGAACCAGTGAAATTGGATAGTGAAATTGCTGCTTGGTTTTATTAGAATTATAAATAGAGATTATTGATCGATATTATATATAAAAATGGGCAGCATAAAGATTACCGTAGATCGCATTCAGCCCGGTCTACACATACGACTCCCAGTAAAATGGAATGAACACCCATTTCTACTCAACAGTTTCAAAATCAAAGATGATGCTCAAGTACAAGTAATTCGACATCTTGGAATCAAGCACGTCTATATAAATCCGAATCAGAGCGATACATCCCCTCTACCAGTTAACCACGTGAATGAACAAGCCTTGGATACTGATTTACAGGCAAGTATTGAAACGGAAAGAATGTGGAAAGATAAGCATGAACGTATTGAAACTCTAAGTTCTTACCGTCGCAGAGTAAGCCATTGTGAGAAAGAGTTCGAACGTTCGCTTGCTCGAATGCGTTCTGTTATGACCAAGATTCGTAATCGTCCTTTAGCTGCGGTAGGGGAGGTGAAGGCTCTTGTTGACGATATTGTCGAAACACTCGTGAGCGATGACAACGTTACCCTGCATCTTATGAATACTAAAGTGGACTTTGATGACCTCTACTTTCATACATTGAATGTTTCTGTTGTTGCACTAATGATAGGTAAGGCTAAAGGTTTCGATACTCAACAATTAAAAGAACTCTCCTTTGCTGCGTTATTTCACGATATCGGCAAAATAAAAATACCTACGGCTATCTTAAGAAAACAGACTGCGTTAACGGTACCGGAAGAAAACTATTTAAAGCTTCATACGAAATACGGTGTGGATATAGTCGCAGGAATTGATGATTTTCCTGACAGCGCGAAGAAGGTAATTGGTCAGCACCATGAAATGAATGATGGTTCAGGTTACCCCGAAGGGTTAACGGAAGGAGAGATTGATGAATTTGCGAAGATAGTCGCTGTAGCGAATACCTTCGACAACCTTTGTCATGGCAGAGGGCAACCTCACCCTAAGATCCCTTATCTAGCATTGTCCCACTTATACAAGAATTGCAAACACCTATATAGTCAGGACAACTTGAGTTTGTTAGTTAAGTTTATGGGTGTGTATCCGCCAGGTACGGTGGTACAACTTTCCAATGACTCTATTGGTGTTGTGATCTCCGTTAATGCGAAACATATGCTCTACCCGAATGTACTGATTTATGATCCTAGCGTCCCTAGAACTCAAGCTCCGATTATTGACTTGCTTAATAAAGAGATAAAAATCGTTAATGCAGTACATCCAAGCAAACTACCCGAGCAAGTGAGAGAGTATTTAAATCCACGAGCTCGATTATCTTACTTTTTTGAAAGTAACGACTAGTTATCCACAAGGTTCTGTGGTTAATTTGTTTAAAAGTTGGGGTGAGATTGGTATAAATAGACTCTTGGTTGAAATCTCTTCGCTTAGCCTCTTTTTTTAATGAAAAACGTATTTAATGCTTGCCAATGAGAGCTGCATCTCTATAATGCCGCCTCACTGACACGGCAGATGCCATAAGGCTTCAGCGAAGAATGTTAGTAAGGCAACTAGCTTTAAGCGATGATTCGCTTTTACTTTTTAAAAGTAGAAATTAATTCCGAATAAGTGTTTGACACTGAGAATTAAATCGCTAGAATGGCCGCCTCTTCCGAAGTGATGTAACTCACAACGAAGAGAAGCTCTTTAACAATTTAAACCTATCAATCTGTGTGGGCACTCGTTGATGAATATCAAAACGTTATTACTTAGGTAGTAACAGTTACTTCGGTAACAAACTTGATTTCAATGAACTGAGTGACCAATACGTTTAACTACTTTCTCTTGTAGAAAGAAATTATTCGGCACAGTCAATTCATTACCATTCTGTTGGAATGGTAATAGCTTTAGAATTACATGTTCATCAATCTTTTTCGAAAGAACAATGAATATTAGTTTTGAAGTCAGTATTCGTTGAGTCACACCTATTAATTTAGGTAATCAAAACTTTAAATTGAAGAGTTTGATCATGGCTCAGATTGAACGCTGGCGGCAGGCCTAACACATGCAAGTCGAGCGGAAACGACATTAACAATCCTTCGGGTGCGTTAATGGGCGTCGAGCGGCGGACGGGTGAGTAATGCCTAGGAAATTGCCTTGATGTGGGGGATAACCATTGGAAACGATGGCTAATACCGCATGATGCCTACGGGCCAAAGAGGGGGACCTTCGGGCCTCTCGCGTCAAGATATGCCTAGGTGGGATTAGCTAGTTGGTGAGGTAATGGCTCACCAAGGCGACGATCCCTAGCTGGTCTGAGAGGATGATCAGCCACACTGGAACTGAGACACGGTCCAGACTCCTACGGGAGGCAGCAGTGGGGAATATTGCACAATGGGCGAAAGCCTGATGCAGCCATGCCGCGTGTATGAAGAAGGCCTTCGGGTTGTAAAGTACTTTCAGTTGTGAGGAAGGGTGTGTAGTTAATAGCTGCGCATCTTGACGTTAGCAACAGAAGAAGCACCGGCTAACTCCGTGCCAGCAGCCGCGGTAATACGGAGGGTGCGAGCGTTAATCGGAATTACTGGGCGTAAAGCGCATGCAGGTGGTTCATTAAGTCAGATGTGAAAGCCCGGGGCTCAACCTCGGAACTGCATTTGAAACTGGTGAACTAGAGTGCTGTAGAGGGGGGTAGAATTTCAGGTGTAGCGGTGAAATGCGTAGAGATCTGAAGGAATACCAGTGGCGAAGGCGGCCCCCTGGACAGACACTGACACTCAGATGCGAAAGCGTGGGGAGCAAACAGGATTAGATACCCTGGTAGTCCACGCCGTAAACGATGTCTACTTGGAGGTTGTGGCCTTGAGCCGTGGCTTTCGGAGCTAACGCGTTAAGTAGACCGCCTGGGGAGTACGGTCGCAAGATTAAAACTCAAATGAATTGACGGGGGCCCGCACAAGCGGTGGAGCATGTGGTTTAATTCGATGCAACGCGAAGAACCTTACCTACTCTTGACATCCAGAGAAGCCAGCGGAGACGCAGGTGTGCCTTCGGGAGCTCTGAGACAGGTGCTGCATGGCTGTCGTCAGCTCGTGTTGTGAAATGTTGGGTTAAGTCCCGCAACGAGCGCAACCCTTATCCTTGTTTGCCAGCGAGTCATGTCGGGAACTCCAGGGAGACTGCCGGTGATAAACCGGAGGAAGGTGGGGACGACGTCAAGTCATCATGGCCCTTACGAGTAGGGCTACACACGTGCTACAATGGCGCATACAGAGGGCAGCAAGCTAGCGATAGTGAGCGAATCCCAAAAAGTGCGTCGTAGTCCGGATTGGAGTCTGCAACTCGACTCCATGAAGTCGGAATCGCTAGTAATCGTGAATCAGAATGTCACGGTGAATACGTTCCCGGGCCTTGTACACACCGCCCGTCACACCATGGGAGTGGGCTGCAAAAGAAGTGGGTAGTTTAACCTTTCGGGGAGGACGCTCACCACTTTGTGGTTCATGACTGGGGTGAAGTCGTAACAAGGTAGCCCTAGGGGAACCTGGGGCTGGATCACCTCCTTATACGAAGATACCACGATGAGTGTCCACACAGATTGATATGTTTAAACAGTTAAGAGTAACCTATGTCCCGTTCGTCTAGAGGCCTAGGACACCGCCCTTTCACGGCGGTAACAGGGGTTCGACTCCCCTACGGGATACCATCTTTAAGCACATTTATTTAAGTGTTTTTAAAAATGGTTCATTTTATTGAATCAAGCTCTTTAACAATTTGGAAAGCTGACTGATTGATTTACTTACGAGTAATTCAATCAAATTTAAAAGTTCTCAATGTTTATCTGCTCTTATTTATTAAGAACAGTATAAACACAACAAACACATTCAAGTGTCTTGTATTCGAATGATCAGAAATGATTGTTCATTTTTTGATTCTACTTTTTATTAAAAAGTGGAAACAAAAAGTAAATTGAGTCCGGCAAACAGTCATTGAGAATTAACCCTTCTTGATGACAACCAAAAACCTTGGTTAGTTGCCATACGCTTATTTGTCTTCACTTTTTAAAGTGAAAGCAAATAGAAACCCTTTCGGGTTGTATGGTTAAGTGACTAAGCGTACACGGTGGATGCCTTGGCAGTCAGAGGCGATGAAAGGCGTAATAACTTGCGATAAGCCCAGATTAGGTAGTAATAACCTTTTGAGTCTGGGATTCCTGAATGGGGAAACCCACGTGCATAAGCACGTATCCTGTTGTGAATACATAGCAACAGGAGGCAAACCGGGGGAACTGAAACATCTAAGTACCCCGAGGAAGAGAAATCAACCGAGATTCCGAAAGTAGCGGCGAGCGAAATTGGATTAGCCCTTAAGCTTTTAATGAGACAGACGAAGGCTCTGGAAAGTGCCGCAGTAAAGGGTGATAGCCCCGTAGTCGACATCTTATAATCAGTGAAAACGAGTAGGGCGGGACACGTGATATCCTGTCTGAATATGGGGGGACCATCCTCCAAGGCTAAATACTACTGACTGACCGATAGTGAACCAGTACCGTGAGGGAAAGGCGAAAAGAACCCCTGTGAGGGGAGTGAAATAGAACCTGAAACCGTGTACGTACAAGCAGTAGAAGCACCTTCGTGGTGTGACTGCGTACCTTTTGTATAATGGGTCAGCGACTTAATTTTAGTAGCAAGGTTAACCGTTTAGGGGAGCCGTAGGGAAACCGAGTCTTAACTGGGCGTACAGTTGCTAGGATTAGACCCGAAACCAGGTGATCTAGCCATGGGCAGGTTGAAGGTTGAGTAACATCAACTGGAGGACCGAACCGACTAATGTTGAAAAATTAGCGGATGACTTGTGGCTAGGGGTGAAAGGCCAATCAAACCTGGAGATAGCTGGTTCTCCCCGAAAGCTATTTAGGTAGCGCCTCGGACGAATACTACTGGGGGTAGAGCACTGTTAAGGCTAGGGGGTCATCCCGACTTACCAACCCTTTGCAAACTCCGAATACCAGTAAGTACTATCCGGGAGACACACGGCGGGTGCTAACGTCCGTCGTGGAGAGGGAAACAACCCAGACCGCCAGCTAAGGTCCCAAAGTATAGCTAAGTGGGAAACGATGTGGGAAGGCTCAGACAGCCAGGATGTTGGCTTAGAAGCAGCCATCATTTAAAGAAAGCGTAATAGCTCACTGGTCGAGTCGGCCTGCGCGGAAGATGTAACGGGGCTAAGCTATACACCGAAGCTGCGGCTACGTACCTTAGGGTATGTGGGGTAGGGGAGCGTTCTGTAAGCCGTTGAAGGTGGTCTGTAAGGGCTGCTGGAGGTATCAGAAGTGCGAATGCTGACATGAGTAACGATAAAGGGAGTGAAAAACTCCCTCGCCGGAAGACCAAGGGTTCCTGTCCAACGTTAATCGGGGCAGGGTAAGTCGACTCCTAAGGCGAGGCCGAAAGGCGTAGTCGATGGGAAACGGGTTAATATTCCCGTACTTCTTACAATTGCGATGGGGGGACGGAGAAGGCTAGGTGGGCCTGGCGACGGTTGTCCAGGTTCAAGTATGTAGGCGGGTGGTTTAGGTAAATCCGGACCGCTACTAACGCTGAGATACGATGTCGAGCTACTACGGTAGTGAAGTCATTGATGCCATGCTTCCAGGAAAAGCCTCTAAGCTTCAGATTGTAAGGAATCGTACCCCAAACCGACACAGGTGGTCGGGTAGAGAATACCAAGGCGCTTGAGAGAACTCGGGTGAAGGAACTAGGCAAAATGGTACCGTAACTTCGGGAGAAGGTACGCTCTTATCAGTGAAGTCCCTTGCGGATGGAGCAGACGAGAGTCGCAGATACCAGGTGGCTGCAACTGTTTATTAAAAACACAGCACTGTGCAAAATCGTAAGATGACGTATACGGTGTGACGCCTGCCCGGTGCCGGAAGGTTAATTGATGGGGTTAGACTTCGGTCGAAGCTCTTGATCGAAGCCCCGGTAAACGGCGGCCGTAACTATAACGGTCCTAAGGTAGCGAAATTCCTTGTCGGGTAAGTTCCGACCTGCACGAATGGCGTAATGATGGCCACGCTGTCTCCACCCGAGACTCAGTGAAATTGAAATCGCTGTGAAGATGCAGTGTACCCGCGGCTAGACGGAAAGACCCCGTGAACCTTTACTACAGCTTGGCACTGAACATTGAACCTACATGTGTAGGATAGGTGGGAGACTATGAAATTGCGTCGCTAGATGTGATGGAGTCGTCCTTGAAATACCACCCTTGTAGTTTTGATGTTCTAACGTTGGTCCCTGAATCGGGATTACGGACAGTGCCTGGTGGGTAGTTTGACTGGGGCGGTCTCCTCCCAAAGAGTAACGGAGGAGCACGAAGGTGGGCTAAACACGGTTGGACATCGTGTGGTTAGTGCAATGGCATAAGCCCGCTTGACTGCGAGAATGACAATTCGAGCAGGTGCGAAAGCAGGTCATAGTGATCCGGTGGTTCTGAATGGAAGGGCCATCGCTCAACGGATAAAAGGTACTCCGGGGATAACAGGCTGATACCGCCCAAGAGTTCATATCGACGGCGGTGTTTGGCACCTCGATGTCGGCTCATCACATCCTGGGGCTGAAGTCGGTCCCAAGGGTATGGCTGTTCGCCATTTAAAGTGGTACGCGAGCTGGGTTTAGAACGTCGTGAGACAGTTCGGTCCCTATCTGCCGTGGGCGTTGGAAAATTGAAAGGGGCTGCTCCTAGTACGAGAGGACCGGAGTGGACGAACCTCTGGTGTTCGGGTTGTCATGCCAATGGCATTGCCCGGTAGCTAAGTTCGGAATCGATAACCGCTGAAAGCATCTAAGCGGGAAGCGAGCCTTGAGATGAGTTTTCCCTGGCACTATAAGTGTCCTAAAGGGTTGTCGTAGACTACGACGTTGATAGGCAGGGTGTGTAAGTGCTGCGAGGCATTGAGCTAACCTGTACTAATTGCCCGTGAGGCTTAACCATACAACACCCAAGGGGTTTTGTGGACTCAATAGAAAGACAGACCTTGAATGCGTTTGAAGAGACATAACTTTTAAATACAGTTTTCCGAATTTTAAAATTTGCTTGGCGACCATAGCATTGTGGACCCACCTGATTCCATGCCGAACTCAGAAGTGAAACACAATAGCGCCGATGGTAGTGTGGGGCTTCCCCATGTGAGAGTAGGACATCGCCAGGCTTTAATTTCGACTTTGTCTATTTAATAGACAAGTCACCATAGAGTTCTAAGTTTTCTTAGTATTTTATGTTGACTTTCAAAGTGGAAAGCGTATTATACGCGTCCTGCTTAAGTGCTAAGGCACTGAAAGCGTTCTCTTTTTAGAGAACAAGCTCTTTAACAATTTAAACCTATCAATCTGTGTGGGCACTCGTTGATGAATATCAAAACGTTTTATCGTTAGATAAAACAGATTCTTCGGAATCAAAATTGATTTCAATGAACTGAGTGACCAATACGTTTAACTACTTGTAGTTATTCGGCACAGTCAATTCATTACCATTCTGTTGGAATGGTAATAGCTTTAGAATTACATGTTCATCAATCTTTTTCGAAAGAGCGAATGAATATTAGTTTTGAAGTCAGTATTCGTTGAGTCACAAAATCTTAAATTGAAGAGTTTGATCATGGCTCAGATTGAACGCTGGCGGCAGGCCTAACACATGCAAGTCGAGCGGAAACGACACTAACAATCCTTCGGGTGCGTTAATGGGCGTCGAGCGGCGGACGGGTGAGTAATGCCTAGGAAATTGCCTTGATGTGGGGGATAACCATTGGAAACGATGGCTAATACCGCATGATGCCTACGGGCCAAAGAGGGGGACCTTCGGGCCTCTCGCGTCAAGATATGCCTAGGTGGGATTAGCTAGTTGGTGAGGTAATGGCTCACCAAGGCGACGATCCCTAGCTGGTCTGAGAGGATGATCAGCCACACTGGAACTGAGACACGGTCCAGACTCCTACGGGAGGCAGCAGTGGGGAATATTGCACAATGGGCGAAAGCCTGATGCAGCCATGCCGCGTGTATGAAGAAGGCCTTCGGGTTGTAAAGTACTTTCAGTTGTGAGGAAGGGTGTGTAGTTAATAGCTGCGCATCTTGACGTTAGCAACAGAAGAAGCACCGGCTAACTCCGTGCCAGCAGCCGCGGTAATACGGAGGGTGCGAGCGTTAATCGGAATTACTGGGCGTAAAGCGCATGCAGGTGGTTCATTAAGTCAGATGTGAAAGCCCGGGGCTCAACCTCGGAACTGCATTTGAAACTGGTGAACTAGAGTGCTGTAGAGGGGGGTAGAATTTCAGGTGTAGCGGTGAAATGCGTAGAGATCTGAAGGAATACCAGTGGCGAAGGCGGCCCCCTGGACAGACACTGACACTCAGATGCGAAAGCGTGGGGAGCAAACAGGATTAGATACCCTGGTAGTCCACGCCGTAAACGATGTCTACTTGGAGGTTGTGGCCTTGAGCCGTGGCTTTCGGAGCTAACGCGTTAAGTAGACCGCCTGGGGAGTACGGTCGCAAGATTAAAACTCAAATGAATTGACGGGGGCCCGCACAAGCGGTGGAGCATGTGGTTTAATTCGATGCAACGCGAAGAACCTTACCTACTCTTGACATCCAGAGAAGCCAGCGGAGACGCAGGTGTGCCTTCGGGAGCTCTGAGACAGGTGCTGCATGGCTGTCGTCAGCTCGTGTTGTGAAATGTTGGGTTAAGTCCCGCAACGAGCGCAACCCTTATCCTTGTTTGCCAGCGAGTCATGTCGGGAACTCCAGGGAGACTGCCGGTGATAAACCGGAGGAAGGTGGGGACGACGTCAAGTCATCATGGCCCTTACGAGTAGGGCTACACACGTGCTACAATGGCGCATACAGAGGGCAGCAAGCTAGCGATAGTGAGCGAATCCCAAAAAGTGCGTCGTAGTCCGGATTGGAGTCTGCAACTCGACTCCATGAAGTCGGAATCGCTAGTAATCGTGAATCAGAATGTCACGGTGAATACGTTCCCGGGCCTTGTACACACCGCCCGTCACACCATGGGAGTGGGCTGCAAAAGAAGTGGGTAGTTTAACCTTTCGGGGAGGACGCTCACCACTTTGTGGTTCATGACTGGGGTGAAGTCGTAACAAGGTAGCCCTAGGGGAACCTGGGGCTGGATCACCTCCTTATACGAAGATACTTACGATGAGTGTCCACACAGATTGATTAGGTTTAAAAAAGTTAAGAGACGATATTGGGTCTGTAGCTCAGCTGGTTAGAGCGCTCGCCTGATAAGCGGGAGGTCGGTGGTTCAAGTCCACTCAGACCCACCAATATCGACCTAGATGGGGCTATAGCTCAGCTGGGAGAGCGCCTGCCTTGCACGCAGGAGGTCTGCGGTTCGATCCCGCATAGCTCCACCATCTTTAAGTATTCTCTTAAGAGAGTCTTTAAAAATGGTTCATTTTATTGAATCAAGCTCTTTAACAATTTGGAAAGCTGACTGATTGATTACTTACGAGTAATTCAATCAAATTTAAAAGTTCTCAATGTTTATCTTTCATTAGATAAACACAACAAACACATTCAAGTGTCTTGTATTCGAATCAATGTTTACATTGATTCACAATTGAGTCCGGCAAACAGTTATCAAGAATTAACCCTTCTTGATGACAACCAAAAACCTTGGTTAGTTGCCATACGCTTATTTGTCTTCACTTTTTAAAGTGAAAGCAAATAGAAACCCTTTCGGGTTGTATGGTTAAGTGACTAAGCGTACACGGTGGATGCCTTGGCAGTCAGAGGCGATGAAAGGCGTAATAACTTGCGATAAGCCCAGATTAGGTAGTAATAACCTTTGAGTCTGGGATTCCTGAATGGGGAAACCCACTTACATAAGTAAGTATCCTGTTGTGAATACATAGCAACAGGAGGCAAACCGGGGGAACTGAAACATCTAAGTACCCCGAGGAAGAGAAATCAACCGAGATTCCGAAAGTAGCGGCGAGCGAAATTGGATTAGCCCTTAAGCTTTTAATGAGACAGACGAAGGCTCTGGAAAGTGCCGCAGTAAAGGGTGATAGCCCCGTAGTCGACATCTCATAATCAGTGAAAACGAGTAGGGCGGGACACGTGATATCCTGTCTGAATATGGGGGGACCATCCTCCAAGGCTAAATACTACTGACTGACCGATAGTGAACCAGTACCGTGAGGGAAAGGCGAAAAGAACCCCTGTGAGGGGAGTGAAATAGAACCTGAAACCGTGTACGTACAAGCAGTAGGAGCACCTTCGTGGTGTGACTGCGTACCTTTTGTATAATGGGTCAGCGACTTAATTTTAGTAGCAAGGTTAACCGTTTAGGGGAGCCGTAGGGAAACCGAGTCTTAACTGGGCGTACAGTTGCTAGGATTAGACCCGAAACCAGGTGATCTAGCCATGGGCAGGTTGAAGGTTGAGTAACATCAACTGGAGGACCGAACCGACTAATGTTGAAAAATTAGCGGATGACTTGTGGCTAGGGGTGAAAGGCCAATCAAACCTGGAGATAGCTGGTTCTCCCCGAAAGCTATTTAGGTAGCGCCTCGGACGAATACTACTGGGGGTAGAGCACTGTTAAGGCTAGGGGGTCATCCCGACTTACCAACCCTTTGCAAACTCCGAATACCAGTAAGTACTATCCGGGAGACACACGGCGGGTGCTAACGTCCGTCGTGGAGAGGGAAACAACCCAGACCGCCAGCTAAGGTCCCAAAGTATAGCTAAGTGGGAAACGATGTGGGAAGGCTCAGACAGCCAGGATGTTGGCTTAGAAGCAGCCATCATTTAAAGAAAGCGTAATAGCTCACTGGTCGAGTCGGCCTGCGCGGAAGATGTAACGGGGCTAAGCTATACACCGAAGCTGCGGCTACGTACCTTAGGGTATGTGGGGTAGGGGAGCGTTCTGTAAGCCGTTGAAGGTGGTCTGTAAGGGCTGCTGGAGGTATCAGAAGTGCGAATGCTGACATGAGTAACGATAAAGGGAGTGAAAAACTCCCTCGCCGGAAGACCAAGGGTTCCTGTCCAACGTTAATCGGGGCAGGGTAAGTCGACTCCTAAGGCGAGGCCGAAAGGCGTAGTCGATGGGAAACGGGTTAATATTCCCGTACTTCTTACAATTGCGATGGGGGGACGGAGAAGGCTAGGTGGGCCTGGCGACGGTTGTCCAGGTTCAAGTATGTAGGCGGGTGGTTTAGGTAAATCCGGACCGCTACTAACGCTGAGATACGATGTCGAGCTACTACGGTAGTGAAGTCATTGATGCCATGCTTCCAGGAAAAGCCTCTAAGCTTCAGATTGTAAGGAATCGTACCCCAAACCGACACAGGTGGTCGGGTAGAGAATACCAAGGCGCTTGAGAGAACTCGGGTGAAGGAACTAGGCAAAATGGTACCGTAACTTCGGGAGAAGGTACGCTCTTATCAGTGAAGTCCCTTGCGGATGGAGCAGACGAGAGTCGCAGATACCAGGTGGCTGCAACTGTTTATTAAAAACACAGCACTGTGCAAAATCGTAAGATGACGTATACGGTGTGACGCCTGCCCGGTGCCGGAAGGTTAATTGATGGGGTTAGACTTCGGTCGAAGCTCTTGATCGAAGCCCCGGTAAACGGCGGCCGTAACTATAACGGTCCTAAGGTAGCGAAATTCCTTGTCGGGTAAGTTCCGACCTGCACGAATGGCGTAATGATGGCCACGCTGTCTCCACCCGAGACTCAGTGAAATTGAAATCGCTGTGAAGATGCAGTGTACCCGCGGCTAGACGGAAAGACCCCGTGAACCTTTACTACAGCTTGGCACTGAACATTGAACCTACATGTGTAGGATAGGTGGGAGACTATGAAATTGCGTCGCTAGATGTGATGGAGTCGTCCTTGAAATACCACCCTTGTAGTTTTGATGTTCTAACGTTGGCCCCTGAATCGGGGTTACGGACAGTGCCTGGTGGGTAGTTTGACTGGGGCGGTCTCCTCCCAAAGAGTAACGGAGGAGCACGAAGGTGGGCTAAACACGGTTGGACATCGTGTGGTTAGTGCAATGGCATAAGCCCGCTTGACTGCGAGAATGACAATTCGAGCAGGTGCGAAAGCAGGTCATAGTGATCCGGTGGTTCTGAATGGAAGGGCCATCGCTCAACGGATAAAAGGTACTCCGGGGATAACAGGCTGATACCGCCCAAGAGTTCATATCGACGGCGGTGTTTGGCACCTCGATGTCGGCTCATCACATCCTGGGGCTGAAGTCGGTCCCAAGGGTATGGCTGTTCGCCATTTAAAGTGGTACGCGAGCTGGGTTTAGAACGTCGTGAGACAGTTCGGTCCCTATCTGCCGTGGGCGTTGGAAAATTGAAAGGGGCTGCTCCTAGTACGAGAGGACCGGAGTGGACGAACCTCTGGTGTTCGGGTTGTCATGCCAATGGCATTGCCCGGTAGCTAAGTTCGGAATCGATAACCGCTGAAAGCATCTAAGCGGGAAGCGAGCCTTGAGATGAGTTTTCCCTGGCACTATAAGTGTCCTAAAGGGTTGTCGTAGACTACGACGTTGATAGGCAGGGTGTGTAAGTGCTGCGAGGCATTGAGCTAACCTGTACTAATTGCCCGTGAGGCTTAACCATACAACACCCAAGGGGTTTTGTGGACTCAAAGAAAGACAGACCTTGAATGCGTTTGAAGAGATACTTTTATAGCTCTATTAAATAGAGAAGCAGCTTTCCGAATTTTAAAATTTGCTTGGCGACCATAGCATTGTGGACCCACCTGATTCCATGCCGAACTCAGAAGTGAAACACAATAGCGCCGATGGTAGTGTGGGGCTTCCCCATGTGAGAGTAGGACATCGCCAGGCTTTAAATTTTTAGAGTCGTTTTTTAACGGTTCTTAAATCGCTGATATAGCTCAGCCCGGTAGAGCGCACCCTTGGTAAGGGTGAGGTCCCCAGTTCGAGTCTGGGTATCAGCACCACTATTTAGTTGATTTGATTTATCAAGTTAACAACAGAATTTGTTTGACGACCATAGCATTGTGGACCCACCTGATTCCATGCCGAACTCAGAAGTGAAACACAATAGCGCCGATGGTAGTGTGGGGCTTCCCCATGTGAGAGTAGGACATCGTCAGGCTCATATTGCTTTATGCTGAATAGACACTGCGGAGTGGTAGTTCAGTTGGTTAGAATACCGGCCTGTCACGCCGGGGGTCGCGGGTTCGAGTCCCGTCCACTCCGCCACTTATAATAAGCCTCGCTAGAAATAGCGGGGCTTTTTTGCATCTATTCCGCCCTTCTATCGAATGGCTTCCCCACCCGTTTTCTCGTAGCTCATAACTCCTAGCAACGTGTTCCTATTATTCCATCGCTTATCAGAAATCCCAACTTTACGATTAGAGTGACATCATTTCTGATTCCGGTGTGAGTTGACACGAGCACGACTTTAAACATTATAGCTTTAAGCTGAGTGATCAAATACCTCGAGCCATATGACGTTGTAAGTTAGCTTTATGAGATTGAACTGACTCAACATATTATCTTCTCAAAACCTGAAGCTATATAAGCCCTACAACCCATCTTTCTGCTCTGTACTTGTATGTCGCTTCTTTATTTAGCAAGTGTCCTTTCAGGTACTCGGTTTACAGCTTTTCCTCTATGAAACCTTGCTTCTACCCTACCTGTGAATCTATAGGATAGTTCTGCTAAGAACGCTATAGCCCTAAATGAGTCGACTTAATGCTCTATGCTTAAACCTTTCTCGATGGTATTGAGTGCCTTTTTCGACGTATTTCAAAGGGTGAAAATGGACTAGATTCACTTTGAAGGTGAAAGTCGCTAGATTGCGGGCCTACTAAAGTAATGTCGGAGGGATGATAAGCTAAGAAATAGAGCATCCTTCACACCCGTGTCTATACATGTAGTGCTGTTTATCACCCAGCTGATTGCTATATTCTCTGGTTCTAGGCATTGGTATTTTAGGGTGACCAGTATCTCTTCTATTCTGAGGTGTTTGTTGACTCGATATGAATTAGTCGTTTTGACCACTTTGCTCTCAACATATTAATTTCTTGCTGGTTAGTTCAAGCTATGTTTTGGTTATATTTCGACTAATATAAAACTAAGAAGTGTTATGGCTTATTGCTTGGTAAGAATAGAAAATTCCCCAAATCATCGCGGATAGTTTGTTATTATTTTAATAAATAGATAAAGCCTTAAATAAACCTAATGGGTAGAACTATGAAATTGAGCTTTAACTTTGAAGATGCGAGCCAGATCTTTGTGGGATCTTTTGCTTTGGCCGTGCCGATTTCTTTTTCTGAAGAGGCCTGGAAGTTAGGGGAGACCTTACCTACCGCAAATCTATTGCTGTTGTTTTTGCTGTCTGCGGTGTTCCTGGGCTTCTATACGTATGAGAGTGTCTTTCAAAAAGACGTTGTTGCTCGGTTGCCAGTGTTTATTTTCAGAATAGTGATTGCTTATGTTATGACGGCATTGGTCGTTGCTTTGGTACTGACTTGCCTGGACAAATTACCTCTATTGAGTGATCCAGTTGTATCGTTCAAAAGAGTTATTGTTATTTCAATGCCAGCCTCTATGGGCGCTATTGTAGTGGATAGTTTTGATAAAGAGTGACTTGTGTATCATTTGGATTGAAGCGCTTTTCAGAGCTTTTCTAGCGCTTATTTGATTCGTTACTTAGCTTTCTCATTTCCAGGCTTAGTATTGATTTGTCCAGCGGTTCTCCTCATTAATAAAATGATTAGTAACGTTACTCTGAATAACTCTTACGTGAATGTGTCGTTTGTTGTTGGGAAATATTGAAGAGAGTTAAGTAGCGAAGATTTGTAGCTTTGAAAGGATATGAAAACGGTTGGTTTCTGAATTGAATATGGTATTTGAAAGGTGAGGGTAGTTGTATTGATAAGTTAGGATCTATAAATGCAAAAAGGCCGCATCAATGATGCGGCCTTTTCTAATTGGCTCCCCTTGCAAGACTTGAACTTGCGACATACGGATTAACAGTCCGCCGTTCTACCAACTGAACTAAAGGGGAATTGATTGTTTAGTCTCTAATCAAGAGAATGGTGCCGACTACCGGAATCGAACTGGTGACCTACTGATTACAAGTCAGTTGCTCTACCTACTGAGCTAAGTCGGCATCATGAATCAAAAAGCTTATGCTTGATGATTAACTTGGCTCCCCTTGCAAGACTTGAACTTGCGACATACGGATTAACAGTCCGCCGTTCTACCAACTGAACTAAAGGGGAATTATTCTTAAAGCTTTAAAGAAATGGTGCCGACTACCGGAGTCGAACTGGTGACCTACTGATTACAAGTCAGTTGCTCTACCTACTGAGCTAAGTCGGCACATAAATATTTCTTTGTGCTTTACTGTTGTTGTCTAGGACACCAACAAATAAATTGTGGTGCCCGGAGGCGGAATCGAACCACCGACACGAGGATTTTCAATCCTCTGCTCTACCGACTGAGCTATCCGGGCGACGAGGTGTATTAAACGTGTTTTCGCGTTCTGGGTCAACATTAAATTGCAAAAAAAGTATCGTTTGATGTTTTTCTATACTTAGTGGGTTGTTTTTGTTCATTTGGTTCAAAAAACCCAGGTCTAGCATGCTCTAAAAGATCGTAAAACTTCTTTTAACTACACTGAATGGGTGCCGAAATAAAAAAAGCACGTGTGAAAACGTGCTTCTATGGTTGGAGATTTTCCTGTGAGTTTAGTGTTTTACTTCAAACCTATTAATCCAAGCTTCTAATTCGTTAGAAAGGGAAGCGAGTGTTTGGGTGCTATTATGACTTTCAGTTACTACATTACTTAGTTGGTTGCCGCTCTCTTCGATCATGTTGATACGCTTTGAGATATCATCGCTCACTTGAGTCTGCTCAGCCGCTGCTGTCGCGATTTGATGACTCATTGATGAGATGGACTCTAGAGCAATAACAATCTGTTGTAGTGCTTCAGAGGCACTCTGAGACTCTGTGACTGTACTCTCACTGGTAGTCGCACATACTTCCATCGTTTGAATCGCATTACGAGAGCCTTCTTGAAGGTTATTGATCATTAACTGGATTTCTTTAGTGCTTGATTGCGTTCGGCCTGCAAGGTTACGAACTTCATCTGCCACAACTGCAAATCCACGACCTTGTTCGCCAGCTCTAGCTGCTTCAATGGCTGCGTTCAGTGCCAACAGGTTAGTTTGCTCCGCTATATCACCAATCACATCCAATACTTTCACAATGTTGTTTACATCGCTATCTAGGTTAGCGACAGCTTCGCTTGCTGTGTTTAGTTGCCCTGCCAGGCCTTGAATGTTGTCTACAGTGTTGTGAATGAGTTGTTGGGTATGTTGGCTCTGTTTATCGGCCTCATCGGTGTTGCGCGCGGTATCGCTAGCTGAATCAGCAACGTTGTTTGCTGAAGAAGCCATCTCGGTCATTGCTGTTGCGATCATCTCTGTTGATTGCTGCTGGGTCTCTGTTAGTTGAGCAATTGACCCTGCACGGTCTTCTACGCGTTGCAATTCGGCTCTCAGTGCCAGCATTGAAGCATCAAGGTTTGAGACTAGCTCGGCTAACGACTTACTCATTTGTTGTACGGCGTGATAAATACTGCCGTTTATTGCCTGAGTTTCAAAAGAGGTTTGAATGCGGCCTTCTGCGACGGCTTGTACCGCTTCTCTTACATCTTTAGGCTCGCCGCCAAGAAGCGATAGCATTCGCTTAATAGATACGATTAGGCTTGATAAAATAAGGCCAGCAATCACGACACATAGAAACAATTGCCATTGAGCCGTTGACCAGAAACGTGCATTGACTTCATTGAAGCCGGTACCTGTACCGACAACCCAACCCCAATGCGGAGTCTTCTCTGCAATAGACCGTTTGTCTTCAATCGTTCCGTCTGGAAGCTTTTGTGTCCAGGTGTACTCAATGATCTGGCCAGTACGATTGCCAAGTACTCGTTGAATGAGTTGGCCAACACTATTGCCGTCGCCATCTTTAAAGTCATTAAAGCTGGTTCCGTGTAGTTGAGGATCTAGTGGTGTCGCGACAAACGTCATGTTTTCATCAGCAACGTAGACATATTCGTTGTCTTTATAAATGTTGTTTCGTAATAGACGAGTGGCAAGTTGCTTAGCTTGCTTTTCTTCTAGTGTGCCATCAATCGCCATTTTCTCGACTTCAGTAAGAATGCTATATGCACTCTTAAATAGCTCTGTCACGCGAGCTTTGTTGTCCATGTTGCTAGCGACTCTCAATGTCCATAAACCAGTAGCAGTCAGGGCTAGCAGTGCAATCAATATTATGCCCGATAATAAGTAAGCTTGCGTTTTAAGTTTCATATTTCCCCGCGCAGCGATGTAATAATAAGATTAGGTATAACGTATCGAATCTTAATCTAAGCGGTGTAGGTCTGATATTAGAAAGGTATCAAACATGATGAACATTAAATTTTCGAAGAAAAAAAAGTAACAGATCTATGTATTGTTTACTCGAGTGTGATTATGGGCGTGTTGCAGAATGTATAATATCAAACCACTCGACTTAGTTTGGGTAGGGAAGACTTCGTTAGAAATGAAATAAATGTTGTACTTAAAGTAGAAGGAAAGTGGCTCTCTTGATTGGTTCATCAATATTTCGTGTTGATCGAATACGAAGACTGGGTCTAGTTAACCTTTGTTCAAACGAAAAAAAAGCCAAGTCTTTCGACTTGGCTTTCTCGGATGTGGCTCCCCTTGCAAGACTTGAACTTGCGACATACGGATTAACAGTCCGCCGTTCTACCAACTGAACTAAAGGGGAATTACTTGTCTCAACATCTGGTCTATTAAAGACCACTATTTGTTAAGTACCAAATAATGGTGCCTCGAGGCGGAATCGAACCACCGACACGCGGATTTTCAATCCGCTGCTCTACCGACTGAGCTATCGAGGCAAAAGAATGGTGCCGACTACCGGAGTCGAACTGGTGACCTACTGATTACAAGTCAGTTGCTCTACCTACTGAGCTAAGTCGGCACACTAAATTCTTTGCTTTAGAGAGTAAACTCTCTAATTAAAACCTCATATAAAATGAAGTTCTTTAAAATGGCTCCCCTTGCAAGACTTGAACTTGCGACATACGGATTAACAGTCCGCCGTTCTACCAACTGAACTAAAGGGGAATTACTTGTCTCAACATCAGGTCTATAAAGACCATTATTTGTTAAGTACCAAATAATGGTGCCTCGAGGCGGAATCGAACCACCGACACGCGGATTTTCAATCCGCTGCTCTACCGACTGAGCTATCGAGGCAAAAGAATGGTGCCGACTACCGGAGTCGAACTGGTGACCTACTGATTACAAGTCAGTTGCTCTACCTACTGAGCTAAGTCGGCACACTAAATTCTTTATGCTTTTGTTCGTGTTGCTACTCCCTGTTAAAGAGTAATGACACCAACAAATCAAATTGTGGTGCCCGGAGGCGGAATCGAACCACCGACACGAGGATTTTCAATCCTCTGCTCTACCGACTGAGCTATCCGGGCAACGGAGCGCTATTAAACGGATTTTCTGCATAACCGTCAACACCTTTTTTGAAAATAATCAAAAAAAACGTTCGTTAGTTGTTTTTTTATTCAAAAGTGAGGCTTACGTTTTACCTTGGTTAAAATCTTTCTTGAATTTTGTTACTTTTTCTAAGTATCGACGCGACTCTTTGTTTGGGTGTTTCTTTGTAAGTGCCCAGTAAGCTTGACTAGGTTGCAATGAGTTTAAGTCACGCATTGCCCGCTTTCTGTCCTTACTGAAGGTATTGAGTACGCCACCAGTACCACCGTTGTATGCTGAGATCATGCTGTATTCGAGAGTTGTCGGGTGTTGCACGTCCTTCAAATAACGATTTTTAAGGATGTAAAAGTACGCAGTGCCAGCATCTATGTTGTTTTCTGGATTGAATAAATACTCAGGACTTGGTTCTCCAGGTTTCTTTTTGACAAGCTTAAAGACATCTCGACCTGCGGTTTTTGGGACAACCTGCATAAGTCCATAGGCATTAGCCCAGCTCACAGCGTATGGGTTAAAACTGCTTTCTGTTTTGATGATCGCGTAAATCAAGTCTTCAGGAATGTCATAACGCTGAGATGCTCGTTGCACTATATCAGCATACTTATAACTACGTTTACTGGCGTGGTCGGCCACCATAGGAATTTCAACGTAGTAAGCTTTTTTAAAGTCGATTTCTTTGGTTTTTAGGTTATTAGCGATCAGATAATCGGCAAACTTATTCGCGCGCCATGTCCATTGGATTGGTTTTTTTTCTTGGTCTACAACTTGATTGTAGAGAAAAGGTTGACCTTCTAACTTGATGCTTTTGGAAGAAAACAGGTCGACATGCGCTGGATCATCTGGCGTTAAAAGCGTTGTCATTATTGCGTTTTTTAGGTGTTTTTTAGGATCTGTGGAGGAAACAGTTTCTACCGTTATGAGGCCTTCGCTAAAATTCACCTCTGAACGACTCAAGTAATTATCTATGTATTTCACATAGTTACTCTTACCCGCTATTTTTACTTCACTGCTTCCCCAGCGCTTTTGGATATTGCCTGAAAAGCTATTGATTAAAGAGTCTAATGCGCCCGTATCTTTTTCAAATTGACCGGGTAGCTCCGCCAAATTACTTACGAATCGGTTGGTCGGTTCATAATTAACATCATAAATGCTTTCGACAAATTCACGACTGCACCCTGTTAATAACAAGGTTATTAGGAAGTAACTTAGCTTTTTCATAGTTCCTCAAACAAAAATGACACCGTAGCGTGAACTATGATGTCATTAAAAATTGCTTAAATAAATGTCTTATTCGCTTGGTGGAGTATAGCCATCAATAACGACATCTTTACCTTCGAAAAGGAAGTTAACCATCTCAGTTTCAAGAAGTTTACGGTGTTCTGGGTCCATCATGTTTAGCTTCTTTTCATTGATGAGCATAGTTTGCTTGCTCTGCCATTGTCCCCAAGCTTCTTTAGAGACGTTGTCAAAGATACGCTTACCTAAGTCACCTGGGTAAAGTTGAAAATCTAGGCCTTCAGCATCTTTTTGAAGGCGAGCACAAAATACAGTGCGGCTCATAGTGGTTCCTCTTATCGCGTTCGCTTATTCAAACGTCGTCGTTTAGTTCAAAGGGTAGGCTCTCAATAAGCTGCTTTACAGGAGCGGCTAGGCCAATTTCTTCCGGTTTTGATAAGTTATACCAGAGACCTTTAGTCCCTTCCATTATCAAATCTGGTTGTTTATCTAATTTTACTAATACTGGCGTGATATCTAAGTGGTAGTGGCTGAAAGTGTGCCTAAACGCGATCATTGTCTTGATTGAATCGGTTTCATTGTCTTGATTGAATCGGTTTCATTGTCTTTGATCGAACGAAGATCTAGTTGGTGTTCGACCTCTGCATTTTCATTTTGAGGGAAACAGAATAGTCCTCCCCAGATACCAGATTGAGGGCGCTGTTCGAGCCACACTTGGTTGTCGTGATACAGAATCACAAACCATGTTTCTTTTACTGGCTTTTCTTTCTTAGGCTTTTTGCCCGGGAATTCGAGCTGTCTATCGAGCTTCTTAGCTTCACACATGCTTTCAATCGGGCATAAGGTACATTTTGGCTTGCTACGAGTACAAACCATTGCCCCCATGTCCATCATTGCTTGATTGTATTTATCGACATCTTGGTTGGGCGTGTTTGCCTCAGCGTGTTCCCAAAGCTGGTTTTCAACTTTCTTTTGCCCAGGCCAACCTTCAACGGCAAAGCTTCTCGCCAGTGTACGCTTAACGTTACCATCAAGAATCGCATGAGGAAGCTTGTGAACGGATGACAGTACTGCTGCTGCCGTAGAGCGCCCAATACCTGGTAGCGCGTTCATCTCTTCAATCGATAGCGGAAACTCTCCACCATACTGCTCAGCAACGATCTTGGCTGCTTTGTGAAGGTTGCGAGCTCGTGCGTAATAACCAAGCCCCGTCCATAAGTGGAGTACTTCATCTTGTTCGGCATTCGCTAGGTCAATCACCGTTGGAAAACGTTCTAAGAAGCGCTGGTAGTATGGGATGACCGTAGCAACCTGAGTCTGTTGAAGCATAATTTCAGATAGCCAAACGGTGTAGGCGGTTTTGTTTTGTTGCCAAGGTAATTCTTTACGCCCGTAGGCGTCATACCACTTTAATATGGCGGTTGCGAAAGGAGTCACGACATGCTCTATGCTTTGCTATTATTAGGAGTGAAATTGCACCACACTTACGGTTGGATGTAAAACAGACAAATTGTGTGGGAATTTATCCACGGAAAGACTTGCACCGGAGGCAATTCTTTGGATAATCCCCGCTTTGATTAATCAATGTGCAGGCAAAAATCAATGAGTGAAGTGACCACTAACGAATATACTGAAGACGGCAAACTGGTTCGTAAGATCCGTAGTTTTGTTCGCCGTGAAGGCCGCTTAACAAAAGGCCAAGAGAACGCGATGAACGAATGTTGGCCAACAATGGGTATCGACTACAACCCAGAGCTTCTTAACTGGAAAGAAGTATTTGGCAACGATAACCCTGTTGTACTAGAAATTGGCTTCGGTATGGGTGCATCACTGGTTGAAATGGCAAAGAATGCGCCTGAGAAAAACTTCTTAGGTATTGAAGTTCATAGCCCAGGTGTTGGTGCATGTTTGGGTACAGCTCGCGATGCGGGTGTGACGAATCTACGCGTAATGTGTCACGATGCAGTCGAAGTATTTGAGCACATGATTCCAGATAGCAGCCTGCATACGCTGCAACTGTTCTTCCCTGACCCATGGCACAAAGCTCGTCACCATAAACGTCGTATCGTTAAGGCAGAGTTTGCAGAGATGGTTCGCGGTAAGCTGCAACTTGATACCGGTATTTTCCACATGGCAACAGACTGGGAAAACTACGCAGAACATATGATTGAAGTGATGAACGTAGCTCCAGGATTCGAGAATATTGCTGAAGATGGTGATTACATCCCCCGTCCGGATGAGCGCCCGCTAACGAAATTTGAAGCTCGGGGCCACCGTTTAGGTCATGGTGTTTGGGATATCAAGTACAAGCGTACCAAGTAATTCTGAACAAAAAATGAAGGTGAGATCGGATTAAGATCTTAACCTTACATTTTGTGGGATTGATAAAAGCCAACATTATTGTAGTGTTGGCTTTTTTGTCCTTAGGCTTTTATCAAATTAGAAGTTTAAGGACAAAATTGAATGTTATACCCCTACAAAAATAACAATAAGAAGTAAGCTCACATGAAACCAACTCAAGCTATTTTAGCCGAGATTTTAGACGAAGTTCGTCCCTTAATTGGTCAGGGAAAGGTCGCTGACTATATTCCTGCATTGGCTCGCGTATCGAACCAGAAACTGGCGATTGCGGTATACACTAATGAAGGTGAAGTCATTCAAGCGGGTGATGCCAACGAAGCTTTCTCCGTGCAATCAATATCGAAAGCACTGAGTTTGACCTTAGCTATGGTGCTTTATAAGCCAGACGAAATTTGGCAGCGCGTAGGCAAGGAACCTTCAGGTCAAGCTTTTAACTCGATGATTCAGCTTGAAATGGAGCATGGTATTCCTCGTAACCCGTTTATCAATGCAGGTGCTATTGTCGTAGCGGATCTATTACAAAGCCGCCTGTCAGCACCGAGACATCGCTTATTAGAGTTTGTGCGCCAGTTATCGGGTGACACTCATATTGTGTATGACAAGATAGTAGCGGCTTCTGAGATGATGCACAGCGATCGTAATGCGGCTATCGCGTACTTGATGCGTTCATTTGGTAATTTTGAGAACGATGTTATCCCCGTACTCAACAATTACTTTCATGCTTGTGCACTTAAAATGACATGTGTGGACTTGGCGAAAACCTTTAGCTATTTGGCGAACAAAGGTGTGTCGGTTCAGACCAAGAAAGAGATCATCACACCTGTGCAAACCAAGCAGTTGAATGCTTTGCTTGCAACATGTGGTTTGTACGATGGGGCAGGTGAGTTTGCTTACCGCGTTGGTATGCCGGGCAAATCGGGTGTCGGTGGCGGTATTATTGCCATCGTTCCTGGCGAAATGACGATTGCAGTGTGGTCTCCAGAGCTGGATCCTTCGGGCAACTCGTTAGCGGGCACTAAGGCGCTAGAGCTGCTTTCTGAGCGAATTGGTCGTTCTATTTTCTAAAAGCGCTTTTAAGCTGGGGTTCTACATTTGTAAGAGATCCCCAACTCATTCGCCCTCGTTCTTGAGGATGACGGTGTGTTTGTAACTTTCGACGTACTGACCTCTAACTTTTGCGGGATAAGACTTGCTTGATACCCGTCATTCCCGATAGCGACGAAGGAGCGTAATCGGGAATCTATTATTTGTCGGCGCTCAAATTAGAAAAGGGTTGACCCTTAAGCCAACCCTTACGCAATACTTCTCGAATCTCGAATTATTCGTCTTCTTCAGCCATAAAGGCTTCCAGCAAATCATTTAGGAACAGCTTTCCTTTTTCGGTAATCTGCCAATGAGTGTCGGTTTCGCTCAAGTAACCGAGATCTTTTGCCCACTCTATTGTTGGCTGGATCGAGTCAAAGTCTAGCCCCGTCGTATCAATGAAGTCTTGCTTTGGACACGCTTCCATTAGCCTGAAGCGATTCATGAAAAATTCAAAAGGGCGGTCTTCATTAGTGACTTCAAGTTCATCTGACAGATAGGGCTTCACTAAATTCTGATACGCTGCTAGGTAGCCTCTAGGGTGTTTAACCTTAGTGGTTCGAACAATACGTCCATCTGCAAAGCTCAGCTTGCCATGAGAGCCACAGCCAATACCTAGGTAGTCACCAAAGCGCCAGTAGTTGAGATTATGCTGACACTGATATCCCGGCTTGCTGTAGCCTGAAATTTCGTACTGCACATACCCTGCGTCTGCGAGCTTCTTATGACCCAAGTCGAAGATATCCCAAAGGTCATCATCGTCAGGCAGTTTGGGCGTTTTGTAATAGAACATGGTGTTAGGTTCTATTGTTAGCTGATACCAAGACAAATGTGGAGGGTCGAGCTCGATCGCTTTGTCTAGATCAGCCAAGGCCTGATCAATGCTTTGATCCGGTAAGCCGTGCATTAGATCTAGGTTGAAGCTATTTAATCCAATCTTATGCGCTAAGTAAGCTGCGTTGACCGCTTCATCTTGACCATGAATACGCCCAAGCCTTTCCAGTTTCTCTTGCTCAAAACTTTGTACGCCTACCGAGATTCGACTCACCCCTGCCTTTTGGTAACCAGCAAAACGCTCAGCTTCGATAGTTCCCGGGTTGGCTTCCATGGTGATTTCTATTTCAGGTTTGAACGGGATACGCTGTTCAATGCCTTGTAGCAATCGGCCAATTCCTTCAGGAGAAAACAGGCTTGGGGTTCCGCCACCAATAAAGATCGAATGTAGCGGACGAGGCATACCATCGAGCTGATATTTTTCAATGTCAGTATCGAGATCCTCAAGCAGTGCATCGATGTACTCTTTTTCTGGGATCTCGGCTTTGAGAGCGTGAGAGTTAAAATCACAATACGGACACTTTTGTACACACCATGGGATGTGGACATAAAGGCTAAGTGCGGGTGGAATTAGCGCTGTATTGTGCATTACAGAGCTTGCTCTTTGAGAGTCTTAAATAATGACGCGAGGGCTTTACCACGGTGTGATAGTTGCTTTTTACGCGACGATTCAAGCTCTGCTGAGGCGCAGTTATCTTCTGGCACAAAGAATACAGGATCGTAGCCAAAGCCATTCTCACCGTGTTCTTCAGTCAGAATACGACCTTCCCATTTACCGTGACACACCAATGGTGTTGGATCGTTTTCGTGACGTATTAGAACCAACACACAGTGGAAACGAGCGGTACGTTTTTCAACGTCGACACCTTGCATAGCATCTAAAAGCTTTTCGATGTTTTGCTTATCAGTCGCCCCTTCACCTGAGTAACGCGCTGAGTAGATACCGGGTGCACCATTAAGGTAATCAACTTCTAAGCCAGAATCGTCAGCAATGGCTGGTAGCCCCGTCTCTTTCGCAGCGTGGCGAGCTTTGATGATGGCATTTTCAATGAAAGTTGTTCCCGTTTCAGCGACTTCTGAAACGTTAAACTCACTTTGCGCGACAACGTCAAAACCAAACTCAGACAGAATATCTGCCATCTCGCGAACTTTACCTTGGTTGCCTGTGGCTAAAACAATCTTACTCATGGGGATGTGGCTCTAATAAGTTAGTGAACAGAAAAGTGGTGGTTGAAGCTACTCTTCTATATAGAATTTTTGTGTGAATCGCAGTGGGCCAGTGCCTTTCAAACCTGCGTTAACATCGATATTAAAAGTGATGTTTTCTTCGTGTGTTACAGGGAACTCAGCTAGGTAATAAATCGCATCACCTTCCTTTATTTCGCGGAAGTTAAGCGTGCGAGTGTTGCCTACAAGGTTCTTCGCTGTTCCCGTGATTTTAGCCGTTGTTGCTGGCTTGCCAAGGGAAGCTTTGTCTAAAACGCTGATGTTCAGAATCGCTGAGTAGCCATTTCGCTTAAGCTTATATTGCTTAGCGACTTGAGCTGTTAGAAATGTCGAGTTAAAAGCCGAGTAGTGAACCTCGACATCCTTAATGTTTTTAAATTGTCCTGCTGAGCTTGGTAGGGCAACAAGAGCGGTGAGTAGTGCTGTAATCCATAGACGCATAGAGTGACTCCAATAAATAGCAAAAAGCCATCATAGGATGGCTTTGACTTCAGTTGGGACTTGGCTTGGCGAGCATATTCGAACTTGCTTATGCCGACCGAGCTCTCCCTTTTCTATCTTAATTTGCCCTTTAGCGACCTTAAACTGTTTCGCAAGGTATTTCGCTAAGTGGGCATTGGCTTTGCCATCAACCGGTGGTGCGGTAATGGCAATTTTTAGTTCTTCGCCGTGCAGGCCAACGATTTTATCGCGGCTTGCTTTGGGTTGGATATAAAGCCTAAGAAGAATATCGTCCTCCTCGGCCCAAACGGCTTTTGGCATCGTCAAAGTACCTGATGTTCGTACTTGAATTATAGCTGATACCAAATAGGGCCGATCATGTCGCCCATTAGGAAGTTTGCAAACTGCAGTACAATAAACAAAACCAGTACGCTTAGATCGAAACCACCCATGTCAGGAAGGATACGGCGAATAGGCATTAACATTGGTTCAGTCAGTTGATGGAACACGTACTCGATTGGGCTTCGGCCTTGGCTAACCCAGCTCAGGATTGCACGGATTAGTAGAACCCAGAAAATTAAACCTCCCGCCGCTTTGAGCAGAGAAAGGGCGCCAAAGATCAGGAAGCTGATATCAAATACAGCCGCACCGCCAGAGATAATCAAGTTTAGAGCGACGAACTTAAGTACACACAGCACATAAGCGAAAACAACAGTCGCAAGGTCAAGGCTGCCGATTGATGGAATCACTCGGCGTAGTGGGGCTACAACCGGTTGTGTCGCTTTTACGATAAATTGTGAGAACGGGTTGTAGAAATCTGCACGTGATGCTTGTAGCCAGATACGCAAGATCACAACCATGATGTAAAGATCAAAAACGGTCGAGATCAGAAAGCTCATCGAATTCATATTGTTTCCTTTTTCGGATTTACTTGCCGCTTAGGTATAACCCGAACGACATAATGCTTTTGTACTGTAACGAGTATTAAAACAGTTTTTCCATCTCTTCAGCTCGAGCGACTGCCGCTTGCATGGCTTTGGCTACGATGTCTGATAGTTGATGTTCATTGAACGTGCGCAACGCTTCTGCGGTTGTTCCGCCTTTTGAAGTCACTTGTTCACGCAGAGTAGATAATTCAGTATTTGGATTCGCTACCACCATCTCTGCCGCGCCTAATGCAGACTGCTGCACTAATTTACGAGCGGTTTCTTGGTCGAAGCCTTGGTTGATTGCCTCAGCTTGCATCGCTTCCATAAACAGGAAGAAGTAAGCTGGAGCACTCCCCGCTGCCGCAATGATGTTGTTGATACCAGACTCTTGCTCAACCCAGCTGACTTCACCTACAGCTTGCATCAGCTGAGAAGCGAAGTCTTTATCATCTTGGCTGACCGCTGAGTCGGCATAAAGACCGCTCATCCCTTTACCAAGCAGTGATGGCGTGTTTGGCATCACACGAACAAGGTTCAGTTGGCAGTTTAACATCTCATTGAGTCGATTCGCATTAATACCCGCAGCAATTGAGATAACCAGTTTGTTGCTAAAGTCGATGCTTTGTAAGGGGTTACATACATTAGCCATCATTTGTGGCTTCACTGATAATACAACAACGTCTGCTTGCTCAGCTGCGGCAATATTATCGCTGGTAGTATTGATGCCGTATTCTTGCTCTAACGGCAGCCTTCTGGTTTCTGAAGGCGCTGTTGCCGTAATCTTTTGCGCTGGATAACCACTTGCTACTAAGCCCGCTACAATTGAGCGAACCATGTTTCCTGCCCCAATAAAGGCGATGTTCTTATGTTCCATATATAAAATCCTGAGCGTGTCGCTGCGCGGTTAAAGCGAAGCGGTATCAATACTGTATTTTTCGTTGCTACTTGTTGTTGCTTGCTGTAGCTATTTCTTGTTACTTGCTGTGCTATTTCGCGTAATCACGAGCACCGAAAATAGCCGTTCCAATACGAACCATTGTGCTACCAGCCTCAACTGCTGCATCCATATCACCACTCATACCCATCGAAAGGGTATCAATGTCTGCATACTTAGCGACTAGCTTTTGTTGAAGCTTTGCCAATTGAGAAAATGCATTAAGCTGTGATTGATAGTCAGAGACGTTTGCAGGAATTGACATCAATCCTCTTAAAGTGAGGTTAGGGAGCGACGAAATCAACTCTGCGAGTGCAAAAACTGTTTCTTCTGACGTTCCTGATTTGGAATTTTCACCGCTGGTATTTACTTGGATGAGAACTTGCAGAGGTGGAAGCTCGCTTGGTCGCTGATCATTGAGCCTTTGTGCGATTTTATCGCGGTCGACAGAATGAACCCATTGGAAGCTTTCAGCGATTGGACGGGTTTTATTGGATTGAATTGGACCAATAAAATGCCACTCCAAATTTAGATTAGAATGATGTTCTGAAAAGTGTTTTACTTTATCAACACCTTCTTGAACATAGTTTTCACCAAAGGCAACTTGGCCTCCGAGTGCGGCTTCTAGAATCGCATCAATAGGTTTAGTTTTGCTGACGGCTAAAAGTTGCACGGAGTCTGGATCTCGTCCGCACTTTTTCTCAGCACTACGAATCTGTGAGGTGATTTGTTCTATATTTTGTTGAATACTACTCATAGCTGACTTTACTTAAGGGAAAATAAATGGATATCACTGAGTTACTAGATTTTAGTGTAAAGCATAACGCGTCAGATCTACATCTTTCTGCGGGTGTATCTCCAATGGTACGTATAGATGGTGAAGTAAGGAAGCTTGGAATACCAGCTTTGAGTCATGCTGATGTACATCGTTTAGTTTTTGAGATCATGGACGATTCACAACGCGGTGAGTTTGAGGAAAAATTGGAAGTCGACTTCTCTTTTGAATTACCCAATGTTGGTCGCTTCCGTGTTAATGCTTTTAATCAAGCTCGTGGGTGTGCTGCTGTCTTTCGAACTATCCCTGTAGAGATCCCGACTTTAGATCAGCTTGGTGCGCCAGAAATCTTTGAAAAGATTGCGAACTACGAGAAAGGTTTAGTGCTTGTCACTGGCCCTACAGGTTCTGGTAAATCGACAACTTTGGCGGCGATGGTGGATTACGTAAACCGCAATCACAACAAACACATTTTGACGATTGAAGATCCAATTGAATTCGTTCACACCAATAATAAATGCCTAGTAAACCAGCGTGAGGTTCATCGTGATACTCACAGCTTTAAAGCGGCGTTGCGCAGTGCATTACGTGAGGATCCGGACGTGATTCTTGTTGGTGAACTTCGTGACCAAGAGACGATCAGCTTAGCGTTAACCGCAGCTGAAACGGGTCACTTAGTTTTTGGTACTTTGCATACAAGCTCTGCGGCAAAAACTATCGACCGTATTATCGACGTTTTCCCAGGTAGCGACAAAGATATGGTTCGTTCAATGTTATCTGAATCACTACGCTCGGTGATTGCTCAAAAGCTGTTAAAACGTGTTGGTGGTGGTCGTGTGGCTTGTCATGAAATAATGATGGCGACACCTGCAATTAGAAACTTGATCCGTGAAGACAAAGTCGCGCAGATGTACTCGATCATTCAAACGGGTGCCGCACATGGCATGCAAACCATGGAGCAAAATGCGAAGCAATTGATCGCGCAAGGTTTGGTTGATTCGGACGAGGTCGAGAAAAAGATCGAAATTCAAGCCTCTATGTTTTAATCAAGGTGATAAAAATGGAATTGAATCAAATTCTTGAAGGTATGCTTTCACAAAAAGCGTCGGATCTTTACATCACGGTAGATGCACCGGTTCTGTTTCGTGTTGATGGTGAATTGCGACCTCAGGGAGAGAAACTGAATGCGGCTCAGGTTGCGCTGTTACTGGATGCGATGATGGAGCAAGACAGGCGCGACGAGTACAAACAAACGCGTGAGGCTAACTTTGCTATTGTGCGTGATTTTGGTCGTTTTCGTGTTAGCGCATTCTTTCAGCGAGAGCTACCAGGAGCGGTAATTCGACGTATCGAGACTAACATCCCAACCTTCGAACAATTAAAGCTTCCAGACGTACTACAAGACCTTTCAATCGCAAAACGCGGACTTGTGTTGGTGGTTGGGGCTACAGGTTCTGGTAAATCAACCTCAATGGCTGCGATGACGGGGTATCGCAATACCAACCGTTCGGGGCATATCTTGACGGTTGAAGACCCGATTGAGTTCGTGCACGAACATAAAAAGTGCATTGTGACTCAGCGAGAAGTTGGGCTCGATACCGAGAGCTATGAAGTCGCGCTTAAGAACTCGTTACGCCAAGCCCCTGACATGATCTTGATTGGTGAAATCCGTACCCGTGAAACCATGGAGTACGCGATGACGTTTGCTGAAACCGGTCACCTTTGCATGGCGACTTTACATGCCAACAATGCCAACCAAGCGCTAGAGCGTATTCTTCACTTGGTGCCGAAAGAGCAAAAAGATCAGTTCTTATTTGATTTGTCGATGAATCTACGTGGTGTCGTTGCTCAGCAATTAATCCGAGATAAGAATGGTAGTGGTCGCCATGGTGTGTTCGAAATCCTACTCAACAGCCCACGGGTGTCTGATTTGATTCGTAGAGGTGAGTTACATGAACTCAAGTCGACAATGGCTAAATCAAAAGAGATTGGGATGCAGACCTTTGACCAAGCTTTGTATGACTTAGTCGTTGCAGGCAAGATCAGTGAAGAGGATGCGTTCCATAGTGCCGATTCCGCTAATGATTTGCGCTTGATGCTCAAGACTAAACGTGGTGATGACGATTACGGAGTGGGAGCCTTAGCGGGAGTTAAAATTGATATGGGTTAGATCGATGCTAAATGCTGAAAAAACCGCTGTGAAGGCGGTTTTTTGGGCTAGATAAATTAGTGATTGCCGTAACTATTGTTGTTACCAGAATATCCTCGTTCTTTCTCTAATTTAATTTTTGTCGGATATTGTTCACCGGTATAGCCTGCTGAGCCTCCGCTCATTGAACTGCACGCTGTGATTGCTAGAGAGGTGAATATTGCTAGAAAAATTTTCATATGAACTCCCACGTCCTTATTATGACTTGCTCTGGCACTACGGAGTTAAATTCGTGTGGGATCATAAATTAGCTCAAATTTTGCTCACTTAATTTTTGCTAAGAATATTGCGCTTCAAACCAACTTTCTAAAATGACAACAGCTGATTGGTTATCAACATTGCCTTTACTTAGCGCTTTATAGCCACCCATTTCAAAAAGGTCGGCCCTTGCTTCTGTCGTAGAAAGTCTTTCATCATGCAGTTCAACATCCACACCAAAGCGTCCTTTAAGACGGTTTGCGAACTTCTTTGCTCTCGGTGTAATGGCTGCTAAATCTTTACCATGAAGATCGGTTGGTAAGCCAACAACGATAAGGTTTGGCTGCCACTCTTTAATTTGCTTTTCAATATCATCCCAATTCGGGATACCATCTTTGGCTTTGAAGGCTTTTAAAGGGCTGGCTGTGCCCGTGATTTCCTGTCCTATCGCACTACCGATACTTTTTGTACCGTAGTCAAATGCCATAATTGTTCGTGACATGAAGTTTCCAAATTTGTCTGTGTTTGAGGTGTTATTCACTGGTTTGGGCTAAGCATGACCAGCGTCTGCTGAAAGCTGAGCTGCATTAATGCCTAACATCTGCACGGCAACTTTCCAGCGTTCTGAAATTGGCGTATCGAAAATAACCTTTGGATCCGCTTCTACGGTTAACCATGAGTTTTCTGTAAGCTCTACTTCTAGTTGTCCTGGCTCCCATCCTGCATAACCAAGCGCGACCAGATAATGCATTGGTTCATCTTCTGTACCTAACACCATTAGAATATCTTTCGAGGTTGTTACCGAGATTTGATCCGTCATGTTGATGCTGGATTGATAACTGCCTTTGGGTTTGTGCAAAATAAACCCTCGGTCTTCTGCGACTGGCCCACCATTAAGTACTGGCTTATCAAGGCTTGCTTGGTTGGGTTTCGGCTGTTCAGAATCAACCTCAACTTGCTTAAGCATGCTGCCGACAGTGACATCGATAGGGGCGTTGATCATCAAGCCCATCGCACCTTCGTCATTGTGCTCACAAAGGTAGATCACCGAATTTTGAAAATATGGATCTTTCATTCCGGGCATAGCGACCAGAAAGTGGTTCGTTAAATTCATAGAGCCTCCTGCCAGTGTGTTCCCAGTAAAGGAAAAAGAGCGACGTAAAGCCGCTCATTGTTCTTTGCCTAGATATTTTTGTGTTTTCGAATAGCTAAGGCTTTCTTTAGTTTAGGCTATTTAGCGTTAACGCGACGCTCGATTGCATCCATTAATTTACCCGTTACCGAAATATCAAAAGCAGCTTCAATTTCACGGATACAAGTAGGGCTTGTCACGTTAATTTCAGTCAGCTTGTCGCCGATAACATCAAGTCCGACAAAGATTAAGCCTTTCTCTTTAAGTGCAGGAGCAACTGCTCTTGCGATAGCCCAATCGGTTTCACTTAGCGGACGAGCTTCACCTGTACCACCAGCGGCAAGGTTACCTCGAGTTTCTCCTTTAGCAGGAATACGCGCTAGGCAGTAAGGCATTGGTTCACCGTCAACCACAAGAATACGCTTATCACCATTGCTGATGTCTGGAACAAAAGTTTGTGCCATTGCGTAGTTTTGGCCATGGTTAGTCAAAGTTTCAATGATCACTGATACGTTTGGATCGCCTTCTTTCACTCGGAAGATAGACGCGCCGCCCATGCCATCAAGTGGTTTTAGGATCACATCACCGTGTTCTTCTCGAAACGCTTTAATTTTTTCAGCTTTACGAGTTACGATTGTTGTTGGCGTGAGTTCAGGGAACCAGGCTGTGAACAGTTTCTCGTTACAGTCGCGAAGGCTTTGCGGCTTATTGACGATCAGTGCACCATTTTCTTCAGCACGCTCAAGAATGTAAGTAGCGTAGATGTACTCAGTATCAAACGGAGGATCTTTACGCATCAATACTGCATCTAAATCAGATAATGCAATAGTTTGTTCTGATTTGAATTCGTACCAACCATTTGGGTCTTCTTTTAGTTCAACAACCTTAGTGTCAGCAATGGCTACGCCTTGATCTAAATGTAGATCATCCATTTCCATGTAATGGATTTCGTAACCACGACGCTGAGCTTCAAGCATCATGGCAAAGCTAGAGTCTTTTTTGATGTTAATGGATGAAATTGGATCCATTACGATGCCAAGTTTGATCATTTTTTTCTCCTAGCCTAGATCGCCAAAGCGGACTTGTAAGGCAGTAATTGCGGTTAGAGCTGCTGTCTCGGTACGAAGTACACGTGGGCCGAGTAGCGTCTCTTCAAATTTGTATTGTTCTGTCATACCGATTTCTTCAGCTGACAATCCACCTTCAGGGCCAATCAACAGGCGCACCTTGCTGATGGGTTCTGGAAGGGTGTTAATTGAGTATTTTGCACGAGGATGCAGGTTTAGCTTTAACGCTTCACTCGGTTCGCTGCACCACTCTTCAAGTTGCATGATTGGACGAATAACTGGAACCGTATTACGGCCTGATTGTTCACATGCTGCGATAGCAATCTTTTGCCACTGCGCGAGCTTTTTCTCGAAGCGTTTAGTATCAAGCTTAACGCCACAGCGCTCTGAAATCAGTGGGGTAATGGTGTTGACACCAAGCTCAACCGATTTCTGAATCGTAAACTCCATTTTATCACCACGTGAAATCACTTGGCCTAAATGCAAGTCTAACGGAGATTCGCTGCTACGCTCGATACGTTCAGTAACATTAACTGTGACATTCTTCTTTGATACTTCTGCAATGGTTGATGGAAATTCAGCGCCGCTGCCATCAAATAGAAGCACTTCTTGGCCTTCTTTCATGCGAAGGACTCGACCAACATGACCCGCGGCATCTTCGCCTAAAGCGAGTGAACCTAACTGATGAATGCGTTCTGGGTGATGGATACGAGGGATTCTCATGCTGGTAAACCTATAAATATGTTCATTTGGGTATTTTATCTCTGCCTAACATGGATGCTTTTAGTCGAAAAAACAAGGGTAGGGCAAGAGTTTCAGAGGCAATTTTGAAACTCTTGTTTGTTCGAGGTGATTGTGTGGTAGAAGTTAGTTACAAGCAGGGTAGACAAATGGGTTGTGATTACCTTGGATAGCATAGATTCGCTCATCACGAGTACATTCCCATTTATTTACGGGAAATTGCTTGTTCCATGCCATCATCAGGTTCGTTTGCTGCTTAGATAGTTTAAAACCGTATTCTTGGCTCATATAAAGATAAGTTCGCGCGATAGATCCTTTTGCTCGGTCCGGTGGCATAACTTTGCGCTGTTTGAAGTTGACCTGCATTTCACACTGACCATAGCTCACGCCATCCATTCCATTCCACTGACTGAAATTGTAATTGGATCGATCACCGTTAACCTCGCCAATGGCAGGTGTCAGGTTATGAAGATCGGCTTCCATCGATTTGAATATCTTGTCATTTCGAGTGCAGTTCTTACGTCCGCCGTCTTGCCAGCATTGACGCTGGTGGCCGAACTGCCAAGCTGGGACCACATGTTCCCACTCAATTCTACTCGCTCGCTTTTGTTGTTTTCTGACTTGATAACCACAACCATCAAGGTCGGGAATACCTTTCTTTTTGTCTTTCCAAGTAATGTCACAGCCACAATAAAATGAGGTCGGGTGGTCGAGATAAATCTTCACTGCTTCTTTTTTTGCTTTGGAAAATGAGCTCGGTGGTGCCGCGAAAACACTTTGGGTTACCAGTAGGCCCAATACTATCGTTAAGTAAAAAGACATAGGTAGGCCAAATGCTTTGAAGGTGATTTTTTGCATAGAAAAAGACTGATAAAAGTATGATAAACATCAGTCTAGCACTCAAATGTTAGATCTCTCTATTAGATTTATTCTATTGAGTTAATCAACCCCTAACTAGCTTAGTTGAGTCCCCGTAAAAGCTAAGGTTTGCTGGCACAGTTGGCAACGGTAGGTCGATTGGTTTCGAAGTACTTTATTGTGTCGCCTTATGGATAACGGGTAAGTGGTGCACTCACATTGGTACTCAAAGGTTTTCCCTTGTACTGAGGTGATTTCAAAGCTGTGAGTGGTTTTGGCTGGTACGTTAAATACCTTTTCCATTACGTACTTCCATTCATTGCCGTGCGGTCTAACGCGTCCAAAGACTTGATGTGTGATCAGGTGTGCGACTTCATGAGGGATCACTTCGTTGATAAAGGCTTCTTCATTTTCTGTAAAAAGTATTTGGTTGAGCTTAATTTCATTCAGCTGCAAGTAGGCTTTTCCTGCTGCCTTACCTCTTAACTTGTAAGTGATGAGCGGGCATGGAAATACACGTGAGAAATGTTGGTTAGCGGTGGTTAAGCATTCCGCCAATTTCTTATTGGCTCGATGTTGTTGCGGGGTGTATGACAAGCGAGTTAACTCCAAATAAAAGGCCTCAGCATTAACGCTAAGGCCTCATAATAACACTGCTCGTCGATCTCTCTACGATTTATACGTGATGTTTCTTTTTGATGATTTCATGATAAGCATGCCATGTACCATAGCCAAGTAGCGGCATGGTGACGATCATTCCGATTCCGTAGGTTGCAAAGCCCACCAGAATACCGGTACAAATAATACTCGCCCACACGACCATTGCAGGGATGTTCGATTTCACGGCATTAAAGCTAGTGAAAATAGCGCTCATGACATCAACACGTCTCTCCATCATCAATGGAATTGAAAAGGCAGAAATACTGAATATTAGGCTTGCGATAACAAAACCAATCACAGAACCCGTGATTAAAAAGGGAGCAAATTCGGTCAATGGCGCGCCTTGTACTGAAGGGTAGAGTGCGTGCAATAACGCAGCGATACGCATCCAGAATATCATCGCGACCATTAATACAATCGCAAAGGCCCATTGATGGGTAGAATTACGCGTGATGGCTTTCATCGAGTGCAATAGACTAGCGTTGTGCCCTTTTTCTCTTTCCCAAGCAGCGTCATACAAGCCCAGAGCAAGAAATGGCCCTATCAACATGTACACGATCAAACTTGGCATCACGACCAAGTGCGTTCCTTGCCACTGGACAAGTTGAACAATGGCGATTGCCGCAGCCATAAAGCACAGCCCGTAAAACGCGCTGATTAATGGCATTCTCACTAAGTCATGCAGAGCAAGCGACAACCAATGAAAGGGTGCAGAAATACTGATTTGGTTGCAAGGAATGGTGCGAGCATAATCCTGATCGCTGACCTTGTGTTTTTTATCGTTCAGTTCGGATGGGTGCGCGGTACGAGGCATAGATCCCCCTAGTTAAATAACGTCCTAGTTATAATTCCATAGAGCTCAATATTGTGGCTTAAATGAGCATTATGGGATTGAGCTAAAGTGCTCGTTATCGTCCTAGTTATTGTTCTAGCGTTCACTTAACTATTGATATTAGGCTTAACTGCATTGGGGTTAAATGTGAGCTTGATCTGCTAGGAGTTACCTTAACTATTGTCATTAGTACTAGAAAACACAAATTATCAATGGCTTTTTATACTAAGTGGTTAACTGTAAAGAAGGCAGGTAGAGCGAGTTACGCAGAGTAAGGGTTAGATAAGTACATAAAAATAAAGCCCTTACTAACAAGTAAGGGCTTTAAAGAAACAAATCGCAGTGGCTAAATTATTTTAGACCGGCGAAGTCGGCAAGGATTGCTGCTTTGTCAGTCGCTTCCCAAGGGAACTCTTCACGACCGAAGTGGCCGTATGCAGCTGTCTGCTTGTAGATAGGTTGAAGAAGGTTCAGCATTTCTTGAAGACCGTATGGACGTAGGTCGAAGTTTTGACGAACCGCTTCAATAATGATTTCGTGAGCGACTTTCTCAGTACCAAACGTTTCAACCATGATAGATGTTGGATCTGCAACACCGATAGCGTAAGACAGTTGAATCTCACAACGATCAGCCATACCAGCAGCAACGATGTTTTTCGCAACGTAACGCGCTGCGTAAGCTGCAGAACGGTCAACTTTCGATGGATCTTTACCAGAGAATGCACCGCCACCGTGGCGAGCTGCGCCGCCGTAGGTATCAACAATGATCTTACGACCTGTTAAACCACAGTCACCCATTGGGCCACCGATTACGAAACGGCCTGTTGGGTTGATGAAGAAGTTAGTGTCTTTGTTGATCCATTCAGCAGGAAGTACTGGCTTGATGATCTCTTCCATTACCGCTTCACGTAGATCCGGAGTTGTTACTGAATCACAGTGTTGAGTAGAAAGAACAACAGCATCAATACCAACAATCTTACCTTGGTCGTACTGGAATGTTACTTGAGATTTCGCATCTGGGCGAAGGAAGTCAAGTTTGCCGCTCTTACGTACTTCAGCTTGCTTCTTAACAAGAAGATGAGAGTAAGTAATTGGAGCTGGCATTAGGATTGGTGTTTCGTTAGTCGCGTAACCAAACATGATGCCTTGGTCGCCAGCGCCTTGCTCTTTAGGGTCTGCTTTATCGACACCTTGGTTAATGTCTGGAGACTGCTTACCAATTGTGTTTAGAACGGCACAAGAGTCAGCGTCAAAGCCCATATCAGAATGAACGTAACCAATTTCACGTACTGTTTCACGAGTGATTTCTTCGATATCAACCCATGCAGACGTTGTTACTTCACCGCCAACCATAACCATGCCGGTTTTTACGTAAGTCTCACAAGCAACACGTGCTTTTGGATCTTGTTCCAAGATGGCATCAAGAACAGCATCAGAGATTTGGTCTGCAATTTTATCTGGATGGCCTTCTGAAACAGATTCAGAAGTGAATAGGTGCTTAGCCATGAGAGCTCCACTTTTAGTTTTTAGTTGCAATTAGTTTTTAGTTGCAAACAGTTAAATGCAAATAATTTTAGGCATCGCAAGCTAGCAAGCGCTGCCATTAAATACAGTATATTTTGTAGGTGTTTCTACATCTAGACGGCTATTCTAAATTCCAGCGGTCGAATTACAAGCTCTTTTTTATGATATGTCATAACTAAACGTTTGCGTATCGGTCGGTATAAGCCATTGCCAAGCGATGTAAATGTTCGAAAATTGCGAAAAATGACTGTTAAAATGCCAGTAAAACGTTTGCAGTCGCTAAAGTCGTTTGAGAGAATACCCGCGCTAATAAGAATGAAAATTTTAGCATTAATCTCTTTTTTAAATCGCTTATGTACTCAGGAGCAGACATGCCTTCTCGTAAAGATCTAGCCAATGCAATTCGCGCACTTAGCATGGATGGCGTTCAACAAGCAAATTCAGGCCACCCTGGCGCACCTATGGGTATGGCTGACATCGCTGAAGTTCTTTGGCGTGGTCACTTGAACCACAACCCAGGAAACCCAGAGTGGGCTGACCGCGACCGTTTTATCTTGTCTAACGGGCATGGTTCAATGTTGATTTACTCTCTGCTTCATCTGGCAGGTTACGAGCTCTCAATTGAAGACCTTAAGAACTTCCGTCAGCTGCACTCTAAGACGCCTGGTCACCCTGAGTACGGTTACGCTCCTGGTATCGAAACAACGACAGGCCCTCTAGGTCAAGGCATCACTAATGCTGTTGGTATGGCAATGGCTGAGAAAGCACTGGCTGCACAGTTCAACAAAGAAGGCCACGACATCGTAGACCACTACACTTATGCATTCATGGGTGATGGTTGTCTGATGGAAGGTATCTCTCACGAAGCATGTTCTCTAGCGGGTACGCTAGGCCTTGGTAAGTTGGTTGCTTTCTGGGATGACAACGGCATCTCTATTGATGGCGAAGTTGAAGGTTGGTTCTCTGACGATACACCTAAGCGTTTTGAAGCTTACGGTTGGCATGTAATCCCTGCTGTTGATGGTCACGATGCTGACGCTATCAATGCTGCAATTGAAGCGGCTAAAGCAGATCCTCGTCCAACACTTATCTGTACTAAAACTATCATCGGTTTTGGTTCTCCAAACAAAGCGGGTACGCACGACTGTCACGGTGCTCCACTAGGTGCAGATGAAATCACAGCAACTAAAGCAGCACTTGGTTGGGAACACGGTCCTTTCGAAATCCCAGCAGATATCGCAGCTGAGTGGAATGCGAAAGAAGCAGGCGCAGCGAAAGAAGCAGCGTGGAATGCTAAGTTTGACGCATACGCAGCGGCTTACCCAGAGCTAGCAGCAGAATTCAAACGTCGTACTAACGGCGAACTTCCAGCTGAGTGGGAAGAGAAAGCAAACGCAATCATTGCTGACCTTCAAGCTAACCCAGCTAACATCGCTTCACGTAAAGCGTCTCAAAATGCACTAGAAGCGTTCGGTGCGATGCTACCTGAATTCATGGGCGGCTCTGCTGACCTTGCGCCTTCTAACCTAACTATGTGGTCTGGTTCTAAGTCTCTTGAAGCAACTGACTTCTCTGGTAACTACATCCACTACGGTGTACGTGAGTTCGGTATGACGGCTATCATGAACGGTATCGCTCTGCACGGTGGTTTCGTACCCTACGGTGCAACGTTCCTAATGTTCATGGAATACGCGCGTAACGCAATGCGTATGGCTGCTCTGATGAAAGTTCAGAACATCCAAGTTTACACGCACGATTCTATCGGTCTTGGCGAAGATGGCCCGACTCACCAACCGGTTGAGCAGATCGCTTCTCTACGTCTGACTCCAAATATGAGCACATGGCGTCCATGTGACCAAGTTGAATCAGCAGTTGCTTGGAAACTGGCTATTGAGCGTAAAGATGGTCCTTCATCTTTAATCTTCTCTCGTCAGAACCTTGCACAACAAGATCGTAACGCAGAGCAAGTAGCTAATATCGCTAAGGGTGGTTACATCCTGAAAGATTGTGCTGGTAAGCCAGAGCTAATCATCATTGCTACAGGTTCTGAAGTTGAGCTTGCTGTTGAAGCAGCAGCACAACTAACAGCTGAAGGTAAAGCAGTACGCGTAGTCTCTATGCCTGCAACTGACGCATTCGATAAGCAAGACGCTGAATACCGCGAATCTGTACTTCCATCTGACGTAACTGCACGTATCGCTGTAGAAGCTGGCATCGCTGACTTCTGGTACAAGTACGTTGGTTTCGGTGGCAAGATCATCGGTATGACAACGTTCGGCGAATCTGCACCAGCGGGTGAGCTATTCAAGATGTTCGGTTTCACTACTGAAAATGTAGTAAACACAGCGAAAGAGCTTCTTGCTTAATCATTGACTGATGGCCTTGTGCTAACAGTTAAATGAAGGAAAAAACCGAGCGCTGAGCTCGGTTTTTTGTATCTGGGATTTGTTTTCTCCTAGACTCATCTTTATAAGTAGCAGATCAACCTGTCCTAAGTAGACTGAGGTATTCAAGTAATGCCTTTTGGGTAGGATTCAGTTATCATCTGTTGCACGAAATTTTGGTTAGATGTACGGAACTATGCTAAAAGTCGCGATAAATGGATTTGGACGAATAGGGCGTAATGTATTGCGCGCTGTCTATGAAAGTGGCAAAAGCCAACAAATCAAAGTGGTAGCTGTCAATGAGCTTGCTCAGCCTGACGCTATGGCTCACTTATTACAATACGACACCAGTCACGGTCGCTTTGGTAAGAAGATCTCCAACGATCAAGAGCACATCTATATCCACCATGGTATTGGTGCAGAAGATAAAGGCGAGTTTGATACTATTCGTATCTTACATCTTGCTGATATTGAACTGCTGCCTTGGCGTGACCTTGAGGTGGATATTGTTCTCGATTGTACAGGCGTCTACGGTTGTAGAGATGATGGCCTAGCGCACATCGCTGCAGGGGCTAAAAAAGTTCTATTTTCACATCCTGGTGCGAATGACCTTGATAACACCATTATCTACGGTGTGAATCACGACACTATCACAGCTGACCATCGAATTGTTTCCAACGGTTCATGCACGACTAACTGTATTGTCCCTATCATCAAGGTACTTGATGACGCTTTTGGTATTGAGTCTGGGACCATCACGACTATTCACTCTTCAATGAATGATCAACAAGTGATCGATGCATATCATAGCGACCTTCGCCGTACTCGAGCTGCAAGCCAATCCATCATTCCTGTTGATACCAAATTGCACAAAGGTATTGAAAGGATCTTCCCGAAATTTTCTAACAAGTTCGAAGCGATATCTGTGCGTGTGCCTACGGTAAACGTAACTGCGATGGATTTAAGTGTCACAATTAATACAAATGTGAAAGTTAATGACGTAAATCAAACCATTGTTAATGCGTCCCAGTGTACATTACACAATATAGTTGACTATACTGAAGCGCCGCTCGTTTCCATCGACTTTAATCACGATCCCCATAGCGCAATTGTTGATGGTTCACAAACGCGAGTGAGCAACGGCCACCTAGTGAAAATGCTGGTGTGGTGTGACAATGAATGGGGCTTTGCGAACCGAATGCTGGATACGGTTCTTGCAATGCAAGCTTCTGAAGGCAAGAAGTAAGACCTAGAAGCAAATGTGCGGATTATTTATTTTTTAGCTTGAAATAAATACAAAGTATCCACATATTATGAGTAGTTAAAGAATTACCAGTTGAATAATTTATAGGCTTAGCAGGGTTGCTGAGTTTCCAAAACTTTATATTTATTTAAATTTGAGAGGACAAAACATGTCTGTGATCAAGATGACTGACCTGGAACTTGCAGGTAAACGCGTATTTATTCGTGCTGACCTAAACGTACCAGTAAAAGACGGTAAAGTAACTTCAGATGCACGTATCCTTGCATCTCTACCAACTATCAAACTTTGCCTAGAAGCTGGCGCAAAAGTTATGGTTACTTCTCACCTTGGTCGTCCTACTGAAGGCGAATACAACGAAGAGTTCTCTCTAGCACCTGTAGTTAACTACCTAAACGACGCACTAGACTGCGAAGTTAAGCTAGCGAAAGATTACGTTAACGGCCTAGAGCTAAACGCTGGTGAACTAGTTGTTCTTGAAAACGTTCGCTTTAACAAAGGCGAGAAGAAAAACGAAGAAGCACTTTCTAAGCAGTACGCTGCACTATGTGACATCTTTGTAATGGATGCATTCGGTACAGCTCACCGTGCACAAGCTTCTACTCACGGTGTTGGTACTTATGCACCTGTAGCATGTGCTGGTCCTCTTCTAGCTGCTGAACTTGAAGCTCTTGGCAAAGCAATGGACAACCCGGCTCGTCCACTAGTTGCTATCGTTGGTGGTTCTAAAGTTTCTACTAAACTAACGGTTCTAGAGTCTCTTTCTAAAATTGCTGACCAACTTGTTGTTGGTGGTGGTATCGCGAACACGTTCATCGCTGCTGAAGGCCACAACGTAGGTAAGTCTCTATACGAAGCAGACCTAGTTGAGACAGCTAAGAAGCTAATGAAAGAGTGTGCTATTCCAGTAGCAACTGACGTTGCATGTGCTAAAGCTTTCGATGAAAACGCTGAAGCTGAAATCAAGCACGTTTCTGAAGTTCAAGACGACGACATGATTTTCGACCTTGGTCCAGATTCAACGGCTGCTCTTGCTGAAATCATCGGCAATGCAAAAACTATCCTTTGGAACGGCCCTGTAGGCGTATTCGAATTTAAGAACTTCGAAGCGGGTACTGCTGGTATCTCTAAAGCAATCGCTGAATCTGCAGGTTTCTCTGTAGCCGGTGGTGGTGACACGCTAGCAGCTATCGACAAGTTCGGTATCAAAGCTGACGTTTCTTACATCTCTACTGGTGGTGGCGCTTTCCTTGAGTTCGTTGAAGGTAAAGTACTTCCTGCAGTAGCAATGCTTGAAGAGCGTGCTAAAGCATAATTGATTCAGAAAGGCGAGATGTGAATCTCGCCTTTTAACGTTTGCGGCATATCACACTTTTTTGCTAGAATGGCACAAGTTGTGAGCAAACGATTGCAAGTTTTTGAACTTAAGTTTTTTAATCTTAAAACGATAGAATAAATAGGACTATTTCCATGTCTAAGATCTTCGATTTTGTAAAACCTGGTGTGATTTCTGGCGATGACGTACAGAAAGTATTTGAAGTAGCAAAAGAAAACAAATTTGCTCTTCCTGCTGTAAACGTTGTTGGTACTGACTCTGTAAACGCAGTACTAGAAGCAGCTGCTAAAGTTAAAGCTCCAGTAGTTGTTCAGTTCTCTAACGGTGGCGCTGCATTCTTCGCAGGTAAAGGCGTTAAACTTGAAGGTCAAGGCGCACAAGTTCTTGGCGCTGTAGCTGGTGCAAAATATGTACACGCTGTAGCTGAAGCTTACGGTGTTCCAGTTATCCTGCACACTGACCACGCTGCTAAGAAACTTCTTCCATGGATCGACGGTCTACTAGACGCTGGTGAAGAGTTCTTCGCACAAACTGGTAAGCCTCTATTCTCTTCTCACATGCTAGACCTTTCTGAAGAGTCTCTAGAAGAGAACATCGAAACATGTGCTAAGTACCTAGAGCGCATGGCTAAAATGAACATGACAATCGAGATCGAACTTGGTTGTACTGGTGGTGAAGAAGACGGCGTTGATAACTCTGATATGGACGCATCTGAGCTTTACACTTCTCCAGAAGACGTAGCATACGCATACGAGAAACTAATGGCTGTTAGCCCACGTTTCACTATCGCTGCTTCTTTCGGTAACGTACACGGTGTTTACCAAGCTGGTAACGTTGTACTTACTCCAACTATCCTACGTGACTCTCAAGCATACTGTGCAGAGAAGTTCGGTATTGCACCTAACGCTCTAAACTTCGTATTCCACGGTGGTTCTGGTTCTTCTGAAGCAGAAATCCAAGAGTCTATCGGCTACGGTGTTATCAAAATGAACATCGATACTGATACACAGTGGGCAACTTGGGATGGTATCCGTCAGTACTCTGCTGACAACTTCGACTTCCTACAAGGTCAAATTGGTAACCCAACTGGCGAAGCTGCTCCAAACAAGAAGTACTACGATCCACGCGTATGGCTACGTGCTGGTCAAGCTTCAATGGTTGCTCGTCTAGAGAAAGCATTTGCTGACCTTAACGCTGTAGACGTACTATAATTCTTTGAATTAAGTACTCTTTAAGTTTTTAAAACCCGCTCATAGAGCGGGTTTTTTTATGTCTGATAAAAACTTGTATTAAATATGTGAAAAACCTAGCCTACGGTGAATAAATTTCGTAGTCTTTTAGTTATCGGTATTTGTGTTTATTAGTAAGTTTTATTAATTCAAAAGCTTACATAAATATGACTTTGCAATCTGTCAAAGATAGGATATCGTGCCGAAAAACTGAACTTGGTTCAGTTTATAAAAAGGACTTGGCTTTAATTTACTTTTAACACAATGACTTAACAGAGGTTAATCTTTTTCGTTATCGTAGAGTAAGTTTGGCTTAAGGCAGTTTAGCCCATAGCATATTATATAGAGGATGCACATTATGGCTGATAGTTCGACAGCAATTGAAACCCCACTTGTGGACGGCTTGTCTCACGCTGAGCAGTGGTTAACAAATAATTCAGACCTATTTATCCAATATGGCGTAAATATCATTTCTGCACTGATAATTTTATTTATCGGTAACATCATCGTTAAAGCAATAGCGAATAGCGTGTCCAAGGTTCTTGAGAAGAAGAAAATGGACCGAGCTGTTGTGGAGTTTATCCACGGTTTAGTTCGTTACTTGTTGTTTGTTATTGTTCTTATTGCTGCACTTGGTCGTCTAGGTGTTCAAACTGCATCTGTGGTCGCTGTTATTGGTGCTGCTGGTTTAGCGGTAGGTCTTGCACTACAAGGTTCGCTATCTAATTTTGCTGCCGGTGTACTTATTGTTGCATTCCGTCCATTCAAGTCAGGTGACTATGTAGAGATTGGTGGTGTAGCAGGTTCGGTTGATTCTATTCAAATCTTCCAAACAATCCTAACAACGCCAGACAACAAAATGGTTGTAGTACCTAACGGCAGTGTTATCGGTAGTCCAATCACAAACTACTCTCGTCATGCGACGCGACGTATTGATCTAATGATTGGTGTTTCTTACAACGCTGATCTTCAGAAGACAAAAGCGCTACTGACTAAGATCTGTGAATCTGATGAGCGTGTACTAAAAGAACCTGGCGTTCAAGTTGGTGTTCATACACTTGCTGATTCTTCAGTTAATTTCGTAGTTCGTCCATGGGTTAGCACGGCTGACTACTGGAGTGTTTATTTCGACCTGATGCAAGCAATCAAAGAAGGCTTGGATAATGAAGGCATCGAAATTCCATTCCCGCAAATGGATGTACACATGAATAAAGTAGAAGCTTAATCTCTAGTTCGTTTTTATAGCGATAAGCTTTTATAAAGAAAGGCGGATAACTTAAGTTATCCGCCTTTTTTGTGGGCTACGTTTTGTTTTGAAATCAGGTTACACGTATTGTTCAACTAGTCCGTTGGCAAGTACAAACGCAATAGCAAACATCATAGCCGCTACTGCGATATCGATGCCTTTCTTAACATTCGGTTTAGATAGCGTTGGGCCTAATTTTGCAGCGCCTAGTGACAATGAGTAAAACCACACGAATGAAGCCAAGATCGTCCCCATAGCAAACGCAATTCTGTCATTACCTTCAAATTGCCCACCGATTGAACCTAGAATCACTACGGTATCCAAGTAGAGGTGCGGGTTTAACACGGTCACCGCTAACGCACCTAAAACAACGGTACGCTTGCCACGAGCCAGTATCTCACCCTTTGATTCATTACTTGTACGTGTTCTAAATGCACTACGTAGTGATAACAACCCATAGACCGTTAGAAAGGTAATACCACCCAAAGTGACAGAGGTTAACAACAATTCATTTTGCGAAAGGATCGCTCCTCCGCCAAAAATACCCAATGAGATAAATAAGGTATCGAGCAGGCTACAAATTGTCGCTGTCGTTAAATGATGATTGCGCTTTATCCCTTGATTTAGGACATACGCATTTTGAGCGCCAATAGGGATGATCATGCTCGCCCCTAGACCAAAACCTTGTAATAAAACCCAAAAATTCATTTTAACCTCCACTTATTTAACGATATTTATGTGCTATATGGCGAAGATACTCTGACCCTTTGAATAAGTATAATTAATGATTTTAATCTATTATTAGAGTTGCTAATGTAAAGGATGATTAGGTTAAAAAGGAAGCAAGTTGATGCGTGGGTTGGACTATAAGTGGATAGAAGCACTCGATGCTGTGGTAAAACAACGCAGTTTCGAAAGGGCCGCTGAGCAGTTATATATTTCTCAATCAGCGGTGTCACAGCGTATCAAGCAGCTCGAAAAGTGGATAGCACAGCCGGCTTTAGTGAGAGAAAATCCACCAAGGCCGACACCGGCAGGTAAAAAGCTTTTGGGTTTATATCGTCGAGTTCGCTTACTAGAGCATGAGCTTGTACCTGAGCTAATGAATGAAGAGGGTTCTCAACCATTATCGATCTCTATCGCAACCAACGCTGATAGCTTAGCAACTTGGTTGTTACCAGCATTATCGGATGTAATGACGTCGCGTCAGGTTGAATTGAATCTTGCGATTCATGGTGAATCGAGAACCATTGAGAAGATTAAAAGCGGTGAGGTTGCAGGGGCGATCAGTTTAGAGTCCCAAGCGATTCCGGGCTGCAGTGCAGACTATCTGGGTAGGATGGATTATGTGTGTGTATCTAGTCCGGATTTCCATGAACGCTATTTTTCTGAGGGTGTAAATTACGTAACGCTCAGTAAAGCTCCGGCTGTTTCTTATGATCAATACGATGATCTACATAAGAAGTTTTTGCATGATCATTTTAATGTACCAAGGGACAGCGTTATTAATCATACGGTCGGCAGCTCGGAAGCATTTGTGCGTTTGGCGCTGTCAGGTGTTGCTTATTGTTTGATCCCTCGATTGCAGATCATTGATGAGCTAGAGTCCGGTGTATTGATCGATATTACGCCCGGCTTTTTGTTGTCTTATCGAATCTATTGGCACCATTGGCAACTAGAGAGCGGGGTATTAAAAGAGATATCTCAAGCGATATTAAGCTATACCCACAATCACTTACCTCAGTAAGCTGTTGGTTTTTACAGCGTCAAAGTTGTGTTAGAAGTCCTTCCGTGGGATTGGTTATGTTACAAATTGCTCTATGATAAAAGAACATTTGTTCAGCATAGGTCTACCTAATGAAGTTTGTACCAAAGATGTTAGCAACGTCTCTTACTCTTACTCTTACTCTTACTCTTACTGTTGCGTTGAGTTCTGTGAGTTTTCCATCATTGGCTAACTCGCCATCTTTTCCGCATATCTCAACGACGGGCTACGGTGAAGTGATCGCAACACCAGATATGGCGACATTTTCCGTGAGAGTCGTAGAATCGACGATGACTGCTGAACAGGCTAAAAATACCGTTGATAAAGTGGTGACTGGTTTTCTTAACAAGCTGCATCAAGCTGGTGTAGATGAGGCGAGTGTGCACAGCTCGAACCTCTATTTATCGCCTCAGTACCATTACCCTAAAGATGGTAAGCCTGAATTGGTGGGCTATAGAGCTTCACGTAATGTGACAGTTCAAGTGAATGAGTTAGCAAATCTCAATGAGTATATGGATATTGCTATTGGGCAGGGCATTAACCAGATCGATAACATCCAGCTTCAAGTTCGTGACCAAGCTAAGTATCAAGAGCAAGCGCGTTTAGAAGCAATCAAAGATGCAAGATCAAAAGCCAAATCATTAGCGAGCGGTTTTGAACGAGAGTTAGGTGACGTTTGGCGCGTAGATTACAACGCACAATCTTCTCAGCCTGTATTGATGCGTTCAATGGCGATGGATGCAAGAACCGAGTCGAATTCTTATGAAGATTCGACGATCACCATTCGTGACCGAGTGAATGTGATCTACCAACTAGAAGAGTAGTGAGCGTACTTCAAAGAGTCGTTAGATCATCATGATCTATTTACCTACGGTAGACTAAATACTAAAAAGGCTCTCATTGTGAGAGCCTTTTTGTTGTTACTTAAGATCTAATTCGATGATTAGTGAAGTAAACGAGCGCGGATTGTGCCTTCAATTTCTTTCAACTTAAGCAGTGCTTCTTCTGAACGGTTTGCTTCTACATCAATAACCACATAACCCATATCTGCTGCAGTCTGTAAGTACTGACCTGCGATGTTAATCCCTTCTTCAGCGAAGATGGTATTAATTTGAGTTAGGATTCCTGGGCGGTTTTCGTGAATGTGAAGTAGGCGAGAAGTACCTGTATGCAGTGGCAATGATACCTCTGGGAAGTTAACGCTTGATAGTGTTGAACCGTTATCTGAGTATTTAGCCAACTTACCTGCAACTTCTACACCGATATTCTCTTGTGCTTCTTGTGTTGAACCACCTACATGAGGAGTAAGAATCACGTTATCGAATTGCATCAATGGCGACTCAAATGGGTCGGCATTGGTTTTTGGTTCTGTTGGGAATACATCAATTGCTGCACCTGAAAGGTGACCAGAATCTAGAGCGCCACACAGAGCCGGAATATCGACTACAGTACCGCGTGCTGCATTGATAAAGATAGAGCCAGGCTTCATGCGCTCGAACTCTTCTTTACCCATCATGTTCTTCGTTTCATTGGTTTCAGGTACGTGTAAAGAGATCACGTCACACTTATTCAGCAATTCAGTCATGGTATGGACTTGAGTTGCGTTACCTAGAGATAGTTTGTTTTCAATATCGTAAAAGTAAACGCGCATGCCAAGGTTTTCCGCAATAATCCCCAGCTGAGTACCAATGTGGCCGTAACCAATAATACCGAGACGCTTACCACGAGCTTCGTTTGAGTTATCGGCACTCTTTTTCCAAATGCCGCGGTGAGCAAGTGCGTTCTTTTCAGGAATACCACGTAATAGTAGTAGAACCTGGCCAAGAACCAGCTCAGCCACGCTTCGAGTGTTTGAGAACGGAGCATTGAAAACAGGAATACCGCGTTTTGCTGCCGCTTGAAGATTGACTTGGTTAGTACCAATACAGAAACAACCGACTGCAACTAGCTTTTCAGCTGCATCAATCACTTCTTGGGAGATGTTTGTGCGAGAACGGATACCAATGAAATGAGCATCTTTAACTGCTTCAAGAAGTTCATCTTCAGGTAGCGAGCCTTTATGGTACTCAATATTTGTGTAACCAGCGGCTTGCAGTACTTCTACAGAAGAAGGGTGAAGACCTTCCAGAAGTAGAATTTTAATCTTTTCTTTTTCCAGTGAAACTTTGGCCATTGTTCTCGTCCTTAAAATGGAAAGGTTGGGCAAATGCGGCGCACGTGCTACAAAATGGCTGAAAGGGGAACAAATTCACCACTTTGTCAGGAGACAAACGTTTTCCCTGTGCGTCTTCTGAACAATAAAGTAACAAAAAAAAAATGTTTTGGGTAAGAAAATTACGGAATAAGACATAATTTTACAGACAGAAAGCAAAAAAAACGGCGCCCTTGGGCACCGTATGTAATGAAGTAACAGAAAAACTCAATTTTCTATTATTTATTCTTCGATTTTTGCACCTTCAGGTGTGCCAGTGATTACCACATCAGCACCACGGTGAGCAAAAAGACCAACCGTCACCACACCTGCGATACCATTGATGATATCTTCCAGTTGTTTTGGATTTTCGATGGCCATGCCGTAAACATCTAAGATCACATTGCCGTTATCGGTTGTGCAGCCTTCGCGGTAAACTGGGTCACCACCAAGTTTTACTAGTTCACGTGCAACGTATGAACGTGCCATCGGGATAACTTCAACAGGCAGTGGGAATTTACCCAATACATCAACGGCTTTAGTACCGTCAACAATACAAATAAACTTATCAGAGATCGCCGCTACGATTTTTTCACGGGTCAGTGCAGCGCCGCCGCCTTTGATCATGTCACGTGAACCGTTAATCTCATCTGCGCCGTCGACATAGATGTCTAGTTTGAACACGTCGTTGCACTCAAAAACTTTGATTTCTAGTGCTTCTAATTTTTCAGTAGAGGCTACAGAGCTTGAAACCGCACCTTTGATTTTGTCTTTCATTGTGCCAAGTGCGTCGATGAAGTGATTTACTGTAGAGCCAGTACCTACGCCGACAATGCTGCCTTCTTCAACATATTGAAGTGCTGCCCAGCCAGCTGCTTTTTTCATTTCATCTTGAGTCATGCCATTCTCCTGAATAAGGTCTTGCGCTTTGAATTAATCGTTCGCGTATTGAAGTTAACGTTTATATATCGAGGTTAACGTTTGCGGCGCGATTATAGCGCTTTAATGGTTGTTTTCCCATTGCCAAGTTTTACTCGGAGTCACGATTTTAGGTAACGGAATGTCCCATTCTTCAATCGGTAGGGTATCAACATGCTGGCAATCATGAGCTAAACCAATGGGAGTTGCGCCTTCCCCTGTCTCGAACCACTTCGCCAAGGTGCGATCGTAATATCCGCCGCCCATACCTAGGCGATGGCCATGGGAGTCAAAGCCGACAAGGGGCGTAAGAATAAGGTCTAGTTGTTGGCACGGCTTAACGAGCAATTTATTGAGCTGAGGTTCGACAATACCGTATTTATTCAACACAGTGGGTGTGGTTGGCGAGTAGTGCAGGAACAGAAGATGTCCGGCAGAGAAGGGGTGTAATACTGGTAAATAAGTTTGCTTACCTTGCGCCCATAACCATTCGACTAAAGGCTGAGTATCGAGTTCGCCATCAATGGAGATATAGAGGGCAATATGTTGAGCTGACTGAATCTCATTGAGTTGAGAACATTGCTTTACTAAGTCGATACCGGATTGAGTTTGTTGTTCGCCAGATAAGGCATTGCGTTTGATACGGATCTGTTTGCGAAATTCGCTGCGTGTGAGCGTCTTCATAAGAAGGGATACCCCAAAGTGCCGTTGAGAATAGATGGCCCTTGAACCAGCGAGTTCAAGGCGGATCAGCAATGATTACCGTAGGCTTCTCGGTCAGGCCGAGCATGCTCAATAGCACTCAAGTACTAACCCTTAGGGATTGCTTATCGGCTCGGGGACGTGAATCCTCTGACAAACACTCCAGGGTAAATTTTGTGTACGCTATTGCTGTCCGTGCTTAACTTTACTGAGAACATCTGAAAGTGATGTCGTGAGCTGTTCCATTCGCTCGGTCAGTGCGTTTTGTTCGTCATTTGCTTCAAACTTCTTGGTTTGTAATTCGTAGCAAATATTCAGAGCTGCAATCGTTAGCAGCTTCACTTCATTGGTTACCTTAGTACGTTCAGCCATCTCTTTCAATCGATTATCAAGATCGGCCGCCGCTGCAATCAATGACTCTTCTTGCCCTGGGGGACAATTCACTCGAGTCAGTTTTCCTAATATTTCAACGTCTACCGCTTGATTACTCATGATGGATGAACTCTTTAACGCGCTATTTTTAAGGCTGCTGCTCTTTATCATTTTTTTTAAAAGAAAAAGTGCAAGTACCGATGAGGAAGCAATCTCCTCTGAGGGAGAAACTATAGGTAAACCGCTATTAAGATTCAAGCTTTTCAGAGTGACTGTTTGTAAATGAGAGCTTGAGCACACAGTAATTCAGCAAATTGAACAATTGGTAGTCAGTCATCCTTCAATTGCTCAGGATCGATGCTTACCAGAATTGGGGTGAAGTGGTACGATTAAACTATCGATATAAAGAATAACTGAGCGAGCTATCTGATGAGCGAAACTACTTTACCTGACTACCTAACGGTTGCGACTGAACTTCAATCGGCAAGTCTAGCCGTAACCCCTGCTGAGATGCATGGTTTATTAACGGGTATGTTGAGCGGAGGCTTAAACCTAACAGATAAAAGCTGGCAACCACTTATCTTTGATTACACCAACGAAGGTATGGGATGGCCAGATCGTGCTTTGACATTAGCGGAAGCGACACTAAAAGTAACGACCAGTGAAATCACAGGTTCAGGTATGGAACTATCTATGTTGCTGCCTGATGAAGATGCAAGTGCAAGCTTGTTTGATTTGGCGGATGGCGTTTCTGACTGGATTAACCACTTTATTTCTGGTTTAGGTCTGGTTGGCGCTCAATTAAACAAAGCGTCTGACGGTACTAAAGAAGCATTAGCTGATCTTGAAGAGATGGCAAAGCTCGGTATCGACGAAGAAGATGATCTAGAAGAGCAAGCACAGTTGCTAGAGCATGTTATTGAGCACGTAAAAGCGTGTGCATTGACAATTCATGCTGAATTCGGTGCTCGCCCATCTGAAGATGTGGCTCCAACCATTCATTAATCCGTTTGTCGGTTTGAGGTTATGATGGCTCAGTATGATGTTGTAATTGCTGGTGGTGCAATGGCAGGGGCTACGTTAGCTCTTGCTCTGAACCAATTAAGTCAAGGTTCCTTGTCGATTGCGGTAGTGGAGCCTTATCAGGTTAACCATCAAGCTCATCCAGGGTTTGATTCTCGTTCGATTGCTTTGTCTTATGGCACGGTACAGATCCTCGATTCTTTGCACTTGTGGCAAGCTATTGCTCCGGTTGCGACTCCGATTAAAGATATTCACGTATCGGATCGAAGTCATGCCGGAATGACAGATATCTACAGTGAAGAGCTTGCGGTAGATGCACTTGGCTATGTGGTTGAATTGGCGGATGTGGGGCGAATCTATCAGCAAAAGCTTGAATCAGAAGCCACAATTACGATGCTTTGCCCTGAGTCTGTCAGTAACGTGGTACGTGATGAAGCACTAACTACCATTGAACTGACAAGTGGAAAGACAGTCACAACCAAATTATTGGTTGCTGCTGATGGTGCTATCTCAACCTGTTGCCAGCAACTGAATATACCATTGAGTGAACATGACTTTGAGCAAGTCGCTGTGATTGCTAATATTGTGGCGAGTGAACCCCATCAAGGTCGAGCATTTGAGCGTTTTACTCATCATGGGCCCGTCGCTCTATTACCGATGAATGACAACCGTTTGTCGCTGGTTTGGTGTTTGTCACCGGAACAAGCACATCAAGTTATGGCTTTAAACGATGACGAATTTCTTGAGCAGTTGCAGAATGACTTTGGTTGGCGACTTGGCCGATTAAAGAAGGTAGGCAAGCGTGCTAACTACCCATTGATTCTTCGCCACCGCCAACAAAATATTTCTCATCGATTCGCGATTATAGGTAATGCAGCTCAAACTCTTCACCCGATTGCCGGGCAAGGTTTTAACCTCGGTATTCGTGACGTCGCTTCATTAGCTGAAGAGCTGTGTTCTCAATTGGATGACGTGGGTCGTTATACCGGTCTTGTTAACTTTAGAAAGCGTAGAGAACAAGACAGAGATACCACGATAACGCTGACATCAAGCCTAGTCCACCTGTTTTCAAACGATTTTTTGACTGCTCGTATTGGGCGAAATCTTGGGTTAGCTGTCATCGATAACCTCCCACCTCTTAAAGGTCCACTTTTGCGTCATACGCTTGGCCTAGTAGAAAGATAAGGTAGAAAAATAATGATGCAAAGTGTTGATATCGCCATTGTTGGCGGTGGCATGGTTGGTTTAGCACTCGCTGCAGCACTGAAAGACAGTGACTTAAGAATTGCTGTTATTGAAGGCAAGGCACCTAGCGAAGGGCTTAGTGAATTACCTGATGTTCGAGTTTCGGCTCTGAGTCGTTCGAGCGAATTGATTCTTCGTAATTTAGGCGCATGGCAAGGCATTGAACAAAGGCGCGCTGCACCTTACCAAGCGATGGAAGTATGGGAACAAGACAGCTTTGCTCGCATTGAGTTTGATTCAACGCGCTTGGCTCAGCCTAATCTTGGCCACATTGTTGAAAACCGTGTGATCCAATTAGCTTTGCTTGAGCAGGTTAAGAAGCAAGACAACGTTAGCCTATACATGCCTGCAATCTGCAAAACGATGGCGATTGGTGAAAGCGAAGCATGGTTAACATTAGATAATGGACAAGCACTGACAGCCAAGTTGGTCGTTGGAGCGGACGGCGCAAATTCTTGGGTTCGTAAGCAGCAAGACATCCCTCTGACACATTGGGATTACGGCCACAGTGCGATTGTCGCGAATATCAAGACCACAGAGCCGCATCACAGCGTTGCTCGTCAGATATTCACACCACAAGGGCCTTTGGCATTCCTACCAATGCAGCCAAGCCATATGAGTTCGATTGTTTGGTCAACGGATCCTAATCGTGCAGAGAAGCTTGTATCAATGTCAGATGCTGATTTTAACAAGCAACTGACTGCTGAATTTGACTCAAAACTTGGCTTATGCGAAGTGGTTGGTGATCGTTTTGCCTTCCCTCTGCGCATGCGTTATGCACGTGACTTTGCTGTAGAGCGTGTTGCTTTGGTGGGTGATGCTGCTCATACGATTCACCCGTTAGCAGGGCAAGGCGTGAACCTTGGCCTATTAGACGCAGCAAGCTTAGCGCAAGAGCTATTAACGTTATGGGGTGCTGGTGAGGATATTGGTACCAAGCGCAATCTTCGTGGTTATGAGCGCTGGAGAAAAGCAGAGGCGGCGAAAATGATTGCTTCAATGCAGGGCTTTAAAGATCTGTTTGAAGGCGATAATCCAGCCAAGAAGTTGATTCGTGGCATCGGTATGAAGCTAGCGGGTCAACTGCCTGGCGCGAAAGATGAAATCATGAAGCGGGCACTTGGCTTATCAGGTAATCTTCCTGATTTAGCCAAACGTCCCGTATCGCAACGATAGTCGCGCACGACGAGTCATTGTTGATAGCAAATAGAAGATTTTAGTCATTGCATCACAAACACGAAAAAAGGGTTGGCATAATGCCAACCCTTTTTGTTTTTAATTCTTTAGGTAATCAGATCATGCGTATGCGCAGCGCAGTTTCATAATTTCACTATTTATCTCTTTCACAGTTTGAAAGTGACGTTTTTCTGCTCGATCTGGCAGCACTAGTTTACCGTTATCAAACTCAAATTTTCCTACGCCGTAAATGTAGATTCGTCCTTTGAAAAGTCGACTTACATGTTTAGCAATCATACCCGGTGTATAGCGCTTAAACAGTCTCATTCTAAATTATCCTTATATTTACCTAGCCTGCATATTATAGAAAAACTCCGAGATAATAAGTGTGACAAGTATGGAGTTATATGCAGTAGAGTTAACGTGAATTAGATATTTGTGCTGCTCTAAGCACTTTCTTCAGTAAATATCTATTTTTACGTGAGCTCCTCCCCAAAATAATACTGAGTAGTGAACTGCTGTGAACTTTCCTGTCCGGTATTAAGCAGTGGTAATGTTACAAGTATAAGAATAGGCGGGATTTTTTTGTTTGTGTAATCAAATTGTAAATTTTAAGTATAAAAAAAGCCCGTCTAAAACGGGCGAATAGTCACAGATGCATTACACAAAAGTGGATACTGATGTTACTCAGTGGATTCACTTGTACTGATTTGCCTTAAGGCGAGTCAGTAAACCCACAATAACGCAAATTCACCTCTGTGACTACTTATGCTTTTATTTTGATTAAATATTTACTACTACAGTGCTCTTCTTATGACAAACTTCACACTAAAAATGTACTCAATGCAAAGTTGTAGTTAAGTTTGAGAGCGAAGGCGCGATCGAAAAGATCATCGACTGATGTCTGCAACGATTGGTGCACAAAGTGCCATTAGATCATTGGGATTCAGCGCAACTCCAGCCATTCGGTCACCGGAGCTAATAGTAACGGTCGAGTTTTTTTGAATGGAAGGATCAAAAATGATCGGCATGTGTCTCTTCAGAGCAATCGGCCCGACACATCCAGCTTTAAAGCCGGTGATGGCTTCAACATCTTTCAGTGATACGCAGGTCATTCGACGGCAATTCAGTACCGAGCGTACTTTCTTCGGGTCGATAGGGCGATCACCAGCAATACAAGCTAACGCATACTGGTTTCCCATATCCTTGAGCAGGATGCACTTGACCATTTGAGAGGCATCGATGCTTCGTTCTTGCGCTGTCTCTTCAATGCTGGTGGTTGGTTTGCTTTGCATCAGCAGGCGATAGTCCACCTGCTGTTGATCTAACCATTGTGTTATCAGTGTTTCCACGTGGTCACTCTTCGTCAAGGCTGTAAGGCAGTGGCAGAATGTTCCACACTTGGTCAGGTTGTGCTGTCAATCGAAGCTGAACATCGTCATCAAGGTTGTTTGGTAGCACCATCAAACCAATCGCGTAGTTATCAGCAAATTGATACACGTTTAATAGTCGACCTGCACCACGCCAGTTTTCACCCACACTGCGTTCTAGTTCAATCGTATTCTCAAGAGACAGTACATCTGAAGTCGTTCCTGAAACAATACGCATTTCACGCTTGTTCATGCCACGATACTTAGCACGAGCAACCGTTTCTTGACCTGTGTAGCAGCCTTTTGAAAAGCTGATACCGCCAATCGCTTGCAGGTTAAGTGCTTGAGGAATGTGTTCGTTTTGCTCTGCTTTCGATAGGTTAGGCTGAGCATCAAGAATTTCATGATACTGCCATAGCGCTTCTGATACTTTCTCCGCAGCGCTGTTTGATACCAAGGCTTCAGCGGCTTCTTCTGTAACAAGTAGAGCCCAGCGGTTATCTGATACTAGAACAGCCGTACCACCAGAGATAGCACGTACATTACCTTGGCTTTCTGAAATGGAATCAATGTATTGATTAGCAGACGCACCCATCACACCGATAACAACGTCAGACGTTTGCTCGATATCGACCTTAGAGAACACCGCGTACTTTTTGATTTCAACGAGCTCTACTTCAATCGCAGATTTAGGCTGCATGAGTGCGTAGCCACCGTTGTGGTGGAACAAACGAAAGATACTCCATACCTTCCCTTTCGCATCACAATGTGCACCTAATGTAGATTCATCATTAGGAAGAGTGACGACATCGCATGTAACTTGACCTTGTAGGTATGATTTTTTGTCATCGCCTATCATGGTAATTGCGCTCCAATCCGACACGTGTGTCATCATCAGTTCTGGAAGCGATTCATTTTGCGTATGAGCGAGCGGCTGAAATGTGTTTTTCCAATCCATTTTATCTTTCCTAAGAATTTTATTTGGCTCTATGTTAATCCGGTTCTGTTTCTTTGTCAGCCTAGGTTTTTTTGTGAGCTTAGATAGGGACTGTGACTCACATAGTAGTTGCAGAGCGTATGACTTGTTACACTCCGAGAAAGAAAAATTATAGGTGAGGATAGCCAATGTACACTGCAGAGCAGAAAGCACGAATTAAATGGGGTTGCCGTCGTGGCATGTTAGAACTTGATGTTGTCATCATGCCATTTTTTGAAGAGTGTTTTGATTCATTGCAAGAGCAGGAACAGCGTGAGTTTGTTTCTCTACTTGAGTGTGATGACCCAGATTTGTTTACTTGGGTGATGGGACACGGACGCAGTGAAAACCTAGGCCATGCATCAATGGTTGATAAAATTGTCGCACACAACCTCAGCAAGGTTCGTTAAGCTTCAGCTTAACCCTTCGTATTTCGCATTATTTGCAAAAGGCACTATTTTTGGGTGCCTTTTGTTTTTCATTGTCCTATCTTCTATTCCGCTCGTTGTCGCTCTCTATTGTTTATCTCTAATTTTCAGCTTGTTTAGATCCGATCATGTGATCCTTAATACCGCACATGGATACTTTGATTACAAAGAAGATGGTGAGATTCGCCTGAATGATCAATCCTACAAATTAAAGTCAGTCGATAAGACCTGGGCACAGTTTTTCGTTAAGTTAAAATTCGAATGTGGGCACTCGGTACTGCTTTGGCGTGATAGCTGTTGCGAACGTGAATATCGCCATTTTCTGACGAACTTACAACGACCGCATGAGGTTAATGAGAACACTCGATAAAAAGAAAAAGGAGCACTAGGCTCCTTTTCGTTTGATTGCGTTTAGTTAAATAATTGATTCACTAGTCGCTTTTAAATAATGATTATGACTGGTTTTTCTCTGGCGTCAGAATCGTTGGGCCACTGTCTTTTGCAAGCTCAGGGTAATCCAATGTGTAGTGTAAACCGCGACTCTCTTTACGCTGCATCGCACAACGCACCATCAGTTCAGCAACTTGTAATAAGTTACGCAGCTCTAGCAGGTTATTTGAAACCTTAAAGTAGCTGTAGTACTCATGAGTTTCTTGTTGCAACATTTGGATACGACGTAAAGCTCGCTCTAGTCGTTTATCGGTTCGAACAATGCCCATGTAATCCCACATGAACAGGCGTAGTTCGTGCCAGTTATGTTGAATGATAACTTCTTCATCACTGTTGGTGACTTGGCTTTCATCCCATGCTGGCAGTTCAGCACAAAGCTGAGACTGATCGATGTTTTCAACGATGTCTTTGGCTGCAGCCCAGGCGTAAACCACACATTCAAGCAGTGAGTTAGAAGCCATACGGTTCGCACCGTGTAGGCCGGTATAGCTCACTTCACCAATAGCATATAGATTGGTTAGGTCAGTTTGACCTTGCTTATTGACCATGACACCACCACAAGTGTAGTGCGCTGCAGGCACTATCGGGATAGGCTCTTTGGTCATGTCGATACCAAGGTCCATCAAGCGAGTGTGGATCATTGGGAAGTGCGTTGTGATGAAATCTTCAGGCTTGTGGCTGATATCGACATACATGCAGTCAGCACCTAGGCGCTTCATTTCGAAGTCAATCGCACGAGCGACTACATCGCGAGGCGCCAGTTCACCGCGCTCATCGAAGTCCTTCATGAAACGAGAACCATCTGGGCGACGCAAGTAAGCGCCTTCACCACGCAGTGCTTCCGTTAGCAAGAAGTTACGTGCTTCTGGGTGGAACAAGCAAGTTGGGTGGAATTGGTTGAATTCAAGGTTTGCTACTCGACAACCCGCGCGCCAAGCGATAGCAATACCATCACCTGAAGAAACATCTGGGTTAGACGTGTATTGATAAACCTTTGAAGCGCCGCCAGTTGCTAGTACAACAAATTTAGCGCGCACGGTTTCCACGTGTTCTTGGTTACGGTTCCAGATGTAGGCACCGATAACCTTGTCTTTTGAACCACCAACTTTATCTTCAGTGATCAAATCAAGTGCATTGTGGCGCTCGAAGATCTCGATGTTTGGGTGATTATTGACGTTATCTTGTAGTGAGGTTTGCATCGCCATGCCAGTGGCATCGGCCGCATGCAGAATTCTTCGGTGGCTGTGACCACCTTCACGAGTGAGGTGGTATTTCGGTTGACCTTCGGTACTGTTCTCATCTTTATCAAATGGAACGCCGCCATCAATCAGCCACTGAACACACTCTTTTGCATTTTCAGCAATGAATTGAACGGTATCTTCTTCACATAACCCAGCCCCAGCAATTTGAGTATCTTCTACGTGAGACTCAATACTGTCCGACTCATCGAACACCGCGGCGATACCACCCTGTGCGTAATACGTCGATCCTTCGCTGCGTGGTCCTTTGCTCAATACAATTACTTTTGCATGTTCAGCTACACGTAAGGCTAATGACAAGCCTGCCGCACCACTTCCTACCACTAATACATCACACTGATGTTCACGGTTTGCGTTCATAACACTTATTCAATCCCGGGCTATAGTCGAGTTGTCCACTCTCAATTGACTTTGTCTTGTTCTAGGAGATGCGCTAAGACTGTTATAATCTTCCTTGAGCCATCCTAAAACGCTATGCAAAATCAAGATATAGACAGCTATCTAGAAATATTTAATTGCTCAATACCATTGCTTTTGCTCAAGTTTCCCCAAATTTATAGGGATAGCTGTTTTTATTACATCACATTGTGAAACAATAATGGCAAATAATTTTAAGAAAGTTGGAACTTTCGGTATTTGGCTCAGTCACAATAGTGCTCTTGTAGACGGTGGTGTCAATACTACATTTCGCATAATTAGTACCCATATCTGTGAAGGTAAGGGTTATAACAATAGGAGTACCCGCTCGAATGAACGAGCAGCTAACCGATCAAGTGTTGATTGAGCGAGTTCAGAGTGGAGATAAGCAGGCATTTAACTTACTAGTGGTTAAGTATCAAAACAAAGTTTGTAATCTTATCTCTCGATACGTGAATAATTCCGGTGATGTACCTGATGTAGCACAAGAAGCTTTTATTAAAGCTTACCGCGCGATACCTAACTTTCGTGGCGAGAGTGCCTTCTATACATGGCTGTACCGAATTGCCGTGAACACCGCTAAAAATCATATTGTTGCCCAAAGCCGTAGGCCGCCAGCAACAGATGTAGATGCAGAAGATGCAGAATATTACGAAACAGGCAGCGCTTTAAAAGAAATATCGAACCCTGAGAACTTAACGCTGTCAAAAGAATTGAAACAAGTCGTTTTTGGAGCGATTGAAGCGTTACCAGAAGACTTAAAAACTGCAATGACGTTACGTGAGCTTGAAGGTTTGAGCTACGAAGAGATTGCAGAAGTAATGGATTGCCCTGTAGGAACCGTACGTTCGCGTATTTTCCGAGCTCGTGAAGCGGTGGAAAAGAAAATTAAGCCTCTTTTGCAACGCTAGAACTTGTAATAATTATGGTGAAAATAATGGCTGATAAAGAAAAGCTTTCGGCACTCATGGATGGTGAAACGATCGATAAAGCTCTCATAGTAGACTTAGAATCTGATCAAGAAAGCATGGATACCTGGCAGAGTTACCATTTAATTGGTGATGTTATGCGTGGGGATGCGCCAGAAACTCCAGAGTGGAACATTGCTAACAGTGTTGCGGCAGCGCTTGATAATGAGCCTGCTCATGGTTCAATGTCGAATCTGCACCAAGTGAATTTAGAACCGGCTGTTACTCCAATTGAAGAGCAGCCCAAACCTCAGCAAGCGAAGCGTCAGCTTCCTGCGTGGTTACAACAGTTTGGACAAGTTGCCGTGGCAGCGTGTGTTTCTCTGGCCGTTGTTCTAGGTGTTCAGCAATATGGTGGTAGCGATCCAGCAGCACCAGAACAGTTGCCTGTGCTACAAACGATTCCATTTGCGGGCTCTGCTGAACCAGTAAGCTTGACTCGTGACTCTGTTGAAAAGCCTGCATCTGAAGCTAACTTGCAAGAGCAGCGTAAACGCGTTCATGCAATGCTAGAAGATTATGAGCTACAACTAAGATTAAACAGTGATGCATCGCCAATGCAAGATGCACATCTAGAATCGGACATTGAATGAAGAAAATCCTGGTCAGTGCACTGACACTGTTCAGCTTGATGTCTCCAACAGCCTTTGCAGAGGAAACTACTGCAAAGGCATTGTTACATCAAATGAACGAGGCCAGTCAGCATCTAAATTACGAACTCTCCTACATATTGATAAAGAAGAGCAGTATCGAACCTCTGGTTTATCGACATGCAGTTAAAGACGACCAACAACTTGCACACCTTGTTTATCTGAGTGGCCCTGTTCGTGAAGTCATTCGACGTGGCAATGAAGTTAGCTATATCGAACCGGGAACAGAGCCTTTTACTATTCAGTCTGGCAGTATGGTTGCACCTGTTATTCCAATGATTAATCGAGATATCGAATCTCTTAATCAGTTCTACGACTTTGTAAAAGTTGGACGTTCTCGTGAGGCGGGCAGCACCACTCAAGTCCTACGTGTCGTGCCGAAAGACGGCCTTCGTTACTCTTACGTGGTTTGGGTTGATGAAAAAACGAGCCTTCCATTGCGTGCAGACCTTCTTGACCGTGATGGCGAAGTGCTTGAACAGTACCGCACCATCTCTTTCGTGGTGAGTGACAAGATTGCCGAGGCTATGGGAGGCTTGAATCAAGCTCAGTTACCTAAGGTTCTATCACTGCCAGAAGGTCTTGTGAGCGAAACTAACTGGCAAGCTGCCTGGATTCCGGAAGGGTTTAAGTCAAAAGAGCTTAGTCGTTATCAAATGGCAGCGACCGATAAAATGGTCGAAAGTCAGCTGTTTAGTGATGGGTTGTTTAGCTTTTCTGTGTATATCGCCGATAAAGATGAGCATTCATTGAAAGGGCAATTGGTACGCCAAGGGCGCAGAACCTTACACAGCTTAGTGATTGGCGATAAAGAAATCTCTGTCGTTGGTGATATTCCGCCAGAAACCGCCAAACGTGTAGCTCAATCTGTGACGTTCAACAAACAGGTGTCAACGCAATGATGACCGCGTTAGCGACCGTTAGCTCGGTCGAACGAACAGGTAAGCAATATTTTGTTCAGCTGAGCTGTGAACAACAAACTAGTTGTAGCAGTTGCTCTTCTCAAAAAAGCTGCGGCACGGGTATTGTGACTAAGGCTGTTGGCAATAAATCTTTGTTTTGGCAGCTTAAAACCAAAAGTTTAGTCAAAGCAGGACAAATTGTAGAAATTGGCTTTCCAGAAAAAAGCCTACTTCAGTCGGCTGCGATCGTTTATCTCATCCCACTTTTCATGTTGATGATTGGTGCTGGTTTTGGACAACTCTTGTTACAACCCTTGCTCCAAGGGGGCGAGGGGATAGTCATACTCAGTGCAGCGCTGTTTACTGCTGGTGGGATTGCCTTAGCGAAGCGGTTGGCCAAACCTATGGAAGACAAATCCAAGCAAGAAGTCGTATTGATTCGAATTCTAGGTGAGTCTCTCGTCTAATTTATGATGCTTCTTGCCCTTAAATTGGGTAGAATCTGCCAACTTGATTGAAATGCCGCCACCAATGCTGAATCTAGATTGGACGTGTCGCGGCTTTCTTATTATCCCTATTCAAAGAGTTTAGTCACACCAAGCCTATGAAGCACATTCGTAATTTTTCGATTATCGCCCACATCGACCACGGTAAGTCGACCCTTTCTGACCGCTTAATCCAAGTTTGTGGAGGATTAAGTGAACGTGAGATGGCAGCTCAAGTCCTCGATTCTATGGATATAGAACGCGAGCGTGGTATTACAATTAAAGCGCAGAGTGTGACTTTAGATTATAAAGCTAAAGATGGTGAAACTTACCAACTTAACTTTATCGACACTCCTGGACACGTAGACTTTTCTTACGAAGTATCTCGTTCTCTAGCAGCTTGTGAAGGCGCACTTCTTGTAGTGGATGCTGGCCAAGGTGTTGAAGCTCAGACTCTAGCTAACTGTTACACCGCGATTGAAATGGAACTGGAAGTAGTGCCAATCTTGAATAAGATTGACTTACCTGCAGCTGAACCAGAACGTGTTGCAGAAGAAATCGAAGAGATCGTTGGTATCGATGCGATGGAAGCGACTCGCTGTTCTGCGAAAACAGGTTTGGGTGTCGACGACGTTTTAGAGAACATCGTGACGGCAATCCCGCCACCGGAAGGTGATCCTGAAGCGCCGTTACAAGCACTGATCATTGACTCTTGGTTCGATAACTACCTTGGTGTTGTTTCTTTGGTTCGTATTAAAAACGGTAAACTGAAGAAGAACGACAAGATTAAAGTTATGTCGACAGACCAAGTTTGGGGTGTTGATCGTCTAGGTATCTTTACTCCTAAGCAAATCGACACCACTGAGCTAAATACTGGCGAAGTAGGTTGGGTTGTTTGTGGTATTAAAGACATCCTAGGTGCACCGGTTGGTGATACGTTGACGCTTGCTAAAGGCGGCAGCACTGAACGTCTACCTGGTTTCCAAAAAGTGAAACCTCAGGTATATGCAGGCCTATTCCCTGTATCATCTGATGACTACGAGAACTTCCGTGACGCGCTAGGCAAATTAAGCCTGAACGATGCATCGTTGTTCTACGAACCAGAAAGTTCAGCAGCACTTGGTTTTGGTTTCCGTTGTGGCTTCTTAGGAATGCTTCACATGGAGATCATTCAAGAGCGTTTAGAGCGTGAATACGACCTAGACCTAATTACGACTGCACCAACAGTAGTATATGAAGTTGTAAAAACAGATAAAACGGTTCTGTACGTTGATAGCCCGGCTAAACTGCCAGCAGTTAATGACCTAGAAGAAATTCGCGAACCAATTGCACGCTGTAATATTCTGGTACCTTCTGATTACCTAGGTAACGTAATTACACTGTGTGTTGAGAAGCGTGGCGTACAAGTCGACATGGTTTACCACGGTAACCAAGTTGCTGTGACGTATGATCTTCCTATGGCAGAAGTCGTTCTAGACTTCTTCGACCGTCTGAAGTCAACGTCTCGCGGTTACGCATCATTGGATTACAACTTCCAACGCTACGAGCCATCAAACATGGTACGTGTCGACGTATTGCTGAATGGCGAAACCGTTGATGCATTAGCGATCATTACGCATAAAGATATTGCCCAGTCTCGTGGTCGTCTACTGGTAGAGAAGATGAAAGAATTCATCCCTCGTCAGATGTTCGATATCGCGATTCAAGCAGCGATTGGTAACCACATCATTGCTCGTTCTACAGTGAAACAACTGCGTAAGAACGTAATCGCAAAATGTTATGGTGGTGATATCAGTCGTAAGAAGAAACTTCTTAAGAAACAAAAAGAAGGTAAGAAGCGTATGAAGCAGATCGGTAACGTTGAACTGCCTCAAGAAGCTTTCCTTGCAATCCTTCATGTTGGAAAAGACTAACTTTATCCAGCATTAAACGAATAATTGAAAGTGAAAGAGTAGCTCGCTACTCTTTCACTTTCGTTATTTTTAAAGAAATGAAATTTAAGGGATATCAATGGCTAACACATTTTCGCTTATCTTAGTGATCGTAACTCTAGTAACCGGCATTGTATGGGCGTTGGAAAAGTTTGTGTGGGCGAAGAAGCGCCAGCAAAAGCTTGCTGACGTTGAAGCACAATCGAATGGCCTAGACGCTGAAATCAGCGCAAAAGTTACGGCTCAGCCTTGGTGGGTTGAGAACAGTGTGTCTATTTTCCCGGTAATTGCATTTGTTTTGATCTTGCGTTCATTCATCTATGAACCGTTTCAAATCCCTTCTGGCTCGATGATGCCAACCCTTTTGGTTGGTGATTTCATCTTGGTAGAGAAGTACGCGTACGGTCTGAAAGACCCAGTATGGCGAACTCAATTGGTAGAAACAGGCAAACCAGAACGCGGTGACTCAATCGTATTTAAGTATCCACCTCAGCCGAACATTGACTACATTAAGCGTGTTGTTGGTATGCCAGGTGATACGATTCGCTACAGCAGTCGTAAAGAGATCTGTATTCAGGCGAAGGGTACAAGTAGCTGTGAACCAGTGAAACTAAGTAACGTTGAAGAAAGTCAATTTATTCAAGATGGTGTGCCTCTGATTCAGCTGAACGAACAGCTTGGAGACGTAGAGCACCAGATTTTAGTTAACCCATTACGTCGTGATCGTGTGCAAGCATATCAGCCTCGCAATGGTGTTAATGAATGGGTCGTTCCAGAAGGCCAGTACTTTGTGATGGGTGATAACCGTGACAACAGTGCCGATAGCCGTTACTGGGGCTTTGTCCCTGAAGCAAACCTTGTTGGTAAGGCTGTTGCTATTTGGATCAGCTTCGAATTCGAACGCGGTTCAGACAGTATACTTCCAACATGGATTCCTACTGGTGTGCGTTTTAATCGCATCGGTGGGATTCATTAATCGATCACATAACACATCGAGAGAGCATGAATTCTCCAATTGATAAACTAGAGAGAAAGATTGGCTATCAGTTTAATGATGCCGATCTTATCCACTTGGCGCTGACTCACCGCAGCGCCGCAGGTAAACATAACGAACGTCTTGAGTTTCTGGGCGATTCAATTTTAAGTTTTGTTATCGCTGATGATCTTTACCACCGTTTTCCTAAGGTAAACGAAGGTGATATGAGCCGCATGCGCGCAACATTAGTACGTGGTCATACATTGGCAGAACTAGGTCGTGAATTCGAACTAGGAGATTACTTAAAATTAGGTCCAGGTGAGTTGAAGAGTGGCGGTTTCCGTCGCGATTCTATTCTAGCGGATGCTGTCGAAGCGATCATCGGTGCTGTCTATTTAGATAGTGACACCGAAGTGGTTCGCGGCATTATTTTAAGCTGGTACCAATCTCGCCTAGATGCTATTCAGCCTGGAGTATCTCAAAAAGATCCGAAAACTCGTCTACAAGAGTTTTTGCAAGGTCGAAGAAATCCTCTACCTGTCTACACAGTGACTAATATTAAAGGTGAAGCACACAACCAAGAGTTTACGGTTGAGTGTGAAGTGGCAGGTGTGGATAAACCTGTTATCGGTAAAGGCACTAGCCGCCGCAAGGCAGAACAAGCGGCTGCTGAAACAGCATTAGAGCAACTAAGCAATGTCTGATAACAATCAAGATTTCGATATCGATGCATTCTTTTCATCTGATAGCAAAAAAACGGGCCTACCGGAAAACCAACACTGTGGCTTCATCGCTATTGTCGGTCGCCCAAACGTAGGTAAGTCGACGCTTCTGAACCATATTCTGGGACAGAAAATTTCTATTACATCACGTAAACCTCAGACGACACGTCACCGTATTATGGGCGTAGAAACTGAAGGTGATTACCAAGCGATTTTTGTTGATACTCCTGGACTTCATATTGAAGAAAAGCGTGCAATCAACCGCTTGATGAACCGTGCGGCGAATAGCTCACTGAGTGATGTGAACCTAGTATTCTTCCTTGTTGACGGTACACATTGGACTGAAGATGATGAAATGGTATTGAATAAGCTGAGAAAAACAGATTTCCCAGTGGTACTTTGTATTAACAAAGTAGATAACGTTCAAGACCGTACAGATGTAATGCAACACATGATGGAAGTCTCTAAGAAGATGGAATTCGTTGATGTTGTACCTATTTCGGCGAAGCAAGGTAAAAACATTGATGTACTGCGTAAGCACGTACGTGAGCATTTACCGCAAGCGACACATCACTTCCCTGAAGAGTATGTGACTGATCGCTCGCAACGTTTTATGGCATCTGAAATCATCCGTGAAAAGCTAATGCGCTTTACAGGTGATGAGCTACCTTATTCGGTGACGGTTGAAATCGAACGTTTTGATTACAACCCAGATAACGATGGTTTCCATATCAATGCACTGATTCTTGTTGAGCGTACTGGTCAGAAGAAAATGGTGATTGGTAAAGCGGGTGAGAAGATCAAGACGATTGGTCGTGAAGCGCGTATCGATATGGAAGAGCTATTCGGTCGTAAGGTTTACCTAGAGACTTGGGTCAAGGTTAAATCTGGTTGGGCTGATGATGAACGTGCACTTCGTTCACTAGGTTACATCGACGATCTATAATATAGGCTGAGTATCACTTTCTTCGATAAGAAAGTTGAACTAAATATAAATCCAAGAGAGAGTGCGAACTCTCTCTTTTTGTATCTGTAATAAGGGTAAGTGATTGAGCGAAGGGTTACAGCGATGCTTTGTGTTGCACCGTCGACCATACAGTGAGTCGAGCCTGATTCTGGATGTCTTCAGTGAAGAGTTCGGTCGGGTGACGTTGATGTCTAAAGGCGCTCGAAGTAAGCGTTCCAATTTGAAAGGTGCATTGCAACCTTTTACGCCGCTACTGCTTAAGTGGTCAGGCAATGGTTCAATGAAAACGTTACGCCAAGCTGAGCCTATTAGCTTAGGGCTTCCCCTCGCCGGTATCAATCTGTATTCAGCTATGTATGTGAACGAGTTAATCGGCCGAGTATTGATGGCTGAAGTCGCCATGCCTGCCCTTTTTCACGACTATCTTCATGCTTTAACAGAACTGGCTCATAATGAGAACCCTGAGCCAGCGCTGCGTCGTTTTGAGTTGGCTCTATTATCCGCTATGGGATACGGCGTCGACTTTTTACATTGCGCGGGCACCGGTGAAACGATTGATCCTAGTATGACTTATCGCTATCGAGAACAGAAAGGCTTCATCGCTTCGATACGCAGAGATAACCTGACATTCATGGGCGATGAACTTATCGCAATCAGCGAACGTAGGTTTATCACTAAAGAGCAGTTAAAAGCGGCAAAACGCTTTACACGCATAGCCTTAAAGCCGTATCTTGGCGGCAAACCATTAAAAAGTAGAGAGCTATTTATGCCAACAATAGCTCTCTCTAGAGCACGGAGTATTGGAAAATGAGCTCAATCCTTTTAGGCGTTAATATCGACCATATTGCAACACTGCGTAATGCACGTGGTACTAAATACCCAGATCCAGTACACGCAGCTGAAATTGCTGAACGTGCGGGTGCAGATGGCATTACCATTCACTTGCGCGAAGATCGCCGTCATATTGTTGATCGCGATGTACGTATTCTGGCTGAAACTATTCAAACTCGTATGAATTTAGAGATGGCAGTGACGGACGAGATGGTTCAAATTGCACTCGATACTAACCCTGAGTTTGTTTGTCTGGTTCCAGAAAAGCGTGAAGAACTGACGACTGAAGGTGGCTTGGATGTGGTTGGTCAGCTTGAAAAGATCAAAGCGGCGACAGAGAAACTGTCGGCTGCTGGTATCAAAGTATCTCTGTTTATCGATGCTGACCGTGAGCAAATCGATGCGGCAAAAGCGTGTGGCGCACCGTTCATTGAACTGCACACTGGCCACTATGCTGACGCGAAAACAGAAGAAGACCAACAAGACGAACTGAAAAAAATTGCAGCAGGCGCAAGCTACGCTGATGATCTTGGTATTACAGTTAATGCAGGTCATGGTCTGACTTACCATAACGTTGCACCGATTGCGGCACTTCCAGAGATCTATGAGCTGAACATTGGCCACTCGATCATGGGACGCGCAGTCTTTGATGGTTTAAACAAAGCCGTTGCAGACATGAAAGCCGTAATGGAGACAGCACGCAACAACGCTTAGTTCTTTAACGAGTAAGTAGTTTAGTAGTAAGCGTTAAGCGGTTAATCAGTAAAATAGTTAAAGTTAATCGATAGAAATTTGGTAGTAGGGTAAACATGGCTGTTGTTGGATTAGGTACAGATATCGCAGAAATTGAACGTGTCGAAAAGGCGTTGTCGAGAAGTGGTGACGCTTTCGCACAGCGAATTTTGACGGATTCTGAGTTTGAAGTATTTCAGCAACTCAAGCAGAAAGGGCGTTATCTTGCGAAGCGTTTTGCGGCAAAAGAAGCTGCATCTAAGGCGTTAGGCACCGGCATCGCGCTTGGTGTGACCTTTCACGACTTTGAGGTTTCTAATGATGAGCATGGCAAGCCCGTATTGAGTCTGCATAAAAAAGCGCGTGAAATTGCGGAAGCAAGTGGAACCAAGTCGATCCATCTGACTATTTCCGATGAGCGGTATTATGCAGTAGCAACGGTCTTACTCGAATCATAAACAGATTACCGCTAATCTTAATCTAGTTCGAATTCAGAATTAGACAAAAAAAGCAGAGCTCATAGGCTCTGCTTTTTATTGATCTACATTTAGAGCGCTCAGCCGTTCTACCGCTGTTATCTCTTGGCCGGTTTCAAATAATGAATTGCGGTTGCTTGAACCTTATCTAATTCATCTTGAAGTTCAAAAAGTTCTGGCTCGATATCTTCAACGGAAGTGCCTGAACGTAACTCTTTCTCTATCGTCGCACAAACCGATTTTAGCCTTGGGACACCACTGTATGAACTGCTGCCATGCATCTTATGGATTATGTGTATCAACTGTTCAACTGGGTAATCACTGTCTTCAATGGCCTTATCTGCGGCCTCATAAACCTCAGGGATAAAGTCCACTAGCATCTTCAGCATATCGCGTGCGAGATCTTCTTTGTTGGCGGCTTGTTTCATTGCTGCTTGCCAATCAATGATGATGTTCTTATGTTCGTTCGCTTCTGTTTCTGATATTTGACTACTGTCTATTTCAGTGGATACCGCCGGATGCGCTGGATCTATTTTTTCAATGTGCTCAACCTCTGATGTCGAACTCCAATGTATCAACACCTGTTGTAAAACGTGCTCTTCAATTGGCTTGGTGAGGTAGTCATCCATACCTGCTGCAAGCAGTCGATCACGTTCGCCAATCATGGCATGAGCTGTCACGGCTATCACGGGTGTATTCGCATTATTAGCCAGTTTCTTAATGTTCTGACAGGCGGTTACACCGTCCATTTGAGGCATTTGAATGTCCATGAAGACGATATCAAAGTGTGTTTCTGTTGCCTTGTCGATCGCTTGCTGACCACTGGTGCAACTTATGACCGTTTCTACACGTTCTTTTAGCAACGCGGTAATCAATTTAAGGTTGGCTGGGTTGTCATCAACCGCTAATACCGTGAGCGGCAACTTCTCTTCCGAGTGAGTCTCAATCGCTGGTGCAATCAAGGTTGGCGCCTGATTAGAGACGAGAGTTTGCAACAGTTTTTTACGAGAGAGAGGTTTGGTTATGCACTGAACATCGACCTCTTTCATTAATTGCTCACCCAGCGCGAGTTCGGTACTTGGTGTTCCTATAATTACATTTTGAGCGATCTTCTTAGCGCCAATAGCCCAACCACTTACGGTATCAAATTGGTATTCTTGATTTGCAGCAAGGTTGAGTAGAACGTAGTCATACGAGGTAGACTCGTCCGGCATCACCGAACGATAAGTGACCACTAAGCCTTCTTGGGTCAAGATCTGCTGAGTGATCGATGCCGCTTGCATATTTGGTTCGATCAGCAGGAGCTGTTTGTCTTGTAGGCACTGTGTTTCGATAAGCTCTGTCATTGGCATATCGGTAGAAGAAAGTCTCAACGTAAACCAGAACGTAGAACCTTGGTGTAGGCGACTGGTTAAGCTTATCTCTCCTCCCATCTGGCTCACCAGCTTTTGGGTAATAACTAGGCCTAAACCAGTACCGCCATAACGACGAGAAATACTTGCATCGGCTTGGCTGAACGCTTGGAATAGTTGAGCTTGTTGGCGCTCAGAGATACCAATGCCGGTATCTCGAACCATGAACTGTAGCTCAATGCTATCTTCGGTTTGAGAGCGTAGTTCAACACTGATGTCTATGTTGCCACGCTCAGTGAATTTGATTGAGTTACCTACTAGGTTGGTTAGAATTTGCTGGATTCGGAGTGGGTCTCCTACCACACCTGGTGGAACTTTCGGATCGATCTTAAGCGTCAACTCTAGCCCTTTCTCATGAGCATTGGTTGCTTGAAGGTTCACTACCTCTTCAAGGCTAGCTTGGAACTCAAATGGAATGTTCTCTAGAGCCAGTTTGCCGGCTTCAAGTTTCGAGAAGTCCAAGATATCGTTGATGATGCTAAGCAGGTTGTTGGCTGAGCGTTCAATGGTTTGCAGGTAATCAGTTTGACTGTTCGATAGGTGCGTCTTAAGCATCTGACGAGTAAAACCAATCACCCCGTTCAGCGGCGTTCTCAGTTCGTGAGACATATTCGCTAAAAATTCAGACTTAACTCGCGCCGCTTCTTGAGCTCGTTTTTTCGCGATGTCTAACTCAACGTTTTGAATTTCTAACTGCTCCAGCGTTTCACGTAGATCTGAGGTCGCTTGGTCGATACTGTGCTGCATTTCGACGTGGTATTCTGATAGCGATACCGCCATCGCGTTGATACCGTTTTTCAATGAGTCTAGCTCACCATGCATTTTTCCTTCGATACGCACATCGAGATGACCACGACGAATTCGGTCGACCATATTTTTCATGTGTGTGATCGGTTGCGTTACGTCATGCATCAAGCGAAAAGCAAATACACCAGAGAGCCCAAGCCCAAGAATTAATACCAAGAAAGCAGAGAACACCTCTTGATACTGCTGTAATCGCAGTGATGACAGGTCTAACTCTATCGCAATATAACCGATCGCTTGGTTGGCTTGAGACTGCCCATTGGCTGAGTTGATGTATTGACCCTCAGCGATGATAGGCGTCCGAAGAATCAGCGTGTTATCGAGTAGGTTCGATGAGCTTAAATGCGGAATCGGTTTATCTTTAGGGTAGGTAAGGCTTTCGAAGTCTGGGTGGAAGTTTGAGGTTACAAACAGCTCATGGCGTTCATCAAATACCGCGATACTGCGCACCAGTTTAGAATTTTTTCGATGCGCATAGCTAATCAACTGACGAACAGACTCTCGACTTTCGAGTTTCATGCCTGATTCACTCGCAATCGCCAGTGGTTCAATGATGCTAGTACCAGTATTAACCACTTGACCCTCAAGGTCTTGATAGCGGTTAAATGAGAAAAATGCACTCAATAGCAGCCCAATAATCAGGGTTGGAGCTAGAGTTAAGGTAATTACACGGGCTCTTAAGCCATATCTGGTCATGTTCTTTAATTACATCGAGGTCTGGATATGGGAAAATAACGCACACAATGGCGGTTAAGTGAACGGTAAGCTTAATCAAAGCCGTGACGTTCGACAATGATTCCAAGACATAATAGTGAGTCCTGGATACCAATTACTTATTAAAAGATACATTAGGCACAAGCAATGGCACGTTTTTTCCAACCAAAAAAGAAAACTCAACTCGAGACCAAGCATCAATCGGTTTTGGTTGAACGAATGGATCACAATGGCGCTGGCATCGCTTATCAGAAGAATAAACCCGTTTTCATTGATGGCGCATTGCCAGGTGAGCAGGTGGTTATTCAACTTACTGAGAGCAAAAGTAAGTTTTCGCGAGCAAAACTTATCAAATTACTTAAACCGAGTGAGCTGCGATTAAAGCCATTTTGTAATCACTTTAATCAGTGTGGTGGCTGTCACCTTCAACATCTTGGTTACTCTTCTCAGGTTGAGCATAAATCACAATCTTTGACGCATTTGATGAGCCAATATCAAACGGCGAATACTGAAGTTACTCAGCCGATTGTAGGTGATGAAACCGGTTATCGACGTCGCGCGCGTATCAGCCTATTTGTTGACAAGAAGACACAACAGCTTCAATTCGGTTTCCGTAAGAAACAAAGTAAGCAGATTGAAAACATCACCGACTGTGCTGTACTGGATCCTCACCTTAATATATTGCTGCCAAAGCTGAAAAGTTTACTCAATACTTTCAGCAACCTTACGTCTTTAGGACACGTTGAATTGGTTTTGGGCGATACTGGCCCTGTTATGGTGCTACGTCATCTTAAGCCTTTGGTTGAGAAAGATGAGCAAGCATTGATTGCACTCGCTAAAGTTGAAGGTGCTACGTTGTATACTATGCCAGAAACGGACAAGCTTATTCGTTTAGTTGGCGATACGCCTTCTTATAGCGAAACTGGCGTAATGTTACCGTTTGAACCAAACCACTTTATTCAAGTAAACCAGAAAGTGAACCAGCAAATGGTTGCTCAAGCGATTGAATGGCTAGAACCTCAAGCCGATGAGCGAGTGCTTGATCTGTTCTGCGGCCTGGGTAACTTCAGTTTACCGATCGCGCAACAATCGGCATTTGTGGTGGGTGTTGAAGGTGTAGATGAAATGGTCCAACAGGCCACATCTAATGCAGCATTAAACCAGTTAAGCAATACGGATTTCTACCAAGCAAACCTAGAAGAAGAGCTGTCTTCACAACCTTGGGCAAAAGAGAAATTTGATAAAATATTGCTTGACCCTGCCCGTGCTGGAGCGAGTGGGATCGTTGATCAAATTTCAGCGCTAGGAGCGAAGCGTGTGGTTTATGTTTCGTGTAATCCTGCTACTCTAGCTAGAGATTCTGAGAGCTTAGAAAAACAAGGCTATCAATTGGCCAAATTGTGTATGCTAGACATGTTCCCGCACACCAGTCATCTAGAATCGATGGCTCTCTTTATCAAGGCTTAGAGGCCTCTAAATAAGGCTTCAAAATGAATCAAAAAGGTGCAGGAAAGCCTGCGCTGATATCAATATGGTCGAACTAACTTGGAATCAGTTAGTCATATTGAATTGGGTATAAAACATAATAACTAGGAAGGCATGATGGTTGCGGTAAGAAGCGCACATTTAAACCCAAGCGAACAGTTTGAGCTAGAAAGTTGGATTGCGTCATTGAATCAAGACGCAAAGACCTCGAATAAACTGATCAAAGTTTATCGTCACTGTGAAGAGCTGTTAAAAGATCACGATCAAGCGTCTCTCCTGCTTTGGCGTGGGCGTGAGATGATCGAAATCTTGGTTACGCTGTCTATGGACCGTGCGACGTTGATCGCTGCACAACTTTTCCCAGTCGTCTCAAGTGGTGTTTTTGAGCGTGAAGCGTTTGAAGAATACTACGGCAAAGAAACCGTAAAGCTGATTGATGGCGTTGAAGAAATGGCGGCGTTAGGCCAGCTAAACGTGACCCTTGAAGGCAGTGCTGCCTCGGGTCAAGTCGATAACGTTCGTCGTATGCTACTGGCGATGGTCGACGACTTCCGCTGCGTAGTCATCAAGCTAGCAGAGCGAATTTGTAACCTTATTGAAGTGAAAAAGGCCCCTGATTCTGTGCGCCGTGCGGCAGCAAAAGAGTGTTCTAATATTTATGCTCCACTTGCTAACCGTTTAGGTATTGGTCAGCTGAAGTGGGAAATCGAAGATTACGCGTTCCGTTATCAACAACCCGACACTTATAAGCAGATTGCTAAACAGCTGTCTGAGCGTCGTATCGTCCGAGAACAATACATCACAGACTTTGTTGATGACTTAACGGCAGAAATGAAGCGTTCAAGCATTAATGCGGAAGTCAGCGGTCGACCAAAACACATCTACAGTATCTGGCGTAAAATGCAGAAGAAAGGCTTAGCGTTTGATGAGCTTTTTGATGTGCGTGCAGTGCGTATTATCGCAGATCAACTGCAAGACTGTTATGCCGGTTTGGGTGTGGTTCACACCAAATACAAACACTTACCAAGTGAATTTGATGACTACGTGGCGAACCCTAAGCCAAATGGTTACCAATCAATTCATACTGTAGTTCTGGGCCCTGAAGGCAAGACCATTGAGATTCAAATCCGTACCAAGCAGATGCATGAAGACTCTGAGCTTGGTGTCGCTGCGCACTGGAAGTACAAAGAAGGTGCTTCAAGCGGACGCAGTGGTTACGACGAGAAAATTACTTGGTTGCGTAAACTTATCGACTGGCAAGAAGAGATGTCTGATTCTGGCGAGATGCTGGATGAAGTTCGTAGCCAAGTATTCGATGACCGCGTTTATGCCTTTACACCACGAGGTGACGTGGTTGATTTACCTATGGGTGCAACCCCACTGGACTTCGCTTACCACATCCACTCGATGGTTGGACACCGTTGTATCGGTGCCAAAGTTGCTGGTCGAATCGTCCCATTCACTCATAAGCTATCAATGGGTGATCAAGTTGAAATCATCACCCAGAAAGAACCGAACCCTTCACGTGACTGGCTAAACCCAACCACAGGCTTCGTTCATTCTGGTCGTGCTCGTGCAAAAATTAACGCATGGTTCCGTGCTCAAAGTCGTGAGAAAAATCTAGAAGCGGGTCGAGACATCCTTGAGGTTGAACTAGCCAAAGTGGGTGCAACCCTAAAAGATGCCGATCAATATGCTTTGAAACGTTTCAATGTAAATACGCCAGATGAACTCTATGCTGGTATTGGTAGTGGCGATTTGCGTATTAACCAAGTGGTTAATCACATTAATGCCTTGGTTAACAAACCAACAGCGGAAGAAGAAGACAAAAAAGCGTTAGAGAAACTGCTTGAGTCAGAAAACAAACCCGCGCAACAAAGCCGCCCTAAGAAAGATGCGGTTGTCGTTGAAGGCGTTGATAACCTGATGACGCATTTAGCGCGTTGTTGCCAACCTATCCCTGGCGATACAATCAAAGGTTATATCACTCAAGGGCGTGGTATCTCAGTTCACCGGGCTGATTGTGAGCAATTAGGTGAGCTTCACCTGCACGCACCAGAGCGTATCATTGATACCGTCTGGGGTAATGGCTTCGTTGGATCATATATCCTAACGCTGCGTGTTGAAGCGCTAGAGCGGAATGGCTTATTGAAAGATATCACCTCTTTGTTTTCAAATGAAAAGATTAGTGTGACGACAATGAAGAGCCGTATCGACTACAAACGTCAGCTATCGGTGATGGATTTTGATTTGGAAGTGACCAATATTGAAATTCTGAGTCGAGTGACTAGCCGAGTAGAACAAATCAAAGATGTCATGAGCGTAAAACGCCTAGGCTAAAATTCTCGTCATACTTGAAGCTGATGGCGTTGTTGCCTGCGCGCACTCCGGAGTGCCGGCCCAGGCTCATCACATAGACAAGCTATGCTCAGGAGTTTCGCTTGCTTGTCGCCTAGCCACAGTTTCAATTATTTAGAGAATTAGACAGTATCAACAAAGGTGAGTGGTTTTGGCTGCTCACCTTTTTTAGTTCTAATATCTTTTAGTTTGAGTACCTTTTAGTTTCAGTGAAGCTATAAATTTAAAAAATCAAAGACAGTGAATAGGAAGAAAACGATGAATCACCCGATTGAACAACTTGAACAGATTATGACTAAGCTGCGCGATCCTGAAGGTGGCTGTCCTTGGGATTTGAAACAAAACTTTGAAACAATTGTGCCGCATACTATCGAAGAAACATATGAGGTGGTGGACGCGATTTACAACAAAGACTGGCCGAACCTGCAAGAAGAGTTGGGTGACTTGTTGTTTCAGGTAATCTTCTACAGCCAATTAGCAAAAGAGCAGGGCTTGTTTGAGTTCTCTGATGTGGTCGACGGTATCAATGAGAAACTAACACGCCGCCATCCGCATGTTTTTTCTGATACCGAATTTGCAAGTGATGAAGAAATTAATGCTAACTGGGAAGCTGAAAAGGCCAAAGAAAAAGCCGAGGCAGGAAAAACTCAGGAAAGTATTCTAGACTCAATACCAAACTCTCTGCCCGCACTTTCGCGTGCTACAAAGATTCAAAAACAAGTCGCAAAATACGGCTTTGATTGGGACTCTATCGGTCCAGTTGCAGATAAGGTTTTAGAGGAAGTCGATGAGGTGCTAGAAGAAGCGCTTCAAGTGACACCAAATGAAGACATGGTTGAAGAAGAGTTGGGTGATTTACTGTTTGCGACGGTTAATTTGGTCCGACATCTGGGGAAAAATCCGGAATCGGCTCTGACAAAAGCAAACCTGAAATTTTCACGACGTTTTAAAGGCGTCGAACAAATAGTTCGCCAACAAGATAAGGATTTAACCGATTTTTCACTACAACAGCTTGATTCTATGTGGGATGAAGTCAAAGTGGCGGAGAAAAGATAACCAAAGCATTTATCATGAATTGATTTGAAGCAAAAAATAAAAAATAGCAGTGTGATAGATTTCACGTTGTGGCGATAAGGGGCTTCTGGTATATTTTCATCCCGTCCAGAAGTAATCCATTTCCCTCATTCAACCAATTTCAGGTTAAACATGACGACAAATTACATTTTTGTTACTGGCGGGGTTGTATCCTCTCTAGGTAAAGGTATTGCAGCAGCATCTCTTGCGGCTATTTTAGAAGCTCGTGGTCTTAAAGTGACTATGATGAAGCTTGACCCTTACATCAACGTTGATCCAGGCACTATGAGCCCGACTCAACACGGTGAAGTGTTCGTTACGGAAGATGGCGCTGAAACTGACCTTGACCTTGGTCACTACGAGCGATTCATTCGCACCAAGATGACTAAGCGTAACAACTTCACAGCAGGTCGTGTTTATGCTGACGTTCTACGTAATGAACGTCGCGGTGATTACCTAGGTGCAACAATCCAGGTTATCCCTCATATTACTAACTCTATTAAAGAACGCGTAATCTCTGGTGCTAAAGGCCACGATATCGCGCTTGTTGAAGTTGGTGGTACTGTTGGTGACATCGAATCTCTACCATTCATGGAAGCGATTCGTCAGCTAGCTGTCGAATTAGGTCGTGAACGCGCAATGTTCATGCACTTAACTCTAGTTCCTTACCTAGCGGCTGCAGGTGAAGTGAAAACTAAGCCAACGCAACACTCTGTAAAAGAGCTACTTTCTATCGGTATCCAACCTGACATCCTAGTTTGTCGTTCAGATCGTGTTATCCCAGCAAACGAACGTAAGAAAATTGCTCTTTTCTGTAATGTACAAGAAAAAGCCGTTATCTCGATGAAAGACGTAGATTCTATCTACAAGATCCCACAGTTAATCCGTGCACAAGGCATTGATGATCTTGTGTGTACGCGTTTCGGTATCAATGCACCAGAAGCTGATCTGTCTGAGTGGGAACAAGTAATTTACGAAGAAGCTAACCCAACGGGTGAAGTGACGATTGGTATGGTTGGTAAGTACATTGAACTACCTGATGCATACAAATCAGTAAACGAAGCACTTAAGCACGCAGGCTTGAAAAACCGCCTAAGCGTCACAATTAAATACGTAGACTCTCAAGATGTTGAGTCAAAAGGCGTAGAAATTTTAGAAGGCCTAGACGCAATCCTAGTTCCTGGTGGCTTTGGCGATCGTGGTGTTGAAGGTAAGATTCTTGCTGCTCAATACGCTCGTGAAAACAAAGTACCTTACTTAGGTATCTGTCTGGGTATGCAAGTTGCTCTTATTGAGTACGCTCGTAACGTTGCGAAGATGGAAGGAGCACACTCTTCTGAATTCTGTAAGGAAACTAAATACCCTGTTGTTGGCCTAATCACTGAATGGATCGACGGCGAAGGTAAAGTTGAAGAACGTACTGAAAAATCCGACCTAGGTGGTACTATGCGTCTAGGCTCACAGCTTTGTCACCTTGCTAAAGGTACTAAGGCTTACGAATTATACGGTAGCGCGACGATCCATGAACGTCATCGTCACCGTTACGAAGTGAACAATAATCTTCGTCCACAAATTGAAAAAGCGGGCCTAAAAGTATCAGGTCTATCTGCGGACAAGAAACTGGTTGAAGTTATTGAGAACCCGAACCACCCATGGTTCGTTGCTGCTCAATTCCACCCAGAGTTCACTTCAACACCTCGCGATGGTCACCCATTGTTTGCAGGTTTCGTTAAAGCAGCTGGTGAATATCAGCGCGGCGAATTAGAAAAGTAAAAAGGAATACAGGTAGCTGCGTAAGTTGTGCTGCTACCTTTTAAATTTGACATTTATATATATTCAACGAGAAGGAAACATTCAATGTCTAAGATCGTTAAAGTTCTAGGTCGTGAAATCATCGATTCACGTGGTAACCCAACTGTAGAAGCTGAAGTACACCTAGAAGGCGGTTTCGTAGGTATGGCTGCTGCTCCATCTGGCGCATCTACTGGTTCTCGCGAAGCTCTTGAGCTACGTGACGGCGACAAATCACGTTTCCTAGGTAAAGGTGTTCTTAAAGCTATTGAAGCTGTAAACGGCCCAATCGCTGAAGCTCTAGTAGGTTCTGACGCTAAAGCACAAGCTGACGTTGACCAAATCATGCTTGACCTAGACGGTACTGATAACAAGTCTAAGTTTGGCGCGAACGCTATCCTAGCTGTATCTCTAGCTAACGCAAAAGCTGCTGCTGCTGCGAAAGGCATGCCTCTATACGAGCACATTGCTGAGCTAAACGGTACTGCTGGTCAGTTCTCTATGCCTCTACCAATGATGAACATCATCAACGGTGGTGAGCACGCAGATAACAACGTTGACATCCAAGAGTTCATGATCCAACCAGTTGGCGCTAAAACTCTTAAAGAAGGTCTACGTATCGGCGCTGAAGTATTCCACAACCTAGCTAAAGTTCTTAAGTCTAAAGGCTACAGCACTGCAGTTGGTGATGAAGGTGGTTTCGCTCCTAACCTTAAGTCTAACGCTGAAGCTCTAGAAGTTATCGCAGAAGCTGTTGCAGCTGCTGGTTACGAACTAGGTAAAGACGTTACTCTTGCTATGGACTGTGCAGCATCTGAGTTCTTCGACAAAGAAGCTGGTATCTACAACATGAAGGGCGAAGGTAAAACTTTCACTTCTGAAGAGTTCAACCACTACCTAGCTGAGCTAGCGAACAACTTCCCAATCGTTTCTATCGAAGACGGTCTTGATGAGTCAGATTGGGATGGCTTCAAGCACCAAACTGAACTTCTAGGCGACAAGCTTCAAATCGTTGGTGACGATCTGTTCGTTACAAACACTAAGATCCTTGCTGAAGGTATCGAGAAAGGCGTAGCTAACTCTATCCTTATCAAGTTCAACCAAATCGGTTCTCTAACAGAGACTTTAGCTGCTATCAAGATGGCTAAAGACGCTGGCTACACTGCAGTAATCTCTCACCGTTCTGGCGAAACTGAAGATGCAACTATCGCTGATCTAGCGGTAGGTACAGCTGCAGGTCAAATCAAAACTGGTTCTATGAGCCGTTCTGACCGTGTTGCTAAGTACAACCAACTTATCCGTATCGAAGAAGCTCTAGGTTCTAAAGCTCCTTTCAACGGTCTTAAAGAAGTTAAAGGTCAATAATTCCTAGCGAATTATTCATCTAAGCTTTTTAAATGCCTCGCTTATGCGGGGTATTTTTTTGCCTGTATAAAAGTGAACTTATTAAACTGTCCTTTTTATACCTACAATTCGTCATTCTCGAGACCTACGGAGGAGGGCGTTGATAATCTCATCGCGTGTTACGAACAATAATAGTCCCCCGACTTATTTATTCCCTAGCTCCACATATCTCGCACCAATAAGCGCATTATGGTATATATGTGCCTTATTCTAGTTCCTTCTTTTTCAACCGGCGAAAGGTGTTATGCGAATTTTTGCTTTAGTACTGCTCATAGTGTTTGGCTGGCTACAACATACACTGTGGCTCGGTAAAAATGGTATTTCTGATTACTACGGTGTGAACAACGAAATCCAAGTTCAACAACAAGTAAATGAAAAGCTGCATATTCGAAATGCAGAAATGTTTGCTGAGATTGATGATCTGCGCCAAGGCTTAGACGCAATAGAAGAGCGTGCTCGTCATGAGCTTGGGATGGTGAAAGAAGGCGAAACGTTTTACCGCATAATTGGTGAGGAATCTCATTAATGTCTACACAACTTCAAAGCGTTGTAGCGGTCGTACCAGCAGCTGGTATTGGTAGCCGAATGAAGGCTGACCGACCTAAGCAATATCTTAAGATTCACGGCACAACCATTTTAGAGCACACCGTTGAGAAGTTACTTTCTCATCCACAAGTGTCGCAAATTGTGGTTGCGGTTAGTGACGATGATCCTTACTACCCAGAGCTTACGCTTAATCATAATCCACAAGTGCTCAGAGTGTCTGGTGGGAGCGAGAGAGCTGATTCCGTGCTCTCTGCCTTAGATTATATCGCGCGACAGCAACTCGGTGATTGGGTTATGGTCCACGATGCAGCAAGACCTTGTGTTCAATTGAGTGATATCGACAAGTTGATTTCAGGTGCGATGAACCATGAGGTAGGGGCTATTTTAGCTGCGCCTGTTCGCGATACGATGAAGCGAGGTGCCCAAGGGCAGGTTGAGCATACCGTTGATCGAGCCGATTTATGGCACGCCCTTACACCACAAATGTTTCGAACTAAGCCTTTACGTAACGCATTGAGTCAGGCGTTAGAGCAAGGTGTTTCAATTACAGATGAAGCCTCTGCTTTTGAGTGGAAAGGTTTATCACCAGCCTTAATAGCGGGGCGTTCAGATAATTTTAAGATTACTCAGCCTGAAGATTTAGCTTTGGCTGAGTTTTATTTAAGTCAGAATAAGGAATAATGATGATTCGTATTGGTCACGGCTTTGATGTACATAAGTTTGGTGGTGAAGGCCCGGTAATTATTGGTGGCGTTAGCATTCCTTACGAGCAAGGACTTATCGCACACTCAGACGGTGATGTTGCCCTGCACGCATTATGCGATGCTTTACTGGGTTCAATTGCAGCGGGTGATATTGGTCGTCATTTCCCTGATACGGATGATGAATGGAAAGGCGCAGATAGTCGTGAATTGCTTAAAGATGTGTACCGTCGAGTAAAAGAGCAAGGTTATGTGATTGGTAATGCAGATATTACTATCATGGCGCAAGCGCCTAAAATGGCTCCTCATATAGACTCTATGTGCCAAGCTATTGCACAAGATTTAGAAACCAGCATTGGCAATGTGAATGTAAAAGCGACGACTACTGAGCGTTTAGGTTTTACAGGTCGCAAAGAGGGCATCGCATGTGAAGCGGTAGTCCTAATTACTAAAAGTGCGTAAGCACCAACACGAAAAGAACAGCATGTCAGATATTTTATCTTCATTGGCTTACCTAAACGGTAAACCAACTGCGAAAGCAAAACTAAAAGCAAAAGCCGAACACTTTGTCGTTAATGAAGACTTAGGTTTTGAGTTTACTGGTGAAGGCGAACACCTAATGGTTCGTATTCGTAAAACTGGTGAAAACACGAGCTTCGTAGCAAATGAGCTGGCTAAAGCATGTGGTGTTAAGTCGAAGGACGTGAGTTGGGCTGGTTTGAAAGACCGTCACGCGGTTACCGAGCAATGGTTGAGCGTACACCTACCTAAAGGTCAGCCTGACTTTTCAGATTTCTTAGCACAGTATCCAAGCATTGAGATCTTGGCGATGGCACGACACAACAAAAAGTTACGTCCAGGTGATTTAGTTGGCAACCAATTTGAGCTGACTTTGTCTGAAGTAACTGATTGTGATGATGTGGTAAAGCGTTTAGAAAAAGTCGCTCAAGTCGGCGTGCCAAATTACTTCGGAGCTCAGCGTTTTGGTAATGAAGGTAACAACTTATCTGAAGCTCGACGTTGGGGGCGTGAAAATGTTCGTACGCGTAATCAGAATAAGCGCAGCTTGTACCTTTCTGCAGCTCGTTCTTGGATTTACAACCTGATCCTTTCAGACCGTATCAAGCAAGATGCGTTTGCATCGGCACTGGTTGGCGATATTGTCGTGAAAGACGGTGCTCAACTAGTGGTAACTGCGGATAATATCGAAGCGGTAAATCAAGACATCGAGAACGGCTCTTCGTTTATTACGGTTGCTTTGGCTGGAGATAATGCGTTACCTACAATTGATGCGTCTCAAGCTTTAGAGCAAAAACACCTTGATGCTGAACCGGATCTAATGGCGCTTATTTGCGGTAACCGCATGCGCCATGATCGCCGTGAAGCTTCGTTGAAGCCTACTGGTTTAACTTGGGAAGTGGACGAAGATAATATTACTCTTAAGTTTTCTCTTGATGCGGGTTGTTTTGCTACCGCTATCGTTCGTGAACTTGTCGAAGAAGTTCACGTAGAGAGAAGCTACGAGCAGTAATGATTCAGTTTGGAGCTAAGTGGCTTGATATGGGAATTTGAGTCACTTGGCATGGAACAAAAGAAAGGAAACAAGATGAAGATTTTACTCAGCAACGATGATGGAGTGCACGCTCAAGGTATTCATGAGCTGGCAAATGAATTACGTGATCTTGCTGAAATTATCATTGTTGCACCTGATCGTAATCGTTCGGGAGCTTCAAATTCATTAACTTTAGAACAACCTCTGCGTGTTCAAGAGATTGCTGAAAATACCTATTCGGTACAAGGGACACCAACAGATTGTGTGCATTTTGCGTTAAATGAACTACTCAAAAATGAGATGCCTGATCTGGTTTTAACGGGTATTAATCACGGTGCTAACCTTGGTGATGATGTGCTTTATTCAGGTACAGTAGCAGCAGCAATGGAAGGGCACTTTTTAGGTGTTCAGTCAGTGGCGTTTTCTCTGGTTGGAAAAAAACATTTTAAGACAGCGGCAGTTATTGCTCGTCGTATCGTCGAACAACATTTAGCAAATCCAATCCCGACCAATCGCCTACTAAACATTAATGTTCCTGACTTAGCCTTGGATCAACTGTCTGGTACTCAAGTGACGCGCTTAGGAGCTCGTCATCATGCTGAAGATATGATTAAGCAGAAAGATCCTCGCGGGCATGATATTTATTGGCTTGGTCCTCCGGGAAAAGAACAAGATGCTGGTGAAGGTACGGACTTTTATGCGATAGAGCATGGTTTTGTATCGGTAACACCGCTACAGGTTGATTTAACGGCGCATGAGTCGTTGGGTGCGATGGCGACATGGTTAGGAGAGAAGTAAGTGAGTAATCCACAAGCAGAGCGCTTAGTTACTTTTCTGATTGAAAATGGCATTCAAGATCAGAAAGTGCTTGATGCGATTTACCAATTACCAAGAGAGAGTTTTTTGTCGCAGGCGATGCATCATCAAGCTTATGATAATAATGCGCTGCCTATTGGACAAGGGCAGACGATCTCTCAGCCGTACATCGTTGCTAAAATGACAGAGTTACTTGAACTACAACAAGATAGCCGTGTTTTGGAAATTGGCACGGGTTCTGGTTATCAAACCGCTGTACTAGCTCAACTTGTTGACCATGTGTATTCGGTTGAACGAATAAAGTCTCTACAATGGGATGCTAAACGCAGGTTGAAGCAACTCGATTTCTACAATATTTCAACCAAACATGGTGATGGCTGGCAAGGATGGTCTTCCAAGGCGCCTTTTGATGCGATTATTGTCACCGCAGCTGCAGAGTCGATTCCTCAGGCTCTTTTACAGCAGTTGAAAGATGGCGGCCGTTTATTAATCCCTGTTGGTGATGACGAACAACAATTGTTGAAGATTGTTCGCCATGGTGACGAGTTTTTATCGAGCGTGATCGAGATGGTGAGATTTGTACCTCTTGTTCCCGGTGAACTAGCTTAATAACAAGACTAATGGTGTAGGTGGGTAGAGAGTCGATGCGTTCGAAGTTGTTAAAAGTAAGTGCTTTACTACTTAGCTGTGCCCTTGTTGGGTGTGCAGCGAATTCGCCTGCGCCAGTTTCAAGCTTAAATAAAAAATACTCTTCGATTGATCGTGGCAGCTATCGCGGTAGTTACTACGAAGTGAAAAAAGGCGATACGCTTTATTTTATTGCTTATGTGACGAACAAAGACGTTAACGATTTAGTTAGTTATAACAAGCTCTCTGCTCCTTATACAATCCACCCAGGCCAGAAGCTTAAGTTGTGGCGCCCGAGCTACAGCGCACCAGCGTATGGTAAATCAACAGTGGCGGTTGCAGCAGTTGCTGCGCCTGTCGCGGCATCCACTACATCATCGGCATCCACTACGTCATCGACAGCAAGTACCCCTAAAACTACGCCTAAAAAGAGTAAAAACTCTAAACCTGCGCCAACTCAAACTACGACTAAAGTGGTTAAAAAAGATCCACCAAAGAAGGTTGAACAATCCAAATCAAAGGAGTATGTTGGTTCTAAAGGTAAACAGAATGTTACACCGTCCACCAAACCAACAAGTGATAAAGTATCCAAATGGTTATGGCCAACTAAAGGGAGAGTAATCAAGAATTTCTCTGTAGGCGAACAAGGAAATAAAGGCATAGACATAGCAGGACAGCGAGGTCAGCCAATAGTATCTACTGCAGGGGGAACGGTTGTTTATTCGGGTAATGCATTACGAGGCTACGGCAATCTAGTGATTGTGAAGCATAATGATAATTACTTAAGTGCATACGCGCATAACGACCGACTATTAGTATCTGAAGGGCAAAGTGTGAAACCAGGGCAGAAGATTGCAACAATGGGAAGCTCTGGAGCCAGCAGTGTTAGGCTGCACTTTGAGATTCGTTACCAAGGTAAGTCCGTTAATCCAAAACGATATTTGCCTTAAATACAATATGCAAATAATACATATTGTATGGAGTGACATAGTCATTTAGCGACATATAAAGTTGTGATGTCATGCTAATTTCGCCAGGGGGAGGCGTTATGAGTATAAGCAATGCAGTAACCAAAGAAGAGTTCGATCTTAACCAAGTAACCACGGAATCGGAAACACTTGGAAAAGCAAAACGAACAGTCACTAAGAAAACCGAAGCGAAAGAAGAAGCTGAAGTTACGTCTAAAAGTTTAGATGCTACTCAACTCTACTTAGGCGAAATTGGTTTCTCACCACTACTAACCGCTGAAGAAGAAGTGCTTTATGCACGTCGAGCTCTACGCGGTGATGAAGCGGCCCGCAAACGCATGATTGAAAGTAACCTGCGTTTGGTGGTTAAAATATCTCGTCGTTATAGCAACCGTGGTTTGGCACTTCTCGATCTAATTGAAGAAGGCAACCTAGGCTTGATTCGCGCCGTAGAGAAGTTTGACCCAGAGCGAGGTTTCCGCTTTTCAACTTACGCGACATGGTGGATTCGTCAAACCATTGAACGTGCTTTAATGAATCAGACTCGCACCATCCGTTTGCCAATCCATGTTGTGAAAGAGCTGAACATCTACCTACGTACAGCAAGAGAGTTATCACAAAAGCTTGACCATGAACCAACGGCTGAAGAAATTGCTACTAAGCTAGACAAGCCAGTTGGTGATGTGAGCAAGATGCTTCGTTTAAACGAGCGAGTGAGCTCCGTTGATACGCCAATTGGTGGTGACGGTGAGAAAGCACTGTTGGATATTATTCCGGACATCAACAATTCCGATCCTGAGGTTTCAACTCAAGATAGCGATATCAAGAACTCGTTGATTTTCTGGCTAGATGAGCTGAACCCGAAACAGAAAGAGGTGCTTGCACGTCGCTTTGGACTACTTGGCTATGAACCGTCAACGTTAGAAGAAGTAGGCCGTGAAATCTGCCTGACTCGTGAACGTGTTCGTCAAATCCAAGTTGAAGGTCTTCGCCGTCTACGAGAGATTCTGATCAAGCAAGGTCTGAACATGGAAAACCTGTTTAACGTTGAAAACGACTAAACGATATTCCACGATCTCGAAATAATAAAACGCTGACCAAATGTCAGCGTTTTTTAGTTTTTGGTCTAGCTCTATCTTAGCTAGAAAACACAGCGCTTGGTTATTTTAATTAGAGTAGTTTCTTCAAGCGGTAGAGCTCTTCTAATGCTTGGCGAGGGGTTAGATCATCAGGATCAACATTCGCCAGTGCTTGTTCTACTTCACTTGGTTCAGGTATCAGGCTCAGTTGGTTCGCTATATCGACGCCGCTTGGCTTTGAGGTTGGAGAGTCGATACTCAATGACTCTAACTGAGTCAGCTTCGTGCGTGCATTCTTGATGACCGCTTTAGGTACACCAGCCAATCCAGCTACAGCGAGGCCGTAAGATTTACTTGCAGCACCTTCTTGCACTGCGTGCATAAAGGCAATGCTGTCACCGTGTTCAACTGCGTCTAAGTGTACGTTCGCTAAGGTTGGAAGTTGGTTAGGCAGTTCAGTTAGTTCAAAGTAGTGCGTTGCAAATAGTGTCATCGCATTGATTTGATTAGCTAGCCATTCAGCACTTGCCCAAGCCAGTGATAGGCCATCATAAGTGCTGGTGCCGCGGCCGATCTCATCCATTAGCACAAGGCTATTTGGTGTAGCGTTATGCAGAATATTCGCGGTCTCTGTCATCTCAACCATGAAAGTTGAACGACCCGAAGCTAAATCATCCGATGCGCCAATACGCGTAAAGATACGGTCGATAGAGCCAATCGTCGCGCTTTCTGCTGGTACATAACAACCGATATGAGCCATCAGCGCAATGAGTGCGGTCTGACGCATGTAGGTCGACTTACCACCCATGTTTGGACCTGTGATGATCAGCATTTTACGTTGATCATTGAGGTCGATAGGGTTCGCAATGAAAGGTTCGTCCATCACTTGTTCCACTACAGGATGACGACCTGCTTGAATTTGCACACCAGCTGACTCTGTCATCGTTGGACGGCAGTAATCAAGAGTGTCTGCACGTTCCGCTAAGTTTTGCAGAACATCAAGCTGAGATACAGAAGAAGCGATATTTTGCAGTTGCTCTAGATAAGGCAGTAACAAATCAAATAACTCTTCCCACAACTGCTTCTCGATAGCCAGGGCTTTCGATTTTGAGTTGAGGACTTTATCTTCATGCTCTTTTAGCTCGGGAATAATGTAGCGTTCTGCATTTTTAAGCGTTTGACGGCGAACATAGTGTGGTGGCACAAGGTGGCTCTGCCCGCGGCTTACTTGAATGAAGAATCCGTGTACGTTGTTGTAGCCAACTTTAAGCGTGTCGATGCCATGGCGTTCACGCTCTTCTTGCTCAAGCTTGTCAAGAAACTCTGTTGCGCCCGCTGCAAGGTCACGCCATTCGTCTAACTCGGTATTATAGCCTTCTGCAATCACACCACCATCTCGGATAACCACCGGTGGGTTTTCTTTGATCGCACGCTCAAGTAGTTCAGAAACTTCACCCAAAGGAGAAGCATATTGAGCAAGTTGAGTAAGATATGGGTGTTTAAGTTGCGTCAGTGTTTCAGCAAGCTCTGGTAAGTATTCCATTGCTTGGCGAAGACGAGCCATATCGCGAGGACGCGCTGAACGAAGTGCTAATCGAGCAAGAATGCGTTCGATATCACCGATCTGTTTTAAGGTTGGTTGTAGCTCTGTGAATAGAGCCAAATCTTTCATTTCACCTATCGCGTCTAGGCGCTGATCGAGTGCTGAGATATTGCGCATTGGTTGATGTAACCAACGCTTAAGCATACGACTGCCCATAGCGGTTGCGGTGTGATCAAGCACTTCGGCAAGGGTATTATCAGTGCCGCCCGATAAGTTTTGAGTGATCTCTAGGTTACGGCGAGTTGCCGCATCAAGGATCACTGAGTGATCTTGCTTATCCATTGTGAGTGAACGGATATGCGGAAGGGCTGTTCGTTGGGTATCTTTAACGTATTGGATCAGACAACCCGCAGCACACAAACCGAGCTTCGCATTTTCTACGCCAAAGCCAACAAGATCGCGAGTACCAAATTGTTGATTGAGTTGTTGCTTAGCTGTATCTAATTCAAATTCCCATACTGGACGACGGCGATTGCCATTACGACTTGCCATCAAATTTACAGGTTCGAAATCTTCAGGGAATAGCAGTTCACGTGGTGACGTTCTCTGCAATTCTGCCGCCATTGCTTCTTCGGTTTCCGGCTCACATAGCTGGAATCGACCAGAAGTAATATCAAGCGTCGCGTAGCCAAATTTACCATTGTGGTGGTAAATAGCGGCGATTAAGTTGTCGACTCGCTCAGAAAGCAGGGCTTCGTCGGTTACGGTACCCGGTGTCACGATACGCACAACCGCGCGCTCAACAGGGCCCTTTGAAGTTGCTGGATTACCAATCTGCTCACAAATTGCTACGGACTCGCCCAACTGCACTAACTTCGCAAGATACCCTTCAACAGCATGGTATGGAACACCCGCCATAGGAATTGGCTCACCATTTGAAGAGCCACGCTTAGTCAGTGAAATATCGAGTAGTTGAGAGGCTTTTTTAGCGTCATCGTAGAAAAGCTCGTAGAAATCGCCCATGCGATAGAACAGCAGAATTTCTGGGTTTTCTGCTTTGAGTTTCAGATACTGCTGCATCATGGGAGTATGTTTTTGATCGGCTTTCACAGTTAACTTCTTTCGTTTATTTCTATTGCGGCTTAGGATACGTGAAAGCGTTTCGTGCGAAAAGCGACACATGCGAAAAGATGCAAATCCAAATGATATGACCGTAGATAAAGGGAGCCGATGATGTATACGATTCAAGTTCTTAGTGAACAGCTTGGACATTTACTCGCTAAACACCAACATATCTTAGTGACGGCTGAATCTTGCACTGGTGGAGGTGTAGCGACCGCTATTACAGATATTGCTGGAAGTTCAGCATGGTTTGATCGCGCCTTTGTGACCTACAGTAATGAAGCAAAGCAAGAGATGATCGGTGTTCAGTCTGAAACCTTAGTTAAGTTTGGTGCTGTCAGTGAGCCTGTAGTAATCGAAATGGCTGATGGTGCGTTGCAAAATTCAAATGGCACAATTTCGGTATCGATAAGTGGTATTGCCGGTCCTGGTGGTGGCTCGGAAGATAAACCTGTAGGGACGGTGTGTTTTGCTTGGAAGGCCTGTGATGGGTGGAATAAAGTAGAAACGAATGTATTTACAGGTGATAGATCACAAGTACGCCAACAAGCGACGCACCATGCCCTGCAAGTTATTTATGATTACCTCTCAATGGAAGACAGATAACATTTGTACAAATTATTTTCACACAGGTATAGACACTGTATGAATCAACAGTATAATGAAAGCCAATTAGTCACCCCTATGTGGGTTAGAAATAGATTCTAAATCGCTTGTTGAGACAACCGATTATGTGGAGATAGAAATGGACGAGAATAAACAAAAAGCGTTAGCCGCAGCCCTTGGTCAGATTGAAAAACAATTTGGTAAAGGTTCGATCATGCGTCTTGGTGACAACCGCACAATGGACGTAGAAACTATTTCTACAGGTTCTCTATCTCTAGATATCGCACTAGGTGCTGGTGGCCTTCCAATGGGTCGTATCGTTGAAGTTTACGGCCCAGAATCATCAGGTAAAACAACGTTAACGCTTGAGCTTATTGCTGCAGCACAGAAAGTAGGTAAAACGTGTGCATTCGTTGATGCGGAGCACGCACTTGACCCTATTTACGCTCAGAAGCTTGGTGTTGATATCGACGCGCTTCTTGTTTCTCAACCTGATACGGGTGAGCAAGCATTAGAAATCTGTGACGCTCTAGCTCGTTCAGGTGCTATCGACGTTCTTGTTATTGACTCAGTAGCTGCACTGACACCTAAAGCGGAAATTGAAGGCGAAATGGGCGATAGCCACATGGGTCTTCAAGCTCGTATGCTTTCTCAAGCAATGCGTAAGCTAACAGGTAACCTTAAGCAGTCTAATTGTATGGCTATCTTCATTAACCAAATTCGTATGAAGATTGGTGTGATGTTCGGTAATCCAGAAACAACAACTGGTGGTAATGCGCTTAAGTTCTACGCATCTGTTCGTCTTGATATTCGCCGTACAGGTGCGATTAAGGATGGTGATGAAGTTGTTGGTAATGAAACGCGTATCAAGGTTGTTAAGAACAAGATTGCTGCACCATTCAAACAAGCTGAAACTCAAATTCTTTATGGCAAAGGCTTCAACCGTGAAGGCGAGCTTATCGACCTAGGTGTTAAGAATAAGCTAGTAGAAAAAGCAGGCGCTTGGTACAGCTACAAGGGCGACAAGATCGGTCAAGGTAAAGCTAACGCTGGTAAATACCTACGTGAAAACCCAGAGGTTGCTCTTGAGATCGATACTAAACTTCGTGAGTTGTTATTAACTCCTGCTGTTCTTGAAGAGAAGGGCGCAGAGAAAGAAGAAGAAAGCGAAGAGCTATAAGCTAACGTTTTATAAAGTGAATGCTTGAAATAAGCATTCACTTGGAAAGAATTTAAAGCCTCGCATATTTTGCGGGGCTTTTTTATTGGAATAGCCTATCGGATATCTCTTTAATCAACTCTCTCTCGTTACCTGAGTTTTTAGTGATTATGTCGCCAATTTAGTTCTGCTTTTCTACGGCTAGATATAGTGGAATATTCTACGTTTTATCGAATTTCAACTAAAATCCTGCCCAAGGGTGTCTTTTCTACAAGAAAACTAGTCGAAGCCTTAACCATGATCTACAATACGGCAAAATTCTAACTCGACTATTTTCAGGAAGAGCTGCATGTACATGAGCACTGATGAGGTTCGCAACGCGTTCCTTAAGTTCTTTGAGAGCAAAGAACACCAAATCGTAGACAGTTCATCGTTAGTTCCACATAACGATCCAACCCTGCTATTCACTAACGCAGGTATGAACCAATTCAAAGATTGCTTCTTAGGCGCCGAAAAACGTGCCTACACTCGAGCAACTACGGCTCAGCGTTGTGTACGTGCGGGTGGTAAACACAATGACCTTGAAAACGTAGGTTTTACGGCTCGTCACCACACGTTCTTCGAAATGCTAGGCAACTTCAGCTTTGGTGACTACTTCAAAGAAGAAGCGATTGGGTTTGCTTGGGAATTCCTGACGGAAACTCTTCAACTGCCAAAAGATCGTCTACTAGTAACGGTATACGAGACAGATGATGAAGCATTCGATATCTGGAACAAGAAAGTAGGTGTACCTGCTGACCGTATCGTTCGAATCGGCGACAAAGAAGGCGGTAAACAGTTCGAGTCTGATAACTTCTGGACGATGGGTGACACAGGTCCTTGTGGTCCATGTACTGAAATCTTCTACGATCACGGTGAGCACATCTGGGGCGGCCGTCCTGGTACACCTGAAGAAGATGGTGACCGTTTCATCGAGATCTGGAACAACGTATTCATGCAGTTCAACCGTCACGCTGACGGCACAATGGAACCGCTACCTAAGCCTGCTGTAGATACAGGTATGGGTATTGAGCGTATTTCTGCAATCATGCAGGGCGTTCACTCTAACTACGAAATTGATGTATTCCAAAAGCTAATCAAAGCGACAGCGGAAGTTGTGGGTCATGACGATCTATCTAACCAATCGCTACGCGTTATTGCTGACCACATCCGTTCTTGTTCATTTTTAATCGCTGACGGCGTTATGCCTTCAAACGAAGGTCGTGGCTACGTTCTACGTCGTATTATTCGTCGTGCAGTTCGTCACGGTAACAAGCTTGGCGCACAAGGCGTGTTCTTCCACAAACTTGTGGGTGTACTGGCTGAAGTGATGGGCTCTGCGGCAGATGAACTTAAGAAACAGCAAGAGCTTGTTGAAAAAGTACTTCGCATTGAAGAAGAGAACTTTGGTCGCACGCTCGAGCGCGGCATGGTTATCCTTAACGACGCACTAGACGCACTTGAAGGCAAAGAGCTTGACGGTGAAACAGTATTCAAACTTTACGATACATACGGCTTCCCTGCTGACCTTACGAACGATGTAGCTCGTGAACGCGACTTTACCATCGATGAAGAAGGCTTTGAGAAGGCGATGGAAGCACAGCGTAAGCGTGCACGTGAAGCCGGTCAGTTCGGTACTGATTACAACGCGACGATCAAAGTAGACACGAACACTGAGTTCTGTGGTTACACAAGTACTGAAGGTGCTGGTGATATTTCTGCGCTATTCGTTGACGGTGAAGAAGTATCTTCACTATCGGCTGGCGACAAAGCAATCATCATCCTTGAAGAGACACCATTCTATGCAGAGTCAGGCGGTCAATGTGGTGACGCTGGTACGCTAAGCACTGCGTCGGGTCTCTTCAAAGTACAAGATACTCAGAAGCTAGGTAACGCATTTGCACACCACGGCGAGCTAATTGAAGGCGTATTTGCTCAAGGCGATAAAGTCGAAGCGCGCGTTGATGCTGAGCGTCGTGCTGCTATTTCACTGAATCACTCTGCAACTCACTTACTTCACTCTGCACTGCGCGAAGTGCTAGGTGAGCACGTTGCTCAGAAAGGTTCTTTAGTTAAGCCAGACAATCTACGTTTTGACTTCTCCAACCTTGAAGCGGTAACACCGGCACAGATTAAAGAAGTAGAACGCTTGGTTAACGCACAAGTTCGTAAGAACCACGTGATTGAAACCAACATCATGGACATCGAGTCAGCGAAACAAAAAGGTGCAATGGCACTGTTTGGCGAGAAGTACGATGATGAAGTTCGCGTTCTATCTATGGGCGATTTCTCTACTGAACTTTGTGGTGGTATCCACGCAAGCAACACGGGTGATATCGGTCTATTCAAGATCACTTCTGAAGGTGGTATTGCTGCGGGTATTCGTCGTATTGAAGCGGTAACGGGTGAAGCAGCTCTAGATGCAGTAGAAGCTCAGGCTAACGCTTACGAAGAGAAGCTTGCTGAATCAGCTAAGAAAGCAAAATCGCTAGAGAAAGAAATCCAACTGCTTAAAGAAAAGATGGCTGCGGCAGAAAGCGCAAACATCATGGGCAAAGTAGAAGATATCTCTGGTACTAAAGTTTTGGTTGCTGCAATTGAAGGCGCAGACAACAAGAACCTACGTACTATGGTTGATAACGCTAAAAACCAAGTAGGTAGCGGCATCATCCTTATCGCGAATATCGCTGACGGCAAAGTTGGCTTGATTGCTGGCGTAACCAAAGACCTTGTTGGCAAAGTAAAAGCGGGTGACCTCGTTAAGATGGTTGCTGAGCAAGTTGGCGGTAAAGGCGGTGGTCGTCCTGATATGGCTCAAGCGGGTGGTACAGACGTTGAAGCACTACCAGAAGCGCTTAAATCGGTACGTACTTGGCTTGAAGAGCGCCTTTAAGCTTAAGTAATTGATATAAAGATGCCCAATCAATTGATTGGGCATCTTTTATTTTGCCTATAGCAAGAGCTTTTAAACAAGGTTTGATTGAGATTAACCAAGAAGTCTAATGGTAACGTTAGACTCCTTGGTTAATTTTTTATTGCTTCGCTATGACGCGGAGCGAGTGTTTTTTTGTCATATATAGACATTGGTCTTGGGAAGGTGAGGAAGGGTGAAAATGCCTCTTATCGTGCAGAAATTTGGTGGAACGTCGGTGGGTTCAATAGAGCGAATCCATCATGTAGCAGATAAAATCATTGAAGCGAAAAATGAAGGTAACCAGGTAGTGGTTGTCGTTTCTGCTATGTCAGGTGAAACAAATCGGTTAGTTAACTTAGCCTCGCAAATTGATAGCGTACCAAACGCTAGAGAACTGGATGTGCTGTTAACGGCTGGAGAGCAAGTTTCCATGGCTTTGTTGGCGATGACGTTGCACAAGTTAGGTTATGAAGCGACATCGATGACGGGTTATCAAGCTAAGATACACACCGATTCAAATCATAATAATGCGACGATTGAGCGTATTGATACCGCTCCAATTCAAGCCCTGTTAGATGATGGTCAAATTGTCGTAGTGGCTGGCTTTCAAGGTTTCAGTGCCAAAGGCGATATAACGACATTAGGCCGTGGCGGTTCAGATACCACGGCGGTTGCACTAGCGGGCGCACTGCAGGCTAAAGAGTGCCAAATCTATACTGATGTTGATGGTGTTTATTCTTGTGACCCTAGAGTCGTTAAGCATTCTAAAAAACTGGATACGCTAGATTTTCCCTCGATGGAAGAGATGGCCCGTAGAGGCGCTAAAGTGCTGCATCTACCGTGTGTCCAGTATGCGTGGCAACATAATCTGCCATTGAGAGTGCTATCAAGTTTTGAATCAGGCGAGGGCACGTTAATTGCGGGCAATCAGTGTTTGAATGAGATCGCTGGCATCGCCATTCAAAGAGATATGGTGCGTATTGAGTGTTTGAATGATGATTTACCGTCTTTTATATCGCAATGCCATTTGTTAGGGATCGAAGTCTGTAGTGTGATCGAGGAAACAGAACGGGCAGCGCTCATTATTAAACAAGACATAAGTGCTAAATTAAAACTAGTTTTTGCCGAAAAAATCCGTAATAGTGAACAGGTTAGTTTGTTAACTGTGGTAGGAAGCCGAACACAAGATATTGTGGTCAGTTCACATGGATTGTTGTCTGAAGGCGAAATTGATGTACAACATCACTTATTGCAGCAGCAGTCTTTAACTTTGGTGATATCACCAACGCAAGTCGATATGGCTGCTAACATATTACACAATGCATACATCGTAGCGCGTGAAACACAGGATTATCCTAAAAAAGAAGTGCATTTTGGTTAAATAAACTCAATCGATAGTTTACGAAAATATAACTTTTGTTGGATAATGCTCTCGTAGCTAGATAAATTTAGAGATTACTCAAGGAGCAAAGAATGCTAATTTTGACTCGCCGCGTTGGCGAAACACTGATGATTGGTGATGAAGTAACAGTTACTGTACTGGGCGTTAAAGGTAATCAAGTACGTATCGGTGTTAACGCACCTAAAGAAGTATCTGTTCACCGTGAAGAGATTTACATGCGCATTCAAGCTGAAAAAGGTAATGGTAACGTTGCACCTGGCAACTACTAATACTTTTGCGTAGAGAAGAGGCTAGCATTATTGCTAGCCTTTTTTGATCTTGCAGAATAGAAAAGAGTATTTCTATATAAATTGACGACCAGCTAGATGATCACTGCGGCAGTGAAACGAATACTTCATAAAGTGGTGAGACACAGATGTGATTGAAGTCGTTCGTTTGACGGTTTATTTGTTGGCTAAAACTCAAGTTTTGTTAGCTTGCCCTATGGCGCAATAATGCATCCCGTAGTATGGTGCAAACAGCGGTAACACTTGTTACTGGATAAAATAGATAATTGTTTTCGACTGTTTATTATCGTCAATCTTTCGCCTTAATTTTTAAGGGAAAATGCGTTAAATTGATCTTGGAAGTTCAATTTGCAAGCGCTTTGATTAAATAGCAAACGGTTGAGTGTTTTTGTCCAATTTTTTTCAATAAAGTGTTTGACATATTTTCGGTAAAACGTAATATGTGCCTCCGCAAGACGGTGAGGTGGCCGAGAGGCCGAAGGCGCTCCCCTGCTAAGGGAGTATGTGGTTTGTAGCTGCATCGAGGGTTCGAATCCCTCCCTCACCGCCATTTCTTGCGAGTCTAAAATTAGCAACTTAGACAAATGTAAATGTGCGTCCTTAGCTCAGCTGGATAGAGTACCTGGCTACGAACCAGGCGGTCGGAGGTTCGAATCCTCCAGGACGCGCCATTCTCTTTTCTCTTACTTGTAAGTGATTTGGGAATAATGAATTAGGTGAGGTGGCCGAGTGGCCGAAGGCGCTCCCCTGCTAAGGGAGTATGTGGTTTGTAGCCGCATCGAGGGTTCGAATCCCTCCCTCACCGCCATTCATTACAGGCCGATGGCCTTTTTTTTTCTTCGTAGCAAGAAGAATGTGATATATTTCACAACTTCATTCTAAGTGAATGAACACCGTGCGTCCTTAGCTCAGCTGGATAGAGTACCTGGCTACGAACCAGGCGGTCGGAGGTTCGAATCCTCCAGGACGCGCCACTATTTAAGGGCTTCTTTCTTACGAGAATGAAAATCCTTGTATTGAATTGTTGATTACAACAAGTTGATACTAAAACCGTGCGCTCTTAGCTCAGCTGGATAGAGTACCTGGCTACGAACCAGGCGGTCGGAGGTTCGAATCCTCCAGAGCGCGCCACTATTTAGGGTTTCTTTTATGAACCCCTGATATTGGGAATACCGATATCGAAAACTGCGCGTCCTTAGCTCAGCTGGATAGAGTACCTGGCTACGAACCAGGCGGTCGGAGGTTCGAATCCTCCAGGACGCGCCACTCTTTAGGGCTTCTTTCTTACTAAGAATAGAAACCCTTGTATTGAATAGTTGTTTACAGCGAATTGATACTAAAACCGTGCGCTCTTAGCTCAGCTGGATAGAGTACCTGGCTACGAACCAGGCGGTCGGAGGTTCGAATCCTCCAGAGCGCGCCACTATTTAGGGTTTCTTTTCTGAACCCCTGATATTGGGAATACCGATATCGAAAACTGCGCGTCCTTAGCTCAGCTGGATAGAGTACCTGGCTACGAACCAGGCGGTCGGAGGTTCGAATCCTCCAGGACGCGCCACTCTTTAGGGTTTCCTTGTGAACTCCTGATATTGGAAATACCGATATCGAAAACTGCGCGTCCTTAGCTCAGCTGGATAGAGTACCTGGCTACGAACCAGGCGGTCGGAGGTTCGAATCCTCCAGGACGCGCCACTCTTTAGGGCTTCTTTCTTATGAGAATGAAATCCTTATATTGATATGTTGTTACTAACAATAAATTGATATTAAAACCGTGCGCTCTTAGCTCAGCTGGATAGAGTACCTGGCTACGAACCAGGCGGTCGGAGGTTCGAATCCTCCAGAGCGCGCCACATTATTAAAAAAAGCCTCGTTTATGCGAGGCTTTTTTTATACTTGTCATAAAATTGTTGCTGTAATGTTAAATTTAATGATTATTTAACTTATTGTATTTTAAGTAGTTCTTGAGTGCTTCCTTCTTATTCTACCTTTCTCATATCATTTCTCAGAAGAGCCCCGTTTAAGTCACAGTTTAAATATCTAAAAATGACGTATTTAACAGATTTATGTGATCTGATAGGCGAATAATTAACCTGATGTGTGCGTTATCCGTAACAGAACCTTAAACAAAATTGACAAACTTTTAGCAATCGAGATAATCCATGGGTCGGGATAACTATTCGCTGAAATCCTGCGCACATGTCAGGATGACGAAGAAAGGAAGCAACATGACTAATATTGGAAGCCTGCTAGGAGATGCGGCAACTCTAATGATAACGGGTATGTCCGTTGTCTTTATTTTCCTAACTATTCTAGTTTACCTCGTTCGGTTGATGTCAAAACTGGTACCAGAAGAAGTACCTGAACCGATCGCAGCACCTAAAAAAATCAAAAAATCACAATCAAACCCTTCAGCTGTTAGTCCACAAGTTGTGGCAGCAATTTCGGCCGCGGTTCATCAATACCGTGCGTCTACTGCTAAGTAGCATTTAAAGGATTAAAAAGGAGTTTATGAGCATGTCTAAACCACTAGCTATCACAGATGTGGTACTTCGTGACGCGCACCAGTCACTATTTGCTACTCGTATGCGTATCGAAGATATGCTGCCAATTGCGGCAGAACTGGATAAAGTCGGTTACTGGTCATTAGAGACTTGGGGCGGAGCGACGTTTGATTCGTGTATCCGTTTTCTTGGAGAGGATCCATGGGAGCGCTTGCGTGAACTGAAAAAAGCGATGCCAAACACACCAATGCAGATGCTACTGCGTGGTCAAAACCTGCTGGGTTACCGTCACTACGCGGATGATGTAGTCGAAAAGTTTGTTGAACGTGCACACCAGAATGGTATGGATGTTTTCCGTATCTTTGATGCGATGAATGATGTACGTAACTTTGAAACAGCAGTGAAAGCAACGATCGACGTTGGTGGTCACGCTCAAGGTACTTTGTCTTATACAACCAGTCCGGTTCACAACTCAGATACTTGGGTTGATTTGGCTAAACGCTTAGAGGATTTAGGGTGTCACTCTCTATGTATTAAAGATATGTCAGGCTTATTGAAGCCGTATGAAGCTGAAGAGCTGATTACTCGTATCAAAGCGTCGTGTGGCGTGCCTCTAGCGCTACATAGCCACGCAACAACAGGTCTATCGACAGCAACCGCGGTTAAAGCCGTTGAAGCGGGAATCGATATTCTAGACACCGCTATTTCTTCAATGAGCTGTACCTACGGTCACACGCCAACTGAAACTGTTGTGGCGATGTTAGAGGGTACTGAGCGCGATACTAACCTTAAACTTGATCAGATTGAGCCTATTGCATCTTATTTCCGTGATGTACGTAAAAAGTACGCAAAATGGGAAGGTCAGTTAAAAGGTGTGGATTCTCGTATTTTAATTGCTCAAGTTCCTGGTGGCATGCTAACCAATATGGAAGGCCAGCTGAAAGAGCAAGGCGCGGCCGATCGTATGGATGAGGTACTGGAAGAGATACCACGCGTACGCAAAGAGCTTGGGTACATTCCTTTGGTAACACCAACTTCTCAGATTGTCGGTACTCAAGCGGTTATCAATGTGCTAACGGGTGAACGCTATAAGAGCATCACTAAAGAGACGGCTGGTCTACTGAAAGGTGAATACGGTCAAGCTCCTGCTGAAGTTGATACTGAACTGCAAGCTAAAGTTCTCGATGGTGCTGAGCCAATCACTTGTCGCCCTGCTGATTTACTTAAATCAGAGATGGATACGCTAACGACAGAGCTTTTAGAAAAAGCAAAATCAGACGGTATTTCATTAGCTGAAGACACGGTTGATGATGTTCTTACTTACGCACTGTTCCCACAAGTAGGTCTTAAGTTCCTTAAGAATCGTCATAACCCTGAAGCATTTGAGCCTGCGCCAACACTAGAAACAGCGTCTCCAGTTGCAGCAGCTCCTGTACAAGCTTCTGGTGGTATTGAAAGCTATAGTGTGAAGGTTGATGGTCAAGTTTATGATGTTGAAGTTGGCCCACAAGGTGAACTTACATCAGTAACACCATCGGCAAAACCGGCTCAAGCGACTCAAACGGCACCAGTGGCAGCGTCTGATGCGGAATCCGTACCTGCGCCATTGGCGGGCAACATCTTTAAAGTTATCGTTCAACCGGGTGCGGAGGTTGCTGAAGGCGATGTTCTGCTTATCTTGGAAGCGATGAAGATGGAAACGGAAGTTCGTGCTGCTCGTGGTGGTATCGTTCAAGAATTGAATGTTAAAGAAGGCGATGCAGTTACTGTAGGCGCTCCACTACTAAGCTTGGCGTAAGGGAGTACCATGGAAGGATTGATGACCTTATGGTCTGAAACAGGAATTGCTAACTTTGAGTTCGGCCAAATCTGTATGATGCTGGTTGGTTGCTTATTGTTGTTTTTGGCTATTCGAAAAGGGTTTGAACCTTTATTGTTGTTACCGATTGGTTTTGGTGCAGTATTAGCAAACATTCCAAATGCTGGATTTACTGAGCCTGGTGGTTTGCTTTACTACGTCTACTACGTAGGTATTGAGACGGGTATTTTTCCACTACTAATCTTTATGGGTGTTGGTGCTATGACGGACTTCGGTGCGTTAATTGCGAACCCTAAAACATTGTGGCTAGGCGCTGCTGCTCAGTTTGGTATCTTTGCAACATTATTTGGTGCAATCTTGCTGAATTATGTTCCTGGAATGGAGTTCTCGATGGCAGATGCTTCGTCAATTGCGATCATTGGTGGTGCCGACGGCCCAACTGCGATCTTCTTGGCGAGTAAGTTATCTCCTGATCTATTAGGCGCAATCGCCGTAGCGGCATATAGCTACATGGCTTTGGTTCCTATTATTCAGCCTCCAATTATGAAAGCGTTAACGTCACCGGAAGAACGTAAGATTAAGATGGCTCAACTTCGTCATGTTAGCAAAGCAGAGAAAATTCTTTTCCCGCTGGCTGTACTATTGATGACGATTTTGTTCCTACCTTCAGCAACACCTCTCGTAGGTATGTTCTGTTTGGGTAACTTAATGCGTGAAGCTGGTGTAGTGGATCGTCTTTCAAAAACAGCCCAAAATGAACTGATTAACATCGTGACTATTTTCCTAGGTCTAGGCGTTGGTTCTAAGCTTCAAGCAGATACGTTCTTGAACTTAGAGACGCTTGGTATTCTCGGTTTAGGTGCCGTGGCGTTCAGTATTGGTACGGCCGGTGGTGTCTTGATGGCGAAGGTGCTTAACCGCTTCTCGAAAGAAGACATTAACCCACTTATTGGTGCAGCTGGTGTATCAGCCGTTCCGATGGCGGCTCGTGTTGTGAACAAGGTTGGACTTGAGGCAAACCCTCAGAACTTCTTGTTAATGCATGCAATGGGACCTAACGTGGCTGGTGTACTTGGTAGTGCGGTTGCTGCGGGTATTTTATTAGCGCTAGTAGGCTAATAAAATACTGGGTCATGTATCGTTACGTTAATTGGTCGTCAATTTACGAATGAGCGGTTAACTTAGCCTTATTAAATGGTTTATAGTCAAAGGGATGCTTTCGCATCCCTTTCTTTTTATCAATTAGGGTGTTTGCTCACTAGGGCTTTATCAATCAAGGAAATGTGGAAATGGAAAATAAACAGATAGCGATTACTCAATTCGGCGGCGTCGAAAACCTTAGTATTCAAACCCGTGCTATTCCTGAGCCTAAAGCTGGAGAAGTGGTGGTTAAAGTTTCTTTTTCGGGCATTAATCCGATTGATGTTAAAACTCGTGCAGGCCTCGGTTGGGCCGCGGCGCAGAACAAAGAGAACCTTCCTTGGGTTCCTGGTTACGACATTTCAGGGCAAATCGTCACGGTAGGCGATCAGACTGAGCGCTTTGCTATTGGCGATAATGTAGCTGGCTTTATTGGTTTCCCACTGCAAGGTGGCGGCTACAGCCAGTATGTGTGTGTTCCAGAAGCAGCCTTAAGCATGGTACCTGATTCAGTTACGCTAGAAGCGGCAGCTGCACTGCCACTCGCTAGCCAAACAGCAGCACAAGCACTAAACAAAGCTGAAGTGAAAGAGGGCGATCGCGTACTCATTCTGGCGGGGGCAGGCGGCGTTGGTCACCTAGCGGTTCAAATCGCTGTGGCGGCAAAAGCTGAAGTCTACACAACTTGTAGTGAATCCAACCTTGATTACCTAGCGACATTAGGGGCTCATGCGATCAACTATAAATTTGCTCCGGCATCTGAACGAGTCTCTGATGTTGATGTTTTGATCGATCTTGTCGGTGGAGACACCGCTCTTGATGCACTGAAGTGCTTAAAAGATGGTGCAAGAGTTGTGACAGTCCCAACTTTATCTGCTGAATTGATTTGCGAAAAAGCAACATTATTAGGCTTTACTGCATCAGGTATGCTGGTTGAGCCAAACCCAGAGCAAATGGATACCATGCTTTACATGGTTAGCGTTGGATTGCTCAAAACAGAAATTCAAGGTATTTACCCGTTAGACGAAGCGCAGTCGGCTCACCTACAGGTTGAAACCGGACACACCAGAGGCAAGGTACTACTTAAAATGCAAGAAGGTTGATATGCAGTGCTAGAGTTTTTCAATTCTCTTTTTGAAAATATAGCGTTGTGGTTTTCAGATTCAGCGCTATGGGTACTCTTCATCAGTGGCTTTTTGAGTGCCACATTGTTACCCGGCGGTTCAGAAGCAAGCCTTGTGGCTGCCTTGAGCTTAGATCAGTTCTCAACATCATCGATTATCCTTTTGGCGACACTTGGCAATACCTTAGGCGGCTTGACCAATTATTGGATTGGTTTGTGGTTGCCTAACCGAACTGAATCTGAAAAACATGGTCATAAGGCTATGGCTTGGCTGAGCCGCTATGGTTATTGGACTCTGTTGTTTAGTTGGTTACCGATCATTGGTGATCCGTTGTGTCTTGCTGCGGGTTGGCTAAGAATGAAATTCATCCCTAGCGTTATCTTGATAGCAATTGGCAAGGCCGCTCGCTATAGCTTACTAGCTGCTATTTACTTCGGTTTTTTCTAAGGAGAACCTATGAAAAAGGTTTTACTTGGTACATTTTCTCTTATCGCCATCGTAGGCTGTTCTTACAATGTACCTAGCTCAACACCCTTCTTTTCTTCATTACCGGAAGGCGTCACTTTATTAGAAGAAGTTAAACCTTCCAAAGATAAAGTTGTGATCCCTTATACTAAGTATCAACTTGAGAATGGTCTAACTGTTATTCTTTCCCCTGATGATTCTGATCCATTGGTGCATGTCGATGTGACTTATCACGTCGGTTCTGCTCGTGAACAGATTGGGAAGTCGGGCTTTGCACACTTCTTTGAACACATGATGTTCCAAGGCTCTGAGAACGTCGGTGACCAGCAACACTTTAAGATTATTACCGAAGCGGGTGGTTCGCTAAACGGCACTACTAACCGCGATCGTACCAATTACTTTGAAACGGTTCCTTCTAACCAACTTGAGAAAATGTTGTGGTTAGAATCAGACCGAATGGGTTTCCTATTGGACGCGGTTTCTCAAAAGAAATTTGAGGTTCAAAGAGGCACGGTTAAAAACGAACGAGCTCAGAGTTATGAAAACCGCCCTTACGGTTTAATGTGGGAACGAATGGGTGAAGCTCTTTACCCTGAAGGCCACCCATATTCGTGGCAACCAATTGGTTATGTTGAAGATCTAGACCGCGTTGATGTGAATGATCTTAAGGCTTTCTTCTTACGTTGGTATGGTCCAAATAATGCAGTATTGACGATTGGTGGTGATATCGATGTTGATGACACGCTAGAGTGGATTAACAAGTATTTTGGTCCTATCCCTAGAGGCCCGGAAGTTAAGGCTGCAGAGAAGCAACCAGCGATACTAAAAGAAGATAAATACATCACCCTAGAAGATAATATTCGTCAGCCGATGGTGCTTGTCGGCTGGCCGACGACTTATCGCGGTGAAGAAACACAAGCGTCAATAAATGCTTTGTCTAACGTATTGGGTTCTGGTACCAACAGTTACCTGTATCAAAACCTAGTAAAAACACAAAAAGCAGTAAGCGCAGGATCTTTCCATGATTGTGCTGAACTCGCTTGTACTATGTATGTTTATGCGATGGGCAACTCGGGTAAAAAAGGTGATTTGACGGTTCTTAATAAAGAATTGATGGATACCTTAGAACAATTTTCTAAAGAGGGTGTTGAACAAGAGCGTTTAGACCAAATTACTGGTATGGCTGAAGCGGATGCGGTTTTTGCGCTGCAAAGTGTCAAAGGCAAGGTGTCACAACTCGCTTCTAATCAAACTTTCTATGGCCAACCGGATCGTATTGAATCGCAGTTAGATCAAATTCGAGCGGTTACGCCTGAAAGTGTTAGCAAAGCTTATCAAGATTTTATCGAGGGTAAGCATAAGGTGACGTTGAGTGTCGTTCCGAAAAAACAGCTCGATTTAGCGGTTCGTGAAGCCACTTTCACTACCCCCGATCGTACTCTGCCTGAATACAGCAAGGTAACGGAAGATCAGCTTGATATCAGAAAAGCACCGAATACTTTTGATCGCAGTGTGATGCCTGAAGTGAACTTTGGTGTTGAAGCAACTATGCCTGATCTTTATCGCATGCACTTTGCAAACGGTACTGACTTGATTGGTACCGAGACCAATGAAACACCGACAGTACAGCTACAAATTCAGCTTCCTGCTGGTGAGCGTTATGTTCGTCAAGGTCAAGAAGGCCTAGCAAACCTAACCGCAGCGATGATGGAAGAAGGCTCGACTCAACGAACGGTTGAAGAGTTACAAGCAACCTTAGATAAATTGGGCAGTAGCGTTAGCATAAACGCGGGCAGCTATACCACGGATATTTCTATCTCAACGTTAGAGAAAAATTTGCCTCAAACCTTAGCAATAGCAGAAGAGGTTCTATTTAAGCCTAAGTTTGATGAGCAAGATTTCGAACGCGTTAAGAAACAGATGTTAGAAGGGGTGGTTTATCAGCATCAACAACCAAGCTGGATGGCTTCTCAAGCCACACGTGAAGTTTTGTTTGGCAACAGCATCTTTGGTCGAGCTAGTGATGGTACTAAGGCCTCTTTAGAATCGTTAACCTTAGACGATGTAAAACTGTTTTACAGTCAGCACTATACTCCTGAGGGGGCTAATATTGTTATTGTAGGCGACATCTCGAAGAAAGAGGCCAGCAAGCAGCTTCAATTCTTCGAACAATGGCAAGGCGATGCGGCACCACTAACGCGTCCTCAGATCATCAAAGAGCTTTCAGGGCAACGTTTGTACTTAGTGGATAAGCCAGGAGCACCACAGAGCATCGTTCGTTTAGTGCGTAAAGGTTTACCTTTCGACGCGACTGGTGAGTTGTATTTGAGCCAGCTAGCCAACTTTAACTTGGCCGGTAACTTCAATAGCCGCATTAACCAAAACTTACGTGAAGACAAGGCGTACACTTACGGTGCAAGCGGTTACTTCGCGAGTACTCGAGAAACCGGTGCCGTAGTATTTAGTGCTCAAGTGAGAGCCAATGCGACGGTTCCATCGATTCAAGAGTTTATTAATGAACTGAATGAGTTTAGTCAGAGTGGATTAACTGACGAAGAGGTGAAATTTATGCGCCTTGCGGTCGGTCAACAAGATGCGCTTAAATACGAAACACCAAGTCAAAAGGCTGGTTTGTTGAGTAATATTGTCGCATTGAGCCTAGATGAAGATTACCTACAACAACGTAATCAGATAGTTGAAACCGTCTCAAAAGAGACGTTAAACGAGCTATCGAAGAAATGGTTTGACCCGAATGATTATCAAATAATTGTTGTTGGCGATGCGACTTCGCTTCGTCCTCAATTAGAAAAGTTAGATATTCCAATAGAAGAGCTTGAAATCATTCGTTAGAGTACACATTAAAGGGGGAGGGAATAGACTCTACTTTTCTCCTCCAACCTAATTTATGATAGTTCTAATCAGAACGATATAAGATAAGTGAACTGAATTTTGACTGATTTTGCTGCGCGACTAAAGCAAGTTGCAACCAACCCTAAGACCTTCTCTCAATTTGGTCGTGGTGTTGAAAGGGAAACGTTACGCTACACGGAAGATGGGCATCTTGCTACTGGGCCGCACCCAAAGGCTTTGGGATCTGCGTTGATGAACGGATGGGTAACGACCGATTTTTCCGAGTCGCTACTGGAGTTTATTACGCCTGTTTCTAACGACGTTCCGACTCTTTTGAATCAGTTATCTGATATCCATCATTTCACACAAACCAAGTTAGATGGCGAGAAAATGTGGCCGCTTTCAATGCCTTGTTACGTAGGGAGTGAAGATGACATTCAGCTGGCGCAATACGGCACCTCTAACAACGGCAAAATGAAGACGCTATATCGTGAAGGCCTAAAGCGCCGCTACGGTAGTCTGATGCAAATCATTTCAGGTGTTCATTTTAACTTCTCTTTCCCTGAAAGTTTCTGGGATAGCTTGTTTGGTGAGCAAACAGAAGAAGCGCGTTGTGAAGCTAAGTCAGATGCGTACTTTGGTTTGATTCGTAATTACTACCGTTTTGGTTGGTTAATCCCATATTTCTTTGGTGCTTCACCGGCATTGTGCCCTTCTTTCATTAAAGGAAGAGAAACAAACCTACCTTTTGAAAAAATTGGTGAGACACTATACCTGCCAAAAGCAACGGCACTTCGCCTGAGTGATCTTGGCTACACTAACAGCGCTCAAAGTGTATTGAAAATTGGTTTCAACAGCCTAGGTCAGTACCTCGAAGGTTTGAATGAAGCGATTCGTACACCATCAGAAGAGTTTGCTGAGATTGGTACCAAGGTTGATGGTGAATATCGTCAACTTAATACTAACGTTCTTCAAATTGAGAATGAGCTGTATGCGCCAATTCGCCCTAAGCGCGTAGCGAAAAACGGTGAGAAGCCGTCTGAAGCATTGGCTCGCAGTGGTGTTGAGTACATAGAAGTTCGTTCTTTAGATGTAAACCCATTCAGTTCAGTTGGTATCAATGAGCAGCAGGTTCGTTTCCTTGACCTGTTCCTAACGTGGAGCGTGTTAACAGACTCTGCTGAGATGGATAATTGTGAGTTGGAATGCTGGCGAGATAACTGGAACAAGGTAATCTTAGAAGGTCGTCAGGTTGGTTTAGAACTGAAAATTGGTTGTGACGGCGAGAGACTATCATTACAAGACTGGGCTAAGCGTGTATTCAAAGATTTGCGTTCTATTGCTGAAATGATGGATGCAGAGCAAGGTGGCCGTGCTTACCAAGAAACTTGCGATACGCTTGAAACTTGGATTGATAATCCAGAGCTGACTATTTCAGGTCAGTTGCTTGAAGAAACCAAAAAATTAGGTGGTTTGGGTAATGTAGGTTGTGCGTTAGGAAAAACTTACGCTCAGCAACATAAAGCGCACCAGTACAAAGTGTATTCAGCTGAGTTGATGGAAGCGGAAGTTCAACGCTCTATGATTGCTCAGCAACAAAGTGAAGAAGCTAGCACTCAAGACTTTGATAGCTTCTTAGCGGATTATTTTTCGTATTTAAAAGCATAGCGAGACTTTGGTGGAAAGGAAGCAAGCCTTATTAGGTCAGCCTACTCATGCGAGTGGTAAATGGTTACCTGTCATCACTGTTGGTGTTGTCTCTAGCCTGTTGGTTGGCTGTGCAACGCCACCGCCTAAACAGCAAGATAATCTGTGTAGCATCTTCAGAGAACACCCATCGTGGTATGAAGATGCCTTGGATATGCAAGAAAAGTGGGGCACACCAATCAACGTAGCGATGGCTTTTGTGAAACAAGAAAGTAGCTTTCGTCATGATGCGCGCCCACCAAAAGATTATATTCTGGGCTTCATTCCTTGGGGGCGTGTAAGTAGTGCCTACGGTTATGCGCAAGCTCAAGATCCTGCTTGGGAAGATTTCCAAAAAGCGACTAATAACGGTGGCTCAAGAACCAACTTCGATGATGCATTGATGTTCATTGGTTGGTACACCAACGAGACGCGCCGTCAGCTTGGAATTTCTTTGTGGGATCCTTATAACCAATACCTGGCTTATCATGAAGGGCGTGGTGGTTATAAGCGTAAATCATACAACAGCAAACCATCTTTGATTAAGGTGGCTCGCAAAGTAGAACAACAAGCAAAAGATTATGGCTGGCAACTTAAACAGTGCCGCAAAGAACTGGAAGACAATCGAAGTTGGTTTTTCTAAAGCCAACCGTCATGGAGAAGAGCAATGCCTTTATTAGATAGTTTCACTGTTGATCACACACGCATGAACGCACCAGCCGTTCGTGTTGCTAAAACAATGCAAACCCCGAAAGGGGATACCATCACTGTGTTTGACCTGCGTTTTACTGCGCCAAACAAAGATATCCTATCTGAGAAAGGTATCCACACGCTTGAGCACTTATATGCTGGATTCATGCGTAATCAACTGAACGGTTCAGATGTAGAGATTATCGACATTTCACCGATGGGTTGTCGTACTGGTTTCTACATGAGCCTAATTGGTACACCTACAGAGCAACAGGTAGCGGACGGCTGGTTGGCAGCAATGCAAGATGTGCTGAAAGTTGAGAATCAAAATAAAATTCCTGAGTTGAACGAATACCAATGTGGTACTGCGGCAATGCATTCTTTGGATGAAGCGAAAGAGATTGCCAATGCGATCATCTCAGCTGGTATCTCTGTAAACAAAAATGACGAACTGGCGTTGCCAGAGTCTATGCTACAAGAGCTTAAAATCGACTAATCATTTAGATTTATTTTAAATTAGCTAGATATTAAAAGGCCCGGTTCGATGAACCGGGCCTTCTTTTGTTTATCAATCTATTTTTATCTAAGCGTGAGAGTAAGCAATTGCTCTCAACCGATAGTGGTCACTCAATCATTACCCATTCACGACCTGCGGGAACACGCGAACCAGTTTGATACGGTTCTCTTCAAGTTCTACGATTTCCATTGGGTGACTCGCAACTTGAACACTTAAGTGGCTCTCAGGAATATCTTCGAGGTGCTCTAATATCAAACCATTAAGCGTTCTTGGACCGTCGGTAGGCAGAGCCCACTGTAAGCCTTTGTTTATGTCTCTGATGTTAGCGCTACCTTCAATCAAGAAGCTCCCATCACTTTGCGGAGTGATTTCTTCCGACAAGCTAGGTGTAATTGAAGTCGTGAACTCACCAACGATCTCTTCAAGAATATCTTCTAGTGTAACCAATCCATTAATATCGCCATACTCATCAACAATTAAACCGATACGCTGTTTATTGCGTTGGAATTTCAGTAGTTGAATGTTGAGTGGTGTCGCTTCAGGGATAAAATAGATCTCATCTGCAGCACGTAACAGCGTCTCTTTATTGAACTCGTTTTTTTCAAGCATCAAACGATAAGCTTCTCGCAGTCTCAGCATGCCAACCACTTCATCTATTTGATCGCGGTATAACACGATACGGCCATGAGGTGAGTGAGTCAGTTGGCGGACGATTGATTTCCAATCATCATTGATGTCGATGCCGGTGATCTCATTACGTGGCACCATGATGTCATTCACGGTGACGTGCTCTAAATCTAGAATAGAGACCAACATATCTTGGTGACGCTGAGGTATTAAGCTTCCCGCTTCATTTACCACGGTTCTCAGCTCTTCTGAGCTTAAGTGGTCGGTTGCATCGTGACTGGCTTTGACTCCTAAGATACGAATGAACCCGTTAGTAATGAAGTTCACTAAAATCACCAGTGGTGACAGTACCTTCATCAGTATCATCAATAGAATACTGCTGGCGTAAGAGACACGTTCAGGAAACAGAGAGGCGATGGTTTTTGGGGTGACTTCGGCAAACACAAGGATCACGAGAGTCAGGACACCTGTAGCGATAGCCACACCGATATCCCCGTAGATGCGCATACCTAGAATAGTCGCGATCGCTGATGCTAGAATATTGACGAGATTGTTACCGATGAGAATGAGGCCAATCAATCTGTCTGGGCGGTTCAGAAGTTTTTCTACACGCTTCGCACCTTTATGACCCGTATTGGCCAAGTGCTTTAAACGGTAGCGGTTCAAGGACATCATGCCCGTTTCGGAACCAGAAAAATAACCAGAAATTACAATGAGACACGCGAGTAGCGCAAATAAGATACCCGTTGATATGTCGTCCAAAACTATTCTTTTCCTATTTGTGTATCTTGATTAATTTATGACCGAACATGGCCGAGATGTCAATTGAATGTCTTGCACTCAATATATTAAAGGCAAGGTACACGAGACCTTGCCTTTATTTTACAGATTAGTTCAGGATTATTTCTTGAACGAAGCGACTACCGAAGTAGGCTAATGTCAGCATGCTGGCACCTGCTAAGGCGAACCAAGTCACTTTTTGTCCACGCCAACCTTTCTGGTAGTGACCCCACAAAAGGATGGAGTAGATAACCCAAGCGATAAAAGACAATACAGCCTTGTGTGCTTTTCCTTGAGCAAACATATCTTGTACGAAGATAAGGCCAGTCAATAAAGTACCCGTTAATAAACCATTACCAATCAAAATGATCTTGAAAAGCTGCCTTTCCACCATCATTAAAGGAGGTAAGTTAGGGTTTATCACTAGGGCTTTCTTCTTTTTAAGTTTGTGATCGAGCCAAGCGAGCTGTAGGGCGTATAGCGCACCGATGGTAAGCGTTGCGTACGAGAACAACGCCAAAGATATGTGTACGAGCAGTTTTGGATCGTTCTCTAAATGTTTGATGAAGGTGCTTGGAAGAAAAGTGGCCGCCATCAAATTCAACGCAGCGAAGCTATAAACAACGGGCAAGATGAACCACAAACGGGTTTTGAGCATGGCACCGCTCATTACCACAGAGATAATTAAACTGATTAATGAAGCAACGTTCAAGATACTTAGGTTTTGGCCACTGGCATTAAAAATCAAATCGCCAAGCAACAAAGCATGAAAAACTAGAGCAAGTAATGCGCTGATAAGCACCGTTTTTACACGGATCCCTGTTTGGTGCACGAGACCTGGAATGATCGTGGAAATCGCCATTATATAAAGAAAGGCTGCTGCGATCGCAATAAGACTGTCCATGGTATCCATTTAAATGATTACTAATTGGCGAATTATACCTCGCATCGCTCTTTGGGGCTATGGTGAACCTCATTCAATTCCAAGTGAATAATGTCTCACATCACAAGCACGGATGATTAACGCTCTACAACGGGTATGACTCTAATCCGCGCTAATGTATACTCACAGTAATAGTCGCAGTTTTGAGCGAAGAGAAAACTATGTTTGATAATTTAACGGATCGTCTATCCAAAACGCTGAAGAACATCAGCGGTAAAGGTCGTCTGACCGAAGACAATATTAAAGAGACGCTGCGTGAAGTACGTATGGCGCTACTTGAAGCCGACGTTGCATTGCCAGTTGTCCGTGATTTTGTTAAGCGCGTAAAAGAAGGCGCTGTGGGTGTTGAGGTATCTAAATCTCTAACACCGGGTCAAGAATTCATTAAGATCGTTCAAGCTGAACTTGAAGCGGTGATGGGTGAGTCTAACGAAGCTCTTAATCTAGCAGCGCAACCGCCAGCAGTCATCTTAATGGCGGGTCTACAAGGTGCGGGTAAAACCACATCGGTAGGTAAGTTATCTAAGCTCCTGACTGAGCGTGACAAGAAGAAAGTATTGGTTGTGTCTGCCGACGTTTACCGTCCTGCGGCGATAAAACAACTTGAAACGTTAGCAAGCGATGTGGGCGTAGACTTCTTCCCGTCTTCAGCGGATCAAAAGCCTCTTGATATTGCAAACGCTGCAATCGACCATGCGAAGAAAAAATTCTACGACGTGCTGCTTGTCGATACGGCGGGTCGTTTAGCTATCGATGAAGAGATGATGGGCGAAATCAAAGAGCTTCATACGGCAATTAAGCCAGTAGAAACTCTATTCGTTGTTGATGCTATGACAGGTCAAGATGCAGCGAACACGGCTAAAGCCTTTGGTGATGCTCTACCACTAACCGGTGTTATCTTGACGAAAGTTGATGGTGATGCGCGTGGTGGTGCTGCACTGTCTGTTCGTCATATCACGGGTAAACCGATTAAATTCTTAGGTGTTGGTGAAAAAACTGATGCACTAGAACCGTTCCACCCAGATCGTGTTGCTTCTCGTATCCTAGGTATGGGCGACGTACTGTCTTTAATTGAAGACCTACAAAAGAACGTTGATACCGAGAAAGCAGAGAAACTGGCGAAGAAGTTCAAAGAGAAGAAAGGTTTTGACCTAGAAGACTTCCGTGAACAGCTTGGTCAGATGCAAAATATGGGCGGCATGATGGGCATGATGGATAAGCTTCCAGGTATGTCTCAGCTACCAGATAACGTTAAAGATAAAGTTGATGACAAGATGTTCAAGCAGATGGAAGCGATCATCAACTCTATGACAATGAAAGAGCGTCAACGCCCTGACCTAATCAAAGGCTCTCGCAAAAAGCGTATTGCTGCTGGTTCTGGTACTCAGGTACAAGATGTAAACCGTATGCTTAAACAGTTCACCCAAATGCAGAAGATGATGAAGAAAATGCAAAAAGGTGGAATGAAAGGCATGATGCGCAACATGCAAGGCATGATGGGCGGCGGTGGAGGTATGGGCGGAATGGGTGGTGGTTTTAACCCGTTTGGTCGATAATCTACAAATGTAACCTTTAGCTACGTTACTTTTCATAGTGTTAGCCCTGTCACAGAAAGTGTTCGGCAGCTATGTTGGTGAAAAAATAGCTAAAGCCCTTGCATTGCACCGGAATAAGAGTAAAATTCCGGGGCTTTAATTTGGCACGAGACCCCAAGCTATTTACTTATACTTGGGGTTAATTATTTTATTAAGAAAGCAAAGAGGACGACATGGTAACCATTCGTTTGGCACGTCACGGTGCAAAGAAGCGCCCATTTTATCAAATCGTAGTTGCGGATAGCCGTAACGCTGCAACTGGCCGTTTCATCGAGAAAGTAGGTTTCTTTAACCCTACTGCTCAAGGTCAAGAAGAAGGTCTACGTCTAGACCTAGATCGTGTTAACCACTGGGTTGGTCAAGGCGCATCTCTATCTGATCGTGTAGCTAAGCTAGTTAAAGACGCTCAAAAAGCGGCTTAATTCTTTTTTAAAGAGAAATAGCTTATGTCGATGAAGGGTAAAGAAACTATGAGCGAGCAAAACAATAGAATTGTCATGGGTAAACTTGGGTCTACCTATGGTATTCGTGGCTGGCTTAAAGTGTTCTCCTACACAGACAATGCTGAAAGCATATTTGATTACAGCCCTTGGTATTTAAACCTAAAGGGTAAGTGGGTTGAGTACAAAGTTGAGAGCTGGAAACGTCATGGCCAAGGTTATGTATGTAAGCTAGCGGGATTAGATGTTCGTGAAGACGCGCAACTGATGACTAACTTTGAAATTGCTATTGACCCTGCTTCGTTACCTGAATTGTCAGAAGATGAATTCTACTGGCGCGAATTGTTTGGTATGCAAGTTTTTACAACTAAAGGCTACAACCTTGGTGAGGTCACTGACCTGTTAGAAACTGGCTCGAACGATGTTCTAGTAATCAAAGCAAATCTTAAAGATGCTTTTGGCCAAAAGGAACGGTTAGTACCGTACCTTGAAGAGCAAGTGATCAAGAAAGTTGATCGCGAAGCTCGCCGGATCGAAGTTGACTGGGATCCTGGATTCTAACTCCAAATTACAGAGCGAGAGAACACATGTGGGTTGGCGTAATTAGCCTGTTTCCTGAAATGTTCCGTTCTGTTACTGATTTTGGAGTAACAGGTCAAGCGGTTAAGAAAGGTCTTTTATCTATTGAGACATGGAATCCTCGTGATTTCACTCATGATAAACATCGCACTGTTGATGACAGACCTTACGGTGGTGGTCCTGGCATGTTAATGATGGTTCAGCCTTTGCGCGACGCTATCAAAACTGCCAAGCAAGCAGCACCGGGGAAGACGAAAGTTATCTATCTTTCACCTCAAGGTCGTAAACTCGACCAAAAAGGTGTTGAAGAGCTGGCAACAAACGAGAATTTACTTCTTATTTGTGGTCGCTATGAAGGGGTAGATGAGCGCATCATTCAATCTGAAGTCGACGAAGAATGGTCGATTGGCGATTTTGTGATGACGGGTGGTGAGCTACCAGCCATGACGTTGATTGATTCAGTATCTCGGTTTGTTCCGGGTGTACTTGGAGATTTCGCTTCAGCAGAAGAAGATTCTTTTGCAAATGGTTTGCTAGATTGTCCCCATTATACGCGCCCTGAGGTGCTAGACGATAAAGATGTGCCATCGGTACTCAAGTCTGGAAACCATAAGGATATTCGTCGCTGGCGGTTGAAACAATCGCTGGGCCGAACTTGGCTAAGAAGACCAGAACTCCTGGAAAACCTAGCTCTGACTGACGAACAGGAACAATTACTGGCTGAATTCATTAAAGAGCATCGCTCTTAACGAAAAGCAAGCAGTAACCTATTAAATTTAGTATCAGTTTATTCTAGGAATTTATACAAATGAGCAACATCATCAAGGCTCTTGAAGAAGAGCAACTAAAATCAGACCTTCCTAAATTCGCACCAGGTGACACTGTTGTAGTTCAGGTTAAGGTAAAAGAAGGTGACCGTGAGCGTCTACAGGCTTTCGAAGGCGTTGTAATCGCTATTCGTAACCGTGGTCTACACTCTGCATTTACAGTTCGTAAGATCTCGAACGGTGAAGGCGTAGAGCGTGCGTTCCAAACTCACTCTCCAATGGTTGATAGCATCGAAGTTAAACGCCGTGGTGCAGTACGTCGTGCCAAGTTGTACTACCTACGTGAGCGTTCTGGTAAGTCAGCTCGTATTAAAGAGAAGCTTACTAAGAAGTAATTCTTTTTGCATTCTATCGATAAAAGCGGAGCCATTTGGCTCCGCTTTTTTGTGCCTGCTACTTAGCGTATCGTAGGTAGGAGATCCCCAGCTCGCTCATCTCTTGCTCTTGAGGGTTACGGACAAAACCTAAACTCATATTTAACCGTCATTCCCTAGACTGACGAAGGAGTAGGGAATCTCTACTAGCGCCATGTTAGAGACAATAAAAAAAGGACTGACGTTAAACGCCAATCCTTCAAATTCTATTCGCTATTCGCTATTCGCTATTCGCTATTCGCTTAGTACGGATCTTCTGACCAACCATCGCTATCCGACATATCCGGTGCGCCAGCGATACTGTTCTCTTCGTCTGCCCATTCTCCAAAATCAATCATCTGACATTGCTTGCTGCAAAACGGGCGATGTGGGCTTTGTTCACCCCATTCAACGTCAGCATTACATTGAGGGCATTTAACGATGGTGATTTTTTTCGACATAGTGATTCTTTATTTGGAGGTACAATAACAATGAGTTTGGGCCTGAATAAGTACTCAAGCCAAACGATAAAAGACAATTAATTAGGTGCAGATTGCTAATTCAAATTCGATATCTTGAGTGCAGGCTTGTCCAGTCTCAAAGCTCATAAATTTCACGGCAAAACGGTTTTTGTGCCCCGAGATCATCGGGTAGGCGCCGTATTGCATTGGAATAGAAAGACGTAGGATATTCGCTTCATCAGCATCGCTCTGGAAGAAACCAGCACGCGCAATTTGATCTTTAAAGTGACCTGTTTCTCTGGTTAGTTTCAGCCATAGCGTTAGCGCCTCATACAAAGGCTGTAGGCTATCCATCCACGTTTTGGCGTCTCTCATTCTCTTATCGAGAGGGAGGTGTAACCAATAATGTAGCGCAGGTAAATCAAAGCAACATGAGCCACCAGGTAGGTTAAAGCGTTGACGAATAGCACTTAGGAAGCGGTCTTCTTTAAGTGACTGGCCAAAACGCTCTGCCTGCATCAATTCACGATAGATATTGCTAATGTCGTTGAGCAGTGAAGTCAGCATTTCTTGATCGACACCTTCAACATCTAACCAGCTTTTGTAGGTTACACGCTGCTTCTCAATATCTTTTGCGAGCTCGCTTTTGAGTTGGATCTGTTCAAAGATTTCAATCAAATCAAAGATCGAACGGAAAAAGAGTTGATACTGTTGAGCATCGGAAAATGTAGAAGACAAGTGTAGCTGCCTCAAGAGTGATTCAACTCTTAAGTAGATTCGTGTTTTCTCATTTAGAGGATGTTCAAATTTGTGGGTGATCATCGAGCAAACCTTCATTCAACATTGTTCTATTCTGACCCATCTACTGTACTGATTGCCAGATACTTTTGATGTAAATCTGTGATTTGAGGCAAAAGTTCTTGGTTTTTAGTATGGTTTTTAATCACATCATCTGCAACTGCTAAGCGTTGTTCTCTTGAAGTCTGTGATTTTAAAATTGACGCAACTTGTTCCCTAGAAACGTTATCACGATTCATCGTACGCTCTATTTGTACTTCTACTGGCACATCAACAATTAATACGCGATCAGCCATGCCTTGCATATGGTTTTCGATTAATAGAGGTGCTACTAATAAAGCATAAGGAGAGGTCACTTTAGACAGGTCACTGTCAATTTTATTGCGGATCATGGGATGAAGGAGGTCATTGAGCCACATCTTCTGTTTGGGATCTGAGAAGATTAGCTCACGCAGTTTACTTCGGTTGAGCGTGCCATCTTCAAGTAAGATAGCCTCCCCAAAATGAGCAGTAATCTGTTTGAGACCTTCGCTGCCCAGTGCTACGACTTCACGAGCCACAATATCAGCATCGACAATATCAATATTAAAATGTTCGTTGAAGAGGTTAGCCACGGTGGTTTTGCCACTGGCGATACCACCACTTAATCCTATGATCGTTGCCATGGTTAAATTCCTAGTACAGAAGTGAAATACCAACCCATGATGTCGTTACCCCACATCAAGCTTACCCATCCCGCAATCGCAAGGTAGGGGCCAAACGGAAAGGCTTTATCTATGCCTTGTTGCTTCAGTCGCAGTTGAATCAATCCGAACACAAGGCCCACTAGCGATGATAGAAGGATGATCATTGGTAGATGTTGCCAACCAAGCCATGCCCCTAATGCCGCTAGCAATTTAAAATCACCGTACCCCATCCCTTCTTTGCCAGTGAGCAGCTTGAACAGCCAGTAAACAGACCAAAGTGCTAGGTAACCAGCCATCGCTCCAACGACGGAATCTTGCAGCGATACCGGGCTGATATTAAACAGTGCTAAAGCGATACCAGACCAAACTAAAGGCAAGGTGATTTGATCTGGCAATAACATAGTATCGAGATCGATAAAGGTCGCGGTAATCAAAGCAAAGGTGAAAAATATCAGCGCAATCGCGTAATAACTGAAACCAAAGTGGCTAGCGACTACGGTACAAAGTATCGCCGTAAGCAGTTCGACCAAAGGGTAGCGAGCACTGATTGGGTTAGCACAACTGTGGCACTTGCCCTTTAGGAATAACCAGCTTAATACCGGGATGTTGTCGATTACTCTTAGTTGGGTTTTACACTTAGGGCAAGTAGAGCGAGGAATGCTGAGGTTAAACTTCCCCTCTGGTGCTGGAATTTTATATTGAGAGAAATACTCCGAGCACTCTTGTTGCCACTCTCGCTCCATCATAATCGGTAAACGATGTATGACCACGTTGAGAAAACTACCGATAAGAAGGCTAAAAATGAAAGCTAATACGGGGAATAGCCAAGGATAGTAGTGAAATACTTCCATAGTGTCCTTTACCACTTGATCAAGGTGAGCAGAGGTTTCTACTCATGGGTGTTTAGTCGCTTTTAACTATCCTAACACACTCATAAGATTAAAGATTGGTAAGTACATCGCGACAACAAGCCCACCCACAACCGTACCTAAAAACACGATGATCAGTGGCTCTAAAATTTTGCCTAAGTTGTCGACGGTATTGTCGACTTCAAACTCATAGATGGAAGCGACTTTATTCAGCATATCATCAAGGTTACCTGACTCTTCACCAATCATCACCATCTGTAACACCATTTCAGGGAAGGCATTGGTATTGCGCATTGCAATATACATCGGCATACCCGCGGCTGTTTCTCGGTGTACTTCGATGATCGCAGATTCATAATGCAGATTACCTGCAGTCTTTGCGGTGGTTTTGAGGCTCATTAAGATGGGAATACCAGAGCTAAAGCTGGTTGATAAGGTGCGGCTGAACTTGGCGATAGAGGCCTTTGCCATTACGCTACCAAGTACAGGAAAGCGTAACACTAAGCGGCTGGCTGATAGTCGAATCGAGTAAGAACGTTGGCACAGTTGATGAACAACCAGCGTGGTAGCCCCGATGCCTAGGGCGGTATAAAAACTGTAAGCTTGCATCCAATGAGACAGGTCGAGGACTTGTTGGGTGAACCAGGGAAGATCGGCACCAAAGCCTGAAAACATCGATTCAAACTCTGGGATGACCATGGTTAGCATGAGATAGGAGACGGTCAGCGCAACCGTGACCACCATTGCTGGATAGATAAGCGCTTTCACCACCTTAGCTTTTAACTGTTCACTTTTTTCACGATATGTCGCTAAGCGTTCAAAGACTTGTGCGAGGTTGCCGGAAAGCTCTCCGGTGGCGACTAGGTCGGTGTAGAGATCGTCAAAGTGGCGGCTTGCGGTTCTCATTGCTTTTGAGATTGGCGTTCCGGCTTCTACACCTTTGCAGATATGCGATAAAATAGATTTCATTTCTGCTTTACGATGATTATCTGATACCAACTTGATGGCTTGTACAATAGGCACACCCGTAGCCAACATAGTCGCGAGTTGCCGAGTTAAAACGGTGATGTCCTTAGCTTTGACTCGGTGTGTTATGCGAGTGATTGCGGAGATACTTTTCTTTTTGATTTTCTTAATTTGGATATGCTGCTCTTTGAGCTTCTCTCGCACTTCTAATTCGGTGAGCGCTAAGCTCTGCCCAGACACTTTCTTACCAGAACTATTGATTCCCTTCCAATGGTAGTTTTTTAGTTGTGATTGTTTGCTTTTACTACTCATTTTCGCTCCGTGAATTATAGGTATAGAACACGTTGTAGCTCTTGGTAGCTGGTGGTGCCTTCAAGCAGTTTATCTATCCCTGACTCTTGTAAAGTTCTCATGCCTTCTCGACGTGCGAGATCTTCAATCGCTAGCGCATTGGGTTTATTGATAAGGCTGGTTTTTAGCTTGTCGGTAAACGGCATCACTTCATAGATACCCACTCGACCTGAGTAACCTTGGTTACATTCATTACAGCCTTGAGAGTTGGCTTTGTAGATGGTTTGGCTGTTTGGGATAGAGTGGCGCAGATAAATGTCTGGTGAGTCGTCTGCGGTTTTACAGTGGTTACACAAGCGTCTCGCAAGACGCTGAGCAATAATCAAGCTCAAAGACGAAGCAAGGTTGAAGGGCTCGATTCCCATATGAGCAAGCCGGGTCACGGTTTCTGCGGCTGAGTTAGTGTGCAGTGTTGAAAGTACTAAATGCCCGGTTTGGGAGGCTTTGATCGCGATTTCGGCGGTTTCTAAATCTCGGATTTCTCCAACCATCACGATGTCTGGGTCTTGTCGTAAAAACGATCGTAGTGCCTCGGCGAAACCAAAGCCAATCTTAGGCGTCACTTGTACCTGATTGATGCCACACAGGTTAATCTCTACAGGGTCTTCAGCTGTTGAGATGTTGCGTTCAGAGGTGTTGAGTACTCGAAGTCCAGTATAAAGAGAAACCGTTTTACCGCTGCCGGTTGGCCCGGTCATTAAGATCATCCCTTGCGGGCGCTTTAGTGCATTGAGGTAGAGGGCTTTTTGAGCCTCGCTGTAACCGAGCTTATCGATATCGAGATTGGCCGCACTGCTATCAAGCAATCGCAGTACGATCTTTTCTCCCCACAATGTTGGCAGCGTAGACACACGCATATCAATTGCCAGTTCGTCATTTAAACGCAGTTTGATACGACCATCTTGAGGCAAGCGACGTTCGGCAATATCGAGTTTAGCGAGGATCTTTAAGCGAGCTGACAGACGACGGCTTAAATGAGAGGCGGGCTGTTGGATCTCGACAAGAATGCCATCACAACGTAGGCGAACTCGGTAATGCTCTTCGTAAGGTTCGAAGTGGATGTCCGATGCGCCTTTACGCACCGCATCAACCAGAATCTGATTGATAAAGCGACTCACAGGAGAGTCATCTTGGCTGAGATCTTCAATCGACGTTATTTCGTCGTCAGATACCTTCACGAGGTTAGCTAGCTCATCTTGGGTGATCTCTTTACGCTTAGAATCTTGCCCGGAAATAGATCGACCATACAGCTTGCGTATTACGCCTTCTAATTCAGAGTAATTAGCGACAACCAATTCAATCTGTAATCCGGTTGCGAATCGAAAGTCATCTTCAGCTTGTAAATCCGTAGGGTCGGCAGAAGCGAGTGTGAGAGTGGAGCTAGAAACTGAAATCGGGATAGCACGATATTTAGTAATCAGTTCGCGAAGCCCTAATTGGTCACATAAGGTTTCATAGTCCGTATTGGCAAGTTGTACTAAGGGTAAACCGAAGATGGTTTTAATGTTGTTTGCTAAGGAATCGCCGCTGAAGAAATCTAGAACGAGCAAAGCTTCAGGTGTCGAAACACCTGAAGCTTGTACATGTTCCGCAACGGCTTGTTCTTGAGCCAGGCTAAGTAAGCCAGCCTGACGTAGAACGGTTGGGAGGTTGGTGAGTCCCAAATTAGTTGCAACCTTCTATTGAAGGGATTGCGCTTGAGGCTGATAGTGAACATGACCAACCAGTATCCGCACTCCTTCTCATAGTCATACTGTCACCATCAAGGCTACCGTCTACAAACGAAAATGAAATGGTAGTGCCTGAAGCTGAGATAGTCCCTAAAGTGTTTGAGCTAGCTGAAATCCCCAACGCACTAACGCCGCCACTAATGCTGCCTTCCTCTTGGATTAATAATTCAGCTGGTGTAATTAGTGCTTTTAGTGTTGCTAATGCAGAAGATGCTTGGCTTTTGGATACATAGTCTTTATATGCAGGTACAGCGATCGCTGATAAAGCACCAATAATTGCCACCACAATCATCAATTCAATCAACGTAAAGCCTTTCTGATTTGTTCTTTTACTTTTGTTATTCATTGTTCTATTCCATTGTTTAGTTATTTCAGTGCAGGCACTGGTTGATTGACAGAATAGAAGTCGGAATGGGGAAGTGGAATGGTATTCAGGTGTGGTCGCGAGTGGTTTGGTATTTATTAGTGCGATGTTTCATATGGAGCGCAAAATTATGCGATCGACTTAAATAAGTGATTGAAATACTGATAAATTAAGCAATAAAAAAGACACCGTCATTAACGGTGCCTTAGTCATAAGTTATTTACTATTCTAAATTACGCTTTGAATCTCATTGATAGATCCATAGCTTTTAGGTGCTTAGTGAGTGCGCCTACCGAGATGTAATCAACCCCCGTTTCAGCGAACTCTGCAATAGTGTCTAGAGTTACATTACCTGAGTTCTCTAGTGCCGCACGGCCAGTGTTGATTTTAACCGCTTCACGCATCATGTCGGTAGTGAAGTTGTCTAGCATGATGATGTCTGCACCCGCGTTGATTGCTTGCTCTAGCTCTGCTAGGCTCTCTGTCTCTACTTCTACAGGTTTACCTGGGTTAAGCTCTTTTGCCGTAGAGATAGCTTTCTCAATGCCACCACAGGCGATGATGTGGTTTTCTTTGATTAGGTAAGCATCGAATACACCAATACGATGATTGAAACCGCCACCACAAGCGACTGCGTATTTTAAAGCGCTGCGTAGGCCTGGGATCGTTTTACGCGTATCCAACAGGCGGCATTCTGTGTGCTTGATTTTATCTGCGTAGGTTGCCGTCGTCGTCGCGCAGCCAGAAAGCGTTTGAATGAAGTTCATTGCATTACGCTCACCCGTTAACAGCGCGCGTGCTGGGCCAGTTAGCGTGCAAAGCGTTTGGTTTGGTTCAACCTTGTCGCCATCTTCTACGTTCCACTCGATAGTCACTTCACCGCCCAATTGCTTAAACACTTCATCAGCCCAAGCTTTACCACAAAACACGCCGTGTTCACGGGTAATAATGGTTGCACTGTTGATTGCGTCTGCTGGGATTAGACTTGCCGTAATATCAGCCGCTGGATCGAGTGTTCCGCCTAGATCTTCTCGGATAGTCTCAGCCACTGCACGAGTGATCTCTAGAGGCAGTTGCTCTTTTAAGTAGTCAAGGCGTTGGTGGCTGTTATGTGTGTTTTTCATCGCAAATCTAATCTTGAAAGGGAGTGGGAATGGAATGATACTCTTGCTTAACTTCAAATTAAAGAGGCTAGCACGACGGCTCTATGGGCAAAGTCACAATCTATTGTGTTAGCGGAAAAGAAAGTGAGATTAAGATGACGATCAGCTCCAACGGATGGTATGACAACGCTCGGCATGTTCCTTCCCCGCATTTTGATGCTAGGCCTAGTGTTGATGATGTTTCTTTGCTGGTGGTTCACAATATTAGTTTGCCTCCCGGTGAGTTTGGAGGCCCGTATATTGAACAATTTTTTACTGGGAAATTGAACCCCGCTGAACACCCGTTTTTTCAGGTGATTCACCAAATGGGCGTGTCTGCCCATTGTTTGATTCGTCGTGATGGTGAAGTGGTACAGTTTGTTTCGTTCTTAGACCGAGCTTGGCATGCTGGCCAGTCGAGTTTTGCTGGGCGTGAAAGGTGTAATGATTACTCTATTGGTATTGAACTCGAGGGCAGTGACTTTGCGGCTTATACCGAGCAGCAGTATCAATCCTTGTCGCAGCTGACTGAAACTCTAATGTCGAATTTTCCAGAGATCACAGAACAACGCATCACAGGACATCAATATATTGCCCCTTTGCGTAAGACTGATCCTGGTTTGGTTTTCGACTGGCAGAAATTCAAAAGAAAGCTCAAGGCCTAAGCTTCGAGTTTTAAATGGTGTTACTGACAGCTAGGTATGAATAATCAACGCCTAGCATAATGACTTGTGAATTTTTGTTGTTGCTATGTAAATAAAGTGGTTGGGAGCTAAGCATCAATAAATCCAGAGTGTGACGCGCTTATCAAACGCCTAAATATTAAGACTTATGAACAGAATTTCTGTCTCTAATGTGCGCTCGGTTCGATTTTTGACCTAGTTTGACTAATCTTTCTGAAACAATTCATTTTTATCCTGAAACTTTCTAGCACGAATCCTCCCCAAAAGTATTACCCCTGTAAATGGTAAGACCAATTTGGTTGCTGTTTTAAATTTCATTTGTTAAATCACGGTTAATTCACACTGCATTCTATGATGCAGGTCAATTTTAGACTGGACAGTGGCGTTTTAATTATGTTAATTTCTGCGCAACTTAAAATTGGTATTACCAATTGTCAGCGAAGAAAAAGAAGAATAACAAACTATGGCTTATCAAAGGATTCGTCAGCCAAAACTCTCCGATGTTATCGAACAAGAGTTAGAAAGGTTGATTGTGGAGGGAACACTGGCTCCTGGGCAGCAGCTGCCACCAGAGCGCGAACTGGCGAAACAGTTCGATGTGTCTCGTCCTTCAATTCGAGAAGCCATACAACGTTTAGAAGCAAAACGCTTGCTTACTCGCCGTCAAGGTGGAGGTACGTTTGTGAGCGAAAATATCTGGAAAAGCTTTTCAGATCCTTTGCTTAATTTGTTGTCATCCCATTCTGAAACCCAACTAGACTTGTTGGAATCGCGTCATGCGATGGAAGGGATTTCGGCTTACTTTGCGGCATTACGTGGTACTGATGAAGACTTTGCTCGAATTCAAGCATGCCAAGAAAAGATTCATGGTGCGCAAGATAAGGGTGATATTGAAGCCGAATCTGCAGCAGTGATGGCTTTTCTTATTGCTTTAACAGAGGCTGCACACAATGTGGTGTTATTGCACATTGTTCGTAGTTTGGCTCCGTTACTCGAACAAAACGTCTTAGAGAATTTAAAGCTGTTGCATCGTCGTAAAGACGTTGTGGAGAAAGTGAGTATACATCGAGCTAACATTGTAGATGCGATTGTTTCAGGGCAGCCAGAACAGGCACGTGAAATGTCACATTCTCATTTAGCTTACATCGAAGAAACATTGCTGGATTTGACGAAGGAAGAGTCGCGTCGCGAACGTTCCCTACGTCGAATTCAACAGGGTAAATAGCCGTAATACTTCGGCTTTTTACGTGTTTAGTAGAATCCAACTAACAAAAAGGATAGATCGCCATGTCTGACATGAAGCATGACGTTGATGCTCTGGAAACTCAAGATTGGTTAGAAGCTCTTGAGTCAGTAGTACGTGAAGAAGGTGTAGAACGTGCACAGTTTTTACTAGAACAAGTTCTAGATAAAGCGCGTTTAGATGGTGTTGATATGGCTACAGGCATCAACACAAACTACATCAACACAATTCCAGCAGCACAAGAGCCAGCTTACCCTGGTGACGTAACTCTTGAGCGTCGTATTCGTTCGATTATTCGCTGGAACGCAATCATGATCGTATTGCGTGCTTCTAAGAAAGACCTAGACCTTGGTGGTCATATGGCTTCTTACCAGTCAGCAGCAGCGTTCTACGAAGTATGTTTCAACCACTTCTTCCGTGCTCCAAACGAGACTGACGGTGGCGATCTAGTTTATTACCAAGGTCACATCTCTCCAGGTATCTACTCTCGTGCATTCGTTGAAGGTCGTCTAACTGAAGAGCAGCTAGATAACTTCCGTCAAGAAGTTGATGGTAAAGGTATCCCTTCTTACCCGCACCCGAAACTGATGCCTGAGTTCTGGCAATTCCCGACAGTATCTATGGGTCTTGGTCCTATCTCTGCGATCTACCAAGCGCGCTTCCTTAAGTACCTTGACGGCCGTGGCCTGAAAGAAACTTCAGCGCAACGCGTATACGCGTTCCTAGGTGACGGTGAGATGGATGAGCCAGAATCACGTGGTGCTATCTCTTTCGCTGCGCGTGAGAAGCTAGACAACCTATGTTTCCTAATCAACTGTAACCTACAGCGTCTAGACGGTCCTGTAATGGGTAACGGTAGCATCATTCAAGAACTTGAAGGCCTATTCAAAGGCGCAGGTTGGAACGTTGTTAAAGTTATCTGGGGTAGCAACTGGGATTCACTACTGGCTAAAGACACTACTGGTAAGCTTCTTCAACTAATGAACGAAACTATCGATGGTGATTACCAAACATTTAAATCTAAAGATGGCGCATACGTACGTGAGCACTTCTTTGGTAAGTACCCAGAAACAGCTGCACTCGTTGCTGATATGACTGATGACGAAATCTTCGCTCTTAAGCGTGGTGGTCACGATTCTTCTAAACTGTTTGCTGCATTCAACAATGCAAAAGAGACAAACGGTAAGCCAACGGTAATCCTAGCTAAAACTGTTAAAGGTTACGGCATGGGTGATGCAGCTGAAGGTAAGAACATTGCACACGGTGTTAAGAAAATGGACATGACTCATGTTCAACACCTGCGTGATCGCCTAGGCCTTGAAGACCTACTATCAGATGAGAAAATTGCTGAACTTCCATATCTAAAACTGGAAGAAGGTTCTGCTGAATACGAATACATGCACGCGCGTCGTAACGCTCTACACGGTTACACTCCAGCACGTCTTCCTAAGTTTACACAAGAGTTCAAGGTTCCTGAGCTAGACGCATTCGCACCTCTACTAGGTGAGCAGAAGCGTGATATCTCTACAACTATGGCTTATGTACGTACGCTAAACATCCTTCTTAAAGATAAGAACATTGGTAAGAACATCGTTCCTATCATCTGTGATGAAGCACGTACATTCGGTATGGAAGGTCTATTCCGTCAGGTTGGTATCTACAACCCACACGGTCAAGATTACACTCCAGAAGATAAAGGCATCGTTTCTTACTACAAAGAAGCAACGTCTGGTCAAGTTCTTCAAGAAGGTATCAACGAACTAGGTTCTATGGCTTCATGGGTTGCTGCTGCAACGTCATACAGCACAAACGATCTACCGATGATCCCGTTCTACATCTACTACTCAATGTTCGGTTTCCAACGTATTGGCGACATGGCATGGCTAGCAGGTGACCAACAAGCTCGTGGCTTCCTACTGGGTGCTACTGCTGGTCGTACAACGCTAAACGGCGAAGGTCTACAGCACGAAGATGGTCACTCGCACATCATGGCGAACACAGTACCTAACTGTATCTCTTACGACCCAACGTTTGCTTACGAGTTAGCGGTAATCATGCAAGACGGTATCCGTCGCATGTACGGTCCTGAGCAAGAAAATGTTTACTACTACTTAACAGTAATGAACGAGAACTACGCAATGCCAGCAATGCCAGAAGGCGCTGAAGAAGGCATCCGTAAAGGTATTTACAAGCTTGAATCTCACGCTGGTGCTAAGGGCAAAGTTCAACTAATGAGCTCTGGTACTATTATGAACGAAGCGCGTAAAGCGGCTGCAATTCTAAGTGAAGAGTACGGCGTAGCATCTGACGTATTCTCTGTAACGTCGTTCAACGAACTAACTCGTGATGGTCAAGCGGTAGAGCGTGACAACATGCTTCACCCAGAAGCGGAAGAAAAAGTACCGTACATCACAACTGTTCTTGGTAAAGAACCTGCAATCGCAGTGACTGACTACATGAAGAATTACGCTGAGCAAGTACGTGCGTACATGCCAACTGAGTCTTATAAAGTACTTGGTACAGATGGTTTCGGCCGTTCTGACAGCCGTGAAAACCTACGTCGTCACTTCGAAGTTAACGCTGGCTACATCGTAGTTGCAGCGCTAACTGAACTGGCTAAACGTGGTGATATCGAGAAATCTGTAGTTGTTGAAGCAATTGCTAAATTCGATATCGACACTGAAAAAACAAACCCACAATACGCTTAATACAGCGCTTAACTAGAAGGTAAATAAGCAATGGCAATCGAAATTAATGTACCTGACATCGGTGCGGATGAGGTTGAAGTTACTGAGATTCTTGTAAGCGTTGGCGACAAGGTTGAAGAAGAGCAGTCTCTGATCACTGTTGAAGGCGACAAAGCTTCTATGGAAGTTCCAGCGTCTCAAGCAGGTATTGTTAAAGAAATAAAAGTAGCTGAAGGCGATTCTGTTTCTACTGGTTCTCTTATCATGATTTTCGAAGCCGAGGGTGCAGCTGAAGCTGCACCTGCTCCAGCAGCAGAGGCAGCTCCAGTAGCTGCGCCTGCAGCGGCAGCGGCAGCAGCGGCAGCGGCAGAGCTTAAAGAAGTTCACGTTCCTGATATCGGCGGTGATGAAGTTGAAGTAACTGAAATCATGGTAGCTATCGGTGACGCAGTAGAAGAAGAGCAATCTCTTCTTACTGTTGAAGGTGACAAGGCTTCAATGGAAGTACCTGCACCATTCGCTGGTATCGTTAAAGAAATCAAGATCGCTTCTGGTGATTCAGTATCTACTGGTTCTCTAGTGATGGTATTTGAAGTGGCAGGTTCTGGCGCTCCAGTTGCAGCAGCTCCTGCTCCAGCGGCGGCACCAGTTGCAGCGGCTCCAGCAGCATCTACTGAGAAAGAAGTGAACGTTCCTGATATCGGTGGTGACGAAGTAGAAGTTACTGAAATCATGGTAGCGGTTGGCGATACAGTAGAAGAAGAGCAATCTCTAATTACTGTTGAAGGCGACAAAGCTTCAATGGAAGTGCCTGCACCATTCGCTGGTACAGTAAAAGAGATCAAGATTGCAGCTGGTGACAAAGTGTCAACTGGCTCTCTAATCATGACTTTCGTTGTGGAAGGCGCAGCTCCAGTAGCAGTAGTGGCTTCCGCTCCAGCACAAGCAGCAGCTCCGGCAGCAGCACCTGCACCTAAAGCAGAAACAGTAGCTCCAGCAGCTGGCGACTTCCAAGAGAACGGTGACTACGCGCACGCTTCTCCTGTAGTTCGTCGTCTTGCTCGTGAATTTGGCGTTAACCTTTCTAAGGTTAAAGGTACTGGTCGTAAGAGCCGTATCCTTAAAGAAGACGTTCAGTCTTACGTTAAAGATGCACTTAAGCGTCTTGAGTCTGGTGCAGCGGCATCTGGCAAAGGCGGTGACGGTTCTGCTCTTGGTCTACTACCATGGCCAAAAGTTGACTTCAGCAAGTTCGGCGAAACTGAAGTTCAGAAGCTTTCTAAGATTAAGAAGATCTCTGGCGCTAACCTGCACCGTAACTGGGTAATGATCCCTCACGTTACACAGTGGGACAACGCAGACATCACTGAGCTAGAAGCATTCCGTAAAGAACAGAACGCAATCGAAGCGAAGAAAGACACTGGTATGAAGATCACTCCACTTGTGTTCATCATGAAAGCTGTTGCTAAAGCGCTAGAAGCATTCCCAGCATTCAACTCGTCTCTTTCTGACGATGGCGAAAGCATCATTCTTAAGAAGTACGTAAACGTGGGTATCGCAGTTGATACACCAAACGGCCTAGTTGTTCCTGTTTTCAAAGATGTGAACAAGAAAGGTATTTACGAGCTATCTGAAGAACTAATGGTTGTTTCTAAGAAAGCACGCTCTGGCAAGCTAACTGCGGCAGACATGCAAGGCGGTTGTTTCACAATCTCTAGCCTTGGTGGTATTGGCGGTACTGCATTTACACCAATCGTAAATGCTCCAGAAGTAGGTATCTTAGGTGTATCTAAGTCTGAGATTAAGCCAGTTTGGAATGGTAAAGAGTTCCAACCACGTCTACAGCTTCCACTGTCTCTATCATATGATCACCGCGTGATCGATGGTGCAGAAGGTGCACGCTTCATTACTTTCTTAAACAGCGCACTATCTGACATTCGTCGTCTAGTTCTGTAATTGAGAAAGTAATTATTAAGGTGGCTTTCGGGTCACCTTAATTCTTTATATAAAGACTATTTTTAGAGAACAGTTTCCCGCATTTCTAAGAAAGCGAGAGGGAATTGTTGTCTAGCTCACAGGCTAACTTAAAGCTACTTTCACACTGTTAACATCTCTGTAAAATGTTTCCTGTTTGAAAGCCCAATAATTTTAAGAACATCTACTCAGCCTGTTAGGGATAATGACTACAAGAGGTCACAATGAGCAAAGAAATTAAAGCCCAAGTTGTTGTACTTGGTTCAGGTCCTGCTGGTTACTCAGCTGCATTCCGTTGTGCGGATTTAGGTCTAGAAACAGTACTAGTTGAACGTTACAGCACTCTTGGTGGTGTATGTCTAAACGTTGGTTGTATTCCATCAAAAGCACTTCTTCACGTATCTAAAGTAATCGAAGAAGCTAAAGCGATGGCAGAGCACGGCGTTGTATTCGGCGAGCCACAAACTGACATCAACAAGATTCGTATCTGGAAAGATAAAGTAGTTGATCAATTAACTGGCGGTCTTGGCGGTATGGCTAAGATGCGTAACGTTACTGTTGTTAACGGTTTCGGTAAGTTCACTGGTCCTAACAGCATTCTTGTTGAAGGCGAAGGTGAAGCAACTACGGTTAACTTCGACAACGCAATCATTGCTGCGGGTTCTCGCCCAATCAAACTTCCTTTCATCCCACATGAAGACCCACGTATTTGGGATTCTACGGATGCACTAGAACTAAACGAAGTACCTGAAAAACTGCTTATCATGGGCGGCGGTATCATCGGTCTTGAGATGGGTACGGTTTACCACTCTCTAGGTTCTAAAGTTGAAGTTGTAGAGATGTTCGATCAAGTTATCCCTGCTGCGGATAAAGATATCGTTAAAGTTTTCACTAAGCGCATTAAGAACAAGTTCAAGCTAATGCTTGAAACTAAAGTGACTGCTGTTGAAGCGAAAGAAGACGGTATCTACGTATCAATGGAAGGCAAAAAAGCACCAGCTGAAGCTGAGCGCTACGATGCTGTTCTTGTTGCTATCGGTCGTGTTCCAAACGGTGCACTTATCGACGCTGAAAAAGCGGGTATCGAAGTTGATGAGCGTGGCTTCATCAATGTTGATAAGCAAATGCGTACTAACGTTCCTCACATCCACGCGATCGGTGACGTTGTTGGTCAACCAATGCTTGCTCACAAAGGTGTGCATGAAGGTCACGTAGCTGCTGAAGTTATCTCTGGTAAGAAGCACTACTTCGACCCTAAGGTTATTCCATCAATCGCGTACACTGAGCCAGAAGTTGCTTGGGTAGGTAAGACTGAGAAAGAAGCGAAAGCTGAAGGCATCAACTACGAAGTTGCTACTTTCCCTTGGGCTGCTTCTGGTCGTGCAATCGCCTCTGACTGTGCAGACGGCGTTACTAAGATGATCTTCGATAAAGATACTCATCGCGTAATCGGTGGTGCTGTTGTTGGTACTAACGGTGGTGAACTTCTTGGCGAAATCGGCCTAGCAATTGAAATGGGTTGTGATGCAGAAGATATTGCACTTACTATCCACGCTCACCCAACTCTACACGAGTCTGTTGGTCTAGCTGCTGAAGTATTCGAAGGTTCAATCACTGACCTTCCAAATAAGAAAGCAGTGAAAAAGAAAAAGTAAATACTCTTCATACTTGAAGCCGCAGCGTTGTTAACGGCGTAAGTTCACCCTAATCACATAGTAAATCTATGCTCATAGGGCTGAACTTTAGTTACTTAACAAAGAAAGGGTCGCCTAGCTGAAACTCCAATTATTTTGAGCATATCTAGATTATAAAAGCCGCTGATTCGTCAGCGGTTTTTTTATGTCTGAAGAAAATTTGGTCATCATACTTGTAGGGAATCTCTTTCAACAAATAGCAATCTATTGGTAATAAAAAAGAATTGACGCAAAACGCCAATCCTTAAATCATTTTACTCGAATCTCGAATCTCGAATCTCGAATCTCGAATCTCGAATCTCGAATCTCGAATCTCGAATCTCGAATCTCGAATCTCGAATCTCGAATCTCGAATCTCGAATCTCGAATCTCGAATCTACTTATAAATGCACAGCATGTTTAAGTAGCTATCCGTCAAGGTCGAAAGTTCTTCTTGCGTATCTACACGCTTCGCTTGAATGAATAGCGAGTAACAAATGCCGTGGAACAGATTCGCAAGGTGCTTAGGGTCGTGGTCGTCACAGACTTCGCCACGCTCTATCGCTTTGCTAAACATGTTTTGTAGTAACATTTGGTTAGTGCGGTTTGTGGTTACGAATAGAGGCCATACTTCATCACGGGTTGATGCGCTCCATTCAAACCATACATTCAACCAATGGCAATCGTTAGCCACCAACGTCACCATTTCAGTCGCAATATTATGTAAGTTCTCTTTTGCGTGAATATCGAGATCGATATTGTCTGAAAGGAAGTTAGAGAATTGGCGAACGACGTGGTTAAGTACTTCATCAACCAGATCTTCACGGGTTGGGAAGTAGTTAAACACGGTTGCAACTGATACCTGAGCAATGTCAGCTATATCAGCGTGCCCACCACGGCCAATGCCGCGGCGAGAGAATACCTCAAGTGCGATTTCCATCAATTGAAGTTTTCTTTTTAAAGGTGAAAGCCTAGTTCTAGGTCTCTTAGATATTGAGTCCATTTTGTTTTCCTTGCCAACGAATTTTTTATATTAATGATTTTATTATTATTTAAGCCAAGATGAGTGTAATGGTGCATATGCAAATGGTCAATCCTTTGAGCTTATTTTATAGACAGTTACATCAAACTTGATACATAAAGCGTGATCAGCATGGATGTGAAAGAAAGCGAGTATGTAACAAGGGGGCTGTGCACATTTCATTGAGAATCTAACAGTAAATTCGAGCTGTAAGGTGGTGTGGGTATTTGAGCAATGCTAGACTTACGCACAAAATTGAGCGGCACCCATGGCAGAACTGTCTAAACTTGTCGCAATCACCCAACAAAATGAGAGCAGTATGAAGCATACAGTTGAAGTCATGATCTCTGAGCAAGAAGTTCAGGATCGAGTGAATGAACTAGGTAAACAGATCACGGAACACTACAACGGTAGTGAAGATCTTGTTTTAGTTGGCTTATTACGTGGATCTTTTGTCTTTATGGCAGATCTTGCTCGTGCTATCGATTTAACTCACCAAGTTGATTTCATGACCGCATCTAGCTACGGCAACGGTATGGAAAGCTCACGTGACGTACGTATTCTGAAAGACCTTGATGACGATATCCAAGGTAAAGACGTTCTACTTGTAGAAGATATCATCGATACAGGTAACACACTGACTAAAGTGAAAGAGATTCTAAGCCTACGTGGTCCTAAATCCATCGAAATTTGTACGCTATTAGACAAGCCTTCTCGCCGTGAAGTGATTGTTGATACTAAATGGATTGGTTTTGAAATTCCTGATGAATTCGTTGTTGGTGTGGGTATCGACTACGCACAAAAGTATCGTCACCTACCTTACATCGGTAAAGTTGTACCTCAAGAGTAATTATTACTCTGTTAAATAGTGACAAAAAAGGCTCGCACAATGCGAGCCTTTCTTATATTTGTCTATTAAACGTTAAGAGATAACCGTTAACCAAGAATGGGCGTCGATAAGATCTTATCAAGCGCATCTAAGTGGCTATTCTCTAACGTGTCATTGCTTGAACAACGAACGCCAAGATCTTGCAGCTTGCCATTACCAATCCCATAAACAACACCATGGATTTCAATATCTTGCCCACGTTCCCATGCGGTCTGCATGATGGTGGAGTTGCCCAAGTTATAGACTTGCTCTGCGACGTTAATTTCGCACAATTTATCACCCCATTGTTCACGAGGTAAAGATTCGATCTGCTTACGGTACTTAAGGTAATTGTCGCGAATGTGAAGTAGCCAGTTATTAATTAGGCCTAGCTTCGGATTATCAATAGCTGCATTCACACCCCCACAGCCATAATGGCCACAGACAATGATGTGTTTAACTTTGAGTACATCCACCGCGTATTGCACAACAGATAAGCAGTTGAGATCAGTATGGACCACTTGGTTAGCCACGTTTCGGTGAACAAACAGTTCTCCGGAGTACAAACCAGTGAGGCGTTCGGCCGGTACTCGGCTATCTGAACAACCTATCCATAAAAAACCAGGGCTTTGACCCTCTTCAAGCGTTGTAAAATACTCAGGTCTTTGAGATCGAATTTCTTCAGACCATTTAGAGTTGTTTTCAAAAAGCTGTTTAATCTCTGGCATTTTGCGTCTTACATCCCTTAATTAAGAATTGTAACTATACACAATGTTACAAATTCAATCCCGTAAAAACTGCGTTAACACGTACTCATCTGACGTGTTCTAGTCGTTAAAATCACTAACTTAGCACATAAACTACCATCTGGTTATAAGTCATGAATAATGTGATTGAATTAACACTTTCTGTCTGACTAACTCATTTGTTAAAGTTATAAAGTTTGTCATTTCATCATCAGGAAGGTGTGTTTTGTTTGGAAGTCGTTTTTCGGATATCAGTCTCAAAGGTGACATGTTTGGCGGTGTGACTACAGCCATTATCTCATTGCCTTTAGCGTTGGCATTTGGTGTCGCGTCTGGCGCGGGCGCTGAAGCCGGTCTTTGGGGCGCTATCATGGTCGGCTTATTCGCGGCGTTGTTCGGAGGTTCGAGTAGTCTGATATCTGAACCTACTGGGCCCATGACGGTGATCATGACGGCAGTGATGACGAGCATGGTGGCTAAGTATCCTGAAACCGGAATGGCAATGACCTTTACCGTTGTCATGATGGCAGGTGCTTTTCAGATATTACTCGGTACATTAAAGCTCGGAAAATACGTTACGTTGATGCCATATAGCGTGATCTCCGGGTTTATGTCGGGTATTGGTGTCATTCTTATTATCTTGCAACTGTCTCCATTGTTAGGACATGCTGCTCCATCTGGTGGGGTGATGGGAACGCTTTCTGCGCTGCCTGATACCTTAGCCAACCTGAAAATAAGCGAACTGTTTTTAGGTGGATTAACGCTAGGAATCCTTTTCGGCTTTCCGGCGAAATACCGTAAGTATGTACCAGCCCAGCTTGTTGCTTTGGTCGCTGTTACTCTTTTATCCGTCATCATTTTTGATACCGATTCTATTCGCCGTATCGGTGAGATACCAGCGGGCTTACCTTCTCTTGTTATTCCTACGATCAGCTCTGAGCAATTTACCACTATGGTTATCGATGCTCTGGTGCTGGGTACACTTGGTTGTATTGATACGCTTCTGACCGCGGTTATTGGAGACTCACTGACTCGTAAAGAGCATGATTCAGACAAAGAACTTCGCGGCCAGGGCATTGCGAATATGATTTCGGGCTTATTTGGTGCACTACCTGGTGCCGGTGCGACCATGGGTACCGTGACTAATATTCAGGTGGGTGCCCGTTCTCCGCTTTCTGGCGTCATTCGTGCATTGGTTCTGGCATTAGTGGTCTTGGTTGCTGGTGGCTTAACCGAACCGATTCCTATGGCGGTTTTAGCGGGTATCGCGATGTATGTTGGTTTCAACATACTTGATTGGAGCTTCATCCAGCGTGCACATAAGGTCAGTTATGCAGGCATGGGAGTGATGTATGGCGTGATGCTACTAACCGTTTTTGTTGACTTGATCATCGCCGTTGGACTGGGCGTTTTTATCTCGAATATCCTGATCATTGAAAGGTTAAGCCGAGAGCAAGCCAGACAGGTTAAGGCCATTAGTGATGGTGATGACGAAGACGATATTCCGTTGACTGATAGTGAACGTCAATTGCTGGATAGTGCCAATGGTAAGGTGTTGTTCTTTTATCTCTCTGGCCCAATGATCTTCAGTGTTTCAAAGGCGATTTCGCGTCAGCACTCAAGTATCTCTGATTATGAAGCTATGATTTTAGATCTGACGGATGTGCCGATGATTGATGTCACTGTAGGCTTGGCATTAGAAAACGCGATTAAAGATGCGTTAGATGCACAATGCGAAGTGTACCTGCTGTGCCCTAACGAGAATACTCGCCAGCAATTAGAGAAATTCCACGTGCTTGATCTCGTACCTGAATCCAATACTTATCGATTTAGATATGAAGCCCTGACGGCAGCAACAAGCTATGTCGACAGAGGTGAACATCAATTTGAGTCAGTTTAATTATTCTGTAATAAGATGATATGAATAAACTGATATGAATAAACTGATATGAATAAGCTTTGGACGCTCACTTCAAGGTTGATCATTAATGCCGTTAAGTGAATAACTTAGCGGCATTTTTTATATTTATTGAACGTTGATTTGGTCTTCACGTAGCCAGCATGCTTATTTTTTTCGAAAGAAACTCTCACACGATATTTGTATTCATCGTTAATCAACGATAAACTTGTTTGCAAAATGGCCGAATGAAAAAGTTTTTAGTTAGTTCTCTGCTAACTCATTTTAAGTTTTACTCTCTTCCTCATGCTTGGTCATCATCTATCTATCGCAAATGGCAGTCTATCTCTATGTATGCATTAGAAATTGAACAATTAAGAAAAACCTATGCTGGGGGCTTTGAGGCTCTTAAAGACATTAGTTTACAAGTCAAAAAAGGCGACTTTTACGCGTTGCTTGGTCCAAATGGCGCCGGCAAATCGACCACTATCGGTGTTATCTCTTCTCTGGTTAACAAAACATCAGGCAAGGTTAAAGTGTTTGGCTACGACATTGATTCCGATCTGGAGTTGGCGAAGCAGAACTTAGGTTTAGTACCGCAAGAGTTTAACTTTAACCCATTCGAAACTGTTGAGCAGATTGTACTGCAACAAGCGGGTTACTACGGTGTGCCGAAAGCACTTGCTAAAGATCGCGCTAAAAAGTATCTATCTCAATTAGATTTGTGGGAAAAGCGTGGCGAACGTGCACGTAACTTATCTGGTGGTATGAAGCGTCGTTTGATGATTGCTCGTGCACTGATGCATGAGCCACAGCTGCTGATTCTTGATGAGCCAACTGCGGGTGTCGATATTGAGCTGCGTCGTTCTATGTGGGAGTTCCTGAAAGAGATCAACGAGAAGCAAGGCATTACCATTATTCTGACCACACACTACCTAGAAGAAGCGGAAATGCTGTGTCGCAATATCGGTATCATCAATCGTGGTGAGCTGATTGAGAACACAACTATGAAAGCGTTGCTAGGTAAGTTGAGCGCAGAGACCTTTATTTTGGATCTTGAAGAGGGCGCGACTGAACCTAAGCTAGAAGGCGTGAATAGCCAATTGATGGTAAATGGCTCGCTAGAAATTGAAATCGACAAGAACCTAGGTTTGAATACTATCTTTGCTCAATTGAGCGATCAAAAGGTAAAAGTCCTCTCTATGCGTAACAAAGCAAACCGTCTAGAAGAGCTATTCGTGAGTATCGTCCGTGAGGGGAGTAAATAATATGTACAGCCTATATTGGACCGCTTTCTGCAGCTTGTTGACCAAAGAGATCAATCGCTTCACGCGTATTTGGGTGCAAACTTTGGTGCCGCCTGCGATTACCATGACACTTTACTTCATCATCTTCGGCAACCTGATTGGTGCGCGTATTGGTGAAATGAACGGTTTTAGCTATATGGAATATATTGTTCCTGGCTTGATTATGATGTCGGTGATCACCAACTCGTACTCTAACGTTGCTTCTTCGTTCTTTAGTGCCAAATTCCAGAAGAACATTGAAGAGCTGCTTGTAGCTCCAGTTCCTAACTACGTGATTATTGCTGGTTTCGTAATGGGCGGTGTAGTGCGTGGCTTGTTAGTGGGTACCATAGTCACATTCGTATCGCTGTTCTTTGTCGACCTGCAAGTTGATCATTGGGGGGTGATTATTGCGACGGTATTTCTAACGTCTGTTGTGTTCGCTCTGGGCGGTTTAATCAACGCTGTATTTGCACGTACGTTTGACGATATCTCTATTATCCCGACCTTTATCTTAACGCCGCTGACATATCTTGGTGGTGTGTTTTACTCTATCAGTCTATTGCCTGAATTTTGGCAAGGTGTATCGAAGTTGAACCCTATCGTGTACATGGTAAACGCGTTCAGATATGGCTTCTTGGGTGTGTCTGATGTGGGTATCGTGACATCGTTTGGCGTACTAGGTGTGTTTATCGTGCTGTTGTATGGCATTGCACATTACTTAGTCACTAAGGGGATCGGCTTACGTAGTTAATGTCTTCCTTGTAAGTCTCGGAATGACAGGCAAAGAAAAAGGTCGATATATATCGACCTTTTTTATATTTTGCGTTTTTCTGCATTTAGAGAAGAAAGCGATTATTCCGCTGTTTCTTCTTTCACTTCTTCTTTCGTTTCCGTTACCAAATCGAGAACTTGGTTGTCGATAAGACGCGTTTTACCCAAGAAAGCCGACATTAGAATCACAGCTTGAGTCGATTCTGAAGTAATAGCTTGTAGCGTATTGGCATCACAAATGAAAATTTCATCCGGTTGCAGATCGGCTGCTCGAAGTTGGTCTGTTGCATCTTCAATAACTGACGCGTAATCATCGCGGCCGCCACGAATTGCACTGCTGATCCAGCGCATAGTGCGAGCAAGAACCGGAGCACGCTGACGTTCGTCAATCGTTAGGTTGCTATTGCGAGAGCTCATCGCTAAGCCATCCATCTCACGAACCGTCGCCACCCCCACGATTTCAATGTCTAATGCTAAGTCAGTCGTCATCTGGCGAATAATGGTAAGTTGCTGGAAGTCTTTCTCACCAAAGCATGCAAAATCTGGCTGAACGATATTAAACAGTTTAGTGACGATCGTTGAGACGCCGCGGAAGTGACCTGGACGAGATGCACCTTCAAGCATGTGAGATATACCTGGGACCTCAACAAACGTCTGTTTGTCTAATCCGTCTGGGTACATTACTTCTGGAGTCGGTGTAAACACTAGCTCAACGCCTTCGCCTGTTAGTTTACTTAGATCTTCTTCTAACGTACGAGGGTAGTTGTTTAGGTCATCAGTACGATCAAACTGCATTGGATTAACAAAAATGCTTACCACAACAATGTCAGCTAATTCACGAGCCTTCTTTACCAGAGTGAGGTGGCCTTCATGCAGGTTTCCCATTGTCGGTACAAAAGCAATCGTACGTCCATCACGCTTAAACTGTTTAATCTGCTCACGAAGAGCCGCTATTTCAGCAAAAGTTTGCATACTTACTCCTAAGCGATTGTATGAGCTTCATCAGGGAAGCGCGCGCTCTCTACTTCTTCTTTGTATAGAGCTACTGCCTTACGCATATCACCTGTTTCCGCTAGGAAATTCTTAGAGAATTTCGGCATGTAGTTCGCAGAAATACCGAACATGTCATGCATAACCAAGATCTGACCATCAGTAACGTTACCCGCACCGATACCGATAACCGGTACGTCACAAGCTTCTGTAATTCGTTTTGCCAACGAAGCTGGTACACATTCAAGTAATACGATCTGAGCGCCTGCATTTTGTAAAGCTAGCGCATCTGCAACCATTTTATCGGCTTGCTCGTCGTCACGGCCTTGTACTTTGTAACCACCAAAGATGTTCACAGATTGAGGCGTTAAGCCTAAGTGTGCACAAACGGGTACTGCACGCTCTGTTAGCATCTTCACAGTGTCAACCAACCAGCTTCCGCCTTCGATTTTTACCATGTTCGCGCCAGCACGCATTAAAGTTGCAGCACTCTCACAAGCTTGTTCTGGTGTTGCATAGCTCATGAATGGCATGTCAGCCATAAGAAGACAGTTTGGGCTACCTGCGCGAACTGAACGCGTGTGGTAAGCAATGTCTTCAACGGTTACTGGCAACGTATCGTTATGGCCTTGTAGAACCATACCCAGTGAATCACCGACAAGTAGGACGGGCATCTCTTGGCTTTCGAATAATTGAGCAAAGCTCGCATCATAAGCTGTCGACGTCGCGAATTTACGGCCTTCACGTTTGCATTTGATCAGGTCGTTAATGGTTACTTTTTTCATTGGTTTTCCTTAATGCGCCTGGCTATTGTTGCCAAACATTGAGCCCGTTCTTATCAACTAACTTGAGTAAGTCTGTCAGCTCAGTCCCATCAGGGAGTTGTAAACTTGGTGCGATTTCAGCAAGCGGGTAGAGTACAAACTCTCGTTCTTTCATTCCGTAATGAGGAACAATTAAGCGCTCTGAATCGATCACCTCATTGCCGTACAGCACAATGTCGAGGTCCAAGGTTCTTGGCCCCCAACGTTCGTCTTTACGGACACGCCCTTGTTCTAGCTCGATTTTTTGAGTGCAATCAAGTAGCTCAATTGGCGTTAATTCGGTTTGGATAGCGACTACCGCGTTGATGTAGTCAGGTTGGTTCTGTGGCCCCATTGGAGTGCTACTATATAGCTGAGAGGTCGCAATAAACGTTGAACGCGGTAGGTTTTTTAGCGTTTCGATAGCCAAATTTGCTTGGCTAACTGGGTCGGCAAGGTTGCTGCCGACCGCAATATAAGCCGTTATCATTCGGATTGCTTACTTTTTTTATTACGGTAAGTCTTACGGCGACGATGACCTGATTTTGATGGTGCCGCTACGTCGTTAGCCATTGCTTGGCGCATGTTGCGGCCAGCGGTTTGATAGCGCTCCCACCATTTTGCAAGCTCTTTGGTTTCACCACCTTCAATCTCACCACGCATTTCTAGGAAATCGTAGCCAGCGCGGAATTTGTTGAGTTCCATTAAACGAACGGCACGTTTACCGTTGCGGCGAGGCAGTCGCAGTTGCAGTTGCCAAATTTCACGAATGGTTGCAGTGTGACGACGAGGAATCGCAATCGATTTAACTTGCTGATCAAGGATGATATTGCTTGCTTCCATGATCGCATCGTAATGAGCCATACCTTGCTCAGCGACAAGTTTGTCAGCGAGCTTGTTCATTGGGTACCAAAGAATCGCGGCAAACATAAATGCTGGGTTTACTCGCTTACCATCTTCAATACGAAGGTCTGTTGAATCAAGGACCAAATCAAGCATCTGTTCTGTGTGAGAATCGTAACTCTCTGTAAAGTGCTCAGCGATGGATGGAAACATCTGTTGGAACAGGTTGTATTCGCGCATCAAGTGGTAGGTTTCTAAACCGTGGCCTGATTGCAGTAACTTCAGAGACTCTTCGTAAAGGCGTGCTGCTGGGATATCTTTTAGAAGATGCGCTAACTCTTCGATAGGGTCTGCAGTATCTTCTTCGATATCAAAATCCAGTTTAGCAGCGAAGCGCATTGCTCGTAGCATACGTACTGGATCTTCGCGGTAACGCGTTTCTGGATCGCCAATTAGACGGATCAGCTTATCTTCTAAATCTTCTACACCACCTGCGTAATCGTGGATGCTGTAGTCTGCAATGTTGTAGTACATTGCATTTATAGTGAAGTCACGACGCTCTGCATCTTCATCAACATTACCGTACACGTTATCGCGTAGCAACATGCCTTCTTCCGATTGAGCCGAAACGTTTTTCGATGGTTCCTGGTGGTGACCACGGAAAGTCGCTACTTCAATGATGTCTCGGCCAAACATGATGTGTGCTAATCGAAAACGGCGACCGATAAGGCGACAGTTTCTAAATAGGTGTTTGATTTGTTCTGGCGTTGCGTTGGTAGCAATATCAAAATCTTTTGGCTGAGAGCCTAATAAGATATCGCGTACACCACCACCGACTAAAAACGCGTCAAAACCCGCACCGTTCAGGCGATATAACACTTTTAGTGCGTTGTCACTGATCTGCTTGCGTGAAATATTGTGCTCTTGACGAGTATAAATATTCAGTGCTAATTCGTGGAATCCGCGTTGTTCGCTTGGGGTATTGTCGTTTGTATTCATTAGTTTAGAACAAAGTAGGTATCGCCAACTTTGTTTTTCTCTTAGTCCAAAGTGGTAGTGCAGAGTTTAATTGCGGCTAATAATAACTTAGCGCGAGCCATTTGAGAACATCGTCTGCTTAGCTGCAGCTATTGGTTATGGCATTTTTATGTGTCGCTTTTACTATTTGCCGTGAGTTTCGAGCTAATTACAGTGCTCTTTTTGTAAACTATCAGGTAATTGACTGACGTTCCATTGTTGGCTGCCCCACGTTAAAATCTCATCCATTGAGGCCTCATAAAGAGCTTTAGGTATATCAAAACCTAAGAATTGCATGGCGTTGATTAACGTCGGTTTTGGGTTGTCGATATCGATTGCAGTAGCATGGTTCTGTTTTGACAGTTTATTCCCCAAGCCATCGGTTGCCAATGGTAAGTGCAAGTAATTCACGGTTTTTTGTTTGAGTGTCTTATACAAGCTAATCTGTCGACCTGTCGGTTCTATTAAGTCTGCACCTCTTACTACCTCTGTCACCCCTTGTTCTATGTCATCAAGGACAACCGCGAGGTTATAGGCAAACAGTCCGTCTCTGCGCTTTATAATAAAATCTTCTTCAGCCAATCCTTTAGGGATCTGAATCTGACCGTGTCGAACATCCTGAAAAGATTCTACTGGGAAGTCCATGCACAAACGTACGGCTTGTTCACCGGAATCAATTAAACCAGCATGCCTACAGTGACCATTATAAAATCCGCCTAAGGACTTTATCTGTTTACGGGTGCATTGGCAGTAATAAGCTTGGCCATCAGCGACCCATTGCTCGATTTGTGCCTGATAGAGGTCATGACGCTGGCTTTGATAAACGACTTCGCCATCCCAAAACAGGTGGTAAGCTTCAAGCGTCTTAAGAATCAGGTCTGCAGCGCCGGCCATTTCTCTTGGCGGGTCTAAGTCTTCCATGCGAACCAACCATTGTCCTTGGTTAGATTTCGCTTGAAAGTAGCTACCAAGAGCTGCAACAAGTGATCCAAAATGAAGAGGACCTGACGGTGATGGTGCAAAGCGCCCGATATAATTCATGAGTGAACAACCTAATCTAAATGGTACCGCAGTAGCCGATTCTTAAGACGTTTAACTAGAGCATTAATGTGTAGAACTAAGCTTCAATCTCTATAAACAAGGTTTGATGTATAGAACCAAGGCTTAAAGCTGCTATTTACTATCAAGCGTGTGAAATACTTCGCTTGAATAACAAACAAAAAAGGGAGCCAAAGCTCCCTTTTTTACATCCGCAAGAATTAACCTTGCATCTGTTTCTCTTTGATCTCTGCAAGCGTTTTACAGTCAATACAAAGATCAGCAGTTGGGCGAGCTTCAAGGCGACGAATGCCAATCTCGATACCGCAAGAATCACAGAAGCCGAAATCGTCTTCTTCGATCTTGTCTAGTGTCTTCTCGATTTTCTTGATAAGACGACGCTCACGGTCACGGTTACGTAACTCTAAGCTGAATTCTTCTTCTTGAGAAGCACGGTCAACTGGGTCTGGGAAATTCGCTGCTTCGTCCTGCATGTGGTGCACAGTACGATCAACTTCTTCCCTGAGCTGGTTGCGCCAAGCTGCTAAAATTTTTGTAAAATGTTCCGTTTGCTCAGGTGACATGTACTCTTCACCTGGCTTTTCTTGGTACGGTTCAACACCTGCGATGGCTAGGATGCCTAGCGCTTTTTTCTTAGATTCTGGCATACAGCATCTCCTATTTACACCTAGTCAACTGCAAAGCAGCTAATTTTAAGGCGGGTATCTATAGCAGAAAGAACGAATGGTGGCAAATACTCTTATCCAAAGTTGCAATCAATGTGATTAGTTCAGCATCTTTGCTTAGCTATTGATAAATTCAACGGCTTGTTTTAGTTGTATTTGAGTACTGCTGAGCTCTGCTTTATAGCAAAGCACTTCAACTCCAGCGTCTTGTGCTTGTTTTAGTAATAACGAATATTTGGCGTCTATATGGTGTGCCGCAGACACTTTTTCAATACCTGAATGCAAAACAGTGAATAAAAGTACGGCTCTATTTCCAGATTCGACCATTTCTGTGAGTTCACGCAGATGTTTTTGGCCTCGGGTTGTGACTGCATCAGGAAAAAAACCTTGTCCTTTGGTTGACGTTTCTTGCTCGTCGAGCAAAGTGACGCTTTTTACTTCGATATAGCAGAGCGGCTTTTCGCTATCTTCAAGCAGAATATCTATTCGACTATTCTCACTGCCATACTTAACTTCAGTCCGTAACGCGTTGTATCCTAAGAGTTCAACTATAGTCCCATTTTCAATTGCTTCCACTGCAAGCTGGTTTGCCCGCGCAGTATTTACACAAATACGGTGGCCTTTGTCTGTTTCTGAGATCTCCCAGCTGTTTGGGTACTTTCTTTTTGCATTATCTGATGTGGAGTACCACACCGTATTGCCTGGGGTTGCGCATCCCGTCATCGCTCCAGTATTAGCACAGTGAATAGTACGCTCACTGCCGTCTGGAAGTTTTATATCAGTGAGAAAACGTTTATAGCGTTTAATAAGAGTCGCTGGCTCTAATGGGGGATTGAAGTGCATATTACTTATTTAGACAGGTAGGTTTTTATGTACAATGTTGCCAACATTACACCACAAGGTTCTCCCATTGCCACAACTGCCCATAGAAGCTGTGATGCCAGATCTACTCGCTGGCGTACGAACGCACACTCAACTTATTCTAAAGGCCGCTCCCGGTGCGGGTAAGTCAACATTCTTCCCTCTGCAACTAGTTAAGACTAACGCTGTTCAAGGAAAGATCATCATGCTTGAACCGAGGCGTTTGGCTGCAAGGAATATTGCAACTTATTTAGCGAGCCAATTGGGAGAAACGGTGGGTGAAAGCATAGGTTATAGAGTTCGTGGTGAATCTAAAACCAGCAGTTCGACGCGCTTGGAAATCGTTACCGAAGGGATTATGACTCGAATGATCCAAAGCGACCCTGAGTTAACAGGGGTTGATATGGTGATCTTTGATGAGTTTCACGAGCGCAGCATTCATGCCGATACCGCATTGGCGTTTAGTTTAGAGATCCAAGAGGCACTGCGTGACGATCTAAAAGTGGTTGTGATGTCGGCAACCTTAGATCAACAAGCTCTACAAACTTTGCTGCCGAATGCTAAATACGTGGAATCACAAGGTCGAAGTTTCCCTGTCAATTTTCGCTATCAGCCTCTTAACGCAAATGAATATCTAGCCCCTAAAATGGCCAGTGTGATTCGATCTGTGATGGAAAAAGAGTCGGGTTCGCTTTTAGCTTTCTTGCCGGGCGTTTCTGCGATTAAACAGTTGGTATCTCAACTCGAACAACTTGCCGGTGATATCGATGTTTGCCCTTTGTACGGTCAGCTCAGCTTTTCTCAACAGCAGAAAGCGATCTCGCCATCGGTGAAAGGCCGTCGAAAGGTGGTGTTAGCTACCAATATTGCCGAAACCTCTTTGACGATTGAGGGCATTCGCTTGGTGGTGGATTCTGGTTTAGAACGAGTGGCAAAGTTTGATTTGAAAACGGGCATCACTAAGCTTGAGCAAGTGAAAATCTCGCAGTCCTCAGCAGAGCAACGAGCTGGCCGGGCTGGCCGAATTGAAGAGGGCCTGTGTGTTCGTCTGTACAGCGAAACGCAACTTATGCAGCAACCCGCTGTACCAGAACCTGAAATCCTTCATTTCGACCTTTCTTCGTTGGTGGCGGAGTTGACACAATGGGGAGCTGCAAATGCGGATGAACTGCAGTGGCTAGACACTCCACCACAGGCTTCAATTGCGCAAGCTAAACAACTGTTACAGGGTCTTGAGTTGTTCGATGGCAATGGCCAGTTTACGGCAATGGGGAAGCAGGCACAGCGTTTAGGCTTAGAACCTCGTATCGCTAGCATGCTAATCAAAGCACAGCAAAGCAGCCAACTTTCACTTAACATTGCCATCGTCGCTGCCGCTTTACTTGAGGAACCTGAGCGAAATGTCACTGATATTCAGCATTCATTGCACCGATTTAAGCAAAGAAAACACTCGAAAAACAGTATTGTTATGCAACGAGCGAAAAGCCTCGCTAGCAGACTCAATCATCACTTAGATTTGTCACAACTTGACGAATCATTGCTACCATTAGTGCTTTGTTTTGCATTTCCAGACCGAATTGCTCAGGCGAGAAGCACAACGAGCAGTGCTTTTCTTCTAGCGAACGGTCACGGAGCTGAGGTGCGTGATGATGATCCATTGGCTAACAATGATTATATCGTGGTGATTGACTTGATGCGCAGCACTGGGCGAGCAAGTCAGATCTTCCTCGCAACTGCGATTGATATCGCACAGTTAGAAGAGGCATTTCCGAAGCTCTTCGTGATTTCTGATTATGCGGATTGGGATGAGAAGCGTGGCCGTTTGGTCGCCGAACAACGAGTGTCATTGGGTAGCCTAATCATCAGCACTAAAGCCTTGCCAGAGCCGGATGCGAATCAGACAAGCAAAGCGCTACTGAATTATATCGCTCGATGTGGTCTTGACCGTTTGAATTGGACAGCTTCAGCGAAGCAGTTTGTTGAGCGCGTGCGTTGTGCTGAACTTTGGATGCCTGAGCATGATTGGCCTGCGATGGATAATGCAAGCTTAGTTGAGCATCTTGATGAGTGGCTTTCGCCGTATTTAAATGGCATTAAGTCAGCTAAAGGGTTGTTGAATGTTTCGGTGGAGCAAGCGCTATCGGCGTATCTTGGGTGGCCTTTGAATCAAGACATCGACCAATGGTTACCAACGAATTACCTAATGCCAACGGGAAGTAAAAAGGCGATTCGATACCAATATCAATCTGAGCCTGTGATCTCAGTACGAATGCAGGAAGTTTTTGGCGAACAAGATTCCCCATTGATAGCTCAAGGGCGTAAAAAGGTGGTTCTGGAATTACTTTCACCTGCACAACGACCATTACAAATCACTCAAGATTTAGCTGGCTTCTGGGCTGGCGCGTACAAAGAAGTGCAAAAAGAGATGAAAGGCCGTTACCCCAAACACCCTTGGCCGGATGACCCTGCTAACCATGTAGCAACCACTAAAACCAAACGACAGTTGAATCGATGATGACCAAAATGTTAACGCCAAAAAAGGCACCACCTAAAAAAGCGCCAGCAAAAAAGTCACCAACGACTAAAGCTAAAACAAGAAAACCGAGAACGGCTACGAAAAAGACCAAATCAAGCGCTAAGAACTCGAGTAAAAGAAGTTGGCTGAAGATTCTATGGGGCATATCTTGGAAAGCGGGCCTAGCGCTAGCAGCATTGCTGCTGTTCGTCGGTATTTATTTGGATTCGGTAGTCAAACAGCGCTTTGAAGGCCAGTTGTTTGACTTGCCAACCGTTGTTTATGCACGAGTGCTGGACTTGTCACCGGGAACTCAGGTTAGCTTGGTACAAGTGAAGAATGAGCTCGATGTTCTTAATTATCGCAAGGTGAATGCGCCTCGTCATCCGGGTGAATACTCTTCTTCATCAACTAAGATTGAAATGATTCGTCGCCCGTTCGAGTTTGTCGATGGGCCAGAAGCGGATCGTCATGTGATGCTGCATTTCAACGGCAACGAACTAACTCGTATCCAGTCGCTAGAGAAGAAAGGCGATATGGGGTACCTGCGTGTTGAACCGAAAATGCTTGGCATGCTTGAGAAAAGTAACGATGAGCAGCGTCTGTTCTTAAAACGCAATCAGTTCCCTGAGGTAATGGTTGATGCGTTATTGGCAACCGAAGACCGAAATTTCTACCAGCACGATGGCGTTTCACCATTGGCGATTGCTCGTGCGATGGTGGTTAATGTTAAGGCGGGTCGAACGGTGCAAGGGGGCAGTACGCTGACTCAACAATTAGCGAAGAACCTGTTCTTATCCAGTGAGCGTACCTTGTGGCGTAAGGTTCGTGAAGCCTATATTGCGTTGATCTTGGATCATCGTTATAGCAAAGATCGTATCTTAGAAGCGTATTTGAACGAGGTTTATCTTGGTCAAAATGGTGGTGAAGCCATTCATGGTTTCGGCTTAGCGTCTCGTTTGTACTTCGGTCAGCCGATTCAAGAGCTGCGAATTGATCAGTTGGCTCTGCTGGTTGGCATGGTCAAAGGCCCTTCGTATTACAACCCCGTTCGCTATCCCGAACGAGCGAAGACTCGACGAGATCTGGTTCTTCGTTTGTTGATGCAACAAGATATTCTTACTCCGCAACAGTACGAAGAAGCGGCGAGCCGTGATTTGGATATTCAAGATAACCCTCGCATAGCCAGTCGTCAGCCAGCTTATTTCCAACAGGTTAATATTGAACTGAAGAGATATGTTGGTGACCGCTTTGAAGCGAAAAAAGGGATACGAGTATTTACATCTTTGGATCCGGTTTCTCAAGATAAGCTAGAGAAGTCGATTGCGCGTAAAGTTCCGGAACTCTCGAAAACAGCGGGTAATAAGCTTGAAGCAGCTGCGATTGCCGTTGATCGAAATACTGGTGAAATCCGAGCAATGGTAGGTGGTAAACGTACTGGCTACGATGGCTTTAACCGAGCCTTGAACGCGAGTCGTCCTATTGGTTCTTTGGTTAAGCCTGCAATCTACTTGACTGCATTAGAACGACCCCAGAAATATACGTTGGCGACGACCTTGATGGATACGCCACTGAGTTTGAAAGGCAGTAAAGGCAGTGTCTGGAGCCCGAGAAACTTCGATCGGAAGTTCCGTGGCGAGGTGCCTTTGTATGTAGCGCTTTCTAAGTCTTACAACGTCCCAACGGTTCGCTTAGGGATGCAGCTAGGGATCGATAGCGTTTCCGATACGATCGGAAAACTGGGTGTCGATAAAAACGAAATTCGCCCAGTGCCATCGATGTTTTTGGGTTCATTCTCATTGACCCCATTTCAGGTAGCGCAGATGTACCAAACGATTACCAACTCTGGCCGTATAGCACCTTTGTCTGCGCTTCGTTCGGTTGTTGATAATGATGGTGAGGTTCTGTATCAATCGATTCCTCGTGTATCGCAAAGTGTTGATCAACAAGCGGCTTGGTTAACGACTTATGCAATGAAGCGAGGGGTGTCGGAAGGCACAGGTCGCTTCTTACAAGGTCAGTTTGCATGGGCAGGTTTGGCCGGTAAAACGGGTACCAGTAATGACAGCCGAGATAGTTGGTTTGTTGGGGTTGATGGCCGTGAAGTGACTACTATTTGGCTAGGGCGTGATGACAATCAACCAACAAAGCTAACCGGTTCTAGTGGTGCGTTACGTGTTTATGCTGATTACTTAAAGCAGAGAACACCTGAACAATTGTTACTGCCGTGGCCAACAGGAGTCGCGACAGCTAGTTTTACCCGAACGTCAGATGGTGCCTTAGAGTTAGACTGTGATGGCGCTGTTAAATTGCCGGTGTGGGATGAGAACGGAAATATTAAGAAGGGCTGTGAAAGTCAACCAAAACAGTGGCTAAAAAAGCTTTTTCAGTGGTAAAGTCGTAACAGAAAAGAATGACAAGGATAGTTTAAATAATGATTTCTCGTTGGTTAGTGAGTAGCTTGAGCATCGCCAGTGCTGTGATCAGTTTTCAGCTGTTTGCTTTTACTGTGACAGACGTTGCTCAATCTCAACAGGCTGAACAAGCCTATAAAAGACCGACGGTTGCTGTAGTACTTGCCGGTGGTGGAGCGAAAGGTGCGGCACATATAGGTGTGCTTAAAGCGCTCGAAGAGATGCAAATTCCAGTCGACTACATTACGGGGACCAGCATGGGGTCTTATGTTGGTGGACTTTATGCGACAGGAATGAGCGCTGACGAGATCGAGAGCTTTATTTATACGGTTGATTGGAATCGCGGCTACCGTGATCGCGTTAATCGTAGTGATCGCCGAGTGCGTGACAAAGAGTATGAAGACCGCTATCAGCTGAACACCGATCTAGGTTTAGGCTGGGGAGAAATCAAAGCAAGAAAAGGCGTGGTTCAAGGTCAGAATATGTTGCGTATTTTGCGTGAAACTACGGGTAACTTATCCCCGCTGGATTCTTTTGACCACCTTGCTATCCCTTACCGTTCTGTTGCTACAGATATTATTAAACTCGAAGAAGTCGTTATCGACCATGGTCATCTTGTTGATGCGATGATGGCAAGTATGTCGGTGCCTGGCGCTTTGCCGCCTTATGAAGTCGATGGGCGAATGCTGGTTGATGGCGGTGTCACCAATAACATGCCGGTTGATGTTGCCAGAGCGATGGGAGCAGATATCGTTATTGCTGTCGATATCAGCTCAAACTACAAAGGTAAGGAAGATTTTACTAATTTTCTAGCCGCCGCCGATCAGCTATCCAACTACCTTGTTCGTCGTAGCACTCAAGAGCAGGCCGAGACGTTAACGGACGACGATGTGTTCCTACGCCCTGATGTTGGGCTAATGGAAACCACTGAATTTGATAAGATGCCGGGCGCCTATCAAGCGGGTTATGATGCCGCGCGCCAATACAGCGCTGAACTTTCTAAGTTATCACTCTCCAATGCAGACTATCAGAAGTATATCGAGCATAAACAACAAGCTCGAAAAAAGCTGAAACACGGTGATCAAACCGTTGTTGATAAGGTTATTATCAACAATAACAGCCACTATTCAGATAAGTTGATAGAGAATCGCTTGAACCTCGATTCAGGGCAGATCCTTAAAACCAGTGAGATTGAATCTCAGGTTAAAGATCTCTACGCATTAGACCGCTTTGAACTGGTCACTTATGAATTTGAAAACGTTGATGGTGAAGATCAACTCGTCGTTGATGTGAATGAGAAATCATGGGGCCCTAATTATCTCAATTTTCGCTTTTACCTTGAAGATGACTTTGCAACTGATAGCCAATATTCAATAGGTATGTCTGCGAACTTCACTGATATCAACTCGCACGGTGCTGAGTTAAGAACGAATCTAGAAATGGGTACTGATAAGCTTATTGAGGCTGAGTTGTTTTCTCCTTTTTTCTCAAGCCAGAAGTTGTTTACCTCGGCGTCGCTTGTTTACAGCAACCAGAAAAGAAATTTACCCGCCGGTGAGGAAGCGATTGAAGAGCCGACCCTCGATGTCACGCAAGATTACTTACCGATGACTTACAGAGAGTATGTGGGTGAACTTGCATTGGGTTACCAACCAACATTGTGGCAAGAGCTTAAAGCAGGTGTTCGTTATACCGACGGTGAAGTTGAGGTTGCTTCATTGCCCTCTCTAGGTAATGGAGGGTATTCACGTATCGGAGGATTCGTTAGTTATCGGTTGGATACCTTAGATAACTTTAGTTTACCGACGGAAGGTTACTTTGTTGATTTAGAGTATCTTGTCTCTCATGATGACTTTGAAAATGACAGTTCTCTTGGGGATTCTGACTTAACCTCTGAGAGTGATACCGTTTACGAGATTTCCGCTAATTTCATGGCGGCACAAAGTATTGAGAAGCATACTTTAGTCGCAAAGCTGGATTTTGGTATGGTAGAAAGCAAAAACTCTGTATTTCCAATTGATCCGAAGGAGCTTGGTGGATTCCTTAATTTATCCGGTATCCCAAGAAATAGCCTGATCGGTCAAAACTTGGCTTATACGAGTCTAATCTATCGTTACAAGTGGTTTGAAAATGATTTCGGCCTCTTTAAATCACCATTCTACGTGGGTGCATCCGTTGAACATGGTGGTGTGTGGTCGAACAATGAACTGAGTCTTGATGAAGCGCCGATGTTCACTGCTGGCTCTGTCTTTGCTGGAGTTGATTCTCCAATAGGGCCGATTATTTTAGCTTACGGTAGAACCGAAAGTAACTACGATTCGGTCTACTTAATTATCGGAACGTCTTACAAATAAACATGCGTGTGATAGCTCTTTTTCCGACTAAATAGGCAAAAATCGTAGGACTTTCGTCTTAACTTGCTATGTTGGTCAAAATGATAAGATTTTAATTTAACGTTAAATTTGCTATTCTACCGCCCACAGTTTGGCCTCTATGACGCCGCTCATCAATACAAATTGAATGACAAAAATGGCAATGGAGAGCCAAGTTTCCAAGGATGTTCACTTCTTTATTTTACTAACAATTATGAAGGGAAGAAGTGGACCGCAATGAGAGGAAAAAAGTCGTGCTTGAAGCCTACCGTAAACACGTCGAAGAACGTGCTGCCGAGGGAGTTGTTCCAAAACCACTAGACGCTGAGCAAGTCGCTGGCCTAGTTGAACTTCTAAAGAACCCACCTCAAGGTGAAGATGAATATATTCTTGACCTACTAGAAAACCGCATTCCACCAGGCGTTGATGAAGCTGCTTATGTAAAAGCTGGCTTTTTAACGGCTATCACGAAAGGTGAAGTAGCTTCTCCACTAGTAAGCAAAGAAAAAGCGGCTCAGCTGCTTGGTACTATGCAAGGTGGCTACAACATCGAACCTCTCGTATCTCTACTCGATGATGCTGAGCTTGCTCCAATCGCTGTTAAAGCGCTTTCTCATACTCTGTTGATGTTCGATGCTTTTTACGACGTAGAAGAGAAAGCGAAAGCAGGTAATACTTCTGCACAACAAGTACTTCAATCTTGGGCTGATGCTGAATGGTTTACTGCTAAAGACAAAGTAGCAGAGAAAATTACCGTTAAAGTATTCAAAGTCACCGGTGAAACCAACACCGATGACCTATCTCCAGCGCCTGATGCCTGGTCGCGTCCAGATATCCCAGTGCACGCAAAAGCGATGCTGAAGATGGAACGTGAAGGCATCACTCCTGACGAACAGGGTAGCGTTGGTCCGATTACTCAAATTGAAGAAATGCAAAAAGATGGCATTCCACTGGCTTATGTTGGTGATGTTGTTGGTACAGGTTCTTCACGTAAATCGGCAACAAACTCAGTGCTTTGGTTTATGGGTGAAGATATCCCATTCGTGCCAAACAAGCGTACTGGCGGTGTTTGTCTAGGTGGTAAAATTGCCCCAATCTTCTACAACACAATGGAAGATTCTGGCGCACTACCAATTGAACTAAACGTACAAGACATGAACATGGGCGATATTATTGATATCTACCCATATGAAGGTGTTGTGCATAAAAACGGTTCTGTGATTTCAAACTTTGAGTTAAGCAAAGTATTGTTAGATGAAGTTCGTGCTGGTGGTCGTATTCCACTGATCATCGGTCGTGGCCTTACAGGTCGCGCTCGTGAGGCTCTAGGCTTAGCTGAAACCGATCTATTTGCTAAACCAATCGACCCTTCTGCTTCTGACAAAGGCTACACGTTAGCTCAGAAGATGGTAGGTAAAGCATGTGGTGTTGAAGGTGTACGTGCTGGTCAGTACTGTGAACCTAAAATGACAACTGTTGGCTCTCAAGATACTACGGGCCCTATGACGCGTGATGAGCTTAAAGATCTTGCATGTCTTGGCTTCTCTGCTGATCTTGTTATGCAGTCTTTCTGTCATACATCGGCATATCCTAAACCAGTTGATGTAAATACTCACCATACGCTGCCTGATTTCATCATGAACCGTGCGGGTGTTTCACTTCGCCCAGGTGATGGTGTTATTCACTCATGGCTAAACCGTATGCTTCTTCCTGATACTGTTGGTACAGGTGGTGACTCGCATACTCGTTTCCCTCTAGGTATTTCGTTCCCTGCGGGTTCTGGTTTGGTCGCATTTGCTGCTGCAACAGGCGTTATGCCTCTTGATATGCCTGAATCTATCTTGGTTCGCTTCAAAGGTGAAATGCAGCCAGGTATCACGCTACGTGACCTAGTACATGCCATTCCTCTTTACGGTATCAAGCAAGGTCTACTAACCGTAGAGAAAGCAGGTAAGATCAACGAATTCTCTGGTCGTGTACTAGAAATTGAAGGTGTTGAGCACCTATCTGTTGAGCAAGCATTTGAGCTTTCTGATGCATCTGCTGAGCGTTCTGCTGCAGGTTGTACTGTTAAGCTATCTCAAGAGTCTATCGATGAGTACTTGAACTCGAATATCGTTATGCTTAAGTGGATGATTGCTGAAGGTTACGGTGATGTACGTACGATTGAGCGTCGTATAACGGCAATGGAAGAGTGGCTAGCGAACCCTGAGTTGCTATCTGCTGATTCAGATGCGGAATACGCTCATGTTATCGAGATCGACCTTGCTGACATCGATCAGCCAATCCTATGTGCACCAAACGATCCAGATGATGCTCGTCTTCTTTCTGACGTTCAAGGTACTGAGATTCAAGAAGTGTTCATCGGTTCTTGTATGACAAATATCGGTCACTTCCGAGCTGCGGGTAAGATGCTAGAAGAGTTTAACGGCTCGCTAAATACTCGCCTATGGGTAGCTCCGCCAACGAAGATGGATAAAGACCAACTGACAGAAGAAGGCTACTACGGCATCTTCGGTCGTGCTGGTGTACGTATCGAAACTCCTGGCTGTTCACTATGTATGGGTAACCAAGCTCGTGTGGCTGATGCTTCGACGGTTATGTCGACGTCAACTCGTAACTTCCCGAACCGCTTAGGTAATGGCGCGAATGTTTACCTGGCTTCTGCTGAGCTTTCTGCGGTTGGCGCGATTCTAGGTCGTATACCAACGAAAGAAGAGTACTTAGAGTACGCTGAGAAGATTAATGCAACCGCTGCAGATACATACCGTTACCTGAACTTCCATAAAATGGGTCAGTACACGGAAAAAGCAGACACTGTTATCTTTCAAGAGCCTGCGTAGCGCTTAATAGATAACAAGTAAGCACTTACTGCTTTTAAGGTACGTGTTAACTGTTAATTCAACGCCTTCTCCATGTGAGAGGGCGTTTTTGTTTGTGCTTTTTGTAAGAGGCACTGTGTCTCGTTAAACAGGCTCGATCTCAAATAGAGTTAGCTATATACTCTCGCCTCATTTTTGCTACTACTTATTTATTGAATCTTCTCTTTATTGGAACTTTGGAGCCGTATGGAATTCGAATTTACTAGAAACACTCTCATGGGTGAATACTATGTGAAATGCAGCATGGGCCATGAAATTGTTGGTCGTTGGCTTCAAGAAGAGATTGGTAAAGATAAGCAAAAGTTAGAGCATGTCATGGCGCTTATTGAGCAGTCTCGCCAAGATCTTAGTAATGAAGTTACACTACTTGGCAAAGAGATCAGCCTTGCGATCAATGAAGATGAAGTCACGATTCAAGAAAATGTGTTAGCGCATGAGCAAGAGATGGAAGAGGGTAGTGAGTTCGATTTTTATAACTGTGAAAGCCAAGCGAGTTGCGGAATTGATGATTTTGAGCTGTTGCTCGAACGCTGGATTGACTTTTTAGGTTATTAGTTATGATTTCTCAGCGATCAGTAACGACTTTTAGGTTATGAATTAGCAATAGTTTCATACTGTAATCATCTCGTTGCCCAAAACTGGAGCAACAATAGCGTTACGCATTAAGATAGTGAAAAGGCCGCACCAATATGGTGCGGCCTTTTTTGTTATTACGCTCTTAATATCTTTATTTTATTTTAAATCAATGACTTAACTTTTTGGCACGCTACTTGGATTGTAATAAGGGAATTAACGGATTTGTGAAGAATTTAAGGAACGAATATGAAATTAATAAATGCCATTGTTAAGCCATTTAAATTAGACGATGTACGTGAAGCGCTCTCTGATGTAGGTATTGAAGGTATGACTGTTTCTGAAGTGAAAGGTTTCGGTCGCCAGAAGGGACACACTGAATTGTATCGTGGTGCAGAGTACCAAGTTGATTTCCTGCCAAAGGTAAAACTAGAGATAGCTACCCAAGCTGAGAATGTTGACCGAGTTGTTGAAGCGATTAGCCAAGCGGCACACACCGGAAAAATCGGCGATGGCAAAATTTTTGTGTATGACCTTAGCCATGCCGTACGAATTCGTACTGGTGAAATGGATGCTGAAGCACTTTAAAGAATTACAAGGACTGGAGACTTTAATATGGAACTTACAACAACAGTAACGGAACTACGTTACGCACTAGACACTTTTTTCTTCCTCATTTCAGGTGCGTTGGTAATGTGGATGGCAGCAGGCTTCGCAATGTTAGAAGCTGGCCTAGTTCGCTCAAAGAACACCACAGAAATTTTAACTAAGAACATCTGTTTGTACGCAATTGCTTGTACTACATTCTTAGTGGTTGGCTACAACATTATGTACGTAGACAATGGTGAAGGTGGTTGGTTACCTTCATTCGGTACTCTAATTGGTACTCAAGGTGAAGGTGCAGACCACTCACTAGAGTCAGACTTCTTCTTCCAAGTAGTATTCGTTGCAACAGCAATGTCTGTAGTATCGGGTGCAGTTGCTGAGCGTATGAAGCTTTGGTCATTCCTGATCTTCTCTGTTGTACTAACAGCGTTCATTTACCCAATGGAAGGTTACTGGACTTGGGGCGGTGGTTTCCTATCAGAAGCAGGCTTCAGTGACTTCGCTGGTTCAGGTATCGTACACATGGCAGGCGCAGCGGCAGCATTAGCAGGTGTTGTACTACTTGGCGCCCGTAAAGGTAAATACGGTAAGAACGGTGAAATCTACCCGATTCCTGGTTCAAACATGCCACTTGCAACGTTAGGTACATTTATCCTTTGGTTCGGTTGGTTCGGTTTCAACGGCGGTTCTCAGTTAATGGTTTCAGACTTTGAGAACGCAACAGCAGTTGGTCAAATCTTCTTAAACACTAACGCAGCAGCAGCAGCGGGCGCAATTGCAGCACTACTAGTATGTAAGACAACATGGGGTAAAGCGGACCTAACAATGATCCTTAACGGTGCGTTAGCTGGTCTAGTTGCAATCACTGCTGACCCTCTATCACCATCACCTCTATTCGCGGTAGCAATCGGTTCGGTATCTGGTGCACTTGTTGTGTTCAGCATCATCGCTCTAGATAAAGCTAAGATTGATGATCCAGTTGGTGCTATCTCTGTGCACGGTGTGTGTGGTTTCTTCGGCCTAATGGCTGTGCCACTAAGCAACGCTGATGCAACATTTGGTGCTCAACTATTAGGTGCTGCAGTAATCTTTGCTTGGGTATTTGGTGCGAGTCTAGCGGTATGGGCTGTGCTTAAAGCGACAATCGGTATTCGTGTAACTGAAGACGAAGAGCTTGAAGGTATGGATATGCATGATTGTGGTGTTGGTGCTTACCCTGAGTTTGTGTCAGTAAAATAATCAGTAATAATAACCTAGCCTGAAAAGGTTAGGTGATAGAAAGAAAGCCCTACAACTTATGGTTGTGGGGTTTTGTTTTATTTACGGTAGAGTAATTGTTAGACACCTTGATGCCAATATAAAGGCTCTGCACTGGTGAGTGCGTGGTTATTCTTGTTGAAATGTTTTGTTACAAAAGTGAAGATTTTAATGGTCTGAGTAGACAGATTTTTTGTCGCTCGTCATTGTAATTATGTTGATGATGAATATAATAACGCAACTGATAGACATTATCATTTCGATATAAAGGATTTTACAATGAAAAAACTGCTAACACTTTCAGCTCTAGCGTGTAGTGTAATTGCCCCGACAGCAATGGCTGCGGAAGAAGTAAACGTATACTCTTACCGTCAACCTTTCCTTGTTGAGCCAATGTTCAAAGAATTCACAAAAGAGACTGGCATTAAAGTAAACGTGAAGTTTGCTAAAAAAGGTTTAGCAGAGAAGTTAGCTCAAGAGGGTGAATACAGCCCAGCTGACGTTGTATTAACTGTCGATATTAGCCGTTTATCTGAGCTAACTAAGCAAGGTCTAGTTCAATCAGTTGAAAGTGATGTACTTGAAAAAAACATCCCTGCCCAGTACCAAGATACTGCTAACGAGTGGTTCGCTCTAACAACTCGTACACGTAGCGTTTACTCTTCACGTGACCGTGTTGGTCGTCTAGGTGAAGAATTCACTTATGAAGATCTAACTAAGCCTGAATTTAAAGGCAAAATCTGCACTCGTAGCGGTAAGCACCCGTACAATGTTTCTCTCGTTTCTTCGATGATTGCTCATAAAGGCGAAGCTGAAACGAAAGAGTGGCTAGAAGGCGTAAAAGCAAATCTAGCACGTAAGCCTCAAGGTAACGACCGTGCACAAGTTAAAGCGATTAAAGAAGGTCTATGTGATGTTGCTCTTGGTAATAGTTACTACCTAGGTAAAATGATTAATGATAAAGAGCAAAAAGCTTGGGCTGACTCTGTTTACATTAACTTCCCTAATCAAGAGACAACGGGTACTCACGTGAATATCTCTGGTATGGCAATGGCTAAATACTCTCCAAACGAAGAGAATGCCGTTAAGCTGATGGAATTCCTATCTGGTAACACTGCACAAAGCATGTACGCAGAAGTGAACTACGAATACCCAGTAAAAGCAGACGTTAAACCTTCTGAGCTTGTTGCTTCGTGGGGTGAGTTCAAAGCAGATACTATTTCTCTAGATGAAATTGCAAACCACCATGCGGCGGCAATCAAGCTATTAGATGAAGTTAAGTTCGATCTATAATTTATTATTGTAGGCTCCGGCCCGCATAAAATTATGACCCCAAGTGGCTATTTTCGGCTCCTTGGGGTTGTTTGTTTTTGGAGAAATCACTTTTTGATACAAAGCTCTCCCTTGATCCATTGAGTTATGAGTATCTCACCTTGAAGTCATTACGGTATATGGGTATAAATACCCCCACCATTAAAAGGATATGAGATGTATTTGCAAATGCATATGTATTTCATTAAGCCTCATTGTAGTTAGGCGATGAAAGAAAAGAATTATTTATGGAACACCAGTAGCGGAATAATCGCTGTACTGCTTGTTTTACCAATCTTGGCGATTTTTACGACTGCTGTTGGAGAAACGGATGAGCTATTTTCTCATCTTATGTCTACAGTAATGCCCACCTATGCTTACAATACGGTGGTTTTAGTCATAGGAACCATGTTCCTGTCTTTGATTTTCGGTATTCCGTCTGCATGGATCATGGCAATGTGTCGTGTTCCTGGAGAGCGTGTTTTGCAATGGGCTTTGGTGCTGCCATTGGCAATGCCTGGCTATATTGTGGGCTATATTTTTACCGACTGGTTTGATTTTGCTGGCCCTGTTCAAATCCTGCTACGAGAACTGACGGGGTGGGGACCTAGTGAATATTGGTTCCCCGACATTAGAACCTTATCAGGCGCTATTATTGTTCTGTCTCTCGTTCTTTACCCTTATATTTATTTGCTCTGCCGTGCGGCTTTCATGGAGCAAAACGTTTCCCTATTACAATCTGCTCGCTTGTTGAAGTGCTCTCCCTGGGAAAGCTTTCGTCGTATCTCACTTCCACTTGTTCGTCCTTCCATGGCGGTCGGTTTGTCTCTTGTTGCGATGGAAACCATAGGTGACTTCGGTACTGTAAGCTACTTTGCTGTTAACACACTAACGACAGCGGTTTACGATACTTGGTTGGGCTACTCGAGCCTAACAGCCGCTGCAAAAATATCGGCAATCATGTTAGTGATTGTCATTCTCTTATTGAGCACCGAGCGATACAGCCGTCGTAAACAAAAGTTATTTCAAAATCAATTTAGTAGCCGCGAAGATTTTCGTTATGAACTAATCGGTTGGAAAAAGTGGTTGTCACTGTTTTGGTGTTGGGGGTTAGTGTGCATAGCGTTTTTATTCCCCCTCGCGCAATTGATCATTTATGCCTACAAGTATTTCGCTCAAAGTTGGACACCAGAATTCAGAGAATATGCACTTAATAGTCTTTACGTCTCTGTTGTCGCGGCGATTATTGGTGTACTCGTTGCGTTGATTGTGAATTTTAATCAACGTGTGAGCCCTGGTAAGAAAAACCTGGCTTACATGAGGTTTGCTTCAATGGGCTATGCTGTTCCAGGCACCGTTCTAGCGATTGGCGTGATGGTACCCGTGTTGTTTATGGATCACTTGGTCAATGACATCGCTAAAGTGATGGAGTGGGGACGACCTGGTTTGATCTTCTCTGGTTCCATGTTTGCGCTTATCTTTGCAATGGTAGTGCGTTTTTCAGCTGTTGCTATTGGTAGTATCGAAAGTAGCCTAAGTAAAGTATCACCTTCATTGGATATGGCCTCTAAAACAATGGGGTGTAATACCAACCAGATGTTACGCCGTGTTCACCTACCTTTGATTAAGCGTGGTGCTTTGATTGCAGGCTTATTGGTGTTTATCGAATCAATGAAAGAGCTAAATGCAGCATTGCTGCTGCGTCCCTTTAATTTCGAAACGCTCGCGACTTATGTTTATAACTATGCGTCAGATGAACACCTTGAATTAGCAGCTATGCCTGCTGTGTTATTAGTATTGGTAGGCTTAATCCCACTGATCATCGTAAACCGTTCCTTGGAGCAGAAACACTAATGAGTTGTGCATTATCAATTAAAAATCTGACTTGTAAGTATGATTCCCAAACCATTTTGGAATCTCTTTCTTTAGAAGTTGAGCATGGTGAAATTGTTTGTCTGCTTGGTGCCAGTGGATGTGGTAAGACGACGCTGCTTAAAGCGATTGCAGGTCTGCTTCCATTGAGTAGTGGCGTTATGAGCTTGAATTGCCAAGTTATTGATGACGCTGCGAATTGGTTGCCGCCAGAGCAGCGTAACATTGGAATGATTTTCCAAGATTATGCTCTGTTTCCACACCTCACCGTGAATCAGAACGTGGCATTTGGTCTACGCGATATGTCTGAGCAAGATAAGACTGCGAAAGTTCAAGAGATGCTTGAGCTCGTACACCTTGACCAATTTGGCGATCGTTACCCTCATCAGCTATCTGGTGGACAACAGCAACGTGTCGCGATTGCGCGCTCTTTGGCATATAAGCCAGACCTACTGCTATTGGACGAACCGTTTTCTAACATTGATACCCAAGTACGTCATGAGCTGATTTCTCAGATTCGTAAAATCTTTAAGAAGCAGGGTGTGACGGCTATTTTTGTGACTCACAGTCGTGAAGAAGCGTTTGCTTTTGCTGACAAGATGGCAGTAATGAATCATGGTGTCATCGAACAATACGGCTCGGCGTCAGAACTGTACTTCCACCCATCAAGCAAGTTTGTTGCTGATTTCTTAGGTGGCGGAAGTTACTTGAATGCACAACGTATTTCAGATAACGAATTTGAAACAAGCTTAGGTTTGATTGAGGCCAAGGCGCAAACCGAGATCGAAGTGGGGGCTGAATGTGCGTTGTTGTTAAGACCTCAACATATCGTGGCTACTCATGATGTAGACAGTAACCTTTCAGTATTAGAACAGCAGTTCATGGGAGACCACTGTCGTTATGTGATTGAAGCGAACGGTCAGAAGTTATTAGCAACCTCTTCAGAGGCTCTTGAAATGGGTATGCCGGTAACCGTAAAAGTGGATACCAAAGGCGTATTGGCGTTTTAACGATTTCTCGTCATTCCCATTCCTGTAAATAAAGCTCAGTCATAAAAAAGCCCAGAACTTAATTAAAAGTACTGGGCAAAAGTTCTTCATCAATAGGCTTTAACAAGGCAGTGATATGTTAAGTCCCATACAAAGCTGCTGCACTCTATAAGCCTATAGAGAGAGGAAGTCTTTTACTTTTTGAAGAACATGTTCTGCAGTGTCTTTATCTTCCATTTCTGCGAAAATTCGTAGTAACGGCTCTGTTCCTGAGAAGCGAGCAATGACCCAGCCGCCATTCTTGAAGTACACCTTTGCACCATCTTCATAGCTAACTTTTTCAATTTCGTATTCAAATTCAGGTAGTTGCTTCTCGACGTAGATCTTAGTGTAGAGCGCTTCTTTCTCTGAAGGTTTAAACTTACAATCGCCTTCTGCGGTGTAGGCATAGCCATATTTAGAGTAAATCTCATCAAGCAATTCAGACAGCTTCTTGCCTGTCACACTGATCATCTCAACCAGCAAGCTTGATGCAAATACGCCATCCTTACCTTTGATGTGACCTCGAATGGTTAAGCCTCCTGAGCTTTCGCCACCAATTAGAGAATCATCAGCTTCCATTTGAGAGCTGATATGCTTAAAGCCTACAGGAACCTCAAAGCTCTTCTCTCCATGATCCGCAGCTACTTTATCCAGTAGATGTGTGGTGGCAATATTACGAACGACAGAGCCCTTCCAGCCTTTGTATTCCAGTAAGTAGTAATAAAGCAGTAGTAGTACTTCGTTAGGGTGAATGAAGTGACCTTTCTCGTCAATAATACCCAGACGATCGGCATCGCCATCAGTACCAATACCTATGTCATAGCCTTCTGCTGCAACTAAGTGCTTCAAGCGATAGAGCGTTGCGGCATTTGGTGATGGCATCAAGCCACCAAAATCTGGGTTTTTGCCATCGTTGATGACGTCGACATCACATCGACCGTTGATCAGCACTGTCTGCAAAGCATTTTTCGCTACGCCAAACATTGGGTCAATCAGCACGCGTAGGTTAGCTTTCTTGATCGACTCGATATCGATGAAGTTGATGATTGAATCAACAAAGTCGTTCATCGGGTTGATGATCTCGATTTCTTTGTCGTTTAACGCTTGCTCGAAATCAACTCGTATAACGTCTTCGCTGGTCAATGTTGCGATTTGCTGTTCTATCTTCTCGGTGATGATCTCATCAGCATCACGTCCACCTTCAATGAAGATTTTGATGCCGTTGTAGTCTGCTGGGTTGTGAGATGCGGTAATACATGCCGAGTAGATGCAGCCCATCTCTTTCGCTTGGAACATCACGATAGGTGTTGGAACGAACTTATCAATGAAGCTTACTTTGATGTTGTTCGCCGCAAGTACTTCTGCAAACCAACATGCTGCTTTATCTGAAAGGAATCGGCGGTCATAGCCGATCACAAACCCGTTCTTTGCGGCATTTTCATTATTGATGATGTTAGCGAGCGCTTGTGCCACCAAGCGAACATTGTCTCTGGTGAACTCTTCACCAATGAAAGCGCGCCAGCCACCGGTACCAAATTTAATCATTAGAAAATCCTTTTAGTCTCACGGTCTCAAGCCTGTAAAGACTTGAGACCGGAGCTGTTCGTTAAATTGCGTGACTAGCCTAGAACAACGACAACATCATTCACGCTGCCTTCTGTTTGTACTGGGATTGCACCTTCAACTGACTCACCGTTGATAGTGATAGAGGCTACACCTTTGCTTACTGCATTAGGGTTTTGCACCGTGATGTTGTAAGTTGCACCGCGCCATTGACGAGTGACCTCAAACTCTGGCCAATCAGTCGGGATACAAGGATCTACAGTTAAACCTTCGAATCCGGTGCGAACACCAAGAATGAAGTTGGTTACCGCAAAGTAAGCCCAGCCCGAGGTGCCTGTTAACCATGGGTGGTTTGCACGGCCGTGGTCTTGGTGGTCTTTACCCATGATGAACTGCACGTACGAATATGGTTCCGCGTAACGTGTTTCAATCATGTCGTTTTGGTTATAAGGGTTAAGCGCATCGTAGAATTTCATCGCACGGTCGCCACGGCCAAGCTTCGCCTCTGCTACCCAAGCCCATGGATTCGGGTGAGAGAAGATAGCACCGTTCTCTTTTACGCCTTGGTAAACGCGAGTTACAAAGCCGATATCATCGTTTGGTGTTGCGAATGATGGAGAGTTTAGGTGTAGGCCGTATTCAGAAAATAGGTTCTCATCAACTGCGTCCATTGCTTTCTCGCCACGTTCTTGAGATACCGCACCAGAGAGAACCGCTAACGTGTTTGATTCAAGGTGAACTCGACCTTCAGCTTGTTGAGCGGTACCGATCTTGTCGCCATTTTTAGTTAGACCACGGATGTACCAACCACCCTCGTCATCCCAAAGGTGCGTTTCACACGCTTCGCGAACGTTAGCTGCCATTTCAGTGTATTTAGTAACGTCAGCATCGTTATTGCGGAACTTAGCCAGGTCTAAGAACTCTTGAAGAGCCCAGAAGTGTAGGAATGAAACCATAGAAGATTCACCGCCACCTAGATTCAGACAGTCATTCCAGTCTGCGCGAAGACCCTTACAGATACCTGTTTGACCTACGTATTCTGCAGAGAAGTTAAGTGCGGCTTTCATGTGTTCGTAAACCGTTGCTTCGCCACCATCTGCGTATGGAATCACTTCGTCAAAGAAATCGTGTTCACCGGTTTCCATCACGTACTTGATGATGGTAGGTACGATCCATAAGTGATCATCAGAACAGGTATCGTCAATGCCGTGGATCTTGTCGTCATCTGACGGCGTTGGAACAACCGTTGGTGATTTTGAAGGTTCAACGTCAGCTTTCTCTGGATCGAACCAGTCAGGATCGAACAAGTGTAGACCGTAGCCCGCTTTCACTTGGCCGCGAAGCAGGTCGATAATACGCTTCTTGGTCATTTGTGGGTTGGCATGAGGCACTGAGATCGCATCTTGCGCAGTATCACGGTAACCAAGACCAGTACGACCGCCAACTTCGATGAATGATGCAAAGCGTGACCAAACCACACAGGTTTCCGCTTGGTATAGCGTCCACGTGTTGATCATGGTGTCTAAGCCTTCGTTTGGCGACTTAACTTGGAATTTGTTGCAACGCTCGTCCCAGTGATCTTTGATGCCTTGGAACGCCGCATCTACGTTTGCTGTGTCTTGGTACTTCTCGCGGAGGCGTTCACCGTTGCCTTTACCGATACCTAGTACATAAGCAAAGCGAACTTCTTCACCCGGTTGAATCGTAAATTGCTTGTGCAGAGAACCACAGTGGTTGTAACAAGTTTGAGCACTGTTAGAACATTTACCGTTCTCAACGGCAATTGGGTTTGCTTCGTCACGGTATATGCCAAGGAAGTTGTCACGCTGACCATCGTAGCTGTCTGGAGAGAAGGTTGATGCTAGGTAGTAGAAGCCTTCAAAGTCGTTGGTGTTGTAGTACAGGTCGTATTCCAACACTCCTTCTTGGTAAGACGTGCCCGCAGAGTACAAAGACATCTGGTGGTTCTGGTTATCCGATTGGATGTGGCTGAATGAGAACTCAACAAATGAGAATGTGCTGATGGTTCTTGGCTTGTCGGTGTTGTTCTTCAGTACGACATCCCAAACTTCTGCATCTTCGCCCTTAGGAACGAATAGCGTTTTGGTTGCCGTAATACCGCTGTATTCACATTTGAACTTTGAGTATGACAGACCATGACGAACTTCGTAGTTCGCTTCATCTAGGCTTTTTGCCACTGGTTGCCAAGAGATAGACCAGTAATCACCCGTCTCATCATCACGCAGGTAAACATAGTGTCCTGGACGGTCAAAGGTGCCATTTGGACGGAACTTAGTAACACGGTTGTATTCCGGAGAATTGTAGAACGAATAACCGCCCGCATTGTGCGAAATTACGGTACAAAACTTTTCAGTACCCAGGTAGTTGGTCCATGGTGCTGGTACATCAGGGCGAGTGATGACGTATTCGCGATTGTCGTTATCGAAATAGCCGTATTTCATTGTCATTTCCTTTTTAACAAACTGCATCTATGCAGCTAATTTTTAAATAGTGATGCTGAGTCTTATCTGACTGAGCACCTTAATTTGAGTCAGCAACCGCTCGATGTGAGTGTCGCTTTGGTTTGTTTTATTGACCTTTCCAAGGGTTGCGATAATCAACATTGAGTCTGTCGAGTAATGGCAGATGCCCCTTTAGGCGAGATAGGTAATCTAGCCAGTTTCGGTTGTTTTTATGTGTCCAACATCCTTCAGATAAAGCGCTAATTCTTGGGAATACCATATAATCCATACGCTTTTGGTTGGTGACGATCTCACACCATAGAGCACACTGAATTCCGCGGATCCGCTTACGAATTGGGTCGGTGTCGGATATCTCAGCAAGTGCTTCGTAGTTATAAGCTTGTTCTAATGGGATAACGGCAGCCCAATCGACGCCCGGTTCTTCCGGTGCATAATCTTGGGTCATGTCGAGATAGGTAAATTGTGCCGGTTGCAACACCACATCAAAGCCTTGGCGAGCGCAATTCACTGCTGCTTCTTCACTGAGCCACGAGTAGATGATGGTCTCTTTACTGACTTTGTCGCCGTGTTGCGCTTCTTCCCAGCCCACCATGCGCTTGCCAAGTTGCTTGAGTTTGTTCTCGGCATAACGGAATAGGTGGCCTTGTAAGTCTTTGCTGTCTTGATATTTATGCTCTTTCATCAGAGCTTGAGCTGCAGGGCTGTTAGTCCACACACCCGGTGGTACTTCGTCTGCACCCATGTGAATCAATTCGCTGGGGAATAGCTCTGCGACTTCTTCAATAACCGCATCTAAGAATTGGTAAGTGCCTGGCAAGCCAGGGTTTAGGACATTGTCGTTGTAGTGCTGAATACTCTTGTATTGAGTGGTGTCAGCTTGTTCTACCAGCATGTCAGGCAGTGATTTGATCGCGGCGCGGCAGTGACCTGGGATGTCAATCTCAGGGATTACAGTGATGCTACGCTGCTCTGCGTATTCAATGACTTCGCGAATCTGTTGTTGCGTGTAGAAGCCGCCATAGTTGTCAGCAAGGTGTGTGTATTGCGGTTCTAGTGCATGGTCAGGGCCACGCCAAGCACCGATTTCAGTAAGTTGAGGTAGGCTATTGATCTCAATTCGCCAACCCTCATCATCGGTTAAGTGCCAATGAAAGACGTTGAACTTGTAGTGCGCGAGTTGGTTGATTAAGCGTTTCACTTGCTCCACTGAATGGAAGTGACGAGCGCAATCCAGCATCATGCCTCGGTATTTGAAACGAGGCTGATCGACGATTTTGCAACATGGAACAGAGAAGTTCTTGGCATCCAGTTGTTGTACCAACTGAATCAAGCTTGCTACAGCGTGTGTGAAGCCCGATTGGCTGCCTGATTCAACCATTATTTGTTGTGCCGTGACGGTGAGCTTGTACTCGGCTTCGTCTAACGTCGGGTTGCTGCGAAATAGAATGTCGCCGCTTTCGTCTTTTGAAAATTCAGTTGAAAGCTCATTCGAAATCGACAGTTCAAAGGTAGAAAGCAATTCTTGTTGCAGCCAAGATAACGCCTTATCAGCAAGTTGAGATTGAACCTCAATCTTGCATTCGCTACTTAGTGCGAAGCTACCTAACTGAAGTTCGATCTGATTTGGCTGAGGAATTAATGCAATTTCAGCAGCGTTAACTTCAGGTATTTGGTTGCGTTCACGGTATGGCGAAGCCAAAAAAATCGGTGATATCGCGACAGGCAGTACCGATGTTTCTCCATCATGATGTGATTGGATAAATGCATCATTAAGGCCATCAGAATAGAAGCGAAATGGGGCGCTTTGAATACTGAATTCAAGGTAGTAGTGGTTGTTCGCCTTTAACACCGGAGAGCTTGGTTTGAACGAGCAAAAGCTTCCAACTTGAGTCAGTTCACCTTGAGATAGACTCTCCGGAAGGATGAATCGGTCAAAGGCAAAATACAGTGACCAATCTTTTACGTCGAGGTCACTTAAGTTATGTACCGTAAGGCCAAATCGGCAGTTATTTTTTTGTTCAGAAAGAACAGCTAAGTCGATGCGATAATTCATATAACTTCCCTGCTAAGCCTGTTGATACAAGTTGTGTTGTGGTTTTCCGGCAAACATCAATGCGCCTTCAATAGCGTCAAATTGAGGTTCAACGATCCATTGTTGTACTGGTGGTGATAGCCAGTTGAGAATGCGCTCAGCGATACTGCCCATCAGGCATACCTTGTCTGCACCTTTGCGATGAAGTGCTAGCACAAACATTTCGATATCAGCTGCGGTTTGCTTGAGCATCTCGATAGCCAGCTCATCGCCTTCGTTAGCGAGTTGAAAAATCACTGGCGAGAATTGACCGTAGTCTTTTGGAATGGCGCCTTTTGACCACGCCACGATCGCATCAACATCATTGTCAAAGTGGTTCATCACGTGTTGAGTCAGTGGGGTTTTGCTGCGAATACCGTCTTCTGCTAACAGGACTTGTTGAATTAAGCGAAGGCCCATCACTGCGCCGCCACCTTGGTCTGAAATTGGAAATTCACGACCGCCAACCACATGTTGCTCACCGTCTTGTAGGTAGATGCCGCATGAGCCTGTTCCACCTATCATGATGGCGCCGTTTTGGCCATTGTGAGCGCCAATACAAGCACCGTAAGCGTCAGTGTTGAGCGTCATACTTGCGAAAGGATGTGGTTGAGCCATGAAGTCGAACCATGCCGACTTTTGCTCTGCGCCAGCCAGTGCTAGGCCAACATGCATATTTGAAAAGTGGCTTGAGTCGAGCTGCCCTTGTTGTTCCGCTTGAGTAATGGCATCAATAACTGATCTCATCGCTACATCAACACCCAGAAGGATGTTGGCACTGCCACTTTTTGCTTCACCAATCAGCTTGCCTTGGTCATCACGAATACGAGCGCGACAAGACGTGCCTCCACCATCAATACCTACGTAGTAAAGCGTCATAATTATTGCTCCTTACGCTGTGCTAGGTAGTTGAATTGCGCAGCGGTTGCCAATAGGAACCAAGCGCCGTGAGGGATCCATTGTTCACCCCAACGCCAGTTTTGAAGCATGTCGTCTTTTTGAGCTGGCGGATTGAATGCGATGTCTTGTTCATCGTCAAAACCCGCGGTAATACCGTTGCAGATGCCGCCTTTCGCATTGAAGAAACCAAGCTGAGGTAGGTAATCAGGATTATTATGCCCATGACCATCGAGCATGCACATGTGGTAAGGGTTGAGACCTAAAATCCAATCAAGGCTGTTTTGTGAAAGCTGGATTAAACGCTTTTGAAGTTCGCTATCTTGAATATGTGGTTGAACTAAGTACGCCATGGTTGCGATTGAACCAAGACGTGCGTTTTCGCCTTGCCACCAATAGCCCGTTTCATTTTTCTGAGCAACGAAGAAAGCATCGCGCTTATCACCATCAACATTTTTAACGTACTGTCTTGGGTAGCCAAATGGATTGATGACTTTGTCGGTAATATTGATTTCGAACTGACAGGCTTTTTCAACAACCGTGCGAGCTTGTTCTTTCAGAACTGCATTGGTTTCATTGTCGATGTACTCGCACAGAGCAATCACTGGAAGGCCAGCTTCAGCTGCATGGAAATAGGGGCGAGAGCCATCAGAGTTGGCCGACCAGAAGTGGGCAAATGAGTCATCGGATTGCTGACGAGCGATCAAGCGATTCGCCCAAGTTCTTGCTTCTGATAGGTACTGCTCGTCTTCTGTTACTCGGTACAGTTCATTTGCAGCGAGTAGGGCACAATATTCATCGATGATGTTTTCTTCGCCATCGTTTAGGTACTGCAGGTTATGTTCTTTTAGGTGCCAATAACCGTTAACGGCAGTTTCAAGGTAAGTTTGGCTCGAGTAACTGCCCGAGGTTTCAAGTTCAGATGCAGCAGCTAATGCGGCGATAGCAACGCCCGCACCTTGTCGATAGCCCGCTTGCAAGTCCGTTGATTTATGGCCTTCTTGAGTGGCATAAGCGCAGATGTCGCGCTGATTGATGTCTTTGCTCCACTTATCGAATACCGTCATATAGAAGTATCCAGCCGCGTCTTGCATGCGGACTAAGAAGTCGGCACCGAATAGGGCTTCTTCCGTCAGGCGAGTCATGGAGAATTTTGGGAAGTCAGGGTTATTGTTGGTTAAGCGCACGCTTTTAAGCATGTTCCAAACAACCATAGGAATCTGTTGAGGATTAAGGTAGTTGCCATAAGACAGGTGGCTAAAGTACTTACTCACATCACCCGATGCGTCGTACCAACCGCCATGGACATCGACGTATCTGTCAGTGCCTAGAATTTGTGCCTGTTGATCTTTTTTGTCGAAAATACCGCCACAGCGTTGTGACTTAAAGTAATGAAGCACATCAGAAAACGTGTGGTTCATTAGTAGGTTGTTGCCAATCTCAAACACTTCTGAACGTAGGTTATCAAAGCGCAGGTAGTAGCGACCGGATTCGGTAAATGAACTGAAATCGATTGTGAAGAATTGTCCTTGATGCCAGTTTGCTACGCGGCCTTGTTTTACAACATCAAAGTTGCCCACGGTAATATGGTTGTCGGCACACACTAATAATGCAGTCGTACTTGATAAGCGAGCTTTCTTAGTTTGTAAGATAGCCTGCTTTGGAGCCGTGGATTCGTAGCCAATATGGTTGGTCAATAACAGCATCAATACTCTCCAAAAGTCCTAGTTTCTTATGGCTAGGTACCTGAAATTTTTTAGGATAAATAGTTAGGGTCCGCAGACCCTAACGGGCATTTATTGCTTAGCTTTCGTGTAGGTAACAACGTACAAAGTGGTTATCGGCTAATTGCGTAACCCCTGGTAACTGCTCTTTACACTTATCCATTGCATGAGTACAACGACCTGCAAATGGGCAACCAGCTGAGACTGGTGTCCAAAGAGGGATTTCCCCTTTGTTACCTGCCAGTTTCTCGTGGATCGATTTCTTCGGATCTGGAACTGCCGAAACCAATAGCTGAGTGTAAGGGTGTTGAGGGTCAGCAATAACGTCATCGGTATCGCCCCATTCCACCATGTGTCCTACGTACATCACTGAAAGATCTTCAGCGATGTAACGAGCGGTTGCGATATCGTGAGTGATGTAAAGAAGAGACATTTGCTTCTCAAATTTCATCTCTTCCATTAGGTTTAAAACACCAGCACGAATCGATACATCAAGCATTGACGTAGGTTCATCGGCTAATACAACTTCTGCACCTACTGCGATATTACGAGCTAGGTTGACACGTTGACGCTGACCACCAGAGAGTTGGTGAGGGTACTTCTCTGCCGTTGCTTGTGGTGGTACTAAGCCAACTTGCTCTAGAAGATCGTACACACGCTCCTGTAACTCTTTCTTGTTACCTGGAGATACTTTTTTGTGGATCAACAATGGTCGAGCAATGTGGTGGAAGATGTTATGTGTTGGGTTCAGGGAACCAAACGGGTCTTGCCATACCATTTGCACGCCTTCACGGTAATGCATAAGATCTTTTCTGCTTGAGATCTCTTGGATATCACGGCCTTTGTATTCGATTGTACCGCCCGAAGGCGCGTACATTTTTGCGATCATTTTTGCTGTTGTTGATTTGCCTGAACCAGACTCACCAACCACCGCTAGACCGCGGCTTTTGTACATCTTGAATGACACGTCGTTAATCGCACGCATCATTGGGGTTTGAATTGTGGTACTGCTTATTGGGAAGTCTTTTACGACATTCTTGCCTTCTACCAATAATTGACCGAAATCTTTGCTCATAATTGTCTCCAGAATCCTTATTCGCTTTGCTTGCATTTCGGCGGTCGAACCGCCTTATTCGTTATTCACGCTGAATCAGCGTGCAAGCTATAGCTTCCTTTGTACTATTGGGTCACCGTACAGGTGGCAGTTAGACAAATGCCCCGGGTCGATAGAACGCAGCTTGGTTGGTACCTTGGTACACGTTTCATGTACACGGTCACAACGAGCTTGGAAACGACACCCTTCAGGAATCTCTAACAAGTTCAGAGGGTTGCCCGGAATGCCCGCTAGTTTTGTCTTTGGCCCTGTTAGTGGAGGGAAAGAACTTCCCAGCCCTTTGGTATAAGGGTGGTAAGGGTTTTCTAGAATATCTTGAGCATTAGCAACCTCGATAAGTTCACCTGAATACATGATGCCGATGCGGTCAGAGAACTCGACCATCAATGACAAATCATGGGTGATGAACAGAATAGAGAAGCCAAATTCTTCTTTCAGTGCATAGATCTTTTGTAGGATTTCGCGCTGAACAACCACATCAAGCGCGGTCGTTGGCTCATCCATAATGATCAGCTTTGGATTCAATGCTAACGCGATAGCAATAACCAAGCGCTGACGCATGCCGCCAGAGAATTGGTGAGGGTAGTCACTCAATCGGCTTGGGTGAATATCTACGATTTCAAGTAAACCTTCAGCGCGTTGCTTAGCTTGCTCACGAGTCATGTTGGTGTGACGCATAATTACGTCACAGAACTGCTCTTCCATTGGTAATACTGGGTTGAGTGCGTTCATCGCACTCTGGAATACCATCGACATCTCGCTCCAACGGAATGCTTGCATACGGTCATCACTGTATTCAAGAATGTTCTCACCATTGAAGATAACCTCACCACCACTGATGTAAGCGGGTGGCTTATGTAGACGCATAAGAGAGAAAGCAACGGTTGATTTACCACAGCCAGATTCACCAGCTAGGCCAAATACTTCACCTGGAGCAATGTCGAAACTTACGTTGTTACACGCACGAACATCGCCAGACTCTGTGATGTAATCCACGCATAAATTGCGGATAGAAATTAGTGGTTCAGACATGATTATTTATCTCCGCTCCAAAGTGCATTTTGTGGTGGTAGTTCTGGTTCACGTTCTTCTTTGTCTTGTGCTGCTAATTTCTTCCAACGCTTCATGCCTTTGTGAGAACGCAGTTGCGGGTTGGCAATTTCATCGACAGCGAAGTTAAGTAGAGCAAGACCAGTTACAAGTAGTGTCAGTGCGATACAAGGAGCCAATAGTTCCCACCAAGCGCCAATCAGCATTGATGAAGAGGTTTGAACGTTGTAAAGCATGATGCCCCAGCTGATTGTGTTCGGGTCACCAAGACCTAGGAACGAAATCGTTGCTTCCATCATGATTGCGTACATCACCGAACCGATGAAGCTCGCGCCAACGATAGAGATAAGATTTGGAAGAATCTCTACGAAGATAATACGGAATGAAGATTCACCCAGAACTTCAGCGGCTTTTACAAACTCCTTTTCACGCAGTGCTAAGGTTTGGGAACGAACAACACGAGCGCCCCAAGCCCAGGACATAAAGCCGATAACCAAGGTTATGGTGAGTGGCCCTGCCTCACCGATAAAGGCTGCAACTACGAACAGTAATGGGTATTGAGGAATAACCAACATGATATTCATTGCGGCTGTCAGAACATCATCGACACGTCCGCCAAAGTAACCCGCAGAAACACCGATCACTGTTGCAAGCAAGCATACGGTAAGACCTGCACCAAAACCTACAGCAAGAGATACGCGTGCGCCGTATACCACTTGTGACCAAACGTCACGACCCATACGAGTTGTCCCCAGTACGTGGTCTGCCTTCTTAGACATTATCAACGTACGACGATCGTCTGCTAGGTTTTGAGCAACCCAGCCATCAGGGTTAGTTTGTGCAGACTTCACCACGAAGCCAGGGTATTCGTGTGGATTACCTGTACGCTTGTCTGGAACATGTTTTGTGATCAATGGAGCCGCAATAGCACCAAGAATAAAAATACTTAGGATGATGACGCCTGTTAGGGCCATCGGGTTACGCCAAATGAGTTTTAGAATATCTTTCATGATTATTTACCACCCTTACGAAGACGAGGGTCAAGAACAACGTAAAGCATGTCTGCAACTAAGTTAAAGAACAGCATGAATAGCGTCATGATAAGCAGTTGACCTTGCAGTACTTGGTAGTCACGAGCGTTAATTGCGTTGAAAAGTACGCTGCCAAGACCTGGGTAGTTAAAGATGATTTCGATAATCAACTGACCACCGATTGCCATACCTAGTGACATCGAAAGTGCCGTCACACTTGGTAGCATCGCGTTACGAGCTGCGTAGTTGAATACTACTCGGTTTTCGCTCAAGCCTTTGCCTTTCGCCATGGTGATGTAGTCTTCAGCTAGCAGGTTGATCATGTTGTTACGCATGTTTACTAGGAAGCCACCAATCTGAACAATAGATGCACATAGCAAAGGTAAGAAGGCGTGGAAAGCGACATCTTTAATGAATGCCCAGCTTGTCCAATCCGGAATCGTACCTGCGGTATAGGCGTAGCCGGTTGGGAACCATTTCAAGCCGATTGCGAAGGTAAACAGCGCAATCATGGCAATAACAACTTGAGGAACAGCTTGGAGAATCAGCATCCCTGGAGTTACAAATGCATCGTATTTACTGCCGCGTTTCCATGCTGCGAAAATACCTAGGATTGAACCAATAGAGAAAGAAAGAATAACCGCTGTGCCAGCTAAGAAAAGCGACCAACCGAATGCACCACCCAGCAGTGTATTTACTGAAAGTGGGTAGAATTGGATTGATGTACCAAGCTCCCAGCTAAGAATGTTCTTCATGTACGCCACGTATTGAACTAATAAGCCGCCATCAACGAAGCCTAATAATTCTTTCATTGCAGCAATACGTTCAGGAGTAACTTGAACAGAAGCGTTCGCAAACATCATGGTAACTGGGTCACCAGGCATTGCTCTTGGAATAATAAAGTTTAACGTCGCTGCGACTAATAGCGCGACAAAATAAAATGACAAACGTCTTAAAAAATAACCCATAACTCACACCTTACTCACCCAGATTGTTTCCCTGTTTCTGGATTCAGGTCGCTCCTAGCGAAATTTGGAACGAAAAATCCCCTGACGACTAGCGCCATACTTTCAATTGATAGTGTGGGGATTTTTATAAGCGGCGTAAGAGGTTACGCCGCAAAGATTGAACGATTACTTATTTAACTGGTTTTAGGTCCAGTACATGAAGTAGACGCTCTGGAATACCAGCCCAAATGTTTGGACGGCCTTTTGGATTTTCTTCGTTCCACCAACCAGTGAATCGAGTTGTGTTGTATTGGTACATGTAAGCACCAGACATCACAGGGATTGTTACTTGGTCTGCAGCGATAATTTGCTGGATGCCATGTGCAATATCTAGCTGTTCGTTCTTATCAGCTGTTTTGTAGAAGCTGTTTAGAAGACCATCCAGCTTGTCGTTTTTGTAGAAGTGCATAGCGAAACGAGGCATACCATCACCAGATTGTAGTGATGAGTTGTAAGCACTGTTCCAGTAAGTGTATGGATCCGCACCGTGGAAGTAGTTTGTGTATGCTACGTCGTATGTACCTTCAAGCATTGCTTGGTTGTAAACAGAGAAGTCAGGTGTACGAGCTTTCGCTTTAATACCGATTTCGTTCAGTTGTTCTACCGCTAGTTGAACTGTGTTGTTGAAGTCAGTCCAGCCGTTTGGCGATTGAATCATTAGTTCGAAAGACTTGCCAGATGGAGTGTCAACAAAACCATCTTTGTTTACATCTTTGAAGCCTGCGTCAGCAAGAAGCTTCTTCGCGCCTTCAGCGTTGTAAGTGTTGAAACCTTTGTACTTGTCATGAGTTTTTTCATCAGACCAAGCTTCAAAAGCGTAACCAAGACCCGATGCGAAATCGTTCACAGTACCGCCACCGTAGAATGCGATATCGATGATAGTTTGACGGTCAAGAGCCATAGAGAAAGCACGACGGAATTCAACGTTGCTCAATGCTTCATGCTTTGCAGCATCAGGGTGCTTGAAGTTAACGATGAATGCCTGTGTACCTGCTGGCGGGTACCAGTAGTGGTGTTTCGGGCTAGCTGCTGCGTATGTACGGTCGATATCTGGAACGAAAGAAGATGTCCAGTCCATTTCACTGTTTACAACTTTACCTAGGAACTGGTCGTTGTTCGCAATTTGTGGAACACGTAGACAGTCAACATCTAGGTTGTCAGCATCCCAGTAGTTCGGGTTTTCACACTGAATGTAAAGTTGAGCTGTAAACGTATCGATTTCTGTAAATGGACCAGAACCCACTGGATTTTCATTAGTGAAAGTTGATGGGTCTTTAATGTCTTTCCAGATGTGCTTAGGTACTACTGGTACTTTAGCAATCTCATAAGGTACGTTCGAGTTTGCTTCTGTTAGGCTGAACTTAACTTGGTGATCGTTCAGTTTTTCTACAGAAGTTACCCAAGAGTTGATACCAGACTGGTCAAGCTCTGGCTTCTCTTTTACAAGGTTGAAAGAAAAAACAACATCATCAGCAGAGAAAGTTTCTCCATCAGACCATTTAACACCCTTACGAATGTCGAAAACAACACTCATCAGATCATCTGACATCTTGAAGTTTTCAGCTAGACGGAACACTGGAGTGTTACCGTGCATTTCGTTAAATACTACTAGCGGCTCATACATGAAGTCAGTTGTAGTATGTAGGTTAGTAGCACCAAGGTACGGGTTAAAGTTACGTACGAATGTAGTGTACTCTTTCGGGTGAACGGTCAGTTCGCTGCGTTCTGCAGCAGTTGCTACTGATGCAAAACCTGTTGTAGCAGTTGCAATAATTGCTGTTGCTAGTGCTGTTTTTTTTATATTGGCAAGCATAGCTGTTCCTTACTATTTGCTTTCATTTCGCTAATGGATTGAATGTTATCTGTCGCTAATTGTTTAGTAGATACACACTCTAGTTAAAGGCCTACCTCTTCTTCGTTGCTCCAGATTCATCGTTGATTCTGAGAAGTGGTAAGAGTGGCCTGTAGGCCTTTGGCAGGAGTAAGAAAACACCTTATCGATGAATTAATCAAACTCGTTTCCCGTCAAAAACGTTAAAAACACACAACCCCACGTCATTAACGTCAAAATAGGGCGGATTGATGGTTTTTTGCGCGCAATTGTTAGAGTGATGTGACTCGCAGTTGAATTTGTAGTGATACTTAATTGTTAGTACTTACTTACTTGAGGTTCATTTTATTATAGGGGGTTGTTTGGTTTTGATGTAATTGTAGATCTTGGTCACTTGCTAATTTTACGTTAAATTTCTCTAGAAAATTAAATCTGCCGTTCTGTTGTGACTCGCTTCTCAAACTGCAACAAAGAGTAGGGGGATAGTGAAATTCAGCCAAGAATAAGCTTAAAAATAGCGGTTGAACTAGTGATTGTTTAAGCTTGAGTAACGTGTCATTTTGCTTGTTTAATATCGTGAAAGAAGTGTATTTGAATAGACGTTATTGTGCTTTATCGCAAATGATACTCACAAAAAAGCCCACGCTAGGTGGGCTCCATGATTCACAGTGTTGTGATCTTACTTCAAGGTTAACTAGTCAGTAGTTTCTGTAGTTTATCCCTTAGCATCTCAATATGAGTTCTTTCTGGTGTTTGTTCTTTACAGTGCTCAAGTATGAATTCGATTGAGCTTAGTACCGTTCGCCAGCGAGGCGTTTTCGGTAGGGTTTCGACGCGTAGGTATTTGTCTAGCGTTCGAGTTTGCAGGGTGCTGCGGTCTAAATAGACGCGCCACAACCCACTTTTCTCTGCGAAGGCAAACTTGGTTTCACCAGTAACAGACTCCCAGTAGATGATGGCATTAGTCATGACATCGACTAGTACTTCACGCATCAGTTCTTGTTTGTTTTTACCTTCACCGCTCGCTTTATCAGCAAGGCGAGTAAACTCACCGCCAAGTTCCTTGAGCTGTTGTAGTTTATCTTTGTCACCTTCAAAGGCGTAGCTTGAAAGTGCTTCAACCGCGGTTTCAAGATTATTAACTCGGTTTGAGTTAACACCACCACCCACATTAAAGATATACATTGTGTCGAGCCCTGAGCCTTCAGGTAGCTTAAGGATATCACTTGGTATGCGCTGACGTGTGTCATCTATGTAGATATCAATATCACCACAGTAATGGGCTTGTTCCACTTTAAGATATTTAGGCGCGATTATCTCGTCGGCCATTGAACGCTTGAGTTGTTCTTGCCCACGTCTAAATAGTTTCGCTGCCGCTTCGTTGGCGAAGCGAATACGTTGGTCATCACGAATACATATAATGGCTTCAGGGGCTGATTCTAGTTGTTCTAGCAGTCGACCTTGAGTTTCCAACAGGTTAGCTTCAACCATAGCTCTATGCTTGAGTTCCAGTTGCAGTTGGTCGTTTTCAAGGCGTCTCTGTTCGGCTTTACTTGCTGATAGATGCGCTGTAATTCGAGCGGCCAGTTCTTGTTTGTTGAACGGTTTAGATAAATAGTCATTGGCACCTGCTTCGAAACCTCGAACACGGTCTTCTGCTTGGTTGAGTGCCGTTAGCATGATGATTGGTAACTGTGCATGATCGTATCGCTTACGAAGTGCTTCACAAACCTGATAGCCGCTCATACCTGGCATCATGATATCGAGCAGAAGTAGCTCTGGTTTCTCTTTCTCAATCAGTTCAATGGTTTCAGGGCCGTCACATGCGGTACGAACTCGGTAACCTTCCAATTTTAAGAAGCTGTCTAGCACGCGCAGGTTGACTGGCTCATCGTCAGCAATCACTAACAACGGACCATTAGGGTCTTCGTTGATAACACTGTTTTCTTGCTGAGAGTTATCAATTAAATCTGGGGCTTGGAAGTGTGAGTAGCTCCCTGATTCATTGTAACTATCCAATTCTTGTTGGGTAGCTAGAGGTAATGTGAAGCTGAAGGTTGTCCCAAGCATTGGTTGACTACTCACGTACAACGAGCCGCCCATTAGTTCAATGAGCTGACGGCTAATGGATAACCCAAGCCCTGCACCTTGGCGATAGTTACTTGAATCTTGGCCTGCTTGAATCAGTGGTTCAAAGATGTGTTCAAGGTATTCTGCTGGGATACCTTGACCTGTATCGACAACTTGTACACGAATGTTGTCGTCGATAACGCTTGCTGAGATAACAATCTTGCCTTCGGATGTGTACTTGATAGCATTGCCAACCAAGTTATACATGACTTGCTCAAGTCGTTGAGGATCGGATGAAACGAGCCCTAAATCACTCGGCACTTGGTTAATGATACGGATTGGTTTGTTACCTAACAGGTGATGAGATAACTCAAGTACCAAGCTGGTGGCAGCCGACAGGTCAACCGCTGACTTTTTAATGTCCAAGCTGCCATAACGCATTTTGTGATAATCGAGAAGATCATCAACCAATGTTGCCAATCTCTGACCACTATTGATGATGATATCCAGTTGGTATTTCTGGCTGGCAGGAATAGGGCCGTTGGCACCAGATATCAGCGCTTCAGCAATACCAACCATGCCATGCAATGGCGTTCTCAATTCATGTGAGGTGGTGGCTAAGAACTCATCTTTCAGTTTATTGGCCAGTTGCAACTCTTCGTTTTGCTTTTGAATGGTCTTAAGGTTGTCCTCTAGTTCATCGTTTTGGCTCTTGATCAGCTGCATTTTGTCACGAATCGATCGCTGCATTCTTTCGAAACTCACCGCCAAGCGACCTATTTCATCTTTGCGTTCGGTATTGATCATGGTTTCATCAAGATCTCCCGCCGAGACTTTCTCGGCAGCCCACGTCAGTTTAAGTAGTGGGGAAGTGATAAAGTTAGACAGATAATGCGATGCGACAAATACAAGAATGATCGCTGTTAGCATAACGATCACGAAGATCTTTTCTAGCTGATGAATACGAGCAAAGGCTTCTTTTTCTGGAAGTTCCACGACCAAAGCCCATGTTGCGTATTTAAGATCAATAGGAGTGTAGGCTGCGATGATCGCTTGATCTTGAGTGTTATCAAACGTCCCAACGGCTGTTTCACCGGCAAGTGCCTTATCGACAACATCCAAACTCAAATTAATCGACTCTTGTGAGTGCGCAAGGCTGCGAGGAAAGTGATCGTCACCAACCAAAAGGGTTTGAATATTTGAGCGCTTATTTAAATCGGCGATCAGCTTAGTAATGCCGTTAATCGGTAGTCTAAACATCGCATAACTGTGTAGATAGCCCTGTTGTACGATAGGCGCACCTAACCATGCGGTTTGTTTTCCGTCTTCGTCTTTAAAGTCGGAAACAATAACGGGCGTGTAATCTTCGTTGGATTTACGTTTGTCTTTTACGTCTTTTGCTAAGCGTTGAAAGGTAACACCGAGATTTGAATCTTTGTATTTTCCAGTCAGCAAATTGGTGCCGTAATCGTCATATTTAAACACCGAATAAGCCACATTGCCGTTAATATCAACCAATAAGATATCGTCAAAATCGGAGCGTTTAAGCAGCTCTAGGTAAGCGTTATGGTAGCGCTTGTGCAGCAGACGATAACGTTCACTGCCTATAAAGCTGCTGGATTCTGGAAGAATCGATGTTTTAATTTGATCGCCGGAGCCTTGGATGTAGCGTTGCTGAGCATTGCTACGTGCCTCGTCAATATCTAAACCGAGACGCTGGAAGGCGTTAATCAAACCATAAAAGCGTCCGCCACTGGCATTGGCCAATTCTGAGCGAACAAAGCCCATGACTTGGGATTCTTGAGCTTGCAGGTAATCGACAATTTGCTGCTGCTTAGTATCACGAACCGAAACAAGGTGTGAGGTGCTTTGTTCCTGAAGATCCTGACTGTGCGATTGGAGGAAAAATATCGCGATAAGTGTCACTGGTGTAATACTGAGGACAAGAAATGCCAACATTAGGGTATTTTGAAGGCGCTTAAACTTCTGCTTACGATAGAATCTAAACATAAATTGGGTACTACTTTCCTTTGATGTACTGCTAAAAGGGGCGAAAACAAGTACAGAGAATAGAATTAACGGGTTCCAATTTAACGAAATTAACGAGTTTTTTTACTTTGACAAGTAAGTGGTATTTAAAGCGTGTGCAAAAGCTCATTTTTATAGAATTTTGACAAAAACATGAACAGACAGCGCAGATAATGACCCTGCGCTGTGCTAGATAGGTTATTTGTTTGCGTGATAGATCGCGAATTTAGTGGTCTTATTTAGAGTCGCGCATTTTCCAAACGCCTGTTCAATAATTGGAATATATTTTAAGAAACTGTTCGCAACAATAATCATTTCACCAGAACGCTTCAAATGCTTAGGAGCCTGAGCAAGTAAGGTCTCAGTCGCGCTGTAGCTAGTGTCCAAACCTGAATGGAATGGTGGGTTACTGATGATGAACTGGTAGTCTTCTGCAGTATCAGAATAGACATCTGAAGCGAAGACTTTACCCGTTAAACCATTCGCTTCGAGGGTCGCTTGGCTTGATGCGACGGCAAATGCACTGATGTCGCACATTTCTAGATCGATATCAGGGTGACGAGATGCCATTACTGCGCCCAGTACGCCTGCACCACAGCCAAAGTCGAGTACTTTGCCTTTTAGTTTTGGCAGGGTATCCAACAGAAGTTGGCTACCAACATCGAACTGACCGTGACTGAAGACGCCAGGCAGGCTTTTTACCGTCAGAGGTTGTTCATCAATGTTAACTGTGTAGGTCTTAAACCAGTCTTGCAGGTTGAACGCTTGTGGTTGCTCGAAGCATTGACCCCAGTAGAAAGAGCAACGACGAGCTGAATCGTATTTAACGACTTTGCCGTAAGGAGCAAACATCTTCTCGATGCTTTTCACGCCTGAACGGTTCTCACCAACCACGACGATCTCGGTATCTTTGCCTAGCTTGGCAAACAGCATCGCCAACAAAAATTCTGCTTCCGCTTTGGCTTTTGGCCAGTACAGCATCACTAAGTCAGCTTCGGTCTCTTCGGTAAACTCTGAACCGTAAAAGCGTTGGATGCTGCTATAACCTTCAAGCTGACGGTAGTAGCTGTAATTAGAGGTGAATACAGATACAGATTCACAATGCTTGGCTAACTCAACAGGGAACAAGTCTTCTGCCTCACCTGCAACTAAAACATGTTTGCCTTCAAAATAGGCGAGTTGGCGTTGAGCAATCTGGCTTGGGGCAATATAAGCTGACATAGGACACTCTGTTGAATCGTTAGCAAAAAATGAGGGCGGATTTTCGCATAATCCGCCTAAAGCTTGAAGTGTTTAATACTCGTTCGCCAACCAAGTTGCCGAACAGTTGATTAACTCTTGTCTTGTTGGTTTAAAAAGTCCTTAAACTCTTCATCGTAGATGTTGAATAGAACAATGGTAATCGCAAAAATTAGTGGGCCGTAGATAAGACCAATTAGGCCAAACAGTTGAATACCACCCAATAGCGAGAAGAAGATCATTAGGGTATTCATGCCAGCGCTGCCTTGCATTAACAGCGGACGCAACAGGTTATCAATTGAACCAACAATCGCCACACAGTAAACCGTTAGGAAAATCGCCCACGTGGTATCACCAGTTAGGAACAAGTAAGTTGCTGCTGGGATCCAGATTAATGCGGTACCCACAACTGGGATGAAAGAGGCAAAGCCCATCATAGTGCCCCAGAATAGGCCTGGGAAACCGGCAATCCACATACCTAAACCGCCCGCAAAACCTTGTGCTATTGCGGTTAAGAATGAACCCATTACAGCTGATTTCGATACTTGCTCTATCTCTGTTAGAAGTTTGTCTTCTTGGCTACGAGACAGCGGAAGAATATGACGAACCACACTGATGATTTTGTCATGATCTCTTAATAAGAAGAACAGAACAAACAGCATCAAGAAGAAATCCATCAAGAAATTGGTCGCATCACCAAGGATTTTTGCACTGATACCAACCAGTTTTGAGCCGAAGCTGGTCGCAAATTCACCGACTTTCTGTGCGATGGCTTGGGGCTCAATGTTGTCGAAAGGCAGGTAATTATTCACAAACGACAGCGCTTTGACCACTAACGGATGAGCAAACAGAGTCTGAATGCCACCGTGTGTCACCCATTGGTAGGTGTTTTGAGAAAACAAAGAGCCTTGCTGCACAATCGCTGCAAACACGGCTAATAAAGGGATAACAATAATAAAGGTCAAGATTACACATGAAAGTAGCGAAACGACGTTTTCTTTATTAGGGATCTTCTTTTCAAGCCACTCATGGATTGGGAACATCAATAGTGAAATGATAAAGGCCATCACGATTGAGTTGACGTACGGCTCTATAAGCAAGTAACAAGCATAAGCCGCCGCAAGTAGGGCAATGATGATCACCCAGTGGCTAGTATTGATTTTGAGTTTTTCTGACACGTTAATGGTCTCTATATTTGCGTTCTGAGTTTATAATGGCTGCAAAACAGAGAGTTAGCAATGAGGAGTTTTGATTATGGGGTGCTGTAATAAAGATAAGAAATGCCAAGACGAGGAACAGCAAATAAAAAAAGAGATCCCTTGGTTCAGAATGTTCCTTGGTACCTTGATGCTGTTGGTTTTTCTTTTCTGGGAACGTTAATCGCTTTTGGTTCAGCTTTAGCCTTAATTGACGGCTAAAAAACTGTCATATGTGTGGCTAATGAACACCATATATAAAAAAGGGCTGCATTTAATGCAGCCCTAAATTCAATCGGTTAGCGACTTATAAAGTGCTTTCGACTATTTGCTCTCAGCAGCGATGATCGCAAGAGAGCGGTCAGCAGCTTCTAGTGTTGCATCCAGTTCTTTAGAACCATGAGCAAGAGAAGTAAAGCTTGCTTCGAATGCTGAAGGTGCAAGGTAAACACCGTGATCTAACATTAGGTGGAAGAAGCGCTTGAAGCGTTCTACATCACACTTAGTTACATCTTCGTAGCACGTCACAGTTTCTTGATCTGTGAAGAAGAAACCAAACATACCGCCAACTTGATGAACTAGCATTGGGATGCCGTGCTTGTCAGCAAGTTGCTTGAAGCCTTTTGCCAACTGCTTAGTTTTTGAAGCTAGACGCTTTTCGTTGCCTTCTTCTCGTAGAAGGTTCAAACATGCGTAGCCAGCAGCCATTGCAACAGGGTTACCTGAAAGCGTACCTGCTTGGTAAACTGGGCCCGTTGGTGCGATGTATTGCATCACGTCTTTACGACCACCGAAAGCACCCACTGGCATGCCGCCGCCAATCACTTTACCAAGACATGTTAGGTCTGGCTTGATGTTGTAGTAAGCCTGAGCACAACCTTCAGCAACGCGGAAACCTGTCATTACTTCATCAAAGATTAGCAATGCACCTTCTTGGTCACAGATTTCACGTAGACCTTCGTGGAAGCCTTCGACAGGAGGGATACAGTTCATGTTGCCCGCTACTGGCTCTACGATGATACAAGCGATCTCGCCTTTGTTTGCTGCGAAGATTTCACGAACTGAATCTAGATTATTGAAGGTTGCTGTTAGTGTTAGTTTCGCAAAATCAGCTGGTACGCCAGGAGAGCTTGGTTGACCTAAAGTCAGTGCACCAGAACCTGCTTTTACAAGTAGGCTGTCTGCGTGGCCGTGGTAGCAGCCTTCAAACTTAAGAATTTTGTCACGACCAGTGAAACCACGAGCTAGACGAATCGCACTCATTGTTGCTTCTGTACCTGAGCTCACCATACGTAGCTGTTCCATCGATGGAACCATCTCAGATACAAGTTCAGCCATTTTGATTTCAGTTTCGGTTGGAGCACCGAAGCTAAGGCCGCGTTGAGCTGCTGCAATCACAGCATCACGAATAACAGCGTGGTTGTGACCAAGGATCATTGGACCCCAAGAGCCAACGTAGTCGATATACGCTTTACCATCAGCATCAAAAATAAGTGGGCCGTCAGCGCGTTCAACGAAGATTGGAGAACCACCTACGCCATTGAATGCACGAACTGGAGAGTTTACGCCACCAGGAATAGTTTGCTGTGCTTTTTCGTATAGCTCTGCTGATTTGGTCATTGATATATCCTCTTTTGACTGTCGGACCAATTGGCACGCATTGTACCTATCCACAATCCAAGTAGGAATGCTTTCGCCCAGATAATCACCCGAATCTGGTTGTTTTGTGTGGTTACACGTTTTAATTGCTAGATATTAGCGACTTTACAGCAGTAAAAGGAGCGATCCTGTGGTGAATACTTGAACGTTTCAGTCAGGTATTAGATAATCATCAGAATATAAGAAAATACTCAACAACTATGGTCTCGAATTAGATTTGTATCATGTTGTTTTTGACACAGGTAAGAGAGGTTGTCGTGAGCGAAGTAAATATCCCATTGTCTTTTTCTGATGCAGCAGCTACCCGCGTACAAACGCTGATTGCTGAAGAAGAAAATCCAGAACTAAAACTGCGTGTATACATTACAGGTGGTGGTTGTAGCGGTTTCCAATATGGCTTCACATTTGATGAAAAAGTAAATGATGGCGACACTACGATTGTAAACAGCGGTGTAACGCTGGTTGTTGATCCAATGAGCCTGCAATACTTAATGGGCGGCATGGTTGATTACACTGAAGGCCTAGAAGGCGCACGTTTCTTTGTAAACAACCCTAATGCAACAACAACATGTGGTTGTGGCGCATCATTTAGCGTATAGACTGGCCCGAAAGTTAACTTGAGTTAAAAGTTATCTTGGAAATACTGTAAACGCCGAACTTATGTTCGGCGTTTTTGTTTTTAAGAAAATCATTATATAAAACAGAGAGTAAGCTAATCTATTCAATTCGTTTAGCTTATAAAAATATTTATAATTTCGATGTGTAATATTTGTCGCATCAGTTTGAATTATAGTAAACGCCATATTTTTTAAATTGTCGATAGCGTCCAACTTCGATCGGTGTTGCTCTGTTAAGGTAACTCTTTGTGCATCAGGATGTTGTACATTACGTTGTGCAATAAAATCGCACACCTAAACCACATGGCACAAAAGGATTTGGTATGTCTACTCAATTTTCTGGCTCATCGCTTTCTCAAAAGTTCACGCAGCCTTGGTTAGTTTCACTTGCTCTTGTGATTTTATTGTCGATCTGGCTTGGCTTAGGAGTCGGGCAAGCGGAAGAGTCGCCGGCAAAAAAGTCGACAGAAATTCCGTTGGCAAAGGTATCCTTTCAAACATTCACCTCATCACCGACCTTTAAAACGATTGATCTCTATGGAAGAACGGCGCCCGATCGGCATGCTCGTCTAGGTGCAGAAGTCGCGGGCAAGATTGTCAGATTGAATGTTGTTAAGGGGGATATGGTTAAAGCAGGACAAGCCATTGCCCAGATAGATAAAGGTGATTTAGAGATTCAACTAGAGCGAGCATCTGCGTTATATCGCTTGAAGCAGAAAGAGTTCAAAGCGGCGCAGTCACTGAAGAAAAGAGGTCTGCAAGGTGAGATCGCCTACACCACCGCTGAGGCATCCTTAACTGAAGCAAAAGCCATAATGCGCAATGCGGAGTTGGCTTTAAAAAATACTGTAATTACCTCGCCTTTTTCGGGTGTGGTTCAGGATTTGATGGTCGAATTGGGTGATTTCGTTGGGGTTGGCGATCCAGTCGCGGGCGTGATTGACCTTGATCCTCTGGTTATTGAGGCTGATGTCAGTGAGCGCCATATCCAACACCTGTTAGTCAATCAATCTGCTTTGGTCCGTTTGTTAGGAAGAGAAGAAGCGGAAGGTCGGCTGCGTTACGTCTCTCGAATATCTTCGGCCTCAACCAATACCTTCCCAATTGAGATTGAAATCGATAACTCCGATGGTCTGTTACCTGCCGGTGTCAGTGCTGAAGTAACCCTCAATCTAGAAACAAGAGACGCAATCAAGATAACACCGGCGATGCTGGCATTGGATGAGGCGGGTAACCTCGGGGTCAAAACCTTGGTCTCTGCTAGTGACTCACCAATGGTGAAGTTTGTGGGCATCCAATTAGTAAAGGCAGAACAAGATGGAGTCTGGCTTACTGGGCTAGGCCAACAAGTTGATATCATTACGGTTGGGCAAGGCTTTGTACGTGATGGTGATTCAGTGATTGCTATCGAGCAAAGTACTGAACTTTCTAAAGCGAAAGCTGAGTAGGAGATAGCAGATGTATTCAATTATTGATGCAGCTTTGTCTCGTGCACGAACAATGCTTTCGTTATTGGCGCTAATTCTTGTCGCAGGTGCAGTGACTTACATTACGATACCCAAGGAGTCGAGCCCCGATATTACCATCCCAATTATTTATGTTTCTGTCGGGCACCAAGGGATCTCGCCAACGGATGCAGAACGTTTATTGGTTCGACCTATTGAGCAAGAGCTTAGGTCAATCGAAGGCGTAAAAGAGATGACAGCAACCGCAGCAGAAGGGCACGCCTCTGTGGTGTTAGAGTTTAATGTTGGCGTCGATCTTACCAAAGCGATGGCGGATGTGCGCGATGCTGTCGATTTGGCCAAACCCAAGTTGCCAGAAGACAGCGATGAACCGACCGTAAATGAAGTAACACTCGCATCTGAACAACCAGTTTTGTCTGTTGTGCTATTTGGTACTGTTCCCGAACGTACCATTGTGCAAATTGCGCGAGAGGTTGGAGATAAATTAGAAAGCTATCGCCAAATTCTAGAAGTGGATATTGCAGGCGATCGTGATGACATCGTTGAAATCATCGTTGATCCGTTATTGATGGAAAGCTATAGCCTAGATCAAGCGGATATCTATAACCTGATCGCCTTGAATAACCGAGTAGTAGCGGCCGGTTTTGTTGATACGGGTTACGGGCGTTTTTCTGTCAAAGTCCCTTCTGTGTTTAACTCCTTAAAAGACGTACTTGAGTTGCCAATCAAAGTGGATGGTAAACAGGTCGTGACCTTTGGCGATGTGGCTACGGTTCGCCGAGCGTTTCGAGATCCTGAAAGCTTTGCCCGTTTAGATGGCAAATCCGCGGTTGTCTTGGATATAAAGAAGCGAGCGGGTGAAAACATCATTGAAACCGTTGAGCTAGTCAAGGCAGTAATGGCAGGTGCTCAGCAGCAAGCTGAATGGCCAAATAACCTTTTGGTCAAATACACTTGGGATGAATCTAAAGATGTGAAGATCATGCTCAACGATCTGCAAAACAATATCTTATCCGCCATCATTTTAGTGGTGATCGTGATCATCGCCATTCTTGGTGTTCGAACCGCTCTATTGGTCGGAATTTCAATTCCTGGATCGTTCCTCACGGGATTGTTGGTGTTGTCTGTGTTTGGTCTAACCGTCAACATCGTGGTGCTGTTCTCTTTGATCATGGCAGTGGGTATGTTGGTCGATGGCGCAATTGTGGTTACCGAATTTGCCGACAGGCGAATGCAAGAAGGTGAAGGGCGTAAAGCCGCTTACAGAGATGCTGCGAAACGTATGGCGTGGCCAATAACGGCATCAACGGCAACGACCTTAGCTGCGTTTGCTCCGTTACTGTTTTGGCCAGATGTGACGGGGGAGTTCATGAAGTTCCTACCATTAACATTGATTGCCACGTTAACTGCTTCATTGATTATGGCGTTGCTGTTTGTTCCAGTTCTAGGCGGCTTGATCGGTAAACCTCAATACGTTTCCCCTAAAAACCAAGCTCGAATGGTAGCACTACACAATGGTGACTTCTCACAAGCAACAGGTTTAACTAAAGCGTATTACCAGACACTATCGATTGCTATTGAACATCCGTTTAAGATTCTTGTTAGTGCGATTGTATTATCTATCGCAGTTGGTTTTACCTACTCAAAGGCAGGGCTCGGTGCAGAGTTTTTCCCAGAGGTTGACCCTCCATTCTTCAACGTTAAAGTTCGATCTCATGGTGATCTGTCTATTCAAGAAAAAGATTTGATCATGCGCGATATTGAACGAAAGATGCTCAATCATGATGAGTTTGACACGGTTTACACACGTACTGGCGGTGATGACCAGATTGGTTTGATATCGATTACTCCCGTTGATTGGCAATACCGCCGCAGTGTTAAGGCGATCATTGAAGAGTTAAAGGTGCAAACCGATCAATACGCTGGTGTTGAGATTGAATATAAGTTTCCAGATGCAGGGCCTCCGGTTGAGAATGACTTAGTGATTGAGCTTTCGGCCAAGACGCCAGAGCAGCTTAATCAAGCGGCAAAGATCGTCAGAAACTGGGCGGATGGTAATCAAGCACTGACCAATATCAGCGACACTGCAAGCAAAGACGGGATCGACTGGAAGGTGGATATTCGCCGAGAAGATGCTGCGCGTTTTTCGGCTGATGCTACCTTGGTGGGTAATACCGTTCAGTTTGTGACTAATGGATTAAAGATCGGTGATTACCTTCCTGATGATTCATCAGAAGAGGTCGATATCTTAGTGCGTTACCCGAATGATAAGAGAGACATTGGCCGCTTTGACCAGTTAAGAGTCAAAACACCGGCTGGTCTTGTTCCGATTACCAACTTCGCGCAGATTATTCCCGACCACAAGCAAGACACGATTAAGCGTCTTGATGGAAAGCGTGTAGTGAATATCATGGCGGATATGGAAGAGGGCTATAACCTTGCGCTTGAACTGCCGAAGATCGAGCAAGCGTTAAGCGAGTTGGGCTTACCGAGTAGCGTTGAGTTCCGTATCCGAGGTCAAAATGAAGAGCAAGAAAATTCTTCTGCTTTCTTACAAAGTGCTTTCTTAGTCGCTTTGGCGGTAATGGCTTTGATTCTGATTACTCAATTTAATAGCTTCTACCAAGCATTTTTGATTCTTAGCGCGGTGTTGTTCTCAACGGTTGGCGTGTTTGTTGGTTTGCTTATCTTCCAACGTCCGTTTGGTATAGTGATGTCTGGTATTGGGGTGATTGCATTGGCCGGAATTGTGGTAAACAACAATATCGTGTTGATTGATACCTATAACCAACTGATAAAGCGCGGCTTGGAGAAGCGAGATGCGATTCTCAGAACGGGAGTTCAGCGTTTAAGGCCAGTAATGCTGACCACGGTTACCACCATTTTAGGCTTGATGCCTATGGTGTTGGAGATGAACATCGATTTGATTAACCAAAAAATTGAGTTTGGTGCACCGAGCACGCAATGGTGGTCGCAACTCGCTACGGCTATTGCTGGAGGTTTGGCATTTGCAACGGTACTAACCTTGGTGCTGACGCCCTGTTTGCTGATGCTAGGGCGAGATAATAAACCCGATATACTCCAAAGCAACGACGATGAACGATAAGTACAGGTTCGACGGAAATAAAAAAGAGCACCTTGGTGGGCGCTCTTTTCGTTGGCTTATAGGGTTCTTAACCTAATTAGTCGCGAGCAACTGGCCGTATCGCTCAAGGTTATTCAGTCGAATCTCTGAGTTCGCAATAAATGTTGCTTTTGCTTTACCTGTTAACGACTTAGATTGAGGCAATTTCACGGTTCGCGCATTTTTATGTACACCATTGACCAAAAATTCATAGTGTAAGTGCGGGCCCGTCACTCGACCTGTACCACCCAAGGTACCAATGGTTTGGCCTTGTTTTACGCGCTGGCCAGCCTTAACCATGCGTCGCTTCATGTGCAGGTACTTGGTGATGTAGGTGTTGCTGTGTCGAATGAACACGTAGTTACCATTAAATTGGTTGTAACCTGATTTCTGAACGATGCCGTCACCGGCCGCCCAGATAGGTGTACCTACAGGGGCTGCGTAGTCTGTACCTCGATGAGCTCGAACCTTGCCTGTTACTGGGTGTTTTCTGTTTGGGTTAAAATTCGATGTTACACGACGGAAATCAATCGGTGAGCGTAGAAAGGCTTTCTTCATTGCGCGACCGTTCTCATCGAAATAGTTGCCACTCTTATCATCCAATACCGCAGTAAACGAATCACCTTGGTTTTTGAATACAGCCGCCATAATCTTACCGCGGCCAATCACTTCACCTTCTACTACTTTCTCTTGATACAAGATTTTGAAGCTGTCATTTTTACGAATATCCAATGCAAAATCGATATCCCAACCGAAGATCCCCGCCAATTCCATAATTTGGTTTGCAGTTAGGCCTGCACTGACGCCTGCATTCCAAAAGTTAGAGGTGATGTTGGCTTCGGCATAATTGTATTGGTAGGCCACTTCTTTTTTGTCGAGGCTAGAGGAGAATGAATCACCAGACTTAGTGATCTTAAAGCTTTCAAACGCACTAAGTTGTCGTTTTAATTGAATAAGGTCGTTGTTTTCATCGAAGCCGAACTGTAATACGTCGCCAGGTCTTAGATTTGATAGCTGTTTCTTAATATCATTGTTGGTATTGAGTAGGGTGATTAACAGGCGGTATGAGAGGCCAATTCGCTCGAATAAAACCGAGGTACTTTCACCTGAACGAACGGTATATCTCTCCCAGCTAAGCACAGCTGTTGGCGGAGCATCACTCGAACTCACAAGCGCCGATGCATTGATCGTGAGTGGGTAATGTTTCCCCACCACTAAAGCGCCCGTATCGTCACGTAAACTGCTGACATCGGGTAGTAAGAAAATCGCGACGAAAATTACGGCACTAAAAAATGCGATAAAAGCCCGGTGCAAAATAGGAAGGCGTGCAAAAATAGACAACATGTTCCGGTTCGTTCAGTAAATATTATGAAAATAGACGACGGAATAGTGTAACTGGTTTCAAAATACATCGCTATTCAAGTAAGATGTCTAATTATTATATTTTTGCCAAATCTGTGGGAGTGAACAAGAATGGCGAGTATTGAAGCTGCACTAGCCGAGATCAAACGTGGCGTAGAAGAACTGATTCCAGAAGACGAACTGATTGCTAAATTAAAAGAAGGTCGTCCTTTACGCATTAAACTGGGTGCCGATCCAACTGCTCCAGATATCCACCTAGGCCATACGGTTATCTTTAACAAGCTTCGTGCTTTCCAAGAGCTTGGTCATGAAGTGACATTCCTTATCGGTGATTTCACTGCAATGGTTGGTGACCCATCGGGTAAGAACTCAACGCGTCCACCGCTAAGCCGTGAAGACGTATTGAAGAATGCTGAAACTTACAAAGAGCAAGTATTCAAGATTCTAGACCCTGCGAAAACGCAAATTCGTTTCAACTCTGAGTGGCTATCTGAGCTTGGCGCTGAAGGCATGATTCGTCTTGCTTCTAACCAAACTGTTGCTCGTATGCTTGAGCGTGATGACTTTAAAAAGCGTTACGCTGGTGGTCAACCGATCGCAATCCACGAATTCATGTACCCACTTCTACAAGGTCACGACTCTGTTGCACTAGAGAGTGATGTTGAGCTTGGTGGTACTGACCAGAAGTTTAACCTTCTAATGGGTCGTGAGCTGCAAAAAGCAGCAGGTCAAAAACCACAAGCGGTACTGATGATGCCATTACTTGTAGGTCTAGACGGCGTTAAGAAGATGTCTAAGTCTGCGCACAACTACATCGGTATTAGCGAAGCACCAAGCGAGATGTTTGGTAAGATCATGTCTATCTCTGACGATCTAATGTGGAGCTACTACGAGCTACTGTCTTTCCGTCCACTTGAAGAAGTTGCGGAACTGAAAGCTGGCGTTGAGGCGGGCAAAAACCCTCGTGACGTTAAAGTACTGCTAGCGAAAGAGATCATTGCTCGTTTCCACAGTGAAGCGGATGCAGAAGCGGCTGAGCAAGAGTTCGTTAACCGTTTTGCTAAGAATCAAGTACCAGACGAAATGCCTGAATTCGAATTCGAAGCAGGCTTACCGATTGCTAACGTTCTAAAAGAAGCGGGTCTTGTAAACTCTACTTCTGATGCGATGCGTATGATCAAGCAAGGTGCTGCTAAGCTTGAAGGCGAGAAGATTGAAGACAGCAAATTCGTACCTGAAGCAGGTACTGCAGTTTACCAAGTAGGTAAGCGTAAGTTTGCTCGTATTACTATTAAGTAATAGTGCACATCAATAATTGAACAAAAGGCATCCACGGATGCCTTTTTTATTGACACAAAGTTGACGAAGTTTTTGAACGTGCATTGCTACACTATGCGCGCTGTCATATTGACAGTAATTCTGGAGATTTTTATGAACAATACCGACCATCCTCCTAGTTTGAATGGAGAAGAATAACCTGTCTCGGTATTGATCTATTGTCCTGCCGTTCAGGTAGGGTATCTTTGTTTTCCCCCTCATTCTTTTCCACACACTAGATTCTAACAAGTAGACACATTAGCGCTTTAAGCTCTTGGTGCGCTTAGCTATACGCTCCTGATATACGGGCTATACGCTCTTGATACACGAGTTAAATGCTCTTGGTGTACTCGCTATAAGCTATTTGTTTTGATGGTCGTTACCTTTGCCAATCGGGAGATTCGCCATGACGGTAATGAACAACACTTTTTTATCTATTGAAGCTCTGTACTCAGAGAAAGACATCCAAGCTGTATCTAATGCCTTTCAACAGTACGGACGTGAGCAACAAATTAACCTTTTGAACCGTATGCCACTTGAAGATGCGGTGTTAGTACTTGGGCAATGCTCTCTTAGTACGATTCAGACTTTACTTAGTGAGCTAGAAGAGCAGGGCTTTGAGAAGCGCTCTCGACATCTAGCTCACCAACTAGGGCTGATCTACTCAGAGGTTGAACCTCAACAGGGTTACCTTTCAACTGGAGTGCTTAGCCATGTTAGGCAACGTATCGGTTGGATTATTGCATTAGCGCTGCTGGGTATTGTCTCTGGGCTTATCATTGCTCAGTATGAAGACATTCTTAGCCAGCTAGTACTTCTGGCGATCTATATGCCGGTAATCGCTGCTGCGGGTGGTAATACAGGCACACAAGCGGCGACTTTGGTCATCAGAGCTCTAGCTACTGGTGAATTGAAGAAACGCCAGTGGGCGAACGTTCTTTGGAAAGAATTTAGAGTCGCGATTTGCTTAGCACTTGCGATTGCCTTGGTGATGATAGGCCGCATCTTACTGTTCAGTGACAACCAATCAACGGGTGGCTACGACATTAATATGATTGCTTACGCGATTGCTGTCGCTCTGTTTATTCAAGTGACAATATCAACCGTGCTAGGTGCTGGATTGCCAATTGTTGCTCGGTTATTCAAATTAGATCCTGCGGTGCTGGTGAGCCCAGTCCTCGCTTCAATAGTCGATATTTCAGGGATGTGGATTTATTTTACAGTCGTTAACTCATTCCTCGGTATCGCTTAGCTCCTATAAAAATAGGCACCTATAAAAATAGCTAAAAACACCTTAGAAACAAAAATGGCGCTGAAGATCATACGATCTTCAGCGCCATTTTTATTGTTTAAGTAGAAGCTTACAGAGAGCTAAACATTACTTAGATTTGCTTTGTGTTTGACTGAGTTCGACCACACCTTTGTAGAAAGTTCGTTCAAACTGGGTGATTGGTGCTTCTACAGGTTTTTCTGGATCTTGCTCTTCAGGGAAGTAATCACGGACAAACTGTACAAACAGAGAGTTTGGATTGCCCGCTTTATCTAAACCAAAACCTGCCATGTTGTAGCTACCGTACAAAGACCCACTTTTCGCAATAATATTACCTTGGATTGGTGCTTTTCTCATACTCTGACGGTACTTGAGCGTTCCATTAGTGCCAGATATAGGCATAGCCTCAATCAGGTTGAGCTGTTTGTCGTTATCCCAGATGTAACGCAGAACCTGAGCCATAGCTTGCGAGGTCATGCGATTATTCCTCGATAACCCTGAGCCATCAACCAACTGTGCTTTGTTTAGGTCAATGTTGGCCTTGGTCAGTAATATCTGTTTTATCGCTTCGGTGCCGTTATTGAAACTACCAGGCTGGACATAAAACGTTGCACCCAGTGTTTTGGTCAGGTTGTCTGCGATTAGGTTGTCTGATTTCTTCAACATGGTATCGAGCAGTTCAGGAAGCTTTTCAGAATGGTGGCTCGCGACTAACGTAGTTTTGTCTGCTTTAGCTTTTTTACCAACAATCACATCGCCTTTAACTTGGATTTTCAGCTCTTTAAGCAGTGAGGTCACGACTTGATAGGTATAAAGCTCGGGGTTTTGAATCGCAAACTTGAGTGGTAGTGGTTTCTTACGCTCTACTAAGCAACCAGAGAGCTTGTAAGCGTTGTCTGGAGTGGTAATGAGCTCTAAGTCGCATTGTGTCGCCTTCTGCCCTGAGCGAGTTACGGTGGTTGCGATGGTTGTCACGTCTATCGGATAGTGGGCGGGAATATAGACTCGAGTGCTGCCGTTATCTTTTGTATAAATAGAGGCTTGTGCGCAGTTACTGTCTAACGTCATCGCGCTAGAAGGTGCGCTGTAACAAACGCCTAGAATGTCCCAAGGCCATCCCACCGCTCGTTGATAGCCCGTATAAGCTGAGTTATCGAGATACAGGTTACCGTTAATAGTTTTAGATTGTGATTTAGCATATTGAGCTAAAAGCCTTTTTAACTGCTCTCGTTGTAGCGTTGGGTCACCGCTGAATGAGATCACAACATCTTTATTAGAACGAGCTATGCTGGTCGTATAGTGAAAGTCATCCCCCAATTCCAACTTTGCTGCCAAAGCGGTGACCAGTTTTAAGGTGCTGGCTGGTGGATAAAAACCATCAATGTTGATGCTTATTTCATTTGAATCACCACTCAAGGATTCCAAGATTAGACTTGTGCTACTGCCATCAGGCAGTTTATTTAAAGGGGCGTAGGCGAAAGTGGTAAGTGAGTAACTACCAAGTGATAAGCCACATAGAAGTAGAGTGGATAGAAGGCGCATAGAAGATTTTTTCTTGGATGGCTGATGTTTTTAGTATACAGATATAAAAAACGCCCGCTAGAGAGCGGGCGTTTTGATTCTCAATTAACTAATTAATCAATTAGATAATCAGAATTAGAAGTCGTAACGTAGACCTAGAGCTAGCTCGTCTTCAGCTTGTACTTTAGTAGCGCCAAAGTTTACACCGTCAGCATTACCGAACTTGTCACCTTCAGAGATAAGGTTGAAGTTGTACGAAATGTACGTACGGAAGTTAGGCTTGAAGTAGTAAGTAGCATCGATTGCAACGTTGTCAGCAGATGTATCACCATCTGTTTCTGCGTTGTTGTACGTTAGCGTGAATGCAGTCTTATCTAGCGTGTAAGCAGTTGCGAATTCGTAACCTGTGTAGTCACCGTCTTTCTTCGCTAGTTCACCATCTGTGAACGTACCAGCAAAGTATAGCGCTTCAGTACGGAAAGAAGCTGCTAGCATGTATTCGTTTTGGTCAGCTTGGTCTGCGTAACCAGCACCTAGCTTAAAGCCAGAGTCGCCGATAGCGTAGATACCAGATAGAGAGTAGCCATCAGCGTCGTTGTCACAGTACTCACCGATGTTACAACCATTAACAACACCTTCTTGACGGTCAGCAAAACGGTAGCTTGCTTTTACGCCTAGGTCTTGGAATTGACCTTTGTATGAAACCATGTTGTCTGAACGATCTGCTACAGCAATTTTCATTGCAGCAGAGTTACCGTGGTAAGACATGATATCCGTGAAGTCTGTGATTACGCCTAGCGCACCGTCGTTTTTACCGTAAGTAACTTCACCGAAGTCACCGCCGATACCAGCGTATGTGTAACGGTTAGTGATGTCGCCGTCGTTGTTATCAGTAGAACCGCCGTTTTCAGCCGTTGTGAATTCGCCTTCGTAGAAACCAACACCGTATAGGCCGTCTTGGATTTCAACTTTACCTAGGAAGTTAAGACGTACACGAGTTTTGTCTTCAGCTTTGCCATCTTTTAGAGATAGACGAGCTTCCGCACGACCACCGATCTCTAGAGAAGTGCCGTTTGAGCTGTATACAGAAGTACCGTCAATACCACCAGCTTGTTTACCGTCGGCTGCTACAGCGTTAGTAGCAAGAGCTGCAGCAGATACAGCAAGCGCGATCATAGTCTTGTTCATGTTATTATTTCCTAATTACTGTCCATAGAAGTTTTATCAAGGATTTGAACCCTTTTGTGTATTGCCTGTATTAATCAAGCTTCATAACCATGATTAGAACAGAAGTCTAAAAAATGCCAGTGCAATCCATGAGTTACTTTTTACCCCTAAAGTTCCATAGCTAGTTAGTAAAATGATATCAATAAAAATTGTGAACACTGTTTTATTATATTTACTGTTGTTTAAGTTTTTGTTTTTAATGTTTTTTTATAAAAGTGTGATCTGTATTTATTTGGTTTGTTTTTGTTTTTTTTAGGTATTTGGTCGGTGATTTATTGATGAGGAGGTTATTATTCATTTCTGTGATGTCTGTAATTTAGACCTAGATAAAGCTTTTATAACGCAAAGTGGAATAAAGGTGATTTAGCTATCAAGTTTGTTTACACTAAGCCAAATTGTTTTGTTTCTATCACCTAATAAAGATGTTGGGTGAATTTATGTTGGTCAAAGAAAGCTTTGGCATAGAGGTAAAAAATGGAAAAGGTTCCAATGACAGTACGTGGCGCTCAGCAGCTACGTGACGAATTAGATCGCCTACTTAAGCTACGCCCTGTTATCTCAGCAGCTATTGGTGAAGCACGTGAACTAGGTGACTTGAAAGAGAATGCTGAATACCACGCAGCTCGTGAAGAGCAGGGTATCTGTGAAGCTCAAATTCGAGATATCGAATACAAATTATCACTGGCTCAGATCATCGATGTAACCCAGATGGATAACACAGGTAAGATCATCTTTGGTACGACAGTGACTTTGGTTGATGTGGATACTGATGATGAATTCCGTTACCAAATTGTTTCTGAAGATGAAGCCGATATCAAAACCGGTCGTATTTCAGTTAAATCACCTATTGCTCGCGGTTTGATCGGTAAGATGGAAGGTGACGAAGTTCATATTTCTACCCCTGGCGGTGATAAAGACTTCGAAATCGACAAAGTAGAATACATCTAATTGAATTTGCTTTGTTTCTGATAAGTAAAAAGGTCGCTTAATGCGACCTTTTTCGTTTCTCACGCTACACTAAAAGATAAGCACTATGGCTTTCTTATTGCGGAGCTAGCTTGAAGTCAAACTAGCTTATTTGCGTGGAATCTCGATTTTACGTGCTTCTGACTGACGGAACAGTACAAGAACTTTACCGATAGTTTGTACTTTTTCAGCTTTAGATTCACGTACAATTGCATCGATAATCAGTTGCTTAGTCTCACGGTCTTCTGATGCAACTTTAATCTTGATCAGTTCGTGGTGGTCTAGAGCTAATTCGATTTCCGCTAGAACAGCTTCAGTAAGTCCATTTGCGCCCATTAGCACTACAGGTTTTAAACTGTGAGCTAGGCCCTTTAGATGCTGCTTTTGTTTGGTACTTAGGTTCATTACGCGGCCAATTTTATTTAGTATTAGGGTTGAAAAAACCTATTTTAACGCCATCTAAAGCTGAAGACTATAATTTATTCAGCAATTAGTACTTTCCTCCAATTTAGGTATCCAATGAGCAAACAGAAACACTCGGCCAGTTCAGGTCGTTGGTTGAAGGAACACTTCGACGACAAGTACGCAAACGAAGCAAGAAAGAAAGGTTATCGTTCACGTGCTTATTTCAAAATGGAAGAGATTCAATCTAAAGATAAATTGCTGTCTCCTGGGATGACCATTGTGGATCTGGGCGCAGCGCCTGGCGGTTGGTCTCAATATGCTGCTAAGATTATTGGCGACAACGGACAAATCATCGCGTGTGACTTGTTACCAATGGACCCGATTGCCGGAGTTAGCTTTTTACAAGGTGATTTCCGGGAAGAAGCTGTTCTAGATGCCTTGTTGGAACGTATACAACCCAACATGGTTGATGTGGTGATGTCTGATATGGCACCTAATATAGCAGGCAATAATTCTGTAGATCAGCCAAGAGCTATGTATTTAGTTGAATTAGCTTTGGATATGTGTCGACAAGTTCTAGCTACCAATGGTAGTTTTGTTGTAAAAGTATTCCAAGGCGAAGGCTTTGACCAATATGTTAAGGACGTCCGTGAGATGTTTAAAACAGTCAAAGTTAGAAAACCCGACTCTTCTCGAGCTCGATCTCGTGAAGTGTTCATCGTAGCCACTGGTTACAAAGGTTAACGATTCTCTTCCAAGAGTGAGAGTTAACAACATGGCTACAGGTTACAAACTGTAGTACCCTACCTTTAATTACAATTAGTTATCGAGAGGCTTACACCTTGAGTGACATGGCAAAAAATTTAATTCTGTGGCTTGTTATCGCGGTAGTGTTGATGTCGGTATTCCAGAGCTTCGGCCCTGGGGAAAGCAACGGCAGAGCAGTAGATTACACCACGTTTGTACAGGAAGTTGGCCAAGGCCAGATTCAAGACGCACAGTTCAATAACAGCGAAATTACCTTCACACGTCGTGGCGGTGGTTCTAAGTATGTAACTTACATGCCTGTTTATGATCAAAAGCTACTTGATGACTTAATTAATCAAAACGTAAAAGTTCAGGGTACACCACCTGAAGAGCAGAGCTTACTCGGCACTATCTTCATCTCTTGGTTCCCTATGATCTTACTAATTGGTGTGTGGATTTTCTTCATGCGTCAAATGCAAGGCGGTGGCGGCGGTAAAGGCGCTATGTCTTTTGGTAAGAGCAAAGCTCGTATGATGAGCGAAGAACAAATTAAAACGATGTTTGCGGATGTTGCTGGTTGTGACGAAGCAAAAGAAGACGTTAAAGAGCTGGTTGATTACCTTCGCGACCCTAGTCGTTTCCAAAAGCTAGGTGGTAAGATTCCTACAGGTATCCTGTTGGTTGGTCCTCCTGGTACTGGTAAAACGTTGCTTGCAAAAGCGATTGCTGGTGAAGCGAAAGTACCGTTCTTTACTATCTCAGGTTCTGATTTCGTTGAAATGTTTGTTGGTGTTGGTGCATCTCGTGTGCGTGACATGTTCGAGCAAGCGAAAAAAGCAGCACCTTGTATCATCTTTATCGATGAAATCGATGCTGTAGGTCGTCAACGTGGTGCTGGTGTTGGTGGTGGTCACGATGAACGTGAACAAACACTTAACCAAATGCTGGTTGAGATGGATGGTTTCGAAGGTAACGAAGGTATTATCGTTATCGCTGCAACTAACCGTCCAGACGTACTAGACCCTGCATTACTTCGTCCTGGTCGTTTTGACCGCCAAGTTGTGGTTGGTCTGCCTGATGTACGTGGTCGTGAACAGATTCTTAAAGTACACATGCGTAAAGTTCCACTGTCGGGTGATGTTGAACCATCTCTGATTGCTCGTGGTACTCCAGGCTTCTCTGGTGCAGATCTTGCCAACCTTGTGAACGAAGCGGCGCTGTTTGCTGCTCGTGGTAACAAGCGAAATGTTTCGATGGTCGAGTTTGAGCTTGCGAAAGACAAAATCATGATGGGTGCTGAGCGCCGTTCGATGGTGATGTCTGAAGAAGTGAAAGAGTCAACGGCTTACCACGAAGCGGGTCACGCGATTGTTGGTCGTTTGGTACCAGAACACGATCCAGTGTACAAGGTTTCAATCATTCCACGTGGTCGCGCGCTTGGTGTAACTATGTACCTACCTGAGCAAGACCGCGTAAGTATGTCTCGCCAACATCTAGAATCAATGATCTCTAGCTTGTACGGTGGTCGTCTTGCTGAAGAACTTATCTACGGTAAAGACAAAGTTTCGACTGGTGCGTCTAACGATATCGAACGTGCAACTGATATTGCTCGTAAGATGGTCACGCAGTGGGGCTTCTCTGAAAAACTGGGTCCTCTTTTATATGCTGAAGAAGAAGGCGAAGTTTTCCTAGGTCGTGGCATGAGCCAAGCGAAACATGTTTCTGACGATACAACTAAGTTGATCGATGAAGAAATTCGTATCTTAATCGACCGCAACTACGCTCGTGCGAAGCAAATTCTCGAAGAGAACATGGATATCATGCACTCGATGAAAGATGCACTAATGAAGTTTGAAACGATTGATGCTGGTCAGATTGATGACCTGATGGAACGTAAAGACGACATTCGCGAGCCTGCTGGTTGGGGTGACCAGGCGAAAGCAGAACCTGCAAAGGAAGAAGCTAAACCTGAAGCGAAATCAGAAGAAGCAGCCGAACCAAAAGCTGAAGAATCGAAAGTTGAAGAAGTTAAATCTGAATCAGATGATGCTCAAAACAAAGATTCTTAATCGCTAAGCTTTAAATTAAAACCCTGAGTACGCTCAGGGTTTTTCTGTTTCTAGCCCAAGATGTTTTTACCTTTAAGACCAGCCTTCCATGATATTAAAAGCACACAATAAAACGCTCGTTTTAGACCGCCCACATGTAATGGGTATTCTCAATGTCACGCCTGACTCTTTCTCTGATGGTGGTAAATTTAGTTCATTAGACAATGCTTTGTTACAAGCTGAACGAATGATTCAAGCTGGTGTTAGCATCATTGACATTGGTGGTGAGTCGACTCGTCCTGGCGCTCCTGAGGTTGCCTTAGAAGAAGAATTATCTCGAGTTATTCCTGCTATTAAAGCTATTCAAGCTAGATTTGATGTCTGGATTTCTATCGATACCAGTAAAGCTGAAGTGATGCGTCAAGCGGTTGAAGCTGGTGCTGATTTGATCAATGATGTGCGAGCTTTACAAGAGCCCGGTGCTTTAGAAGCTGCCGCTGATGCGAAGGTTCCGGTTTGCCTGATGCACATGAAAGGTCAGCCAAGAACTATGCAAGCGAATCCTAGTTACGACGATGTTCTAACGGATGTAGAAGCTTTCTTACAAGAAAGGGTTGAAGCTTGTGAGGCTGTAGGGATATCAAAAGAGCAGTTGATTCTGGATCCCGGTTTTGGTTTTGGTAAAACCATTGAGCATAATTACCGCCTATTAGCGCACCTTGAAAAATTTCACACGCTTGGGTTACCTGTCTTGGCGGGGATGTCGAGAAAATCGATGATTTTTAAGCTATTAGACAAAGCTCCTGCGGACTGCATGGTCGCCAGTGTTACTTGTGCGACCATTGCAGCAATGAAAGGTGCACAAATTATTCGTGTTCATGACGTCGAAGATACGTTGGAAGCGATGAAGATAATCGAAGTGATGAATAACAATCACTAATCATAATTAAGGAAAATCAACATGTCTGATAAAAGACGTTACTTCGGCACTGATGGTGTGCGTGGCAAAGTAGGCCAGTACCCGATTACACCTGATTTTGTTCTGAAGCTTGGCTGGGCTGCGGGTCGTGTTCTTGCTAAACAAGGCACAAAGAAAGTGATTATCGGTAAAGATACTCGCATCTCTGGCTACATGCTTGAGTCTGCTTTAGAAGCTGGCTTAGCTGCTGCGGGTCTTCAGGCTACGTTTACGGGGCCAATGCCGACACCGGCTGTTGCTTATCTAACGCAAACTTTCCGTGCTGAGGCGGGGATTGTTATCTCTGCATCGCATAATCCTTACTACGATAATGGCATCAAGTTTTTCTCTTCAGAGGGGACTAAATTGCCAGACGATATCGAGCTAGCGATTGAAGCGGAACTGGATAAAGACATCGAATGTGTTGATTCATTTGAACTTGGTAAGGCGGTACGTTTAAACGATGCGGCTGGCCGTTATATTGAGTTTTGTAAAAGCACGTTCCCAAATCAGATGACGCTTGCAGGAATGAAGATTGTTGTTGATTGTGCCCATGGTGCGACTTACCACATTGCTCCCGCTGTATTCAGAGAGCTAGGAGCTGAAGTTATTGCGATTGGTGTTGAGCCAAATGGTACTAACATCAACCACGAAGTAGGCGCAACGGATGTACGTGCTCTGCAAGCGAAAGTGCTTGCAGAAAATGCAGCATTAGGCCTTGGTTTTGATGGTGATGGTGATCGTATCATCATGGTTGATGAGCTAGGGAACAAGGTTGATGGCGACCAGATCGCTTACATCATTGCTCGTGATGCACTGCGTCGTGGTGAATTGAAAGGTGGCGTAGTTGGTACACTAATGACGAACCTTGGTATGGAAAACGGCCTTAAGCAGTTAGGTATTCCGTTTGTTCGCGCTGCTGTTGGTGACCGTTACGTAATGGAGCAACTTCTTGCTAAAGGCTGGAAGATCGGTGCAGAAAATTCGGGTCACGTTATCCTATTAGACAAAGTAACGACGGGCGATGCTATTGTTGCTGCTCTGCAAGTTCTGGCTTCGGTAGTCGATAGTGAAATGACATTGAATGAACTTTCTCAAGGTATGACGTTATACCCTCAAGTCCTAGAAAATGTTCGCTTCAGCGGAGATTCAAACCCACTAGAAGCAGAGGCGGTTAAAGCGGCTGTGGTTGAAGTGGAAGCGGAACTTGGCGAGAAAGGCCGTGTGCTATTACGTAAATCTGGCACAGAGCCACTATTGCGCGTAATGGTAGAAGGCGAAGACGCTGAGTTAGTTCAATCTTCGGCACTTAAAATTGCTGATGCAGTAAAAGCAAACTGCTAATTTAGTCTTTATTTAGCAGGTGCAATGATATGTACCTGTTATTAGGATTGGTTGAGTTACAGAACGGTCAAAAGAGGCGAAAATGAGTTTTGTGTCGCTTTTGACCTTTTTTTGACCACTCACTTGGTAAAGGCTTATTTTTTAGCAAATTCTCCTTGTCAGCCATCGCCTCATTCGCTAGTATTGCTCGGCCTTCAGTTAGGAGGTCGCTAGCCTTGTTCTTAAAAATAGTTTTTTGAACGGCGCTGGCTCAACAATTAGGAACATAGGTGGAAAAATGTTTACAGTTCTACTTGTGATTTACCTGTTGGCAGCGCTTGGTGTAATTGGCCTAGTGTTGATTCAACAAGGTAAAGGCGCAGATATGGGAGCCTCTTTCGGTGCTGGCGCTTCAAACACTGTGTTTGGTGCTGGTGGCTCAGGAAATTTCCTTACCCGAATGACTGCAGTTTTTGCAACTACATTTTTTATCCTTAGCTTAGTGCTTGGTAATATGTCTACACATAAGACTGAGTCACAATGGATTGACCCGACTCAAGGTCAGGTAATTCAGCAAGCTGATGATGCAGCGAGTGAAATTCCGGCGCAAGGCGACGAAATTCCACAATAAGCTGTAAAGATTTGATGCCGAGATGGTGAAATTGGTAGACACGCTAGCATGAGGTGCTAGTGCCTTAGGGTGTGAGGGTTCGAGTCCCTCTCTCGGCACCATGTTTACAAACTTGTAAAACATCTTGTTGGGCGTATAATGCTCGCAAGTCGGACGCGGGATGGAGCAGTTTGGTAGCTCGTCGGGCTCATAACCCGAAGGTCGTCGGTTCAAATCCGGCTCCCGCAACCAATTTCAATGCTATTATATAGCTTGTATTGGTAGCAAGTTTGCACAGTGTGAACCTCACTGTGAGTTAAGTGTGATATCAAATATGATGGCACTTAACATATAAGGGTCCAGCAACAAAAACCCCGGCTTATACGGGGTTTTTTGTTATCTAAGCATTTGTAAATGCGTTTAGATAATGTTTGCTTGGAATTTAAATTGGGCTTTGAGCCCTTTTTTTGTTTCTGGAGTGGTTAAATGACTGGTTTAGAAAGACAACTTACTGAAATGCTTGACGCTCCAGTAGCAGCATCGGGTTATGAGTTAGTTGGATTAGAATTTATTCGTGCTGGTGAGCACTCAACGCTACGTATTTACATCGATTCACCAAATGGTATCAATGTAGATGATTGCGCTGAAGTTAGTCACCAAGTAAGTGCCGTAATGGACGTTGAAGATCCAATTTCAGTGGCTTATAACCTTGAAGTGTCTTCACCAGGTTTAGAGAGACCACTGTTCAAAGCAGAGCATTACCAACAATTTATTGGTCACGAGGTAAGCATCGTTTTGAAAATGGCTGTCGGCAACCGTCGTAAATGGAAAGGTGATATCCAATCTATCGAAGGCGAGACAGTAAAAGTATTGGTTGAAGGACAAGAAGAAGAATTCGTCCTTAGCAATATTGCGAAAGCTAACCTGATCCCTAAATTTTAGTTCTCCTAGAGAGAAGAGCTTAAGAGGCTAGATTAATGAACAAAGAAATTTTGGCGGTAGTAGAAGCTGTTTCTAATGAGAAAGCAGTTCCTCGTGAGCGTATTTTTGAAGCGCTTGAAATCGCGCTTGCAACGGCAACAAAAAAGAAAAGCGAATTAGAAATCGAAGTTCGTGTTGAAATCGACCGTAAAACGGGTGATTTCGAAACTTTCCGTCGTTGGGAAGCTGTTGAGGAAGTTGAATTCCCAACAAAAGAAATCTCTATTGAAGCTGCAAAGTACGATGACCCAGAGATCGAACTTGGCGGTTTCATTGAAGATGATATCGAATCAGTAACGTTTGACCGTATTACGACTCAAACGGCTAAGCAAGTTATCGTACAGAAAGTACGTGAAGCTGAACGCGCTCAAATCGTTGAACAGTTTATTGATAACGAAGGCGAGCTAGTAACTGGTGCAGTTAAGAAAGTTAACCGTGATACCGTTATTCTAGACCTAGGTAACAACGCTGAAGCGGTAATCCTTCGTGATGACCAACTTCCTCGTGAAAACTTCCGTCCAGGTGACCGTGTTCGTGGTCTTCTTTACGCAGTTAAACCAGAAGCTCGTGGTTTCCAGCTTTTTGTTACTCGTTCGAAGCCAGAAATGCTAGCTGAGTTATTCCGTGTTGAAGTGCCTGAGATTGGTGAAGAGCTAATTGAACTTAAAGGTGCTGCACGTGACGCTGGTTCTCGTGCTAAAATCGCTGTGAAAACAAACGACAAACGTATCGATCCTGTTGGTGCGTGTGTTGGTATGCGTGGTGCTCGTGTACAAGCTGTTTCTAACGATCTTGGCGGTGAGCGTATCGATATCGTTCTTTGGGACGATAACCCGGCTCAATTCGTAATCAACGCTATGGCTCCTGCTGACGTTGCATCTATCATCGTTGATGAAGATGCACACTCTATGGATATCGCTGTTGAAGCGGATAACCTAGCACAAGCGATTGGACGTAGTGGTCAAAACGTACGTCTAGCTTCTCAACTAACTGGTTGGGAACTGAACGTGATGACTGTTGCTGATCTTGAGAAGAAGCACCAAGAAGAAGCTGTTGCTTCTATTGAAAACTTCATGAAGCACCTAGACATCGAAGAAGACTTTGCTCAAATGCTTGTTGAAGAAGGTTTCTCTACGCTTGAAGAAGTAGCATACGTTCCTGTGAACGAGCTTCTTGAAGTAGACGGTCTAGACGAAGGTATCGTTGAAGAACTACGTAACCGCGCAAAAGACGCACTGACTACTCTAGCGCTAGCGAAAGAAGAAACTTTCGACGGTGTTGAGCCTGCTGAAGACTTACTTGCACTTGAAGGTCTTGAGCGTGAAATGGCTTACAAGCTAGCAGCAAAAGGCGTTGCGACATTGGAAGACCTAGCTGACCAAGGCGTTGATGAACTAGAAGGCATCGAAGACCTAACTGCAGAGCGTGCAGGCGAGCTAATTATGGCTGCGCGTAACATCTGTTGGTTCGGCGACGAAGAATAATTCAGCAAGGAGAGAAAGCGGTATGACACAATTAACAGTTAAAGCACTGAGTGAAGAGATTGGTACGCCAGTTGACCGCTTAATTGAACAACTTGCTGATGCAGGCATGAAGAAATCAGGGTCGGATCAAGTGACTGATTCAGAGAAGCAAACATTGCTAACGCACCTAAAAAAGGAGCATGGTGATACTTCTGGTGAAACAGAACCGACTCGTTTAACTCTTCAGCGCAAGACCCGCAGCACGTTAAGTGTTGCTGCTGGAGGCGGTAAGAGTAAGGATGTTCAAGTAGAGGTACGTAAAAAACGTACTTACGTGAAGCGCAGCACTATTGAAGATGAAGCGAAACGTGAAGCTGAGGAACTAGCTAATCGTGAAGCGGAAGAGAAAGCACAACGCGATGCTGAAGAGCAAGCGAAACGTGATGCTGCAGAGAAAGCACAGCGCGAAGCCGAAGAAAAAGTAACACGTGAAGCGGATGCAAAACGTGATGCTGAAGAGAAGGCTCAACGCGCACAAGCTGAAAAGGCTAAAAAAGACATGAATTCAAAAAATGCAGACGCTAACGCACAAGCGAAAAAAGAAGCGGATGAACTTAAAGCTCGTCAAGAGCAAGAAGCAACTCGTAAAGCAGAAGCTGAAGCAGCTAAGCTTGTTGAAGAAGCTCGTAAGTTAGCTGAAGAGAACCAAGAACGTTGGTCTGAAGAAGAGAAGAAGAAGAAAGAGCAAGAGAAATCTGCGGATTACCATGTGACTACTTCTACTTACGCTCGTGAAGCTGAAGATGCGGCAGATAAGAAAGACGAGAAAGCACCTCGTCGTCGCAAGAAGAAAGCAGCTCCTGCTAACCAACCAGCAAACAACCGTGGCGGTCGTAACCAACGTGGTCGTGGCGGTAAAGGTAAGCTTGCTAAACCAACTTCAATGCAGCAAGGCTTCGATAAGTCAGCGACGGTTGCTAAATCTGACGTTGCTATCGGCGAAACTATCGTTGTTTCTGAACTGGCGAGCAAAATGTCAGTTAAAGCAACTGAAGTTATCAAAGTAATGATGAAGATGGGCGCTATGGCGACTATCAACCAAGTGATTGACCAAGAAACAGCACAACTTGTTGCTGAAGAAATGGGCCACAAGGTTATCCTACGTAAAGAAAACGAACTTGAAGAAGCGGTACTAGCTGACCGTGACAACAATGCAACGGCTGAGGGTCGTGCTCCTGTTGTTACTATCATGGGTCACGTTGACCACGGTAAAACTTCAACACTTGATTACATTCGTAAAGCACACGTTGCTTCTGGCGAAGCTGGCGGTATCACGCAGCACATTGGTGCTTACCACGTAGATACTGATAACGGCATGATCACGTTCCTTGATACTCCTGGACACGCGGCGTTTACCGCTATGCGTGCTCGTGGTGCTCAAGCGACAGATATCGTTGTCCTAGTAGTAGCAGCAGACGATGGCGTAATGCCACAAACAATCGAAGCAATCCAGCACGCGAAAGCGGCAGGTGTTCCTCTGATTGTTGCTGTGAACAAGATCGATAAAGAGGGTGCAAACCCAGACAACGTTAAGAATGAGCTAGCTCAATACGACGTTATCCCTGAAGAATGGGGCGGCGAGAACATCTTCGTTCACATCTCTGCAAAACAGGGTACAAACATCGATGGTCTTCTAGAAGCAATCCTTCTTCAGTCTGAAGTTCTTGAGCTTACAGCAGTTAAAGAAGGCATGGCATCTGGTGTTGTTGTTGAATCTCGTCTTGATAAAGGTCGTGGTCCAGTTGCAACAGTACTAGTACAGTCTGGTACTCTAAACAAAGGCGATATCGTTCTTTGTGGTCAAGAGTACGGTCGTGTTCGTGCAATGCGTGATGAAAACGGTAAAGACATTGAAACTGCAGGTCCATCTATCCCTGTAGAAATTCTAGGTCTTTCTGGCGTTCCTGCTTCAGGTGACGAAGCGACTGTTGTACGTGATGAGCGTAAAGCGCGTGAAGTTGCAAACTACCGTCAAGGTAAATTCCGTGATGTTAAACTAGCTCGCCAACAAAAAGCGAAACTAGAGAACATGTTCGCGAACATGACGGCTGGTGAAGTTGCTGAACTTAACGTTGTACTTAAAGCTGACGTTCAAGGTTCTGTAGAAGCGATTGCTGATTCTCTACTGAAACTGTCAACTGACGAAGTTAAAGTGAACATCGTAGGCTCTGGTGTTGGTGGTATTACTGAAACTGATGCAACGCTTGCAGCGGCTTCTAACGCTATCATCCTTGGTTTCAACGTTCGTGCTGACGCAACTGCGCGTAGTACGGTTCAGAACGAAAACCTAGATCTACGTTACTACTCAATCATCTACCAACTGATTGACGAAGTTAAACAGGCGATGGGCGGTATGCTTGCTCCTGAATTCCGTCAAGAGATCATTGGTCTTGCACAAGTTCGTGACGTATTTAAGTCACCTAAGCTTGGCGCAATCGCTGGTTGTATTGTTACTGAAGGTACAATTAAGCGTAGCAACCCAATCCGTGTACTTCGTGAAAACGTTGTTATCTACGAAGGTGAACTAGAGTCACTTCGTCGCTTTAAAGATGACGTTCAAGAAGTTAAAAATGGTTACGAGTGTGGTGTCGGCGTTAAGAACTACAACGACGTTCGCGTTGGTGACCAGATCGAAGTATTCGAAATTGTTGAAGTTAAACGTACTCTAGACTAATCAGTCAGTAGGACTCGACATATTGACTAAGGTTACTAACATTACTAGTAATGGTAATAAGTAATCGGTTGTTGAATACACCATGGGGGGCTGGTAATTACCAAGCCCCCCATCTTTCTAAGTGAGAAAAGAAAATGTCAAAAGAATTTAGCCGCACACAGCGTGTGTCTCAGCAGCTTCAAAAAGAGCTTGCCCTTATCCTACAACGTGAAGTTCGTGACTCACGTATTGGTATGGTAACGATCTCAGACGTAGAAGTGTCTCGTGACCTTGCATACGCAAAAGTATTCGTTACTTTCCTATGTATCGGCGAGCAAACGCCTGAATCGTGCCTTGCTGCTCTTAAAGAGCATGAAGTGCCAGTTCGTATGGCTCTTGGTAAGCGCATTCGCCACCGTCTAACGCCTGAAGTACGTTTTACTTACGACAACACATTGGTAGAAGGCATGCGTATGTCTAACCTAGTGAGTGAAGTTCTAAGCGACGATAAGCGTAAGCAGCAAGAAGCTGGCCGCACTGACGAAATTCAGTCTAAGGACGAAGAGTAATGGCTCGCCGTCGTAAAGGTCGCCCTATTAACGGGGTAATTCTGTTAGATAAGCCTACTGGTATTTCATCTAATGATGCACTGCAAAAAGTAAAGCGTATTTACTTTGCAGAGAAGGCAGGGCACACAGGTGCTCTGGATCCTCTTGCGACTGGCATGCTGCCAATTTGTCTTGGTGAAGCAACGAAGTTTTCTCAGTTTCTTCTAGATTCTGATAAGCGCTACGTAGTAATCGCTAAGCTTGGTGAGCGTACCAACACCTCTGACTCTGATGGTGAAGTGGTTGAAACTCGTGAAGTGAATGTGACTCAAGAACAACTTGAACGTTGCATTGCAAGCTTTAAGGGTGAAACCGACCAGATCCCATCAATGTTCTCGGCATTGAAGTATCAAGGTAAGCCTTTGTACGAATACGCTCGCGCAGGTATTGAAGTACCTCGAGAGTCTCGTAAGATCACTGTGTACTCTATTGAATTGCTTCGCTTTGAAGGTGATGAAGTTGAAATGGAAGTGCATTGTTCGAAAGGCACTTACATTCGCACAATTACCGATGACCTTGGTGAAATGCTAGGTTGTGGTGCTCACGTGACAATGCTTCGTCGTACTGGTGTAGCAAAGTACCCTTATGAACGTATGGTGACTTTGGAGCAGTTAAACGAGATCCTAGAGCAAGCACAAGCGCAAGAAATTGCACCAAAAGAGCTGCTTGATCCACTTCTGATGCCAATGGACACTGCCGTAGAAGACTTACCAGAAGTGAATTTGAACGCGGAACTGACTGACCTAGTTCAGCACGGCATGCCAGTTCAGGTTTCTGGTGCACCAACTGAAGGCACGGTTCGTATGACAAGTGGTGAAGAAAAGCTGTTTGTTGGCGTTGCTCAGATTGCAGAAGATGGCCGAGTTGCACCTAAGCGCTTGGTGGTTTTCAGAGATGAAGAGCCACAAGCGTAGCGTTTAAATCGAGTCAGAATATTAGTCGTTCGTCCTTAAGGGCCAACAATTGATAAAGAAAGCGAGCCCTTTCATTTAGTGGTTCGCTTTTTTCGTTTTAAGGCGTTCGATTGTTATTGCACCAATTCATAAACTTCCCTATAATCCTCGGCTCGCGTAGCGGCTGAATCAGAGATTGGCTGCTACAAATATAAACTTACTCTTATCAGGAGAGAATTATGTCTCTGAATGCAGAAACTAAAGCAGCAATCGTTGCAGAATACGCACAATCTGAAGGCGACACAGGTTCACCAGAAGTACAAGTAGCACTACTTACTGCTTCTATCAACCACCTACAAGGTCACTTCAAAGCACACAAGCACGATCACCACAGCCGTCGTGGTCTACTACGTATGGTTTCTAGCCGTCGTAAGCTTCTTGATTACTTGAAAGGCAAAAACCTTGCTCGTTACCAAGACCTAATCAAGCGTCTAGGCCTACGTCGCTAATAGCGATGTCTGCAAAGACAGTTTGAAGAAAAGGAGCATTTATGCTCCTTTTTTTGTGCCTGTAAGAAAATGGCAGACCGGATGCTTAGAATATCACCTGGCTTTTTCTGATAGGAAATATATCTCCTAATAAAAATAGTTTATACTACGCCCGCCTATAGCGTTTTCACGTTTGGCAATCAACCTTCTCAAGAGATTACAGTCACAGATGTCGGCCAATAGGTCGCGACTATTCAAAGGCGGATTTGGTCCTAATTCGGCGTATGAATTCATACAAAGAAACACTATCTCGAGTCCCTTTTCACTAGTCGCGATTGGTAATATCTTGAGTCATTATTCACTTAATCTAAAGTCATGACTTTAGAGCTAAGGATATACAATGTTTGAAAAACCAGTTGTAAAATCGTTCCAGTACGGTAATCACACCGTTACTCTAGAAACGGGCGTAATCGCACGTCAAGCTACTGCTGCTGTAATGGCAACTATGGACGATACATCAGTATTCGTTTCTGTTGTTGCTAAGAAAGAAGCTGTTGCAGGTCAAGATTTCTTCCCTCTAACAGTTAACTACCAAGAGCGTACATACGCTGCGGGTAAAATCCCTGGTGGCTTCTTTAAGCGTGAAGGTCGTCCTTCTGAAGGCGAAACACTAACAGCTCGTCTGATTGACCGTCCAATTCGCCCACTTTTCCCAAGTGCGTTCAAAAACGAAGTTCAAGTTATCGCTACGGTTGTATCTATCAACCCTGACGTAAACCCAGACATGATCACTATGATCGCAACGTCTGCTGCACTTGCTATCTCTGGTGCACCATTCAATGGTCCTATCGGTGCTGCACGTGTTGGCCACATCGATGGCGAACTTGTTCTTAACCCATCAAATACTGAGCTTGAAAACTCTAAACTAGACCTAGTTGTGTCTGGTACAGAAGGCGCAGTGCTAATGGTTGAATCTGAAGCAGATAACCTATCTGAAGAAGAGATGCTTTCAGCTGTTGTTTTCGGTCACGACCAACAACAAGTTGTAATTAAAGCGATCAACGAGTTTGCTGCTGAAGTTGCAACTCCATCTTGGAACTGGGAAGCGCCAGCAGTTAACACTGAGCTTAAAGCTAAAGTTGCTGAGCAAGCTGAAACTCGTCTATCTGACGCGTACCAGATCACTGAGAAAATGGCTCGTTACGAGCAAGTTGGCGCAATTAAGAACGACGTTGTTGAAACTCTAATTGCACAAGACGAAAACCTAGATGAGCGCGAAATCCGCGGCATGCTTGGTTCTCTAGAGAAAAACGTAGTACGTAGCCGCATCATTGCTGGCAACCCACGTATCGATGGCCGTGAAAAAGACATGGTTCGTGCGCTAGACGTACGTACTGGTGTTCTTCCACGTACACACGGTTCTTCTCTATTCACTCGTGGTGAAACTCAAGCACTTGTTACTGCAACGCTTGGTACACAACGTGATGCACAAATCATCGATAGCCTAATGGGTGAGAAGAAAGATAACTTCCTTCTACACTACAACTTCCCTCCATACTGTGTAGGTGAAACTGGTTTCGTTGGTTCTCCTAAGCGTCGTGAAATTGGTCACGGTAAGCTTGCTAAACGTGGTATCCAAGCTGTAATGCCTTCTGTTGATGAATTCCCATACACAGTTCGTGTTGTATCGGAAATCACAGAATCTAACGGTTCTTCTTCAATGGCTTCTGTATGTGGTACATCTCTAGCGCTTATGGATGCTGGTGTTCCAATCAAAGCTTCTGTTGCGGGTATCGCAATGGGTCTTGTTAAAGAAGGCGACGATTTCGTTGTTCTTTCTGACATTCTTGGCGACGAAGATCACCTAGGCGACATGGACTTTAAAGTAGCAGGTACTAATGCTGGTATCACTGCACTTCAAATGGACATCAAGATCGAAGGTATCACTAAAGAGATCATGCAAATTGCTCTTAACCAAGCGCAAGGTGCACGTAAGCACATCCTTTCTGTAATGGATGAAGCTATCTCTGGTGCTCGTGAAGATATCTCTGAATTCGCTCCACGTATCCACACAATGAAAATCAGCTCTGATAAGATCAAAGATGTTATCGGTAAAGGTGGCGCAGTTATCCGTGCTCTTTGTGAAGAAACAGGTACTACAATCGAAATCGAAGACGATGGCACGATTAAGATTGCTGCTACTGAAGGCGCAGCTGCTAAAGAAGCTATCCGTCGTATCGAAGAGATCACTGCTGAAGTTGAAGTTGGCCGCATTTACCAAGGTAAAGTTGCTCGTCTAGCTGACTTCGGTGCATTCGTTACTATCCTTCCAGGTAAAGATGGTCTAGTACACATCTCTCAAATCGCTGACAAGCGCGTTGAGAAAGTGTCTGACTACCTAACTGAAGGTCAAGAAGTACCTGTTAAGGTTCTTGAAATTGACCGTCAAGGCCGTGTACGTCTAAGCATGAAAGAAGCAGTTGAAACACCAGCTGAAGGCGAAGCACCTGCTGCTGAGTAATTCTTAGCGTATTGATGGGAATATCGCTTTTTAGTGATTTCTAACCCATTGGTAAAAAAGCATGTTATAAAGGGGAGCATATCGCTCCCCTTTTTTATTGCGGTCATAACAGGAGTAATTATTTGTGAAATGGTTTCAAACCGCGAGTATGTGTTTACTGCTTGTACTAACTGGTTGTGCGACAACATCAGATAACACCTCTCGTTGGGTTTATCCACCAATGGCAGTGCCACTGCAACCAAGTGTTCAACAAGAAGTTCAAATTGCACGCCTTAGTCAGTTATTACAGCGCCCAGATCTGAACGATGAAGTTCGAGCTAAAATGCTGTTTGAACGTGGTAACTACTACGACAGCGTTGGCCTGCGTGATTTAGCACGTCTTGATTTCAATCAGTCTCTTTCATTGAACCCCGCTCAACCTGATATCTTCAACCTTTTGGGTGTTTACTTTACGCAAGTAGGGGAGTTTGATGCCGCTTATGAGTCTTTTGATTCGACGTTAGAGCTTGATCCTGCAAACTCATATGCAGAACGAAATCGCTCTATCGCACTCTACTATGGCGAGCGCTATGATTTAGCCAATGAAGAGATGATGAAGCACTACGCCGATGATCCTAGCGATCCGTTTCGCGCTCTGTGGCTTTATATCATTCAGCATGAACTCACTCCAGAGCAAGCCAAGCTTGATTTGCAAAAGCGTTACGAGAGCCGTGATGAGCAGTGGGGATGGGTATTAGTTGCGATCATGCTTGACGATATTACTGAAGAGCAGGCTTTTAAGGCGATCTTAACGGGTACTCGTGATAACACGTTACTTGCACAGCGCCTAACAGAGACTTACTTCTACCTTGCTAAGCGCTACCACATGAATGGTGATTACGCGAATGCGATCTCTTTGTACAAGCTAGCGGTATCTTTTAACGTATATGAATACGTTGAACATCGCTATTCATTCCTAGAGTTAAGCCGTATCTTTAGCACGCTTAAAGCAGAACATTTGGCGCAGTCTAAACTAGCAGCCGCTAAACTGGCAGAAGCTGAAGAAGAAGCCAAAGCTAAATAAAATACATATTAGAAATTTAAGAAGCCGCTGCCTGTCAGCGGTTTTTTTATATGTCCTATTTCATTTCGATTGCTTTTTAATTACACAGTATTAAAATAGTTAGCCTTGCTAACTAAATGCAATGCTTTGATTGGGTAAGTATGCTGAACCAGAATTTAGAAAAGATTGAACGCTTCGCCTCTAAGATATGGCGAACTCAAGTTAATGAAGATCCTATCTGTCAATTGAGCTTCAATGAGTACGATTATTTGAAGGTCATTCAGGCGTCGCCAGAACCTATTAGGCTAACAGATCTTGCGGTTGAGATGCAGGTTACTAAACCTTCAGCGACTACCATGGTTCAAAGGTTAGAAAGAAAAGGCCTCGTCGAACGCAAAGCTTCGCTTGAGGATGCGAGATCTAAATTGGTCATTTTGACCGATAAGGCAGAAGTGGGGTTGGAAGAAGAGAGTAAGATCTACCAGGTAATGGCACAAATATTAGAAAGTCGTTTGTCTGAACAGGAATCCTTACAATTAAACCAGCTGTTATACAAAGCTTTGAAGTAAACAATTTAGATATTTAGTTAGCCTTGTTAACTAATTTGAGTCGCGTCATATTGATAGGTGGCTCACTAATGAAAGTAGAGTAAGAAATGAGTAACTCAATTAGTCGTCAATTCTGGCGATACACAATTCCTACCGTAGCAGCTATGTTAGTTAATGGCCTTTACCAAGTGGTAGATGGCATTTTCATTGGTCGTTATGTAGGTGCCGATGGACTTGCGGGTATTAACGTCGCGTGGCCTGTTATTGGGTCGATCCTCGGTATTGGTATGCTAGTAGGCGTGGGTACGGGGGCGCTTGTCTCGATTCACCAAGGTGAAAAAGATACTCAAGGCGCTAAGCAGATCTTAGCAACAGGTTTAACCTTGTTGCTAGCGATAACGCCTATTGTTTCTGCAGTGTTGTTTTTGTTCGCCGACAATTTCTTATTTTGGCAGGGTGCAGAAGGACGTGTGTACGAACTCGGCCTGCAATATTTACACATCCTGATTGGTGCTAGTGTCTTCACTTTGGGTTCGATCGCGATGCCGTTTTTACTGCGTAACGACGACAGCCCTAATCTAGCAACGATACTGATGATCGTTGGCGCAGTAATTAATATCGTACTCGATTACCTGTTCATCGCTCTATATGGTTGGGAGTTGATGGGCGCAGCATTAGCAACAGCGATTGCCCAGTTTGTAGTGACTGCACTTGGCTTAGCTTACTTTTTCTCGCATCGAGCAAACCTTCGTTTACGCTGGAATGAATTGAGACTGAAACTTGATGTGATTCCACAAATCTTCTCGATTGGTACATCAAGCTTCTTTATGTACGCTTATGGTTCGATGATGGTGGCGCTGCACAATGCGTTGTTCTCCCAGTATGGCGACCAGTTGATGATTGGTGCTTATGCGATTTTGGGCTACATCGTGACGGTTTACTACCTCACTGCTGAAGGCATCGCAAACGGCATGCAACCATTAGTGAGTTACAACCATGGTGCGCGTAATCAAGCGAACATTCGTAAGTTACTTAAGATTGCGATGATGAGTTCAGTATTGATCGGTGTTGCGTTCGTGCTACTTTTGAACGCGTTCCCACGTGAGTTTGTGTCAGTATTTAACTCAGATGAACCTCAGCTAGTTGAGTACACCGTGTTGGGTGTTCGACTACACATGTTTGCACTGGCTCTTGATGGCTTCTTAGTCGTAGCGGGTGCTTACTATCAAGCGGTGAACAAGGGCAGCAAGGCGATGTTTGTGACGATAGGTAACATGCTTATCCAATTACCTTTCTTGTATATTATGCCTAAGTTGTACGGTGTGCCGGGGATCTGGATTGCGTATCCATTGTCCAATATCGCGTTAAGTGTAGTTGTTATGATCATGCTCTACAAAGACGTAAAGAAGCTCGATGCTGCGCCGCTGGAAACCGCGACGGCGTAGATCGTTTTTCTTAAACTGAATGATAAAAGGTCTAGCGAATGCTAGACCTTTTTTGTATCTGTTACTGATTATTCTAATTTAAGGAACTAGATGTTCTTAACGTCTAAACCTGCGAGTTGATGCCAGTAACCGTTGCATTGGCGGCTTTCAATTTTCATCGGTTTTTGACCTTGCTCGTTCGCTCTGAAGTTATTAATTTCAGAGAAGGTATCGATGCCGAGTGGGCTTAAACGAACCACATCGACTAGGTCATGCATGTTCGGTAGATCGTTAACTAGGTTGTAGCAGTAGCCCGATTGTGTCTGAATGCCGTTAAGGTTAAATACCGACTGGCCTTCTTGACTTTCGACTTGTAGCCCTGTTGGGTATTTGATACAACAAGTTTCGCAATCGTCTTTGGCTTTGTTTTCCGCGCGAGCGGTAAAGCAACGCGCTGAGTAAGCAAGTGGTAGGTAGCCGTGGCTAAATACTTCTACTTCGAACTTATTACGGATATTAAGATCTTCGCACTGTGTCATTACGTTGCTTAGCCATTCGCGAGAAAGCTCAACAGGCATACACCAACGCGTCATACCTTGTTTCAAGAACAGGTTCAGAGTGCGTGCATTGTAGGTATTAACCGCCGGGCCAACCACAAAAGGCACTTTGCTTTCGCTTGCTAATTGAATCGCAGACACGTCGTTGGCTTCGATCGCAAAGTCACCGTTATCAATGTACTTCTTCATGATGTTGACTTCGCTTGGTGCTTCTAGCAATGCCATGGTGGAAAGTACGACTTGCTTGCCTGAAGCCGACAGCTCTTTGGCAATATCCATCCAGTGTTTTGCTTTCATCTCACGACGCTTTGAACACACGGCTTCACCTAGGTAGATGATGTCGGCAGAGCTTAATTTCGCTTGCTCATAGAAGCTTTCAACATCTTGTTTTGGCCAAAAATAAAGTAGAGGGCCTAATGCGTATTTCATTGAGTTCTCCATTTGGCTCTATTGCCATTTACGGTGATAAGCGCCAAGCGTGGTTTGTGTACCTTCAGATACATTTGCCAGTGTCGCGTTCCAAGCTTGTTCTACTTGGTATTGTTCAGGATTCGCTAAGTAGCGATCGATAGCAGCGCGCCAAGTACGAGTCACTTGTTCAACATAAGCAGGGCTGCGTTGGCGACCTTCAATCTTCACTGAGGCAACATTGGCCGCGAAAAGCTCAGGCAACATGGATAGCGTGTTTAGACTAGTCGGCTCTTCAAGTGCGTGATAGCGCTTACGTTCACCATCGATATCCGCTTCAAAACGACCCTTACACAGCGTTGGGTAACCTGCGTTCTCACCTGCTTCATACTTATCGATAAGGATTTCATTCAAGCGAGACTCTAGGCCGGTTTCTGTTTCTTGCCAGCGAACGTATTTAGCTGGAGAACAAGCACCAACTGTATTGGGTGATTCGCCTGTCATGTAGGAAGAGAGGTAACAACGGCCTTCTGCCATGATGCACAAGCTACCAAAGGCGAATACTTCAAGGTCAACGTCAGAAGTGATATTACGAGAAAGCTGTTTGACCTGATGAATCGACAATACGCGAGGCAATACCACACGCTTTACATTGAAGTTCTTGTGGTAGAAGTCGATAGCCGCCGCATTGGTTGCAGAGGCTTGAACTGATAGGTGCAGTTCTAAGTCAGGGTATTTATTGGCCGCGTATTCGAGCACCGCGATGTCTGCAATGATCAGCGCATCAACCCCCAGTGCTGCGGCGTTGTCTACGGCGTTAGTCCATCGTTCGAAGCCATTTGGGTGAGCAAAAGTATTTAAGGCAACGTGAATTTTCTTGTTGCGGTCATGCACGTATTGCACGGCACGATCGAGCTTCTTACCCGCAAAATTAAGACCTGCAAAGTGTCGGGCATTGGTATCGTCTTTAAATCCGATATAGACAGCATCCGCACCGCAATCAATGGCGGTTTTCAAAGCAGGTAGGTTACCTGCTGGGCATAAGAGTTCCATTTGCTCACTACCAGTAGAATTAAGTTGAGGCGAGCATTTTATGAAGAATTATGAATGACGGAATTGATGTAAGGCAGGTTTAGATGGATAAATCTGCTTTTACTCCGTTTGAGGTACTGACTGGTGACCGTTTTTTCTGTTTTAGCTTATGAGGGAGAATTAAGTCGAATCACTTAACTAGTTTTTGTGACGGCGATTCTGAGCAAATAGCTCTTCAACATCTTGTTTTGGCTGAGGACGGTAGAAATGAAATCCCTGAATGGAGCTACAGTTGAGGTTCGACAGTAGCGTCGCTTGTTCACTGGTTTCGACACCTTCCGCAACCACAGTTAAATCGAGAGATTTACCAAGGTTGATGATGTTTTCGATTACTGTGATTTGCTTTGGTAGTGTATCGATATCAGAAATGAAGGCGCGGTCTATCTTAAGCTCATCAATTGGGAAGCGAGCCAAGTAAGACAGAGAAGAATAACCGGTACCAAAATCATCGATAGACAGAGCAAAGCCTAGTTTCTTAATCGCATTCAGCATTTGCAGTGTGTGATCACTGTCACTCATTACGGCACTTTCTGTGAGCTCAAAGGTAATGGCACTAGGATCTAATTCTGTAGAGCGTAGTAGTTTTTCAACGTAATCAATCAGTTTTGGGTTGCCGAATTGCTCTGGTGAAAGGTTGATCGCTACGCGGCCAGGTAGGATACCTTGCATTTTCCAGCGCTTAACCGTCGCAAATACTTCACGCATAACCACGCGACCAAGTTGCTCGATAAGACCAGCACGTTCCGCTACAGGGATGAATGCCGCAGGGCTAATATAACCTTCTACAGGATGCTTCCAACGTACTAGTGCTTCAGCGCCGTTGATGGTGAAGTCACGGGCATTGACCTTTGGTTGATACCAAACCTCAAGTCCATTTTGCTGAAGTGCTTTCTGCAGTTCAATCTCAAGCCACAGCCGCATACGCGCTTCTTTGTTCATTTGTTCGTTGAACTTAATCAGGCGGTTACGACCACGATCTTTGGCTTCGTACATAGCTGTGTCGGCGTTTTGCAGCAAGATACGTGCGTCTGTACCATCTTGAGGGAAGCTCACACTACCAATAGAGCAGGCTAAGCGTTTACTAAAATGGTGAAGATCGAAGGGTTGATTGATCAGGGAAATGATCTTCTCAGAGAGCGTTTCAGGTGTTCGAGGGTGTTCGGGCTCTGGCAGAATTACACCAAATTCATCACCGCCCAAGTGGCCAATAACTGCTTGGCGAGGCAATAAACGTTTTAATCGTGAAGCGACCTCTTTAATCACTTTGTCACCGATGTGATGGCCAAGTGAATCATTGATATTCTTGAAATTATCTATGTCCAAATAGAGCATCACAACTGGAGTTTCATTGTGAATGAACTGCTCAAGGCGCTTGGTAAACCCTACTCGGTTATAGAGTTTAGTCAGTGCATCAATGTAAGCATCTTCACTGTTAGCGGGTGTAAATTGTTTTGTGGTTTCTTGTGCGTCTTGGATCAGGACAAGTTGGGTATTACTACCAAGGACAGAAGTTGAGTCGATATGTAATTGAACCTTACGTTCAAAACCACATCGGGCACCCGTTAAGCAAACTAAACCAGACTCTGAAATAATAGAACTAAGGCTATTGTTGAAGACTGTTTTGGTTTGTTCATCGATAAATAGGCGACCTAATTCTTCGCCAATCAATTCAGTGGTCGAGTTAAATCCAAGTAACCTTGCTGCGGCCGGGTTTGACGACAGGATGTAATCATTTTCGACAAGAAGTAACCCATCAGGTAGCAGTTGAGATAGCTTGTGAAATTTTGCTTCGGATTCTTCTAAAGAACGAACAAGTACCTGGTTTTCTGAGGTATCGAAGGCATGAAAGACGATGTAGTCGGTTTTTTTGCCGTTAATTAGAGGGGAGAGGCTAAAGTGCAAGCTGGTATCGAGGTCAGTTTCGTTGAGAGTGACTTCAGCCTCAATCGCCTCGCCATTGAATGCTCGCTCATAATACGGCTTAAGATGTTGGTAGAATTGCTCACCCAATGTTTGGCGGTCATTCATCCCAGCAAGCTCGGTTTGACTTAAACCAGCAATATCGCAGTAACGCTCATTCACCATAAAATAGTTGTGTTGGGCATCAAGTACTGCAAAAAAGAACGGACTGTTTGCAGTTAGCTGGGTAAACCAATGTTGTAGTTGCTGGGGAGGCATCAAAGTACTACCAATTCTCCAAGAGCTTGAATATTCACTATCGATAAATATTTATTAATTTTTGTGTGACTATCGATATTTACCTGTGAGTGCAGCGATCCGCTGTAATTCTCATTACCTGAGTTACTATAACTGTGATTTTCAGGATATTAAAGGTCGAGTATCAAACAGAAGTTAATTTGATACATAACAGTAACTGAGATCTCAACATCATCTATGATGCATTCCATATTATTGACAAAGTTACGGATAAGTCACGTGATAAACAAGATTCGCACTCAACTAGTTCAAAATGCCGCATCAATTTTGCGATCTCCAGTCCAGTTATTGCCTAAAACAGTACAAAAAAGAGCCTTATTGGAATCTCTGAAAAATGTCTTTAAAGAAGCTTTAGAGGACGGTGACTTTGAGTTCTTAGAAGACAAGTGGCTTAAAGTCTCAATAAAAGATATGGGGTTAAGTTGGTGTATTAGCTACAAAAATGAGCAACTAGTTGTAGCTGATAAAGATGTTGATGAAGATGTAAGCTTTAGCGGCAATCTTAACGATCTTGTACTCATTGCTGGCCGTAAAGAAGACCCAGATACGCTTTTCTTCCAGCGTAGGTTATCTATTGAAGGTGATACTGAACTTGGTTTAGAAGTCAAAAACTTGATGGATAGCGTCGATTTGGACTTATTACCGACACCTATGAAAACTTTGTTAAATCAATTAGCTGATTTTGTGCAGAAGGGGGTACAATCTCCAGATACACAAAGTGAGGTAATGAATGCTTATTCGAACTGAAGCACCGGCAGATATACTTGTCATTGATCGTTTATTGAAATCTGTTTTTGAAACAGATGCAGAAGCTAATTTAGTTATGAGCCTGCGTGAGAATAGTCATTTAACACTATCGTTGGTGGCCTGTTCAGACGAGGGTGAGGTGATTGGTCATCTGATGTTTAGCCCTATAACCCTAAATGGTCACGATCATAATTGGCAGGGCCTTGCGCCTCTTGCGGTGAAAGAAGAATATCGCAATCAAGGTATCGCCAAGTCATTAGTTGAAGATGCTTTCTCTACTTTGGTTGATTTTGGTTACCCAGCCTGCGTTGTGCTTGGTGATCCTGCTTACTACGGTCGTTTTGGTTTTAAGGCGGCGAGTGAGTTTGGTTTGAGCTGCACTTGGGATGTGCCTGAGGGAGCCTTTCAAGCTATCGAGTTAGTTGAAGGTGCGCTTGCAGGACATGCTGGTGAGATTGCTTACAGTCCTGAGTTCAACGACTTATAAGTCCATTTCTCACGTAATATGATGCAAACTGATTTAGACTAAATAAAGGAGCTTGATGCTCCTTTATTTTTTGTTAGTATCAGCCCAACTCTGATGAGCTCGTTTTTAACTCCGCTCTAATAAGTCGCCCACTATCAACCTAAGGTTACACCGCTAGATATGTCACAAACACACGCACAATACCTGCAAGAGATGGGCATTAGCCAATGGGAGCTTAGCCACCCAGAGCGTTTGGCGGGCTATGAATCTGAATTAACTTCGCTCTCGAACGATTGCAAGTTACTGTTGGTTTCGCCTGAAAAACCTCAGGAAGATCTTGCTGTGATGTTTGAGCGAGTACTCAAAAGTATCAAGCTCGACTTATCTCAAGCATTACATATTCAGCCTCAGCACCTATCTTCTGTGGATTTCGGGGCGGTTGAGTGGGTGTGGTTTGCTGGTTGCGAGTCGACTCAAGAGCTGAAGGCTAAAACACTTCAATCTCCATTACTGTCTGACATTAATGGTAATAACCAACATCGTCGCGACTTATGGCAACAAATCTGTGCTTATGACTAATCAATTTTTACCGACTTCACAACAACATCTAGACGCAATTTGGCAGATAGAACAGGCCGCACACTCCCATCCATGGTCTGAAACTATGATCCGGGATCTTGAGAGCCGAGGCGCTTGTCATCATGTCCTTGAAGTTGATGGACAAGTGGTGGGCTATTTCTTCGCTCAAAATATTGTTGGTGAAGTGACGCTGCTTAATATTGCGGTAGACCCAAGCAAGCAAGGCAAAGGTTATGGTAAGGCACTAACTGAACATTTCCTTGATATATGTGAACAAGCTGATGCTGAAAGCGCTTGGCTGGAAGTTCGCGAAAGTAATGTGAACGCGTTTAATCTTTACGAAAAGGCAGGCTTCAACGAAGTTGATCGCCGTCGTAATTACTATCCAACTAAACAAGGCAACGAAGATGCCATCATTATGAGCTATCTTTTTATGTCTTTTAGCTAGTAATGTTACGTCTTTTCGCTAACTAGATAGCTAATCATAAAATTAGCCAAGAAATAGGGTGTAAACTGACCCTTTAGAAAGTGATACGCTTTCTGTATAATCCGCACACAGAATTCAAGGGCAAGTATTATCTACTTGCCCTTTTTACGCTTTAGATCAGCAAAGGGCGACTATGTCTTTCCAACAAGAAGTGAGCAAACGTAGAACGTTTGCGATTATCTCTCACCCGGATGCGGGTAAAACCACGATTACTGAAAAAGTTCTTTTATTCGGAAACGCGATTCAAAAAGCGGGTACCGTAAAAGGCCGTGGCTCTAACCAGCACGCTAAATCTGACTGGATGGAGATGGAAAAAGAACGTGGTATCTCGGTAACTACGTCTGTAATGCAATTCCCATACAATGATTGCCTAGTAAACCTACTCGATACTCCAGGACACGAAGATTTCTCGGAAGATACGTACCGTACGCTAACAGCGGTTGATTCTTGTTTGATGGTTATCGATGCTGCTAAAGGTGTCGAAGACCGTACTCGTAAGCTGATGGAAGTAACACGTCTTCGTGATACTCCAATCGTAACGTTTATGAACAAACTTGACCGTGATGTTCGTGACCCGATGGAAGTGCTTGATGAAGTGGAAAGCGAGCTAGGTATGGCCTGTGCTCCAATCTCATGGCCAATCGGTTGTGGTAAAGAGTTTAAAGGTGTTTACCATATTCACCGTGACGAAACGATCTTGTACGAATCTGGCCACGGTCATGAGATTCAAGAAGTTCGCATCATTAAAGGTTTGGACAACCCTGAGCTAGATGAAGCGGTAGGTGCTGATCTTGCGGAAAGCGTACGTGAAGAACTAGAGCTTGTTATTGGTGCTTGTCCGGAGTTTGATCATGAACTGTTCCTTGCTGGTGAGCTAACACCTGTTTACTTCGGTACTGCATTGGGTAACTTTGGTGTGGACCACATGCTTGATGGTCTAACGAAGTGGGCTCCTGCACCTCAAACGCGCCAAGCGAATGAGCGTGATGTAGAAGCGACAGAAGAGAAATTCTCTGGTTTCGTGTTTAAGATCCAAGCAAACATGGATCCAAAACACCGTGACCGTATCGCATTCATGCGTATCGTATCAGGTACTTACGACCAAGGCATGAAGATGAACCATGTTCGTACTGGTAAGAACGTAAGTATTTCGGATGCGGTAACCTTCATGGCGGGCGACCGTGCGCGTGCTGAAAAAGCATACGCTGGTGACATTATTGGTCTGCATAACCATGGCACAATCCAGATTGGCGATACCTTTACTCAAGGCGAAAGCTTGAAGTTTGCAGGTATTCCAAACTTCGCGCCTGAGTTGTTCCGTCGTATTCGTCTACGTGATCCTCTGAAGCAGAAGCAACTTCTCAAAGGCCTGGTTCAGCTTTCAGAAGAGGGCGCAGTACAAGTATTCCGTCCTATGCAAAACAATGATTTGATCGTTGGTGCGGTTGGTGTACTTCAGTTCGACGTGGTTGTAGCGCGCTTGAAAGCGGAATATAACGTAGAAGCTATCTACGAAGGCGTTAACGTTGCAACAGCTCGCTGGGTTGAGTGTGATGACGCTAAGAAACTAGAAGAATTCAAACGTAAGAACCAATCTAACCTCGCGTTAGATGGCGGTGACAACCTGTCTTACATTGCACCGACTATGGTGAACTTGAACCTAGCTTCTGAACGTTTCCCTGACGTTCAATTCCGAGCAACGCGCGAGCACTAATTTCTTCGCGATCTATTCGAGCTAATCAAAAACGTCTATTGTTCTGCAGTAGGCGTTTTTTAATGCGTTTTATTTTTGTTAAAGGCTGAGGTTTGAGGGTGAATATGTTTGGTTGGGTAAAAGTTTGGATTAGAAGATACGACATGTGGTGTAAAGATCTTGGCTTAACACCTGAAAATAAGCGTAGCTGTGTGGCTTATCGCCGTGATCCCCAAGAAAAACAGACAGAGAGTAGGGAAGATGACTCCTCCATTAAGTGAATCTCCGCTGTTTGATACTCATTGCCATGCGGATTTTGACGTCTTTTGCCAAAATATTGGAATTGATCAGGGATCTGCACCCGAGCAAAGCATTGATAGCTACCTTAAAGAAGCAAAACAGGCACAAGTTGAGAAGATTCTTATTCCTTCTATTGGCCAAAGTAACTGGTCGAAACTCGATAAAATCGCTAAATCTAACCCCAATATTTATTACGCTTTAGGATTTCATCCTTACTTTTTAGAGCAAGCTGTTGAGGTTCAGTTTTCAGAACTTCGTCAATTACTCTCCTCAAAACCGAGCCAATGTGTTGCTATTGGGGAGTGTGGACTCGACTTTTTTGTGGACGTTGAGAGGGAGAAACAAGAGCGATTTTTCATCCAACAAATGGAACTAGCGAAGGTATTTGAGTTGCCTTTGATCATTCATGAGAGGAAGTCTTACAACCGCCTTATTGAGCTAATAAAGCAGTACAAATTCACCTTAGGTGGTGTTATTCACGGCTTTTCCGGGAGTGAACAGCAGGCTTTGGCGTGGATCAAGCTTGGTTTCTATATTGGCGTCGGTGGAACGATAACTTACCCAAGAGCGCAAAAAACGCGCACAACCATCGCTAAACTGCCCCTAGAATACTTGGTATTGGAAACCGATGCTCCGGACATGCCAACGTATGGAAACCAGGGAAATATTAATCATTCCAAATATTTAGTTACGATATTGAATGAACTTTTTTTGATTAGAAAAGAGACAAAGCAATCGGTTGCAACGCAGATTTGGCAGAATAGCCATCGTGCATTCGGTATATGTGAATAAAATCGAAGGTTTTTGTTTATCGTTTGCGTAAATTGCACTGGGCGTGTGATTTGGTTCACATTTGTGTATGAATGGTACATGAATCTTGTACGAAAGTGTGAGGACGGCATTACTTTATTAGTGGTCGCATGAGTATAATTGCCTCCGCTTTATAGCCCCATTTTGTAACACGCCAATAAATAACTAATAAGGAAGTCATAAACTATGAGCCTGTTTATGAGCCTAGTCGGTATGGTCGTACTGATTGCAATCGCAGTACTACTATCTGACAACCGCAAAGCTATTAATCTAAGAACAGTGGGTGGCGCTTTCGCTATCCAATTCGCACTTGGTGCATTCGTACTTTACATCCCTTGGGGTCGTGATCTACTTGCAGGTTTCTCTGCTGGTGTAGCAAACGTGATCGACTACGGTAAAGACGGTACTGGTTTCCTATTCGGCAGCCTAGTTAACTTCTCAGTTGACGGTATCGGTTTCATCTTTGCTTTCCAAGTACTACCAACTCTGATTTTCTTCTCAGCACTTATCTCTGTACTTTACTACATTGGTGTAATGCAGGTTGTAATCAAAGTTCTAGGTGGTGGTCTTCAGAAAGCTCTAGGTACTTCTCGCGCCGAGTCTATGTCTGCAGCTGCAAACATCTTCGTTGGTCAAACGGAAGCGCCTCTAGTTGTTCGTCCATTTGTTCCTAAAATGACTAACTCTGAACTATTCGCAGTAATGTGTGGTGGTTTGGCTTCTGTAGCTGGTGGTGTACTAGCAGGTTACGCATCTATGGGCGTTCCTCTAGAGTACCTAGTTGCCGCGTCATTCATGGCAGCACCTGGTGGCCTACTATTCGCTAAAATCATCAAACCTGAGACAGATACGCCAGACGATAACATCGCTGACGAAATGGACGGTGGCGATGACAAACCAGCTAACGTTATCGACGCAGCAGCTGGTGGCGCATCAGTTGGTCTACAACTAGCTCTTAACGTTGGTGCAATGCTACTAGCATTCATCGGTCTAATTGCTCTAATCAACGGTATCCTAGGTGGCATCGGTGGTTGGTTTGGTATGGAAAACCTAACTCTAGAACTTCTTCTAGGTTGGATATTCGCACCACTAGCATTCATCATTGGTGTACCATGGGAAGAAGCGACTATCGCTGGTTCTTTCATTGGTCAGAAGACAGTTGTTAACGAATTCGTTGCATACTTAAACTTCGTACCATACATCGGTGACAACGCTCAAATCGTTGAAGCGACTGGTCAAGTGATGTCTGTTAAGACTCAAGCAATTATCTCATTCGCTCTATGTGGTTTCGCAAACCTTTCTTCAATTGCGATTCTTCTAGGTGGTCTAGGTGGTATTGCACCAAGCCGTCGCCACGACATCGCTCGTATGGGTGTTAAAGCGGTTATTGCTGGTACTCTATCTAACCTGATGGCAGCAACAATTGCTGGCTTCTTCCTGTCTTTCTAATTCGTTAGAAATCGATATATAGACGCCATAATAATATCGCCCCGTAGCAAGAAATTGCTGCGGGGCTTTTTTGTTTTTAGGCCCTGCATTTTTAAGCATGAAGATGAACATGTGTTTGAATTCGATATTGGGTCTAGAATGTTTTTTTGAGATACAAACCGTTTGCGTTCTAAGGAGCACTACAATTTATTGATGGATACCTATAATGTATAAGCTAAAGGGATAGGATGTCTCTGTTGGCAAGAACGTAACCTCGAAATCAACTCGACGTTATTTTTCTGGGATAAAGCCAAACTTAGCGATACGCTATAGATGTTAGACACAACATGACTGATTTGTTGTGCCATAGACCAAACTGGTACTGTGCGGTGACAAGGATTGCAATTGATAGCGAAAGTTATCAAGTCTTCAGGGAACCAAGTCCGTTCATTTGTGGCTACTGAGCATTACTAAAATATCCATCTATACTGGATGGAGGGCGAAGTAGTTAACTATTTGAATATATTGATCGGAGATAGAAATGAGCGATTTAAAAGCAGCAGCTCTACGTGCACTTAAACTTATGGACCTAACTACGCTAAATGACGACGATACTACTGAGAAAGTAGTGGCGCTTTGTCATGACGCGAAGACTGCAGTAGGCAACACAGCTGCAATCTGTATTTACCCTCGCTTTATCCCAGCAGCTAAGAAAGCGTTGCGTGAGCAAGGTACTCCAGAAGTACGCATTGCGACTGTAACTAACTTCCCTCATGGTAATGACGACATCGAAATTGCTGTTGCAGAAACAAAAGCAGCAGTAGCGTACGGCGCAGATGAAGTTGACGTAGTATTCCCATACCGTGCTCTTATTGCTGGCAACGAAGAAGTTGGCTTTGAGCTAGTTAAGCAATGTAAAGCTGCTTGTGGTGACATCACGCTTAAAGTGATCATCGAAACAGGTGAACTGAAAGAAGAAGCACTGATCAAGAAAGCTTCTCAAATCTGTATCGAAGCTGGTGCAGACTTCATCAAAACTTCAACAGGTAAAGTGCCAGTAAACGCGACTCCAGAGTACGCGCGCATGATGCTTGAAGTTATTCGTGACATGGGCGTTGCTAAAACAGTTGGTTTCAAACCTGCTGGTGGCGTTCGTACTGCTGAAGATGCAGCACTATACCTAGCAATGGCTGATGAGCTACTAGGCGCTGAGTGGGCAGACAACATGCACTACCGTTTTGGTGCTTCAAGCCTACTAACTAACCTTCTTAATACATTAGAAGTGACAGACCAAACTGCTGATCCAGCAGCATACTAATATCCCAATCGGGTGTAACAAGATTTAGTCTGTTTGATGGAGTGGCGTTAAGTCACTCCATATTACCTCTTTCCCTACACACCATACTCACTAGAGTTTGGGAGGCACTAATGTATCTACCTCAAGAAATTATTCGCAGAAAACGTGATAACGAAGTACTAACCACAGAAGAAATTAACTTCTTCATCCAAGGTGTCGCTAAAAACACGGTTTCTGAAGGCCAGATTGCTGCATTCGCAATGGCTATCTTTTTTAATGAAATGACGATGCCAGAACGCATCGCACTAACATGTGCAATGCGTGATTCAGGCATGGTGATTGATTGGAGTCACATGAACTTTGATGGCCCAATCGTTGATAAACACTCTACTGGTGGTGTTGGTGACGTAACTTCCCTGATGCTTGGCCCTATGGTGGCAGCATGTGGCGGTTTCGTTCCTATGATCTCTGGTCGTGGTTTAGGCCACACTGGCGGTACACTAGATAAATTAGAATCTATCCCTGGTTATAATATTACGCCAACCAACGATGTATTTGGTGCAGTAACCAAAGATGCTGGTGTGGCGATCATCGGCCAAACGGGCGACCTAGCACCGGCTGATAAGCGCGTTTATGCGACTCGTGATATCACGGCAACAGTAGATAACATCTCGCTAATCACAGCTTCAATCCTCTCGAAGAAACTGGCAGCCGGCCTTGATTCTTTAGTGATGGACGTAAAAGTAGGTTCAGGCGCATTTATGCCTACGTATGAAGCCTCTGAAGAACTAGCGAAATCTATCGTTGCAGTAGCAAACGGTGCTGGCACTAAAACAACAGCAATCCTAACGGATATGAACCAAGTTCTGGCTTCTTCAGCGGGTAACGCAGTCGAAGTACGTGAAGCGGTTCAATTCCTAACTGGCGAATACCGTAATCCACGTTTGTTGGAAATCACACTAGCGTCGTGTGCGGAAATGTTGGTGCTGGGTAATCTAGCTAAAGATTCCGATGAAGCGCGTGAAAAACTGATGGCAGTACTGGATAACGGTAAAGCAGCAGAATGCTTCGGTAAGATGGTAGCGGGCCTTGGTGGTCCTGCAGATTTCGTAACGAACTACGATAACTACCTAGAAAAAGCAGAAATTGTTAAACCAGTGTACGCACTCGAAAGCGGTGTAGTATCAGCGATGGATACGCGTGCAATTGGTATGGCTGTCGTTGGTATGGGCGGTGGTCGCCGCGTAGCAACAGACAGCATTGATTACGCAGTCGGTTTTGATAGCTTCATTCGCCTTGGCGAAGTAGCAAGCGACGATAAACCATTAGCAATGATTCATGCTCGCAATGAACAACAGTGGCAAGAAGCTGCGACGGCATTACAACATGCAATCACTGTGGGCGGAGAATATACAGCAACGCCAGACGTTTACCGTCAGATTCGTTCTGAAGACGTGTAAATAACAGGTATCGGTATACATCGCGTATACCGATAAACAGAGTTCTGGTGCAAAGAGCAATAAGTTGGTGAAGAAAATGAAAAGAGCATTTATTTTAGTTTTAGATTCATTCGGTATCGGTGAAACAGCGGATGCAGATACATTTGGCGATGTAGGTTCGGATACAATGGGTCACATTGCTGACCATTGTGATCAAGGCCTTGCAGACAACGCGGATCGTAAAGGTCCACTAACGCTGCCAAACCTGTCTAAGCTAGGTTTAGCGATGGCTCACAAAGAGTCTACAGGTCGCTTTGCTCCTGGTATGGATGCAGACGCAGAGATCATTGGCGCGTACGGTCACGCTGCTGAGCTGTCTTCTGGTAAAGATACGCCATCAGGTCACTGGGAAATCGCAGGTGTACCGGTATTGTTTGACTGGGGCTACTTCACCGACAAAGAGAACAGCTTTCCAAAGGAACTGACTGACCGAATTCTTGAGCGTGCTGGTTTGTCTGGATTCTTAGGAAACTGCCACTCATCGGGTACGGAAATCCTAGATAACCTAGGTGAAGAGCACATGAAGACTGGCTTGCCAATCTTCTACACTTCTGCAGACTCTGTCTTCCAGATCGCTTGTCATGAAGAGACATTCGGCCTACAAAACCTATTAGACCTTTGTCAGATCGCTCGTGAAGAGCTAGCTGACTACAACATTGGTCGTGTTATCGCTCGTCCGTTTATTGGTGCGGGTAAAGGTCAATTTGAACGTACTGGTAACCGTCGCGATCTTTCTGTGGAGCCGCCAGCGGCAACTATCCTTCAGAAACTTGTTGATGAGAAGGGCGGCAACGTTCACTCAATCGGTAAGATCTCTGATATCTACGCAGGTTGTGGTATCACTCAGAAAACTAAAGCAACAGGTATTCCAGCGCTATTTGAAGCAACCAAAGAAGCGATCACTGAAGCGGGCGACAACACTATCGTGTTCACTAACTTCGTTGATTTCGACTCAGCATACGGCCACCGTCGTGATGTTGCAGGTTACGCAGCGGCACTTGAGTACTTCGATGGTCGCATCAATGAAATCATCGATATAATGAAAGAAGATGACGTACTTATCCTAACGGCAGACCACGGTTGTGACCCAACGTGGCCGGGTTCAGACCATACTCGTGAACATATCCCAGTGATCGTTTACGGTAACAAGGTTCCAGCAGGCTCTCTAGGCCGTCGTGATACTTTCGCTGATATCGGTCAAAGCTTAGCGTCATACTTTGGCACATCGCCAATGGGATACGGTACAAGCTTTTTATAATAGTTAGCTAGAGAGAGGGAAACCTCTCTCTTCTTTTTTGTTTTGAGATTAAGGATATTTTCAATGGCTACTCCACATATTAATGCTGAAATGGGTGATTTCGCTGACGTAGTTCTAATGCCAGGCGATCCGCTACGCGCTAAATACATTGCTGAAACCTTCTTAGAAGAAGTGGTTCAGGTGTGTGATGTTCGTAATATGTTTGGTTACACCGGTACTTACAAAGGTCGTAAGGTGTCAGTCATGGGGCACGGTATGGGCATTCCATCTTGTTCTATTTACGCGACTGAGCTGATCAAAGACTTTGGTGTGAAAAAGATCATTCGTGTCGGCAGTTGTGGTGCAGTGAGTGAAGATATCAAAGTGCGTGATGTGGTGATTGGCATGGGCGCGTGTACCGACTCAAAAGTGAACCGTATTCGCTTTAAAGGTCATGACTTCGCGGCTATCGCAGATTACAAAATGGTGCGCGCGGCAGAAGATGCAGCCAAAGCTCGCGGTGTCGACGTAAAAGTGGGCAACCTATTCTCGGCTGAGCTGTTCTATACGCCAGACCCTGAAATGTTCGAAGTTATGGACAAGTACGGCATCGTCGGCGTAGAGATGGAAGCGGCGGGTATCTATGGCGTATGTGCTGAATACGGCGCAAAAGCTCTGACTATTTGTACTGTTTCTGATCACATCAAAACGGGTGAGCAAACGACATCAGACGAACGTCAAACAACTTTCAACGACATGATGATAATTGCACTGGATTCTGTGCTTCTTGGTGATCAAGAGTAAATCTTTGGTGGCTTAAGGGCCAATGTAGCGTTAGTCGTTATTCTCAATGATTTGTTTAGACACTAGATAACAAAAAGCCCCGTCGCTGCCTGAGCGTCGGGGCTTTTTATTGGATCCCTTTAAGCCGTTAAGAGCTTACATTCTTAAGCAGTAAGTTCTCGCCAGATTTCGTTTGTCTTCTGCGAATCAGCATAATGAACAGCACACCACTGACGAAGCCCATTAAGACCATACCGATCATATAACGATCGCTTTTTCGATAGTGGTGATCAGAAATCGCCGTCATTTTCCCCGTTTCAAACGTCACACGAATAAAACCGATGATCGTTTTTTCTGGTGAGTAGATAGGTTCGACTAACTGCTGCCTGCCGATACTTGCTGTTGAAAGTGGCGTGTCTAAGCCAAGAACTTCGCGTACCGAGAGTGCTTTTTCGCTCGATGCCAGTCGAATACCCTCTGCATCGTAGATGGTGGTATCGAATACCAGTCGATCTTGAGACAGCTGATTAGTGAGTTCAAGCAGTCGTTCTTGGTCTTGTTGCGTGATCATCTTACTAGCAGAAAGTGATGCCTGAGAGATAAGAACCTTGGTTAGTGTCTCTAGTTGTTTTGCTTGGATTTTCTCGTTGCCTTTACTGATCACGACCGTATTTTTAATCGTCACGACGAACATGGTAGCCAACAAAATGAGGGCTAACATTCGTAAAGCGTTACGTATTGAGAACAATGATTCATTCATGTTTAACGAAGCCTGAAATAACAAATGTTATGATTAAGACATATTGAGACTTGCGTTTTCAAATTGCAATAGGTTAACGTTTAGCATAGTTAATTAGGAATCATACACATGGACGCTCAGAAATATCTGCCGATTAAAAGGCATACGACATTATTAACTCGACTTCCCGAGACTCGTTTCGCTTCTCAACTCGCTAAAGCTAAAGCCAATTGGATCGTATTTGGCGAGTACTTATCACCACAATCTTTCGATGACATCGATTTCTTTACTGGCACTTACAACACTATTCTAGATACTTGGAAAGTGGGTAAATACGAAGTGGCATTGATGTCTGGAAATTTAACGCCGCTACATGAAGAAATCCTACAGGCTCTAAAGCTTGATTATGCTTGCCTTAGCGAGGTCCCAGACTTATCTAAGCCAGGTTTGATTGTGATGGATATGGACTCCACAGCGATTCAAATTGAATGTATTGATGAGATCGCTAAGTTAGCTGGAGTGGGGGAGTTAGTCTCTGAAATTACAGAGCGCGCAATGCAAGGTGAGCTCGATTTTGAACAGAGCCTTCGCCAGAGGGTTGGAGCACTTAAAGGTGCTGATGAAGCGATTCTTGAGCAAGTGCGTCAATCTCTGCCATTCATGCCAGACCTTGTTGAACTTGTTAATACGCTCAATAAACTTGGCTGGAAAACTGCTATCGCATCCGGTGGCTTTACTTACTTCTCAGATTACCTAAAAGATACACTTGATCTTCACCACGCTCAGTCAAACACCCTCGAAATCGTTAATGGTAAGTTGACGGGTGAAGTTTTAGGTGATGTTGTTTCGGCGCAGACTAAAGCGGATATCTTAGTTGAGCTAGCGGAAGAGTATGAACTTGAACTGCATAACACGGTTGCTGTGGGTGATGGTGCTAACGACTTGGTGATGATGGGCTCTGCGGGCTTAGGGATAGCTTACCATGCAAAACCCAAGGTAGAGCAGCAAGCTCAAACCGCAGTGCGTTACGCAGGTTTAGGTGGTGTGCTTTGTATCTTGTCGGGTGTATTAGCTAAGCAGCAAAAGATTAGCTGGCAAGCCAAACCTTAGGGCTTTCTCAGCGCTATTGGTCGTTTTTGGCAATAGCAGAGTAGATACAAAAAAAGCAGGCTTTCCGCCTGCTTTTTGATTTTTAAATTAAGTGTAACGTCAGTGTTTAACGTGTTAACTCTAATCGGATCAATACTTCATCGGTAATATCTTCTATCTCACCATAACCGATAAAAGCGGTGACCTCATTTTCTAATTTCTTCGCCTGGTGCATGCTGATTCGTGCAAGTTCTTCTAAATCCGATTGGAATAAACTGGTGAGTGGATTAAAGATGGGAGCTGTCGTGACTCGCAATACGTATACGTCACCTAAGTGCTGTGCCTTCTTAATGAATAAGATTCGCTCTTTTGCAGACGTGAAATCTTTGACCAGTTTCGTATGTACGGATTGGATCTTGTCACCAAACTTAACCGCAGCAATGTAGACGTCATGGTGTTTAGGTTCTGCCCCTTCAATCCTTTTTAGTGGCTCAGCCAGTAGCGAGTTAGAGTGCCCTTTGAAAATAGGTTCGAGTGAGAACTTTTGATTGTGTCCAAGCTTTGCGAGCAAGGCTAGATGCTTATTCAATGGGAAATTCACACCAATGATCTTACAGCGCAGTGTTGAGCTTGGTTTATCAATGAATATTGGACTGCTCACCATCTTGCTCAGCAAAATGTTGTGCAGTGATTCAAGCAACGAATGCGTTGGTAGTATCTCTTTTTTCTTAATCAGCTTGCTTTGGTTTTGATCGATAAGCCCGTTAAGGAATGCGATGGTTCGCATAGTCTTCGCGTTTTCTTCGATCACTAATTGTACGTTGCGACCGTTAGGACTTACTCGAATAACGTGGTATGGAACTGTGCTTAATGGCAAATTTTTGTCATAGAGTTGAAGCTCATTAAAGTTCACTAATACAGAGTCACTAGTCTTGAGTACCATTGGATGCTCAAGAGTAATACTGAGTCCACGTTTCGAGATATCCAAAGTGTGTCCATTCGCTGTTGTGCCATCTTGTGAGGCCAGTTGCAAAGGAGATTTAAATTTGTATCTCGGTTCTTTACGACGAGTTTGAGAGTCAAAGTAGATACTTTGAATATTTCCAACAACGGTACGTGGGTGACGGAAACGGTTCAGTTCACTGCTTGGAATGCGAGGTTTTTCACTCAGTAGGTAATCCGCAGCGCTTTCGTGATCGCCGATCTCTTGCAATATACCGCAATGCGTCAGTTGCTCTGAGCTTTGAGCGAGCGTATCCGAGTGCTTAGCTAAAGATTGTCGCTCAGTCTCTGATAGCTCAAAGACAGAGAACTTGAACGCTTTCCAGCTTTTACGCTTACCACCGATGTGCCAGAACAGTTGTCGTTGTTCGCGAGAGGCCTCCGGTAGCATCATCGAGTAGAATAAAGTCTTATTTTGATGCTCGTGAGTAAAAGAGTAGATAACGTTACTGGTTCCCTTTACTCCTGGCTTGGCCAGCAAGTTCATTCTTTGTTCGTTGAATAAGGTACCCAAAGCTTGCTGGTTTCGTTCGTCGTGCCAGTATTGCCACAATGGATGGTTGTTATCCGTGAGCAGAGCCAGTTTTAGTTCGCTACCACTGAAAAATAGGGGAAGGTTACAGGTGTGTTTTAAGTAGGTGTGTTCGATACCTCGGGTACGAGTTCGAATAACCCTATCTTGGTTCTCATGGCTGGTTTTTTTACTTGAACTATTTAAAGATTCATCGAGTAAGCGAGCTAAAATATTGTTGTCGCTTACTTTGATGGTTCTTAAAAATTTGACAGCATTGTTTTCATAAGATTCATCAATGCCCAAAACACGGAATTCAATGGCTTTGTTAACATCGATCTCTAGAGATTTCTCAACCAACTCTGTGAATTTAACACTAATGATTTCACCAAGATTGTATCGAAAGGTGCTTGGTACTTTGAATTTTGCGCCTGACGGAGATATATCAACTGTCACACCATGTAGGCTTTGACCTTTAGATGTTGTCACTTCAACCTGTGAACTGATCTTGAGTCTGTTTTCTTGACGTTTTAAATCGTAGCCCAAGTTAATCGCTTCTGCTTCATATGGACTATTCGCATTGGTGATGTCATGTTTATTTTGAGAGGAGATATTAACAACACTGCGAAGTGGCTGAGTTCGTGGTGTCATTACCAACTCCCACGTGCCCTCTGTGTAACCTTTAAACTTTTTAGTGCCGCGTTGGTAAGCATTCAAAGCGATGTCATCAAGCCAGTGTTTACGGCCGTCTAGCGTGAACTGGCGACATTCATTATCAATACGCCCGCGTAAATCAATGCTCTTTGTACACGGAGCCATGATACGATTCAGTTCCATTTTAACGAGTAGCTTTAGAGACGGCGACTCGCCTTCTGTCATTTGTGAAAGAAGGAATTCGAAATCTTCGGCGTGGTAAGCCGGGATAAGTCGTTCTGCTACAGATAGAATTTCAGATTGCTGCATATTTTTCTTGTTAGAATGGACGGTGCATTGATGTTATCGGCTAGTTTCAATCGATCTTTAAGTATAAGTGGTATGACTGCAACGTTTATTTTAATGCGTACGGTCAACAAGGTCACAAAATAGTAACATTTACCAGTTACCAAGCAAATTATTGAGGTTTTATGGCTAAGGCAAAACGAGCTTATGTGTGTAATGACTGTGGCGCTGACTTTCCACGTTGGCAAGGGCAGTGCAACGCATGTGGTGCTTGGAACACGATTACAGAAGTTAGGTTAGCCGCTTCACCTCAGGTAGCGCGCAATGAAAGATTATCTGGTTATGCTGGTTCTGTAACAGAATCGAGCGTTCAGACATTATCTGAAATTAATCTACAAGAAGTGCCACGTTTTAGCAGTGGTTTCAAAGAACTCGATCGCGTACTCGGTGGTGGTGTTGTTCCTGGCGCTGCGATCCTGATTGGTGGTAACCCTGGGGCAGGTAAATCAACGCTGTTATTGCAGACCATGTGTCAGCTCTCTTCTCAATTACCGACACTTTATGTAACCGGCGAAGAATCCCTACAGCAGGTTGCAATGCGCGCTTCTAGACTTGGGTTGCCAAAAGAGCACCTAAAGATGCTCTCTGAGACCAACGTTGATAAGATCTGCCAGGTTGCTGAAAAAGAACAGCCAAAGATCATGGTCATCGACTCAATCCAAGTTATGCATGTAGCTGATGTTCAATCTTCACCGGGCAGTGTTGCCCAGGTTCGTGAGTCGGCAACGGCGTTAACGCGATACGCGAAGCAGAATAACGTTGCTGTGTTCTTAGTTGGGCACGTCACTAAAGATGGTACGTTGGCGGGACCAAAAGTGCTTGAACACATTATCGATTGTTCTGTACTGCTCGATGGCGGAACAGATAGTCGATTCAGAACTCTGCGTAGTCACAAAAACCGTTTTGGTGCGGTCAATGAGTTGGGTGTGTTTGCAATGACAGGCCAAGGCCTTAAAGAAGTCAGTAATCCATCGGCTATTTTCCTATCTCGAGGCGAAGAAGAAACGTCAGGTAGTTCTGTTATGGTGGTATGGGAAGGGACACGTCCACTTCTTGTTGAAATCCAGGCACTGGTGGATTATTCCCAGCTGGCAAATCCGCGCCGTGTTGCAGTTGGTTTAGAACAAAACAGACTTTCGTTGTTATTAGCGGTGCTGCATAAACACGGGGGCTTACAAATGGCTGACCAAGATGTGTTTGTGAATGTCGTCGGTGGTGTTAAAGTAACCGAAACCAGTGCTGATCTTGCTTTAGTGATGGCATTACTTTCGAGTTTCAGAGACCGCGCATTGCCAAAAGATGTGGTGGTATTTGGCGAGGTAGGCTTAGCGGGTGAGATTCGACCGGTACCAAGTGGGCAAGAACGTCTTAATGAAGCCTTTAAACACGGTTTCAAGAAAGCGATTGTACCGGCAGCGAACATGCCGAAAGGTGGCATTCCAGGAATGCAGATCCACGGTGTGAAAAAATTATCAGAAGCAATTAATGCTTTTGATGAGTTGTAATTGAGCCCACTTCAGCTACTCTATACAGCAGAAAATCAGTTTAACTTGAGCGCTAATTGCGCTTTAAGTTAGCACTAAACTTAACAATCACTTAGATTGTTTCTACAGATTGCCTTTTTCTACATGTTAGAAAAAGGCAAAGTTTTTTAGTCCCAAATGCATGCAAAGCTATCAGTCTTCACAGATTGTGATATACTCTGCGCGCATTTTATATCCTATTAACAGAGTAAGACAATGGCAGATTTATCGAAATACAGAAACATTGGTATTTTCGCGCACGTTGATGCGGGTAAAACAACTACCACTGAGCGTATCCTTAAGCTAACTGGTCAAATCCACAAGACTGGTGAAGTACATGATGGCGAATCAACGACTGACTTCATGGAACAGGAAGCTGAGCGCGGTATTACTATCCAATCAGCAGCTGTAAGCTGTTTTTGGAACGATCACCGTCTAAACGTTATCGATACTCCTGGACACGTTGACTTCACAGTTGAAGTATACCGTTCTCTTAAAGTTCTTGATGGCGGTATCGGTGTATTCTGTGGTTCTGGTGGTGTTGAACCTCAATCAGAAACTAACTGGCGCTACGCTAACGAATCAGAAGTATCTCGTCTGATCTTCGTTAACAAACTAGACCGTATGGGTGCAGATTTCTACAACGTTGTTGACCAAGTTAAAAACGTTCTAGGTGCTACTCCTCTAATTATGGTTCTACCAATCGGCCGTGAAGACGAGTTCGTTGGTGTTGTAGACCTACTAAGCCGTAAAGCATACGTTTGGGATGACACTGGTCTTCCTGAAAACTACGAAATCACTGATGTTCCTGCGGACATGGTTGATGACGTTGAGCAATACCGTGAAGAGCTAATCGAAACTGCTGTAGAGCAAGACGACGACCTAATGGAAGCTTACATGGAAGGTGAAGAGCCTTCTGTTGAAGATATCAAGCGTTGTATCCGTAAAGGTACTCGTGATATCGCATTCTTCCCAACGTTCTGTGGTTCTGCGTTCAAGAACAAAGGTATGCAACTTATCCTTGATGCTGTAGTAGATTACCTACCAGCACCAACTGAAGTTGATCCTCAACCTCTAATGGATGAAAACGGCGAAGAAACTGGCGAACACGCTATCGTTTCTACTGACGAAACATTCAAAGCTCTTGCATTCAAAATCATGGATGACCGTTTCGGTGCTCTAACTTTCGTTCGTATTTACTCTGGTAAATTGAACAAAGGTGACACGATCCTTAACTCATTTACTGGTAAGACTGAGCGTGTTGGCCGTATGGTTGAGATGCAAGCAGATGACCGTAACGAACTAACTAGCGCACAAGCTGGTGACATCATTGCGATTGTTGGTATGAAGAACGTTCAAACTGGTCACACTCTATGTGATCCTAAAGATCAAGTTACGCTTGAGCCAATGGTCTTCCCAACTCCAGTAATCTCTATCGCTGTATCTCCAAAAGATAAAGGCGGTTCTGAGAAAATGGGTATCGCGATCGGTAAAATGGTTGCAGAAGATCCATCTTTCCAAGTTGAAACTGACGAAGAGACTGGCGAAACTATCCTGAAAGGTATGGGTGAGCTTCACCTAGACATCAAGGTAGATATCCTTAAGCGTACATACGGCGTTGACCTAACTGTAGGTGCTCCTCAAGTTGCTTACCGTGAAACTATCACTCAAGCAATTGAAGATAGCTACACGCACAAGAAGCAATCTGGTGGTTCTGGTCAATTCGGTAAGATCGATTACCGTATCAAACCAGGTGAACCTGGTTCAGGCTTCAAGTTCAACTCTGTAGTTGTGGGCGGTAACGTTCCTAAAGAGTTCTGGCCTGCAGTTGAGAAAGGCTTTGCTGGCATGATGGATAACGGCGTACTAGCTGGCTTCCCTACGCTAGACGTTGAAGTTGAACTTTTCGATGGTGGTTTCCACGCAGTCGATTCATCTGCAATCGCATTTGAAATCGCAGCGAAAGGTGCATTCCGTCAATCTATGCCTAAAGCTGGCGCGCAACTTCTTGAGCCTATCATGAACGTTGACGTGTTTACTCCAGACGATCACGTTGGTGATGTTATCGGTGACCTTAACCGTCGTCGTGGCATGATCAAAGATCAACAAGCTGGCGTTACTGGTGTTCGTATTAAAGCTGACGTACCTCTTTCTGAGATGTTCGGCTACATCGGTCACCTACGTACTATCACTTCTGGTCGTGGCCAATTCTCTATGGAATTCGCACAATACGCACCATGTCCAACTAACGTTGCTGACGAAGTGATTGCAAAAGTTAAAGCAGAAAAAGAAGCTGGTAAGTAATTAGCCCTTTTCTAAATTAGCTAAAAAGCCCCGCAAGTGAAAGCTTGCGGGGCTTTTTGTTATCAACTAAACCAATGTTGTTCTCCTATCTTAAGTGTCTATATCCAAACACTTAAAATTACTGGGAATGCATCAGTTCCTTTTCGTTGGATAGTAATAAAGTCATATACGGTGTTCGTTACAGTTTGGAGGTATTTTCCTTTGTCCACTGATTAAACCGTAAGTTTGCTTATCACGTGCCTCTATGGCATAGCCTTTACTTCAACCGTTATCGTATCTTGATATTTACCAGCTCTCGCAAAGTCGATGTTACCTAGCATTACTTCAAGGGGAACCCCCCAACGTTTGGTTTCATCATTGTTTGAGAAGGTAAAAATTGACTTCTGGTTTACCAAGGCGTTATTAAATCGCAACGTATATGGGATCGAGATATTGGGTTCCGACTTCTGCTTTAATTCACCATATTTCTGCTTTACGACTAACCTTACATTCGAGTTTGAAAGAAGATCAAAATCGGAGCGATAGGTGCGGTTAGATTCAAGATCACCAAGCTGGAAGCGATAACCTGAGCTACCTGAGCGTTGAAGGTTTGGTGCGTTAGGAACGGAGTTGAAAGCTACAAACGCAGGGACGTTGAGTTTCACTTTGGCATTTTTTGTCTCTCGTTTTCTATTTAGGGAAATAGAGGCTTCAAGAAGTCCGGTGTAGTTACCTGACGCAGCTACTTTAGCCTCTGGAACTTTTATCCAAAACTTCGTCCTTTGGCTATTATCCAGAGGTAGTTGAAAGCCCTTGCTAGGAAAGTGACTCAATTGACGAAAGTTTTTGTCCAGAATTGTCAGGGGCAAATTCGCTCCGATTGAACTTAAGTAGCTAGATTGTTTATTGTTGATCGATACTAGGGCCATCGGGAATCGACAGCTCTGAATATCACGCGACAACTCTAGATAAGCAGGAATATAAGCGCCCAAATCTCGCTTAAATTCAATATTGCTTCTGTCGACGTTTAGTGTCCATTTGCCATTGCATTCGGCCCAAAGTGATTGAGATAACATGGCTAAACCGAACACTGAGAGCTTAAGTAAGTGTTTCATGGTTTATCCCTCTTTAATGAGTAAAGTTGGTAAGTAAATCAGGTTGTCATTGATTTCTGGGACGTTTAATTTTGTTGGGATAAAACCATCTATGACGATGGTGTAGTTACCCGGCGCAACGCCTTCCACAACGAACCTGCCTGATTGATTAGTAAAAAATTCATACGTTTTCTGTTGTCCAACCAACTGACCTTGGATGAGTTTTAATGGTTTGTTTTGCCCGATCTCAATCTTACCTATGATGGTTTTCGATGCTGCAGAACCGATTTTTATTAGATGGCCCGTTTGTGTTCCTGGCGTAATGTTGTACTCGTGGTCGCCAAAGTCATACCCTATAGGTGCATCTGGCGCATCAATGTAGACAGTGGACAGTTGGTGGCCTCCAGACAACTGAACGGCATTACTGATAGTATAGGTAGATATCGATTCTGCAGGATCGTCTGCAACTGCATTTATTTCTACATCAGCATCTAACGAGTCATGGACGGCAATAATTGCCACTGGTCCATTGAGAGGTCGTGACCAAGCTAAGTTACCGTCAGCCAACGTAAGCGCTGTACTTGCTCGTAAAGAAGCGGTTTGGTAACTTGCTGAGCTATCAAATGCTAGGTGAGAAACCTTAGCATCTGTGATAAAACGGTTTGCCACATAATTACCTTCGACTGAGTAAGCTTGAGAATCAGTATCGCCTTCTGCTGTCACCGCATAGCCGTAACTGCCTGTATAGTCCTCTGAAGGGCGTTGAAATTGAGCTCGATAGGTATCTGGTTCATTGGAGTAGGATATATTTGCATTGTATTCTCCATTGTCAGAGTTCCAATCCCAATCTGCAGAAAAAGTAAACCGAGTTTCGTCAATGTTTTCATTTGGGTTCTCTTCTTTTTCTACACCTGCAGAAAGTGCTAGATTGTAAAATTGCCAAGCAATTTCCGTAGAAGCCTGCCATTGCACCTCTGACTCTTCAAAGTCACGGTAGTCACCACTCAGGATTAAACTAAGGTTATCCGTAATACTGAAAACGTAGTTTGAAAAGACGCGGAGCCCAGTATTTGCATCCGTAATCTGCCAAGGCAATGCAAAATAATTATCTTGATACTCACTTCCAAGACGAAAGTTTGGGGAGCCGTAACTGTCTGTTCCCCATAATTGGTGGGAGTAATCTAAGCTGTAGATACTACCTGTATCATTACTGGGCTTGTTGTTTTGTGCAGAGGCTCGAACCCCCAAGTTCCCCCAATCAGAACCAATTGTTGCAATTATGCCGACTTGTTGCCCTTCGGGGTGATACAGAGCGTTTCCGCCAATTGTTAAGGTATCGCTGACACCATAGTCGTAATAGCCAGAAGTTACCCATTGCTCGTCGTCATACTTAAAGTTGTTATCTTCAATCGTCGACGTTAAACCAGAGTAGAAGCCAAAATCAGAAATGCCTTCACGTAACAAACGTGAGTTAAAGAACTGGCTATAAACGATGGTATCGGTCCTACCTGATTGATAACTTATATCCAATCGAACGTCATTGGTACCAGAAACGAGAGGCAAGTCGTCAAGTGTATATCGCCCCGGGGGTAAGCGAATTTCAGTGAGAAAAACGTCGTTAATATAGACTTCGACATCAGCGCTCTCATTCAATACCAGTGGTTGAGTTCCTCCATTTTGGATATTTCGGGTAGGTTGTAAGTCTTGATACAAACGTTCAAAAGCAATGCCTCCGAGAGGTGTACTAGGAAGGTGTCCAGCACTTGCTTGGGTTACATCACCAAAGGTTAGTCGAAAAGGGGTATTAGGTTCATCAAAGAAAAGACGAGCTTCGCCACGATACACATCAGAGTTGATATCGTTACCACCGCTAACAAAACCGGAAATGTCAAGATTGGCGCCTCGAACGCCACCAATATTGGCTTTTAATAACCACTCACCAAGCCACGTTTGCGTGTCCTCTGTATTAGAGTCGCTGAATAAGGAGTAGTCCGTACTCGCATTCAGTGTATTCTGTATTGTCCAAAAAGTGCTTTCTGAATATTTAGCCGGTTCATACTTGCTACCAAACGACAGCAAGAACTCAGCTGCAGCCTTTTCATCAATGACTAAATTAATATTTTGATCGGAAGAGTTGAAGGTTGCACTGATGCCCATATGGTTCAGTTGTTTGATCGTAATGTATTCTTCGGATAAATTTCGTAACGCTGTCAGTGTCTCAGGGTTGATCAGCTTTTGAGTTGACTGAGCAAGCTGTTCCACGTTAATAGAGCCAACAGTCATACCATCAGAATACGCATTCACTTCACCTATAGTGTTCTCACCCCAAGTCAGGGGAAATGGGAATAACCAACTTTGCGCAAACGCGGTTTGTATGGCTGTGACTAATGTGAGGCATAAAATGAGATTCTTCACGAAAGTCTCGTTAATCGATTGTTTTAACAGAAACTTTCTTTGGCTGCCCTAATTCACTTGGTAAAGTGTACTTGACGGTCGTTCCTGGCATTAAATAAGCGCTTGTCTTTTTACTTAATACTTCCCAATCAACTGTTTTGTTTGCTTTGCCACCAGAGAAGCTAAACTCCATACCATTCATATTCAGTACTCGTTTGCCATCGTTGCGGATAGCGACCTGGCTGTTTTGAACTGTCGTGGTTGGAATCGATTTACTGGATGTGGGAGAGACAAAAACCAAAGTTGCAAACTCTAGCAACATGGAAATAGAACTGTCCTCATCTTCCTCTATTTGATTTTCTAGTTCAATTTGTGAAAAGACGATACGGTAAGTGACAGTTTGTTTTATTGGCCCTGTTGGCATGTAACGTACGCGGAAAGTCTGAGACTTTAGCCCGTCAATTTTAGCTTGAGGTGGGAGGACGAGAAACTCATCTTCCGTTGGTGTTAAAATTTCTTCGCCAGTAGAAAAATCAGTTTGGTAGACATTTACTTCTAGAAGGATTGGTTCTTCTTCCACATTAGTCACTTTGTACAAGCCTTGTGCATTTCGACCAACATCATCGAGTTCTAGATAGATTGGACTGACTTCGTACGCGAAAAGGGCTGAGCTGAAAAATAAAGAAAATAGAAGAGTTATAATCCTAGTCATTGATATTTCTCCATAAAATAAACTTGGCTCGATAACCGAGCCAAGTTTTATTTGTCTAAAAGACATCATCCTTAAAGTGTCATCGGCTTTTAGCTTGCTGGACCTGCCGCAGCAAGACTCACTTTAATTTTACCTTTGTATTTACCTGCTCGTGCAAAGCCTGAATCTTCAGGTTGAACATAAATTGGATGTTTGTTGATGCTGTTCACCAAGTGTTCGCCCAATGATGGTATTGGCGACGCCGTCATTTCCAAGCCGTGGTCGCTTGCGGTATCCGCGACCGATTCTGAACCAATTTTCACTTGGTAGTCAATTTTCTCACTCATATTGTGCTTGGTTACACCGTTTAGCTGGTAAGCCGTTACTGAAAATTCCAAATCAGTACCGTAATTACACCATGCACGTAAGTTACCCACTAATACTTCTTTATTGTTGAATCCATTTGACCATGAATCCTCGTGTACTTTGTTCGCTTTGCGTAGAACGTTATTCTTCACGTCTTTTTTGCCTATTCGTAATAGACAGCGTTTCGGAACTCGCCCTTCGATTCGAATCGTTTTTTGGTCCGTTTTACTCAGTGTCGTAAAGTCCACCGCATTGTTAAATTGAACCGCAGAAGCGCCAAAAGAAAGTGAAGCGGCTGCTACAGCAGTAGCAAGAAGTAACTTTTTCATAACTCAATCCCTCGTTGATTTAAGATGCATACCCGTGCATCACCTTTAAAGGTTACGAGGGAACAAAGTGCCAAACCTCATCACATAGAGTGAAAAATATCGCTTACATAGGGTGAGTTTAGAATGAGTTTTGTTATATTCCACTTTTCTTGTGATCTTACTAATTTCTTGTGACCTTGCTATATGGAATCTAATTAAAGCTTTTTACCTGAGCAAGAAGTTCATACCTGGAGCGTAAGTGTAATTTACGAAGTAAGTTTGATGAGTGAGTCTTCACGGTGTTGATACTGACGTGTTGCTGAGATGCTATCTGAGAGTTTGACAGCCCTTTTAGGATCAATGAGCAAGTATCCCTTTCTTTTTTTGTTAACTCTTTATAATTAACTAAATTTTCGCAAGCAGATTCAAAGCTTGGTTCATTATTTTGATAAAAAGAGACAAGCTTATTTAGAATAGCTCTAGGAAACCATATATCTTCTTGATAAACAGAGAGTATTGCCTTCGATATGAATTCGAAATTTTGACCTACTTGTCCCGAAAAACCTTTTTCTAGCCATATTGTCGATGTATTGTCATTGACATTTACCGCTAACCAGAACTCGTGTCGTTCATGGAGAATAAACCCGTATCTTTTGGGGCAAGGCATAGTCTGAATATCAAATAAAACTACAGTTTCAGGTGCTAGTTTGGGTATTTGCATGAAGCACTGAGCATGGGTTATTTGAGCATTAGGAAGAGATAAACCAAGTAGGTCTTTTATCACCCGTAAGTATGAGTTATTACGGGTAAGTACATGAATGTCCAAACCGAGTTCAGAACCAGCTTCCATGATGACCTCTCTATTTATTCAAACATAAAGTCTATAATTATCCGTAAGCTAGGGGGGGTGATATCGCTATCTTAGGTTAAATAATAGTAGTATTTATTGAATATTATTCAATAACTCTAACGCGATATTTTCTTAGTGTTTGATTTTTAAGATGAAATTAAGTTTTAGCTTGGAGCGAACACTAATTACTCATACTTTCGTACCATAATTAGTGCGCTGTGTTAAAGGTAATTAATTGGTTTTCAACTGTACGTAAATTTGCTCTACCTTGGTACGTGCCCAGTCCGTTTTACGCAAAAACTTTAAGCTAGATTTGATACTCGGATCTTTTTTAAAACAGTTGATGTTCACCATATAACTCAGTTCTTCCCAACCGTAATGTTCAACTAATTCAGTCAGTAGTTTTTGTAAGGTGATCCCGTGAAGTGGGTTGTTTTCTTGTGTCATGAGATGTTCTCGCCATTTATTTGGGCTAAGTATATCAGGTTAATCAGGTGAATTATCCGACCATTTCAACTGGTAGTCGGTATCGATAATAGAAAGCTCCTCCCGCCCTTTATAACCAAATAGCTGAACCTGGCTTTGCATCCATGCTTCAAAACGTTTTATCTTTTCACGGTTAAAGTAACCAGCGGGTGCACATAAATAGTAATTGTATTTAGGCCGAAGTGCGATGTTACCTATCCGAACTAATTTCCTTTCTTGTAGATAGCGATACACCAAACTGTGTTTAACAAGGGCGACTCCTTGAACAGATAGCGCACCCTCTAAAACGAAATGCGAACCATCAAATTGTAATGATGTGCGGCCAGCTTTTACTCCGGCTACTTGTAACCAGAGACTCCAATCCATATCTGGCCAGCGATCTTCAATCAGTTCGGCTTTGTGAAGGTCATCTATACCATGAATTCCATGCGTTTCTTGGTAAATAGGATGGCAGACAGGATAAATTACTTCGTCCATCAACCAGCGTGATTCGATATTTGGGTAATTTCCATGACCATATCGAACGCAGATATCGATATTAGAATCTTCAAACGTGACTAGCTTGTTAGTCGGCTCAATTAACATGGATAGATCAGGGTGGCGATCGCGAAAGTCGCCAATTCTCGGTACTAGCCAATGCTGAGCAAAGGAAGGCACGGTAGAAATCGACAGCTGAGTAGGGTTTGGATCTTGGTTAATTCGTCTTACTCCATCTTGAATATGGGCAAAGCCTTTCTTCGCTTGCAGGTACAGTACTTCGCCTTCATGGGTTAATACTATTTTTCGGTGCTGACGAATAAACAAGTCTGTACCTAACCACTCTTCAAGTTGACGAATTTGTTGGCTGACGGCAGCTGCCGTGACAAACAGCTTTTCAGCCGCGAGTTTAAAACTGCCTGTTTCAGCTGCAGTATAAAAATAGTAGATCCCTTGGAAAGGTGGGGGTCGCTCTCTCACATTAGTTTTCCTTAACTGAATGCCAGTATCTATCGTTTGTCGCGAGTGTGTTGTTGGTCGATTATTTACCATAACAAAGCGGTGAATCAATAGGAGAAAGGTTATGAACACGATAACTGCGAGAACAAATCGTCATCAAGCATTGTTTTCATCATTATCAGTTAAGGAATTCTATTCTAAATTTAGACTTTATTTTCAGAACCGTAGAACGAGAAAGCACCTAGCTGAACTGTCAGATCATTTACTTGAAGATGTTGGTATTACCCGAGGTCAGGCTAATGAAGAGGTGAGAAAGTCATTTTGGGAGTGATTCAGATGATCAGACGAACTCTTTCTTCTTAGGAAGAGTTACACCAAAACCAACGCTAGATCTTTGAGATATCAGAAACTTCTTCATGTAGCCATTCAGTAAACGCCGCAATACGCTCTTTCCTCGGTGAGCTAGGATCAAAACATAAGTTAACTTGTACGCCAGGTGTCATGCCTATATCAAAGATATCTATTTCCATCCAACTTGTTTGCTCGTAATCGTTAAGTCATCTAATGAGAAATGACGTTGGTTTAGATTGCAAGAGTAGTGATTCTGTTGATTGTACTAAGTACTTATAATGTAAGCTTACAAAAAAGGAGCCAAAATGGCTCCTTCTCGATTTTGACTATTCTTCCCAAACCACTAATTTATCTTTCGGCCAGTTATGACCGACCTCATGATATTTCTGCTCAAGGATATGTCGTTTGATTTTAAGCGTTGGTGTTAACACGCCATTCTCAATACTCCACGGTTCTTTAATCATCAGTACGCCTTTGATCTTCTCATGCGAAGCTAACTGTTCGTTCATTTTTTCAATGACGCGTTTGCTTGTTCTTTCGTAACGAGCCCGATCAAAATTAGGGAAGTCATGCGGCACTACGAGCAGGATAGGGCCAGGTAAGCCTAAGCCTATCAAACACATCATCTCCACGCGGCTGTACTCAAAGAGTTTATTTTCGATTGGTACAGGAGCGACAAACTTGCCTTTCGCGGTTTTAAAGGTATCTTTCTTACGCCCACGAATCGTTAAATAGCCTTCGCTGTCAATATCACCAATATCACCCGTATGAAGCCAACCTTCTGAGTTAAAAGATTCTTGAGTTGCAATGTCATTTTTGTAATAACCAGAGAACATGCCTTTGCTTCGAACTAAAATCTCTTCGTCTTCTGCAATTTTGAGTTCAATGCCCGGACCAGCATTACCTACAGTGCCAATTTTGTCTGCTCTAAACGGGTAGTTAATCGTGCTGTAGGCGAAAGACTCAGTCATTCCCCAAGCTTCGGTAATGTGTAGGCCAACACTCTCATACCATGCAAGTAGAGCTGGTGATACCGGAGCTGAACCACAGCCAAGAACGCGAGCTTGGTCTAACCCCAGACCATCAGCCAGTTTCTTCTTAATGATGTTATTAACAAACGGGATTTTAAGTAAAAAGTTCAGTTTTTTCTGCGGTAACTTATCTTGAATTCGTTGTTGGAACAGAGTCCATAAACGAGGCACTGAAATAAACAAGGTTGGTCGGTGCATTTTCACATCATCAATAAATGTGTCTAACGACTCTGGGAAAGCGGTGACCACACCACCGGCTACTGAAGAGCCAAAGATATAAACGCGTTCTGTGATATGGGCGAGCGGCAGATAAGAAAACAAACGATCGCCAGGTTGAATACCAATATGATCGATCAACCTTTGTACAGACCACGTAAAGGCGCCGTAGGTGAGCATAGCACCTTTTGGTAGTCCTGATGTACCAGACGTATAGACAAGTGACATTAGCTTATCATCGTGATGTTGAGGACGTTTGGTTGATGGCTCGTGTGTATCGATGAGCTGTTCAAAAGTGTGTTGGCACTTCGCAGCGCTATCGTATGGTAGCGAAATGCTCACTAAGTTCGGATTGTCATCGAGTACTTTTTGAGTTGCCGCAGGATCATCAAGTTTGCCTGTAATCACAATCTTACTTTCACTGTGCTCAATACAATATTGAATGGTGTCTGTGCCAGCAGTAGGAAAGATTGGGACGCTGACAAAATCTCCTAACATCATGGCAAGGTCACAGATAAACCACTCTGCACAGTTTTTAGATACGAGAGCGACTCGGTCACCGGGTTGAGCTCCGAGTCCCTCTAATGCTGATGCCAGTTTTAGTGCTTTGTCGGCCACTTCTTTATAAGTGAACTCAACAAATTGGCGGTTAATTATTTGTTTTAAGTAGACTTCATCTGGACGTTCTTCTGCCCATCTTAAAATCATGTCATTGGGTGTAGGGAGAGCTGTTGCTTTTTCTTGGCTAAACTCGTTAGGCTGAATCATTGTCTAACTCCATGTTTTTCGCTAAGTTATTATTTTTTGTTAAAATCATGTTAAATGTACCATGATTTTTTCTTTTAGGGAGTAAAATTAGCGTTTTATGTTATCCATGCAGGCACGCCTATAGCTCGCAGGTGTCACACCTGTTCTTTTCTTAAAGATTCTTGAGAAATACGAGACATCTTTGTATCCACATTGATAAGCGATAACGGCTATTTTTGATTCGGTATCTGCCTCAATCAATTTCTTTGCTAGTAGGATTCGTTTATCGCACACGAAGTCCCTAAAGCTTACTCCAAAGTGTAGATGAAACTTTTTAGAAAAGTAGGTCGTTGAACAGTGACATTTTTCTGCAATTTCTTTTTCTCTGATCTCTTTGTTTATGTTGTCCATAACAAAGTTGACGACTTCTGAAGTAAACAGTTTGGCTGGCAGTTGATTGTTGTTGTTCATGTCCCTGTCGAGATCGAAATGGGTCTCGAAGATATGTTGCGTTTTGTGCTTAAGTTGCTCAAAGGTACTGGTCAGATGATTACTGTTTGTTTCAATAATGAAAAATATATTCTTATGATTTCGAACGATATTAGGTAAAGCGTCTGAGCAAATAATAACGATTCGTTTGTTTAGGTTTTCACAAATAGATAGGGCCATTGTAAGTAATTGAAGTTTATCCGTTCTGTTTAGTATAAAGAATACTAACCTGACCTCTAAGTTACTGATTATAGATATATCTTGTCCAAAATTGTCAATAGAGAAGTAATGACTGATTTTTTTTATAATAATGGAATTGAACTCACTATCTCTATCCGATAATAAAGGTGTTATTGATTTCATATAAATATCAACTCTATTTCATATTTAAATTTTAATTTTATAAAACGATAAATTTCTATGCATATAAAATAGATTAGAAGTACCACAAAAAAGTGCAAGTAAATGGCAAAAAAATCCTAACCTAATATATAACTCACCTCTAGATTTAGTTTACAGGTAAACAAAGCCTGATATGTAAATCAAGGAGAGGTTCTCATGGATAAGTTTTTGAATAATTGTAAAGAATTCATGAAAGATGAAGAAGGGTTGACTGTTATCGAGTACGTAATCGGAGCAGCATTATTGGTATTAGGCTTAACAACGGTATTTTCAGGTTTAGGAAACACATTGTCGACCAAACTGAATGCTATTGTAGCCAATGTTGGTACGACTACTGGTGGTTAATACCTCATGAATAGAAAAATAGTGAGACAACAGAGAGGATTAACGACGGTCGAGTATGTGATCGGTGCGGCCTCACTTGTTATCTTTATCGCGTTAGTTTTTTTTGGAATGTCGTCAGCTTTGTTGAGTAAATTCCAAAGTATAATATCGAGTGTGTAAATATACTATATGATTAATGAGCCTTCTGTTTTTTGGGCGTTGTTAATTGCAGTTTCGGTATACGATGTTGATAAGCATCGTATACCAAACAAAATATTGATTATGTTTATATTTGTATATTTACTATCAATGTTTAACAGCAATTACACTTTAGATGTTTTTCTAATGTCACTATCTGGAGCCGTTGTGTTTTTCGGTGCCGGTTTGCTTCTTTATTTTTTTAGAGCGATGTCTGCAGGGGATGTGAAGTTATTAGGTATTGTAGGGATGTATCTTGGGTGGGGACAGTTACTGGATGCTTCATACTTTATTTTGGTTTCTTCTGGAGTTATAGGCGCTTTCTATCTGCTATATAACTTTTCTAATTCGAGCAGTCTTAGTATCAAAGGTTATTTTGAAAATAAGCTAATAGTGCTTGGTGGTGCTGCACCTGTCGTAGACAAAACTGCTGGCTTGCATATTCGATACTCAAATAAAGTGACGATGCCTTTTGCACCATCTGTTGTCATAGGGTTAGCGATGTATAGCTACTTTACTTGAATCTGTTGTTGGTTCGCTTCATGGAGAGGAATAATATATGGATATTATAGGGCATACTGATCCAACAACTTTGAAGCCTCAAATTTCAGCCCCAACCGTTCCTACATCTATTGATATGTTGGGTGTTCCTGAAGTCGTAATTGAAAATCTCGTACTTAAACATTTATCTGCTTATCCTAAATCGGATGTTTTAGATCTATCTAATTATTTGTGTGTTGTTACTCATATTGTGGAAAGTGCTTTAGCTGTTTTGCGGAAAAAGTCATTAATAGAGGTGTTTCAACCGACTTCGGACATTTCTTTTGCGTCAGTCTCACATAGCCATGTTCGCTATTCTCTTTCTGACAAAGGGCTTGAGGAAGCAGATTTATCTTTCAAACGGGATGCCTATTTAGGTCCCGCACCGGTTTCGCTTACCCAATATACAGAGGTAGTAAAACAACAAGATCTGAGAGCTGAGTTGGTAACTAGACCGCATGTTGAAGTGGCATTAAGCGATGTTTATGGTGTAGATAAGATGATTTCAGTGCTAGGGCCTGCAATAAATTCTGGGCGTGCTTTGTTGTTATATGGGCATGCCGGAACCGGAAAAACATTTGTCGCGAGCCGGATTGTGAACGCTTTACGTACATCTGTTTTTATACCTTACGCGGTCTATGCTCTAGGTAACATTATTAAAGTGTTCTCTGCACAGCATCATAAGCCGCTGGATAGTAATGGTAGTGATAAAGTTATCTCTCTTAAAGATCAATATGATAAACGTTGGCTTAATTGTGAAAGGCCAAATATTCAGGTTGGGGGAGAGCTCACCATGGATATGCTTGAGGTCAATCACTCGGAGAATAGTCGCGTTTGGTTAGCACCTGTACAGATGATGGCAAACAATGGGATTTTTGTGATTGATGACCTTGGTCGTCAGCCTATGCCCGTTGATACTTTGCTTAATCGTTGGATTGTACCTATGGAATACTCTTTCGATTATTTATCTCTACCTAACGGTCAGCAAATAACGATGCCGTTTGTGCTAACGCTAGCCTTTTCTACCAACTTAAATCCCGAAAAAATAAGCGACCCTGCATTCTTACGTCGTTTAGGTTACAAAATTCAATTCAAGCCTCTGAATCAGAGAGATTATGAAGCTTTATGGATGAGCATCGTTTCTGAAAAAGAGGTTGCGCTTCAAGATGGATTCTTTGAGCGTTTGTCCCAAATGCACACGCTTTACAAAGTCCCACTTTTTCCTTGTTTACCGAAAGATCTCGTTGGTATCAGCAAAGACATTCTTTCGTTCGAACAACTCCCGCCTGTGATTACCTTCGATATTCTTTCTATGGCATGGAAAGTCTATTTTACCTCTGATGGACACGAGGACGAAAATAATGAATAAGAGTCAAGTTTTCCTACTGTTTTTATTGTCCGTAGTATTTGGTTTAGCTGCTGTATTTTTTGCTAAACAGTGGATGGACAACCAAGTTAAGCCAACCGTTGAAGTTGAAACTGTGGAGCGTCATCCGATTGTGGTTGCGTCCCAAGAAATCGAAGCCGGAACGGTTATTGAAGAGCAATTTTTAAACACTAAGCTCATGGAAGTCGATTGGATTGATGAAAACAACTATTCCGATGCTACTGAGCTGGTAGGTAAGGTCGTCGCCAATACGATTTATGCTGGAGAAATACTTCATAGAATGCGTTTTACTGTCCCTGGTGAGGGCTCTACGTTAGCTGCGTTAATCCCTGAAAATAAGCGAGCTGTGACCATTCGAGTTGATGATGTTATTGGTGTTGCGGGTTTCCTATTGCCAGGGAACAAGGTTGATATCCTAAATACCGTTTCTTATAGCAAAAATTCAGCATCTACCCAAACTGTACTCAAGGATATCAAAGTACTTGCGGTAGACCAAACGGCAAAAACAAAAGAAAACAGCCCTATTATTGTGCGAGCCGTAACGTTAGAGGTCTCCCCAAAAGACGCCGAGAAATTACTAACTGCAAAGAGTAAAGGCAGCATTCAGCTTACATTGAGAAATCCTCACGAAATTGAGAAGAAGGTTGTTCGTCGATACGTACCTAGACCTAGCGTAACTATCATTAAAGGTACACAAGCATCTAGCGTTCGCGTCAAGGATTGAGGTGATATATGAAAATAATAATAACGTGTATTTTGAGCCTAGTTTGTTTTTCTACACTGAGCTTTGCTGCTCTTCAAACTGGAAAAACCGTAACGGTTCCTCATCATAAATCGGCACACGTGGTTCTATCAGGGAAAGCCAGCAAAGTATCGCTTGGTGATCCTGATGTTCTGGACATTGTGATGTTGAAATCCAATGAGCTGTTTTTAATCGGGAAGAAGTTGGGTGCTACCAACTTAATGGCATGGGATTCAAGAGGTCAGTTGATCGAATCTATTGATATCGAGGTCACTCACGATCTCAACAGCCTAAAAGCGAAATTATATGAGTTTCTTCCTGATGAAACTATTGAGGTGCACAGCGCACAGAATCGTTTGTTGTTGAGTGGTCAGGTGAGTAATCAACAGCAAATGAATGTTGCGATGAGAATTGCCGAAACGTATTCCTCAGGTCAAAGTGCTGATGAATCAAAGGAAAGTGGTAGCGAGCAAGTTGCTACAACGGGTGTTATTAATTTGATGTCGATAGGTGGCGCGCAACAAGTTATGTTGGAAGTTACGGTGGCAGAGGTTCAAAGAAGCTTAGTGAGAAAATTCGATGCGAACTTTCATTTCTTTCAAACGAGTGGGTCGAATTTTTCTTGGGGTGCCTCTTCAGTTCCAGCAGGAGTGATAGGAGCAACGCCTATTTTTGATATTCCTATTTCAACCGATTACGGCATTTTGGGGTCGTTTATTGATAGTAATACTTTGTTTACCTTTGCATTGGATGTAGCCAAACAAAATGGTGTTGCCAAGGTCTTGGCTGAACCGAATCTAACCGCATTAAGTGGATCAAAGGCCGAGTTTTTAGCTGGGGGGGAGTTTCCGATTCCCGTCCCAGATGACGATGGTATTACGATTGAATACAAAGAATATGGTGTAGGGTTGAAATTTATACCGACAGTGCTCAGCGACAAGAAAATAAACCTTAACCTAGCTGTCGATGTAAGTGAAATTGCGAATAGTAGTTCGTTAACCATTGACCCAGGCACGACAAATGCTACTTATTTTATTCCTCCGATAACTCGAAGAAGTGCGTCGTCGACGCTTGAGTTAGCCGACGGTCAGACTATCGGTATTGCTGGTTTGCTCAGTGAAAATGTCAGAGATATCAGTAATAAAATGCCGGGTATTGGTGATGTCCCTATATTAGGTCAGCTCTTTAATAGTCAAGAGTATGTGTCTGGAGAAACTGAGTTAGTTATTTTGGTGACCCCAAGACTCGCCAAGCCAATCGATCGAAGCAAAGTGACCTTACCAACTGATGCTTTTGTTAATCCGAATGACTTGGAATATTACTTGTTAGGTAGGAGTGCTTACATTGCAGAGCCATCTGGTTCTGACTCAGGCGAATCTCAAGCATCACAAGATATCCCTTCGACAGATGGTGGTAGCGAAGGCTCATTTGGGCATGATTTATAAGGAGATAGATATGATTAGAACAATGATGGTCTTTCTCGTAATGGTATTAGTTGGCTGTGCGAATGATGTTCGATTGGGGCATTCGGTAGCGCTGGTGAAAACAGAACAAACGTATAACCCTAATGCGACCCAAGAGAACTTACTCGTAGTACCTGACGGTACAGGGGAGCGGATGCAGACTGGTTACGACAGATATGTAGGCAGAGGTGAAAGCGATCTGTCTGGAAGTAGTAGCCAGATCTTAGAAGAGTTTAATTAAATCTGGAGGTACTCACATGTTGTATCGAGTATCACAAAGCCCTAAAAAACAGAAAGGTTTAGTCGTGATAATGATTACTGCTGCCTTGTTAGTTTTCTTAGCGGTGTCAGCGTTAGCTGTCGATATAAACCATATGGTTGTGAATAAAACACGCTTACAAAATGCAGTTGATTCTGCAGCGTTGGCTGCCGCAACCATATTAGACAACAGCAAAGATAAAGATGCTGTCGACGCGGAAATAGGTACGGCACTGAATGCCATGGCGGCATCAACGGGAAATCATGAATTTGATTTTAGTACGGCATCTATAAGTATTGATTATTCAAATGATCCTCAAGACTTCACTGGGACTGCCACTTTTGGTGCTGATGATGATGTCTATGTTCGGGTTCGAGTGGATTCATTGGATATGGATGAGTTCTTTATACAGATGTTTGGTTTAGAGAAATCTGTCTCGGCGAGTGCCGTTGCTGGACCAAGTTCAGGATTTCGTGTTGTAAATAATGTTGTGCCGATTGGTGTTTGTATTGGTGATGGTACGTCTGATAACGATATTGATCCAGAAGATGGATTTCATGATGAAACTGGTGCAGCTATAACGAGTGTATTTGGTTATGAAGTTGGGACCGTTCATGCATTAAAAGTGGGAGATAAAAATCTATCTGAAATGGGAAATGGTAACTATCACTTATTAGATTTTGGTTCAGGTGGTAAAGCGGTAAAAGAAGGGTTGGGCGGAAACTATAGTTACCCAGTCGAAATCGGTGAAGATATCACGACGAAGCCCGGTGGCACGGTTGGCCCTACTGGCGATGGTTTGAATACTCGTTTTGGTGATTATGGTGGTGGTTTGTCAGCATCCGATTACCCTTCTGATTATGTGACCACAGAACCAACTGATGAAATAACGATTGATGCCAATACTGGTGAGATCGATTCTGATGGCAGTTATACCTTTGCTCAATATGAATCAGATACAAATACATGCATTGCGAATAACGGTTCGGGATGTGCTTCCAATGGTGTGGCTTGGCGCCGTATTCTACCGATACCAATGGTTGATTGCTCTGGAAAAAGTGGTGGTACGACCGACTTTACAGTGAGCAAAATTGGCTGTTTCTTCTTATTGCAAAAAGCACCAACCAATAACTCGGGAACACCAGCCGTTTTTGGTGAGTTTATACATTCTTGCAGTGTTACGAGCGGATCAGGTAGTACAGAGTCAACTACAGAAGGGGCTTACAAAATTGTTTTGTACAAAGACCCTAACAGTGGAGAGTCCTGATTATGAAATTTTTTAATAAATCTAATCGCGGTTTTGCTGCCATTGAGATGGTCATTGCGACACCTGTACTGTTGTTTTTTCTGATCTTAGTGCTTGAGTTCGGCAATATTCTGATTCATTACAATGTTATCTCAAAGTCTGTGCAAAATGGTGCTCGTTACGCCGTTAGTGAAGTTTACGGAACTATAGGTGGAACGATCGCGCCAACGTCAGAAATACAAAATGTGGTGGTTTACGGTCAGAACAGCATAGGCACAGCACTGTTATCTACTTTAACAACAGCTGACGTAACTATTAGTCCACCTTCAGGTGATAGTTACGTGCGGGTGAGTGTTACGTATGACTACATACCGCAGTTTTTATCTATCCCTTTTTCTTCAGCAAGTTTTTCTATTCCGCTGAGCGTCACTTCGGTGATGAGGGTGCTGTGATGAAAAAATTTAAAACAGGAATAAAAGGGATTGCCATTATTGAATTTACAATCGTCTCATGGTTTGTTTTTTTATTGGTGTTTCTCATTTTAGCGCTAGGGGCCTATGTATTTTCGTTGCAAATGGTCAGTGAAGCGACGAGGAAAGCCGCAAGGCTAGCAACTGTTTGCTATGTTGAAGATAGAGATAATATTGCAGGAATGGTTGTGGCTGAACTGCCGCTTATTGGATTTACTAATGCAAATCTAGAAGTTGCTTATTTAGATATTAATGGCAGTGAAATTTCGTCCGGTTACGATACTAATCCAGGGTTTAGCAACATTAAATTTGTTCGTGCTCGGGCTACGGGGTATGGAATTCAACTTATTGATAATTTAAGTTTTTTAGGTGCAGGTGGCTATTTGGCCGCTCCCTCATTTGAAACAATATTACCCGCTGAAAGTTTGGGTGTGGTTAGGGCTGACTCTGAAAAAAGGAATCGGTGTCCATAGTTATTTATTACGGGAGTAGCGGTATGGGGGAAGCGGTTAAAATAACGCCTAATGAGAACGATATTACGCGTTTAAGAACAAACCTTAAGGTTTGGTTAATTTACAGTACTGATGGTTTTCATTCACATATGAGCCAAGAGCTGCATAAATGTCGAAATGTGCACGTGACGTCATTTTCTCTAGCAGCAATGGGAGAGGAGTACTTGAAAAGTGCAGACGTTCCTGAGCTTATTTTTGTCGAAGCTCATGGGAATTGGGCTCAAAAGATGGTGGAGCTTCAGGGGTATGATTTATCACTAGAAGACAAGGATTTGTCATTAGTGGTGCTTGGTGATGAAAGCGATAATGGTTCTTTGAAAATCGCTTTGCGTTTAGGGGCTTCAGACTTTTTATCTCATAACGTGACTCTCTCGGATTTGCTCCCTTTATTGAAAAAAACGGCTTCTGAAAAACTCGAAAATTCGAGCTACGGTGAATTCATCCTATTTCTGAATACTAAGGGAGGGATGGGGGCAACGACCCTAGCGTTGAATACTGCTATTGAAATGGCCAGTCAGCATCCAGGTGAAGTTCTTTTGCTCGACATCGACCTTCAATTTGGCGTGATACCCGATTATTTAAATATTGTGCCTACTTATAGTGTTTCTGATGCAATTAATAGTTCGAATGACTTGGATGAAATGTCTTTGGGAGCGTTAGTAAATAAACACGAATCTGGTCTACATATTCTAAGCTTTAAACATGAAAACAACGCGGATGACTTTGAACAAGCACAGAAAATAGGTCGATTGCTTCCGATACTACGTCGTTTTTACCCTTATGTGATCATCGATCTTTCTCGAGGTTTAGATCATGTGTTTGCATCAGCAATATCACCAGCAACCAAAGTACTGTTGGTTTTGCAGCAAAGCTTAGTATCAGTAAAAAATACCAGCAGGTTAATTAAGTCTCTGAAATTTGAATATGGTCTACAAGGCGATTCAATCGAAGTCATTATCAACCGGTATGAAAAGCGACATTCAATCAAGTTAAAAGACATTGAACAAGCGGTAGGCAAACATGACATACACCTTATGCCTAATGATTTTAAAGTGGCGTTAGAGAGTGCCAATCTAGGCCAACCGTTAGTTCAATCGAGAAAGAAAAGCTCTATTACTCGCTCTATCATCGACTTGTCTCACATTCTTTCACCACCAGAGCAAGAAGAAAAAGGGTGGTTGAAAAAGTTGTTTTCATAACACGTTGATAAAAAGTAAACACGAGGGATTGTGATGTTTTTTAAACGAAAAAATGTAAACCCAGAGTTTGAAAAAAAAGTAGAACAGGTTTCGCATGATTCCGAATGTGTCAATTCTGTTGAGCATTTATCTAGTGTTGATGTGTCTAACCAAACTCAAAAATCAAATGCGAATGTAGAGAAAGAAAAAGCCATTGATGAAGCTCGGAAAGTATTGGAGCACGAGCTTTCTATAAAGCACTTCTTTCACAAACAACTTCTTGAAACCTTAGATCTTGGCTTGTTATCGAGTTTGGAGAAAGAGCGAGCGAAGGTAGATCTGCATGAGGCTATTGTGCAATTAATGGCTGAGGACGGTAGCCATGCTCTAAGTGCTGAAGGACGAAAAAGAGTCATTAAGCAGATTGAGGATGAGGTCTTTGGTCTTGGTCCATTAGAGCCACTGCTAGCCGACCAAACTGTATCTGATATATTGGTAAACGGACCTAAAAGTGTTTATGTGGAACGTCGAGGTAAGCTAGAAAAAACGCCTTATACGTTTCTTGATGATCGCCATTTAAGAAATATCATCGACAGAATCGTAAGCCAAGTTGGACGCCGCATAGATGAAGCATCACCTATGGTAGATGCTCGACTTATCGATGGTTCTAGGGTAAATGCGATTATCCCCCCTTTAGCACTTGATGGCCCTTCTGTGTCAATCCGTCGTTTTGCTGTTGATCGTTTGACGATGGATAATTTAATTGGCTATGACTCAGTTTCTCCCCAAATGGCCAAGTTCGTCGAGGCGGCGGTCAAGGGAGAGTTGAATATACTTATTTCGGGTGGGACCGGCTCAGGAAAAACCACAACACTCAATATCTTTTCTGGGTTCATTCCACGTGATCAGCGCATTATTACCATTGAAGACTCTGCGGAATTACAACTTCAACAGCCACATGTTATTCGTTTAGAGACCCGCCCTGCTAACTTAGAAGGGAAGGGAGAAATCAGTCAACGTGAATTGGTCAAAAACACCTTACGTATGCGTCCTGATCGAATCGTGGTTGGGGAAGTACGTGGTAGTGAAGCGGTGGATATGTTAGCTGCTATGAACACTGGTCATGATGGCTCACTTGCTACTATTCATGCGAATACTCCTCGTGACGCCTTAAGCCGTGTTGAGAACATGTTTTCAATGGCGGGGTGGAATATATCGACCAAAAACTTAAGAGCTCAAATTGCTTCTGCTATTCATCTTGTCGTTCAAATGGAGCGACAAGAAGATGGTAAGCGCCGTATGGTTAGTATCCAAGAAATCAACGGTATGGAAGGTGAAGTGATTACGATGTCGGAAATTTTCCGTTTTCAACGTAAAGGTATTGACGAAGACGGAAACATTATCGGCTATTTCACTGCTACGGGTGTCGTTCCTCAATACCACGATCAGTTGGTAAAACGTGGTCTCGAACTGCCCTTTGAGCTCTTTACTGAGACTCATAATTAAGGAGGGATTATGGATAATGTAAGTGTTTCATTAGCCCTGTTATTTATCGCAGTACTTTTTATTTCGCAGGCTTTGTTATTACCGGCTGCGGGGAAAAAAGCGAAGCATAAAGAGTTATCTCGTCGCTTGAAAGAGACGCAACGTAATATTGATGAAGAGAGTTTGTCATTACTTAAAGAACATTATAACAAAGACTTATCTCCGATAGACCGCAAGCTGACAATTATCCCTTTCTTTGCTGGATTAAAAAGAATGTTGGAGTTAGCGGGTATGAAGATAACGCTAAGTCGATTCTTGTTTACCGTTTTCCTGTGTGGTGTATTACTCTCACTGATATCGATGATGACAAACCAAGTATGGTTTATTAGCGTTGCAGCCTTCATTTTTGTTTGGGTTATCGCCTATCTATTTGTGCAAAATCGAGTGACCTACAGAATGGCTCGATTTGAAGAACAACTTCCGGAAGCGTTAGATATTATCCGACGGGCATTGCAAGCCGGACAACCACTGGTTCAGTCTTTTAATGAAGTAGGTGAGGAACTGCCTGATCCCATTGGCGTAGAGTTCAAAAACACCTATAACCTGCTTAACTATGGTTATGATTTACGGTTAGCGATTTTGCAGATGGCAGAGCGCGTGCCGACGGTTTCAATGTTAGCTTTTTCTAGTGCGGTGATGCTGCAAAAAGAGACCGGGGGGAATCTGTCAGAGAATCTACAAAAGGTATCCGAAGTACTAAGAGCTCGCTTCAAGTTAGAAAGGAAAATAAAAACACTGTCTGCTGAAAGTCGTTTGTCAGCTTGGATCCTAACGCTATCCCCATTCGGTCTATTTTTTGCCTTAAAGATAGCTAGCCCTGAATATATCGAACCTCTTTATAAAGATCCGCGAGGTGTTTCGATGGTAAGTGTCGGTATTGTGCTTTTAGCGATAGGAGCGTTATGGATTAAAAAGATCATCAGTATAGAGATTTAGCTCATGGAACTATTAAATATTGAAGTATGGAAGCAGATGCTCGCAAGTTTTGGAGTAAGTTCTCAGATGGTCATCTACTTGATGATTCTACTCACAACTGTTTTGCTCACATTAACGATTGGATTCTTACTTTTAGGCGCTAGCTCCCCTTTGGATAAGAAGCTAAAACAGATATCAGAAGAGAGCGGTACTCATTCAAGAAAACCATATGATTTTTCAAATACGTTAGAGTCACTGAGTCCTTTTATTGGTAAAGGGAATAAAAAGGATAATGAAACCTACTCAGAAAAGTTGATGCACGCTGGGTTCCACGAAAAAAGGGCGTTATCTGTTTTTTACGCGTTGAAAGTCTTATCTAGTTTGATAGGGATTGTCGCTGCTTTTATGGTTTATTACATATCACTAGGTGGTAGTTACAATAATTTACTCATAATGACTTGTGTTTTTCTTGGGACTTTCACACCCAATATTATTCTAAGTAAACTACAAAAAGAACGTCAGAAAAAAATTAGAAATGGCGTACCTGATGCACTTGACCTTCTCGTAGTGTGTACTGAATCTGGACTTGGTTTCAATGCTGCTCTGGGACGTGTGGCGTCAGAGCTTTATGTTTCTCAGCCTGATTTAGCGGATGAGTTAGAGACTGTGTTTGCCAAAATCCAAGCGGGTGTCACTATGCCTGATGCGCTTAGACAGTTTATCGAACGAACCGGTTTAGTAGAATTAGAAGGTTTGGTTTCTTTGCTTTCTCACGCATCGAGAATGGGTGGGAGTTTAGCGCAAACACTCCGTGATTATACGGAAGATTTTAGAGATAAGCGTCAGCAAGCCGCTGAGGAAATCGCGGCAAAAATACCGACTAAAATGTTATTCCCCATGCTGATATTTATTTGGCCTTGCTTTTTCATTGTTGCACTTGGCCCAGGACTATTGATCGTAATGGATGCGCTAAGTGCGCCGGGAGCAAGCTTATGATTTTTAATAATAAATTTCTTATTTTTCTGTTACCCATATTACTGCTTGGGTGCGCCTCTTCTGATGAGCCTACAAACCAGTTTGATGCTGAGCTGTATTCCGGGAAGCCAATAGATACTTTAACGAGTGATGATCCACCTCTTAATGAGAAAGAAGCAATAATGCGTGGTGATATTGCTCTTCGAGATAACAACATAGATTTGGCATTATATGAATATATACGTTCGTTATCTTTTCCAGAAAAAGAATTTCATGATAAAACTTTGTTCACTATTGGCCGAATACATTCGTCTCGAGGTAACTATTCACTGGCCGAGAAAGCCTACCTAGCTGCATTAGATTTTAATCCTGCCCATACAGAAGTATTGGAGCAGTTGGGAGTTTTATATACGAAACAGCGCCGCACAGATGAAGGGCGAAGCTATTTCTTTAAAGCGATCAACTCAGATCAAGTGCGATTAAAAAGCAGTGAAACGATTAAAAACTACCAAGCGTTGAGTCAAAGTGAAGTAGCTAGTTTGAAGGTCGATAGTATGTCTCCTGCATTGGCTTATATGGGGATTGGTGTACTGGAAGATGTTGACGGGAAGCATCAGATTGCACAAGAGTACTTTAAAAAATCACTGACGATAGATAAAAGCTCAGTCAAAGCTTTGTTGAATATGGGCTACTCTCATTACATGTACGGTAATTATAAGGAAGCGTATCAGTACACGCGTTCAGCTTTAGAGTTAGAGCCAAATAATGAAAAAGCTCAGAATAATCTGGCGCTTATTTATTTAGCTTCTGGGGATATTAAGAAGGCAACCAACGTGTTCATGAGGCATATGGATGCACCGGAAGCGTTGAATAATGTTGGATATTTCCTGATATTACAAGGAAAGCCTGATCTGGCGATTCCATATTTACAACAAGCTATCGATAAAAAATCATCTTATTACAAAGTAGCAAATGAAAATTTAAACAGAGCGTTAGCAGAAGTGAGAGAGATGGAACAGTAATGATTTGACTTTGGCTCAATGAAAAGGATATTCATGTTGCCTAAAAATGATAATTTTAACAAAGATATCGTTGTTATTTCTGCAATTTGGCTAGTTTGCGCCATCGCGATATTTATTTACAAGTGGGAAAGCGTTTCAATATTAAACCTGAATGATAATGACGATTATATGCGTTTTGTTCAGTTTCAAGAGTGGATGAAGAACGGTCATTGGTATCTTGAACCGATGAGTAACTTTAATCCCGCTGATGGTAATATAATCCATTGGTCTCGTTTTCCTGACCTAATGTTATCGCTAGTCGCTTTTCCACTATTACTAGTCGCCGATGATAGTGTTGCGTATACGATTTCAATATCGATTGTTCCATTACTTTATTTACTGATTTTTGCATTGTCATGCTTTTATTTAAGTGAACATTTATTTGGCGACAAATATCGTTTTATTAGCATGATGTTTACTATCTCCTCCCCTTCAATTATTCACTTCTTACCGGGTTCTATTGATCATCATAATATTCAGCTTATCTTTGCAGCCCTATTTTTAGCTTTAACACCTGTGAATCATAGCCAGGTGAATCACTCATGGCGTGTTTATGCTCAATCAATTATCCTGTCTTTATCGTTGTGGACGGGTTTAGATAATATATTGTTATTTATGATTTTCTTCGCTATTTACACCGTGTATTGCGGTCTTGTACGCCACGAGTGGCTTAGTTATGTTTCTAAGTTGTATGCGAGTTCCGCTTTGTTTGGAATTTTTGCAATTTTATTAAATCGGCCTTACGATGAGTTTTTTGTTTTTAAGTACGACGAAATATCATTTGTTCTCATCATTCTTTTCTTTTGTGGCTGGCTCTTTGTAAATGTTTACCATCGAATAATGAATGAAGGTAAGAGCCTATTGCAAAGGGCTTTGTTATTATTTTTTCTTGCTGTTTTATTTTTAATTCTAGTTGCAGTGCTTTACCCTTCACTCAGTAGTGCTTTATTTATTGATTACTCCCCACTACTAAAATTGTATTGGCTTGACCAAGTTACAGAAGCAAAATCGATCGCTAGATACATCATGAGTCACGGTTTTTTATCCATAGAGAATTATGCTTTACTCGTTGTTCCAGCCACGTTGTACCCACTTTTTAAGAATAAAAACGACCATTGCACAATTTTGTATCTCATTTTTATGTTTAATCTAGCCCTTGCGATTTTTTGGCAGATTAGGGTTATGAGACTGTGCTTTGTTTTAGCTGCACCTCTTCAAGCATATGTTGTTCTGCAGTTGTCAGGTTACATTCGCTCTTCAATCTTAAAAGCTACAGTTATTTTTTCTGGCGCACCGTTAGCTGTAGCATTTGTCATTCTCGCTTTGTCGCCATCAGAGGAAATTACAACTACTCTTGATGAAGAGAAAGAATCGCTGAATATCTATAAAGTACTAAAAGATAACGATATAGACTCACAAACAATCCTCTCTGGAATAGAAACTGGAGCTCCTGTATTAGCAAAGACAAATAACAGTATTATTGCCGCTCCTTATCATCGAAATATTGTCGGGAATAGGTTTCTTATTGAGGTAATGCTAGAGGAAGATCTCGGGTTAGTTGAAAGGAAAATTATAGACAAAAGCGTAGATATTATTGTTGTTGGCAATGATCCTCATTTGTTGATTCTAAAGGGTTCGGCGGGAGAGGAGGCGTTTATCAATAAATTATACAGCTCAGATACTCCAACTTGGTTGGAGGTTGTACACGACAACATTGAAAGCGGTTATCGAGTCTTTAGAGTTAGGGGGAGTTCATGAAAAACCAAACCATTGCTGTGTTACTCCCGTGCTATAACGAAGCTGGCGCGGTCGGAAAAACGGTCATTTCTTTTCAACAAGCTTTACCTAATTCTACTATTTATGTGTATGACAACAATTCAACTGACAACACGATAGAGGAGGCGATGCAAGCCGGTGCTGTTGTTCGACATGAGTCTCGTCAAGGGAAGGGAGAAGTCGTTAGGCGCATGTTCTCTGATGTTGAGGCTGATATTTACGTGATGGCAGATGGTGATGACACTTACGATGCGTCTATATGTCCGGCTTTGATCGAGCAATTAAATAATGAAAAGCTCGATATGATTATTGGAAGCCGAGAGCGCTCTTCAGGTGCGTATCCTAAAGGACATATATTCGGCAATAAAATGTTCTCTTCACTTATCAATCAGGGATTTAACGCCCAATTAAGTGATGTTTTTTCGGGGTATCGGATTATGAGTCGCCGGTTTGTGAAATCAGTCCCGATTTTTAGTGATGGTTTTCAAATTGAAACCGAACTCACCGTGCATGCATTACATCATAATATGTCCATTAAAGAAGTCTCAACTCAGTACCAATCTAGGCCGGAAGGAACCGCTAGCAAATTGAATACATTGAGTGATGGTCTGAAGATCCTCAACTTTATCTTGTTCTTATTGAGAGATGTTAAGCCGATGTTTTTCTTTGGCGTATTGTCTATGTTGCTTTGTGTCATCTCATTGAGCTTGGGAATTCCCGTTATTTTAGATTTTGTTGATACCGGACTAGTAGAAAGGGTGCCAACTGCGATTTTGTCTAGCTCGATTGCATTAATTTCGGTGATGTCTTTTTTCTGTGGATTGATACTCGACAATGTGTCACGAGGTCGGCGAGAGATGCGAATTCTTTCTATATTAAGATGCAGTAATAACAAACCATTGGAATAGGATTCTGGTATGAGAATAAGCAAGGATGAAGATAACGATTGGCTCGATTATTTATCTCGTTTCAGTGATGAATACGATGAACGAGTTTATGAGCGTAATACCACGGGGTATGTGATGAGGGCAGGTCATATCGCGTGTGAAAGACCATTCGGAGAAGATAAGCATTTCCCCAAAGTATTAGAGGTAGGTTCTGGAACTGGTGAACACTTATTGCATGTTAAACACACCTTCGATGAATACATTGTTAGTGATGGTGATGCATCAGCACTAGAAGTAGCAGATAAGCAACTCAGCCATATCAATTCTTATGACAAACTCACTTTTAACGTAACTAATGCTTGTGAGTTAGATTTTGAAAGTAACAGTTTTGATCGCGTGATCGCAACTCATATATTGGAGCACCTATACGAGCCTCATTTGGTGATCAAAGAGTGGTTAAGAGTGTTAAAACCAGGGGGAACTCTGTCTATTTTGATTCCTACCGATCCAGGAATCGCTTGGAAGATCGGGCGTTATATGACGACAAGAAAACACGGTTTAAAAAAGGGCTGGAATTACGATTACATAATGGCGAGAGAACATGTTAATCCATGTAATAACTTAATTGCCTTTTTAAACTATTACCTTCCTGACAATCAAAACTCGTTTTGGCCGTTGAGTTTTGCCCCCCTTATCGATTGTAATTTATTCTTCAATTTTCATGGAATTAAAATTGTTTCTAAGCATTAGAGTAGGAAGCTAGCAGTTAGCTTCCTACTTCCTGTTTAATGTTACAGGCCAGTAGCGGCACCAAATAACATGAATATCCCAACTAAACCTACAATCGGCATCTTCACGGTTTTCAATAGCCAAACACCAACAATGATCAATGCGAAATCTAAGCCACTACTTACTACGCTGGTGAAGATAGGTTGATACAGGGCTGCAAGTAATAGACCAACAACTGCTGCATTCACACCGGTAAGAGCACCAGCCACCAAAGGTTTGCTCGCAATTGCCTGCCAGTTCTTCAGTACACCTAGTAGCAATAAGAAGCCCGGTAAGAACACGGCAATTGTTGCGAGCAGTGCACCTGTAATCGGTGCTGATGGCATTAACACATAACCGAGGTAAGTAGCTAACGTAAACATCGGGCCGGGAACCGCTTGCGCAGCAGCATAGCCTGTTAGGAAGGTATCTTGAGACAGTTGGTCGCCAATACCATTCTGTAGCAACGGAAGAACCACGTGACCGCCACCGAAGACTAAGCTGCCTGCTTGGTAAAATAACCCAAACACTTCGATGCCTTGAGAATATGCACTGAACAGAGGTAAACCAACCAATAGTGCTACAAAAATAACAAGCGGCGTTATGGATATCTTATGTGTCGATGGGACTGTCTTTAACTCTTGTGAAGTCAAAAACGTGCTGCCAATGATAGCTGCAAACAGAAGTACAAAAATTTGCGGCCAGATCCCTGGAATTAACAGCAGGACAATCGCTGTAATCACACACAATGCTGTTGCTATCTTTGATTGGCAAAAGTTTTTATACATGCCGAAAGTGGCGTCAGCTACAACCACAACTGCGAGCAGCTTTAGTCCGTGGATGATTGAGTTGAACAACGGCGCTTCCAATAGTTGGTTGCTCACTAAAGCCAATATCAGCATCAGAATGACCGATGGGGATGTGAAGCCGATAAAAGCAGCTATCGCACCAGTCAAGCCCCCTTTTTTGTAGCCAACCGCAAAGCCAACTTGGCTTGAACCTGGGCCCGGTAGAAACTGACTGAGTGCGACTATTTGCCCGTACTCTTCGTCGGACAACCAATTCAGTTTCTCAACAAATGTTTTACGGAAGTAGCCAATATGCGCCGCTGGTCCACCGAAGCTAATCCAGCCAAGCCAGAAAAAGGTTTTAAAAATTGAAAGCATGATCGATTCCAGATAAATGTTTAGCGTAATTTAGGTGGAGTTAAACTATGATTCAAATTAATTGTTTTAATTATAACTATGAATAATATAGGTTTTGTTTTATGGCTGATTTTAACTGGAAAGGGATCGACCTTAACTTGTTGATTGCATTACAGGCGCTGTATAAAACCAATAGCGTTAGCAAGGCAGCTGAACGTTGTTATGTCAGCCAGTCAGCAATGAGTCATAGTTTACAACGGCTTCGAAAGTTGTTTGATGACCCTTTGTTTGAGCGTGTTGGTAGCAGGATGGAGGCGACCGATCGAGCCATCGAATTATCCAGTACGGTAGAGACTTTACTCAATACCATTCAGTTAGAGGTGTTACTGTCTAAATCGTTTGATGCCGCGACTTATAAAGGGACTTGGAAGATTGGTCTCACTGATTATGCTGAGCAGATGTTCGCTCCAATATTGTTTGACCTTATTAAGCAATCTTCTCCTTACTCCCAAGTCGCGTTGTTCAATGTAAACCGGAGCAACTATCAACAACTTTTTGAAGATGCCAAACTCGACATTGCGATCGGTAGTTTTGGTCAGGTACCAAAGCATTATCGAACAAAGCATTTATACACTGAGGAACATGTTTGCTTGTTTGATAAATCGGTCTTGTCTATTGATTTACCTATGTCTTTAGAGCAATTTGTTTCTGTGGAGCATGCACTTGTGTCGCCTTCTGGTGATTTAAAAACGGGCGTTGATAGTCGACTGGCAGAAGTGGGTTTTAGTCGACAGGTCGCTATAGCCTCAAGTAATTTTTTAACAGTAAAGCGATTGATTCGTGGGAGAGAATTGTTGTGTATTGTCCCCAAGCTAGTCGCGCGCAGCGAAGAAACTTTGCTGGCGGTGAAACCACCTATTGATGTTCCGGATTTTGATATACAGCTTGTTTATAGAAAGGCTAAACATTTAGATGATAAAAATAAGCGACTTAGAAAATTGATTGTGAATGCGATCTCTTCTGTGATTTCCGAATAGTCTATAGTGCAGGGTAGTCTTCAATTTTATATAAATTAATTTTAGAAAAATCCGATTTATTATAAGAATCCGACTATACTTAATTTACGACTCAAAGCAGTCGTAAAGAATAGGCTTTTTGATTTACCTAAGTAAAAAAATGGTTATATCCTTATGATATAGCTTAAAAAACTACCAGGCTAAACGGACTTAGTTGGTCTTGAAGCGCTAGCTCCCCCTAGCGCTTTTTCTTTTCCCTGACATCTATTCAGGCAGTAAGCTGTGAATTTTACTCAATAGTTGTTCTATCTGTTGTTTTTCATAGTGAGCAGTGACTTTAGATTGGCTACTCTCTCTGTGAATCAGTTGAGTTTCAATATGTTGCTGTAATAGGGCATCTTGTGAGTTCGCGCTGAGCTTCTCTGCAATAACCACAGCTTGTCGACCTATCGTGGTAAAGTCTTGTTTGATTGTGGTGAGTGGCGGGTTAAAAAAAGCGCTGTCTTCGATGCCATCAAAGCCGACGACCGCGACTTTTTCGGGCACTTTGATTTGCAGTTCTTGTAGCGCGCGTAATACTCCTAACGCCATTTGGTCACTTGCGACTAGCACGGCATCAAATCGGGTTTGTTTAGCGACAGCTTCTCGAACGCCAAGATAACCACTTTCTGCTTGCCAGTTTCCTTGATATTGATACTTCACCTTACTATCTGCATCTGATAACGCGGCTAACCAACTTTGATGACGAATCTTTGAGGCGCTGGATTCGTTCGGACCTGTGATCAACAAAAAGTCCGTTCGTCCGCTCTCAAGTAGATGTTGAGCCGCCAGTTTTGCTCCCTCCGCATGGTCACCACAAACATAGTTCACTTGGCTGTTAGAAGGAACATCAATGAAAATGAGGTTGAGGTGTTGATATTGATCCACTAACAATTCTGCATCGGCACTCTTTAAAGGCACATTGAGAATGATGCTGTCGACTTGTTGGGCTATCAGTTCACGAATTGCCTCTCGGGTATTCGCGAGATTGGGCTCGGAAACAACAGAGAAAGCAACGCCATAACTCATATCGTGAGCCTGCATTCGCACACCATTTGCGATCATTGCGGCACCGTGTAAGGCCATATCGAGAGTGACTAAGCCAACGCTGGTGGACTTGGCTCGACTGAGCATTTGAGCACCTTTATTGGGCACATAGCCAAGTTGCTTTATGGCGGCGTTAACCTTATTGCGGGTGGATTCCGCGACGTCTTGTGAGCCATTGGTTACTCGAGATACTGTTTGGGTGGATACCCCTGCCAGTTTTGCTACGTCTTTAAAGGTGATACTCATCGCTCTACTCATCGAATATTTTAGGGTGAAATAAGCCTACCGAAATTTACCAAACTAAACTCTGCGCACTCTCAAATAAATGTCTTTTAAAACATTAAAAATGTTTCCGTAAACAGTCGATCTTGTGCAAATTCTTCGAATGTTAAAGCCAATTTAAATCACGTTTTTGTCGATTTTAGATACTAATTTGGCGTTATGAGTGCACTATTATTTTTATATTATGTTTACGAAAACAATAGAGATTAGTAATGAACGAATTTATTCACTTAAAGAGTAAAAATCATAGTTTGATCATTAAATCAGGGCGTGTTCCAGAGGTTTTGCATTGGGGAGCAAAGATCGCCAGTATTGATGAAGATCTTCTGCTTTCGACAGAGAGACCGATTTCCCAAGCGCGATTGGATGTGGATGTGCCACTTTCTCTTTGCCCTGAGTTGGGCAGTGGACACTTTAACGCTCCGGGCATTGAAGGTCATAGAGAAGGGCTTGATTGGGCACCCGTGTTTAAGACCGTTCGTTACGATGTTCAAGAGCAAGAAGTGAGTTTTTTCCTTGAAGACAAGATTGCTCTATTGGAGCTTCAGGTTGAGATCAAACTGGATTTCGAATCTGACGTCGTCCAAAAGCGTGTAACCGTCACCAATAAAGGCAGTAATAAATACTGCCTTAATAAACTTTCTTCAACGCTGCCATTGCCGAATCATGCTAATGAGCTTATGACGTTCCATGGCCGCTGGTGTCATGAGTTTCAAACGCAACGCCAGCGCTTTGAACACGGTGGCTTCATGCAAGAAAACCGTCGCGGTCGTACTTCACATGAAAACTTCCCAGGAATGTTTGCAGGTACGCAAGGTTTCTCAGAGCAAAATGGTTTGGTTTGGGGATTTCATTTGGGTTGGAGCGGTAACCACCAAATGCGCGCGGATGTTCGTAGTGATGGTCGACGTTTTGTACAAGCAGGAGAGTTATTGCTAGCGGGTGAATCGATTCTAGAACCTGAGAGTACTTACCAAACACCTTGGCTCTATGGCTGTTACAGCAATTCTGGTTTGAACGGTATTGCTCAGCGTTTTCAGCAGTTTGTTCGTGACAATATTATTCAATTCCCTACCGATAAGCCTCGCCCTGTGCATTTAAATACTTGGGAGGGGATCTACTTTGACCATAAACCTGAATACATCATGCAGATGGCTACTGAGGCCGGTGTGATGGGCGTTGAACGATTCATTATTGATGACGGTTGGTTTATTGGTCGTGATGGTGAAAAAACGGCCTTAGGTGATTGGTATCTCGATGAAATGAAATACCCAAATGGTTTAGAACCTGTCATTGAACATGTAAACCAACAAGGCATGGAGTTTGGTCTTTGGGTTGAACCTGAAATGGTCAGCCAAGATTCGAATCTTTACCGAAACCACCCTGATTGGGTGCTTGGTTTACAAGGGTATCATCAACCGTCTGGTCGTTGGCAATACGTGTTAGACCTACAAAATGAAGCGTGTTTTAACTACCTATATGAACGCCTCAATGCGCTGCTGACTCGATACAACATTACTTATCTTAAGTGGGACATGAACCGAGAGTTGGTTCAACCAGGTCACCAAGGTAAGGCTGCGGTACATGGTCAAACGAAAGCGCTTTATCGTCTTGTTGATGAGTTGAACCTAGCACACCCAGAAGTCGAGATTGAGTCCTGTTCTTCAGGCGGTGGCCGTATCGATTTTGAAATCCTAAAGAGAACACACCGATTCTGGGCGTCTGACTGTAACGATGCATTAGAACGCCAAGCGATTCAAAAGGGCATGAGTTACTTCTTCCCACCAGAAGTTATGGGTGCACATATTGGTCCTGCTGAGTGCCACTCCACCAACCGTCGTCACAGTATCAATATGCGTGGTGTCACCGCCTTGATGGGACACATGGGCGTAGAACTTGATCCGGTTAAAGAGTCACCAGAAGAGAAACAAGCATTCTCACATTACATTTCACTGCATAAGCAGTTTCGTCATATTTTGCATTCTGGTCGCAGTTTCCGCATGGACCCTTCGGACAAAAATCAGAATATTTATGGCGTTGAAAATGACGACGAAATGCTGATCACCGTGTGTCAACTTGCTATGCCTGAATATGCTCTGCCTTCGCCACTTCGTATTAGCTGCGTGGAAGACAGCGCGATGTATCAAGTGAAGTTAGTGGACATGCCAAAAACCAGTTTCCAGTTGATGAAACAACGCCCTCAATGGTTAGACAAAACTCTAACCTTAAGCGGCGATAACCTCAAAGAGATTGGATTGACCTTACCTATCCTCGACCCAGAGTCTGCCTTGATTGTGCACTTGAAAAAGATGTGAATCTCTGACTCTGAGTACCCCTACAAATAAAAATCTAAATATAAAAATTATAATCGGCAGCGAGGTATTGCTGCCGCAATAACTCAACTTAAGGAAAACAAAATGTCTATTACAGTTCTACTGTCATTTTTGTTATTTACTGGGTTTGTAGTCGCGTTTACCTACAACAAAGTGAAGAATGACAAAAACACCTCACAAGATGGTTTCTTTCTCGGCGGAAGAAGCTTAACCGGCGGTTTAATTGCAAGCTCGCTTATCTTAACTAACTTGAGCGCGACTAGCTTTGTTGGCATGAGTGCACAAGCTTATACCCACAACATGAGCGTCATGGGTTGGGAAGTGGCGTCTGGTGTCACTTTAGTCATCATTGCTCTGATGTTGGTACCGCGTTACCTCAAGCAAGGGATCACGACGATTCCAGACTTCTTAGAGAGCCGCTACGACATGTCGGTGAAGAAGTTTGTGACCTTGCTTTTCTTATGTCAGTACGTCATTAATATTTTGCCAACCACACTTTACGCCGGTGCCGTTGTTCTAGGTGAGATCTTTGATGTTCAAGCTCTGCTTAATATTTCAGAGTTTAGCTCGATAGCCTTAATTTCAGCGACGATCGGTCTACTTGGCTTCTTTTATGCGATTTATGGTGGCCTAAAAGCAGTGGTGATTGCGGATACTATTAATGGCGTAGGCTTGATTGTTGGTGGCATGATGATTCCAGTATTCGGTTTGATGGTGCTGGGAGAGGGTAGCTTCGGTGCTGGATTAGATATACTGCTTTATGCTGCGCCAGAGAAACTGCAATCGGTTGGTACTGAGACCGATCCACTGCCGTTCTCAACCTTGTTTACCGGTCTTCTACTTGTGAACCTTTACTACTGGGGTACGGATCAATCGATCATCCAGCGTGCATTGGGTGCTAAGAACCTAAAAGAAGGTCAGAAAGGTGTGATCCTTGCGGGGGCAATTAAGGTTATCTCTCCGCTGTTCTTGATCATTCCAGGTATTATTGCATTCCACATGTTTGGTGCTGATGCGGGTAACCCTGACACCATGTACACGCGCTTGGTAAACGAAGTATTACCTAAGCCTTTAGTTGGCTTCTTTGTTGCGGTTATGTTTGGTGCCATCCTAAGTACATTTAATGGTGTACTTAACAGTTCGACCACTCTATTTGCATTGAATGTCTACAAACCTTTGTTTGGTCAAGGTAAAACGGATGAAGAACTGGTGGGTAAAGGCCGTATCTTTGGCGTTGTGATCGCGATTATCTCGGTATGTATCGCACCATTCATCATGTACGCACCAGAAGGTTTGTTCCAATACCTACAAATGGTAGCGGGCTTCTTCAGTGTGCCAATCTTCACTATCGTGTTTGTGGGTTACATCTCTAAACGTGTGCCAGCTCTAGCGGCTAAAGTGGCATTGGTGGTATTTGTAAGTTCATACGCTGCGATGCAGTTAGTGTTCAAAACACCTATTCACTTCTTACACCAATTGGCGATTCTGTTTGTTGTATGTACGGCGCTGATGTTCATTATTGGTTACTTTATGCCACGTGAAGATGATTATGTGATGCCTGTAAATGAAAACATTGATGTTACGCCTTGGGCGTTCCGTTTCGAAGCTTCGGCTATCATTCTCTACATGGTATTAGGTGCGTACGTGATGTTCTCTGATGTTGGTTTTGTCTCGGATGATCCAACCATCATGCAAGTCTATGGTGTATGTGGCATCGTGATGTTAGTCGGTATTTTTGGCCGATTAGCGAAGCGCAAGAAAGCACTTGCGACCGCGTAGATGAGTTCGAGTAATTAAAAACGAAAACGCCGCTCCTTGGAAATAGAGAGCGGCGTTTGTTTGTCTGATGAAGATAAATGGAAGGCTAAATGATCTAAAAAGAGAATCGAGTCCATTTCTTAGCTCGCCAGCGATAGGCCATGATGATTCCACGGAACCATTCGTCCATCGCGATAGCCATCCAGGCACCAAATACACCGTAGCCCCAGTGCACACCAAGCAAATAGCTCATTGCAACCCCAATACCCCACATGCTCAATATTCCCATCTTTACGGGGAACTTAATATCGCCTGTCGCTTTTAGACATGAGATGAAGATAAGGTTAAAAACACGGCCAGCTTCTAACAAGATTGAACCGGCAATAAGTAATGCAGCAAGGGCGATGATTTCAGGATCTTGAGTGAATAGATCTAGAATCTCAAAACGGAATATATAGACCATACAAGTAATGCTAGTTGAGGCGATGAAGCCAACTACAAAGTAGCGTTGTACTCGGTTCGTAATTTCATCTATCCAACCCTTTCCAATGTAGTAGCCTGTTTGAATTTGGCTTCCTTGGCCGATAGCTAAAGCAAACGCAAAAGAGAGACGCGCGATGTTTTGTGCATAGGTGAACGCTGCCAATGACGAGGTTCCCATCTGCACTATGAAGAAAGTAATCGTGATTTGCGCCATGTTGTAAGACAGCACCTCACCCGCATTCATCGAGCCGATCTTAATGATTTTTTGGTAGATAGCTTTAGGTACGGATTTGAACTGCTTAAGAGGTAAGTCTATTCCTTTATTTCTTACAACACCGATTAAGATCAATAGGCCAATCATTTGGCTAATGACCGTTGCTGCAGCAACGCCTTGTACACCGTACACTGGTAGGCCAAAAGGTTGGTACAACACGCAATAGTTACCCAGTACGTTAATAACACCTGCTATTAAGTTAATGATCATCGGTGACTTAGAGTAGCCATGACTGCGCAGAATCGTCGTTAGCACAACGCCAATCGTCACGTTAAAGGTGAGAGCACCGCTGATAAATAGGTACTCTTGAGCGTATTGTTCCACTTGAGCTTCAAGTTGATAAAGCGGGATAAAATACTCAGCGCCAAGAATGGCGATAATGCTCAGTAACAGGCCTGTAATGATGGCTAATACAATACTCGCCACACCCACATGAGCGCTCTCTTCGTCGCGAGAAGCACCGTTATATTGCGCGATTAATATGCCAGTTCCGCTACTGACCATGGTCGAGACGATGATCAGAAAAAAAGATATCTGAGAGATAACACCAACGGCAGACACAGCTTTGTCTGAGTATCCAGATAGCATGAAGACATCACTGGTGTTGAGGGCTGTTCTTAAAAGAACTTCGATAAAAATTGGCCAGGTGAGCGCAACGATTCCCATGCGTTTATTTAGGGTGGAATCAGCAGTAGGCATTTAGGTTTTCTCAAAAGGGGGTAGGCGACACTATAGTTTAGCGATTATTTAGTAAACGACTATCAAATTAATGTCCGGATAGCTATTAAGGGTAAATAAAGTTCGAATAAGCCTTCAGAGGCCAACATTTAAGTGTGAGTTATGAAACTTTTGAGAGATGTTTCATAAGGTAAAGAGGAATAAAGTGGAAGCGTTTAACGACTAAAAAGTGGCACAAGAAGTGAGTTTGAAATGAAGCGGTAAAGCGAGCAACATCAGCTAGCTTTACCGTTTTTAAACGCTTAATTAATTCTCTGCCCTTCAGCATCAAACAGATGACAATCTTTTGATGAGAAATTTAGATTGAGAGACTGATAGCGAGTGACCTCTTGATCTCCGGGCAGATGAACTTTAAAGCTGTCTACACCACAAGACTGACCAAACATATAAGTGCTGTTGCCTAGCCTTTCTACGACCTCACTCTGGAACTCAATGGTGATATCCGACTCGCCATTAATCTCTAAATGTTCAGGTCGAATACCGAGAGTGAGTTTTTGCCCTTCTGCAAGGCCATCACTTGGCAGTGGTAGAGTAATTTTACTCGAGCCATTTACGGTCAGTTGAGCATGAGTCTCAGAGATGTTATTGACCAAACAAGGTAAGAAGTTCATTTTCGGGGAGCCAATAAAGCCGGCCACAAACTCATTTTGAGGAGAGTGATACAGTTCGAGTGGCGAACCAACTTGTTCAACTCGGCCATCTCTAAGTACGACTATTTTGTCGGCAAGCGTCATGGCTTCCACTTGATCGTGCGTTACATAGATCATGGTATTTTGCAGATCTTGATGTAATTTGGCGATTTGTAAGCGCATATCGACACGGAGTTCTGCATCTAGGTTAGACAAAGGTTCGTCGAATAAGAACACTCTCGGGTTACGAACAATTGCTCGACCAATAGCAACACGTTGACGTTGTCCACCTGACAATTCTTTAGGTTTACGTTTCAATAAAGGTTCCAACTGAAGCGTTTTTGCTGCGCCCGTGACCTGTTTCTCGACGACTTCCTTGGCGACCCCGTTCATTTTCAGGCCAAAGCCCATGTTTTCTTCAACAGTCATGTGCGGATAAAGGGCATAAGACTGAAATACCATTGCGACACCACGTTCGGCAGGATCGACATCGTTTACAAGATCATCACCGATATGGATCTCACCTTCAGTAATCTCTTCCAAGCCAGCAACTAAGCGTAAGAGGGTTGATTTACCACAACCAGACGGACCAACGAATACGACGAACTCGCCATTATTTATTTCTAGATCAACACCATGGATCGTTTGAACATCACCATATCGTTTGATGACCTGTTTTAAGCTGATATCAGCCATGCTCTCTCCTTGCTTCGTTGGACTACATCACTTTGCCTTTAAAACATACGCTTTCATCAGAAATTTGTTAGATGCCTCGCATGATTTATTGATCCGAGTCATATAAATTTAACGATCTGTAGTGTTTTTTGTGGAAACGTTTACAAAAATAAAACATAACTGTGCGTAATGTTATCAATAAGCCTAATATTTGAACGTAATCATTATAAATGCTGAGTTGCTAGATGAAATTTAGAAATCTAGGTGGAAATTGACCAAATAGTAAATGAAGCTTTGAAGACAAGGAATTTCGGGAAATGGAGCAATCTGTGAAAACGATATACCCACAAAATCGCACCCCGTCAGCGAAGAAGAAAAGACGCATAAGCTCTAAGGTGTCGCCTTGGCTGTTCTTAGCCCCGGCTATCGCTATCTTCTCTCTCTACGTTATCTATCCAATCTTGGACAGTATTTGGCTTAGCTTCTTTGAATGGGATGGGCTAGGTGAAAAAGAGTGGGTAGGGCTGGAAAACTATCGTGAACTGTTTGATTCCGAGGCTTTCTACACTTCTCTAACGAATAACTTCCTTTGGTTGATCTTCTTTATGCTTGCGCCACCTTGTGGCTTGGCGATTGCCCTTTTTCTAAACCAACAAGTGAGAGGTATTCGTGTCGTCAAATCCCTATTTTTCTTCCCGTTTGTTATTTCTCAAGTGGTGGTCGGCCTTGTATTTGCTTGGTTCTATGACCCGTCATTTGGTCTTTTTAACATTGCATTAGGTGCGTTTGGTATTGAACCTATTTCGATTCTCGCCGATGAAGATTATGTGACTTATGGAATTATTGCCGCTGGTTTATGGCCACAAATCTCCTACTGCATGATCTTGTATTTAACGGGTTTGAATAACCTAGATCCAGAACAGCTAGAAGCCGCTCGCCTTGATGGGGCGAAGAAGTGGCGGATGTTGTGGTATGTGGTATTGCCGCAATTAAGACCGGCGACATTTATTGCTGTTGTGGTGACGGTGATTGGTGCCCTGCGTTCTTTCGATTTAGTGGCAACCATGACGGCGGGTGGACCTTGGGGAAGCTCGACGGTACTGGCGTATCAAATGTATGAAGAGTCGATCTTTAACTATCGAATGGGTTACGGAGCCGCGGTTTCCGTGGTGCTGTTTCTGATCATGGATGTCTATATCGCTTACTTCTTGTGGCGCATGTTAAGGAGTGAAAAATAATGTTCCCGCAACCAATTCAAAAAGCCGGTCGCTTTACTAATATCAGTTACCGAGTCGCGCTACCTATCTCGATAGTGATGTGGTTACTGCCACTTATTGCTGTGATGATGACATCGATTCGCTCGATGGATGATATCAATAAGGGTAACTACTGGGGGTGGCCGAACGAGATTCAGTTCATTGAGAACTACACCCAAGTTTTTACCTCGACCTCGATGGGGCAGTACTTAATCAATAGTTTGATTATTACATTGCCAGCGGTCGCAGGGGCTGTCGCTCTTTCGACTTTGGCTGGGTACGCCTTGGCGAAATACAACTTCAAAGCCAATGTTTGGATCTTTGCGATGTTTATCGCGGGCAACTTTGTTCCGTTCCAAATTTTGATGATTCCAGTGCGTGATTTAACCATTGGATTGGGTTTATACGATACTCATTGGGCGCTGATTTTCTTCCATATCGCTTTCCAAGCCGGTTTTTGCACCTTGTTCATGCGTAACTTTATTGTTGGTATTCCCGATGCTTTGATTGAAGCAGCACGAGTTGAAGGAGTCAGTGAGTGGAAAATATTTTGGCACGTGGTACTGCCTCTGGTTCGCCCTGCATTAGCGGCGTTAGCAGTCTTGGTGTTTACCTTTATTTGGAATGACTTTTTCTGGGCGTTGGTATTGGTTCAGAGCGACGAAGTCCGCCCTGTGACTGCTGGTCTTAGTTCACTGCAAGGCCAATGGTTAGCATCTTGGCAATTTATGTCTGCTGGTGCGGTAGTGGCAGCCATTCCACCAGTGGTTCTGTTTTTTACTATGCAGAAACACTTTATTGCAGGCCTAACATTGGGAGCAACGAAAGGATAAAACGTTCTTCTAGAATGGTGAAAGGAGACTTAAACAGAATCAAGTAAGGTGGCTCGACGTTAGCCGCCTTAACTGAATAGATCCAACTTGGATTCACTATAAGAGTAAAAAAGGCACGAAAACCCTACAAGACAAAACTATAAGAATTGGACTTAGAGAGCTTAGCTCCATAACAAGGACCTCAATATGAAATACGTGAAACATATCGCTGCCACAGCAGTGCTTGCCGCCTCCGTTTCTACAACCGCGTTTGCAGGAACCTTAGTCATCAACTCTGATGCTTCCGATCCAGCGCCGAAAGAAGCGTGGGGTGAGATCATCAATCGCTTTGAAAAAGAAAACCCCGACATTACGGTGAAGTACAATTTGTACGATCACGAGTCGTACAAAACAACGATTCGTAATTGGTTGGTCACTTCGCCGCCTGATGTGGTTTTCTGGTATGCGGGTAACCGAATGAAAGCCTTTGTTGACCGTGGTCTGTTCGAAGATGTGAGCGATATTTGGACAGACAACAACATGAAGCAAGACTTTGCGGCTGCCGCTCCTGCGATGACAGTGCAAGGTAAGCAGTTTGGTGTGCCATACACGTATTACCAATGGGGCATCTACTACCGTAAAGACATCTTTGAGCAATATGGAATTGCAGAACCGAAAACGTGGGAAGATTTGAAATCTGCGTCTGCAACACTTAAAGAAAATGGTGTGGCGCCGTTTGCGATCGGTACTAAGTATCTTTGGACCGCGGCAGGTTGGTTTGATTACATCAACATGCGTACCAACGGCTTGGATTTTCACATTCAGTTGATGGAAGGCAAGGTGCCTTATTCTGACGAGCGAGTGAAGAAAACGTTCGCTAACTGGGCAGAGCTTGTTGAGCCTGGTTACTACTTAGAAAATCACGCCTCTTATTCTTGGCAAGAAGCTCAACCATTCTTGTATAACGGCAAGGCGGCGATGTATCTAATGGGTAACTTCATTACGCCAAACTTCCCGGCTGAATTAGATGGCAAGATGGACTTCTTCCAATTCCCAGTGATCGACTCAAGCGTACCTATGTCTGAAGATGCACCAATGGATACGCTACATATTCCTTCAAAAGCGAAGAACAAAGAAGACGCGCGTAAGTTCTTAGAGTTTGTTGCACGTGCAGAAAATCAGCAGCTAATCAATGAGATGCTGTTGCAAATCCCAACTAACAACAAAGCCAAAGCGAAATCTGATCCGTTCTTGGACAAAGGCGTTGCGATGCTCTCTTCTACCGAAGGTACGGCTCAGTTTTATGACCGTGATACCGATCCCGCGATGGCCAAAGAGGGCATGAAAGGCTTCCAAGAGTTTATGGTTCACCCAGACCGAATCGAAAAAATCTTGAAGAAACTCGATAAGGTGAGCAAGCGTACCTTTAAGTAATACGTTATCTGCCGCAGCGACTCTTGCTGCGGCTCTTTTCCTTTTCAGTTTGTCATTGTTAGTGTTATTTGATTAGTGTTCCTCGTTTTGAGCACTAGAGGCACCCATTACAACCTGCCTAGTACTACTTGCAATGATTCACTATATTCGGTTTATCGTAAGGAACACTTAATGAGAACTTTCTCTCAGATCATCTCTGCCCGCGAATGGGAAAACCAACACATCACTCATCATAACGTTGTTGAGGCTCATGCTCCTTTGAATGGTTACACCTCGTTGGCAGAGGCTGTGGGGAAGAACTCGTCACGCACCTTGTCTCTCAATGGGGTTTGGAAGTTTCAGCTGTTCGATTCGCCGGAGTTGGTCTGCGAAGAGTTTGTCTCTGAACATTTTGATGATTCCTCATGGAAGTCGATCGCGGTGCCAAGCAACTGGCAGATGCAAGGCTTTGATAAACCGATCTATACCAATGTGAAATATCCTTTCGCTGATAACCCTCCCTTCGTCCCTAGCGATAATCCGACAGGACTCTACCGCACGCATTTTAACTGCACGGAACCGGAGCTATTAGATACCCATAGGCTGACCTTTGATGGCGTGAATTCTGCATTTCATTTGTGGTGCAACGGCAAGTGGGTTGGCTATTCGCAAGACAGTCGATTACCGGCTGAATTTGACGTGTCTGAATACTTACAAGCAGGCGAGAACACGCTAGCTGTCATGGTGCTGCGTTGGTCTGATGGTTCCTATCTTGAAGACCAAGATATGTGGTGGCTCAGCGGCATCTTCCGTGATGTGACTTTATTGAGAAAGCCCAAGGTCGCAATCGAGGATGTTGGTATTGAGACTCAGCTAGATGCTTGCTATCGCGATGCGGTTTTAAATATTTCTACGCAAATAACCAAGCACAGTAATGATGTAGAAGGCTTCGATAAGCTGAAAGCTGAACTTTATGATGCTCAAGGACAGTTGGTTTGTGAACCTCAAATCGTGGGCTTTGGTGAGCGAGTTGTGGATGAGAAAGGGCCTTGGTGTGAAGTCGCAGAGCACTGCCTTTCGGTCGTGAATCCGAACAAGTGGAGTGCCGAGTCACCCTACTTATATCGTTGTGTGGTGTCATTGCTCAATAAACATGATGAGCTTGTCGATTGTGAGGCTTACGATGTCGGATTTCGATGTGTTGAAATTACCGATAGTTTGCTCAAAGTTAACGGTAAGTCGTTGCTGATTCGTGGTGTGAATCGCCATGAACATCACCCTGAATTGGGTCACACCATGACGCGTGAAGGGATGATTCAAGACATCAAACTGCTCAAACAAAATAACTTCAATGCCGTTAGAACCGCTCATTATCCTAATCACCCATTATGGTATGAACTGTGTGATGAGTATGGCCTGTATCTGGTAGATGAAGCGAATGTGGAAACCCATGGTCAGTTTCCGATGTGTCGACTGTCTAATGATTCGTCGTGGTTGAATGCGTACATGAGACGAATGACAAGGCTAGTGGAACGCGATAAAAACCACGCCAGCGTGATCATTTGGTCGTTGGGTAATGAGTCGGGGATTGGTCGTAATCACCATGCGATGTATCAATGGGTGAAGCAAGCTGATCCAACACGTCCCGTTCAGTATGAAGGTGGCGGTGCTGATACAGCAGCGACCGATATTTTATGTCCTATGTATGCGCGGGTTGATTGGGATTTACCTGTGGTTGAGAGTCAACCTGAAGTGACACCTCGCGTGGGTATTCGCAAAGCGATCGCTCTACCAAACGAGCACCGTCCTCTTATTCTCTGTGAGTACGCCCATGCAATGGGGAACAGTCTGGGTAGCTTTGATAAATACTGGCAGGCGTTTAGAGACAACCCAAGATTACAGGGCGGATTTATCTGGGATTGGGTCGATCAAGGGATCACCAAAACCGATTCGAGCGGCACACAATATTGGGGCTATGGTGGTGATTTCGGCGACGAGATTAATGATCGCCAGTTCTGCATTAATGGTTTGGTATTCCCAGACAGAACGGTACATCCAACGCTGCATGAAGTGAAAAAGGCGCAACAGTTTTATCAGTTCAAGCTGGTGTCTGCATCACCACTGGTGATTGAAGTACACAGCGAACACCTATTTGTGACCAGCAGGGTTGAAACGTTGAATTGGACGGTTACCCAGAATGGTGTGGTCACGTGCGATGGTTGTATCGAATTGATGGTTGATGCGGGCGAGAGTGTCCAGATAGAACTTAATGGTGTGACTATTCCTCATACGGCCAACGCGCTAAATTACCTCAATCTAGAAGTGGTATTAAACACCAATACTGCATGGGCGAATAAAGGTCATGTGACGGCGATTGAACAGCTTACCTTACCCACTCAGCCGCAATTGATGTTGGATGCCAACCTCTCTCAATTTCCACCAAAAGTGACTGAAACCGACGCGCTGCTGACGGTGATTGGAGATGCTTATCAAGTAGAGTTCGACAGATTATCTGGGACATTAGAGAGCTGGAAAGTCAAAGGGGTGGAACAACTTGCTAGTGGCCTTCGAGATAACTTTTATCGTGCACCATTAGACAACGATATCGGTGTCAGTGAAGCAAACCGAGTCGATCCTAATTCATGGATAGCCCGCTGGCAGGCGATGAAGTTAGACAAGCTCACTCCAGAATGCATCGAATTTTCATGTTCTACTCAGCAAAACTCGGTGTCAGTGACTGCAAGAATTGCCCACTTAGTTGAGGGGCAAGTACGTTTGCTCTCTACGTGGCAATATCAACTGTTTGCTGATGGTGAAGTGAACATTGAAGTGCATGTTCAAGCGGCGAAAGGTTTGCCTTCTCTGCCACGAGTCGGTTTTGAGTTTGCTTTGAACCATGTGCCTGATGGTGTGGAATGGTTTGGTCGTGGGCCACACGAAAATTACCCAGACCGAAAAATGTCAGCCCATATGGGGCGATATCAGCAGAGCATTGAACGAATGCATACCCCGTATATTTTTCCTTCTGATTGTGGCTTGCGTTGTGATGTTCGTGACGCAAAAATGGGAGCATTTGAATTGCAAGGAGACTTCCATTTCTCAGTCAGTCGTTTTGGGTTACAGCAGTTACAGAAGGCAAAGCATACTTGTGACTTAACAGAACAAGAACAGCTGTTTGTTTATGTGGATGGCTTCCATATGGGCGTCGGTGGCGATGACTCATGGACGCCCAGTGTCCATGATGAGTTCAAATTATTGAAAGAGCATTACCATTATCAGGTGCGCTTCCATTGTGGTGACATAGGCTAACGTACAGTGAATAGAGTAAAAGGATCATGGTAGGCCAAATAGTCTAAGAGCTTGTTATTTAGTCATAAAAAAGGTACTCACCAAATGGGAGTACCTTAAGTATTCAATCAGAATGTAGGGTAAAACTAAGCGTTCACCGGTTCAGGTTTTGCTTCTAGTTTGTTCTCTTCTGGAGATAAGCTTTTCTCGTATTGACCGTACCTCTACCATGCGTAGCCAAGGAAGATCAAGATACCGCCCGCGTTGTAGAAGGTTACGGTCATGATGTCTGTGCCAGTTGGGTTGTCTTATGGTACGAAAGGCACATCAATTGGTAATAGGAAACCTTCATCTGCGTATTTAAGATCGCTGTGGCCTTCCATTGGCCATGCAATAGTTGAAAGTAGCTGAACCGTTCTCTCTGAAACGTATTTGCATTTTTTTCTTATGCATAATAGGTTCTTAGTGAATACGAGTACTTTTGGTTTGATATAATTATTAGTAAAGTATTTACTGAATTATTGGATGGTTTTATTTTAACTTAATCACGTTTTTATGGTCTTTTTGCGGTGCTGTGTGATCCACTTAAAAGAATGCTATTGGTTGATTTATGCAGCAGGTTAAAGAGGAGGATATGTGTCGATTGATATATGTGATGAGCAAAAAAAGGCCACCTTAAATAAAGGTGGCTTTGGTTTATTTATTTGATATTTATAACTATTTTGTTGTGTCGCGCAGCTTAATTTTGCTTGGTACATAGACGCGTAATGGGATGGTTCGGCCGTCGCGCGCTTTCTCTATCAGAAGGTTAACACCTTGAATTCCCATCAGTTCAGAATGGATACGAACCGTTGATAAAGATGGGAAAGTAAACTTAGCGGTTGGGATGTCATTTACACTGATCAGCGCAATATCTTCAGGAATGCGCAATCCGTGTTCATGTATCGCTCGTAAAACGCCAATAGCGATGGAATCTGATGCAATAAACATGGCTTTAGGGTAGTCGTCAGTCGCGAGCATCTGTTTTGCAAGCTTGTAACCTGATGAGCTAGAGAAGTCACCACGGTAGATGTCTTGCTCACTGACAACGTTCTTAAGGCTACCGTATTCAGCAAAGGCTACTTCGCGAATATCAGGAGTGTTGACGTTATCTTGTCCGCCAATAAAACCAATGCGTTGATAGCCTTGGTTGATAAAGAAGTTGGTGATCTCTTTGCTGATCAAAGCCAGGTCGATATCGACAGAGTCATAAGGTTCAGAGTGATCAGTGAAATCGACATAACAGATATTATCGCTTAGCTTTTTGGCTTGTTCGATAACCTCCGGTGTCATTCTTCCTACTAACAAAACACCTGTGATTGGCGTTGAGTTAATCTGTATTTTGCTCTCATAACAGTTGGTTAGCTTAACTTCCATCTTTTTACATTGGGTTTCAATCCCATGGCGGATTGATAGGTAGTAAGGGTCGTTAACTTCAACTTCTTGCTTGTAGTTATACAGTGCTAGAAAGTGATGGTTTTGTTTTTTACTGCTAACGGTTTTTCGTGAGCTGCTGGTTTTGTATTCCAACTTCTCTGCAATTTCAAAGATACGCCTTTTGGTCTCTTCCTTGACGCTTAATGTTGGATCTTCATTGAGAACCCTTGAAACTGTAGCCAATGATACATTCGCTTCAGTCGCGATATCTTTTAACGTTGCCATACTCACTTCCTGTTATTGGAATATTGCGCTGCTTTGAAATTGGTATTTAGTAAAAAAGCAATGCACCTCTTTATTCTACAAACCTATTGTAATCAAACTAGACGTCATTGCATTAACTTTTAGTAAAATAAATGCTCAACTCATTTGTGATGTCTAAAACCTAACTATCTATAATTATATTATTAAGATTCAATGGTTTAGAGGTTAATATCTATGCGTTATCTCTATGTCTTATTCTGTACCAATGATTAAACTTAGTGTAAACGTTTACACTTCGTGGTTTTGATCACAGAATTATAGTCAAAATGGCTGCTACTATTTCTGACATACGGTGCTACTGAGCTGAATATCAGTTCGAGTTAGCCCACGAATGACGACAAAGAGAGGTTGATTGTGAAAGTACTGGTTACGGGCGGCATGGGTTACATCGGAAGTCATACATGCATTCAAATGATACAGGCAGGTATGGAGCCGATCATTGTTGATAACCTTTGCAATAGCAAAGAGCTAGTGCTGGAACGAATCGAATCGTTAACTGGCAAGCGACCAACGTTTTATCTTGGCGACATTCGTGACCAATCTTTTCTAGATAGCGTGTTTTCAGAGAATGATATCCAAGCCGTGATTCATTTTGCTGGTCTGAAAGCGGTAGGGGAGTCGGTGGCTAAGCCTTTGGAGTACTACGATAACAACGTAAATGGTTCACTGGTGTTAGCTCGAAGCATGAAAAAAGCAGGCGTGAAAAGCATCGTGTTTAGTTCTTCGGCTACTGTTTACGGTGATCCAGAAGTGGTGCCGATTACTGAAACTTCACCAACTGGCGCGACAACTAACCCTTACGGTCGCAGTAAATACATGGTGGAAGAGTGCTTGAGCGATCTATTCAACGCTGAAAACGACTGGAGCGTGACGTTACTGCGCTACTTTAACCCTGTTGGTGCACATACATCAGGCACCATGGGTGAAGACCCACAAGGTATCCCAAATAATCTGATGCCGTTTATTGCTCAAGTAGCCGTTGGTCGCCGTGAAAAATTGGCTGTTTTTGGAAACGATTACCCAACAGTCGATGGCACAGGCGTTCGTGACTATATTCATGTAATGGATTTAGCGGATGGCCATGTCGCAGCGCTAAAAGTGGTGGGCGAGAAAGCGGGCTTACACATTTACAACCTAGGTACGGGCAAAGGCTCAAGTGTACTCGAGATGGTTGAAGCCTTCGCACAAGCATCGGGCAAGCTAGTTCCTTATGAACTATGCCCACGCCGCGCAGGTGATATTGCCGAATGTTGGGCAAGTACTGAAAAAGCAGAGCGAGAGCTTGGCTGGAAGGCGACGCGCAGCGTGATGGAAATGACGGCGGATACGTGGAATTGGCAGTCGAATAACCCGAATGGCTACTAGCCTTAGCCTGTGTGATTGAAGCTGCCTAGCTGCAACTCCAATTTCATTGGGGAATGCAAAGGTAATAGATGAGAAAAGAGAGATTCCAGATAACTCGTCCCTCTATTCTGGAATGACGAATTTTAAAACTACGATTTCTGAACGTCATTCCCTACAGCGAGGAACGAGCGTGATAGGGAATCTCCTTGTAGAAGAATTATTCATCTTGGTGAATTGACCAAGACACAAAATTTGAGAGCAACCTAAACATGTCAAAAGTTGAATTTAACCCAGTAGACCACCCACATCGTCGTTATAACCCATTAACGGGTCAGTGGATCTTAGTATCACCGCACCGAGCAAAGCGTCCGTGGAGCGGCCAAGATGAAAAGCCATCGACTGCGCAACTTCCAGCGTATGAGAAAGAGTGTTTCTTGTGCCCGACCAATACGCGTATCTCGGGTGACGAAAACCCAGATTATGATGGTACTTACGTATTCAGTAACGATTTCGCGGCGTTGATGCCTGATTCACCTGACGCTCCAGAGTCTGAAAACCCTCTATTCAAGACTCAAGGTGTTCGCGGGTTGAGCCGCGTTATCTGTTTCTCTCCGGACCACAGCAAAACGCTGCCAGAGTTACCAGTTAATAAAATCCGTGGTGTGATTGATACCTGGAACGAGCAGATTGAAGAGCTAGGTAAAGATTACCTATGGGTTCAAGCTTTCGAAAACAAAGGCGAGACCATGGGTTGTTCTCAGCCTCACCCACACGGTCAAATTTGGGCGAACAGCTTTCTGCCAAACGAGATTGAACGTAAAGAAAAGCTACTGAAAGAGTACTTCGAGCAACAAGGTTCGAACCTGTTAGTCGATTACGTTGAAGCTGAAATGAAAGACGGCTCACGTACTGTGGTTGAAACTGAACATTGGATTGCCGTAGTGCCTTACTGGGCAGCGTGGCCATTTGAAACTATGTTGCTACCAAAAACACACATTCGCCGTATGAGTGAACTGACTGACGAACAACGTAATGATTTAGCGCTTGCGATTAAGAAGCTGACCAGTCGTTACGATAACTTGTTCCAATGTTCATTCCCTTACTCAATGGGCTGGCACTATGCACCGTTCTTCGAAGAAGGTACGGACATCGATCACTGGCAACTGCATGCGTTGTTCTACCCGCCACTGTTACGCAGTGCTTCGGTTCGTAAGTTCATGGTGGGCTACGAAATGTTGGCGGAATCTCAGCGTGATTTAACCGCAGAACAAGCCGCGCAACGTCTTCGTGATTTGAGTGACGTTCACTACAAAGAGCAGGAATAGCCTACTTCGTAGATAACGAGCGAGATTCCTGATATCTCGTCCGTCGATCCTGGAATGACAGTTTCATTGAAACGTTTAGCGTCAATCCCGAGAGTGAGGAACGAAGAAGTCGGGAATCTAAAAGAATTAAAGTGGTGTCGTAAAGGGGCCATAACCAATTGATTAAAGAGTTAAGCAGAGAGTTTACTTATGTCTGATCTGATCCAAAACGTGAAAGCATCTTTTGAGCAAGTCCTTGGTTACCAAGCGACTCACATAATTCAAGCTCCAGGTCGTGTGAACCTGATTGGTGAGCATACCGACTACAACGATGGTTTTGTTCTACCGTGTGCCATTAACTACCAAACGGTAGTCGCAGCGGCTAAGCGTGACGACAACATCGTGCGTGTAGTATCAGTAGACTACGGTAATGCAGTAGATGAGTTCGATTTAACTCAAGAGATTACATTCCAACAAGACAAAATGTGGGCTAACTACATTCGTGGTGTGGTGAAGTGCCTAATGGGGCGTGGCTTTGAATTTACAGGTGCCGACATCTCTGTAACCGGCAACGTGCCCCAAGGTGCGGGTTTAAGTTCTTCTGCGGCTCTGGAAGTGGTCATCGGTCAGACATTCAAGGTGCTTTACAACCTAGAGATTAGTCAAGCGGAAGTCGCTCTGAATGGTCAGCAAGCCGAAAACGAATTCGTTGGTTGTAACTGCGGCATCATGGACCAAATGATCTCTGCAGAAGGTCGTGCAAACCACGCGATGCTGTTGGACTGTCGTAGCCTAGAAACAACGGCTGTCTCTATGCCAGAAGATATGGCTGTGGTTATCATTAACTCAAACAAAAAACGCGGCTTAGTCGACAGCGAATACAACACGCGTCGTGAGCAATGTGAAGAAGCGGCGCGCATCTTTGGTGTTCCGGCACTGCGTGATGTGACCATTGAACAATTCAAAGCGAAAGAGTCTGAGTTAGATGAAATGGTCGCGAAACGTGCTCGTCACGTGATTACTGAAAATGACCGTACCGTTGAAGCGGCTCAAGCTTTACGTACTCATGATATGAAGCGTATGGGCGAGTTGATGGCAGAATCTCATGCTTCAATGCGAGACGATTTTGAAATCACAGTGAAAGAGATCGACACGTTGGTTGATATGGTTAAAGAAGTGATCGGTGAGCAAGGTGGTGTACGTATGACTGGCGGCGGTTTTGGCGGTTGTATCGTGGCATTGGTTCCACCTGCATTGGTTGATGAAATTAAAACAGCCGTTGAACAGAAATATCAAGTGGCGACGGGGCTAAAAGAATCTATTTATGTGTGCCAAGCTAAAGACGGAGCGGGTCTTGTTGAAGTAATCTAGCTGTTTAGATACTTAATGCTCAAAAGCGAAGGTCTACCGAGTAAAAAGATCATGGTAGGCTAAATAGTAAATCCTTTACCTAATGTAGAGGTTTTTTGCTGGCACTAGAAAGGAATTTAGAATGACCTCAGAGCAGAATTTGCATCAATCCATGACACAAACGGCAGCCTATGATGGTCAACCTGCTCAGTTAGTTACTTTGTCCAACAAGCATGGCATGCAAGTCACCTTCATGGATATTGGTGCAACGTGGTTGAGTTGTATCCTGCCAGTCAAAGGAAACAAACGTGAAGTTTTGTTAGGTGTAAACTCAATGGAGAACTTCGAGAAACAAGCCAGTTATATGGGCACAACGGTTGGTCGTTATGCTAACCGCATTGCCAATGGTCGTTTCAAAATTGACGGCCAGAACTACAAGTTGGAAACCAACCAAGCGGGCAATACCTTGCATGGTGGTCCTGATGGTTTTGATAAACGTCGTTGGAATATTACCGAGCAAACAGAAACGTCAGTGGTGTTTACTCTAGAGTCTACTGATGGAGACCAAGGGTTTCCGGGGAATTTGAATGTATCGGTGCGTTATGACATAACCGAAGATAATCGAGTTTCCATTAACTACTCTGCAACCGCTGATAAGCCAACCGTGGTTAACCTAACGAATCACGCATACTTTAATCTACTAGGGGCGAATAACGGTCACGATTGTCTGTCTCATATTGTTAGTATCAATGCTTCACAATATTTACCAACTAACGCTGTTGGTATCCCATTAGGCAATTTAAAGGCGGTGAAATCGACTAGCTTTGACTTCAGTCAGCCTATGATGATCTCTGAACGTTTGCTTGGGGATGAACAACAAAAAGCGGCCAAAGGTTATGATCACTCTTTTCTTTTAGCGGATGGCTGTAAGCGCGATAAATGCGCAGCTACAGTGACGTCGCCTGATGCACTTGTCACCTTGAAAGTCTTTTCTACTAAGCCAGCTATACAGCTGTATACCGGAAATTGGTTGGGTGGAACACCCAATCGAAACGGTGGCACTTATGAAGACTATGCAGGTATTGCATTGGAAACCCAGTTCTTACCAGACTCACCTAACCACCCAGAGTGGAAGCAAGAAAGTTGTATTCTTAGGCCTGAACAGGAATACCACTATCGAACTTGTTACCAGTTTGAATTTTCGGGGGATTATTCAAACTAGTCCATTCTAGCTCAAAACGGTTTATGCTAATTGGCTCCAACAAAGGGATTATTGTTGGGAAGAGTATGGTGAGAAAGCCCTAACAGAACTGCTTCTGTTAGGGCTTTTTTTTGTTTGATGAGTTGACTAAAATTTAGATTTTCTCTACCGAATTTCGGCGCACTAAAGTAGGAGAGAACATCATAGGCTCGGAAGAGGTACCTCGACCTTTAGCTAGCACAAGCGCTAGGCGAGTGGCTTTCTCTGCCATCATCTGAATAGGGTAGCGAATCGTAGTTAGCTTAGGGTGTACATAACGCGCAATTAAGCCGTCATCAAAACCAACAATCGATACTTTATCTGGTGCTTGAATACCGTTTTCATCAAGTACAGATAACGCACCAGCCGCCATGTAATCGTTGTAAGCCACAAGGCCTGTAATCGGGAGAGATTTGGTCAATAGGTTGGTCATTGCGTACTCGCCACCGTCACTGGTTGGAGCGGCGTATTCAATGTAGCTTTCAGACAGCGCGATTTTGTAATCAGAGAGTGCAGCTAGATAGCCTTGCACTCGTTCATCGGCATCTTCAATGCTGTGTGATGAAGCGATACATGCGATGTTCTTGTGACCATGACGAATCAAATATTCTGTAGCAAGGTAAGCGCCTTTCTTATTGTCTAAGAAAATACAACGCTCGGCGATTTCGGCAATATAACGGTTGATCAACACTAAGCCTTTTACTTCTTTTGCGTAGGCGATGAGTTCTTCATCCGTTAATCCCTTGGAATGGATCACCAAGGCATCACAGCGACTATTGATCAGCAACTCAATGGCTTGTCTCTCTTCTTCACGATCGTGAGAACCATTGCCGACAAGGATATGTTTACCGTTTTCGCGTGCGACATTATCAACAGCCTTAACTAAGGTGCCAAAAAAGGGATCGGAGATATCACCCACTAACACACCAACCGTGTTCGTGCTTTGGCTTACAAGCGCACGAGCATTGGCATTCGGACGATAGCCGAGTTTTGTCATGGCTTTAGTTACAGACTCAATTGAATTTGCACTTGCCTTCGGAGACTTGTTTACGACTCGAGATACGGTTGCAACTGAAACACCAGCTTCCTTTGCTACATCTTTAATTGTTGCCATCTTTTACCTCTATTCATTGCTGTATCTATTTAACACCGACAATGAAGGTAAGGCAATGAAACTCTCATTTTACTTCCATTAATGCGATCTTTACCGCTTGTAACTATTAGGCTTAATGCTAGTGTAAACATTTACATTTTACTTAATTTTAGTAAATATTTTTAATGAGTGGAAACCAATCAATATAGGAAGTGAGAAATGGATACTGTCTCTTATGGTGACTTTGCTAAGTTAGAAATGCGTGTGGGTAAGATCATTGAGGTTGTGCGTCATGAAAACGCAGACAAGCTTTACATTGTGCAAGTAGAAGACGCTACAAACGGTAACCAGCCTTGTCCCTTACTACACCGAAGAAGAGTTAATGTGCAAACTAGTGGTTGTATTGTGTAACTTAGCGAAAGCGAAGATGAGAGGCCACACCTCTGAGTGCATGTTGTTATGTGCAGAAACGGAAGGTGAATCTGAAAGTGTACTGCTGACACCAGAACGTGTGATGCCAACGGGTATTCGTGTCGTTTAAGCTCGCTTTAGGTTGGTGAGTCAATGTGTTCACCAACCTAAATTAGCTAGCTTTGTCGAGCAATTAGCTATGTATATTAACTAGCCGCGTACGGTCAGTATCAAGCCATCAATTACACTATGGTGATGATCGGAAACTCCTGCAAGGTTGCCGTATTTAGGCTGGTGGCGATCATTTTCTAATGGGTGATGCCAACCTTGTGTGTGTTTAACAAAGTGCGCCGCAAAGCTTTCAGACACCTCTAAACATCCTGCTAATACCGTATCGACATAGGTTTGAACGATAGGACTGTTCTCGCAAGGCGCTTCAATTTCGTTTTTGATGTATACCCAAATCGATTGATCCTGCTTGAACTCAGTGTTGCTCTCTATCTGATCGGCTTTGAGTTCGATTCGGTGATAACCGCGTTCACGGCGATCAAAATCAGCCAGTGTAATATCATCAACCTCAAGCAATACTCCATTCACTTGACCATCTCCTGGATTGACTATGAGGGGGGACAACACGTAACTGTCATCAATTTTACTCCAATGGCGCACTAAGCCATGCACAATTGCAGGAATGGCCTGTCCAGTTTGACCTGTTAGTTGACGTGAAGAGGAGTTGATTAAGCTACCGTAACCGAAAATATACATCGCGTTCCCTGTCTGTTCTTTTGAATTTGAGACTAGTCTTACTATATGTTCCAAGTAACTAAATGTCAGTAGTTATTATTTTTAACACTTTCGTGTCTAATTGACATGTATTGGTGTGTTTAATTGACTCTTTTCTTTGTGTTTTTTACGCGTTTATGATTGTTTTTATTGGGTTTATACCTTTGGCGCGTTTCGTGCATTACTTAAATAAAAATAACAGTAATGATGACTGCATCATGAATTTGGCTATTTATGCCAATTCCATATAAGCCATTCTTGGCCGTTATCTGAAATGAGGAACGAGTTTGTTAAATATCACAGATAAAAGTGTAGAAGACGCAATTCCAGCCTATCTGCGTTTAGGCTTCCGACCTTTCTTCTTTTTGGGCAGTCTCTATGCCGTTATCGCTATCGTGGCTTGGGTTGTCATGTTCCAAAATGGTCAGCCGGAGATTTTAAAAGTCCCTGCGCTTTGGTGGCACGTACATGAAATGTTGTTTGGCTTTGCTATGGCGATTGTTGTCGGCTTTGTTTTAACGGCGGTGCAAACGTGGACGGGAGTCAATGGCACTAAGCATTATCGATTGGCTGCCTTAGTGGGATTATGGCTTGCACCTCGCCTTCTATTTTGGACTCCTGCACCTTTGTGGCTGATCTCATCGGTTGAGGCGCTGTTTATGATCTTTGCCGCTTACGAAATTGGTTTCCGAGTTGTGAAGTCAAAAGGCTGGAAGAACTTGTTCTTTGTTCCGTTGTTTATACTGGCTATCGTGGCGAATTTTGCTAGCTATGCAACCATTAAGGGCATGCCTCCATTTCCATCGTCTGCAGTATGGCACGCGATGTTGTGGTGGTTTACGTTGTTATTGTCTGTAATGGGTGGACGAGTGATTCCATTCTTTACGGCGCGTCGTTTTGATTTTGAAAAAGCACAACCACTCGTTTGGTTAGAATGGTTAGCGAATCTACCTTTGGTTGGTTTATTTGTGTTGAGCTTCTTCCCATTAACTTTTGCTCAAATTGGCAATCAATTGATGGTATTTGCGGGAGCAGCTCAATTGGTACGCTTCATTCGCTGGAAACCGTGGACGACATTATCTGAACCTTTGGTGTGGTCACTGCATGCGGCTTACTTATGTATTCCCTTGAGTTTGTTGCTGAGAGGTTTGTTGGACAACCCGTTCGCAAGCCATAACATGCTGCACCTGTTTGCTATTGGCGGTCTGAGTGGATTAATTCTAGCGATGATTACGCGTGTGACGATGGGGCATACTGGTCGTGCTATCTATAAAGGGCAGAGTATGGCTTTGGCGTTCTCTGCTATTTTTATCGCAGCACTCGTTCGCAGTTTAGGCGTGACTTTCTTCCCTGCCTACTTGTTTGAAATTGTGAACATCAGCGCAGGTTTGTGGACGTTAGCGTTTGGTCTATTTATCTGGAAGTTTGGCATGATGCTGTTAACCCCAAGAGTGGATGGTCACCCAGGCTAAGCGTATTGATTTTCGAACTCATTTTGAAAGGGAAACATTGAGCTTCCCTTTTTTTGATCGCTGCATAGGTCCATTTTTTAGTGAATATTTTCAGCAAGATATTGGCGCACTTGTGCAATGAGAGCTTCTTTGGCGTGAGGTGAGATGAAACTGGCTTCGATGGCGTTAATACTGAACTGTGCTAATTCGTTTTTCGTCACCATGTGAGCATTGGCGACGGCGAGGAAGTTATCATTCATATACCCGCCGAAGTAAGCGGGATCATCGGAATTGATGGTGACGCATAGCTCTCTTCTCAGCAACTCGACGATGTTGTGCTCTTGCATGGTGTCGAAGACTTTGAGCTTGGTATTCGATAGTGGGCAGACCGTCAGCGGTGTGCGTTTAGCGATTAGCTGTTCCATCAAGTTTTCATCTTCAACACAGCGAACGCCATGATCAATTCGGGTAATGCTTAACAAGCTCAGTGCGTCGATAATATTTTGTGCTGGGCCTTCTTCTCCGGCGTGTGCGACGGTCAGGAAGCCTTGGTTGATAGCTTCTTGGAATACATATTTAAATTTCTCTGGCGGGTTGCCCTGTTCTGATGAATCTAGCCCAACGGCAATGATCTTATCTTTATAGGGAAGTGCTTGTTTGAGCGTTTCAAAAGCGCTGTCTTCATCAAGGTGACGCAGAAAGCACATGATCAGTTGGCTGCTGATGCCAAGTTCTTGCTCTGCTTGATTCAAAGCTCGAGTGATCCCACCGACTATGACTTCAAAGGCAATACCGCGTTCAGTGTGAGTCTGAGGGTCGAAGAATATTTCGGTATGAACCACATTATCTTGCTGGCACTTCAGTAGATAAGCCCATGTCAGGTCGTAGAAGTCTTGTTCATGAATGAGTACGTTAGCGCCTTGGTAATAGATATCGAGAAAGGACTGAAGATTGTGAAATTGGTACGCGTCCCTTACTTGGTCTGGGTTTTCAAAGGGAATTGAAATGTTATTACGCTTGGCGAGTTTGAACATCAGTTCTGGTTCTAACGAACCTTCAATATGTAAGTGCAGTTCAACTTTAGGTAAATTTTTGATAAAGCTATCCATAGCAACCCCTTCGCTATTGTAATTATGGGCGGAGTAGGTGAGATGTTTCGATGGTGAGATCCGAGTCTATAGGCTATCTCTTTCATTTATCTCTATTTGAGCATAGTTCATTTGCTCGTTATCGAGAAAGTGCCCCGTAAATTGGAAGCTATTTTGGAGTTATGAACGAATTGAAATGACTCGCAAACGATTTACCGCACTAGAGTGTGATCCGCTGCAAATATTTGCAGCAATATGTGTTGATTTGTGCTCTAATACCGCGCTTACCAAGGGATGGTGTTAAAAGATACCCACTTAGATGGAGTTATCAAAGTTGACCGATCCCGTAATGATCTCCCTTAGGAAAAAATAGAACATGTCTAAGAACAAAAAATTTGATATCCGCCTTACAGAAAAACGCAACGGTTGGTGTGCAGAGATTACTCGTCAAGTAACATCTCGCAGTACTACAGTATCTAAGCGTGAGTCTGGTTTCGAAACTGAAGCTCTAGCACAAGAGTGGGCAGAGAAAGAACTAGCATCTTTCATCGCAAACCAAGCAGAACGTAACGAGCGTAAATCAGAGCAGCGTAAAGAGCGTGACGAACTACGTCACACTAAAGAGCTTAAAGCTGAGCAAGCTCGTGAAGCACGCGCTAAAGCTCGTGCAGAAGAGGAAGACGCTGAGTAATTCGGTGCACGATTAACTTATAGGTCCCTTAATTTTAAGATAAGGGACTTATAAAAAAAGCCCCAATATAGGTGACTATATTGGGGCTTTTTCGTTTGTGGAGTTCGTTTCTATTTTGCCTAAGAGCGACGGTTTTTATTTATCGTTTTTAACGTCGCTCTATCAAGCTTTAATCAGTTGTTCAGTGTGGTTAGCCAATCGTCTTCTGCTACTTCTTCAATGTAGCTTTCTACTGATTGGCCTACTTCTTCATCGTCTTGTTTGAAGTAAGCAATGTGGAATACTGCATCACCTTCGTTGACAAGAGGCAGCGTTTGCTGGCCAATCACAATACCACCTTTGGTTGTGATCACTTGGCCTTCTTCGTGGCCCAAAGGAGAGCTGATGTAAGCTAGAGTTTGCCCAGCCTCAACTTGTTCACCAAGTCTTACCATATTACGCAAGATGCCGTCTGATTCAGCGCGGATCCAGCTGGTGGATTTGCTCAATACTGGCTCTGGCAACTTCTTACGGTTAGGGCGCAACATGCCTATTTCTTTCATCACTTGATGAACGCCTAGATAGCCTGCACGAATCGCTAAAGGATCAAAACGCAGCGCTTCACCACCTTCATAAGTCAGTACCGGGATGCCCAGTTTTTCAGCTTCGCTACGCAGTGAACCATCACGCAAAGGTGAATCAATGATTACTGGCGTTGCGAACGCTTTCGCAATTCGTAATGTTTCTGGATTTGATAGGTTTGCACGAATCTGTGGCAGGTTAGTACGGTGAATAGCACCTGTATGTAGATCCAAAATGTAATCACAGTGCTTCGCTACGTTTTCGAAGAAGGTGTAAGCGATGCGTGATGTCAATGAGCCTTTCTCACTACCTGGGAAGCAACGGTTTAGGTCGCGACGGTCTGGTAAGTAACGAGATTTATGAATGAAGCCAAATACGTTTACGATCGGCACAACAATTAATGTACCTTTCAGTTTATTAGGTTCTATTGCGTTAGTTAACTGTCGTGCAATCTCAACACCGTTTAGCTCATCACCGTGAATAGCAGCGTTTACCATTAGTGTTGGGCCAGCTTGGCGACCGTGGATGATCTCAATCGGGATCGAAAGTGGAGAGTGCGTGTAAAGCTGAGCTGCCTGTAGTTCAATCTCTTTTCGTTGTCCTGGCTGAACAGTATAACCAAGTAATTCGAATGGTTGATTAGGTTTTAGTCTTGCCATTTAGGTTGTTCTCAACATAGTGATAATTCGTTAACACGGAATGTAGCAATCGTTGATTTTTAGTACGAATCAATCGCTTTACTGTGACGACAAAACTTTTTTATGGAGGGGGTTGGTTATTGGTTTCAATTTTTAATTTGCGATAATTTTGGGTGTTTCAATTTGTGATTTTTCTGACAATTTATTGATTTTAATCTGATAATTCAGAATGTGATGGCTGCTATTATCCATCGCCATTTTTGGTGGCCAAATTCAAATATCGAGATAAAAATGAAGAAAACAATTTCAAAAGTCGTAGCTCTGGCGGTGGTATCAGTTGCTTTATCTGGCTGCGTTGGTAGCAACGCAGTGACGGGGTACTTAATGAAATTCAACCTTAAAGCTGTTGATAACCGTTATGCTCGTGGTGGTTTAAACTTATTGTTAGCACCAGCTTACGGTCTAACTATTGCTGCCGATTACTTAGTGTTCAACTCGCTAGAGTTCTGGACGGGTAGTAACCCTCTAACTGGTACCCCGCATATCTTTGATACTAAGATGGATACTTACCTTGATATTAACCATCAACTGGATCCGTCTCTAACGGAAGCGCCGGTAGGTCCTATCACAAGTGCTGATATGATCGAAAAAGGTCAAATGCAGCAGATCGATGAAAACACTATCCAAATGGATATTACATACCAATCTGGTGAGCGTGCTACATTAATCGGTGTTCGCGATGGCGAGATGGTGACGTACTTCATCGATGGTGAAGTTGTGGCACAAACTTCAATTGATGAGCTAGAGAGCTACGCGGCTACACGCGCTTAATTGCTTGTTTAGTCACAAATAGTCGATTACAAAGATTAGATACAGAAACAGGTACTCATTGAGTACCTGTTTTATTTTGTTTTGAATAAACGGTGCTTACTGTAAGCAGCATCTATTGAGTATATATATTATCGAATTATGCTTTTTCTGGGATTGCTTCAAGCAGTGCAACCATTTGGTTCCAGAATAGCTCAACTGTGTCGATCTTCACTTTCTCATCAGGAGAGTGTGGGAACTTGATTGTTGGGCCGAAAGAAACCATATCCATATTCGGGTAAGGTTCTTTGAATAGACCACACTCAAGACCTGCATGGATAACCATGATGTTTGGCTTGTGACCGTAGATACCTTCGTACATGTCGCGGAAGATATGCATAATTTCTGAATCTGCGTCTGGTTTCCAACCTGGGTAAGCACCAGAGAACGAGATGTTAGCGCCTGCTAGCTCAGCAACAGAGTGCAGCATGCTTTCTACTTGGCTACGACCTGAATCGATCAAAGAACGGATCAGGCAAAGCACTGTGATCGAGTTCTCTTCTGTTGTGATAACACCTACGTTTAGAGACGTTTCAACAACACCTTCAATCTCGTCACTCATACGAATCACGCCGTTTGGACATGCGTTAAGTGCCGCGATAAAGCGAGCTTGTTCTGCTTGAGTAAGAGTACCCATTTCAACGGTTACTTCTTCGTTGAATGTTACGATACTGTCTTCGATTTTACCCAGCTCAGTAGATAGAAGCTCAGTGTAGTAGTTGTATAACGAAGCCAGTTTCTCTTGGTTTTCAGCCGGTACTGCAACCGTTACGAAGCCTTCACGAGGGATAGCGTTACGAAGGCTACCACCTTTGAACTCTATGATACGAAGGTCTAGCTCTTTTGCGTGACACGCTAGGAAACGAGCAAGTAATTTGTTTGCGTTTGCACGACCCGTGTGAATATCACAACCAGAGTGACCGCCTTTAAGGCCTTTTAGCGTTAGCTTACGTGTAACGAAATTATCAGGGACTGCATCACGAGTGATGTCGAAAGTCATTGCACCGTCGATACCGCCAGCACAACCCATGTACACTTCGCCTTCTTGCTCTGAATCGGTATTAAGAAGGATATCGCCTTCTAACCAACCCGCTTCAAGACCGAAAGCACCAGTCATACCCGCTTCTTCATCTACGGTTAGTAGAACTTCGATAGGGCCGTGTTGGATTTCGTTTGAAGCAAGAACGGCCAAACAAGAAGCCATGCCCATACCATTGTCGGCACCAAGTGTTGTGCCTTTTGCAGTAACCCATTCACCATCAATGTACGGTTGGATTGGATCTTTAGCGAAGTCATGAACTGTGTCTTCGTTCTTTTGTGGAACCATATCGATGTGAGCTTGTAGCACGACACCTTTCTTGTTTTCCATGCCCTGTGTCGCTGGCTTCTTGATGAATACGTTGCCCGTTGGATCGCGACGCACATCTAGGCCTTGCTCTGTTGCCCAAGCAATAATGTATTGAGCAAGCTCTTCTTCGTGCTTTGAAGGGTGTGGGATTGAACAAATCTTATCGAAAAACTGCCAAATAGGGGCAGGGGACAATTTACTGATCTCAGAATGGAATTCAGACACGGATGACTCCTTTTTTATTTGATAACCATATATTTAGGATTTGGATGGATGGAAAGTTAGAACAAAAATCTAAAATATGGATCTGTTTTGATGGCAACAGCATACCACTTGCGCGTTTTGACGAGTAGCGCTTCTAAGCCCCAGACTCCTCAAATTTTGAAAGCTAGATTGTTCATTTGATCATGAGTAAGTGTCTTGATGCTTATAATTAATTCAGGCAAACGTTTATTTAGTTTTGTTGTGTAATTTAATTACGAGATTTAGTTTGTAAAATAACCATAAACAGCTAAAAGTGTGATGTGGAGCAGGAAAAGCTTGTAATCTTTTTTCTTTGAGGTATATTAATAACCAACTTCTTAAGTGAAGAGTAAATGCTCAAAGGATGAGTCCGTTTTATCGCCTCCAGGGAACCGAGAAATCAAATTCGTTTTTATTGATTTATTAAGGTGATAGTTATGAAAGGTTTACCATCTGCAATGTTCTGGCTTAACAGCTCTGTTTACACTAGCAACTTTGCATACCCAACAAGCTTTGGTTACTAATACCAGCTGCTTGTAACTTGAACAGTTTGTTCACCCCTATATATTGGAATTCTTTTACAACCCTTTGGTTGACTGATTCTACCGCCACTCATTTTTGAGTGGCGTTTTTTTTGCCTGCTACTTTATCGCCTATCTTGTTCCCAACCACTTTCATTCATTCATTATTTCTCTGTCATTCGTTGCGGTTATTTTTTAAACGCCAAACGATCAATTCACGCCTTATTACGAATCCTGTTGAAAAATACACAACTCTTGTGGGTTTCATTTGAGAATTTGATGGCTAGATTCTCAATGAAAATAATCGATGGTCGAAAAAGTAATCAAGTATAATTGTTGTTTTTTTGTTTTAAATCTTTGTTTTTAATGATTATTTAATTATTCAGTTTATGTTTTTAATCACTTTGTTTCATACGTCATTCTGATAAATATTAATTAGAGCCTTAATTCTATCTGGAATTTGTTATTTGATAACTTTATAATCCACAGCCAATCGATTACGCAACCGTTTACTTTTTACCCTTATAGGATTCGATAATGTTCGAAAAGCTATTCAAACTCAGTGAAAATGGCACCAATGTGCGCACTGAAATCATCGCAGGTCTAACAACCTTCCTAACAATGGCTTACATCATTTTTGTAAACCCAATGATTCTAGCTGACGCTGGGATGGACCATGGCGCTGTATTTGTAGCAACCTGTTTAGCGGCTGCTATTGGCTGTTTCATTATGGGCTTTGTTGCTAACTACCCAATTGCTCAAGCTCCAGGCATGGGGTTGAACGCATTCTTTACCTACGCTGTTGTAATGGGTATGGGTTATACGTGGCAAGTTGCTCTGTCAGCAGTTTTCGTATCAGGCGTAATCTTCATTTTCTTAAGTATCTTTAAGATTCGTGAATGGATTATTAACTCGATCCCTATGTCTCTGCGTGTTGGTATCTCTGCAGGTATCGGCCTTTTCTTAGCGTTCATTGCACTTAGCAATGCTGGCATCGTGGTTTCTAACCCAGCAACTAAGGTTTCACTGGGCGATATTACCGCGGTTGCTCCTATTCTAGGCGCACTGGGTTTTTTCCTTACTATTGCTCTCGTTCATCGTGGTGTTAAAGGCGCAGTAATGATTGCTATTTTAGCAATCACAGCGATTGGTATCGCAATTGGCGACGTTCAATATGGCGGTATCATGTCTACACCGCCAAGCCTAGCACCTACATTCATGCAGCTTGATTTCTCTGCTGTATTCGAAATCGGTATGATTTCAGTGGTATTTGCATTCTTGTTTGTCGATTTATTCGATACTGCCGGTACTTTGGTTGGTGTTGCAACAAAAGCAAACCTAATTAAAGAAGACGGCAAACTACCACGCTTGAATAAAGCACTACTCGCTGACTCTACAGCAACGTCTATCGGTGCATTATTAGGTACATCAAACACAACCTCTTACGTAGAAAGTGTTGCTGGTGTTGCTGAGGGTGGTCGTACCGGCCTAACAGCAGTTGTTGTTGGTATCTTATTCTTACTGGCTCTTTTCTTCTCGCCGCTTGCAGGCATGATCCCGGCTTACGCAACATCTGGTGCACTGTTTTATGTAGCAATTCTAATGATGTCTGGTCTAGTTGGCATTGATTGGCGTGATCTTACGGAAGCTGCACCAGTCGTGGTAACATGTTTGCTAATGCCGCTGACGTACTCTATTGCTGAGGGTATCTCACTAGGTTTCATCGCTTACGCTGCAATTAAGCTGCTAAGTGGTAAAGGTCGTGATGTTTCACCTGCAGTGTGGGTAATGTCGGCTATCTTTATTCTTAAATATATTTTCGCTTAATCGTCTAGATTTCTGCTTAATCGTTGAAGAGGCTATGTTTCGCATAGCCTCTAATAACATGACAAAATTATTAGGTTTTATACTATGAGCAACAAATTCGTTATCACTTGGGACAACATGCAGACTTACTGCCGCCAACTAGCAGAAAAGCAAATGCCAGCAGAACAGTGGAAAGGCATCTGGGCAGTAAGCCGTGGTGGCTTAGTTCCTGGTGCAATCTTGGCCCGTGAGCTAGGTATTCGTCACGTAGATACGATTTGTATTTCTAGCTACGACCACGATCACCAACGTGATATGACGGTAGTTAAAGCACCTGAGGGTGACGGCGAAGGCTTCCTTATCGTTGAAGACCTTGTTGATAGTGGTGACACTGCACGTAAACTTCGCGAAATGTACCCGAAAGCGAAACTAATCGCAGTTTGTGCAAAACCATCTGGCGCACATTTACTAGATGAGTACATCGTTGATATCGCTCAAGACACTTGGATTGAGCAGCCTTGGGATACTAGCTTAAGCTTCGTTGAGCCAGTAAATCGCAAGTCAAAATAAGCGTAAACTTAGTTTTTTGAGAAATGACCCTTTATAGGGTCATTTTTTTTTATATTATTAGTGACAACCATTTCTTATTAAGTGTCCCTATGTCTGAATCAGAAGAAACGAGCTCGAACCTTTCGGAAACCTTGTTTGTAAAGCATAAGCAGGCTAAAGAAACCTCAATGCTGACGCGCTACATGCCAAGCTCAGAAGAGCTATTGGATGAGAAGCGTAAACAGCAAAATTCATCATGGTATCGAAATTTAAGGCGTCTTCAGTGGGTATGGCAAGGCGTTAACCCAATAGAGCAAGAAGCGGTGTTAGCTCGAATTGCGTCGTCAGATAATTCTCGCACGACGGACGAGTGGTTAGATACCGTCATGGGTTATCGCAGCGGTAACTGGGCATACGAGTGGACTAAGCTTGGTATGCAGCATCAAAATCGCTCTAATGAAAAGAACGGTGAAGAGATGGCTGAAGAGCTGTTTTCAGCATCGTTATGTTTTAGCATAGCGGGTTACCCACATCTCAAGAACGACAATTTGGCAGCTCAGGCTCAAGTGCTGGCGAACGCGGCTTATTCTGAAGCCATCAAGCATACCAAGCTGATCGTTAAGCAACTTGAAGTGCCGTATCAGAATAAGAAAATTAAGGCGAACTTGCATCTCACCAAAACAGATAAACCTCAGCCTGTTGTGATTGTGAGCGCTGGACTAGACAGTTTGCAAACCGATATGTGGCGCTTGTTTAGAGATTACCTAGCCCCTAAAAACATTGCTATGTTGACGGTCGATATGCCGTCGATAGGGCACAGTGCGCATTGGCCTTTAACTGAAGACTCGTCTTGCCTTCACCAAGCTGTGCTCAATGAACTGCCTAACATCCCATGGGTCGATCACCACAAGGTCGGCTTGTTTGGCTTCCGTTTTGGTGGCAATGCGATGGTGAGATTATCTTTCCTAGAGCAACATAAGCTCAAAGCGTGTATCTCTTTAGGCGCGCCAATTCACGATATCTTTGTTCATGCAGACAAATTGAAACAGATGCCTAAAATGCATTTAGATGTGTTAGCTTCGCGTCTCGGTAAAGGTGCGGTAGATATCAATAGTCTTTCTGGGCAACTGATGGCTTGGTCACTCAAGGTACAAGGCTTGCTGTCGAACAGTAAAACCAGCGTTCCTATCTTGGCACTAGCCTTAGAAGGAGACCCTGTTTCACCACCAATGGATAATCAACTGGTTGCTATTTACAGTGATTACGGCAAAGCGAAGAAAATCAAAGCTAAATCAATTACACAGGGTTATGAGCAATCCCTCGAATTGGCGATAAAATGGCTTGAGGATGAATTATTTAGATGACATTTCTCCTAAATTAGTTAAGCATGAAAAGTGTACAAACTAAGTACCTGATACTCAGAGGTAATTTATAAAATCCAATTGCGTACTTTCTACGTATTGCAGTCTGAGTAACGTCATTCTTAACATTGAAAATGGAGATTCAATATGTCAGAAGTGACACAACAACCTACGCATTATCGTTTGTTGAATGTTTTAAAGGCGATTGGGCCTTACTTAAGAGAACCACAATCAGAAGAAGGTCATTATATTTTTGATTGTTTATCTGTGTGTGTGAACGATAAAAAATCACCAGAAGAACGTGAGTTTTGGGGTTGGTGGTTAGAGTTGGATAAGTCGGAAGAGGGATATTCGGCGAAATACAACATCGGCAAGTACAACATCGATGGCAATTGGGATTGCTTACCATTGCCGAAGAAGGCGGTAGCTGAAGTGTCTCGCACTCAAGAAGCTTTCCACCAAAAGCTGGTTGACGAACTTCAAAATAAGTTTGAAATCAGCGTTCAATTCGACGAAGAGTCTGTCGAATTCGTCTGATTTTAAAGGTTACTCTTCTCTATAAAGTAAAAAGGTGCGATTTCGCACCTTTTCTGCTTGTGAATTCCCCTGTTGATTGCTAAAACATCACCTCTTATTTGTTTTATCTATAAAAGACTTCATGACAACAAATCATCAAAGCGGGACAACAACACAGAGTAAAACTGTCGTTGTTAAACTGGGTACCAGTGTCTTAACTGGTGGAACATTGGCATTAGATCGTGCTCACATGGTTGAGTTGGTTCGTCAATGTGCTGAATTAAAAAAACAAGGCCACTCTGTGGTTATGGTTTCGTCTGGCGCAATTGCTGCTGGGCGTGAGCACCTTAGTTACCCCGCACTTCCCAACTCGATGGCGAGCAAACAATTGCTTGCGGCAGTTGGGCAAAGCCAGTTGATTCAAGTTTGGGAGTCTTTGTTTGCTATCTATGGCCTTAAAATTGGCCAGATGCTACTGACTCGTGCTGATCTCGATGATCGCGAGCGTTTTCTTAATGCTCGCGACACGATCAACGCACTCGTTGAACACGATATTATTCCGGTGGTTAATGAAAACGATGCAGTAGCAACTAACGAAATTAAAGTGGGCGACAACGATAACTTGTCGGCACTGGTTGGTATTTTATGTGGAGCCGATAAGCTTCTGCTATTAACCGATCAAAAAGGCCTATTTACGGCAGACCCTCGCAAAGATCCGAATGCAGAGCTCATCAAAGAAGTGAAAACCATTGATGACACATTACGCAAGATCGCAGGCGGAAGTGGTACTACGTTAGGTACCGGCGGTATGGCGACTAAACTGCAGGCGGCTGATATTGCTCGTCGTGCCGGTATTGAAGTGATTATTGCGGCGGGTAGTGCTGAAAATGTGGTGTTTGACTCGTTGAGTGACAATCCACAAGGTACTCGTTTTTTGCCTCTAGAAGAAGCGCTTGAAAACCGCAAACGCTGGATTTTAGCTGGCCCTGCATCTGCCGGTGATATTGTGGTTGATGATGGCGCCGTTAATGCTGTGAACACTAAAGGTAGCAGCCTGTTGGCGAAAGGGGTCATTCGAGTTCAAGGCGAGTTTTCTCGTGGTGAAGTTACCCAAGTTACAGACATCAAAGGCAAGGTAGTGGCGCGTGGTATCGCTAGCTACTCGAGCCAAGACTTAGCGAAAATCGCAGGTAAACACAGTAAAGATATTGGTGAGATACTGGGTTATGACTACGGATCAGAAGTTATTCACCGTGATGACATGGTAGTGATTCAAGAGTAGCTCGTGATGATAAGGCGATGCACTGCGAATATACATAATCGTAAAGCGCCTTTTTACATCCAAAGACAGACAGAACTTAGGGAGAGTTAAACGTGGATTTAACTAACATGGGTATCGCAGCAAAAGACGCTGCTTTCCACCTAGCGACCGCTTCAACGGCGCAAAAGAACAAGGCATTGGCGATCATCGCTGATGAGTTAGAAGCAAACGCAGCAACGATTTTAGAAGCGAACGCAAAAGACATCGAACTTGGTCGTGAAGCGGGTTTAACTGACGCATTGCTTGATCGTCTATTGCTGAATGAAGAGCGTCTAACAGGTATCGCTAACGATGTACGTAACGTAATTAGCCTGAATGATCCAGTTGGCAGCGAAATGGACAGTAAGGTACTGGAAAACGGTATGTCACTGTCTCGTCGTCGTGTACCACTTGGCGTGGTTGGTGTTATTTACGAAGCGCGTCCAAACGTAACTATCGATATTGCGGCACTGTGTCTAAAAACAGGTAACGCAAGTATCTTACGTGGTGGTAAAGAGACATTCTTCTCAAACATGGAGTTGGTTAAAGTTATCCAGTCTGCATTAGAGAAAGCGGAGCTTCCAGCCGCTTCAGTTCAGTACATCGAAAAACCTGATCGTGAGCTCGTTTCTCAACTGCTTAAACTGGATGATTACGTGGATATGATCATTCCTCGCGGCGGCGCTGGCTTGCACAAGATGTGTAAAGAGAACAGCACGATTCCAGTGATCATCGGTGGTTTCGGTATCAGCCATATTTTTATTGATGAAAGCGCTGACCTTGAGAAATCCGTTGATGTTGTTGAAAACTCTAAAGTTCAACGCCCATCTGCCTGTAACTCGCTAGATACATTATTAGTGCACGAAGCGGTTGCTGAAGCTTTCTTAGCGCAGCTAACACAGCGTTTAGCCGGCAAGGTTACTTTGGTTGCTGACACTAGTGCAAAATCGCTGCTAGCGGGTTTTGAAGACCAACGTGATGCGGTTGAAGGCGACTTTGACACTGAATGGTTAAGCTATACGTTAGGCGTGAAAGTCGTCGCGGATGTGGCAGAAGCGATTGACCACATGCGCGTCCACAACGCGAGCCACTCAGACGCGATCATGACGAATAGTCTAGAAAGCTCAGAGCGCTTTATTAACTCAGTCGGTTCTGCTGCGGTTTATGTGAATGCATCAACACGTTTTACTGATGGCGCACAGTTTGGTCTGGGTGCTGAAGTAGCAGTGTCTACTCAGAAATTGCATGCTCGTGGCCCAATGGGTTTAGAAGAGCTGACAAGCTACAAATGGGTAGGCAAAGCGAACTATTTAGTTCGCGGTTAACGCTGGTCGTTAATTTTACTCATCAGCTCATTTTTGAAATGGCGATCGAGTAACAATAATCAATGAATCACCACACAAAAGGGCCTTAATTGGCCCTTTTTCTTTCCTAACGTTTGGCAATTCCGTTACACTGATATTCAATTATTTGGAGGTGATATGCATTGTCCTTTTTGTTCAGAGAACGACACTAAAGTAATCGATTCAAGACTGGTAGCCGATGGCCATCAGGTTCGTCGTCGCCGTCAATGCCTTGCATGTAGTGAACGTTTTACTACTTTCGAATCGGCAGAGCTTGTGATGCCTAAAGTCATTAAGTCGAATGGAAACCGCGAACCATTTAATGAAGATAAAATGGTAGGTGGTGTTCAGCGTGCCCTAGAAAAACGCCCAGTGAGTGCTGATGCGATCGAACTTGCGATCAGTACTATTAAGTCACAACTCCGTGCAACTGGTGAGCGTGAAGTACCAAGCGAGATGATTGGTAATCTTGTGATGGGCCAATTGAAAGAATTGGATAAAGTGGCGTACATCCGTTTTGCCTCTGTTTACCGCAGCTTTGAAGACATCCGAGAGTTTGGCGAAGAAATCGCTAAATTAGAGGACTAACCCCTCAGTTATGTCTAATTTTACTCCCCTAGATTTTCAAATGATGTCGCGCGCTATTCAATTAGCGAAACGCGGCATTTACACCACTGCGCCAAACCCAAATGTAGGCTGTGTCATCGTACAAGCCGATGGTCAGATCGTTGGTGAAGGTTTTCATGCCAAAGCGGGCGAACCTCATGCTGAAGTGCACGCTATGCGAATGGCGGGTGATAAGGCAAAAGGTGCAACGGCTTACGTTACGCTAGAACCTTGTTCGCATTATGGTCGAACGCCGCCTTGTGCGGAAGGTTTGATTAAGGCTCAAGTTTCAAAAGTGATTTGCGCCATGCAGGACCCAAACCCTAAAGTCGCAGGGCGTGGCATCAAGATGCTACGTGATGCGGGTATTGAGGTTGAGATAGGCTTGTTAGAGCAAGATGCTCTCGATTTAAATCCTGCATTTATCAAGCGTATGCAAACGGGCATGCCATTCGTACAGTTAAAAATGGCGGCTAGCCTAGATGGCCAAACGGCATTGGAAAATGGTCAAAGCCAGTGGATCACGTCGTCAGAAGCGCGTCGTGACGTTCAGAACTACCGAGCCAAATCAGGCGCGGTGTTATCAACCAGCCAAACGGTGATTGAAGACAACGCGTCATTGAATGTTCGCTGGACTGAGTTACCAAGTAGTATCAAAGATCATTACGCTGAAGACGAGTTGCGTCAGCCGATTCGCGTGATTCTTGATCGCCAAAATCAGCTGTATCCTGAGCTCAAGTTATTCCAGACTCCAACTTCGGTATTGAGAGTTGCTGAAACCTCTGCTGATATTGAGGTCGGAACAACGGATGCTGGTCAGCTTGATTTACACGATTTGATGCGTCAATTGCCAGCGAACCATATTGATCATATTTGGGTCGAAGCGGGCGCGACATTGGCAAAAAGCTTGATTGAAGCACAGTTAGTGGATGAGCTAATCCTCTATTTAGCGCCTAAACTTATGGGCAGTGACGGACGAGGTTTGATGGGCGCATTAGGGCTCACTTCAATGTCTGATGTGATTGACCTAGAAATTAAAGATGTTCGACAGGTTGGTGTGGATATTCGCATCGTAGCGAAACCCGTATTTCGAAACCGATAGTAACGAAACCATAGTGGAAATAGTTCTACTAACCAAATACATGTCGTTGACAACAAAAAGAGTTTTAAAATGTTTACAGGAATTGTAGAAGCCGTAGGTACATTGAGTGCAATCACTCCCCGCGGAGAAGACATCACCGTAACGGTTAATGTTGGTAATCTTGATATGGCTGACGTTAAGTTAGGCGACAGTATCGCTACCAATGGTGTTTGTTTGACGGTTGTTGAGTATAACGACCACAGCTACAGTGCAGACCTTTCGCTTGAGACCCTGAAAAAAACGGGCTTTGTGGATTACCAAGCCGGCGATAAGGTCAACCTAGAGAAAGCAATGCTACCGACTACCCGTTTTGGTGGTCATATTGTATCGGGTCACGTTGATGGTGTGGGTGAGATTGTTGAGCGTAACCAAGTCGGTCGTGCAATTGAGTTCTGGGTTGAAATGCCAGCAGAGATCTCAAAGTACGTAGCTCAAAAAGGTTCAGTCACTGTTGATGGTATTAGCCTAACGGTGAACGATTTACGCAAAAATGCCTTTAAGCTGACTATCGTTCCTCACACCTCTTCAGAAACGACCATCGATCAATTCAATGTTGGTCGTAAAGTGAATCTAGAAGTCGATGTATTAGCGCGTTATATGGAGCGTCTACTGCAAGGCCAGCAGCAAGAGTCTGAGCCTGAATCTCGATTGACGATGGAATTCTTACAGCAGAATGGTTTTGCCTAATCGTTGGTACAAAGTGTGTTAAGCGAGACTTTGTAAAGCGAAGCAATATCATCAGGTTTAAATAGTGTCGGTTCTAGGAAGCAGAACCATTTCAAAGGATATAGAACAATGCCAATTAGTACTCCTCAAGAAATTATTGAAGACATTCGCCTAGGAAAAATGGTTATCCTGATGGATGATGAAGATCGCGAAAATGAAGGCGATCTAATCATGGCAGCAGAACATGTGACGCCTGAAGCGATTAACTTCATGGCGATGTACGGCCGTGGCTTAATTTGTCTAACGTTGACCAAAGAGCGTTCAAACCGTATGGGTCTAGCGCCTATGGTTCAAGATAATAATGCTCAATACACAACCAACTTTACGGTTTCGATTGAAGCTGCTGAGGGTGTAACTACGGGGATTTCTGCATCAGATCGCGCCGTTACCGTTCAAGCGGCTGTGGCAAAAGATGCGAAAGCCGCTGACCTTGTTCAACCCGGGCATATCTTCCCACTGACAGCTCAAGAAGGTGGTGTATTAACTCGCGCTGGCCATACTGAAGCGGGTTGTGATCTAGCTCGCCTAGCGGGTTGTGAGCCAGCTTCGGTTATTGTTGAGATCCTAAATGACGATGGCACCATGGCACGTCGTCCTGACCTTGAAGTGTTTGCTGAAAAGCATGGTATCAAGTTGGGTACGATTGCTGACTTGATTGAATACCGTAACAACACGGAAACGACGATTGAACGTGTAGCACAATGCCATTTGCCAACAGAGTTTGGTGACTTTGAGCTTGTGACTTACCGTGACACGATTGATAACCAGATCCACTACGCAATGCAAAAGGGCGACTTGTCTGTAGGCGCTCCACTAGTACGAGTTCACCTGCATGACACGTTTACCGATCTACTTCATTCAGACCGTGGAACGGAACGTAGCTGGTCGCTAGATAAAGCAATGAAGCGCATTGGCGACGAAGGCGGTGTGTTAGTTATTCTGGGCAACGAAGAGTCGTCTGACTCTTTGATTCACAAAGTGAAGACATTTGAAGCGCAAGATAAGAACGAACAACCAACCATGGCCAAGAAGCAAGGTACTTCTCGTCGTGTTGGTGTGGGTTCTCAGATCCTTCAAGATCTAGGCGTTCACGATATGCGTCTGCTTTCTTCAAGCACTAAGCGTTACCACGCATTGGGTGGTTTTGGTCTTAACGTTGTTGAGTACGTTTGCGAATAAATCATGTGCCGGTGAACACATGTTTCTCCGTTTTAGCGGCATAATTTACCGATGATTTCAGTTGCTCTTTTGGCTGTTGAACATGCCAAAAGAGCAAAGTAGAGAAGCTTGATTTACTCTGTGCTCAGCGAGTGCGCTTTTCTTCTTGCTGTTCCCATATGGTTGGGAGCGACGCTGCACTATCATCTTTACATCTCCGGTGTCTGCTCTGCTAAATTAGCATTAGATATTGCTCACAGTTTTGTGCTAGAATCCGGCGATTCTCACTTGATGAAAATAGTTAAAGGAAGGCTTATGAAAGTGATCGAGGGTGGCTTCCCAGCGCCAAATGCAAAAATTGCTATCGTTATTGCTCGTTTCAACAGTTTTATTAACGAAAGTTTACTTTCTGGTGCAATCGATACTTTAAAGCGTCATGGACAAGTAAGCGAAGACAACATTACTGTTGTTCGCTGCCCAGGTGCAGTAGAACTTCCACTTGTAGCGCAGCGCGTTGCAAAAACGGGTAAGTTCGATGCGATTGTATCTCTTGGTACAGTAATCCGTGGCGGTACACCTCACTTTGACTATGTTTGTAGTGAATGTAATAAAGGTTTGGCACAAGTGTCTCTGGAATTTTCTCTTCCAGTAGCGTTTGGTGTTCTTACTGTTGATACGATCGATCAAGCTATTGAACGCGCAGGAACCAAGGCTGGTAATAAGGGTGCAGAAGCAGCACTTAGCGCACTTGAGATGATCAACGTTCTTTCTGAAATCGATTCCTAATGGGGGCCAGTGTGAAACCAGCCGCACGTCGTAACGCACGTCAATTTGCTCTACAAGCAATTTATTCTTGGCAAATTACTAAAGAAAATATTGCTACCGTTGAAGAACAGTTCTTATCTGGTGGTAAGTATGATGAAGAAGAGCATCATGCCGCAGAACCTGCTCTAGCTATGCCAGAAACAGACGTTGCATACTTCCGCGACCTACTAACTGGTGTTGCTCTTAGCCACATGGAACTTGATAGCAAGCTGCGTCCATTCGTATCTCGTCCTATGCAAGATCTGGATTTGATGGAACTAGCGCTTCTACGTTTAGCTATGTACGAGATGACTCGTCGCGAAGATGTACCATACAAAGTGGTTATCAACGAAGCTATCGAGCTTGCGAAAGTATTCGCAGCAGAAGACAGCCATAAGTTTGTTAACGGTGTGCTTGATAAAGCAGCGCCGCACGTTCGTAAGAAATAACACGTGCGTATATTGAATATAAAGGTCAGCTCTCATGCTGGCCTTTTTTGTAACTAAATTTCTGTAATATCAATAATTACGGTGATTTGTATTAAGACCAAAGATAGGGCATGTGATGTCTGGCGAGTTTAACCTGATTGAAAAATATTTTGTAAATCGACAACCACAACGTAAAGACGTACATCTAGCAGCGGGCGATGACTGTGCTTTGGTCAAAGCGCCAAGCAATGTAGAGATCGCAATCAGCACCGACACTTTAGTTGCAGGTACGCACTTTTTAGCCGAAGCGAATCCTGCATGGGTGGCGCATAAAGCGTTAGCTTCGAACATTAGCGACCTTGCCGCTATGGGTGCGACGCCTGCTTGGGTTTCATTTGCTTTAACTATGCCAGAAGTCGATGAAGAATGGCTTGCCCCATTTTGTGATTCCTTTTTCAAACTTGCAGACTACTTTGGTATTCAGCTAATCGGCGGTGATACAACCAAAGGGCCGCTAAGTTTGACGTTGACTGTACAAGGCTTTGTGCCAGAAGGTCGAGCGTTGCGCAGAGATAACGCTAAAGTGGGCGACTGGATTTACGTGACGGGTAATCTAGGGGACAGCAAAGCTGGGTTAGACGTGTTACTGAACCCCGAAAAGAACAAAGTGAAGCCTTATGCGCTAGAGCTTGAAGAGAGGCACTACCTGAGCACTCCGCGAATATTGGCGGGTCAAGCTCTAGTTAACCTTGCTTCATCGGCTATCGATATCTCTGATGGTGTTATTGCTGATTTAAAACATATCCTCAAACGTTCTCAGGTTGGTGCGAGTATTGATGTAAGCACGCTGCCCCTCTCTCCAGAGTTACGTCAGTTCGCTTGTGATATTACTTCAGCTCAGCAGTATGCGCTGACCAGTGGTGAAGAGTACGAACTTTGCTTTACTGTGCCTGAAGAAAATAAAGGTTCATTGGAAAGTGCTTTGTCGCACACAGGAACAAAAGTCACCTGCATTGGCCAGATAAGACCTGTAGAATATTTTGAACTACACAATAATGGTGAACCACTAAGTTGGAACTTAACTGGTTACGATCACTTTAAGGCTAATTGATGACAAACCCACTTTCTCTTATTTCTCTTAAAAACCCTTGGCATTTATTGGCAACCGGTTTTGGTAGTGGCTTATCGCCGATTATTCCTGGAACTATGGGTACGCTTGCGTCGATTCCGTTGTACCTATTATTGGTTCAGCTCCCTTTTCCTGCTTATGTTGCGGTAGTTGTTGTAAGCTGCATTATTGGTATCAAAATTTGCCAAGTGACATCTGATGATATGGGAGTGCACGATCACGGCTCTATCGTGTGGGATGAATTCGCAGGCTTTTGGATCACCATGGGCTTAGTGCCTTTATTGAATATCCCTACAGATGATTGGAAATGGCTGTTCACTGGTTTTGTCTTGTTTCGTTTTTTCGATATGGTGAAACCTTGGCCAATTGGTTGGTTAGATCAGCGAGTACATGGCGGCTTAGGTATCATGATTGATGATATTGTTGCGGGCATTATGGCGGCTGTTGCCTTGTATGCTGTGGCTCATTTTGCTGGCTGGCTCGTTTAAGAATTAATATTCAAAGCACTAACAATAATAGATAAAAACAAGGAATAACAATGTCTAAGAAGGTTTACTGTGTTGCTCAATTTCAGCCTAAAAAAGGAAAATTGAACGAGTTGTTTGAAGTTCTGAAATCACTAGAGCCAAACACAATGCGTGAAGACGGTTGTATTCAATATACAGTGACTCGTCACATCAACAGCCCATTTGCAGAAGGTGAAAGTTTCCCTATTGCATTCAATGAGATCTGGGCTGATAACGAAGCATTCGAAGCACACTGTCAACGTCGTGAAATTCAACAGTTCTTCCAAGAGCAGTGTGTTGAAGAAACCGGCTTGGTTGAGAACTTCAACGTTGCTATCTACTCTGATGAACCAGAGAACTATGACGCACCGGTGCTTAAGCCATGTTGCTAAGCTGGTTTAATAGCCAATAGCCAATAGCTAATAACTAACAACTAAACAGTGAATAGTTAATGAGTTAGCAGATACTAAAAAGGTTGGCCTTAGGGCCAACCTTTTTTGCTTTGTTACTTATGCTGCTTGCTGATGAAAGCTATTTAGCAAGGTAGTCAGAGATAGACTTCTCTATACCTTTGGCATCTAAGCCAAGCTCTTCGTGCAGTTCACCTTGAGTGCCTTGAGCAATAAACTTGTCTGGTAAGCCAAGGTTTAATACTGGCATCAGTAGCTTCTCTTGCATCAAGAATTCAATCACACCCGCGCCTGCACCACCTGCAATCGCGTTTTCTTCGATTGTCACAAGTACATCGTGGTCAGCAGCAAGTTGTTTGATTAGTGTTTTATCGAGTGGCTTCACAAAGCGCATGTCTGTAACCGTCGCATCGATAGCGTCAGCCGTTTGAAGCGCACTCTCCAGGAAAGTACCGAAGCTTAGGATTGCGACTTTCGAGCCATCTTTTGCTTTTTCGCTTTCGCGAACGATACGACCTTTACCAATCTCAAGAGCGGTAAACTCACTTTGAATCTCAGTACCCATACCATTACCGCGAGGGTAACGAACGGCACTTGGCCCTGTGTGCTGATGACCAGTGTAAAGCATTTGGCGACATTCGTTTTCGTCGCTTGGTGCCATGATCACCATGTTTGGAATGCAGCGCATAAAGCTTAGATCGAACGCACCTTGATGTGTTTGACCATCGGCACCGACAAGACCCGCACGGTCAATAGCAAACATAACCGGTAGATCCATGATAGCCACATCGTGGATCAGTTGATCGTAGCCACGTTGTAGGAAAGTCGAGTAGATAGCGACAATCGGCTTATCACCTGCAATCGCCATACCGGTTGCTAGCGTCACAGCATGCTGCTCAGCAATCGCTACATCAAAGTACTGCTCTGGGTATTCTTTAGAGAAACGAACCATACCAGAACCTTCACGCATTGCTGGTGTGATCGCCATTAGCTTAGGGTCTTGAGCAGCCATATCACACAAGAAATCGCCAAAAATCTTAGAGAAAGTTGGTTTAGAGCTGGTGCTCTTCGGCAGACTTGAATGTGCAGGGTCGAATTTAGGTACGCCGTGATAACCAATTGGATCTTTCTCAGCTGGCTCGTAGCCTTTGCCTTTCTTCGTCATGATATGTAAGAACTGAGGACCTTTAAGATCTCGCATGTTCTTGAGCGTTTTAATCAACTCATTCACATCGTGACCATCGATTGGACCAATGTAGTTGAAACCTAACTCTTCAAACATAGTGCCAGGGACAACCATACCTTTTAGATGTTCTTCTGTACGACGGACCAACTCTTTTATCGGCGGAACGCCTGATAGCACTTTCTTGCCACCCTCACGAATTGACGTGTAAAGACTGCCAGAAAGAACTTGAGCTAGGTGGTTGTTTAGAGCTCCTACATTTTCAGAGATCGACATCTCGTTATCATTAAGGATAACCAACATGTCATTGTGAATATCACCCGCATGGTTCATGGCTTCGAAAGCCATACCTGCGGTAATCGCGCCATCACCAATGACACTGACAACTTTACGATCCTTACCTTCCTTCTTAGCACTGATCGCCATACCAAGTGCGGCACTGATCGATGTTGAAGAGTGACCAACAGAAAGGGTGTCGTATTCGCTCTCTTGTCGCCATGGGAATGGGTGCAATCCATCTTTTTGACGAATAGTCGACAAGCGGTCGCGACGACCAGTAAGAATTTTGTGCGGGTATGCTTGGTGGCCAACATCCCAAACCAATTGGTCAAAAGGAGTGTTATACACATAGTGCAGAGCCACTGTTAGCTCTACTGTACCTAAGCCTGACGCTAAGTGGCCACTTGACTGGCTCACTGAGTTAAGAAGATAGGTGCGTAATTCATCACAAAGCTGTGTTAGCGTCTCTTTCGGAAGTAGACGCAAATCCTCTGGCTTATCAGCCAAAGCAAGAGTTGGGTACTTTGATATATCAAGAGTCATAGGTAATGCGCGCTTATTGTCTTAGTTCTTGCGCTCGATGACGTATCGGGCGAACTCTTCGAGTGACTGGGTATTGTATGGGATTGCAGCCAAAGCTTGAAGCGCTTCCTGTAGCAGAGTTTGCGCTTTTTCTTGAGCGCCCTCTAAACCTAACAAAGAAGGGTAGGTGCTTTTGTTCAATTCTTGGTCAGAACCCTGTGGCTTACCCAAAGTTTCCGTGTCGCTGGTGATATCCAAAATATCATCTTGAACTTGGAAGGCTAACCCGATGGCATCGGCGTACCTATCTAATTGAGGCATTACTTCTAACGCTTTTTCACCAGCAGCGAGTGCACCTAATCGAATGGCACTCTTCATTAAAGCGCCCGTTTTATTTCGGTGAACTTCTTCTAATTCTTCTAGCGTAACAGCGCGGTTTTCGGCTTCAATATCAAGCGCCTGACCAATACACATACCTTGAGCACCAGAGGCTTCAGCTAAGCGTTGAATCATTCGAACGCGATTGCTTTCCCCATCAGCACTTAACGTGCCTTCCGCAAGTATAGTAAACGCGAGAGTTTGTAGTGCATCGCCAGTTAAAATAGCGGTCGCTTCATCAAATTTGATGTGACAAGTCTGATGACCACGGCGCAGTTCATCGTCATCCATCGCCGGAAGGTCGTCGTGAATCAGAGAGTAGGCATGAATACATTCGATTGCAGAAGCTGGAGTATCGAGCTCTTCAGCCGTGCACCCGAGCATTTCCCCTGTAATGTAGACAAGAAATGGACGCGCACGTTTGCCGCCTAAAAGCAATCCATAACGCATTGCGTTGATAAGATTTTGATTTTGGTGTGGCAGGCGATCAAGCCAAAGGTTCAGTTGCTCGTTATTACGTGCTTGATAAGACAATAACGTCTCGATCATAGGGGATCTCATACAATTTGTTATTCAGGTTGTGGGTTAAAGTCGCTAAGTTCTGCATTTTGATCGTTTTGCAGTAAGATGCTAACGCGTTGTTCTGCATCGTTTAGTTTACTTTGACCGGCTCGAGCGAGGGAGATACCTCGTTCGAATTTTTTCAGCGCATCATCTAAAGCTAGATCACCATTTTCTAGTTGATCAACCAAGCCATCAAGCTCTTCGATTGCCGCTTCAAAGCTCATATTTTCAGGTTTCTTAGTAGCCATAATAAATCTGCGTTTGGAAAGATGAACGAACGTTACCCTAGGCCGCTGATATGGTCAAATGTAACAAAGGAATTTTGCTAGAAAGTTCGTTTTTAAGGGGCTTGAACTCACTTTGATTGAATAACCTTAGCTTTATCGAGTTTATGCGCTACGTATAGGGGTAAAGTCTGCGAATAGTAGTGACTCAAAAACGAAAAGTGTGATACTTAAGCCAAGAATTTACTAAAAGATCTTATAGTCTGGCCGATAAAAAGATTATCGTCGACGTAGAGCTACAAAAAAGCATGAGGAGTGCTCAGTGGATTTAGCAACCCTAATAGGTTTGATTGGTGGATTTGCCTTTGTAATCATGGCAATGATCCTAGGTGGAAGCCTCGGGATGTTCTATGACACGACATCCATTTTGATCGTGGTGGGTGGTTCAACGTTTGTTGTTCTGATGAAGTTCACCATGGGACAGTTCTTTGGTGCGACTAAAATTGCCGGCAAAGCATTTATGTTTAAAGCCGATGAGCCTGAAGATCTTATCGCTAAAGTTGTAGAGATGGCAGATGCTGCACGTAAAGGTGGCTTCTTGGCACTTGAAGAGATGGAAATCAGCAACAGTTTCATGCAAAAGGGTATCGACTTATTGGTGGATGGCCATGATGGTGATGTGGTGCGTGCAGCACTGCAAAAAGACATCGCATTAACGACAGAACGTCACGAGCAGGGCGCGAAAGTGTTCTCTGCATTCGGTGATGTTGCCCCTGCGATGGGTATGATTGGTACCTTAGTTGGTCTGGTAGCCATGCTTTCGAACATGGATGATCCTAAAGCGATCGGTCCTGCGATGGCGGTTGCACTCTTAACTACGCTTTATGGTGCAATCCTTTCGAACATGGTGTTCTTCCCTATTGCCGACAAGCTTGCGCTGCGTCGTGACCAAGAAACACTAAACCGTCGTCTGGTGATGGATGGTGTTTTAGCGATTCAAGATGGCCAGAACCCACGTGTTATCGATGGTTACCTGAAGAGCTACCTAAACGAAGGTAAGCGCACGATTGATGGTGAACCCGCGTAAGAGGAATTGAAGATGGATGAAGAAAATCCATGTAAATGTCCTCCTCCGGGGTTACCTCAATGGATGGGGACATTTGCTGACTTGATGTCACTGCTGATGTGTTTCTTCGTACTGCTGCTCTCATTCTCTGAGATGGACGTACTGAAGTTCAAACAGATCGCGGGCTCGATGAAGTTTGCGTTTGGTGTACAAAACCGTTTAGAAGTGAAAGACATCCCGAAAGGGACCAGCATCATTGCACAAGAGTTTCGCCCTGGTCGTCCAGAACCAACACCGATTGATGTGATCATGCAGCAAACCATCGATATTACTCAGCAGACGCTGGAGTTTCATGAAGGTGAATCTGAGCGTGCTGGCGGCACCATGCGTGACCAAGGCAAGATGACCGGAGGCAAGTCGCCAGAGGTTTCGACTCACGACAATCAAAACTCTGAGTCAGACCAACAGCAACAACAAGCTGAAGCTCAATCGCAAGAGATGGAAACCTTGATGGAAAGCATCAAGAAGGCGTTGGAGCGAGAAATCGACCAAGGCGCGATTGAGGTGGAAAACCTTGGCCAACAGATTGTGATTCGAATTCGTGAGAAGGGTGCATTCCCATCGGGTTCTGCTTTCCTACAGCCGAAGTTCCGACCTTTGGTGAGACAGGTGGCTGAACTGGTGAAAGATGTTCCGGGTATTGTTCGAATCTCAGGGCACACTGATAACCAAAGGCTTGATTCTGAGCTGTATCGCTCGAATTGGGATCTGTCATCTCAGCGAGCCGTATCTGTTGCTCAAGAGATGGAGAAGGTTCGTGGGTTCTCTCATCAACGCTTGAGAGTTCGTGGTATGGCTGATACTGAGCCTGTAGAGCCGAATGATACGGAATGGCAACGCAGCCTAAACCGCCGCGTAGAGATCAGCATCATGCAGGGCGAGCCACTATACAGCGAAGAAGTTCCAGTGGTTACTCAATAATATCGCGTGCTCATATGATTTAGAAAGCCCAACCTTATGATGAGGTTGGGCTTTTTATTTTAATTCGTCATGATTAACTGAGTTCAAATTTGTGTACCTATGACACTACGATGGTGAACAGAGATGCTATTTTTAATAAGGTGCGTATTTATTACTGGCGCTAAAGCACGCACTCTTTTCCTTGTTTCCTTTTCTCATGTATAATCCGCGCCCTTAGATTTAATATTGATCTACTATTGCTTCAATAACTATGTGAAATGACCTTTTACGTGGTGATGAACCTATTAAAATTGTGAACCTTATTGGCGTGAAAGTACTATGAAATTTATTGTTAAGCCCCACCCGGAAATTTTTGTAAAAAGTGAATCGGTGCGTAAGCGCTTCACAAAGATTCTAGAACGTAATATTCGCACTATTCTTCAGCGTCGTACTGAGTCTGTGGCTGTTTTCAACCGTCGTGACTACATTGAAGTGACGTCTGAGAGCGACAAATACTTTAAAGAAACACTCGAAGTATTGACGCAAACTCCGGGTATTCATCACTCCCTTGAAGTTCAGCAATCAGAATTTAAAGACCTGCACGATATTTACGAGCAAGTTCTTGAGCGCAGCCGTGGTCTTATTGAAGGTAAGACTTTCTCTGTGCGAGCTAAGCGTCGCGGTAAACATGATTTTACCTCTATCGAGCTAGAGCGTTACGTAGGTGGTGGTCTAAACCAAGCGGTAGACTCAGCAAAAGTAAAACTGAAAAACCCAGATATTACCGTTAAGGTTGAAGTCGAGAACGGCAAGCTAAACCAAGTGATTGAACGTCATAAAGGCCTAGGCGGTTTCCCTCTAGGTACTCAAGAAGACCTACTGAGCTTGATCTCTGGCGGTTTCGATTCTGGCGTTTCAAGCTACTTGCACATCAAACGTGGTTCGAAAGTGCATTACTGCTTCTTTAACCTAGGTGGTCCAGCACACGAAATTGGCGTTAAGCAAGTTTCTCACTATCTATGGGACAAATACGGCTCATCGGCCAAGGTGAAGTTCATCTCTATCGATTTTGAACCTGTAGTCGCAGAGATTCTTGAGAACGTTGAAGACGGCCAAATGGGCGTGGTTCTTAAGCGTATGTTCATGCGCGCTGGTGGTATGGTTGCAGAACGCTTGGGTATTGAAGCGCTAGTAACCGGTGAGGCGCTTGGCCAGGTTTCTAGCCAAACGCTAACTAACCTTCGCCACATCGACAACGTGACCGATACGTTGATTCTTCGTCCACTTATCAACTGGGACAAAGAAGACATTATCGACCTATCTCGTAAGATTGGTACTGAAGACTTCGCGAAAGTAATGCCAGAGTACTGTGGTGTTATTTCTAAGAAGCCAACAGTGAAAGCGAAGAAAGGTAAACTAGAAGCGGAAGAAGCTAAGTTTAACTTTGAAGTCCTGGATCAAGTGATCGAGAACGCTCGTATTATGGATATCCGTGACATCGAGAAAGAGAGTCAAGAGCAAGCTCCTGAAGTTGAACAAGTTCAAGCCGTTGCTGAGCACGCTGTCGTTCTAGATATCCGCAGCCCAGACGAGGAAGACGAAAGCCCACTAGAGATCGATGGTGTTGAAATTAAGCACATCCCGTTCTTCAAGCTTTCAACTCAGTTTGGCGACCTAGACCAAGCGAAAGAATATTTGCTGTACTGTGACCGTGGTGTCATGAGCCGTCTACAGGCACTTTACCTACAAGAGCAAGGTTTCCATAACGTTAAGGTTTACCGCCCATAGTGGTGTGCTAACCGAATTGCTGAATACTTTGCAAAGCCGCTTACTGAAAAGTAAGCGGCTTTTTTATTTCTATTGAGAATGCTCTACAGTACTGAGGCATAGTCGAGAGTTTGGTGCGCGATCTATATGCTCTGATTTCATATGTTAAATTGTTGGGCTTGAAGCGGGTTTTTGTGACGCTGAAAATATGAGTATCTTGAAGGATTCTGTTAGTTTTTAGTGCGATTCAATGATTCGATTTGTATGTGTTCAGTTGATTATTTGAGTGCTTGTTTAATTCTGTGATTAATGATGAAAAATAATAAAGATTAATTAGCACAGCTATTGATAAACTTGTTGCTACTTTTCTTTGCACATAAAAAAACACCGCCCATAAGGCGGTGCAAACAAATTTGACAGACAGGTCAAAATAAATACAGGAAGTACATGCCTCGTTCCAGTATAGAACTGCAACAAAACATTTGGTAGAACTCTACCCAACTCGAAAAGAACGAGTTTGCAAACACAACATCGCAGGAGCTAAACCAATTGATTCTAGAGAGAATCAAGCCGTTCAGGCTAGCTGCTGCGGGATGAAATATAGAATTTCTCTGGCCGCTAGGCAATGGACAAATTATAATGTTTCAGATAAAAAAAACTAATGCTTATTTAGAGAGTAACTATGTCTCGTCGATTACCCCCATTAAACTCGTTAAGAGTGTTTGAAGCCGCGGCTCGACACTTGAGTTTTACGCGTGCTGCAGAAGAGTTGTTTGTTACTCAAGCTGCCGTCAGTCATCAGATCAAAGCGCTTGAAGAATTCTTGTCTTTGAAGCTTTTTCGTCGAAGAAATCGTTCTTTGTTGCTTACTGAAGAAGGGCAAAGCTACTTCTTGGATATCAAAGATATTTTCACATCACTGGCTGAAGCGACGGATAAAGTGCTTGAGCGAAGTGAGAAGGGCGCATTGACCATCAGCTTACCTCCAAGCTTTGCGATTCAATGGTTAGTGCCAAGACTTGCTGACTTTAATCAACAAGAGCCTGATATTGATGTGCGAATCAAAGCCGTTGATATGGACGAAGGCTCGCTGACCGATGACGTAGACGTAGCTATTTATTATGGTCGAGGTAATTGGTCGGGACTTAGGGCCGATAAGCTTTATCAAGAATATTTAATTCCTTTATGCTCACCTTCGGTGTTGCTTGGGAGCAAGCCGTTAGAAACGCTCAGTGATTTGGCATGTCATACGTTACTGCATGATACTTCTCGAAAGGATTGGAAGCAGTTTGCTAAGCAAAATGGCATCGATGGCGTGAACGTCAATCACGGTCCTATCTTTAGTCACTCAACCATGGTGTTGCAGGCTGCGGCTCACGGCCAAGGCATTGCATTGGGTAATAATGTATTAGCCCAGCCTGAAATAGAGGCGGGTCGTTTGATTGCGCCTTTTGACGAAGTGTTGGTGAGCAAGAATGCCTTCTATGTGGTTTGTCATGAAAAACAAGCTGACATGGGCCGTATCGCCACCTTCCGCGACTGGATGCTGGCGAAAGCGCAAAGTGAACAAGAGGATTTACTCGATGAATAACGTCATCATTGATGGTGAAGACAATCCAATCACCTTTATCTTTGCACATGGCGCAGGCGCAGGTATGGAGCATGAATTCATGCAGTCGGTGGCAAAAGGGTTGGCCTTTAAAGGGATACGAGTTATCCGTTTTAATTTCCCTTACATGATTAAACGTGCTGAAGATGGCAAGCGTCGTCCACCTGACAGAGCGCCTAAGCTGCTTGAAGCTTACCAAGAGATTATTGAGCAGGTTGATGCTGATAAGCTTGTTATTGGCGGAAAATCGATGGGAGGACGCATGGCGAGCCATTTGTCTGAAGTTGATAAGGTGGCAGCAATGGCGTGTTTAGGCTTTCCTTTCCACCCTCCAGGTAAGCCTGAGAAGTACAAAGGTGAGCATCTTGCTGAGTTAGAGAAACCTTGTTTAATTTTACAAGGTGAACGTGACACCTTCGGTAAGCGTGAAGAGTTTGCTGATTTTGAACTGTCTGGTTCTATTCGTGTTGAATTTATTCCCGATGGCGACCACAGTTTTAAGCCTCGTAAGAGTTCTGGCTACACCGAACAGCAAAACATAGCTTTAACCGTTGAGAAACTATCGGCGTTTATCAAAGAGGTGCTTAATGAGAAGTAAATATTTACTCACCTTTACAGGTATCTCTGGTGCAATAGCCGTAATGCTAGGTGCCTTCGCCGCTCACGGCCTGAAAGCTATTTTATCTGAGTATCAGCTAGGCGTGTTTGAGACTGGCGTTCAGTACCAGTTTATCCATACTCTGGCGATATTGGCGTGTGGCGCTCTGTTACAGATGAAACTTGGCGCTAAATCACAAAAATATTTTTTCATTGCGGCAATTTGCTTTATCATCGGCATCCTTTGTTTTAGTGGCAGCCTTTATGGGTTAGCACTGACAGGAATAAAATGGTTTGGCCCTATAACACCGTTCGGTGGTCTACTATTTATCATTGGTTGGGGAGTCTTCTCCTTCGCTGCTTTGAATATAAAAGAGGTAACTCAGTGAAACACGTACTACTTTATTGTCGCTCTGGTTTTGAAAAAGAATGTGCTGGCGAAATTCAAGACAAGGCAACACAACTGGAAGTGTTTGGTTTTCCTCGCCTAAAGAACAATACAGGCTTTGTATTGTTCGAATGCTATCAAGCAGGTGAAGCAGATAAGTTGATCAAAGAGGTCGACTTCCAATCTCTAATCTTTGCTCGTCAAATGATCGCGGTAGCGGTTGAAATCAAAGACCTGCCAACCGATGACCGTATCTCTCCAATTCTTGAGGCGCTTTCTGAGAAAGAAGGTTTCCCACGTTGTGGCGATATCCGAATTGAAACGCCAGACACCAATGAAGCGAAAGAGCTTTTGAAATTCTGCCGTAAGTTTACTGTGCCAATGCGTCAAGCTATGCGTGGTAAAGGCCTGATGACAGCGAAAGACAATGTTAAAAAGCCTGTGCTGCACTTATGTTTTATCGCTCCGGGTCACTGTTTTATTGGTTACTCTTACCCAACCAACAACTCACAGTTCTTCATGGGCATTCCTCGTTTGAAATTCCCATCAGATGCACCAAGCCGTTCTACATTGAAGCTAGAAGAAGCATTCCACGTATTCATCCCTCGTGATGAGTGGGACGAGCGTCTGGCTCCGGGCATGTGGGGCGTAGATCTAGGTGCGTGTCCAGGTGGTTGGACTTACCAATTGGTTAAGCGTTCTATGTTTGTTCACTGTGTTGATAACGGTATGATGGCAGATAGCCTTATGGAAACGGGGCAAATTAAGCACCACATGGTAGATGGCTTTAAATTCGAACCTGACCGTAAGAACGTGACTTGGATTATCTGTGATATGGTTGAGAAGCCAGCTCGTGTTGCTCACTTGATGGGTGAGTGGATTATCAAAGGCTGGGCGAAAGAAGCACTGTTCAACCTTAAACTGCCAATGAAAGGCCGTTACGATGAAGTACTGCAAGATATCGAGAACCTAAAACAGTTTCTGATTGATAACAAAGTTAAATTCAAGATGCAGGCGAAGCACCTTTACCATGATCGCGAAGAGATCACGGTTCACATTCAGTCACTTTCGAATATCTCACCGTACTAATATTTTCATTAGTATGTCAGTGATAAAGAAAATGCTCCTTTAAGGGGCATTTTTTGTATCTGCTCATCGCATTATCGGGAGTTAAGAATGAGCTTCGTAGCGAATGTCTTGAAGATTGAAGCCCAAATCTATATCAGTTTTTAAAGCTGAAACCAACTTGCACACTCGTGCGGATTCGATGTGTTCATCGAACTTCTTACGATATTTTTTAGGTAAATCTTCAGCTAGGAATGCGGCTTCAATATCGGGATAAGTCGTTAAGATCTCTTTGGCTGCTTTTGGTCCCACGCCAGGGATCCCAGGTACTTGGCTTGAACTAACGCCCGTTAATCCCCAGTAATCTGCAAGTTGCTCTGGTTTTACGCCGAACTCAGCTTCGATAAAGGGCTTATCTAACCAGCGATGTTGGAAGTAATCGCGGATCTGTAGTGTAGGTGATAACAGTTGGCAGTAACCTTTATCGGTAGAGATTATCGTAACTTTTTCACCATGGTCAGCCACTTTTTTTGCGAGTGTTGCTACTAAGTCATCAGCTTCATCGCCATCAGATAACAGCGAATCAATACCTAATTCCCACCAAGCTTGTTGGATAGCATCGAGGCCTTTCAGTAATGGCTCAGGCATTGGCTTTCGGTTTTGTTTATAGGCAGGAAGGACTTCTGCACGCCAGCCCCGATCTTGTAAGTGGTGATCGAATACCGCGATGATGTGAGTTGGTTTAGACTCCGCAAGAATCTTATTAAGAGTACGAGTCGTGGTAGTGATGGTTCTTGCTATATCGGTTGGATCCGGCTGAACTGAGTGAACGCGTCGGATTAGGTTCAAGGCATCGATAATAACAAGATGGATAGACATAAGTTTCCACTAAATAGGCAATAAATAAGGGGCTGCTAGCCCCTTATAGTAACGTATCACTTGGTGAGTTGAAACGCTGGTGACGTAAACGTCATGACTTGTTTAGCTTTATGCTTACGGCTTTGTTATCAGTCAGATATTATCATCAGCTGCTTGGCGCAATTTTATAACAAGGAACGTAGTCGGTACCACCCGGCAGTTTCATTCGATCTTGTTCAACAAAATCATTTAGCAGTTGATCCATCTTAGTCATCAACTCTTTGTCGCCATCAATGAGGAATGGCCCATGCTTCTCAATCTCCAGAATACCTTCGGCTTTGACGTTACCTGCCACAATACCTGAGAACGCTTTACGTAAATTCGCAGCAAGGCTCTCTGTTTTCTGATCCATGTGCAGATCGAGTGCCGCCATAGATTCGTGAGTAGGGTCGAAGGGGAGTTGGAACTCAGGCTCAATATGCAGTGACCAGTTGTAGCTGTAAGCATCGCCTGTTTCTTTACGGTGAGAGCGTACATCTGGCATTGCTTGCTTCATAATTTTCGCAGCACGTGCTGGATCATCAATGACAATTTCATAGTGCTTTTGCGCTTCTTCACCCAATGTTTCACCAATGAACTTATCAATTGAACGGAAGTAAGCCTCGCTCTCTTTAGAGCCAGTTAGAACGATAGGCATCGGTTGGTCTGCGTTGTTTGGGTGCATCATGATACCTAGGATGTACAGCAGTTCTTCGGCGGTTCCTGGGCCTCCAGGGAAGATTATGATGCCATGTGCCATACGAACAAACGCTTCAAGACGTTTCTCGATATCGGGCATGATCACCAGTTCGTTCACTATCGGGTTTGGCGGCTCAGCCGCAATGATTGATGGTTCAGTTAACCCTAAATAACGATGTTCAGTATAGCGCTGCTTAGCGTGACCAATAGCCGCACCTTTCATTGGCCCTTCCATCGCACCTGGTCCACAACCCGTACAGATGTTGAGTTCACGTAGGCCAAGTTCATTACCGACTTCGCGAGTATATTGGTATTCAGTGGCATTAATTGAGTGACCACCCCAGCACACGATCAGGCTCGGCTCAATGCCGGGTGTGAGTGCTCCTGCGTTTCTCAAAATACCAAACACAAGATTGGTGATGTGAGTTGCGTTGGTGAGGTTAAGCCTTTGGTTATCGGCCAAGTGCATGTTGACGTAGACAATGTCACGCAGCACTGAGAATAGATGTTCTTGAATACCCTTGATGATTTCACCGTCGACAAAGGCATGCTCTGGTGGGTTGCTTAGTTCGAGCTTGATACCACGCTCACGACGCACCACTTCAACATCAAATGACTGATACTTGTCGAGCAATTCTTTGGAGTTGTCGGTGTGGCTACCCGAGTTCAGTACCGCTAACGTACAGTTACGATACAGTTGGTACAGATCACTAGATGCGGTTTTTTTAAGACGCTCAACTTCAAGTTGAGAGAGTAAATCCATGCTACCGGCAGGGCTGATATGAGTGATCATAGTGCCTCCTTGTTGAGAAGAGCAGAGGCGACTTTTGAAGTGACCCTCTGGCTCGAGAGTGAGAAGCAAACGTTGAAAGTGTTTGGTTAAAGGTGAGGAGAGTTAACCAGACGAAACGGTTACGACAGCGTTGCTTTATGGATTGTATGGAATTGCTTAAGGGCTAATATCGAGTTGCTTAAGATCTTATAAACAGCATGACTTGTCAAGAATGCTTGTTAAGCGAATGTTAATCATAAGCTTAGCAAACATTGAGGGAATTGGTATGTGATAAGTATTTGAAAAAAAGAAATAAATTAAATCAGGCCTAGTTTAATTCCAAACCAATTGGTTAGTACCACGTTGTTTGGCTTTGTTTAGCGTTTTATTGAGTCGCTCTAGTACTTCTTCAGGTGTATCTGACTCTTTGAATTGAGTACTTGCTGCACACAAAGTAATCGTGATTTGTTGGTCACGGAACTTAAAAGGTAAACGGCTGACTTGAGTCTGGATGTTTTGAATTACCTGGTGGCAATATTCATCCGTTTGCTCTGGTAATAACAAGATAAATTCCTCACCAGAAAAACGAGCCACACTATCGGTAGCGCCGGTCTCTTTGGTGATGGTTCTTGCGATAATTTTGAGTGCTTTGTCACCCGCTGTATAACCAAAACTATCATTGATGGCTTTGAAATTGTCGATGTCGAGCAGTACAACACGCAGTGAGTGTTGCGCGCGAATCCAACGGCGGTATTCAAGTTCTAAGCGATCGGTAAAGGCGGTACGATTGTAGACCTTGGTGAGCGGGTCAAGCAACATACGCTGAGCCTGATCTTCTAAACGCTTTCGATAGTCTTGAGTCACTTCATAGAGCGAGTCTAACTGAGTTTTCCCGTAATTCATTCTCTCTATCAGAGCTTGTTCTTTTTGCTCTGCATGATTCAATCTTTCAGAAAGAGAGGCGATTTCACTAAGCAGAGGATTAATCGTCTGCTTTAAGTTATCAATGTCCGTTGCTTTATCTACAGAACTCTGGCTCTTGATGACAAGCTCATTTAGCTCAGAGTTCAGGCCTTGGCGATGCTTAAAGTAGCTTTGGCTTTGGTCTGCATTTTGATCTGCGGTTTTGATGCTAGACGCGAGTGAAGAATTAAGCTGGTCAATAAACTGTTCAGACTTTTTACGCTCTAGATTGGTGCCCTCTATGACTAGTTTGAGAATTTGAAGCGTCAGCTCAAGGAGGTTTTGTGTAGAAACACCAAGCAGCAGTTTGGCTCGAATATCGGTAAGTAGCTCACCCGATTCACCCTCAAAATCGAGTTCGGTGATCAGATGTTGTAATTCGTTTGATAAGTCGGCAAGGAGTTCTTGTTCAGGCGATTGCGCAGCGTCGGCAAAATGAGTACGAGAGTTGTTCGCCATGATCTTTATGGCACGCTCGTAAATACCGAGGAGTTTCATGGCGTGGTCGACTTTCTGACTGCCATTGCATTCGGAGAAGCTAAGTAAGTTTCGTAGATCACGTTTCAACGGTGCTGGTAGGCCAGTTATGCGTTGTAGCGTTTCTCCACTGTGCTTAATGCTATCATCCAGATATCCGTTCTGTTTATCCATAGCCAACGTCTTCTGCTTGAGCATTCTTTCTATGACTGCCAATTTAGGGATCATCGAGCTGATGTCTTTTTGCTTTTCTAGCTCTTCCCTAAGGGCAATGAGGTTTTCATCTAAATAACTGTTACTACCAACGCACGCATCACTTAAAGATGTGACGATGCGCTTAAGAACTTTTTGCTCTCTAATAAATTTGAACGAGGTGTCTCTTTGCGTCAAGCGAACTTGCTCCAACTGAAATTTCAGTTGGTGGAGTTGCGCCTGAATGTCTTTTTCAAGAATGCCCATAGATGTATTAATTAGCGCCGCGTAGATCGATCACGATCATTTAGATGAAATTCCGTTGCATCGATAATAACAAAACTAAAAATAAGGTCACGACTTGCAAGTCTTAACCGCTCGCAATTCAGTCATCTTTTAGCATTTTTTTGATGTTGTCCTCATTCTGGTACGACGATTGTATTTTTATTAACCCTTGATTAATGGCATGTTTACAAGCTTCTCGTATGTTACCAGTTGCAAGGCTTGCCGCTGGTGCGTTATCGATAGCTTTGAGGTATACCCATTGGCTAGTGCGTTCTTTCAAGCTGATTTCACGCGCTAGGTTGGTCGACATCAACAATACATCTAATAGCTCTTGGTCATTAATCGCGGTGTAAGCTCGTGGTAAAAACGGGTAGTCAGCGATGCCCATTCGAATCGTTCGGTTGATATTACGTTCTGGCTCGAAGTCATTCACCCACGATTGAATCTTTAGGAACATCGCTTCTGGTGATGAATCACGATCTGAATTTGGCTCTATATAAAGCAAGTTCGCATCTGAGAAATGATAGACGCGAGCTGGGCCTTCCAGTTTTGATTTTAAGAAATCACCGAAAGCATCTTCGAGCTCTAAGCCCGCTTTATAACCATTTTGCGTATACATGTTGCGCAGGAAAGGTAAGTCAATCATAACGAAGCGTAAGCGGTCGTTTAATGGTTCATAAATCAACTCCCCAAGCTGCCATTGCTCGAAGGTTTGGCTGGTTTGTTCTAACGAATTTGAGAGCTTAGCATTGAGCATTCTTAGGTTCGGAAGCTTTGAACGTGAGTGCGTGAAAAGATCAGTACGCAGCGAATCCACTTCTTTAGCTAAGGTTTGGATGAGGTAGCCTCTGCGTAGTACAAAGAAGAATAGGACGATGCTGAACAGAAATAGGGCGAAGGATATCTTTTGGAATTTACGATGCTCTAACTTATACCTTTCTAATTCTTGCGCTTGACCAGCGTAGTGCAAAGTTTGTTCAGCAAACTCTTTCTGCTGACGGAATGCATCCTCACCTACACGATTGAGTTTTTGCTGTTCTAAAGAAACTAAACTGTTGTACTGCTTGAGATTCGCTAATGCTTGTTGAGGACGACCTGCTTGTTCATAGCCTAAGGACAGTAAGTAATACGAACGCTGTGACAGGTGCATATTTTCTATCTGACGTGAAATCTCAAGTGCACGTGTCGCATGCTTGATTACGTCATCGCTCTCTTGTAGATGATAAGCTAACCCTGCCGACAGCAGCGCAGCGCGGCCTTCCAGTTTTGGAATATCTGTGTACTCCAACAGCTCAAGAGCGCGTGTTAGGTATTGTTCTGCAAGAGGGTAGTTATAAAGGCGTAAGTAGGTAGCTGATAAACTCAGACGAATATCAATGACTTGTTGGATATCTCGGTCGGTGCTTTCATGGTCCAAAACGTTGAAGAAATGCACTAACGCAAGGTTATATTTTCCTTGAAAGAAGTATACATCACCCATTTTTTTAAGCACTTGTGCCAAAACAGGTGAGTTTTCAAAGTTATCATAGAAATCAGCAGCTTGAGATAAGTGCTCGAGAGCTTTATCTAACACTTGGCGTTCAAAGAAAAGCTGAGCAAGCAGGCGGTTTACTTTTGCTAAGCGTGAGCTCAGATTACCTTCTACGGATTTCCAGTAGCCATACAACAACTCAGATAGTGCGTGGTTGTACTCTTTATGGGTTAGATAAAATTCACCGACCGCGATGTGGTAGTCGATAGTCACTTTTTCTGAGTAACGCTGATCGAGGTAGGTTTTCGCTTCTTGGTAGAACTTCTCGGCTTCATCGACCTTATTGTCATAAGAGGAAATATCAGCTTTCAGCATGATCAAACGATAGGTAATACCTTCTGTTAAACGCAAGGTTTTATTCACCGATTCTAGGTTTGCTTCGATACTCGCCAGCTCTGTTTTTGCTTTGGCTGATTTCCTGTCACTCAGCCAAAGTAAGCGTACTTTTAGGATCTCAAGATCCAGTTTTAGGTACTCAAGCTTATAGGTTTTCGCAAGCTCAAATGCTTTGTCGATATGTTGAATCGCAATATGAATATTACCAAGGTTGTATTCTGCTTTCGCTAATATCTTGTAGGCATCAATACTGCTGTTTGGGGTTCTGATCGAAGAGTCTGTCTCTTCGCGAGAAATAGCCGATGGGCTTTTCTCGCTTTGGTCTGAAAGGATACGTAGCGTTAGGTAGCTGTTCGCCATTTGTTTTGCTTGGCTCGGCTCTATCTCAACCAAGTTATTGGCTTCATTAAGCAGCGCCGAAGAATAAACCGACGCATTAACCGACGTGCTTAAGCTTAAAATAAATAGGCTAAAAACGTATAACCAACGCATTTCAATATCCCTTTAAAGATTGGGTAGGTTCAAATAAGTGTGGGTGGTTCCAGCCTAATTACTGGCGGGCCATACGCTTATTGTGGCTTGGTCTATCTTGCTCTGTTGAACGGTATGGATTGATATCCAAGCCACCACGACGCGTGTAACGTGCAAATACGGTGAGTTTCGATGGTGCGCAGTATTTCATGATATCCGTAAAGATACGTTCAACACATTGTTCGTGGAACTCGTTGTGTTCACGGAAAGAAACTAAATAGCGCAGCAGTGCTTCACGGTCAATTTGCTTACCTGAATATGCGATCTCAACGCTGCCCCAATCGGGTTGATTGGTGATTAAACAGTTCGACTTCAATAGGTGGCTGTGCAGTGTTTCCTCAACATTTTGCTCGCTAGCAGCTCCTTCTAGCAGTGACGCTTCAAAATCGTAGCTGTTGATTTGGATGTTTTGATTGTCGATACAATCGCCTTCCATCGTCACGATAGGCTGGTTGGTGTAATCCGTTACTGAATTTACATTTACAATCACCGTTTCGCCTGCACATGCAGACAAATCTTGAGTAAGACGTTCAGTGACTTGGTCCCAGTTTTCGAATTGAGTCTGGTTGTAGCTGTTCAAATAAAGCTTGAAAGATTTTGATTCAATTAAATTTGGGCTAGTTGCTGGGATGAAAACTTCACCGACAGCCACTTGTGGCAGGCCATTGGTGTTAAGCCATGAAAGCTCGTACATCGTCCAAATATCATGACCAACAAAAGGCAGCTCGCCGTTTAGCGCAAGATCATCACGATTCAGGCTACGAGGTACTGGTTGCAATAAACTTGCATCGTATTGGTTAGAGTACTCAGTTTTTTGGCCTAGGGTTAAACCCGCTAGCTCTTTTGCGTCAGAATATTTGCTCATACTTTCGTTTCAAATTCGATTAGAATGGGGTCGATTTTACTGAATCCCCATTACCCTGTCATTAAGTCATCGCTTAATCGGTGCGGAAAGGGCTCGGATTCTATTTATTATTTTGTGTTTAGGAGATTTTCATGACTCAACGTGCTCAAGACGCACTGTTTTCTTTTAGTCAGCGATACGTTGATACGTGGCAAAAGCAACACCAGAGCTTACCCCGTAACGAGGAGCTTGTGGATATCGTATCGCCATGCGTAGAAGAAAAGAGTGGCGACGTCGTGTTATGGAAAAGCTATCCACGTGAGCAATTTGCTGATTTTACCAATGTTGAAACTGGCATTGAATTAACCCTGCATGAAGACATCAAAACCTTCTATGGTGCGCAATACAGTGCTGATATGAACGCGACGTTTGATGGCAATGAATTGACTCTATTGCAGATTTGGAGTGATGAAGACTTCGAATGCCTACAAGAGAATATTCTGGGTCACCTTGTGACTCAACGCCGTTTAAAACTTAAGCCGACCGTATTTATTGCTGCAACAGACGCTGAACTGGATGTTATCTCTATCTGTAACTTAACGGGTAACGTGATTCTAGAACGCTTAGGCACTAAAAATCGTGATGTATTGGCCGAGACATTGGCAGAATTCTTAGACAAGCTACAACCTGCGGTATAAATAGATGTACGTATTAGAGCTTCAATTTGAGTGTTTTGATAACACAACGGTCAGCGCTGTCGATAAGGCGGTTAATGGCTTGATGGATGCACTTCGTTATAACGGACAAGTGTTAGGTCGTGAGTTTCCAATCGTGATGGGCGACGGTGAATTCTATGTTCGCGTTGTGTGTCCTGAGCAAGACAGTTTACATCCGCGTAATCACTCAGACTTCGTAAAAGTGTGTTTTGAGCGCTTGTCTAACGCGAGCCTTCTTGCGCCTAAAATGCGTTTGTTGGGTCGAGATCTTAATTCCGAAGAAGTTGCAGAAGATGAAACGCCAAGTTGGCAGGTGTTATACACGACATTCGTTCATACCTGTTCGCCGCTGCGCAGTGGTGATAGCTTGCTGCCAATCCCTTTATATCGCAACCCACCAACATTCAATGGTGACCATAAAGCCGTACTGAAATGGCAGACAGAATGGCAAGCTTGTGATGAAGTACAAATGGGCGGTGGTTGCCGTGCAGAACACGCAACGCTAGCGGAGATCAGTGATACCAAAAGCGTATTGTTCAAACGCGGTTGGGGCTTGAGAGGGCGCATTGAATATCTCACGAAGATCCCAACTTATTACTACTTGTACCGTGTGGGGGGCATTAGTTTAAAGGCCGAGAAAGAGCGGAAATGCCCGCAGTGTGGTGGTGAATGGCTGCTAGATGCACCGATCCACGATATTTTCTATTTCAAGTGTGATGACTGCCGACTGGTGTCAAACATCTCTTGGGATCACCTAAAGTAACCTTCTAGTGTATATTTAAGCGTCATATTTTAGGTGTCGGAGTGCTAATTAAGTGCTCCGATATTCATTTTTATCATTTCTATATTAAAAATTCAGTACCTTGCTTCATGTTCGGTACTGTGGCCTCATGACTTACTTTAGCTCTATTTTTCTTACTCCTCATTGTTTATCTCTTTCTCCTTTTAATACGAGCAGAGCGTGATATTCAGCTCTTTCTGTAGTGCCAATGTATTCATTTAAATAACCCTACACCCATCAACTTTCAGTCATCTCAATAGTTAGCCTGATCACAATAATCAATCAGTTCTCTTTCAATTTATATTCTTCCCAATATAAATGGGATCGATCCCATGGGAATGTTCCCATTTATAATAAAATAATCTGATTCAAGATCTGAAAGGAATGGACGATGAAACTGTTACCTATTGCTGCTGCACTCTCTACTGTCTTACTTGCACCTAATTTATACGCTGACGAAACCACACCATTGGAGTTTAATGGCTACATGCGCGGGGGTGTTGGCTTGAGTAATGAAGGCGGTTCAAATAGCAAATGGGAGGTGAGTAAAGTAGGCCGACTCGGCAACGAAAATGACCTATATGGCGAGTTTGGTTTTAGAAAAGAAGTGTATGCAGAGGACGACGTTTCATTTTTAGTTGATTCCATGTTGTCGTACTGGCAAGGCCAAGATGAGAACGCTGCGGATAAAAGCGTGGATGTAGTTCAACTCAATGTTCAAGCTGTAGGGCTTTTTGAAGATAAAGGTATTGGTATTTGGGCCGGTGAGCGCTACTACCAACGCCATGATGTACACATCGTTGATAATTACTACTGGGATGTAAGTGGTATTGGTGCTGGTGTTGAACACATCAATATGGGCCCTGGTAAATTATCGGTGGCTTTGATTCAAGACACGGTTACGGGCGATGTGTTTGATGGCAAAGAGACCACAGCCATGATTGCTGATATACGTTATGCGGGTATTCCATTGTGGAACAATGCGGATCTTGAGGTCGGTATTGATATGAACTTCGCCAATGAAAAGCAGGGTCAAACGGTGGACGCGGATGATAGTGTGATGCTCACGGCCAGCCTAAATCAAAACCTAGCGGGTGGCTTCAACAAAACCATTCTTCAAGTTGCTAACTCTGGTTATGCAGAGCAGATGACAACCTTTGGTACAGGTAAGGGCATTGTTCGTGATGCAAACAACAATGATGCTGACGGCTTTCGATTGATTAACTGGGGTGTGCTTGCTATCGGTGAGAACATCGAATTTGGCCACACGGTTCGTTATGCCGCGTCATCGGGGGTTGGTGCGAATAACAGTGATGATGAGTCGTTCAGTGCAGTAATACGACCGCTTTATAAGTGGGACAAGCGCATGCGTACCATTCTTGAAATTGGTGGCTTTGTTGAAACTATTGATAACCAAGACGGCGCGGGCGGCAAGTTCACTGTCGCTCAAGCTTGGGTACCGCAAGTGGGTTTCTGGTCACGTCCTGAATTTCGTATCTTTGCGACTTACCTAAATGATGCTGAAAATGATAATGCTTTCGGTGAAGGTAAGAACAGTGAAATGAGTGTTGGCATGCAAGTGGAAGCTTGGTGGTAAGTCGAATTTTCTTGTAAATCGTAACCAATAAAAAGGGGCTGATGTTATATCAGCCCTTCGGGTATCTATACCGCGCTGTAGTTTAGTTGATTACCAACCTTTAACCACACCACCTTGGAAGATGTCAGAAGCTGCGTTGTACACTTCTTCAGTTTGGTAAGCTTTAACGAAGTTTTGTACGTTTTCTGCGTTTAGATTGTCTTCACGAGAAACGATTAGATTCACGTAAGGAGAGTCTTTGTCTTCAACGAATACACCATCTTTTTGTGGAGTCAGGTTGATAGAACTTGCGTAAGTTGTGTTGATGATAGACAAAGCTACATCATCAAGAGAACGCGGCAGTTGTGCTGCGTCTAGTTCAACAATTGTAAGATTCTTAGGGTTCTTAACGATGTCACGAACTGTCGCTAGAAGGCCTGCACCTTCACGAAGCTCAAGTAGACCTTGTTGCTCAAGAAGCAGCAGAGAACGACCTAGGTTAGTTGGATCGTTTGGTACAGCAATGCGCGCGCCGTCTTGGATTTCGTCAACAGATTTCACTTCTTTAGAGTAACCCGCGATTGGGTAAACAAACGTGTTACCAGCGATAGTCAGTTTGTAGCCACGGTCAGCAACTTGCTGATCTAGATACGGTGCGTGTTGGAATGCATTGATGTCGATAGAGCCGTCATCTAGAGCTGCATTTGGTGTTACGTAATCTGTGAAAGTCACTAGTTCAACATCTAGTCCGTACTTTTCTTTCGCCACTTTAGCTGCAACTTCAGCAACTTGTGCTTCTGCACCTGCCATTACGCCAACTTTTACTTTAGAAGTATCCACTTCTTTATCGCCACAACCTGCTAGTACTAACGCTGATGCCGCTGCTGCGATAGTAAGTAAACCTTTAAGGTTAAATTTCATAATAATCTCCTTTTAATAAATCTATCTAATTTGGTTTCGATGACTCTAATCTTTAATCGTGAGCCTTTATCTGTGGTCAACGCGGCGAACTAATGAATCACCGATTGATTGAATAATTTGTACAAGCACAATCAACATCACTACTGTCACTGCCATGATGGTCACATCGTAACGGTGAAATCCGTAACGAATCGCGACATCACCTAGACCGCCGCCACCTACAGTACCGGCCATTGCTGAATAGCTCACCAGAGTCACGAGTGTAATCGTTACTGAGTTGATGATAGTCGGTAGTGCTTCTGGAAGCAGAACCTTGTTGATGATTTGAGTCGGTGTTGCGCCCATGGACTGAGCGGCTTCCACTAGACCTGTGGGCACTTCAAGTAGTGCACTTTCGATAAGTCTAGCAACAAAAGGTATAGCGCCGATCGTCAGTGGAACAATCGCTGCTGTTGTTCCGATGAAGGTACCAATCAGCATCTTAGTCAGTGGGATAATAGCAACCATCAACACTAAGAAAGGCACTGAACGACCTACGTTCACAACCGCACCCAAAATTTTGTTTAGTTTGGTGTTCTCTAGCAAACCACCTTTTTTAGTCGTGTGTAGAATCACGCCTAATGGGATACCGACGGCAAAGCCAACGATGCCTGCGACTGCAACCATGTAAAGCGTTTCGCCTGTTGCGCCTAGTAGAAGGTTACCGTTAAGGCTGATCCAGTCAGCAATCTCGTTGAAACTAAAGGACATAACCAAGCACCTCTACTTTTACATTGTTGTCGCGTAGGAATTGTATAGCAGCATTATCATCTGCTTCATTACCGAACAGTTCAGCTACCATCATGCCGAACTTTACGCCGCCAGCGTAATCAAGATCTGAGCTTAGGATGCTAACATCGATATTGAATTTACGAGCGATTTGCGTCATTAACGGTGCATCAACGGTTGCTCCTGTAAACTCAAGACGTACCAATGGGTAACTGCTGTTTACTCGAGTTTCATGTAAACGCGCTTGGTAATCTTCAGGAATCGTCAGGTCCAGTGTTGAGCGAATAAACTGATGTGCTAGCTCTGTTTTAGGGTGAGCAAATATTTCACCTACGGTCCCTTTTTCTACTAGTTCGCCGCCGCCGATGATTGCGACTTCGTGACAAATGCTTTTAACCACGTCCATTTCGTGAGTAATCAGTAAAATAGTGATGCTTAATTTACGGTTGATTTCACGCAGTAGCTCAAGGATAGATTGAGTCGTGGCTGGATCCAAAGCACTGGTCGCCTCATCACAAAGCAGTACTTTTGGGTCAGATGCCAGTGCGCGAGCAATCGCGACACGCTGCTTTTGACCACCACTTAGGTTTGCAGGGTAGGTATCGCGCTTATCAGCAAGACCAACCAACTCAAGTAGCTCACTGACTTTTGCTTCAATTGCTGCTTTATCTTTACCTGCAAGTTCTAAAGGCAGTGCTACATTGTTAAATACAGTGCGAGAAGACAGCAAGTTGAAGTGCTGGAATATCATGCCGATGTTACGACGTGCTACGCTAAGTTCTGATTTGTTGAGTTTTGTCAGGTCGATTCCGTCAACAATCACTTCACCCGACGTTGGGGCTTCCAACATGTTTACACAGCGGATAAGAGTACTTTTGCCTGCACCTGAAGAGCCGATGACTCCAAAGATTTGACCTTGAGGAATATGGAGGTTGATATCAATTAAGGCATTGATTTCTTTAGTGCCTTGATAAAAAACCTTATTGACTTGATTCACTTTAATCATAGAGAAACCCGTGCCGGTAGAACAGAATAATATGTCGATAGCTCGCTCGATTTACAGACGATGCTATGGTGTTCTATGATCTAAGTCAATAGATATTTTTACGTCTAGATGGCTAAACGCCGATTGTATGGCTAAGCTGGAAACAAATCGTTAACGAACGCAAAACTAAATAGATAGTGATGAAGCAAATAAAGCGTGTAATAATTAATGATTAATAGAGAGTTGATAGAGAACAAAATTTTGTCTAAACCTGCTGTTTTTTTAGATCGTGATGGTGTGATTAACGTTGATCATGGCTATGTACATGATGAGCATGACTTTGAATACATCGATGGTGTGTTTGAAGCGGCGAAAGCGTTTAAAGATATGGGCTATTTATTGGTGCTAGTGACCAACCAGTCAGGCATTGCTCGTGGTATGTTTAGCGAAGACCGTTTTCTTTCTTTAACGCAGTGGATGGATTGGAACTTTGTTGATAACGGCGTTGAGCTTGATGGCATCTATTACTGCCCGCATCATGCTGAACAAGGCTTAGGCGACTACAAGCAAGATTGTGAGTGCCGTAAACCAAAACCAGGTATGTTCATTTCTGCTCGTGACTTTCTTAAGATTGATATGGCTAACTCAGTCATGATCGGCGACAAAGCTGAAGATATGATGGCTGCAGAAGCGGCAGGTGTTGGCACTAGAGTGTTGGTAAGGACCGGTAAGCCAGTCACTGAAAAAGGTGAAGCGTTAGCCAGCGTAGTACTTGATAGCATTAAAGACGTACCCGCTTTCTTGAAAGGTTAAACGTTCTATTTATCACTAAGGTTTTTCTAACCTGAGTCTAAACTAAGTGTCATTGACTATATAAAGATGAGGAACGAAGTATGAAAGCTATGTTGGTAGCATCTCTATGTACGGTAGCATTGGTCGGGTGCTCTAAATCAGCAGCCCCTGATAATCAATTCGTGACTTATCAATGTGAGTCTGACGTCTCGTTTGATGTGGCTTACCTTAGTAATGAAAAAGCAGTACTGCGTTTACCTGAGAACGAGTACCAATTGACTCAAGTACCGGCAGGCTCAGGAACCAAATACATTCTAGACGATGGCACCTCTGAGATGATTAGCAGCATCACTTTGCGCACGAAAGGTGACGACGCACGTCTAGAACTAGGCCGTGTGGTCTATCGTAATTGCCAAAAGTAAGTCATAGTAAGAACTGCTATATTTTACAAACAGTTAAGTGAGGAAACCTACCCTCACTTTTTCTTCTCTTTCCTTTAACGTTAGACTTTTTATGAGCAAAAAACTCACTATTCTCGATATTGCTAAGCTGTCCGGTGTTGGTAAGTCAACCGTATCTCGTGTTCTGACCAATGATCCAAAAGTGAAACCTGAAACCCGAGAAAGGGTGGAAAGAGTAATTCAAGAATCTGGGTACACGCCTTCAAAGTCTGCGCAATCCATGCGCGGTGGCAGTCAAAAAGTCATCGGCGTGATCATCTCTCGTTTAGATTCTCCCTCTGAGAACAAAGCAGTTAGCACCATGTTGGCAGAATTGTATCGAGCGGATTACGATGTCGTGATCATGGAAAGTCAGCTAGATAGAGATAAAGCTAACGAACACCTTCAGGTTCTCAAGCGTCGCAATGTAGATGGTATTATCGTGTTTGGTTTTACTGACTGTGATATTCCTGCGATTGAAGCTTGGGGAAACAAAGCGGTGGTGATTGCTTTGGATACTGAGAATGTGACGTCGATTAACTATGATAACCGACAGGTGATCAATAGTGCGTTAACGCATTTAGCAGATCAGGGGATCTCTGAGGTTGGTTTCATTGGCGTTGATCCTAGCGACAAATCAACCGGTGAACTGCGTCTTAAGGCTTATCTCGAGTGGTGTGAAAACACAGGCTCAGTTGCCAACTATCGTACCGGTCAACTTCATCATGAAAGTGCTTATCAGTTGGTGGATGAGGTGCTCGCTCCTGCGACTCAAGCGATTGTGTGTGCCAGTGACACTCTTGCCCTTGGTGTCATCAAACGACTGCAAGAGCTACAACGTGAAGATGTAATAGTAACTGGCGTTGGTGGTAATGATCTTCTTTCTTTTTTATTCCCGCGAGTATTTAGCATTGATCCTGGTTACCAATCAGCAGGTAAGTTGGCAGCTAATTTATTGATATCCCAGCTTTTAGGCAATGCAGAGATATCTCATCACACTCAATCTCCTATTCTATAATCCACTCAATCAAGCGAAATAGAACCGCTAGCTTAAAATTAGAGTGTGATCTCTTTCAATTTATGGGACTGTTCCCATTTTAATTTATAATTAGCGCGGGCATTATAACAATCACGATTGGGAATGTTCCCATAACTCTAAATCTGAGTGGTTATAGCCGCATGGTTTAGGTGAGTAATTGAATGAAACCAGGGTGGGGTAGTATGAGTAAGATAGCGAAGCAAGACGTTGCGCGTCTTATCGAGTTAGTCGGTGGTAAAGAAAACATAGCGAGTGTCAGTCACTGTCTGACTCGACTGCGTTTTGTATTGAACGATACAGAGCAAGCGAACAAAGCGGAACTAGAAAAACTAAAGCTAGTAAAAGGCTGCTTTACTAACGCCGGTCAATTCCAAGTCGTGATTGGCACCGAGGTTGATGAGGTGTACACACTTTTGATTGAGCAAACGGGCAAAGATGCATCGTCAAAAGATGAGGCGAAGTTGGCTGCTCGTCAAAATATGAACTTCCTTGAGCGTGGTATCTCCCATTTAGCCGAAATTTTCGTACCACTGCTGCCTGCCATCATTACTGGTGGTTTGATTCTTGGTTTCCGTAATGTGATTGGCGACATTCGCATGTTCGACGGCAAAACTTTGGTTGAAATCAGCCAATTTTGGGCAACCGTTCACTCATTCTTATGGCTGATCGGTGAAGCTATTTTCTTCTTCTTACCAGTTGGCGTGTGTTGGGCAACAGTTAAGAAACTCGGCGGAACGCCTATTCTGGGTATCACGCTCGGTGTGACCTTGGTTTCTCCACAGTTGATGAACGCTTACATGATAGGTAAATCGGTACCTGAGGTGTGGGACTTTGGCTTGTTCGTGATTGAGAAAGTCGGCTATCAAGCTCAAGTTATCCCTGCGATGTTAGCGGGTGCGGCTTTGGCGTTCATTGAGACCAATCTTAAGCGCATTGTCCCTGCTTACTTGTACCTAGTTGTGGTGCCATTTGTATCGATTATTTTGTCTGTAATTCTAGCACACGCTTTCATTGGTCCATTTGGCCGTATGTTAGGCGATGGCGTGGCATTCGCGGCTAAAGCGGCAATGACGGGTGATTTTGCGATTCTGGGTTCTGTGGTATTTGGCTTCCTTTACGCACCTTTGGTTATTACGGGTATTCACCACACAACCAACGCCGTTGACCTACAACTGATGCAAGACTTAGGTGGTACGCCAATCTGGCCTTTGATTGCGCTATCAAATATCGCACAAGCTTCAGCAGTTGTCGGCATCATTATCTTAAGTAAGCGTGAAGGTGAGCGAGACATTTCAGTACCTGCGGCAATCTCAGCCTACTTAGGTGTGACAGAGCCTGCAATGTACGGCATCAACCTTAAATACAAATTCCCAATGCTGAGCGCAATGATTGGTAGTGCTGTTGCAGCCGCAATTTGTGGTAGCGCAGGTGTGATGGCGAATGGTATCGGTGTCGGCGGCTTGCCGGGCATCCTATCGATTCAACCTCAATATTGGTCGATTTACTTAGTCGCGATGCTGGTGGCGATTGTACTACCCGTTACGTTAACACTGTTCTTCTATAAACGAGCACAGATGAAAGGTGAGCTAGAAACCGCCAACGCGTAATGCATTAAATAAGCGATGACTCCAAAGTGAGACATCGCTTTTGCTCTTAGTTATAGCTTTTTCTTTTAGTTATAACGGCTATTCAACCATGATTCACATGGTGATTTTTATTTTATATTTTCTGGTAAGTGAGTGTTAGAGATGGCGATGACTGAGCATGATGAAAGTTGGTGGAAAACCGCAACCATCTATCAAATCTACCCAAAGAGCTTTTGTGATAGTGGCAGTAAAGGTACTGGCGATATCAAAGGGATCATTTCGAAACTGGATTACCTTAAACATTTGAGTGTCGATGCGATTTGGTTAACCCCAGTTTACGCATCACCTATGATCGACAATGGTTACGATATTTCAGACTATTACTCGATTAACCCTCAATTCGGCACCATGGAAGACTTCGACTTATTATTGTCTGAAGCGCACCAGCGTGGCATCCGTATCGTGATGGATATTGTGGTCAACCATACTTCAACAGAGCATGCATGGTTTCAGTCTGCATTGGGTGACAAAAACAGCCCGTATCGCGATTACTATATCTGGAAAGATCCCGTAGATGGCCAAGCACCAACTAACTGGCAGTCTAAGTTCGGTGGTAATGCGTGGGAACTCGATGAGGCGACAGGGCAATACTTCCTACACTTATTCGCCAAAGAACAGGCCGACCTTAACTGGGAGAACCCGGTTGTACGCGAAGAAGTGAAAGACGTCATCAGCTTCTGGGCTGAGAAGGGCGTTGATGGCTTCCGCTTGGATGTGATCAACCTGATTTCTAAACAGCAAGACTTCCCTAACGATGATATCGGTGATGGTCGTCGTTTTTACACTGATGGTCCACGTGTGCACGAATACCTGAAAGAGATCAGCGAAGCGGTATTCCAGAAATACGGCAGCGTGACCGTCGGCGAGATGTCTTCAACCACGTTGGAACATTGTCAGCAATATTCAAATGTTGATAACAGCGAGCTATCAATGGTGTTTAACTTCCACCACCTTAAGGTCGATTACACCAATGGTGAGAAGTGGACTAATGCACCGTTTGATTTCTTACAGCTCAAGTCGATCTTCAATCACTGGCAAACCGGTTTGAACGGCAAAGGTTGGGGCGCACTATTCTGGTGTAACCACGATCAACCAAGAGTCGTGAGCCGCTTGGGTAACGACCAGCAATATCGAGTTGAATCAGCCAAGATGCTTGCTGCGTCAGTCCACATGATGCAAGGCACACCGTATATCTATCAAGGTGAAGAGATTGGTATGACCAACCCTGGCTATACTGAAATTAGCCAGTATCGTGATGTCGAGAGTACTAATATGTACGATATCATGGTTAATCGTGATGGTGTGGCTCATGAAGATATGATGGCGATCTTAGCGCAGAAATCTCGTGATAACTCTCGTACGCCAATGCAATGGAACGATAAAACTTACGCAGGATTTTCACAAGCTCAGCCATGGCTTGATGTTGCGAATAACTACATTGAGATCAACGCCGAACAAGCATTGGAAGATAAAGACTCTGTATTTTACTTCTACAAGAGTTTGATTGAGTTGCGTAAACAAGTGCCAGTGATTACGGGTGGTAGCTATCAAGATTTATTGCCTGAGCATCCATCTATTTTTGCATATGTACGTGAAAGCGATAGTCAGACTTTGGTTTGTCTTAATAACTACTATGGTGAAGAGGCGGAATGTGTTTTACCTGAACGTTTTGAGATGCTGAAGGCTGAAAGCTTGTTGTCTAATTATCAAGTAAGCGAGAGTTTAGCGGCGTCTCATCATCAAGTGCTGCGACCTTACGAGACGCGTATCCTCTTGATCGAAGCTTAGTCTCGTTACGATTTCAATTAACCTAATTCTCCGTTTCCCCTAGAGATCTAGGTTTCAACAAAGGCTTTGGAGTGCTCCCCAAAGCCTTTTTGTTTTAGTGATGTATTGATTATAGTGTCTCTGCCTAAATAGTTTAGAATCGAAAGCATCAGGTATTAGCAACGTAGAGCAAGTTATAAGAATTAAGACGCGTAGTTCACTGAGTAGCGAGTTGGCTTATGGTTCATGGCTAATACAATGTTCAATACCGCTGTGCCTAATACAGATACTGCAATTACCCAAGGCGATACGAAGAGGAAGGATGCAAACAGAATACAGGCATCAATGGCCATTTGGGTTTTGCCTACTGAGATACCGTAGCGGTCTTGGATGAACAAACATAATACGTTGAAGCCACCCAAGCTTGAGCGATGACGAAACAAAATCAACATGCCTAAGCCCATTAATAAGCCGCCAGCGACGGCACAGTAAATTTCATTATGTACGTCTAATGAAATCACTAGATATAAATGATCGGCAAATACAGACACTAAAGCGCCTGAGATGGCACTGCTAATCGCAAAGTGACGGCCAAATCGTTTCCATGCTAATAAGTAGAATGGACAATTAGCAATAAAGTACAAAATACCAAAGGTTACCGGCGTAAATTGACTCAAAAGCAGAGCCAAGCCTGTAGTACCACCGGTAAGCAGGTTTGCTGATTGTAAAAAGAATACGCCTAACGCCACTAAAAACGTGCCAGTAAGAATCGCTACCCAATCTTCTTTACGTGAGTGTTTTTCCATCGTTTTTATAATTACCTAACCAATAAAGGCGTGCATAGTAGATAAAAACCTTAGCTTTCGGTAGCTTGAGGTGCAAAATTAAGGTAAACCTATGTAATCTGCGTTTTACAGGGTGTAAAGCGTAAAATTGACAGTAAGCGTCATCTTTGGTTGGATAAGCTTAATAACCATGATGAATCTTATTTGTGATTATGAAAAAACTGCATGATAAAATTGCAATTAGCTCTTTATGACCTAGATCAAATTATGTAGAATGCGTCACATCAAAACGGTGACGGAAACGTTTGCTTTCGGTCGTTGTGTGGTTTTTTTGAAACTTTCAGTACAATCTGAGTCAGGAGATACAGATGCTTAAGCGTGACATGAACATTGCTGATTACGATGCGGACCTATTCGCAGCTATCCAAGAAGAAACTCTTCGTCAGGAAGAGCACATCGAACTTATCGCTTCAGAAAACTACACAAGCCCACGTGTAATGGAAGCTCAAGGTTCTCAACTTACAAACAAATACGCTGAAGGCTACCCTGGTAAGCGTTACTACGGCGGTTGTGAGTTCGTAGATAAAGTTGAAACTCTAGCAATCGAACGTGCATGTGAACTTTTTGGCGCTCAATACGCGAACGTACAACCTCACTCAGGTTCTCAAGCTAACAACGCTGTATACATGGCGCTATTGAATGCTGGCGATACCGTTCTAGGTATGAGCCTAGCGCACGGTGGTCACCTAACGCACGGTTCTCCAGTAAACTTCTCTGGTAAGCTTTACAACATCATCCCTTACGGTATTGATGAAGCTGGCCAAATCGATTACGAAGAGATGGAAGCTCTCGCAATCGAGCACAAACCTAAGATGATCATCGGTGGTTTCTCAGCTTATTCTCAAGTTTGTGATTGGGCGCGCATGCGTGAAATCGCTGACAAAGTAGGTGCTTACTTCTTCGTAGATATGGCTCACGTTGCGGGTCTAATCGCTGCCGGTGTTTATCCAAACCCAGTTCCACACGCTCACGTTGTTACAACAACAACGCACAAAACGCTTGCTGGTCCTCGTGGTGGTCTTATCCTTTCTAACGAAGGCGAAGATCTTTACAAAAAGCTAAACTCAGCAGTATTCCCTGGCGGCCAAGGTGGTCCTTTAATGCACGTTATCGCTGGTAAAGCAGTAGCGTTCAAAGAAGCACTAGAGCCAGAGTTCAAAGAATACCAAGCTCGCGTTGTTGCTAACGCAAAAGCAATGGTTGCTGAATTCCTAGCACGCGGTTACAACATCGTTTCAGGTTCTACAGAGAACCACCTGTTCCTAGTTGACCTTATCGACAAAGACATCACAGGTAAAGAAGCAGACGCAGCACTAGGTTCAGCTAACATTACAGTTAACAAGAACTCAGTACCAAACGATCCACGTAGCCCGTTCGTTACGTCTGGTATCCGTATCGGTTCTCCTTCTATCACTCGTCGCGGTTTCTCAGAAGCAGACGCGAAAGCTCTTGCTGGCTGGATGTGTGACATCCTTGATAACATGGGCGATGAGTCTGTTATCGAAGCAACTAAAGCGAAAGTATTAGAGATCTGTAAGCGTCTACCGGTTTACGCTTAATTTTTTCTTCGTAGTAATTTGAACTTCGTTGTCGAGCATGCTCACTTACATCCGTAAGCTCCGCGTGCTCTCCTAGAATTTCAAACAACTACTTTGAAAAATATTGATATTAGAGGCTCCTTGTTAGGGGCCTTTTTTGTATTCGTAAGTAATAAAGCCGTTGTCGAGTATGCTCACTTACATCCGTAAGCTCCGCGTGCTCTCCTAGAATTTCAAACAACTACTTTGAAAAATATTGATATTAGAGGCTCCTTGTTAGGGGCCTTTTTTGTATTCGTAAGTAATAAAGCCGTTGTCGAGTATGCTCATTTACATCCGTAAGCTCCGCATGCTCTTCTAGAATTTCAAACAACTACTTTGAAAATAGATTGACGGTATTAAAGGTCCCTTGTGGGGCCTTTTTTGTATTTGAAGGTTAGTTATCTGGGTAATCAATGGCAGGTACTAAAAAGGGCTGATGTTCGTACATCAACCCTTTGTTGTTTGTTGTTTGTTGGTCTCGGATTTACTTTTTGATGCTCAGTAAAGTGCCTGATTTACATCTAAACGAGTAGTAGCTGCGGCTTTCATTAAACTTACCCAAGCCTTCGCCATCGCAGTAGTCGATGTTGATATCACGCATGACTTCTAGTGTATCTTCGCTGTTTAAAGCGAATTTAGAACCATCTGAGCAGACGATACGAATTCTCTCATCATGGCTTACAGAGTAGATATCGACTTCAGTATTACACAGCTCAAAAGACGCTTCACGAAAGTTGTCTTGTTGAGAGTTTGAAGAGCAACCGGCAGTGAGTGCGGCTGCAATAACGGCTAATAGTCCGAGTCTTTTCATTGTTAGTCCTTCGATATCATCAAATTTAGTGATGATTTTTATATGCTGTTCTTGGTAGCCTATACAACAACACACTTTGATTCAAGGAGCGTTGGCTGACTCTAAGATATAAAAGTATAGGTGCAAACAGATAATTTATAATAGGTTTATTGGTATTGGTATTGGTATTGGTATTGGTATTGGTATTGGTATTGGTATTGGTATTGATATTGGTCTATTACGTACCTCAAACAAAAAAGACCAACACAGAGGTTGGTCTTTCGAAATAAAGCTTGTTTTAAATGACTATCGAAACTGTTTTGCTTCTGGAAAATACTCAAAACCAGCAGACGCAAGTTTAGCGATCAAGGCTGCCTTATCGATTTCGTAGAAGTTAACCACTCGATCCAAATCACCACCGAAGTCGTCACGTAGCTTCATGTTGACGATGCTCATTAACATCACTGGATCCATCTTTGCAAAATTAGCGAGGTTCATGTTAGTCCTCGAAATCTGAGATCAGCAGGTTTGCCGCAGCAAATGCTGCACGATCACGAGCATCTTTAGGAAGAGACTCATCCGCAGCAAGGTCGTTTAATGTTTTTACCGCGCAGGTAACCGCTTTAGGGATATAGCCTTGGTCGCCACTGCCAATTTGAGAATACAGTTCACGCACCAAATCACAACAATCGTATACTTTCATTTTTATACCTAACCAAATGATAACTTATCTCAATATACACATAGAGGTAGACAAAAACAAAGTGGAACTGATGAAGATCAGAGTTAATTTGTCCTTGCTCAATATCTCATTTGTTGATGCTAAATATATCACTTTGCTAGCTTGTTGTTTAACCAGATACTTATCGATTAGCCTGATATTTACCGCTTAATCAGAGATTTGTTGTTCAAGCTGATAAATCACTTCATCAGCCAGGTTGAGTTGCTTGGCTAGCTCTTTGAGGTAAGACTTCTCCATGAAGTTCTGCTCATCAGCCACAATCAAAGAGGCTAAGTAGATCTCACTCGCTTGTTGAGGTGAAATAGCGAGCTGAGCAATTTCACTTGGAGCGAGGGGTTTGTGCAGCTCTTCAGACACCAATTTAGTCAGTTGATAATCGGCGCCCATATTTTCGACCGCTTGCTCGATCTTTGCCATCTCCTCTTCATCGATATGACCATCGGCTTTGGACGCAGCAATCATCGATCTTAGAATCAGCACGCTGTGATTTGCATCATTTTCATCAAACTGAGCCTGTTCGACATTGGGTGTCTGCCCTTGTTTGGATTGGTAGTCGTTGTAGACTTTATAAGCCAAAGCGCCCAGTGCTGCTGCGCCGCCAATCCCAGTCGCTTTCTTGCCCATTTTCTTGGTTTTCTTAGAACCCATTAGCACACCTAAGAGTCCACCGCCAACAGCGCCCGCCCCGAAAGCCCCAAGTGTGTTTTTGTTGATACTCTTGTCATTGCTATTACAGCTTTTAGAAAGACTACTTAAACTCGAAGATCCTTGGGAAAGCTTTTGAGTACCTTGTTTTACGAGATCTGACTTAAGTGCATGGTTAAGTAAGCTTTTGATATCCATCGATACCTCCAATATAAATGTACTAAAGAGTCGTTAAAACCAATATACGGGCTTAAAGATGAACTGGTGATTAACTTATGTAATTTGCTCTATTGATCAATAGAAGGGAGTTTGAAGTGAAACGACAGGCACAAAAAAGGCCGCCTAATAGCAGCCTTTCAATATTTATCTAGTGAGTAATCGGATTACTTAGCTAGTTGAGCCTTAAGGTGCTCGATAACCGTGTCCATAGCGATAGCTTCTTTATCACCAGTACGACGGTTTTTGTATTCGAAGTTACCTTCGTCCATGCTGCGATCACCGATAACGATAGTGTGAGGAATACCCACTAGCTCGATATCTTTAAACATAACACCTGGACGCTCTTTACGGTCATCGAATAGTACTTCGATATCCATAGCTGTTAATTCAGCGTATAGCTTTTCTGCTGCTTCTTTAACGCGCTCAGATTTATGCATGTTCATTGGTACGATAGCAACTTGGAACGGCGCTAGTGCGTCTGGCCAAGTGATACCGAATTTATCGTGGTTTTGCTCGATAGCAGATGCAACAACACGTGAAACACCGATACCGTAACAACCCATTTCTAGGATTACGCTCTTACCATCAGGACCAAGCACGTTACAGTTCATTGCTTTAGAGTAAGTATTACCTAGTTGGAAGATATGACCAACCTCGATGCCGCGCTTAAGTTGGATAGTACCTTGACCACATGGGCTTAGGTCGCCTTCAACAACGTTACGTAGGTCTTCAACTTGAGCAAGCTCTACGTCACGACTCCAGTTGATACCAAAGTAGTGCTTACCGTCTACGTTTGCGCCAGCGCCAAAGTCGCTCATTACGGCAACAGAGCGGTCAACGATGAATGGTAGCTCTAGGCCAACAGGGCCAAGTGAACCAGGACCAGCCCCAACAAGTGCGCGGATTTCTTCTTCAGAAGCCATCTCTAGTGGAGAAGCAACCTGTGGAAGGTTTTCTGCTTTCACTTCGTTAAGCTCGTGGTCACCACGGATGATTAGAGCAATAATATCTGTTTCTACTTCATCAGATGCTTTAACGAATAGAGTCTTAACTGTCTTCTCGATTGCTAGACCGTGCTGCTCTACAAGTTCTGCGATTGTTTTTGCGTTTGGCGTATCAACCAATTCCATCTCTTGAGTAGGCGCTGCAACTTCTTCAGTAGGAGCTAGTGCTTCTGCTTTCTCGATGTTCGCTGCGTAATCAGATTCAGAAGAGAATGCGATTAGGTCTTCGCCGCTTTCAGCAAGAACGTGGAACTCTTGAGAGCCGCTGCCGCCGATTGCGCCAGAGTCTGCTAATACCGGGCGGTATTCAAGGCCCATGCGGTCGAATGCTTTACAGTAAGCATCGTGCATCGCTTGGTAAGACTTTTCTAAGCCTTCTTTGTCGATATCAAAGCTGTATGCATCCATCATAGAGAACTCACGTGCACGCATTACGCCAAAACGAGGGCGGCGTTCATCACGGAATTTAGTCTGGATTTGGTACAGGTTTAGAGGAAGCTGTTTGTAAGAGCTGATCTCGTTACGTACTAGGCTTGTCACTACTTCTTCAGCTGTTGGGCTAAGAACGAATGGACGAGAGTGACGGTCTGTGAAACGAAGTAGCTCAGGACCCATCTTTTCAGAACGGCCAGTCTCTTCCCAAAGCTCAAACGGCTGAACTACGGGCATCAAGATTTCAACGGCACCTGCATTATCGATCTCTTGGCGAACGATATTTTCGACTTTACGCAGTACACGTAGACCAGTAGGTAGCCAAGTATATAAACCTGAAGCTAGCTTACGGATCATACCTGCACGTAGCATCAGCTGGTGGCTGATAACTTCTGCGTCGTTTGGAGTCTCTTTCAGAGTAGAAAGAAGGTAGTTACTGGTACGCATTCTATGGTATCCGTTTCATCATTGATAAAAGAAAATTTGCTGCAGTGAGTGACTACAGCAAATCTGATATAGCCGTATATAATATCAGCCTATTTGGGATCTCAAAAGCGTTCAATGTCAGTTACATTGATGAAAAGCGCCTCAACAACGAATTTCACGTTAAGATCGAACAAATTTACCGCATATTCCTTACTGTCTGGCTTGCCTTTTTTATAGGCAGGTCGCGGATCTTGACCAAGCACTTCTTTGATCACTTGGATGATATGGCGCGCCTGCGGGTGACCAGACAGCTTACTTTGGGCTTGCTGAGAGAAGTTCACATCTAACACTTCAGGTTCATCGGCGGCAAACCCTCCTAGTGCATCGGGAATTGAATCCGAGTAGGGGATATAAGGTTTGATGTCGATGATAGGCGTACCGTCAACGAGATCGACGCTGCCCAAGTCCAACCAAGTTTGTCCTTTTTCTTGAGAGACACCTTTGAGCTCAACCGCGGACATACCAATCCCATTCGGTCTGAATGTCGCACGTGATGCGAAGACACCGATACGTTCATTGCCGCCAAGTCGAGGCGGCCTCACAGTTGGTTTCCAGCCCGCTTCAAGGTTCTTATCGAACAGAAACAACAACCACACATGGCTAAATTGCTCAATATCCCGAACAGACTCAAGACAGTTTGCTGCGTCAACCAGCCTGACTCTTGAGGTGGATGTTGGTACCAATCTAGGTTGCCTTGGCACTGCGAACTTCTCTTTATAGGGAGACTCTATAAAGCCAATAGGTTCAATGGAGTACATGAGTGGACGTCTCTGATTACGATCTATGGCGGGAAAATATCATAAAATCGCTTGTTTTTCTTTTGATAATAATTATCATTTGTTATGTTATAACATATCAATTTAATTATTTAGGGAAATACAATGAAACCGAATATCCACCCGGGCTACCGCACAGTGGTGTTCCACGACACCAATGTTGATGAGTACTTCTTGATTGGCTCCACCTTGAAAACAGAGCGTACTATCGAATGGGAAGATGGTAATACTTACCCTTATTTCACTATTGAAGTGTCTTCAAAATCACATCCTTTCTATACGGGTAAACAGAGAGTGCTACATAAAGAGGGACGTGTTGCTAATTTTACTCGTCGCTTTGGTCAATTAGGTAAGGGAGCTAAATAATGAAAGTTGTTAAATCACTTAAAAGTGCGAAAAGCCGTCACCCTGATTGCCAGATAGTTAAGCGTAGAGGGCGTCACTATGTGATCTGTAAATCCAATCCAAGATTTAAAGCGGTTCAAAAATAACCGTCAATATGATGTGACATGTGTGTAAAAACGAGGGAAAAGTCAAACTTCATTCATTTGTCTGTTTTTCTTTTCCTTCGAGAGGAACTTAACCGGATATCGAGTGTGCATTTAACGTACGATGTATTTTATTTTCAAGTGAATCAATGGGTTATATTGTGAGTTATATTTCTAGTGAATGCGTTGTTGTGAATTATAAATCTAGTTTTTGTGTTTAATATAGATTTATTTGCTAATTAATTGTTCAAATAGAGTTAAAGGTCGTCGTTTGTTACACATTTTGTAACATTTTGAATTTCTAATTGATATTTTTGTCGCGTACCCTTCGCTGGCAATTTGAACATCTTTGTCACAATTGCACAGGAATCACTACACAAGGAGGGAACAGATGAGTTCATCTGCTTCAATAAAAAACAACGCACCAAAGAAACCTATTTTCACACGCTTTTTAGACAGCGTTGAATATTTGGGGAACCTTTTACCCCACCCAATCACTCTTTTTGCTATCTTCTGTGTCGCAATCCTAGTTTCTTCAGGTATTGCTGGTTACTTTGAAGTGTCTGTCATGGACCCTCGCCCTGAAGGTGCTAGTGGTCGTGCTGCTGATGGTATGATCCACGTTGTAAGCTTACTTAATGCTGAAGGCTTACAACTCATCGTAACGAATCTAGTTTCGAACTTTGTTGGCTTTGCGCCACTTGGTACTGTACTTGTTGCAATGCTAGGTGTTGCGATTGCTGAACACTCAGGTCTATTATCTGCGGCAATGCGCGGCATGGTAATGGGCGCATCTCAGCGCATGGTTACTGTAACCGTGGTATTTGCCGGTATTATCTCTAACACGGCTTCAGAGCTGGGTTACGTAGTACTTATCCCTCTTGCAGCAATGCTTTTCCACTCATTGGGTCGTCACCCATTAGCAGGTCTAGCGGCAGCATTTGCTGGTGTATCTGGTGGTTATTCTGCAAATCTACTTATCGGTACGGTTGATCCACTGCTTTCTGGTATCACAGAAACAGCAGCACAAATGCTTGATCCATCTTACTCTGTTGGCCCTGAATCAAACTGGTACTTCATGTTTATTTCGACCTTCTTTATCTCGATTGCCGGTGCATTGGTAACAGAGAAGATTGTTGAACCTAAACTGGGTAAATACAATGTCGAAGACGCGTCTGAAGATCTTTCAAATGACTCAATGGGTAAGCTTACTGCTATTGAGAAGAAAGGCCTTAGATTGGCGGGTGTCGCTGTATTAATCGTGAGTGCGCTTTTAGCTTGGACTGTTGTTCCTGCTGACGGTGTTCTACGTTCAGAGGCGGGCACGATTTCAGGCTCTCCATTCCTGAAAAGTATCGTCGCGTTTATCTTTGTATTCTTTGCTATTCCTGGTTTTGTTTACGGCAAAATTACCGGTTCAATGAAGAATGACCGTGATGTGATTAATGCAATGGCAACGTCGATGTCTTCAATGGGCATGTACATCGTTCTTGTATTCTTTGCTGCACAGTTTGTTGCTTTCTTTAAGTGGACGAACTTTGGTCAAGTGGTTGCTGTAGGCGGCGCAACATTCCTTCAGGATATCGGCCTAACGGGTCCAATGTTGTTCTTCGCATTCATCCTAATGTGTGGTTTCATTAACCTGATGATCGGTTCAGCTTCTGCACAGTGGGCAGTAACAGCGCCAATCTTCGTTCCAATGCTAATGCTAGTAGGCTACGCACCTGAAACGATTCAAGCGGCTTACCGTATCGGTGATTCAACAACCAACATCATTACACCAATGATGAGCTACTTCGGTCTTATCCTTGCCGTAGCAACTCGCTACATGAAGAACCTAGGTATCGGTACACTGATCGCGACAATGTTGCCTTACTCAATGGTATTCATGTTTGGTTGGAGCATCTTGTTCTACCTATGGGTATTCGTATTCGGTCTACCAGTAGGTCCAGGCGCTGCAACGTACTACACGCCTTAGTGAACAGTGATAGGCGAACATTTCAATTCGCTTATTAACTGAATAAAAGACGAGATACCCAAGAGCCTGCATCAATGCAGGCTCTTTTTGTTTGAGTCAGTAAACTTACAATCCCGCAAACCGATAGGTAACGCCTAGTTCGAATGACCAGCCCACGTCTCGTTGTATCAACGCGCTGTCGCTGTCATGATGAATTAGGTCTGCTCGAGCGATACCAATCCAAGTTGGCGTGAACTCATAAAGCCCGATTAACCCTGCTTGATAGACAAAGGTTGAGCCCGCATCAAATTGGTTTAGTCCCGAAGCTGATGACTCGGTGTTAGAAATACCATACAGGTGATTGGACAGTTTCTTGTCTCGATAATCGACTTCTAGGTAGGGCGTAATGGTGAATGGCTGCGTCCAGGTTTCTAACGTTCTGCCTAAGTGAAGCTGAACTTCGTAGCCATCATGTTCTGAAGTTACATCGTGTAAGTAGGTGAGGCGTGCGCCTACTGTTCCTAAGGTTATCCCCAGTTCTCCATTCCCATCTCTGTCTTGAATGCCGTTAGGTAGGTCCACAAAAGTGTCTGACACTTCAGCAAAGCGCCAATTTCCAGATAGCCCTACGTAAGGCAGCAGTTGCCAATTGGCTAAGCTACCATCGATAAAGCCTTTTGGACCTGAATAGAATAGGTTGGGTGTCGCGCCAAATTGAGGGGCACTTTTAGTCGAGAAAACACTTTCACCATAGGTGATGCTACCTCCGATGATTCCGTACTCTTGATCAGCAAAGTGTTCATCGGCAAAGTCTTCATCAGCAAAAGAAAGTTGGGTGCTGCCAAAAACAATGGATAGCGAGAGGGCGATTCGACGAATCATAAGCAATACTCCGTTATTGTAATAAATATCAAGAACGGAGTATGTCGATTAAAATTTCATCTGGGCTACAGCGATGTAAGAGGTGACTTCTAAAGCTGCCGCCATTAGAAAGCTGTGGTTAGCGTTTTGCTAATAGGCGATCGAGGTGGTTTGCGAACTCACGACGGTCGGTTTGAGAAAGGGTGCTTGGTCCGCCAGTTTGAATACCACTTGAACGCATAGTATCCATAAAGTCACGAATGTTAAGACGCGCTTTAATGGTCTCTTTGGTGTAAAGCTCGCCGCGAGAACTTAAAGCAAGTGCACCTTTGGTGATCACTTCATCGGCGAGAGGGATATCGGAGGTAATCACTAAATCACCGGGTGCAGTGCGTTTTACGATTTCATCATCTGCAATATCAAACCCGCTTGGTACTTGAATTGAGTGAATGTTGTTGCGTTTAGGAACGGGTACCAAGTGGTTTGCCACGAAGGTACATTCCACACCTGTTCGCTCAGCTGCGCGTACGATTGTTTCTCGGATAACCTTAGGACAAGCGTCCGCATCAACCCATATCTTCATAGTGTTCTATTTCTCTATTAGCTTATTTATCAGTTAACTTATTGCTCAGTTAACTTGGCTTCAAGCATGGCAACGCGAGCGGTAAGTTCTACAATTTGCTTTTCTAGTTGGCTAACACGATCGAGTGCTGGCGCTTCTTGTGTCGCGACTTCCACTTTAGGGACGCGATTGGCCGTTTTCCAGCTTTTGATCGTCGTGATCAAAGCGGGCATTGGAACTGATGTGCTCATACGAGCTTTAACTAAAGCAACTGTCGGCTCTTTCCCTTGGGCTTGCAGTCCTTCAAGCACCGATTTTAACTCTTCAGACACATCTTTTGTGAGCATGTTGACCTCCATTTTTAGTATTTTTTCATTTTACTCGCTCCAGTGCGCGATAGCGAATCATAAAAGCGCCTATAGTTTGTGAGAGATCTCTTACAAAGGCTGTGAGATAACACGAATATATCGCTAGAGAGATTGATATGCATGTGGTTAAGGTTTTGAATTTTAAGTGTTTTATTTAATTAACAACTTGGTTGGATTAAAAGTGTGATGAAAATCTATTGTCCGAAATCTTAAATCGCGTAAATTAAACCTTGTCGGAAGGATTCTGACACGGAACAGGAAAGCACCAAGGATTTGGTTATCTTCAGGATGAAGATTTGGTTACTTAGGATTGAGTGATCAAGCATGGAGCGCAAGGACATTGTAGGGATACAGACAGTTAACAGGAAGTTAGCTGCAACGGAATGACAATGGACACCTTTAGGATAAAGGGTTGGATTAGCATCAGGACGATGTAAAGGACACCGCTCACGGAACAAGTGATGTGCGCTAACTAGGATTGTTAGCTTTCAGGAAGATTGGACACCGCTAGGACGGCGAAGTAAAGGAAAGAGCTGAAGGATTACAGCCACTATTATGGATGATGCATGGAGCATTAATTAGTAGCCGGACTGCTGCGAGTAAGACCCTAGCCCTGACACTTCGGTGTCGGGGCTTTTCTTTTCTGGGCCTTTATTTATTTCGGTGCTTTGTTATCTGAGCGCTTTTTATCTAATAGTTTTATCTTAAAGCGTCACATCTGCTTTTCTGCTAATGGTCAACACAAGGAGTGTTTTATGACGATTGCAACCTCAAGAACGCTGTTGGTACCTTATACCGAGCAGTTAGAACATGACTTTATTAAGTTGAATTGTTGCCCCATTAATCGTGCTGAAATGAATGGGCCGCACTCTATTGCTTCTGCGAAGCACTTATTCCAAGAAATATTGAACGATAACGTCGGCTTTTGTCGGGCTATTATCCACAATCAAACTCGCGAATACCTTGGGCACTTGTTTATTTCATCTGCGGATGGAAAACACGAACTGGGTTTTATTCTGGACAAAGAGTACTGGCATCAAGGACTGGCGAGTGAAGCGCTAAAACCCTTTTTTAGTTTGGCTTGTTTTGAAGAGCACTTAACGAATGTGGTTGCAACTGTAAATGTTGGTCATAACCCATCCATTAAATTATTAGAAAAGTTAGGCTTTGCATTCAAAGAGACCAAACAAGATATGTTTGGTCCTTATCATGAATATAGCTATACCGCGTATTGCGACGTTACATTCTATGAGGCTGTAGCTCAAACCGCATAGAGCGGAAACCTACCATGGTTAGTTTTCCTTGGTACAGGTCGTCACCTAACGCCGAAAACTCAAAATGGTACACAGTATGCCAGCGCCAAATGGTGGTGAGCTCATGGCGCATCTTCAGTTTATGACCACTAAAGGCGACACTTAATAATTGCAAATCGAGTTCTTTACACTTTCTCGCAATGGCTGTTTTTGCTAACTCAGATTGCCTGCGTTGCTGCCAAAACAGAAAGCAAAAGAAGCACAGAAACAAAATAGCCAATAAGTTATCTATCATTTAATCCATACTTCCTTTTATCTCTTTCTTCCAATTGTGACTTTAGTGTTAGGAGCTATTGAGTAGATCTACTCTTTAGTTAGTCTACTGTTGAGCTTTAGTTGCTTGTTGCAATTCAACCAATGCATTAGCAAGCTCTGGTGATGGATTCGAGTTCAACAATGGTAAAAATACCATTCTTAGTGTCGGAATCATCACTAAATCTGCAAATAGCTGATTGAATAGGTTTTGATTACCTGTTTGTGCGAGACGCAGCAAAAATTGCTCAGCAATAGTTGGATCTTGTAGGGCACTCCAACTTCGACCAGCTAAACCAATTAATACTTCTTGATGACTTAAACGTGGGCTAGCCAAAACTTGGGTAATCACAGCATTCGTTGTATTTTGCTCTGCACCTGAAAGGGCACGAACTAATGCTGAAAGTAAAAACAGATCCGGTTCTTTACTTGAGATTTCATTCTCTGCCATCTCTTGCAAGCGTTGAGCTAGCTTGTCATTGATTTGCGTATGCTCAAGCGCTCCTAGTGTTGCATAAAGAGGCTCTGATGGCAGTTTATGAAGAGCCTTACGAATAGTGACACCGTTTTGCTGGCTGCCTAAGCGAGCACACATATCTGTGATACCCTGCAAGCCAACCGTTTTCCAGTTGTCCCAACCGAGTTCACCTGTGAAGTAATGTTGAGCGTGTTCGTAGTATTGGCTCGTCGCAAGATCTAAACCTGATCTTACTTGGCTATGGAACACGGCCATCTTGTCTTCAGAAGGCTTGAAGGTATATGGGTTGTTAGACAGCTTTTGTTGTTGCTCTTCGGTGATCTCGCCGTTCAAACGAGTGCCCATTGCTTCAATAACAAACTTTAGGAAGTTACCCACATCTCCTTGATGCAATAGGCCTCTTTCATCCAGTTTAAATTTTAGGAACCAAATCCAAGGTTGCTTGTGTTCGTTCCAGTAGCTAATCGCTAAGTGAGCTTGTTTCTGCAGTGGAAATGGGTACGGCTGTTTCCCCTGCTCAACATCAGAGAATAGGTTGTTGTCGATCTTTTGGATACGACGACCTAGATCGTAGATATCATATTGGCAACCGCTATTCTTTAGCAACTGAGTGAGCGTGTGAATGGTTTCCATAGTAATAAAGCTCCTAACTTTCTTTCCTAAATAGATGGTACTCTATGCCCCAATTTCAAGGTCACTAGATAAATAACTTGGTGAAAAATGACAGCTGCCACAAAGTTACCTCTTTTACTTCAACAATTAGAACAACAAATGCGCCAATGTTCTCTGTGGAGCACGTTTCCACCCTCGGATGAGGCGCTTGCGAGCATTGAACCTTTCGCGGTTGATTCGCTACAACCGGAAGAGTGGTTGCAGTGGATCTTTATCGTTAAGATCAACGCAATGATGGATGCCCAAATAAGTCTACCGAAAGGCTTTGCGATTCATCCTTATTTTAGTGAAGTGTGGAAAAATAAGGCAGACAAAGCTGAACTGCTAGTGACGATTCTGAGCATTGATGAGGTATGCGCGTAATGTTAGAGATCATTTATCAAGATGAGTATTTTGTCGCGGTGAATAAGCCTGCAGGTATGCTAGTACATCGCTCATGGTTGGATAAACACGAGACTCAATTTGTTATGCAAACACTGCGTGACCAAATTGGTCAGCATGTATTTCCTTTGCATCGTTTAGACCGACCTACATCCGGTGTTTTGGTGTTTGCATTGTCGAGTGAGGTTGCCTCTGAAGTCATGCCGATGTTCGCCAACCATGAGATGCAAAAGACTTATCATGCGATTGTGCGTGGCTGGATAGAAGAGGGCGATACGCTCGACTACGCACTCAAGGTCGAGTTGGATAAGATCGCAGACAAGTTCGTGAAAGAAGATAAAGAACCACAAGAGGCTATTACCGTTTACGAGCCGTTAGCGAAAGTTGAAGTGCCGTATTCAACAGGCCGCTTCCCAACCAGTCGTTATCGCTTGGTTGAGATGATGCCAAAGACAGGTCGCAAGCATCAGTTGCGTCGTCATATGGCTCACCTAAGACACCCAATCGTGGGTGATACTTCGCATGGTGATGGTAAGCATAACCGTCTGTTTCGTGATGATTTAGACTCTCACCGTTTGTTACTGCATGCTTCTGAACTACGCTTCATCCACCCTTTTACAAAGAAGGAGTTAGTGATGAAGGCTAACCTAGATGAAACGTGGTTAAGGTTGTTTGAAACTTTTGAGTGGGATACCAACTTAGTGAATGCTGAAGCATGTTCGCCTAAGTAAAAGTACACGCGTCCAAGTAAACGTAGAAAGCATAAAACAAAGGGCTGATAGTAATATCAGCCCTTTCTAATATCTGTGTAATTGGAATCGACTTACTAGAATCTAGTTGCTAATAGCGGGATCATTTTAACTTTGCTAGATCAGCTTCGATCTCTGAGATCTTACTCGATACTACTTTCTCTAAGTGACGTAAATCAGTGAGGATCTTCTGCTTCACATCGACCTCAGTGGTTGGCGTAGGTTTGGTGATCTTGTTTAGCTCATCAATCACAAGGGTGAGGTTGCGGTTTATCTCCGTCACTTCTTTGTATTGATTGTTGCCACCACTAACAAGCACACTTTTGACCTGTCGTGGGTATTTAAACTTAACGCTTTTCGCGAACAATTCGCCTTTCTGCTTACAAAAGTAAATCTTTAGAATATCTTTGTGGGCTTCTTGGCGAAGGGAATAACGTTCAATCTGTTTAGGTTCGTGGATACCTAAGCCAGTGAGGTTTGGATACATAAGCGACCTCTAGTTTATGAATGTAATACTTTTATGAAATTGACCTAATCAATGTAGCAGCCTAATCACGCGCTAGATAGTTGATATCTGGGAATTGATTGTAAGTTGTGGGCAAGATCGCTCTCTATCTTTACCCACATTAATTTGGCTATTAAGCCTACTCTTGGCATTGAATTAGCTTTCTAAGGTGCGAGTTCCGAAACATGCTCGGTTAATCTTTCTCTTAACGCTTGTTCCTGTTCCTCTGAAAGCCTTCCTCCAGCGTCACTGGTCAGAATAAATAAATCTTCCGCTCGTTCGCCGATAGTCGTGATTTTTGCGCCATGTAAATTGATGTCTAACTCAGCAAAGGTCGCACCTACTTCAGCCAATAACCCAGGGGTATCCAGTGCTCTGAGTTCCATCAAAGTGTGTTTTTTGCTCTTTGTTGGTAGGAATTCGACTAAAGTCTTGACTTTGAAATGCTGTAAATTTCGAGGTGTACGACGTGTTTTGATCTTAGTTGGGCGACCATCAGCGAGGACATGAACCAAATGTTTGGCAACGGCTTTGTGTCTTGCCTCATCAATAGCTTTGCCATGTTGGTCTAGAACGATAAAGGTGTCTAAAACATGGCCATCTTTGCTGACCATAACTTGTGCGTCGTGGACGTTAAAGTTACGTCGATCGAGTTCAGCAACGACGGTCGCAAACAGTGCAGCCTGGTCTTTGCAGTAGACAAACACTTCAGTACCACCACGAGTGGCTTTTTTGCTTATCAATACCAAGGGTTGGCTTGGATCTTCCAAGCGAAGTAAGTGCTCACAATGCCAAGCGATTTGCTTGTGGGTATGACGCAAGAAGTAGTCGGCCTTGAAACGTTGCCAAAGCACTTCGATTTCGCGAGCGGTGAAGCCTTCTTTACGTAACAGGGCGGAGGCCATTTGTTGGTTGTGGCGAATACGGTCTCTGACATCAACCGGATTTTCTAAACCACGGCGCAGTGCTCTTTGTGTTGAATGGAATAATTCCGCTAGTAGGGTACGTTTCCAACTGTTCCAGAGCTCAGGGTTAGTGGCGCAGATATCGGCGACGGTTAGACAAACCAAAAGCTCAAGTGATTCTTCATCACGTACTTTTTTGGCAAATTCGGCGATAACATCGGGATCGTGGATATCACGGCGTTGTGCAGTGACAGACATCAACAGGTGGTTTTGTACCAACCACGACACTTGCTTAGCCTCGGGTTTAGATAGCCCATGTTCAATACAGAAAGAGTAAGCTTCTACTGCCCCAATTTCTGAGTGGTCTCCACCGCGGCCTTTACCTATGTCATGGAAGATAGCCGCCAGAATCAGTAGTTCTTTCTTCTGAACTCGTGGGTACACTTCACAACAAATAGGGTGCTTGTCGTGGTTTTCTATCTGGCTGAAACGGTTAATGTGCTTGAGCAGACGAATACTGTGCTCATCAACGGTGTAAGCATGGAATAGGTCAAATTGCATCTGACCAACAATTTGGCTCCACTGTGGTAAGTATGCCGATAAGACGCCTAGCTTGTGCATCAAGCTAAAGGCTTTATGCAGAGCATTTGGGTGGCGAACCAATGCCATGAACTTGTCACGAGCTTCAGGGATGGTATGTAAGAATCGGTTCAGTCGACGGCGCGCTGTGCGCAGTTGTCGCAGTGTTGGTGGGCTTACTCCTTCGATGGAAGAGTCATTGGCAATATGGATAAACATATCGAGAATCGTTTCTGGTCGTGCTTGGAACAGTGCAGGCTTACGCGCCTCTATCAGTGAACCTCGACGCTGGAAATCGTCATCAAGAATTTCAGCTTCTTGGGTCTCACCGCCATTGATGATCGCTTGATCGAACAGTTTAAGTAGCATCTTATTGAGCTCTGCTACACGACGAAGTGTTCGGTAGAACTCTTTCATCATCATCTCGACGCCACGGTTTCCTTCACCAGTATAACCTAGATGCTCAGCGACTTGAGCTTGATGTGCGAACGTTAAACGGTTGTCGTAACGGCGCAGTTCAATATGCAATGCAAAGCGAACACGCCATAAAAAATCTTGGCACTCAACGAGCTCGCGATATTCAGCATCGGTAAGAAAGCCGTATTTACTCATTTCTAGTAACGATGTCGCACCAAAATGTCGACGAGCTACCCAACTCAGTGTGTGAATATCTCTTAAGCCGCCTGGAGTTGATTTGATATCTGGCTCTAGATTGTAAGTGGTGTCGTGGTAGCGAGCATGACGCTCTCTTTGTTCTTGAATTTTAGCTTTGTAAAAAGTCTCACTAGGCCAAAATGAATCGGAATGAATCTTTAGTTTCAGCTCTTGGAAGGTGTCTTCGCTGCCACAAAGTAAGCGTGACTCTTGTAGGTTAGTCGCGACGGTTAAATCATCGGTGCCGATATCAAGACACTCAGCAATAGTTCGCACAGCATGGCCAACTTCGAGCTTTAAATCCCAAAGTAGAGTAATGAATTGACTGACCTTTTCACCAAGAGCTGGTGGAAGCGTTTTTTGCGAGACAATGAGAATATCAATGTCCGATAACGGGTGAAGTTCACCTCGACCATATCCACCCACTGCGACAAGGGAAATATGTGGCAGTTTATTAAAGCCTAAATGTTCCCATAATCGACTGAGAAGCAAATCCATGTATTTGGATCGCAATAGTACTAAATCAGTAACTGGATGATGATTTAGAAATTCATTTTTTTGATACTGCGTGAAGATTTCGAGCTGATTTTTTAATTCGCAGATTTCAATTTGTTCATCATTGAACGTAAGAGGGCATTGATAAGGCATAGTTTGCTATCCGTGCAAGCAAATGAGAATAGTAAACAATTTACCAGAAGCTGGTGGAAAATCGAAATTGAGCGGAAAAAAATATCCTCGACAATGCGAGGATATTTTTAAAAGGCCGATGCGTTCAGTTTAATGAACTAAGCGTTCTTCATGATACGTGGAATAGTATCATCGCTGCGCAGGGTTAGTACTTCACAACCTGTATCAGTCACAACCAATGTGTGTTCCCACTGTGCCGAGTTCTTGCTGTCAGCGGTGTACACTGTCCAGCTATCTTCGTCATCGAGACGACAGCCGAATTTACCAGCGTTGATCATTGGTTCGATAGTGAAACACATGCCAGCTTTTAGCACAGTGCGGTCGTTGTTTTTGTAGTGAACCACTTGTGGATCTTCGTGGAACTCAGAACCGATGCCGTGGCCACAGTAATCTTTAACAATAGAGAACTTAGCACGTGGGTTGTTCTTGTTGTTTGTCTTGATGTACTTCTCGATAGCAGTACCGATTTGGCCAAGCTGAACACCAGGCTTAACTTGACGCATACCTTCGTAAAGTGCTTCTTGAGCAACCATACATAGACGCTTGTTTGCCGGTGAAACCTCACCAACAAGGAACATCTTAGATGTGTCACCGTGGTAACCTTGTGGACGAACGCTTAGATCTGCATTTTCATCATCAGGAACAATCACAGTGATATCAACGTTTAGAATATCGCCATCTTTCAATACTGCAGGTTTGAATTGACCTGTGCTACCTGTCTCATCTTGTGATGCTGGAATGCCGTGACACACGATGTGGTTGATAGACGTACAGATTGACTTAGGGAAACCGTGGTAATCAAGTGGTGCTGAGTATGCGCCTCTTTCTAGAGCGTACTCGTGACAGATTTTGTTCAGTTCTTCTGTCGTTGTACCTACTTGGATGTGAGGTTCAATCATCTCTAGAATTTCAGCGGCCAGTTTGCCGGCAACGCGCATTTTTTCGATTTCTTCAGCAGTTTTAATTTTTACAGCCATTGCATATCTCTTAATTTGGTAGCACCTAAGTGTGCATATTGGGGCTATTCTATCAGTGCAGCATTTTAGCGCAACATTACCATGTCCGTACAATGTTGGTGGATACTGCTCAATCTGAGTGGATAATGTTCGGTTTAATGGTGCAGCGTGATTTGAATAGGACACTATTTTACAGAGGAAATTCGCCGCCACGGTTCAGTATAGCAGTCGCCATTTTTAGAATTTTTTCTAGCCATAGATAGACAAAATATGGTATAAAGCGCGCCGGACATCAGGACTGTTTTCTCCACTTGGCGAAACAAGCTTTGTGTCCACTAACTTATTTCTTTAAATCACACACATTCCGACACATGTTCCGGGGTGCTTCAACAACATAGATAACGGCTGAAAAGTGGTTAGTTGTTAGGGGTCGGATTCATGGGGGATGTGGAGGCCTAACCCCATAGAGGATTTTAAAATGGCAACTGTATCAATGCGCGATATGCTTAAAGCTGGTGTTCACTTCGGTCACCAAACTCGTTACTGGAACCCAAAAATGAAGCCATTCATCTTTGGTGCTCGTAACAAAGTACATATCATCAACCTAGAAAAAACTGTACCAATGTTCAACGACGCTCTAGCTGAAATTGCTAAAGTTGGCGAGAAGAAAGGTAAAGTTCTTTTTGTTGGTACTAAGCGCGCTGCATCTGAAGCTGTTAAAGAAGCTGCTATCAACAGCAACCAGTTCTACGTTAACAACCGCTGGTTAGGCGGTATGCTAACGAACTACAAAACTGTTCGTCAGTCTATCAAGCGTCTGAAAGAACTTGAAGCGCAAGCTCAAGACGGTACTTTCGACAAGCTTACTAAGAAAGAAGCTCTAATGCGTACTCGTGAAATGGAGAAGCTAGAGAAATCTCTTGGTGGTATTAAGAACATGGGCGGCCTTCCAGACGCTCTATTCGTAATCGATGCTGATCACGAACACATCGCAGTTAAAGAAGCAAACAACCTAGGTATCCCAGTTTACGCTGTAGTTGATACTAACTCTAACCCAGACGGCGTTGACTTCGTTATCCCAGGTAACGATGATGCAATCCGTGCAGTACAGCTTTACCTAAACGCTGCTGCAGACGCGGTTAAAGAAGGTCGTAACAAAGATGTTGCTGCTGTAGCTGCTGAAAAAGACGGTTTTGTAGAAGCTGAATAATAGCGGCTCTGAGCCATATTTAGTTCATATTAAGCGGTCATAATCGGTGGCTTAACGGACTGAATACAGTCAATATCAGGGGCCAATTAATTAGGCCCCTGTTTTTTATCTTTTTTAGAATTTACTGAGGAATAGAGAATGGCAACTGTAACTGCAGCTCTAGTTAAAGAACTTCGTGAACGCACAGCTGCGGGCATGATGGAATGTAAAAAAGCACTTGTTGCTGCTGAAGGCGACATCGAGCTAGCAATTGAAAACATGCGTAAATCTGGCGCAGCGAAAGCAGCTAAAAAAGCTGGTAACGTTGCTGCTGAAGGCGCAATCATCATCAAAGAAGCAAACGGCGCAGCTGCTCTTCTTGAAGTTAACTGCCAAACTGATTTCGTAGCTAAAGATGCAGGTTTCCTTGCATTCGCTAACGAAGTTGCTGAAGTTGCTCTAGCAGAACGTCTAGAAATCGCTGCTCTTCAAGCTAAATTTGAAGAAGCGCGTATTGCACTAGTAACTAAGATCGGTGAAAACATCAACATCCGTCGCGTACAATTCGTTGAAGGTGTTGCACTAGCTTCTTACCGTCACGGCGAGAAAATCGGTGTTGTTGTTGCTGGTGAAGGCGAAGCTGAAACGCTTAAGCACGTTGCAATGCACGTTGCTGCATCACGTCCTGAGTTCCTAAACCCAGAAGACGTACCTGCAGACGTAGTTGAGAAAGAAAAAGCAGTTCAAGTTGAAATCGCTATGAACGAAGGCAAACCAGCTGAAATCGCAGAGAAAATGGTTGTTGGCCGTATGAAGAAATTCACGGGCGAAATCTCTCTAACTGGTCAAGCTTTCATCATGGAGCCTAAGCAAACTGTTGGCGCTATCCTGAAAGAGAAAGGCGCTTCAGTATCTGACTTCGTACGTCTAGAAGTTGGTGAAGGCATCGAGAAAGCGGCTGAAATGAGCTTCGCTGACGAAGTTGCTGCGGTACAAAAAGGTTAATCCTTAGCGTATTGTTTGAAAAAGACCGTGGCAAATGCTGCGGTCTTTTTATGAATAATGAACAATTTTTTTGCTTTGTTAGCTGTTATGAATACGAACTGAGCTAATCAGTTTTTATCCATGACTGTTAATCATCAACTCTTTGGAAGGTAAACTCCATGACTACGAACCCTAAACCGGCGTATCAACGTATTCTGTTAAAACTTAGCGGTGAAGCACTACAAGGCGAAGAAGGTTTTGGTATTGACCCTACGATCCTTGATCGTATGGCTCAAGAAGTAAAAGAATTGGTTGAACTAGGTGTTCAAGTAGGTGTTGTTATCGGTGGCGGTAACCTTTTCCGTGGTGCAGGCCTTGCTGAAGCAGGCATGAACCGCGTTGTTGGTGACCACATGGGTATGCTTGCAACGGTAATGAACGGCCTTGCAATGCGTGACGCTCTGCACCGTGCTTATGTAAATGCGCGTGTAATGTCAGCTATCCCGCTTAAAGGTGTGTGTGACGACTACAACTGGGCAGATGCAATCAGCCAACTACGTCAAGGTCGCGTTGTGATCTTCTCTGCAGGTACTGGTAACCCATTCTTCACTACTGACTCAGCTGCATGTCTACGTGGTATCGAAATCGAAGCTGACGTAGTTCTAAAAGCGACAAAAGTAGATGGTGTATTTACTGCTGACCCAGTAGCAAACCCAGACGCAGAGCTGTATGATACTTTGTCTTACAACACGATTCTTGAGAAAGAATTGAAAGTAATGGACTTGGCTGCATTTACGCTAGCACGTGATCACAAAATGCCAATCCGTGTATTTAACATGAATAAGCCAGGCGCACTACGTCGCGTGGTTATGGGTGAAACTGAAGGTACGTTAATCAGCGACGCTGACTAATTTTTCGGGCTTACTGAAGCCTTGTGCTTTGGTAAGCTTATCCTTATCACTCCAAATAAAAAGCTTTCTTGAAGAAAGAACATAATCAAGGTGAAATTGTGATTAACGAAATCAAAAAAGACGCTCAAGAGCGCATGGTAAAAAGTGTTGATGCACTAAAGAACAGCCTACAAAAAATTCGTACAGGCCGTGCTCACCCGAGCCTACTTTCTGGCCTTACCGTTGAGTACTACGGTGCGCCAACACCTTTGACTCAAGTAGCTAACGTTATTGCTGAAGACGCACGTACACTAGCAATTACAGTGTTTGATAAAACACTGACTCCTCTCGTTGAAAAAGCAATCATGACTTCTGACCTAGGCCTAAACCCTATGTCTGCAGGTACGGTTATCCGTGTACCACTTCCACCGCTAACGGAAGAGCGTCGTAAAGATCTAGTTAAAATTGTTCGTGGCGAAGCTGAAGGTGGCCGTGTTGCTATCCGTAACATCCGTCGCGACGCGAATGGCGATCTAAAAGCGCTTCTTAAAGATAAAGAAATCTCTGAAGACGAAGATCGTAAAGCACAAGACGAAATTCAAAAGCTAACTGACGCTGCGGTTAAGAACGTAGACGAAGTTTTAGCAGTTAAAGAAAAAGAGTTGATGGAAGTTTAATTTTCCATATTCTTTTCTTTCCGGAAAAACGCTGTACTCACGGTTCAGCGTTTTTTTATGCTACTCTGTTCGACTATTAGAATTTGATTCACTCTTTTATGCATAATTCTCAAGCGTTCACAGACTCTCTTCCTAAACACATTGCTATCATTATGGATGGTAATGGTCGCTGGGCAAAAGCTAAGGGCAAGCCTCGCGTTTTTGGTCATAAAAACGGTGTTAAAGCCGTTCGCAAAACCATCTCTTCTGCAGCCAGACTTGGCATTAAAGCCGTTACACTTTTTGCGTTTAGTAGCGAGAACTGGCGTCGTCCTGAAGAAGAAGTCGGTATCTTGATGGAACTGTTTATTTCAGTCCTTTCGAGTGAAGTAAAAAAACTTCATAAAAACAATCTACAGCTTCGTGTTATTGGTGACAAAAGTCGTTTCAATGATCGACTCCAAAAGAAGATCGAAGAAGCGGAAGCTTTGACTCGCACCAATACTGGCATGGTTATTAATATTGCGGCCAACTACGGTGGCAAGTGGGATATCCAGCAAGCAATGACTTCTATTGCTCAACAGGTAAAGTCTGGTGATATTAATGTAGAAGACATTGATGAAGCTATGATTACACAACACCTGACTATGGCCGATATTCCGGAAGTTGACCTATTAATTCGTACTAGTGGCGAGTGTCGCATTAGTAACTTTATGCTTTGGCAATTGGCTTACGCTGAAATGTATTTCACTGAACAATTCTGGCCAGACTTTAATGAAGACAGCTTAGTAGAAGCTGTGACTTGGTTTGTAAACCGTGAGCGTCGTTTCGGATGCACCGGTGAACAGATCAAAGCTCTGATGGACAGTTAATAAGGATTTTTTGGTTTGAAACAACGAATTATTACGGCGTTGATTTTAGCTCCCCTAGTTATTCTAGGTATTTTCGAGTTGTCACTTCCTACGTTTATTTTTTCATTAGCGGTCATCTCGCTCTTGGGATTTTGGGAGTGGACTCAGTTTGTTGAAAGCAAGTCGCGTTATTTAGCCTTGATTCCAACGGTTGTGGTCAGTGCGGTAAGTTTTGCTTTTATCCCTTTTGATGCATTTAGCCTTAATGACTTATCTAGCGCCCATTACGCAATATTAACTATTGGTTCTATTTGGTGGGTAATCGCAAGTGGTATGGCAGTGACTTATCCTAAGTCGATGCCAGCATGGAAAGACTCTTCTTTCCTTCGTCATGCTTTTGGTGTATTGACTTTACTGCCATTCTTCTGGAGTGTGGTTATCCTGCGCGCTAACGGCATCGATGTTGACCCTTACCACGGTGCAAAATTGGTAATGTTTGTTTGTTTGCTTGTTTGGGCAGCAGACAGCGGGGCTTATTTTTCAGGAAAGAGTTTTGGTAAGCGAAAAATGGCACCTGCGGTAAGTCCGAATAAGACGATTGAAGGTCTTATTGGTGGCATTATTACTGCGGTGATCGTGGCTTGGATCTTTGCTGATTTGTTTGATATCCAATTCACCAGCCCTCTTCACATGATTATTATTACCCTAGTGACCGTTGTTATCTCTGTTCTTGGTGACCTTGTAGAAAGCATGTTTAAGCGTGTTTCCGGAGTGAAAGACAGTAGTAATCTGATTCCTGGTCATGGTGGTATACTTGATAGAATAGATAGCTTAACGGCTGCATTCCCTGTCTTTGCTCTGCTTTATTTAGCATTCTAATAAAAAAGGGCAGTGTTTCTGCCCTTTATTACATTTCTACGGTCATATGTGATGCGAAATCTAACTATCCTTGGCGCTACCGGCTCAATTGGTGCAAGTACACTAAAAGTCGTTGAGCAAAATCCAGAACTTTATTCGGTCGTTGCACTGGCTGCAGGCTCGAACGTTGAAAAGATGCTGGCGTTAGTTGAAAAGTGGCAACCAAGCTATGTTGCTATGGCTTGTCCTGATGCTGCATCTCAGCTGACAGGCATGTTGTCCGAAAATTACCCTAACGTTACAGTACTTTCAGGTCCGGAAGGTATGTGTCAGGTCGCTTCTTTAGAGGAAGTCGACACAGTTATGGCTGCTATTGTCGGTGCGGCAGGTTTGCTTCCTACGATGTCTGCGGTTAAAGCCGGTAAGCGTATCCTACTTGCCAACAAAGAAGCTTTGGTGATGTCAGGTCAGCTGTTTATCGACGCTGTAGAAAAGTACGGGGCCGAGCTACTTCCTGTAGATAGTGAACATAATGCTATTTTTCAATGCCTACCACAAAACGTACAAACCAATCTAGGTCGTTGTAACCTAGAAGAGAACGGTATCAATCATATTCTTTTGACCGGCTCTGGTGGCCCTTTCCGCTATACCGATGTCGCAGAACTCGAATCAGTGACTCCTGAACGAGCTATTGCGCACCCTAACTGGTCTATGGGGCCTAAGATCTCTGTTGATTCAGCAACTATGATGAATAAGGGCCTAGAGTACATTGAAGCGAAATGGCTATTCAATGCTTCTCAAGAACAACTCAAAGTTATTATTCACCCTCAGTCTGTTATTCATTCTATGGTTCAGTACAAAGATGGTTCAGTATTGGCTCAAATGGGCGAACCCGATATGGCGACGCCGATCGCTCTAACCATGTCTTATCCTGAACGTACTGAAGCCGGTGTTAAGCCGTTGGACTTTACTAAGGTTGGTGAGCTGACATTCTTAGAGCCTGATTTAACTCGTTACCCTTGCTTAAGATTAGCGATTGAAGCTTGCTACTTAGGTCAGCATGCAACAACTGCAATTAATGCGGCAAACGAAATTGCAGTTGATGCTTTCTTGAATAATCAGGTGAAGTTTACCGATATTGCTATCATTAACGAGCATGTTATGAGCAAAGTATGTGAACAACATAACTCTGAGGGCTTAGATAGCTTGGAAAGCCTTCTCGAGCTCGATAATATGTCTCGTCTAATAGCCATTCAATTTATTAAAGAGCAGCTTACATGAGTGGAATTCTGTGGAACTTCGCATCTTTTATTGTAGCGCTTGGCATTCTGGTCGCTGTTCATGAGTTTGGACACTTCTGGGTTGCTCGTCGCTGTGGTGTGAAAGTTGAAAAATTCTCGATTGGTTTTGGTAAATCAATCTGGAGCAAAGTTGGCCGTGATGGCACAGAGTACAGCTTGTCAGCTATTCCATTGGGCGGCTACGTTAAGATGCTTGATGGTCGTGTTGATGACCTTTCTGAAGATGAACAACAATACGCTTTTGATAAGAAGCCATTGTGGAAAAGAACTGCGATAGTCGGTGCCGGTCCTGCATTTAATTTTATCTTTGCTGTGTTTGCGTACTGGTTGGTATTTTTGATTGGTGTGCCTGCGGTTAAACCCGTAATCGGCGAAGTCGCCCCGCAATCTATTGCCGCACAAGCCGGAATTGAAAGTGGAATGGAACTTAAATCAGTTTCAGGAATCAAAACCGCAGATTGGGAATCTGTTAATATGGGTTTGATATCACACATTGGTGATCAATCCATGACTGTAACTGTCGCTTCTCAAGATGATATCGGCTTCGAACAACAGATGACATTGGATATCTCAGACTGGTCGTTTAACCCAGAAACTGAATCTGCAATGACAACGCTTGGTTTTAGACCGTATTCGCCAGAAATATCGACAACGCTTGCTCAAGTGATTGACGACGGTGCGGCATACTCGGCAGGGTTAGAAGCCGGTGATAAAATTGTTGAGATTGATGGGCAGCCCATTGAACAGTGGCAGTCGGTAGTCGAGTTAGTTCGTGCAAACCCGATGACGTCATTAGACCTTGTTGTGTTGAGAAATGGTGCTGAGCAGTCATTGGTTATGACGCCAAAAAGCCGGGAGCTTTCTGATGGTTCTGTAATTGGCTATGCGGGTATTGCTCCAGAAGTCGCAGAATGGCCAGAAGATTATCGCTTTGAGTTACAATTTGGTGTAATTGATTCTGTAGGAAAAGCATTTGATAAAACAGGTCAAATTATTGGTTTGACGCTGACAATGCTTAAAAAGCTTATCGTTGGTGATGTTGGCTTAAACAACTTGAGTGGTCCTATTTCAATTGCCAAAGGTGCAGGGACAACCGCCGATTATGGTTTGGTTTATTTCCTAGGCTTTTTGGCTTTGATTAGTGTGAACTTAGGTATTATTAATTTGGTTCCGCTGCCTATGCTTGATGGCGGACATTTGCTCTTTTTCGCTATTGAAGCCGTTACTCGTAAACCGGTCCCTGAAAAAGTTCAGGAGATGGGGTACAGAGTGGGAGGGGCAATCCTCTTCTCTTTGATGGCTCTGGCAATATTTAACGATTTTACTCGCCTGTAAATGGTTTCTTACAGGCATTGGTAGTAGCAAGGAATAATTAGAATAAGTATGGCGATTAAGCAAATTCTGTTCGCAAGTCTATTGGCCACTAGTGTGGCTGCGAACGGAGCACAAAACTTTGTGGTTCAAGATATCAAGATCGAAGGTTTACAGCGTGTTGCACTTGGTGCAGCTCTACTGAAAATGCCAGTACGTATTGGTGATGAAGTAGATGAAGGCGATGTATCTGAGATCATTCGCGCATTATATGCTTCAGGTAACTTTGAGGACGTTAAAGTACTTCGTGATGAAGGTGTTTTAGTTGTTCAAGTTAAAGAGCGGCCAACCATTGCAAGTATCTCGTTTTCAGGAAATAAAGCGATCAAAGAAGAGCAGCTTCAACAGAACCTAGATGCGTCTGGTGTTCGTGAAGGTGAAGCGCTTGACCGTACAACACTGAGTAACATTGAGAAAGGCCTCGAAGACTTTTATTACAGTGTTGGTAAATACAACGCAACCGTAAAAGCAGTTGTTACGCCTTTGCCGCGTAACCGTTCTGACCTTAAATTTGTGTTTACTGAAGGCGTGTCCGCTAAAATTCAGCAAATCAACTTTATTGGTAATGAAGTGTTCTCTGATGCTGACTTGCTCAGTCGTTTCAACTTGAATGTCGATGTTGCATGGTGGAACTTTCTTGCGGATGAAAAATACCAAAAGCAAGTATTGGCTGGCGATATTGAAGCTCTGAAATCTTACTATCTTGACCGTGGTTACCTTAAATTCAAGGTCGATTCTACTCAGGTAGCGATCTCACCAGACAAAAAAGGCGTTTATATCACGCTCGGTATTGATGAAGGTGAGGCCTATATCGTTAAAGATGTCGCTTTCCGTGGTGAGTTGATCGGTCGTGAAGCAGATTTCGACGCATTAGTCCCATTTGAAGATGGCGATGTTTATAACGGTTCTTCGGTGACTTCACTTGAAGAAAACGTTAAACGAATTCTTGGTGAATCAGGCTATGCCTATCCACAAGTTCGCACTATTCCAGAATTTGATGATGAAACGAAAGAAGTTTCGTTAGTGATCAATGTAGAAGCGGGTAGTCGTATCTACGTTCGTGATATTCGTTTTACGGGTAACAACTCAACCAAAGATGAAGTGTTACGTCGTGAGATGCGTCAAATGGAAGGAAGCTGGCTTAACTCTAAGTCAATTGATACCGGTAAGAGCCGCCTGAACCGTTTAGGTTACTTTGAAACTGTGGATGTACAAACCGTACGTGTCCCAGGTAGTGACGACCAAGTTGATTTGGTTTACAACGTTAAAGAAGCTAACTCAGGCAGCATCAACTTTGGTGTTGGTTACGGTACTGAGTCAGGCGTGAGTTTCCAAGTTGGTTTGCAACAAGATAACTTTGCGGGTTCAGGTAACCGTGTTGGCGTTAGTGCCATGATGAACGATTACCAGAAGAACGTGAGCTTAGACTACCGTGACCCATACTGGAACCTTGATGGTGTGAGTTTAGGCGGTAAGATCTTCTACAACGAGTTCGAAGCATCTGAAGCGGGTATCGTCGACTATACCAACCAAAGTTATGGTACCAGCCTAACATGGGGCTTCCCTGTCGATGAGCTGAATCGTATCGAGTTTGGTATCGGCTATACACACAACAAGATCGGTAACGTTCCGACCTATATTCAAGTTGAACAGTTTGCGAGAAGTATTGACCAATATGGTGACGAACACATCTTGACCGATGATTTCGACATCAATATTTCTTGGACACGTAATAACTTGAACCGTGGTTTTTTCCCAACCGAGGGTAACCACCAACGTGCTTTCGCTAAAATGACGGTACCAGGGTCTGATGCTCAGTACTTCAAAGCGCAGTATGATGTAAAACATTACATCCCGCTGACCAAAAAGCATGAGTTCACACTATTGATGCGTGGCCGATTAGGCTATGGTAATGGTTATGGTCAGACGGATGGTAACGATAACTTGTTCCCATTCTACGAGAACTATTATGCAGGTGGTTTCACTACGCTACGTGGTTTTGGTTCTAACTCGGCAGGTCCGAAAGCCGTTTACGGAAGCAGTACGGGTAACAACCCAACTTACGACACAGCTACGGATGATTCAGTAGGTGGTAATGCGGTTGCTTTGGCTAGTTTAGAGCTAATCGTACCAACGCCGTTTGCTTCTGATGAAGCGCGTAGTCAAATTCGCACCAGTGTTTTCTTCGACATGGCAAGTGTATGGGATACAGAATTCGTAGACCGAGGCGCACCTAACAGTGGCAGTCAGTATTACTACGATTACTCTGATCCAAGTAATTATCGCTCATCTTATGGTGCCGCTCTTCAATGGATGTCACCAATGGGCCCACTGGTTTTCTCTCTAGCGAAACCAATTAAAGTTTACGAAGGTGATGATGAAGAGTTCTTCACATTCACCATCGGTAGAACCTTCTAATATTTAAAGGACAATATTTTGAAAAATATGATTAAAGCAGCAGGTTTAGGCCTTGTAGTTCTTAGCTCTTCTTTCTTTGCAACAGCGGCTGAAGCTGCGCAAAAAGTGGGTTATGTAAACACTGCACAAGTATTCCAGGCTCTACCTCAGCGTGAAGTTGTTCTTCAAAAAATGCAGGAAGAGTTCAAAGACAAAGCGGCTGAACTACAAAGTATTCAAGCACAAGCTAAGACTAAGATCGAAAAGCTTAAGCGTGATGGCGAACTGTTAGGTCCTGACGAAGTTGAGAAGCTACGTATCGAAGTAGGTCAACTAGACAGTAAGTACAAAATCAAAGCTCAAGCACTAGAAAAAGCAAGCCAACGTCGTGAAGCGCAAGAGAAGCAGAAGCTTTTCAAAGTGATTCAAGATGCTGTAACTAAAGTTGCAGAGAAAGAAGGCTACGACATGATTGTTGATATTCAAGCTCTGCAGTATGGTAAGCCAGAATACAACATCTCTGAGAAAGTAATTAAAGCACTGAAATAAGTTTTTATGAAGAACCTGACTTTAGCCGAATTGGCAACGATTACCGGTGGAGAGCTACATGGAGACGGTAGTATTACCGTCTCAGCAGTCGCTCCTATGGATAAAGCGCAAGAAGGTAACATTACGTTCCTTTCTAACGTTAAGTACAGCAAGCACTTAGGTGACTGTAAGGCATCCGCTATTATGGTCAAAGAGACTGAGCGTGAACTTTGTAAGACCAACGTTATTGTGGTTAATGACCCTTACGTTGCTTTTGCTAAAGTGGCTCAAGCGCTTGACACTACTCCAGCACCAGCTGCGGCTATTGCTGATTCTGCTTCAATTTCAGGCGATGCGACCATTGGACAAAATGTGTCTATTGGTGCAAACGCAGTGATTGAATCAGGCGTTGTACTTGGTGATGATGTAGTCATCGGTGCAGGTTGCTTTATTGGTAAAAACGCAAAGGTTGGCTCCGGCACTAAGTTGTGGGCGAATGTAAGCATTTATCATGAGGTTGTTATTGGCGATGCGTGTTTGATCCAATCAAGCACTGTCGTTGGCTCTGATGGCTTTGGTTATGCAAACGAGAAAGGCGAGTGGGTTAAGATTCCGCAAGTCGGTTCAGTTCGTATTGGTAATCGCGTAGAAATTGGCGCGTGTACAACCATCGACCGTGGTGCTTTGGACGATACTGTGATTGAAGATAATGTTATCTTAGATAACCAACTTCAAATTGCTCACAACGTTCACATCGGATATGGTTCTGCCCTTGCCGGTGGTACTATTGTCGCTGGCAGCACAACGATAGGTAAGTACTGTATCATTGGTGGTGGCTGCGTGATTAATGGTCACATTGAAATCGTTGACGGCGTTACAATCACTGGTATGGGGATGGTAATGCGTAGCATCACTGAGAAAGGCATGTACTCTTCTGGTATTCCTTTACAGCCAAACAAAGATTGGCGTAAAACAGCAACGCGTGTACATCGTATTGATGAAATGAACAAGCGTTTGAAAACCGTTGAAAAACTTATTGAGAAGAGCGCGGAATCATAATTCCAGCATTTCTAATAAAAGGCTCGCGAGCAGCGAGTCTTTTTCGTTTATAATCCTTCTAATTAAATAAAGAATATATAGGAATACGACTTTGACTACTGAACAGACAACGATGAACATTACTGAAATTCAGGAACTATTACCTCATCGCTACCCATTCTTAATGGTTGATCGTGTGACTAGCTTTGAAAAAGAAAAAACACTGACTGCAATTAAGAATGTCTCTGTTAACGAACCTCAGTTCACAGGCCACTTCCCACAACTTCCTGTATTCCCAGGCGTGTTGATCTTAGAAGCAATGGCACAAGCTACAGGTCTTTTGGCATTTAAATCCTTTGGTGCTCCTTCTGGCAATGAGCTTTACTACTTTGCAAGTGTCGATAAAGCAAAATTCCGTAAACCTGTAGTGCCAGGTGACCAGTTAGTTATCGAAGTTGAGTTTTTAAAAGAGCGTCGTGGTATCGCATCATTTAATGGTGTAGCTAAAGTAGACGGCGTCGTAGTATGTTCAGCTGAACTTAAATGTGCTCGTAGAGAGTTTTAATATGATTCATGAAACAGCGAAAATTCACCCGGCAGCAGTAATCGAAGGTGATGTGACAATCGGTGCTAACGTGACGGTTGGGCCTTTCACTTACATTGCTGGTAATGTGACTATTGGCGATGACACAGAAGTGATGTCACATGTTGTGATCAAAGGTCACACAACAATTGGTAAGCAAAATCGAATCTTCCCACACGCAGTGATTGGTGAAGAAAACCAAGATAAGAAATACGGCGGTGAAGACACAACTGTTGTGATCGGTGATCGTAATGTGATCCGTGAAGCAGTTCAGATCCACCGTGGTACAACTCAAGATAAAGCAACCACAGTGATTGGTGATGACAACCTACTTTGTGTCAATGCTCACGTAGCGCACGATGTAATTGTTGGTAACCATACTCATATTGGTAACAATGCGATTCTTGGTGGCCACGTAACCGTAGGCGATTACGCTGGCGTTATGGCGCTTTCTGCTATTCACCCATTCTGTTCAATCGGCGCTTACGCTTATATTGGCGGCTGCTCTGCTGTTGTTCAAGATGTACTGCCGTACGTGCTTGCGCAGGGCAACCATGCTGCTCCATTTGGTCTTAACCTAGTGGGCTTGAAGCGAAATGGGTTTGAGAAACCGGAAATCCGAGCATTACAAAAAGCGTACAAAGAGTTATACCGCTCAGGCAAAACACTTGAAGAAGCGAAAGTGGCTTTAGTTGAAATGGCGAAAGAGTTTACTTCTATAACTCCGATGTTAGAAATGCTAGAGAACTCTGAGCGCGGTATTATTCGTTAATACTTGATGTGGTTATGTACCAGTCAACATGAGTATGACAATCATTACTTCATCAGATTGGTATAACAAAAAGATCGCTACTTGTTAGGCGATCTTTTTTGTTTTAGGCAAGAAGGGAATTGAAAATTATGGCACAACAAGATGCGCATACTGATAGCTCTAACTTTGTTTCGAATGAACCACTGCGAGTCGGTATTGTTGTGGGAGAGCTCTCCGGAGACACGCTAGGTGAAGGTTTCATCAAAGCAATAAAATCCCAGTATCCGAATGCTGAGTTCGTAGGTATCGGTGGACCAAAGATGAAGGCTCTGGGTTGTGAATCTCTTTTCGAAATGGAAGAGCTTGCCGTAATGGGGTTAGTTGAAGTATTGGGTCGTTTACCTCGTTTGTTAAAAGTGAAAGCAGAACTGGTTAAGTATTTCACACAGAACCCACCAGATGTCTTTGTTGGTATTGATGCTCCTGACTTCAACCTGAGACTTGAGTTAGATCTGAAGAAAGCTGGAATTAAAACGGTTCATTATGTTAGCCCTTCAGTTTGGGCTTGGCGTCCTAAGCGTATCTTTAAAATCGATAAAGCAACTGATTTAGTCCTTGCTTTCTTGCCATTCGAAAAAGCGTTCTACGATAAATATAATGTTGCCTGTGAATTTGTTGGCCATACCTTGGCAGACGCTATCCCTCTGGACCCAAATAAGCAGGAAGCTCGAGAGCTTTTAGGTTTAGATCAAGATAAGCAGTGGCTTGCGGTATTGCCGGGTAGCCGTGGTGGTGAGATGAGTTTGATTGCTCAACCATTTATCGAAACGTGCCAACGCATTAAACAGAAATACCCTGATATCAATTTTGTTGTTGCGCTTGTTAACGAACAGCGTAAAAAACAGTTTACCGACATTTGGCAATCGACAGCACCTGAACTTGAATTCTCGTTAGTGGATGATACCGCGAGAAACGTAATTACCGCTGCTGATTCTGTGCTGCTTGCCTCAGGTACTGTTGCTCTTGAGTGTATGTTACTGAAACGCCCGATGGTCGTTGGCTACAAAGTAAATAAACTGACGGGATACATTGTTAAGAAATTATCGATTACCGAGTTCGTCTCATTGCCGAATATTTTGGCAGGTGAAGAGATAGTGAAAGAACATATTCTTGAAGAGTGTCACCCAGACTTTTTGTTTCCGTCTGTCGATAAAATGCTCTCAGCGGACAATACTGCGTTGATCGAACGCTTTACTGAGATGCATCATTGGATTCGTAAAGGCGCGGACAAGCAAGCAGCCAATGCAGTCTTGAACCTTATTAATAAGCCATTTGTTGAAGCGTAAGCGTTGATAGCTTTAATAGAGCACTAAGAGAATAATTATGGCAGTAAAAGAGAAAAAAGAACTTCCTCCTTTTGAGTATCCTGAGGGTTACCAGTTGTTTGCTGGTGTGGATGAAGTGGGGCGTGGGCCATTGGTTGGTGATGTAGTGACGGCTGCGGTTATTCTTGATCCAAATAATCCAATTGAAGGCTTGAACGACTCCAAAAAACTGTCTGAAAAAAAACGCCTTGCTTTACTTCCTGAAATCAAAGAAAAAGCGTTGGCGTGGTCTGTTGGTCGCTGTTCTCCTCAAGAGATTGATGAACTTAATATTCTGCAAGCAACCATGGTAGCGATGCAGCGTGCCATTGCCGGACTTAATATTCAGCCCGATATGGCATTAATCGATGGTAACCGTGTTCCTGAACTGCCGATGGACGGTATGGCTATTGTAAAGGGTGACTTACGAGTCGCTGAAATCAGTGCGGCGTCTATTATTGCTAAAGTGGTCCGTGATCAAGAGATGGAAGAACTTGATAAGATCCATCCCGAATTTGGTTTCGCTAAACATAAAGGTTACCCAACTAAAGCGCATTTCGAAGCAATTGAAAAACACGGCGTAACCGAACATTACCGTAAGAGCTTCAAACCAGTAAAACGTATTTTAGGTATCGATTAACGTGCTTTGGCCAACGCTTTAAATTGGTTCGAGCTTTATATTGATTAGGGCTTCGTATTGATTTAAACGTAGCAGCGAATAAAGTTGCCTATTTGCGGCAGAAAAAAATAGAATACACACAGTTGTAATCCTAGGCTTGAGCCTAGAACTCAGGAAAAATAATGTCAGATCCAAAATTTGTTCACCTACGCGTACACAGTGACTTTTCGATGGTGGATGGCCTATCTAAGGTGCCACCATTAGTAAAAAAAGTAGCTGAAATGGGTATGCCTGCTCTAGCACTTACCGACTTTACCAACCTTTGTGGCTTGGTTAAGTTTTACGGTACTGCCCATGGGTGTGGGGTTAAACCTATTATTGGTGCGGACTTCGTTATGCAGTCTCCAGAATTTGGTGACGAGTTAACAAAGTTGACAATACTGGCCACGGATAACAAGGGTTACAACAACCTTACTTTATTGATCTCGAAGGCCTATCTTCGTGGTCATGTACAGCATCAACCTGTTCTCGATAAAGAATGGTTAATTGAGCATGCAGAAGGCCTGATTATTTTATCGGGCGCCAAAGATGGTGAGATTGGCAAAGCGTTACTGAAAGGTAACCGTGAACTTGTCGCGAGCAGCGTTGAGTTTTACAAAACGTATTTCGCAGATCGTTTTTACCTTGAGCTTATTCGTACCGGGCGTCCGGATGAAGAGTCTTACCTACACTTTGCATTAGAACTGGCAGAACAAGAAGATTTGCCTGTTGTTGCGACGAATGAAGTGGTGTTCCTAACCGAAGATCTTTTTGACGCTCACGAAATCCGCGTAGCGATCCACGACGGTTTTACAATGGTTGATCCACGTCGACCAAAAAACTACAGCGCACAGCAATACCTTCGTAGCGAAGAAGAGATGTGCGAGTTGTTCTCTGATATCCCTGAAGCTCTGGAAAACAGTGTCGAGATTGCTAAGCGTTGTAATGTAACCGTTCGCCTTGGCGAATACTTCTTGCCTAACTTCCCAACCGAAGGTTTAGCGATTGAAGACTTCCTGATTAAGAAGTCAGAAGAAGGTCTTGAGCGTCGTTTAGAGTTTCTATTCCCTGACGAAAAAATCCGAGCAGAGCGTAGGCCAGAGTACGATGAGCGCCTCAAAATTGAACTTGAAGTTGTCAATAACATGGGGTTCCCAGGCTACTTCTTGATTGTTATGGAGTTCATCCAGTGGTCCAAAGACAACGATGTACCTGTTGGTCCAGGCCGTGGTTCTGGTGCTGGTTCTTTGGTGGCTTATGCATTGGATATCACCGATCTTGACCCACTTGAATACGATCTACTTTTTGAACGTTTCTTGAACCCAGAGCGTGTATCGATGCCCGATTTTGATATCGATTTCTGTATGGATAAGCGTGACCAAGTCATTGATCACGTTGCAGAAATGTATGGCCGTGATGCTGTTTCGCAGATCATCACCTTCGGTACCATGGCAGCGAAAGCGGTAATTCGAGATGTAGGTCGTGTGTTAGGCCACCCATTTGGCTTTGTTGACCGAATTTCTAAGCTAGTTCCGCCTGACCCGGGTATGACGCTAGAGAAAGCCTTCCTCGCTGAACCCGCATTACCTGAACTCTATGATGGTGATGAAGAAGTTCGTGAGCTGATTGATAAATGTCGAATTCTAGAAGGTTGTACACGAAACGCTGGTAAGCACGCTGGGGGGGTTGTAATCTCACCCACCACGATTACTGACTTTGCACCTATTTATGCCGATGCGGAAGGTAACTTCCCAGTAACGCAATTCGATAAGAATGACGTAGAAACCGCTGGCTTGGTTAAGTTTGACTTCTTGGGGTTGCGTACCTTAACTATTATCGATTGGGCATTGGGCTTAGTGAATCCACGTTTGGCAAAAGAGGGTAAAGATCCGGTTCGTATCGAGTCGATTCCTCTTGATGACCAAGCGTCGTTTAACTTATTACAAAATTCTGAAACGACGGCGGTATTCCAGCTGGAATCTCGCGGTATGAAAGACCTGATCAAGCGTCTACAGCCCGACTGTTTTGAAGATATCATCGCATTAGTGGCCTTGTTCCGTCCGGGCCCTCTTCAATCAGGTATGGTAGATAACTTTATCGACCGTAAACATGGACGAGAAGCAGTATCTTACCCCGATGAAACGTGGCAACACGAGTCGTTAAAAGAAACATTAGAACCGACTTACGGCATCATCCTGTATCAAGAACAGGTAATGCAAATCGCTCAGATTCTGGCGGGTTATACGCTTGGTGGAGCCGATATGCTGCGTCGTGCGATGGGTAAGAAAAAGCCTGAAGAGATGGCAAAACAGCGCGGTACCTTTAAAGAGGGTGCTGAAGCTAACGGTGTTGATGGCGAATTGGCCATGAAGATCTTTGACTTGGTAGAGAAGTTTGCGGGCTACGGCTTCAACAAATCTCACTCGGCTGCCTACGCATTGGTTTCTTATCAAACATTATGGCTGAAAACGCACTACCCAGCGGAATTTATGGCGGCGGTAATGACCGCAGATATGGACAACACGGAGAAGGTTATTGGCCTTGTTGATGAGTGTTTCCGTATGAAGCTTAAGCTTCTTCCACCTGATATCAATTCAGGCCTATACCGATTCAATGTCGATGAAGACGGAGCGATTGTTTATGGTATTGGTGCGATAAAAGGGGTGGGTGAAGGCCCTATTGAAGCGATTATTGAAGCGCGCAATAAGGGCGGTTACTTTAAAGATTTATTCGACTTCTGTGCGCGTCTTGATCTGAAGAAGGTTAACAAACGTGTTATCGAAAAGTTGATTCTATCTGGAGCCTTAGATAGATTAGGTCCTCACCGTGCTGCGATGATGGCGTCATTGAAAGATGCAGTTAAAGCTGCAAGCCAACATCACCATGCTGAGTCGTTTGGTCAATCCGACATGTTTGGTGTGTTGACTGATGCTCCAGAAGAGGTTGAACACAAGTATACTCAAGTACCTAAATGGCCTGAAAAAGTTTGGCTTGAAGGTGAGCGAGAAACACTGGGTTTGTATTTAACGGGTCACCCGGTGAATGCTTACATCAAAGAGTTAGCAAAATACACCAGCTGTCGTTTGAAAGATGCTACGCCAACGCGTCGTGACCAATCATTAACGATTGCAGGCTTGGTCATTGCTGCTAGGGTCATGACCACGAAACGCGGTACACGAATCGGTTTAATGACACTTGATGACCGATCTGGCCGAATGGAAGTGATGTTGTTCTCTGATGCACTCGATCGCTACGCAGAATTGCTCGAAAAAGACAAAATTGTGGTCGTTTCTGGACAGGTCAGCTTTGATGACTTCAACGGTGGGCTTAAAATGTCCGCGCGCGAGGTCATGGACTTAGGAAGCGCCCGTGAAAAATATGCTCGTGGGGTATCGATATCTATCGATCAATCCCAGATTAATGGTCAATTTTTTGAACGCTTTGGTCAAATCTTAGAACCTTATAGAGCCGGAACGGTCCCAGTCAATGTATACTACCAACGTGCCGACGCTAGAGCGCGGTTAACATTGGGCACAGAATGGCGTGTGACGCCAAGTGATACATTACTAGACGAATTAAAACAGCTGCTTGGAAATAGCCAAGTAGAACTCGAATTTAACTAAAATTTAGCTTCGCTAACGTGGAGCTGAATCAACAAGGATTCATAGATGAGCCTGAACTTTCTAGAATTTGAAAAGCCTATCGCTGAACTTGAAGCAAAAATCGAAGCGCTACGTGACGTTTCTCGTCACGGTGGTGACGCAGCGGTAGATCTAGACAAAGAAATCGAACAACTAGAGAAAAAAAGCTTAGAGCTTAAACAGAAAATCTTTAGTGACTTAGGTGCGTGGCAGGTGGCTCAACTTGCTCGCCACCCTCAACGTCCTTATACCAAAGATTACCTGGAGCATGCATTCACAGAATTTGAAGAGATGGCGGGTGATCGCGCTTACGCTGACGATAAAGCAATTGTGGGTGGTATGGCTCGTCTAAATGGCCGTCCTGTTATGGTTATTGGTCATCAAAAAGGTCGCGAGACCAAAGAAAAAGTGATCCGTAACTTTGGTATGCCAAAGCCTGAGGGTTACCGTAAGGCTCTTCGCTTAATGGAAACGGCTGAGCGTTTCAACATGCCAATTATTACTTTCATCGACACGGCGGGTGCATACCCTGGTGTTGGTGCTGAAGAGCGTGGCCAATCTGAAGCTATCGCAAAAAATCTAAAGGTAATGGCTGGTCTATCTGTACCAGTTATCTGTAACGTTGTCGGTGAAGGCGGTTCTGGTGGTGCACTAGCGATCGGCGTTGGTGATTACGTGAACATGCTTCAGTACTCTACGTACTCAGTAATATCTCCAGAAGGCTGTGCTTCAATCCTATGGCGTGATTCAGATAAAGCGCCACAAGCTGCAGAAGCAATGGGTCTAGTTGCTCCTCGTCTTAAAGAGCTTGAACTTATCGACGAAATCATTCCTGAGCCTCTAGGTGGCGCGCACCGCGATCCAGTACAAACTGCTCAGAACATGAAAGACATGCTAGTCAAACAACTAGAAGAGCTAGAGCAGTTTGATAATGAAGCGCTTCTTGAGCGTCGTTACCAGCGTCTAATGAGCTACGGTTACTGCTGATAAGCGTGCCTTGAAATGAGGCAGCTTCAAGTAACAAGATGATGAAAGGGTTGGACTCAGTACCAACCCTTTTTTATTATTAGAACATACCCCCGTCAAACCTACTCTCATGGTTCACTCGCTCATGACTCACTTAATCAAAACCTTTACATCGGCACTTCATCAAAGCGCACTTAAGCCTAGTAGATTGATCGTGGCTTTCAGTGGCGGTGTTGATTCTCGAGTTTTGTTAGAGTTAGCGGCACAGTACGCGCAAACGCATGACATTGAGTGTCGTGCGGTACATGTTCACCATGGCCTAAGCGAAAACGCCGACTACTGGGTAGAACGATGCCAAGCATGGTGTGATGTGTTGTCGGTATCTTTGGCTGTAGAGCGAGTATCATTAGATCTTAATAGTGGCGAGAGCGTTGAAAAGCTTGCGCGAGACGCTCGATATAAAGCTTTTGAGCAGCATGTCAGATCGGGTGATGTGTTAGTCACGGGTCAGCACATTGATGACCAACTTGAGACTTTCTTGTTAGCGTTAAAACGTGGAAGTGGCCCAAAAGGACTCTCTTCTATGGCGAATATTATGCCGTTTGGGAAAGCTTTCATGCTTCGTCCTCTGCTGTCGGTGACCCGCTCAGATATTGAAACATCAGCTCATAATATGGGTTTAACTTGGGTCGAAGATGAGAGTAATCAAGACCTGCGCTATGACCGTAATTTTATTCGTCACCAAGTTACGCCGACATTAATTGAACGATGGCCTAGTTTTCGAGAGTCGGTCAGTCGCAGCGCTCAACTGTGCGCAGAACAAGAGTTGCTACTCGATGAACTGCTTGAGTCTCACTTTCAGCAAGCTTTGAGGGGCAATAAGAGCCTAAGCCTAAGCATTGAGGCCTTATCTCAGCATTCTGATTTACTGCGCGCACGCTTGCTAAGAATGTGGTTGAACCATTGCAATCAACCTATGCCGAGCCAAAAGCAGCTAAAACTTATTTGGGATGAGGTAGCCTGTGCTCAGGCAGATGCCAATCCTAAGCTGGTGTTGAATGATGTTGAGATTAGGCGTTTTAATAACCAGCTCTATTTGGTACAAGACACCCAAGATTTGTCGAGCTGGCAAAGTGATATTTCAGCGGAAGGTAGCTTAGTTCTGCCTGATGGTTTAGGGGAGCTACACTTAAGTTCAGCGATGAGTGAGGGCGTATCTAGCAACCGTGATTTGCAAAGCTTTAGTTTGTCGGATAAAAGCGTAACACTAAGGGTGATTTTTAATCCGGAAGGATTATCGGCTCACCCTGTTGGACGCGGGCATAGCAGAAAGCTTAAGAAGCTCTTTCAAGAGTATCAGGTACCAAGTTGGTTACGACGTCGAACACCAATATTAATGGATGGTGATCGAGTGATCGCAGTTTTAGGCTTATTCGTAGATAAAAACTACGAAGGTCAAGATTGTGAAGCGCTTTGGAGCAAGTAAAAAAAGTTTGTGTCACAATTTGACGTTACTTTAATAAAAATAATTAATGGAATATGCAATGAAGAAAATTACACTAGGATTAGTTATTGGATTTGGACTATTGAGTGGTAATGCTCTGGCAGGGGATGTTGCCGCAGGTCAAGCTAAAGCCGCAATCTGTGCAGCATGTCATGGTGCAGATGGAATCGCTGTCATCCCCGGTTACCCGAACCTCAAGGGACAGAATGAACAGTATATTGTGTCATCAATTAACGCGTACAAAACAAAGCAACGTAATGGCGGCTTAGCAGCTGTAATGCAAGCTCAAGCTTCAATGTTAAGTGATGATGATATCGCGAACCTAGCTGCTTACTATGCAAGCCTTAAATAAAGTTTCCTCAAAGCGCTAATTAAACAAGATGATAAATTTCGAGCCAGAGCTTTAAAGCTCTGGCTTTTTTCATTGAATGTTTACAATAGCTAACCGATAATGAGCTATTCGTACAGTTTAAGGGATGAACATGAAAAAGATTGAAGCGATTATCAAGCCATTTAAGCTTGATGATGTACGTGAAGCACTTGCAGAAGTTGGCATTACAGGTATGACTGTATCTGAAGTAAAAGGTTTCGGACGTCAGAAAGGTCATACTGAGCTATACCGTGGCGCAGAGTATATGGTCGACTTTTTGCCAAAAGTGAAATTAGAAATTGTCGTGACTGATGAAGTTGCGGATCAATGCGTAGATACCATTATCGAAACGGCTCAAACCGGTAAGATTGGTGACGGTAAGATCTTCATTACTGATGTTGAACGTGTGGTACGTATTCGTACTGGCGAAGAAGACGAAGACGCTGTATAAAAAACGATTACCCTAAAAGGAGCGCTTATCGCTCCTTTTTCATTTCTGGTGGGTGTTGTATGTTTAAGAAAACCATCATTGTTATCGCAGTTTTGATAACACTTGTTGTTGCTAGTTTTCATCTTATCTTCGTTATTCCTCAAAAACCTAATCTGGTTACTTCCTCTTATAGCACCAGTAACGATACCTATAGTTGCTATCAAAATTCACTACCTAAATCGATTGATGTTTCAGACGGATTGAGCCTAATTGTGTGGAATATCTACAAGCAAAACCGCAATAACTGGCAGAATGAACTGAATCAATTGACGGAGGGAAGTGATTTAGTGTTGTTACAAGAAGCACGTATGACTAAAGAGCTTAGTCAATGGGTGACAAGCGGACAGTGGGGAAGTACTCGTGTTAATGCGTTTGAAGTTTTTGAACAAAGTGCGGGTGTGCTTAGTCTAGCGACCCATTTACCGATCGAAGCTTGTGCATATACTCATGAAGAGCCTTGGCTTCAACTGCCTAAATCTGCACTTTGGTCTCGCTATCAGTTAAGTAATGGAGAAGAGCTTGCCGTCATTAATATCCATGCCGTGAACTTTACGTTTGGCACCGAAGATTATAAAGCTCAGCTTAAAAGCCTAACCGATAACCTGCAAAAATATCGCGGACCAGTCATTTTTGCTGGCGATTTTAACAGCTGGAGCGAAGCTCGCTTTGCGGTATTGAAAGAGGCGTTGGAAAAAGTTGGTCTGACCGAGGTTGTTTTTGACCCTGATAACCGAACTCAGTTTATGACAGGTTTGGTGCTTGACCACGTGTTCTATCGAGGGTTAGAGGTAGAAAAAGCAAAAGCGCCCATTACGGACGCTTCTGATCATAACCCAATGCGAGTGACCTTTAAGGCTAGATAGTAACAAGCCAATGGCAATTAGCTATTTGCACAGTGGTTACTTTTAATAATTAGCTAATGAAACAAATAGACTAGTGAGTATCCTCTAGCCTTTATTTTATCGACTCAAGCTTAGAATATTAAAATGTAGAGAGCCCAGATTAGGTAGTAACCAACCCATGGCAAACCAGAGATGACCAGTGCTTGTCCGCGTTCAAATTCAGTCCACGTCAGCACTGCGGCATAACCTAGCACGATGTACCAAGGTAACAAAAGCGGTAATGAGCTCGCGAACTGTGACCAGTCATTGGTTAGTGGTAACTTGATTAAGCCGTTTAAGCTGTTCAAGTCAGCGGCGTAGCTCATCACCTGTCCATGTTTGAGGAGTAGGCTTGCGTAGCTTGCTACATCACCTAAAACCGCAGGGAACATCACAACCGATGAAGCGGCAAACCATCTCCAGTAACTATGCTGATGTTGGCTTGGCTTTGTTGCGAGGTTAAACCAGAATGCCAACAGAGCAATGCTTAGTGTACGGCCAAATACATCACTGATGATTTCGCTCGCGAGTAGAGTATTGCTGTCAAGTAATGCCAATTGGTCAGGATTAGTTTCAGCCAGTTGCTGTGACAATTCTGAACTTAACCATGCAAAATCTACATTTGAAAAATAGGCACCCCAAAATAAAAATGGGCTGAGTATTAATACAACGTAGGGTTGCCATCCCCAAGCACTTCGTTGATAAAGCGCTAAGAAACAAGCCGTTGGTGAACGGAAAATATCCAACAGCATGACGAGTGGGTTGCTTGACGGGTTCATACACTTACCTTAGTTACATCAACATACAGCTTCAGTTTTTGTCCTGGCTGTAGGTATTTCTTGTTCTGCAAAGTGTTCCATTTTACAACATCTGCACTTTTTACTTTGAACTTTGATGCAATACCGCTGACTGTGTCACCTGATCTTACGTTATAGAAGACAGTGCGTATGATAGAGCCGTCTGAACTATTCTTCCAGATGACCAGTTCTTGACCAACTCGAAGTGTGTCGCGTGGCCCCATACCATTCCACTTAGCCAGCGATTGGTGAGAGACTTTGTTTGCGCGCGCAATCGTCCATAAGCTGTCACCACTTTTTACTGTATGACTGAGCTTATATTGGCCGCGACTCTTCGACTGTGTGTTAGCTAGGCGGTTTGAAGCGCTTAGTGCATATGTTTTGTCGTCTTTGGTTGAGGTTGGGATAAGCAGGTGCTGACCAATACGGATATTGTTGTTGCTCATCCCGTTTGCAGAGCGAATCACTTTACTGGTGGTGCTGTATTTACTCGCCAGTACGCTGATGCTATCGCCAGATTGCACTTTATAGCGCACCAATTTCATACCTTTGCCTTTATTAGCTGCCACTTCTTTGTTGAACTTTTCAACAGAGCTTAGAGGAAGCAATAATTGCTGATGTTTTTCTGGTGCCGTCGCCCACTGGTTATAAGCCGGATTGTAGCCTTGCAGTTCTTTAACTGGAATACCTGCGTAGCTAGCAGCAATCGCGAGATCGAGCTGTTCATCTGGGTTCACCAGAGTTAATACGGGTTTGTTAGGAATAGCTGGAATATCAATTCCATATTTCTCTTGATTTGCGATTACATCAGCCAGCGCGAGTAGCTTAGGAACATAGCTGCTGGTCTCTTTTGGTAAATCTAGAGAGAAGAAGTCGATTGGTTTACCTAGTTTCTTGTTCTTACGAATTGCGCTGTTTACTCGACCGCCACCACTATTGTAGGCCGCAATCGCATGGTTCCAATCGCCATCAAAGCGTCTATTTAGGTCCGAAAGGAAATCCAATGCCGCATCGGTAGAAGCGGCTACGTCACGACGACCGTCATACCAGAAGTTCTGTTCTAGCCCATAGTCTTTGCCGGTGCCAGAAATGAATTGCCATAGTCCTGCAGCACTGCCATGAGAGTAGGCAAACGCATCAAAAGAACTTTCTACAACTGGCAACAACGCCAATTCTAATGGCAACCCTTTTTCTTCAATCTTCGTCGTAATCAGATAAAGAAAAGGTTCAGCACGTTGTGAGACGGTTTTGAGGTGACTAGGGTGTTTTAGATACCAAGTTCGGTAGTAGTCGACTTTCTTTTCGTCGGGTACTTCCATTTCAAGTTGCATCGCAATGCGTTTCCAAACATCTTCTTGTGTTTGTGGAGTAACGATAGGTGCTTCAACTTTGGATTCTTCTTTGGTCGCTTCTGATGAAACGTTCGTTTGAGAAACTTCTTTAGTAGGAGATGTGTTGGTTTGCTCGGAAGCTTGGTCTGGATTCTCTGACTGAGTTAATTGGCAACCAGAAAGTAGTAATACCAAAGCCCAGCTGTACTTAACTCGCATGTTACAGCCTTTTTAATAAACGGCTGCTGATAATACTTGCCACTCCCTATGAGTGACAAGTATGGATTTGTTAAAATTCGTTCTTCCACGCACGTAAAGCGGTAAAGACTGATAAAGGATCGGTCTGCTCGGTACGATTAGATACTGATTTAACTACACTTGGCTCTGTGTAACGTAAGAAAGGGTTCACAAACTTCTCTTGTCTCAAATTTGTGGGGATGGTCGACTTATTCTGAGCGCGCAGTCGGTTTACTTGGTCTCGATATTGCTGCAAATGTTGGTTATCAGGTTCAACGGCAAGTGCGAAAGCGACATTAGCTGCTGTGTACTCGTGTGCACAATAGACTTCCGTTTCTTGAGGAAGTGCCGTGATCTTATTCAGCGCGTCAAACATTTGTTGTGGTGTGCCTTCCATGATTCGACCACAACCCGCTGAGAACAATACATCGCCACAAAATAACTTAGCATCACCGACATAACCGATGTGACCTGCGGTGTGTCCACTGAGCCCAAGTACTAGAAAGACTTCGCCAAACAGCTCTAACTGGTCACCATCGTCGACAGGGTGAGTCAACGTTGGGATCGGTTCGTTCTTTGGGCCCACTACATCAACGCCAGGGTGTTGCCTTACTAATTCTGGAACGCCACCAATGTGATCATGGTGGTGGTGTGTAATCAAGATTGCATCTAAAGTTAGCTCATGATGTGCCAAGTACTCTAATACTGGAGCCGCATCACCAGGGTCGACGACAGCACAACGGCGATCGCTATTTTCAATCAGCCAGATGTAATTATCGTTAAATGCAGGTATGCTTTTGATATGTAACATTATTGGATCTCCAGTCACTTTTAGTGAGACAGAATAAGTGAGATAGATTATTGATGAAGCCAGCGCGTAGCAGAAAGAAGTTTGAGCGTCCTTACACTTGGGCACAGTTGCACAATGGGGACTGGTTGAGAGAATCAATTCAAACTCGACTCGATGAGTGGTGTCCAAAGCTTTTTGGTTACCACATGCTCAAGCTCGGCGGCCTCAGTAGTGAGATTTCTAGCTGCACATGCAACATTCAACATCAAGTAAACCTAGATATCCAGAACCCATTACATAATGTGATAGCGGATGGCTATAATTTACCCTTTTTAGAGAAAAGTTTTGATGTTGTGGTGCTCAGTCATCAATTAGATTATAGCAATGACCCACATAGGTTATTGAGAGAAGTTGACCGAGTGATGATGGACGATGGCTATATTATCATCACAGGCTTTAATCCGTTTAGTCTTACTGGGCTTGCGAGTTTACTACCTTGGCGAAGAAACAGTTTACCTTGGAGTGGGCGCATGTATACGCCAAGTCGAGTTAAAGACTGGTTAGGTGTACTAAATTATGAAGTGATCCACTGTGATACCTACGCGCTGTTTCCGATGAGTAAATATCAGGCGATGTGGACTTGGTTAGAGAATAGCTTGGGCGGTTGTGCCTCCTTTGCGGGAAGCCAATACTTTATTGTTGCTCGCAAGCGTACTTATCCGCTCAAACCGATTAAGCCTCATTGGCACCTTAAACGACGTTTTTCTCCTGTTGGAGCGAGCTTTAGAACCAATACGCGTCGTACAATGGATTCAGCCAAAGCTTCATACCCGCTAAAAACAGAAAAAGCCGACTAGAGGTCGGCTTTTCATCTATTCATTGGGCTAAGAAATTATCAATTTCTTTAATAAGTTATCAATCAGTTCGAGAAACTATCTTGGTTCAAATGTTACATCGAATTGAACCAAGATAATTAGCTTGGTTGATAACCAGTATCCTCTTGAGTTGGATTCTCAGCCGCAGTTCGCGCTAGGTCATCACACATTTCGTTTTCTCTGTGTCCCGCATGTCCTTTTACCCAGCGCCAATCAACGGTGTGACGAGCAGTTTCTTTATCAAGCCTTTGCCAAAGATCGGCGTTTTTAACAGGTTTCTTATCAGCTGTTTTCCAATCTCGCTTTTTCCAGTTGTGAATCCACTGTGTGATACCTTGGCGTACGTATTGGCTATCGGTGGTCAAAATCACAGAGCAAGGCTCTTTGAGGGTTTGGAGAGCAACAACAGCGGCGAGCATTTCCATACGGTTATTGGTTGTTAGCGTGAAGCCTTCTGCTAGTGTCTTTTCGACTTTTTTGTAGCGAAGTACGATACCATAGCCACCCGGACCAGGGTTACCTAAACAAGAACCATCAGTGAAAATTTCAACTTGTTTCGTCATGATTTGATACTATTACCTCAAGCACATTATCGGCATAGTCTGACACAGTTATCCTTATGAATACCAGTAGCACTCCAGAACAAAGCACGAACGAAAAAAACAGTTCGAACGAAAATAAGCGCATTGTTGTACTCGATACCGAAACCACAGGTATGAATACAGAAGGTGGTCCTCACTATATGGGCCACCGCATCGTTGAAATTGGTGCAGTAGAGATCATCAACCGTAGGTTGACCGGGCGTCATTTCCACGTCTACATCAAGCCCGATCGTGCGATTCAAGAAGAGGCGATTGGCGTTCATGGTATTACCGATGAATTCTTGATTGATAAGCCTGAATACCAAGATATACATAAAGAGTTTCTCGACTTTATCAAAGGTGCGGAGCTGGTGGCTCATAATGCGCCCTTCGATACGGGGTTTATGGACTATGAGTTTGAGAAGCTTAATCCTGCGATAGGTAAAACGGATGACTACTGCAAAGTCACCGATACCTTGGCAATGGCGAAGAAGATATTCCCAGGTAAAAGAAACAACCTAGATATCTTATGTGACCGTTACGGTATTGATAACTCGCACCGTACTCTCCACGGCGCATTGCTCGATGCGGAGATCCTAGCCGACGTCTACTTATTGATGACGGGTGGGCAAACTTCGCTACAATTTAACGCTGGCCAACAAGAAGGCGAAGCCGAAAGTATACGAAGAGTAGAAAGTGGTCGAAAATCCCTAAAGGTTTTACGAGCTACGGCCGATGAAGTAGAAGCGCATCAAAATCGTTTAGACCTCGTCGAGAAAAGCGGAAGCTGCCTTTGGCGTCAGTAGGGAGAAAGTATGTTAAGGGTATTGGCTACCGGTTACTTATTGCTGTTAAGCTTTAGCTTACATGCCGCAACGGAATCCGTAATGAGTTTATTGGATAACCGTTTTCGCGTTGATCCCAGTATTGAACAAGTCACCTTTGTGATTTATCGAGCCGATAACTCTAAACCCGTCGTTTTGGTTCGCCCTGATGGCAAGAAATACTACTCTTGGCGCAATGCTGATAACGTCCGTTGGTACGAAGAATCATCTATGGACATTGTCTCTATTGATAAGCCAATGCCAGGCCCTTGGCAAGCGATAGGTAAAGTCTCACCTAAGAACAACATTAAACTATTGTCTCATTTGGTTTTGGATGCCAACGAATTTCCAAATAAGTTGTATCAAACCGAACACATCAAGTTCACCGCTCGTTTGACCTCAGATGGTAAGCCTCTAGTACTGCGCGATTTCCTTGATCGCGTGAAACTTAAAGTCACCTTTACTAAATTTGTCGAAAATGAAGATTCTCTAGTCAGAGAGGCGCGCCCGGTCCCTGTTGTGATGGGAGAGTTTGCCGACGACGGTACAGGTTTAGACGAAAAAGCCGGAGATGGCGTATTCACAGTATCGTTACCTATTGATATTGAACCGGGTAAATACCGAGCTCGTATAACCTCTGGCAATGGCGTGTTTTTGCGAGCGCAAGAACAAGAAGTACTCGTGTATCCAACCCCCATTACCACTACTTTTATCCAGTCTCGCAAAGAGGGTTTACCTCATACTATCGTTGTGTCCGGCGAGCAAGGCATGATCGCGCCCAGCTCTTTGGCGGTTCATGTTGAGCACAAGGCTCCTGATGAGTTTGTTATGTACAGACAAGGCCAAGCTATGGTTGATGCAATGAAAGTGTCTCTAGAGGTACCTTACGCTGGTGAACTGGGTATTTATAACTGGTCGGGGATGGTTTATGCCACTGATGCTTCAAGCCAGCGTCCGCTGATTTTCCCAATTACTGAGCAATCGTACAGCGTTGTTGAAGATATCGATTTAGCGGAGTCACGACGCCTTCAAGCAGAAGCGCTTGAGGAGCAAAAGCGTATCGCAGCAGAATTAATGATACTTCAGAAGCGAGAAGATGACAGGCAACGTAGTATGATCATTATAGCTGTGGGCAATGTGATCGCGATTCTATTGGGTTTGTTGGTTTGGTTTGTGGTTCGAAAGGTGAAAGTGAAGAAAAAGGCTCAACCAGAAATGCAGTTAAAGGCACCTAAGTAAGCTTGCAAGCTATATGGTCTTTGTAAGTATGAGCATTGGCATATAAATCATTGGTGTAAGGCCGATTTGCGTTGGTATTGTAAAGAATCATAGTCGTTATTAAAAAAACGGGACTCATAAGAGTCCCGTTTTTTATTGCTTGTTTGCTTCAGCTACCCGTTCGATTTTAATGTCTCGTTTAGCCTTGGTTATCGATGCTAGGCAACGTTCTCAATTGATTGATCTGGGTACTGTGATTTTGAAGCAAGCTTTTCTGGAGAGAAATCGTCAACGTTAATTGTATACAGTCTGTGTTCCTCTGCACTGACAAGCAACGCAGCTTCTTTCTCCGTTAAGATGCCTTTCTCAAGCCCTAATTGAGCGACAAGGTCTAGTCGTAAGAAAGCGCGTTTTTGATGCGTTTCTTTACAAACTTTATCGAACAGTGGCTCAGCTTGAAGAATCACTTCGAGTGCTTTCTCAATCTTACCTACTGGGTTATGTTCAGTTGCTTCTAAGTATTGACCACGGCCGATACGTGAACGTGTTTCGCTCGGCGTTTGAATAATATGCGCTACTTGGCTATCCAGCTTGTCGTTTGGTGCGCGACGAATACGGCCAAATGGCATCAATACAACGCGAAGTAAACGACCAATCACAGGGCTAGGGAAGTTTGCTAAAAACTCATCAATAGCAATTTCTGTCTGTCTTAGGCTGTCTTGCATACCCCAATGTACTAGCGGTAGATCTTCAGCGTGGCTGCCTTCGCTTTCAAAGCGTTTCAGTGTTGCTGAACCTAAGTAGAGTTGGCTCAGGATATCCCCCAGTCTTGCTGATAGGCGTTCTCTGCGTTTCAATGAACCCCCTAAAACGGCCATTGAGATGTCAGAAAGTAGCGCTAGGTTGGCACTGTAGCGGTTAAGCTGTTGGTAGTAGCGCTGTGTCTGTTTATCTGTTTTATTTAATGGTGTTGGTGCATCTGAACCACGACCATCGGTTAAACCAAACCACAAGCTGCGGACTAGGTTGCTCATAGTAAAGCTAACGTGCCCTGCTAACGCTGAATCAAACTTCTCAAGCGCATCGCTGCTTTCAGAATAAGCGGCTTCCATTTCGTTAAGTACGTAAGGGTGACAACGAATCGCCCCTTGGCCGTAGATGATCATTGAACGAGTCAGGATGTTTGCACCTTCAACTGTTATGGCGATAGGCGAACCTTGGTAGCCACGTGCTAAGAAGTTGGATGGACCTAAACAAATACCCTTACCGCCGACGATATCCATCGCATCAATGATGCTTCGTTGGCCACGGTGGGTACAATGATACTTAACGATTGCAGAGATAACCGAAGGCTTTTCGCCAAGGTCGATACCTGCGACGGTTAGGTTACTTGCCGCATCCATTACATAGGCGTTTCCTGCTAGACGTGCCAGTGGTTCTTCAACCCCTTCCATACGGCCGATAGGTTGCTTGAATTGACGACGAATGCGAGCGTAAGCGCCTGTAGCTAATGCCGCAGATTTAATGCCACCTGTCGAGTTTGAAGGCAGTGTGATACCACGGCCAACCGACAAACACTCAACCAGCATACGCCAGCCTTGACCTGCCATTTTCTGACCACCAATGATGAAGTCGATAGGCACAAAAAGGTCGTCGCCTTGCGTTGGGCCATTTTGGAACGGAACGTTAAGCGGAAAGTGACGGTTGCCAATCTCAACGCCTTTTAAATCCGTTGGAATCAACGCACAAGTAATACCAAGATCTTGTTTATCTCCAAGCAGACCATCAGGGTCACGTAGTTTAAAGGCTAACCCTAAAACGGTTGCGACAGGAGCAAGAGTGATATAACGCTTGTTCCATGTTAAACGCATTCCAAGTACTTCTTCGCCTTGCCAATCTCCTTTACATACAATGCCGTAATCAGGGATTGAACCGGCATCTGAACCAGCTTCTGGGCTAGTTAGGGCAAAACACGGGATCTCTTTACCTTCTGCCAAACGTGGGAGGTAGTGGTTTTTTTGTGCTTCTGTACCGTAGTGTTGCAATAGTTCACCGGGGCCTAATGAGTTAGGTACGCCTACGGTTGATGACAATACACTAGACACGCCGGTTAGCTTTTGTAGAACCAAGGATTGAGCGTAAGCTGAGAATTCTAAACCGCCGTATTTTTTCTTGATGATCATGGCGAAGAATTTATGGTCCTTCAGGTATTGCCATACTTCTGACGGTAAATCAGCAAGTTCATGTGTCACTTGGTAATCATTGACCATTTCACACACGTCATTAACAGGGCCATCTAAAAATGCTTGTTCAGCTTCAGAGAGTTTTGGATCGGCGATGTTTTGTAGTTTTTTCCATTCAGGCTTGCCTTTGAATAGCTCTGCTTCCCACCATACAGTGCCTGCTTCTAGAGCCTCTTTTTCTGTCTGAGACATTGCTGGTAGAACTTTCTTAAATAGAGAAAGCGCCTTTTGGCTTACTAGGGTTTGACGAATAGTCGGTACAGCAAAAATCGCTACTGCTAATAGGTAACAAAGCCAGCCAGTAATCGCGACGCCGTCAAACAGTGTGAGTGCTATCATCGCGCAGGTTAGTACAACTAATGCACGCACAAGACTAACTCTATGGTAAAGACAGACGCCTAAGATGACGGTCATGCCGAGTAGGGAGAGCAATATGTTCATGATCGATTTCCTTTTCAGAGATCACTTATTGTTATTAAGTTTTAGGTAAGAGGTCTAACCAGTTAAGTGTAAACAAAATATTAAATATTTGTAAAACTCTAAATTGGATAAAAAGCGATCTGAATAGAGTTAAAATTCTAATTGTGAGAGGTTGGTGGTGAATATTTGGGCGGATCGACAGTGACTGGTTAATAAAGGTGGCAATCTTTGGGCTTAAGTGTCGACACTATTTCATGTTTGTGGGTAAACTCAGTGATATAAAGAGGGGGAACCCCTCAATTCTCGTTTCGCGCAAGTTAAACTGCGCCAAAAAAATAAGAGATAAGCCTTATGTACCAAGACCTAATCAAAAGTGAATTGAACGAAGCTGCTGACGTTCTTAACAAGTTCTTGAGCGATGACCACAACATCGCTCAAATTGAAGCGGCTGCAAAACTGATTGCCGACTCATTCAAACAAGAAGGCAAAGTGCTTTCTTGTGGTAACGGTGGCTCACACTGTGATGCCATGCACTTCGCGGAAGAGCTTACTGGTCGATACCGTGAGAACCGCCCAGGTTATGCTGGTATTGCGATTTCAGATCCTAGCCATTTATCTTGCGTGAGTAATGATTTTGGTTACGACCACGTATTTTCTCGCTATGTAGAAGCGGTAGGCCGTAAAGGTGATGTGCTGTTTGGTTTGTCGACTTCTGGTAACTCTGGCAACATTTTAAAAGCGATTGAAGCTGCTCAAGCGAAAGGCATGAAAACCATCGCCCTAACAGGTAAAGATGGCGGTAAAATGGCAGGTTGTGCAGACATCGAAATCCGAGTTCCACATTTTGGTTACGCAGATCGCATTCAAGAAGTTCACATTAAGATTATTCATATTGTGATTCAACTTGTTGAAAAAGAAATGGAATAGTCGTTTACAGAGATTTAAAGCACAGCTTAGGCTCTGCTGGTTTTAATAGGGAGTAGATTAAACCATGTGTGAATTGCTCGGTATGAGCGCGAATGTGCCAACTGATATTTGTTTTAGTTTTACTGGTCTGATGCAGCGTGGAGGTAACACAGGTCCACACCGTGATGGATGGGGTATCACTTTTTATGAGGGAAAGGGTTTTCGTACTTTTAAAGATCCTAACCCTAGCTGTGAATCTAAGATCGCAGAGTTGGTTCAAAACTACCCAATTAAAAGCCAGGCTGTTGTCAGTCATATTCGTCAAGCCAACCGTGGTGGGGTTAATCTTGAAAATACTCACCCTTTTACCCGCGAACTTTGGGGAAGATACTGGACTTTTGCTCACAATGGTCAGTTAACAGACTACGATGATCTTATCAGTGGTCGTTTCAGACCGGTAGGTGAGACGGACAGTGAGCTCTCTTTTTGTTGGTTATTAAAACAGCTCGAGGATCGCTTTCCTGAACCACCTCAAGACATGGAAGGCATGTTTCGCTTTGTTGCTGAGTGTTGTGACCAGTTACGAGATAAAGGTGTCTTCAACATGTTGTTGAGTGATGGTGAGTATGTGATGACGTACTGTACCAATCATTTGTACTGGATAACAAGACGCGCGCCTTTTGGCAACGCGAGCTTAATTGATGAAGACGTTGAGATTAACTTCCAAGAAGAGACCACGCCGAACGATATAGTTACCGTAGTGGCAACTCAACCTCTTACATGCAATGAGGAGTGGTTTAGAATGAAACCTGGCGAATATGCGCTGTTTCATTTTGGTGAGCTGATAGGTAACAACCATCAAGCGTTAGAAGATGTTGCTTACGCACCTAAAAAAGTTGCGAGCCAAGCACCGACTGAGCCATTGAGCTAAAACCTCCGGGTAGTATTATTTGCTCTGAACAAAAGAGAGGCCGCTCACTGAACCAAAAGATCAGTAAGCGGCCTTTTTATTTGATTTAGTTTTTGACGAACTACTCTTCTGCGTAACCGTGCTTGCCCAATGCTATACCGTCTAAGATCGCTTGCCCGTTTACCATTAATAAACGATCTTCAGCGAACCATTTGCAGACCATCGGATAAATACAGTGCTCTTGGGTGAGGACTCGGCTTGCTAACATGTCAGCATCATCGTCTTCAAAAACTGGTACCTTAGCTTGTAAGATCACAGGTCCGCCATCGAGTTCTTCTGTTACAAAGTGAACACTTGTACCGTGCTCTTTATCTTGCGCATCAATAGCGCGCTGATGGGTGTGTAAGCCGGGGTATTTAGGAAGTAGAGAAGGGTGGATGTTGATCATTTTCCCTGCGTAATGGCGAACAAACTCTGAACTTAGAATACGCATGTAGCCCGCGAGCACGATCAAATCGGGTTGGTAAGCATCGATTTGAACCATCAATTCATGATCAAACTCTTCGCGTGAACCAAAGTTTTTTGGATTAACAGAATGTGCGTTAACACCTGCGGCCTTTGCTCGCTCTAACCCAAAAGCCTCTGCTTTGTTTGAGAACACAGCTTTAACAGAAGCATCAATCATATTGTTATCGCAGGCATCTAAAATTGCCTGTAAGTTACTTCCGCTTCCTGAAACTAAAACAACGATGTTTTTCTTAGAGTGACTGGTTTTATTTGAGTGATTATTTTTCATAGAGTGGGTCATACGATTAGTTAACAGGACTGTTTACAATTTACCTACATAAACTAAGGTTTTCTGCGGGCCAAATAGCAAAATGAGGACCATTAGGTCCTCATTGATTAACTAAATAAGTGAATACATCACTTATTTGATTTCTACTTGCTCTTCACCAGCTTCAGCGTTTGCGATCTCACCGATAACCCAAGCGTTTTCGCCTTCAGCTTTCAGTAGTTCAACAGCTGCTTCAGCTTGATCTTTAGGTAGAGCCACAACTAGGCCTACACCACAGTTGAAAGTGCGGTACATTTCAAATGTTTCCACGTTACCTTTCTCTTGTAGCCAATTGAAGATAGCAGGCCATTCCCAGCTCTTGCCATCAATCACTGCTTTAGTGCCTTCAGGAAGTACGCGTGGGATATTTTCCCAAAAACCACCGCCTGTGATGTGCGAGATAGCATGAATGTCATGCTCAGCAATCATCTTAAGCGCTGACTTAATGTAAATCTTAGTTGGTTCTAGTAGGTGCTCACCGATTGTGCGGCCTTCTAGTTCTTCACTCTTATCAGCACCAGAAACTTCTAGAACTTTACGAATTAGAGAATAACCGTTTGAGTGTGGACCACTTGAGCCAACAGCAATAAGTGCGTCGCCTGCTGCTACTTTAGTGCCATCGATGATGTCAGCTTTTTCTACAACACCAACACAGAAGCCAGCTACGTCATAGTCGTCACCTTCGTACATACCTGGCATTTCAGCCGTTTCACCACCGATTAGTGCACAACCAGCTTGAACACAGCCTTCAGCAATACCAGAAACAACGTCTGCAGCTGTATCTACATCTAGCTTACCTGTTGCGTAGTAGTCTAAGAAGAATAACGGCTCACCACCTTGAACGATTAGGTCGTTCACACACATTGCCACTAGGTCGATACCAATGGTGTCGTGTTTTTTCAGATCCAAAGCAAGGCGAAGTTTAGTACCAACACCATCAGTACCTGAAACCAGTACTGGCTCTTTGTATTTCGTTGGAAGTTCACATAGGGCGCCAAAGCCACCAATACCGCCCATCACTTCAGGGCGACGAGTGCGTTTAACTGCACCTTTAATACGGTCTACTAGTGCATTACCTGCGTCGATATCAACACCAGCGTCTTTGTAGCTTAGAGAAGAAGTATTACCACTCACGGGATAGTCCTCGAACTTAAGTTGGATGTGAAAACGGCGCTATTCTAACAGGGCTTGATTACGAAGAGCAAACGTTTGCGCGGTTTTTTTTATTAGAATAAAGATTCTGAAATAACCACACAGTTCGTGTATAATCTACAGGTTTGTTTAAATATTGCCGGAGTTGGAAATGAAAGTTGTTGAAGTGAAACACCCGCTAGTAAAACATAAAATTGGCCTGATGCGTGAAGGTGAGATTAGCACTAAGCGTTTTCGCGAGCTAGCAACAGAAGTGGGTAGCCTTCTAACGTATGAAGCGACATCTGATTTCGAAACTGAGCGAGTAACCATTAATGGTTGGAATGGCCCAGTAGAAGTTGACCAAATCAAGGGTAAGAAAGTAACAGTAGTACCAATCCTACGTGCTGGTTTAGGTATGATGGATGGTGTACTTGAGCACATGCCAAGTGCTCGTATTAGTGTAGTTGGTATCTACCGTGATGAAGAAACACTAGAACCTGTACCGTACTTCAACAAGTTAGCATCTAACATTGATGAGCGTATTGCTCTAGTTGTTGATCCAATGTTAGCGACTGGCGGTTCTATGATTGCAACTCTTGATCTACTAAAAGAGCAAGGCTGTAAAGTCTTTAAAGTGCTTGTCCTTGTTGCTGCACCTGAAGGTATCGCGGCTCTAGAAAAAGCGCACCCAGATGTTGAGCTTTACACAGCTGCAATCGATGAGAAGCTAAACGACAAGGGCTACATTGTTCCTGGTCTTGGCGATGCTGGTGATAAAATCTTCGGTACTAAGTAATTCGGTTTCAGCTTAAGTGACTCAAACCGTTTCTTAACTCGCTGAATTAGCCGTATTAATAAAAGAGGGAGAGCATTCGACGCTCTCCCTTTTTTGATCTTGTTGGTTTGTGATTCTTTTGAATCTAGCACTACCGATGGATTAATCGATTTGAGCTTTGTCTACCACAGTATTGTCACCTAGCTCTTCTGGAAGTACTAGGTTAAGTAGAATCGCCACGATACCGCACAAGCTTACGCCTTGTAGGCTGAAGTCACCAATACCAAAGGCCATACCGCCAATACCAAAGACTAAAGTAATACCCACAATCACAAGGTTACGTGATTTATGCAGGTCAACGTTGTTCTTGATGAGTGTGTTAAGGCCCACTGTTGCGATAGAGCCAAACAGTAGAATCATGATGCCACCCATTACAGGAACCGGAATCGTTTGAAGTAGTGCGCCTAGCTTACCAACCAATGCAAGAACGATAGCAGTAACAGCAGCCCAAGTCATGATCACTGGGTTGAATGCTTTCGTCAGCATTACTGCACCTGTTACTTCACTGTAGGTTGTGTTTGGCGGAGCGCCCAGCATAGAAGCTGCGATTGTAGCCACGCCGTCGCCTGTGATAGTACGGTGTAAACCTGGCTTTTTAAGGTAGTCTTTACCGGTTACGTTAGAGATAGCAAGCATGTCCCCTACGTGCTCTACGGCTGGTGCGATAGCAACAAACACCATAAAGAAGATAGCGTTGATGTTAAATTCTGGTGCTGTGAAGTTAGGTAGTGCTAACCAAGCTGCTTGAGTGACAGGGGTAAAATCAACGACTCCGTATACTAAGCTCGTTACATAACCCGCTACAATACCACCAAAGATAGGCAGTAGTTTAAGGAAGCCTTTCGAGAAAACACTGATGACAATCGTCACTAGTAGTGAAATAGAGGAGATCCATAATGCTGCATCAGCATCGATAAGTTGCACAGCACCATCACCGGTTTTGCCTAACGCCATGTTTACTGCAACGGGTGCAAGACCTAAGCCGATCACCATGATTACAGGGCCAACCACGACTGGTGGAAGTAGTTTATGGATGAAAGCAACACCTCGAACTTTAATCAATGCGCCCATTAAGACATACACAACACCTGCAGCCATTAGGCCGCCCATTGTTGCGCCAATGCCCCAAGTTTGAATACCAAACATGATAGGTGCGATGAATGCAAAAGAAGATGCTAAGAAGATTGGCACTGAGCGGCGTGTAATCAGTTGGAATAAAAGAGTACCGATACCCGCGCCAAAGAGTGCAACGTTAGGATCAAGCCCAGTTAGTAGCGGCACTAATACAAGTGCACCAAAAGCTACAAACAGCATTTGCGCACCTTGCAAAGCATTTTTCATGTGAAGTCCTTAAATTGGTCGTTATATGAAAAGTGGAAAATAAAATTCGCAGGATTCTATCACTTAGCAATCGATTGCTATACCAAATAGATCAAATTTATTTATCTTAGTGATGTTTGTTGCTATCAAAATAAGAAGAAATACAGTTTACAAGTGAACGATTTATCATGGTCAGGTGATATTTTGTGGTTATTAAACACAGTGGGCGCTATCGACCTTGCCCCTCAATCCATAGTTGCTTATCATCTAGGCACAAGATTTGAATATTAGGATCAGTATGCGCTACATAGCATTTTTGTTAATGGCACTATTAGCCTCTCCGAGTTATGCATTAACTCAAGTAGATATTTTTAGTGCTGAAGTTGCGATTAACGCTGAAAACAAGCAGCCAGAACAAGTGGCAAGAAATACCGGTATGGAGCAGGTATTGATACGTGCGACTGGCCAAACTGATGTTGCATCGAACGAAACCATTCAAAAGGCGATGCGTAAGAGTTCGCAGTACATGTCTCAAATGAGTTTTGGCGGGAGCAATGACCAATCAACATTGCGCATGCGTTTTAACGGTGCTCAAATCCGTTCTCTATTGACCCAAGCGCAGTTACCGTACTGGCCTGATACTCGTTCAAACATTCTTGTTTGGCTCGTAGAAGAAGACAACTACGACAAAAATATTGTGTGGGAACACTCCAACTCACAATTAGCGGCAGGTTTACAAGCTAACGCAAAAGAGCGCGGCTTGCCTCTAACGCTACCTGTGGGTGACTTTGATGATATTACAGGTATTGCGACTTCTGATTTGTGGGGCAGCTTTGTTACGCCAATCAGTAAAGCGAGTCAGCGTTACCCTGTTGATGCTGTGTTGGTGATTAAGGCTCAATCTTCAGGTTTACGTTGGACTTTGTACGATCAAAAGCCGAGTCAATTGACGAGCGCACCAACATCGCCAGTGAGCGGTTCAGTGTCGGGTAACAGCGCTACGACTTCTAAGAAGCTAGTCGACCAAATCAGCAACTACTACGCAGGTAAAAGTGCGGTTACCGTAGCCAGTGAATCTTCGGAATCAATATTAACGCAGTTTATTAGCTTGAATAACGCGCAGGATTTCTTCCAACTGGAGAACGCACTTAAGCGTCTAAATTCAGTTGCAAGTTTAGATATTCTCAAGATTCAAAACAACGAAGTGACGTTCCGAATTCACTTATTGTCGACTCAACAAGAGTTTGAGCAAGAAGTGGAAAGCATTCGCCAAGTCGCAAAGGTTGAAGAATCTTACATTGAACCTGAAGTGAGCCCTGAATTTGAAACGCAAGACAACGCCATGTCTGTAGGCGATGATTCAGCAGCTATTACTGATACGACCCTGAACGATGGCGCAGAAGCGACGGTTAACGAAGCAGACCCAAGTGTTCAAGTCATCAAAGGTAGTAAGTTATCAGCTAAAGCGGATGCTGAGCTAACGAATACGTCTGGCTCGGAAGAGCTAACAGTTGTTGCGCCAGTACATGCTAAGCCAAGTCTAGTATACGAATGGGTTCGCTAGTAATGGTCTACTGACATTGCGGATTGAAATGCATTCATGAAAAAGCCCTGCAAGAGAAATCTCGCAGGGCTTTTTGTTTGTTTATTGTTGCTTTTTCTACTTGTACTAGCTAAAGGTAACCGAACCTAAGTTATTGCTCGAACTTAGCTTTCTCTTTCTTTTCTACTTCAGAAAGACGCTTGAGCTTGATGCCCAACTCTTTTGCTCTAAAACGAGTAAATAAGATATTACCCGCGAACCCTAAGGTAGTCAGGAGTAGTTCTACAGCCGCTAATAATCGCTCACCACCGTCTATATACAAAATAGTTAATGCGTGTAGGAAGTAGAGCATTAAGACGAAATTCGCCCAAGCATGCGTATAAGGTTTGCCTGCTAGAATGCCTGGTAATGGCAGTAACAGTGGTATAGCCCAAGCAATCGCAAGCGTTATATTACTTAGATGAGGGTGCGGCGAAAGTGTCATCTGCCAAGCGACTACCCAGAATAAAAGTGACAAGTTACCCGTTAGCGCAAGGTAGCGAAATAACTTGGTTTTGGGAGACATAGCCTTCTCTGGCATATACATCATTGAGAAATTCCCTTCTGGTTTATGGCGATACGTGCTAAGCGTTTGCCTAGGTTCTGCGCCAACTCAATCTCTTCTTTGCTTAAAGAAGCGCTCTCTCCAGTACTGCTTGCACCGTAAGGTGTGCCGCCGGTTTGAGTGGTGTGTAGTACTGGCTCTGAGTAGGGGATACCCACTAATAACATGCCATGATGAAGCAGAGGCAACATCATGCTTTGCTGTGTCGTCTCTTGACCCCCATGCAGTGATGAAGATGAGGTAAATACGCAACCAGGTTTGTCTATAAGATCGCCATTGATCCATAGTGATGTTGTGCTATCCCAAAAGTGCTTCATTGGCCCAGCCATATTGCCAAACCATACTGGACTACCTAGTGCTAAACCATCGCAAGAACGGAGATCTTGCAAGGTCGCAATAGGATCTGTTGGTTGATAGCGCGAATCAGGCTGCTCTTCTACTGTGTACACGTCGTTCACCGTTCTTAGCATGGCTTCGCAGTTCGGGATGGATTCAACCCCTCGTGCAATCTGTCTTGCTAGAGCTTGAGTATTGCCGTGGCGACTGTAGTAGAGAACAAGGATGTTGATGCTCATATTGGCTTACAAAATCTCTAATACTTGTTCTGGTGGACGACCAATCTTTGCTTTGTTGTTCGCGACAACCACAGGGCGCTCAAACAGTTTTGGATTCTTGGCCATTGCAGAGAAAAGCTCCTCATCAGTCACTGATGTATCAGCCAAGTTTGCTTGTTTGTAGTCAGTTTCTTTGGTGCGCATCATTTCGCGAACACTGTCAAAACCCAGTTGAGTGAAAAGTACTTTCAGCTGCTCGACAGTTAAAGGCGTGTCTAGATACTTGATAACTTCTGGTTGTATACCGTTAGCTTCAAGCAGTTCGAGAGTTTGACGGCTCTTTGAGCAACGTGGATTATGATAAATCACGACAGACATGGTTCTTCCTCATTATTATTTTTGGTTTGATTTTCAGGAGAAGCCATTCGAGTGGCTTCTTCACTGTATCCGTTGAGCTTTCGTTTTCGTTTTGCGTTTACTTGCAGCGAGTTGAGCGATTTACTGTAGCGATAAGAAACGTTCACGCTGAATCATTAATTGGTCAATTCGAGCATCGTAACGCGCTTGTTTTAGGCTACCGAGTTCTGCGATTTGGCTTGCTTGCGTATAGTACTGAATCGCTTTGTTCCAGTTAGCTTGCAATGCCAAAATCTCTGCACGAGCGGCAAGGTCTTCATCGCTGTTACCTAGGTTAATGTTTACCTTTGAAAGCAGATGCCAGCCATTGGTGTCGTTCGGGTTGTCATGCGTGTAACGCTGTAATACGCGAACGGCTTCTTGAAGTTCTTCATTTTCAATTAGCGCATTGGCGTAGTTAATGGTCAGTACTGAGTTATTCGGTTGACGAACCAGTGCTGACTTGAGTTCTTTAATCGCAATTTCAGGCTTTTTTTGCTCGATATGCAGATCTGAAATCGCATCTAAATAAAATAGGTTTGTTGGATCGCTGTTGATGAGCTTGGTTAAAATCGGCGCTGCTTTATCTAATTTGTTAGAATCAAGGTAAACCAGTGCTTGGCCGTATTCTAATGATGGAACCAACGCTTTCGGGGCTTTTTTCAGCTTACGTTCAAACCAATCGAGAGCAGCATCATTATTGATACCCGCGTAGCGTGCAACAATGCGGGCTCTTGCTAGATGGTAATCCAACGAAGGCGCCAGTTTTAGTGGTGGATAGCTACGAGCACGAGCTCGTGAATCTGTGATTCGATCTTCTGGCAATGGGTGAGTTAATAGCATTGGTGGTGGTGTACTCGCATAGCGATATTCATCGGCTAAACGGCCAAAGAAACGCGGCATAGCGTTTACATCGAACCCAGCTTTTGCAAGTGTGTTGATACCAAATCGGTCCGCTTCTTTTTCATTACTACGTGTGTAGTTTATTTGGCTTTGCATGTTGCCTGCAGTCGTTGCTGTTAGAGCTGCAATACCCGCTTCAGGAGCTGCAATTGCCAATAATACCGAGGCCGCAAGTGCTGCGATGGTCGCTGGGGAACGACGAGCTTGATCTTCCATACTACGTGCTAAGTGACGCTGAGTAACGTGCGCGATTTCGTGCGCTAATACTGAAGCTAACTCACTTTCAGATTGTGCATGCAGGAACAGACCTGAATGCAATGCTACATAGCCACCAAAGAAAGCGAACGCGTTAATGTTGCGGTCACGGATCATAAAGAATTGAAAAGGTGTCTTTACATCGTTCGCGTTCGCGACAAGGCGGTGGCCTAGAGTATCAATATATTGATTTAGAACCGGGTCGTTGACGATAGGCTGACTGCTTCTGATGATGCGCATGTAGGCATCACCATAAATTAGTTCTTGATCGATAGTGAGTGTGCCACCAGCCGCGGTGCCAATATCTGGAAGCTCCAAACTGTTGGTGTTTGCCAACGTTGGGGTGCTTAATGTAGCTGCGATGCATAAGCAAGCAATTGAACGAGCGCGTTTAAACATATTAGTCAGTAATACTCCGTTTCTTCTGACAGTAAGACAAGTGCAATGCAAATTGGTTCTTTATCTGATTTAACCTTTGCCAAGTACGTGCGCTATCATAAAGGAAGATGAATGAATGATGGCGCGTTTTCAAAAACAGATTACAATACGACCCTTATAATAAGCATCGAGCCCAAGAATGACACCTAATATTCTAGATTTACGCCAAGAGCGATGCCCAATGGCGTTATTATTAGCCAAGCGTCACAGTGTAAAGTTAGAAGTAGGCCAATCATTGTCAATTTATGTTTCTGATAACAGCTCGATGAAAGATATTGTTACTTTTTTGTCTAAGCAAGCTTATGTTGTCATGACAGAGGTTTGTTCTAATTACCACCATCTCCTCATCACTAAAAAGGAATCGCAGTCAGATGCTTGAAATGGTCAATCGTTGGTATAAACGACGTTTCTCTGATCCACATGCTGTCAGTTTGGTTGCCATCATTCTATTCGGCTTTATTACGATCTACTTCTTTGGTCATCTCATTGCGCCATTATTGGTTGCTATTGTTTTGGCTTACTTACTTGAGTGGCCCGTTACCCAACTTCAAAGACTTGGTGTGCCAAGAACACCATCGGTGATGTTGGTGATCATGATGTTCTTTAGCCTGATGCTGCTGGCACTGTTTGGTTTAGTACCAACGATTTGGGAGCAAGTGGGCAACCTTATTAATGATATTCCGAGCATGTATGGTAGTTTGCAAAAGTTCATTGCGACGATTCCCGAACGCTACCCTGAATTAGCCAACCTACAGATTGTTGAATCGATCATGTCTAACGCAAAGAACAAAGCGCTAGGTTTCGGTGAAAGCGTAGTGAAAGGTTCTTTAGCATCTCTTGTGAGTTTAGCGACACTTGCGGTTTACTTGATTCTTGTACCGCTTTTGATCTTCTTCTTGCTCAAGGATAAAGAAGAAATGATCAGCATGGCAAGTGGTGTATTACCTAAGAACCGCCGTCTAGCGACTAAGGTTTGGGTAGAGATGAACCAGCAAATCTCAAATTACATTCGCGGTAAAGTGTTAGAAATTCTAATTGTCGGTGGTGTCAGTTACGTAACCTTCGCAATTCTAGATTTACGTTATTCAGCACTGCTAGCGGTCGCAGTCGGTTTTTCGGTTTTGATTCCATATATCGGCGCTGCTGCTGTGACCGTTCCTGTCGCAATTGTTGGCTTGTTCCAATGGGGGCTTGAACCTCAGTTCTACTGGCTGTTACTTGCGTACGGCATCATTCAAGCGCTAGATGGTAACGTGTTGGTTCCGGTTCTGTTCTCTGAAGCAGTGAACCTTCACCCGGTCGCGATCATTGTTGCAGTATTAGTGTTTGGCGGATTATGGGGTTTCTGGGGGGTATTCTTTGCCATACCACTGGCGACCTTAGTGAAAGCGGTTTGGAACGCTCTGCCAAGCCATGCTTTAGAGGATGAGCCTGAGCATCAAAAATAACTGATTTATTATAGAAAAAGGCCGAACATCTATGATGTTCGGCCTTTTTTGCATTCGTTTAATTTGAGTGGGAAACCTAAATAATTAACGCACTCAAATTGACCTTAAGCTTCTTGATTGAAGTAATCTAAAACCACTTCGTGGTGAGTTTTAGTTTTGAACTTATTAAAGACGTGTTCAATCTGACCTTCTTCATCAATGAGGAAGCTAATACGATGTAGGCCATCATAAACCTTGCCCATAAATTTCTTCTCGCCCCAAACCCCGAACTGCTCAGCAACGCTGTGATCTTCATCTGATAACAGAGTGAAGTTCAGAGATTTCTTCTCAACGAAGTTTGGTAGGCGTTTGACTGGATCAACACTCACACCTAAAACAACCACATTTAGGTCATCAAGCTGTGCTTTGATATCACGCAGGCCTTCAGCTTGCACAATACAACCAGGGGTCATTGCTTTTGGGTAAAAGTAGAAAAGGACTTTTTTACCTTTGAAGTCACCAAGAGATACGATATTGCCATCTTGATCTGGAAGAGAAAAAGCAGGTGCTGGAACACCAGCCGTTAGCGTATTCATGATATTTCCTTTTTAAAAACTGTTTTTGATAAAGTTGAGCGAGCCTTGAACTGATAGGCTCTGACACAGCGAATTGAATTCTTCTTGTAGCTGCATCAAATTACATTCTGATTGCACAGAAGCGGTAATAGAGATATGGAATTGGTCGTTATCGAGCTGAATCTTGGATTTGTTGATGGTTTGTGCGCTAAGCGAGTCGAGGCCGATATAACGGTCTGCGAAGAACTGAGTGAACTGCTCGGTCAGTCCGAGTTTGTCATCTGACTCAACGAAAACTTCTAACGTGTAGGAGTTCTCAATCACATCATGAGGCGAGGTTCGCTTCATAATCGTAATCAAGTCGTGCTCTTGGCCAAGCAAAGGCAGGGTGGTTTCAACCCGGGTAATATTGTTTGCCTTTCCAGACAGTAGCATGATAAGCGTAAACTCTTCGCCAAATAGGGCGATACGGCTATCAATAATGTTACAGCCTGATTGGGTGACCAAATGAACCACTTGGTTGCATACACCTGGGCGATCAGTGCCCACAGCTGTGATTACTAGATGTTGAGTCATAAAATCACGTCTCTATATATTCCATTGATGCTGCATGTTAGCACAGTTAACACGAGGAATAAGCGTGCGAGCGGGGCTTTTTATGAGGCGTTTTGCTTCTCGCGTGCTGTATAGGATAGGAATATCTAGTGTGTGAAAACAAGAAACGAACAAGAAGAAACAGCTTACCTGTTACTGACATCCAGCGATGCGGCATCCGCTAGATTGAATAAAGGTTAGCCAAATTTATAGGTAGAACGCCGTTAGAAGTCGTCTTACCTCAAACATACAACAATATTTAATGCAGATGTTGCCAGTAAGCCACTTTAATGTCTTGTGTTTATTGATTGGCTTACAGTAACATGCAAAAAGAATAAATTAAGGGAGATAGACATGTTTTCAGGAAGTATAGTTGCGCTAGTTACGCCATTTAACACAGATGGTGAAGTGGATTTCGACAGCCTTAAAAAGCTAGTTGAGCACCATATTGCTGCAGGTAGTGATGGTCTGGTTGCGGTTGGCACAACTGGTGAGTCTTCAACACTCACTATTGAAGAGCATGTCAAAGTTGTCAATAAGATCGTTGAATTTGCAGATGGTCGTATTCCTGTTATTGCAGGAACAGGCGCAAACGCAACTCACGAGTCAGTGTTATTCAGCCGTTTATTAAATGGTTCTGGTATTGCTGGTTGCCTGAGCGTAACGCCTTACTACAACAAGCCGACTCAAGAAGGTTTGTATCAACACTACAAAGCGATTGCTGAAGTAAGTGACGTTCCACAGATTCTATATAATGTACCGGGTCGTACTGCTGTAGACTTGTTACCAGAAACCGTTGCTCGTCTTTCTGAGATCGAAAATATCGTTGCACTGAAAGATGCGACGGGTGATCTCGACAGAATTGCAATTCACCGTGAACTTTGTGGCGAAGATTTTATCTTACTAAGTGGTGATGACTTAACTGGCTTAGAATTTGTTAAGCGTGGCGGCGATGGCGTGATCTCTGTAACCAATAATGTTGCAGCCGCTGATATGGCAACCATGTTCAAGCTAGCGAAAGAAGGTAAGTTTGAAGAAGCAGAAGCGATCAATGAGCGTTTGATGCCTCTACATAAGAACCTGTTCGTTGAGTCTAACCCTATTCCCGTAAAATGGGCGGTTCACAAAATGGGTCTGATTGCTGAAGGTGGCTTACGTCTACCGCTGACTGAACTGTCAGAGCCAGCTCAACCTGTTGTTGCTCAAGCAATGACTGAAGCGTGCATTTACTAAAAACGTATGAAGTGATGCCGAAGCGAACCTTCGGCATTTAGGAGTATAAATGAAGTATTCTCACCAGCTAGTGATTGGGTCACTGGCTGTTTTCGTTCTTACAGCATGTTCTGGCAGCCCGACTCAACGTCGCCAAGCCAAAGATGATTTCGAATACTTAGAAACACCTGAGTTTTCACAGTGGCAATTGCCTGAAGATGCTCAACCTCAATTTTACCCAAACTTTGACATCCCAAGCGGTGAGTTTAGTGGTGGTACCGGTCGTAAAGTGGATATTCGTCCACCACAGCAGGTTCTTGAGCTGATCCCGGGCGCTCGTGCCGAGCGTCAAAACGGTGAAGTGACGCTATGGCTTCTTCGTGCTGAAGAAGCAGACCGAGTGTGGCAAACAGCAGTAGATATGCTGGCTCAACGTGGTATTGGTATTCGTGAACAATCAGAGAATGAGATTGAGACCGATTGGGTAACTTGGGTTTCTGAAGATGAAGATGTAGAGATTGGCAGTCGCTACTCTATCGCTCGTTTCCAAACAAATAACCGCCATGGCTTCAAGATCAACCTAATTGATTGGCGTGAAGGTATTGAAGAGAAACCAGTAACCGCAACCAATAAAGAGCGTTATAACGCGTTTTTAACCAACTTAGTCATGGCTAAGTACGATGAAAACCTTCGTGCTGAAGCTGCGCTGAAAGCGCAAGAGTTGGTGAAGCGTATTCCAATTTCAATGGGTGCTGACCGCAGCGGTTTCCCTGTGATCATTGCTCGTACACCATACAACGTATTCTGGCAGCGTCTGCCTACCTTGTTACCGACGATGGGCTTTGAGCTTGAAGAACGTAATCAATCTCAGGGTACGGTAAAGGCGAAGTACGCTGCACCAGATGATGAATTCTGGGAAGAAATTGGCCTACAGCCTATCGATTTGGCGCCAGGTACATACAACTTCCTATTTGGTGACCTTGGCAACCGTACGTCAATCAACGTGACGGATGCGTCAGGTAAACCAGTAGAAGAAGAGCTGCTTAAGTCAATGGTTCCGGTACTCGCGCATATTGCTGACCAAACCAAAGATGACAAAGAAGCGAAAGCTGAGTAAGCACGACAAAATAAATCATAGAGCTGAGTCATATCAGCTCTATGATTAGCTAAAACCAATAAAAAAGAGGACACAATGTGTCCTCTTTTTTATATTCGTTGAGCAATCAGCAGCGATTTTTCCGCTAATTAGGTTGGCCCATCAGAGTAACAACATTAAGCGTTTTTGTTGTCGGTTGACTCATCTTTTTGAGTTTTCTCTTGGTTAAGCTTATCTAATTGATTGAGCTTATCTAAGTCTTTCTCTGTTTTGTTACGACCTGTCAGATCCATATTGGCGGTCTGTTTGAGCGCAGCAATATTACCTACCACAACGCTAACCACGATGATGATGATAACCCAAGGGTTTGTAAGCCACTCCAACATAAGCGCTCCTAATGATTGATATTTGCTACGAAGCGTGCATAGATTGCGTCTAGCTGCTCCATAATAATCTCATACCCTAATATTGGCTTAGATTGGAGTTGCTTGCCAAGTAAAGTAGGTGATAACTGTGATAAGCACGAGTCTGATACCTTACGGTGGCTAATATGCCACGGTTCAATCGCCACACCGCCAAGGTCTTGGTTGTACGGAAAGAAGAATCCAAACTGAGATGCATGAACAGATAACCATTGATAAAACACTTGCTGGTGGCCAGTAAGGTATTCCCATGGCTCTAATTGCAGCTGTATATCTTCAGGTAAGTGATTACGAGCAAAGACATCGAAATCACAACCCCAATGGTGACGACTCGCTCCGGGAAGCGCAGACCATCTTAGGATCGCCGACAACTTTTGTTGTTCACTGAGTGTTGAAGCATCAAGTGGTTGGCTTTCTGAGTCTAATATCGGCGCTTGACCAGAAAACTTACGATTCCAAATCAGAGATTGCCTTTCATAGTCGCGAAAGCCACTGGCAATCTCCATTTTAAAACCAGCAAGTTGAGCAGCTTCAATCAAATTGTTCAGATCATCTTTGACATCACTGTGAACCAAGAATGTCTTGGTGCCAATCAGGTTAGGTTCCAGATGAGAATCTGATTGTCCGGTAAGCTGCTCTGGTGTCATAACGCGTCTCTCAATAATGGGATGCTATGAATCTCTGGTGAAACACTATTTGGCGAAAAGATTCACTAATGTTCTTTCGTACATATCAGTGAGCTTCTCTAAATCAGCCACTTTCACGCATTCGTTAACCTTGTGAATGGTTGCATTAACCGGACCTAGTTCTACCACTTGCCCTTTCATGCGCGCAATAAAGCGTCCGTCAGATGTACCACCGGTAGTCAATAGTGCGGGTTTCACGTCGTTCACGTAACCAACTGCATCCACGATAGCATCAAGCAACGAGCCAGCGTCTGTTAAGAACGGGTCGCCATTGAATGTCCACTTTAGGTCGTATTCGAAATCGTATTTATCGAGTATTGATGTGATGCGTTCAACGATGATGTCGTTGTTTAATTCTGTACTAAAACGCAGGTTAAATTGAACGTTAAACTCGCCAGGAATGACGTTCGATGCGCCCGTACCTGCGCTTACGTTCGGAATTTGGAAGCTAGTTGGTGGGAAGTAATCATTACCTTTGTCCCACTCAGTCGTTGCCAACTCATTGATTGCAAGCAGAGAACTGTGTACGGGGTTGTTCGCTAGGTGAGGATAGGCAACATGGCCTTGTGTACCTTTAATCGTTAGATCGCCAGTGATAGAACCGCGACGGCCGTTCTTTACGACATCACCCACGTATTCGGTGCTCGATGGTTCACCCACAATACACATGTCGATGTTCTCACCACGCGCCATCAGCGCTTCAACAACTCGTACCGTACCGTTGATGAAAGGGCCTTCTTCATCTGATGTGATAAGGAAGCCGATTGAGCCTGTGTGATCAGGGTGCTTAGCTATGAATTGCTCTACGGCAACGATCATTGAAGCCAGGGAACCTTTCATGTCTGCTGCGCCACGGCCGTGAAGGAAACCGTCGACTATAGTCGGCTCAAATGGCTTGGTGTTCCATTGTTCAATTGGACCTGCTGGCACAACGTCTGTGTGACCAGCAAAAGCAAACAGAGGTGCTTCTGTGCCACGGCGAGCCCAAAAGTTAGTGGTATCTTCAAATACCATCACTTCGATTTCAAAGCCGAGCGCTTTTAAGCGTTCAATCATTAAGTCTTGGCAACCTGCGTCTTCAGGCGTTACTGATTGGCGGCTAATGAGATCTTTTGCCAGAGCCAAAGTTGGGCTATCTGTCATCCTTGAATTCCTTGTTTAAATAAAACGTATAGTCATTAATTTTTAGGGCGTTGCATCAGTGATCAACGTCCGGTTGTCTTTCGATATAAATGCGGTGCTCTAAGCAAAAATAGCGGCGTATTGGTCAGCTTTAAATCCGATGTGAAGCTTACCGTCCACTTTTAGGATTGGGCGCTTAATCATTGCCGGTTGCTCAACAAGTAGAGACACGGCTTTGTCTTCCGTTAACGTCTCTTTCTGTTCTTGTGAAAGTTGGCGATAAGTCGTACCACGTTTGTTCAGCACAAGTTCCCAACCAAGCTCTGAGCAGAAGCTTGTTACTAGCTCTTCTGTGATGCCTTGCTTGCGATAATCGTGAAATTCGAACTCGATACCTTCAGCTTCGAGCCATTTCTTTGCTTTTTTAATGGTGTCGCAATTTGGGATACCAAACATAGTGATAGTCATTATTCTTCCTTTGGGTGATTTTATTTCATTGTTATGAGTTGAATCCTATCAGGAAGCGGCAATTCAGACAAAATAGAGTGAGGAATATTTCATAGAGTGAAAAAAAACAGTAAGAAAATGTCACTATTGGAGACTTATTGATCAGCCTCAACATGTTGTCAGCGAAAAAAGAAATAATTGAGCTGCACATATATAGGAGGTGTCAATGGAGTTGAGTCCTGTTTTTGCAAGGCGGCTATATTTAGCATTGTTAGTGGAAAGCCTTGATAGGCCAAATGTGCCTAAACTCATCGAAAAAACGGGTTGGCCTCGTCGTACGATTCAAGATGTACTCAAGGCGCTACCGGGGATCGGTATCGAACTTATGTTTGTTCAAGATGGGCGACGTCATAATGATGGTTATTACCAGTTATCCGACTGGGGGCCGTTTGATAGTCAGTGGGTTCTAGAACGTAAAGGCGATATAGCGACAAGCCTTGGATTTAGTGCATAAGCCAGCGAAAGCTGGCTTTCTTTTGGGCGTCGCAAAATCAGAGCATACAGATATGCTGGTTTACTTATCTGTCTATTTTCTTACTCACACAGATAGGCTGTGCCAAGCATCGTGACAGAAGTGCTAAAGTCTTGGGGAAGTGTAAATATCACCGTATCTGCGCCTAGCTCAATCGTATTCGATTTGAGTTCATTCATGGCGCCCTGAATCAAGGTGTCGTTCGGGAAAAAGAGGTAACTATACCAGTGGCCTTCGCTACCCGTGACCTCCCCTTTATACTCGCACTGCTCAATATTGATAAGACCGTGGAAATCCATTTGTACTTTGTCCGCTTCATTGTGAGGAGATGAAGTCGGTGTCGTGCATCCCAAAAGGGTTCCACTCATAGCCAAAGCAACCCATTCCTTTTTCATACGTTTATCCTGTTATTTCATCAAATAAATCGCGAAGCCTATCCAGCTTATGATTAATAGTAGCCACGGCAATTTACTGGCGTGGTTTGATGTTGTTTCAACACTGGTATCTACACTGTTCTCTTCATCTAGATTAGCTTGTTGAGTCTGCTTTTCTTTCTGTATGCGTTTCTTGGCTTTATCTGCTTGGCGACTGCGCTCTTTTTGTTGTTTTTTATAGAGTGCGATGCCTTTTTCGATACCTTGAGCGATCAGTTTGGTTTGTTCTTTGGTTTGAGCTGGCTTTTGAGTTGCTTTGGCTATCTTCATAGCTTCTTGTTGAGATTCAACAGACGGCGTATTAGTTTTCTTTTTCATACTGAGTTCGATAATTAAAGCGGATTAGCTAATAAGATAACGCAAACCTAGTTAAGTATGAATGATTTGCGTTAAAGTGTTGGTTTGAAACTAAGTGAAAGTGAGATTTGTGCGGTACTCCATAGAACAATACGATAAGAACGGTTTTTTGAAAGCCCCAATCTTATTATGGTTGGGTTGGTTATTTCTGGCGAAAGCTTTGGTTGTTTTCATCGTTGCTGGCGCTAGCAGAGAGTCGGGAACTGATATCCTCGAAATTATTTATCCAGATCACCACATGTTCTACATTGGGATCGCATTGAGCATTCCTAGTTTACTTATTATGTGGTTGTTTGGGTTGAGATCACCAGATAGAAAACGCTTGAACAAAGTGGTGTCATGGGGGCGTTGGGTTACCATGATCGCTATTTTGGCACAGGGAGCACATACCCTTTATTTAATCTATTTGGACAACGGATGGTTTCGTTGGTCGAATGGGGTAACTTTATTGTTACTCCTGTGGTTAGCACTTTATCTAACCAATAGTCATACCGCTAAAGATTGCTTTAAAGCGGTCGAGCACGAAGACTGATTCTCATCAAAACATTTGTCCCGTTCACAATTATACTTAGAAGCTAAAAATGAAAGGATTAATCTATGCTTAACATCTCAAATGAGCAGTCTCAAATTCAAAGTGCTATCTTGCCAGAAGCTGGGCCTTTCGCTCTTTACGTTCAATTAAAAGTGAATGCTAACGCTGCTAATGTATTAGCGGAACTTCAAAAGCTTCCGAATCTAATCGCCGAGCTTAATCAAACTCAACCAGATGCGTACTTAACTGCATCGGTTGCGTTCTCAAAGGCTTTTTGGGATAAGTTCGAGCAAGCTGCGCCTTCTGACTTAATTGATTTTCCTGCGCTTGGTGAGGGTGATATCACTGCACCGAGCACATTGTCTGATGTTCTGATTCACTGTCATTCAAATCGACATGATCTGCACTTCTTTATCCTACGCAAATTACTATCTGAAGTCGCTGCGGACGTTGAAGTCGTTGATGAAACCTACGGTTACCGCTTCCTCGATTCTCGTGATATGACTGATTTTGTTGATGGTACTGAAAACCCGAAAGACGCACAGCGCGCTGAAGTAGCGATTGTTCCTGAAGGTGAATTTGCTGGTGGTAGTTATGTGATGGTGCAGCGTTTTGTACACAACCTGCCAGCTTGGAATAGATTGAATGTGTCGGCACAAGAGAAAGTGATTGGTCGAACTAAGCCTGATTCAATTGAACTTGATGATGTTCCTGCTGCGTCTCACGTAGGCCGTGTTGATATCAAAGAAGAAGGTAAAGGCCTTAAGATTGTTCGCCATAGCCTACCTTACGGAACCGCTACGGGCGATCATGGTTTACTGTTCATTGCTTACTGTAATGTTCGTCATAACTTTGATGCGATGTTAGAGAGTATGTACGGCGCGACAGATGGTAAAACAGACCAACTGCTTCGTTTCACTAAAGCAGTGACAGGCGCTTACTACTTTGCGCCTTCGACTGATATGTTGAGTGCATTAACGATTAAGTAAATAACCTCGTATGCAGTAAAGAAAAGGAGCCTCAGGGCTCCTTTTTTATTAAAGCTTTATATGAACTGGTCGATATAAGAGCAATCGTGATTTTTATTCATCTTTTTGTAAGTGAAGGTCTATGGCTATAACTGTTAATACGAATGTCTCAGCGCTGGTGGCCCAGAGAAACCTCTCTAATGCCAACAACATGCTGAACCAATCTTTGGAGCGCTTGGCTTCAGGGAGCCGTATTAATAGTGCAAAAGACGATGCGGCGGGCTTGCAAATTTCGAATCGATTAGAAACACAGATGAGTGGCATTGATGTTGCTGTTCGAAATGCTAACGACGGTATTTCCATTATGCAGACCGCAGAAGGGGCGATGAATGAAACCACCAATATCATGCAGCGCATGCGGGATTTGTCACTACAAGCGAGTAACGGCTCGAATAGCCAATCGGAACGAACCGCGATCCAAGAGGAAGTGACCGCCTTAAATGATGAGTTAAATCGAATTGCAGAAACCACCTCATTTGGTGGTAAAAAACTTCTTAACGGTAGCTTTGGTAGCTCTTCATTTCAAATCGGTGGCAGTTCAGGTGAGGCTGTGCAGATCGGTTTAAAAAGCATGCGTACTGACGACATCAACATGGGTGGTTTTAGCTATGTTGCCAACGGCATGGCAAGTGACTTATGGGAAGTGAAGCCCGATCAGAATGATATGACAATGTCATTTACTGACCGTTTTGGTCAGCCACAAGAGATCACCATCAACGCGAAAGAAGGCGACGATATCGAAGAGTTGGCGACTTATATTAATGGTCAAACGGATCTCGTCTCTGCTTCCGTCAATGATGAAGGGCAGCTTCAGATCTATATGTCTGGCGAAGACACGGCAGGCACGATCTCTTTCTCAGGTTCGTTAGCCAGTGAGCTTTCGATGTCGGCGGGTTATTACGAGTCAGTCGATGACATCAATGTGACTGATGTAGGTGGTGCTCAGCGTGCAGTCTCTATTTTAGATACAGCGATGAAGTATGTAGATAGCCATCGTTCCGAACTCGGCGCAATGCAAAATCGCTTTGATCATGCTATCAATAACCTTGAAAATGTTCATGAGAACTTGGCGACATCAAATAGTCGTATTAAAGATACCGACTACGCCAAAGAAAGCACTCAGATGCTTAAGCAACAAATACTACAACAAGTCAGCACCACTATTTTGGCTCAAGCTAAGCAAGCTCCCAATCTAGCTTTAACGCTGCTAGGCTAATAAATTAAGTTTAATTTTATAACGGTGTTCTAGCTTAACCAAAGCCCTTTGGTTAATAAAAACACAACTTTTGTCCCGACTGACTCCTCGACAACTTTAGCGTTTTTTTGATCTTTTTTTGATAATTTCACGACTAGTCACGCTTTCTTCTCCTTTATCGCTATTTCTTTAATTTTGTTGTTTTTTTTCTAAAGGTTTCAGCACTCACGCCGTTATTAATAGTAACTTAGAGATAACTACTTGGTTTTCCGAGACGTCGGAAACCGCTATACCGGAAAATCAATTGGAGAAATCACCATGGCAGTGAATGTAAATACAAACGTTTCAGCGATGACAGCGCAACGTTACCTAAACAATGCTAATAGCGCACAACAAACATCGATGGAGCGCCTAGCTTCAGGCTCTAAAATCAACAGCGCAAAAGATGACGCTGCGGGCCTACAAATCTCTAACCGTTTGAACGTTCAGAGCCGCGGCCTTGATGTTGCTGTTCGTAACGCGAACGACGGTATCTCTATTGCACAAACTGCTGAAGGTGCAATGAATGAGACGACGAACATCCTGCAACGTATGCGTGATTTGTCTCTACAATCTTCAAATGGCTCAAACTCAAAATCTGAGCGTGTAGCGATTCAAGAAGAAGTAACAGCACTAAACGACGAATTAAACCGTATCGCAGAAACCACGTCTTTTGGTGGTAACAAACTGCTTAACGGTACTCACGGTACTAAATCATTCCAAATCGGTGCGGATAACGGTGAAGCGGTAATGCTTCAACTGAAAGACATGCGTTCTGATAACGCTCAGATGGGTGGTAAGAGCTACCAAACTGAGAACGCGAAAGACAAAGACTGGAACGTTCAAGCGGGTTCTAACGACCTGAAACTATCGTTCACCGACAACTTCGGCCAAGCGCAAGAAATCGACATCAACGCAAAAGCGGGTGACGATATCGAAGAGCTAGCAACGTACATCAACGGTCAACAAGATTCTGTGAAAGCGTCTGTAACTGAAGACGGTAAGCTACAATTGTTTACTGGTAACAACAAAGTTGAAGGCGAAGTGGCGTTCTCAGGTAGCCTAGCGGGTGAGCTTGGTATGCAACCTGGCAAAGACGTAACGGTTGATACTATCGACGTAACGTCAGTGGGTGGTGCACAAGAGTCTGTAGCAGTAATTGATGCGGCACTTAAGTACGTAGATAGCCACCGTGCTGAACTGGGTGCTTTCCAAAACCGTTTCGACCACGCTATCAGCAACTTAGACAACATTAACGAGAACGTTAACGCATCTAAGAGCCGTATTAAAGATACCGATTTTGCGAAAGAAACGACTCAGATGACTAAGTCTCAGATCCTTTCTCAAGCTTCAAGCTCGATTCTTGCTCAAGCGAAGCAAGCACCGAACTCGGCACTTAGCCTACTCGGTTAATCGATTGAAAGGCCACGTTGACCCATGACCCAATGCGTTAACGTTTGGTTTCCACAAATTAGCTCGTGGTGAGAGATGAGCGCTAAACAGACCCAGCTTCGGCTGGGTTTTTTATTGCCTGTGATTTAGCTAAGAGTGTAGTTTGAGAAAGTGCCGTAATGCTGAAAGGAGCAAAAGCGAGATTCCCTATAACGCTCGTCCCTCGCTGTAGGGAATGACGACTATAGAGAGGTAGTTATCCATTGTTTACCTGAATCGAAGTCGTTGGTCGTCATCTCAGAATCGATCTGAGCGAGATATCAGAGGTCTGTGTCTACCTGAAGTTATACCGCGTTATCTAACATGCAAGGTCAGCGCCTAGGGTGCGTTTAACTGGGTTTAATAACAAAGTAGTGCGGTTAGTTGGCAATTAAGGATTGGTATTGCTGTGGCTTATTGAGGGGCTGTCTACAAGGAGGTGAAGAGCGGCAGTCAGAACCGTTGTTTAAGGAACTCGATCAATATAACAGGCACAAAAAACGCCACCCTTGGGTAGCGTTTTTATTAAAGCAGATAAGTAATCAGAATTACTTAGTTACTTTAAGAACTGGAGTTTCACCAACAGTTACAGAACCAGAAAGCTTGTTCAGCTCTTTGATTTCGTCCATGTTAGAGATAACAACTGGAGTAAGCGTAGATTTCGCTTTCTCTTCTAGAAGCGCTAGGTCGAAAGTGATGATAGTGTCACCAGCTTTAACAGATTGACCTTCTTCAGCTACACGAGTGAAGCCTTCGCCTTTAAGTTCAACAGTATCGATACCGAAGTGAACGAAAAGCTCAACACCGTCGTCAGACTCGATAGAGAATGCGTGGTTAGTTTCGAAGATCTTACCGATAGTACCGTTAACTGGAGCTACCATTTTATCGCCAGCTGGTTTGATAGCGATGCCGTCACCAACGATTTTTTCAGCGAAAACTACATCTGGCACATCTTCGATGTTTACGATTTCACCAGAAAGAGGTGCGATGATTTCGATTGCACCAGCATCAGCGCTGTCATCAGATACAAGCTTTTTCAGTTTGTCAAACAGACCCATTGTGTCATGCTCCTAACGTTTAGTTTTATTCTGTAGAATATACTATACCAATCTAACAAATTAGACGACTATTTTTAGCCGTCTAATCTTATTAAGCTCTTGGCGATTACTGAGTTTTCTCAGCAATGAACTTTTCTACACAAGCTTCAATTTCTGCTGCTGTAGGTAGAGATAGTGCTTCATCTGCCATCGCTTTAACTTCAGCGAAGTTAGAGTTACGGATTACTTTCTTAACTTTAGGAATAGAGATACCGCTCATAGAGAACTCGTCTAGACCCATACCAAGAAGAAGTAATGTTGCACGTTCGTCACCAGCAAGCTCACCACACATACCAGTCCACTTACCTTCAGCGTGTGATGCGTCGATCACTTGCTTGATTACTGTAAGAACAGCAGGAGATAATGGGTTGTATAGATGAGAAATCATTTCGTTACCACGGTCTACCGCAAGAGTGTATTGCGTTAGGTCGTTAGTACCGATAGAGAAGAAAGACACTTCTTTCGCTAAGTGGTGTGCGATTGCAGCAGCTGCTGGAGTCTCAACCATTACGCCGATTTCGATTTCTTCATCAAAAGCTAGGCCTTCAGCGCGAAGTTCAACTTTGTACTCTTCGATTGCTTTTTTCAGTTCACGGATCTCTTCAACAGAAATGATCATTGGGAACATGATACGTAGTTTACCGTGTGCAGATGCACGTAGGATGCCACGCAGTTGGTCACGTAGGATTTCACGACGATCCAAGCTAATACGTACTGCACGCCAGCCTAGGAAAGGGTTCATCTCTTGTGGAAGGTCCATGTATGGTAGGTCTTTATCGCCACCGATATCCATAGTACGGATAATCACTGACTCGCCTTCCATTGCTTCAGCTACTTCTTTGTAAGCAACGTATTGCTCTTCTTCAGTAGGAAGCGCGTCACGGTCCATAAATAGGAACTCAGTACGGTACAGACCAACGCCTTCACCGCCATTACGCAGGATACCGTCACAGTCTTTTACTGTACCGATGTTGCCACAAACTTCTACACGGTGACCGTCTAGAGTTTCAGCATGCAAATCTTTTAGTTTTGCTAGTTCAACCGCTTCAGCTTCGAAATCTTCTTTGATTTTCTTAGCTTCTGCTAGCTCAGCTTCAGAAGGGTTGATGATGATTTTGTTGTTCATCGCGTCTAGCACAAGCATGTCGCCGTTCTTAACTTGCTTAGTGATATCGTTAGTACCAACGATAGCTGGAAGCTCAAGTGAACGTGCCATGATTGAAGTATGAGATGTACGACCGCCGATGTCACAAGCAAAACCAAGAACGTAATCTAGGTTGATTTGTGCAGTTTCAGATGGTGTTAGGTCGTAAGCAACTAGGATAACTTCTTCATTGATATCTGCTAGAGAAACAATGTTGATGCCTAGTGCATTTTTAACGAAACGAGTACCGATATCACGGATATCAGTCGCACGTTCTTTTAGGTACTCATCATCAAGTGACTCAAGTGCAACAGCTTGCTCTTCGATCACTGTGTAGATCGCGTTGTCTGCGTGCATTTTGTCTTTCTTGATGAGTGCTAAAATCTCTTCTTCTAGCTCTTCATCTTCAAGCAGCATGATATGGCCTTCAAAGATTGCTTCTTTTTCTTCGCCAAAAGTTTCAAGTGCTTTTTGCTTTACAACTTCAAGTTGTTGAGAAGATTTGTTACGAGCGTCAAAAAAACGCTGAACTTCTGCTTCAACTTGATCGTCTGAGATAGATTGAGTGTTTAGGACAATTTCATCTTCTTGAAGTAGTAGTGCTTTACCGAAAGCAATACCAGGAGATGCTAGGATGCCTGAAATCATAGCCTTACCTTAGTTGTTCAACTGTAAACGGGAGAATGTGTGACTTTAAGTCGTCGACTAATGTCGCGTTTATTGCTATCTATTTCGAACAAAGCCACTTTGCTATGCAAAATGGCTTTGAAAGAAGAAGACCGTATTAGTGTAGTTGATCCATAAGAGCAACTAGGTGGTCTACTGCTTGCTGAGCTTGAGGGCCTTCAGCAGAAATAGTAACGTTAGTACCTTTTACTAGGCCTAAAGTTTGTAGTTTGAACAGGCTTTTTGCGCTAGCGCTTTTGCCGTTAGAAGTCACTGTGATGTCAGCGTCGAAAGATTTTGCTTCTTTAACGAACTGTGCAGCTGGACGAGTGTGAAGGCCGTTTTCTGCTGTGATTTCTACTTGCTTCTCGTACATTTTATATACCCCAATTAATTTATTTTTTGTAAGTTTGTAACCAGATTAGCTTAACTGCTTTAGCCCAAATGCGCTAGAGGCTAGTACGCCATGTTCGTGTTAGAACTTAGACTGGTTATAAATTTTTATCCAGCCATGGTCATCTTTTATTGAGTACTCATGACTTTCAGAATTTGTTTATTGCTTCTTTTATTTTGAAGCGAAAAATAAAACAGACCCGATATTACCAAAGGTGGGGCAGGGATCAACAAAAAAGCCCCTAAACGGGGCTTTTTTGGACGAAAAATTGATTTGACCACATATTATTGTTGGTTCTCTTTTTCCGTAAAGATGCCAGCAAATAAGGCTGTACTTAGGTAACGTTCGCCTGAGCTTGGTAACACGGTAACAATGGTTTTTCCTTCAAATTCAGGTAGTTCCGCGATTCTGTTTGCCGCTACTACTGCTGCGCCAGATGAGATGCCCGCTAGAATACCTTCCTCTTTCATTAGGCGTTGAGCCATCTCAATCGCTTCTTCAGAAGTTACTGGCTCTACTCGGTCAATCAGGTCTAAATCTAGGTTACCAGGGATAAAACCGGCACCAATACCTTGGATTTTGTGTGGAGCGGGTTTGATTTCTTCGCCAGCAAGCGCTTGTGCAATCACTGGAGACTCTGCTGGTTCAACCGCGACTGAAGTGATTGCTTTACCTTTCTCGCCTTTGATATAGCGACTTGTACCTGTAAGCGTACCACCCGTACCCACGCCAGCGACAAAGACATCGATCTCACCGTCTGTTGCTTCCCAAATTTCAGGGCCTGTTGTCTTCTCGTGAATTTGTGGGTTAGCTGGGTTGTTGAATTGCTGAAGCAGCAGATACTTTTCTGGGTCTGAAGCGACAATTTCTTCTGCTTTAGCGATTGCGCCATTCATGCCTTTTGGCGCTTCAGTCAGTACTAAGTTTGCGCCTAACGCCTTAAGTAACTTACGACGTTCAAGGCTCATTGATTCAGGCATCGTTAGCGTTAGCTTGTAACCGCGAGCAGCTGCTACGAATGCAAGAGCAACACCTGTGTTACCACTTGTAGGTTCAACAAGTTCAATACCTGGTTTTAGAGTACCTGCTTTTTCTGCTTCCCAGATCATGTTTGAACCGATACGACACTTCACGCTGAAGCTTGGGTTACGAGCTTCAATTTTAGCTAGGATATTGCCTTTGCTTACTTTATTAAGGCGAACTAGAGGCGTGTTACCAATCGTTAGTGTGTTGTCTTCGTAGATCTTGCTCATGCGATATTCCTTCATTTAATGACAGAACTAAACGTAGTATATCAATCACTTTACCGTCTAGTGTCTTTCGATGTTTGTTTAGCTTGAATTTAGATTAAACAACTTGAAAAAAAGGTAAAAGGATTAAAAAGTTATATCATATAGATATGTCGCAGAATTCACGCCTATCTTTATGGAAATAAGAACTTCAAAAAAGATAGGCGCAGTTATTAAAAATTGAGGGAGTTTATAGGCGAGAACGTAGCGCTTGGTCTTTAAACTCAGCAACCCACATCGCAGTAGCGCCGCAGACGGCAACCGGCATAACGATGAGGTTTAGAATTGGAATCGTTGTGAACACAGAAACAAGCGCTCCGAAGCTGTAGGTCTTGCCTTGTTTTTGTTTCAAATTGTTTCTCATGTCATCAAATTTGATTTTATGGTTATCAAATGGGTAATCAGCGTATTGAATCGCTAACATCCATGCTGTAAAGATAAACCATAAAAACGGTGCAACGGTTTGTCCTAGCGCTGGAATTAACAAAAGTAGGAATAAACCGATCGCTTTTGGCAGAACGTAGACAAGTTTGCGCCATTCTCTCGCTAATATACGTGGAGTGTCTTTGAGAACATCGAGTAAACCATCATCATTGACTTTTTTGCCACTGAGCAACTCTTCTACCTTTTCTGCAAGCAAACCATTGAAGGGCGCGGCAATGAAGTTAGCAAGTGTGCTAAAGAAATACGAAAATGTTGCCAATACGGTTAATACTAAGAGTGGCCATAAAATATATGACAACCAAGACAAAAAGCTTGGCAGTGCTCCAATCCAGCCTTCTATCCAAGTGTTCAGATTGGAGAAAATATAAAATAGAGCACCACCAACGAGTAACACGTTAGCGATGAGAGGAAGTAGTACAAACTTACGAATACTCGGCGACAAAGCGATCTTTATTCCGAAAATAAAGTAGCCAAAGCCAGAGCGGGGAACAGATTCAATAGTCATATTTAAATTAGGTCACATGTGAATTTGGTTAAATAGCAAACATCCCTAGTGTACTCGACCGAAATTAAGAAAAAAAGCGTGGCGAAAATCACACCATGTAAGGAACTAATTGTATTAAGTTGTTCTAAAACAGTGGCTACTTTTGATAGAGTAGTGAAATTGGCCAAATTAACCCAACTTAGTGACAGCATCTTTATAGCTAGTTGACTAAGAAAGCTGAGAGCGAAAAATGCAGGAATTGCGATTTGTACTCATTATTGTTGGCGCATTAGCTATCGCCGCATTATTGTTTCACGGTCTGTGGACGAGTAAAAAAGAAGGAAAAGCAAAATTTGGTGATAAGCCGCTTGGTAAGCTTGATAACGATAGCTTAGATGACGCAGAAACTATCCCAAACCGTTCATTCGCCCCAGAAGATGATTTTGAGATAATCCGAAAAGAGCGTAAAGAGCCGGATTTTGCGGTTTCGCCATCTGCGACGGATCCTCTGATTGACTCAGATCCGTTAACCGCGCCACAAACAAAAGAAGTGCACGAAGATGGTATAGAATTGAGTGATCTTCCTTCTTTCAGTGTTGAAGACCCAATCAAGGTAGAAGAACCTAAAGAGCTTGAAGAAGTGGTTGAACATGAAGTTCCAAGCTTTGATTTGACTGATGAGCAGAGAGAAAATCACGCTGGCTTCCGAGAACAATATGGTTCTTTTGATGACAAGTCAGACGAGGTGATTGATGGACCTTTAACTCAAAGCGAGCGCTTGACGCCGAATGAGCCGTTCATTACAACAGAAGCCGTTGTGACACAAAGTGCTGCGCCTGTTGAAGAAGTTAAGCAAGATGAAGAGTTAGGTCTGGAAGTGATTGTTCTTAATGTTCACTGCGCTGGAGAGATTCCATTTGTTGGTACTGAACTTTTCCGTAGTATGGAGAGTAACGGCTTAGCCTATGGTGAGATGTCTATCTATCACTGTTTTGCGCAATCTAGTGCCAAGCCCAAAGTTATTTTCAGTGTTGCGAACATGATGCAACCAGGAACTCTAGAACACGACGATCCTGCTGACTTTACCACAAAAGGTATTTCGTTCTTTATGACGCTGCCTTGTTATGGCCAAGCTGATCAAAATTTCAACGTTATGCTCAGTGCTGCTCAGAAAATTGCCGACGACATGGGCGGTAACGTATTAGATGAGTCACGTAACTTAATGACACCAAACCGCTTGTCTGACTACCGTAAACAAATCAGAGACTTTATGACGGCTTCCAATGCCTAGCCTCATTGTTTAGCCTTGTAAATAATCTATATTTATAGAAAAGGGCTCCTAAGGGAGCCCTTTTTGATATTTCAATCACGACAGAGAATGATATGAAAGAATCGATTCAAGTTACCTTAGAGCAGTTAAGAGAAACTCTGCACTATCATGCCGTTCGTTATTACGTAGAAGATAGCCCTGAGATCCCTGATGTCGAATACGATCGCTTAATGCAGCAGTTGCTCAAGATTGAGGAAGAGAACCCGGAGCTAGTGACGGTAGATTCTCCGAGCCAGCGTGTTGGTGGCCAGCCTTTAGAGGGCTTCACGCAAGTGACTCATGAGATACCAATGCTTTCTTTGGACAATGCTTTCTCTGATGAAGATTTGGATGCGTTTAATAAGCGTATGTCTGATAGAGCGCCAACGGCAAACCTCAAGACTTTCTGTTGTGAGCCTAAACTTGATGGTTTAGCGGTGAGCTTACTCTATGTAAATGGCTCTTTAGTTCAAGCTGCAACTCGTGGTGATGGCGCAACAGGTGAAAACATAACCGAAAACGTGCGTACGATCAGTTCTATTCCGCTTAAGTTGCAAGGTGAAGGTTGGCCTGAGCGCATTGAAGTTCGCGGTGAAGTGTTTATGCCAAAAGCAGGCTTCAACAAACTGAATGAACTGGCGTTGAAAAAAGGCGAGAAAGTCTTTGTTAACCCTCGTAATGCCGCCGCAGGTAGTCTACGTCAGCTTGATTCTCGTATTACGGCAAAGCGACCATTAGCTTTTTACGCGTACAGTGTCGGTGTTGTGCAAGGTGCTGAGCTCTCTACTAGTCACTACCAACGTTTTATACAGCTTAAAGGCTGGGGTTTACCAATGTGCCCAGAGACCAAGCAGCTAACTTCACTCGATGATGTGAAAGCGTATTACCAAGATATTATGTCTCGTCGTGATGCTCTGGCCTATGAGATTGATGGGGTGGTGATTAAGGTCGATGACATTGCCGCACAAGAAACTTTAGGCTTTGTTGCACGAGCACCTCGTTGGGCTATTGCTTACAAGTTCCCAGCTCAAGAAGAGATTACTTTACTTAACGATGTTGAGTTTCAGGTTGGTCGTACTGGCGCGATTACGCCAGTGGCTAAACTAGAACCTATCTTTGTTGGTGGTGTGACGGTAAGTAATGCCACGCTTCACAATGCTGATGAGATTGCTCGTTTAGGCGTGAAGGTGGGCGACAGCGTTATCATTCGCCGTGCTGGTGACGTTATTCCACAAATAGTGGCTGTTGTACAAGACCGTCGTCCTGATACTGCTACAGACATTGTTTTCCCTGATACTTGTCCTGTATGTAACTCTACTGTTGAGCGCGTAGAAGGTGAGGCGGTAGCGCGTTGTACTGGCGGTTTGGTGTGTCAGGCACAGCGTAAGGAAGCGCTTAAGCACTTTGTCTCTAGAAAAGCACTTGATGTTGATGGTCTTGGTGTAAAAGTAATTGAGCAGCTTGTGGATCGTGAAATGGTAGAAACTCCAGCTGACTTATTTAAGCTCAGTGCAGGTGTGATTACGGTACTTGATAGAATGGGGCCTAAGTCAGCTCAGAACGTGGTGAGTGCTCTTAACAAAGCTAAAGACACAACACTGGCACGTTTCCTTTACTCACTAGGTATTCGTGAAGTGGGTGAAGCGACAGCAATGAACTTAGCGCAACACTTCAAGACTCTCGATTTAGTTCAAACAGCAACACATGAACAATTGGTTGAAGTGTCAGATATTGGCGACATTGTTGCTAGTCATATCACAAGCTTCTTCTCACAAGAGAAAAATAGGGCCGTAATCGAGCAGTTGCTAGAGCTCGGTGTTAACTGGCCTGCAATTGAAGCTGTTGCGGATGACCAAGATCTACCATTAGAAGGTAAAGTCGTTGTGTTAACAGGTTCATTGTCCCAATTAGGTCGAAGTGAAGCTAAAGCTGCGCTACAAGCATTAGGTGCGAAAGTGACGGGTAGCGTATCGAAGAAAACCGACATATTATTTGCTGGCGAAGCGGCAGGTTCTAAATTAACCAAAGCACAAGATTTAGGTATCGAAATAAGAACAGAAGATGATCTAATAGCCCTCATTTCGTAAGTAAATACAGATAAAAAAAGCTCAAAGGCACTCCTTTCTCTGGAGTGCTTTTTTTGTGTCCGCTATAAAAATTAAGGCTTTTTAATTGCTGAGAATTTTGTGTCTATACGAACTATAAAATCAGGACAGTGATGACGCTCAATATTAATGAAATGCTATTCTAGTTGTAGAATATTTGCGAGTCATATCAATTTTATGAAATCTAATTTTATTTTAAGTTATTGTTTTTAATTTAGTTTTGTGTGTTGTTTTGTGGTTTTTTAAAATTAGCGAGCGAGATCACTAAGTACCCAGTAAATTTGCACCAACTCATATTTTTTTAGATGAAAATTAAGTTCTCATTGATCTTTTTGAGGGCGAAGTTAGTCTTAATGCCATGGATGCACACGATGTGTATAACCAGAAAGGAAATAGAGAATTCAGAGTTTAGGGTTCTCAAACAAGAAAAGGTATTTCTCTCTACGGCGGCCAACTTTAGGCGGGGAATATTCAAACAGCTATATCCATTTTTAGGAGTTTTATTCCATGGAAAACAAATTTTTCAAACGTACTCTACTAGGTGCAACGGTTGCACTTTTATCGACAGGCGTAATGGCGAAAGAAGTTGGTATCAACTCTGACTTCAACGTTGACGTATACGGTGTTGCAGCTATCTCTCTAGTGAACTACAACACAACAGACAACAATGACTCTAGCTCAGGTTACGCTGTAGAGAATGAATCTCGTATCGGCTTTCGTGCACACAAAGAGATGTTTGATGACGTATTAATCACAATGCAGATTGAATCTGGTTACGTAGATAGCACAGACTGGTCTCATGGTGGTGTTTCAGGCGGTGTGCTTGGTTTCCGTGATACGTTCGTTGGTGCTTCTGGCTCTTGGGGTAACCTACGTGTGGGGCGTGTTCTTACGCCACTATACGAAATCGTCGATTGGCCATTCTCTAACCCTGGTCTAGGCTCAGTATTCGATTGGGGCGGCATCAACGGTCACTACGATCGTCAATCTAACCAAGTACGTTACGACTCAGCTAAATTTGGTGGTTTCTCTTTTGCAGCTTCTGTTGGTCGTGATGATAACGACAATGGTGGCGGTGCAGCGACTCGTGATGCGAACTTCGTTGGCGCAAGTGCTAAGTACAGCTTTGAAAAAATCACATTCATGGGTGCGGTTGAATCTGGTACACGTGTAGTTGCTGCTACTGGTGGAGATTGGTCTTTCGACGAAAATGGTCAGCCAGAGCAAGCTCCTGAAGTAGCTGGCTACGATGATGATACATTCGCATACATCGTTGGTTTTGAAGCTAGCCTACCTGCAGGTTTCGGCTTTGCAGCAGCATTCAAAGGCGAAGAGCTAGATAACGGTATCCGTAAGCAAACTCAAGATTCTTACTCTATTATTGGTCAATACTGGAATGGTCCAATCGGTTTCAAACTTGGTTATGCAGCGAACTTAGAATCTGAGCTTAACGGTAGCAAAGAAGCTAACACAGATAGCAACACTATCTCTGGTCAGCTAATGGCTGTTCACAATGGTTTCGTACCTTACCTACGTGTAGCGGGTCGTACTGTTGGTGACGCTGATACAGATATCGTAACTCGCGTTGGTCTTGAATACGGTTTCTAAGCTAAAGTTATCAGCTTAAAAATAGTTAGATAAAAATCAAAACGCTGGTAAATTATTTTGCCAGCGTTTTTCCATAGTGAACATAAGGAATTAGTCATAATGAATAAAGTTAGCGTAGTTGTATTATCATTATTTTTGGGAGCTTGTAGTTCACTTGATTCAAAAAGTAATTTTTCAGATTCAGTAGCAGATGTACAGCCTAAAGGTGGTTACATTCAAGTGACTGGACAATCTTACGTGGCGGAAAGTAAAGCGAACGTCGGTGCTGATATCCTGAAATCGTCACTCTACTTTACATACAACAAAGAAATAACACAGAGCTCGGCTCCAGAATCTTCAATTATCATGGATGTGAGTTACTTCCAGAGCTATAAAGAATACGAAACGGTGAGATTTTTTGGTAAAACGCTTGAGCTAGAAGATAGACAACTTCCAAGAGAAAGTTGCAGCGAACACTGCACAAAGACTCAATATATTAAATTTCCATTGAGCGAAGCTGACATCCAGCAAGCAAGAGAAAAGAATTTAGAATTTACACTTGATGGACAAAACTCAGTAATGAGTACAACTTTCATTGTGCCGAAAGCGTATATCGACACAATTTATAATGGTGCAAATAATCATACTGCGATCGCGGTTGCCCCAGTCGCGGTACCTGTAGCAGCGGTTGTTGCTGAAGAACCAAAAGCTTCACAAGCTCAAGAGATGGTTAACTACTGGTATGGGCAAGCGACAAAAGAAGAGCAGTCTGCAGTGACAGATTGGGCATTCAAAAATCGTAAGAACGCTTCTCCAGCATCAATTGAAGGCTCAAAAGAAATCGAGATGGTTTCATACTGGTTCAACAAGCTAGACAGCGAAGAAAAGTCTCAAACTATGATTTGGTTGTTAGAGCAAGAGTAAGCTTCCAACGTAAGTCTCTAACTATGTTTTTCAACCGCAGTATTGTATAACAGCAGTACTGCGGTTTTTCATTTTAGATATTACAGGTAATACAGTGAATATTGGTGAAGTAGCGAAACGTGTTGGCACAACAGCGAAGTCCATTCGTTTTTACGAAAGTAAAGGCATGATGAGCCCACCGCACCGTTCAGAAAATGGGTACAGGCAATACGGCGAGATTCACATCGAACAGTTAGAGTTTGTACTGAGAGCTAAAATGGTTGGGTTTACTCTCGGTGAGTGTAAGTCACTTGTCGAGTTGGCAATGAATCCCAACAGACAAAGCTACGAAGTAAAGAAAAAGGCCACTCAGAAGTTAGATGAAATAGAGTTGAAGCTTGTGGAGTTAAATAAGATGAAAGCTCAGTTGCAATCTTGGGTACATGATTGCCCAGGAGATGCTTCAACGGAATGCCCAATCCTAAACAATCTATCAGGTCGCAGTTAGCCGGTTTCAGTTATAAATAATCGTCAGGCTGCAATTACATCACTAGCCTGACTTAGTCTTCTATCACTGCACTTTTCCGCCGTAATGTTTACAGATCAGCAGTGGCACATGAGTGACTGCGTTTCCATCTGAACACTTAACAATAGGCCCCATATTGCCATTGCTTGGAGACTGACTGCTTGCTAAAGCGTTTCCAAATGATAGGCTGAAAATAGCTGTTAAAATTATTAAAAAATGTCTCATATGAACTCCATTATGTTTATCTCTAATCGAGATAAATGAAGTATGGACAAGGAAAAGAAAATTTCAAAAATTAGACAGACTTAACATTTTTATTAATTATAATTAAGCGAGTTTACGGCTTCCAATTCATATACATGTTGGTAAATAAACTAGGCTTTCTTATATCTTTTTAATCTTATTACGTAAATTAGCCTTACGAAATAAGAACTTATTTTTTATTTAGTTTGAACTATCACAATGATAATTCGAATATTATTGAGCCCTGAAAATCCCCTAAGCCTACACTTGTTCAAAATGCAGGCCTTATATTTCATTTTGCTATAAAGGTTCTATTATTAGAACAATTCCGTCTAAAGCGATGATCTTAATTTCGGTACCAGAAGGGATATCTTGACTCGCTCTTGCTGACCAAGAAGAGTCGCCTACCTTAATACGGCAATTCCCGCGCTGAATATCTTCTGTTAAACGAACCGTTTGACCTACCAGTTGTTTCTCTCTTTGGTTTAACTCTCGCCCTGCGTCTGATTCCTTGTCATTAGACAACTGCCTTCTCCACCACAGCCAAGTGGTGATAAGAGAGAAGCTCGCGAAGGACAACCATTGCATCTGCCAACTCAGTGGTAATGCACCCAAAAGAGCCCCGACGAGCATGGCTGACATACCAATCCAAAGAAAGTAGCCAGCCGTTCCGATAAGCTCGAGAGCCAATAGTGCTAGACCAAACGCCAACCAATGCCAGTGGTTTACTTGTTCTAGTAATTCGACCATACGTTAGTCCTTACTGCCTTTGTCATTGCTTTGTGCAAACATCTCTGCGATACCTGCAACAGAACCCATTAGGCCAGTTGCTTCGAGTGGTAACATGATGATCTTACCGTTTTCAGCTTGGCCAATAGACTTCAATGCGTCGGTGTAACCTTGTGCTATAAAGTAATTAACTGCCTGCATGTCACCTTGAGCGATAGCTGTTGATACCATTTCTGTTGCTTTTGCTTCTGCTTCTGCAGCACGCTCACGCGCTTCTGCTTGCAGGATTGCTGCTTGCTTTTGACCTTCCGCTTTGAGGATCTCTGATTGTTTGTGGCCTTCTGCTTTTAAGATCTCAGCTTGTCGCACACCCTCTGCCTCTAAGATATCAGCACGTTTGTTACGTTCGGCTTTCATCTGAGCATTCATCGCGGCAGTAAGATCGGCTGGTGGTTGTACATCTTTAATCTCGATACGTGTAACCTTTACGCCCCAAGGATTTGTTGCTTCATCAACGATATTTAACAATTTGGTATTGATCATATCACGTTGGCTAAGCATCTCATCTAGCTCCATGGAACCAAGCACAGTACGGATATTAGTTAGGGTTAAGTTACGGATCGCATGCTCAAGATCATTGACTTCATAAGCAGCCTTTGGGGCATCTATGACTTGTACAAAGCACACCGCATCGATAACCACATTTGCGTTATCTTTGGAGATGACTTCTTGAGCCGGGATATCGAGAACTCGTTCCATCATACTGATGCGTTGTCCAACTTTATCGATAAATGGAATGATCAGATTTAATCCTGGCTTGAGTGTTTGTGTATAACGACCGAAGCGTTCTACAGTCCAGTTGTTGCCTTGCGGAACCGTTTTTACTCCAGCGAAAATGAACAGTATTGCGACGACAGTAAAGACGCCGATGGTAATTAATGTATCAATAGCCATACAAAATCCTTTGTAAGTTTAAGTTTTTGATAGTTCATTACTCATACTGGCTCATATTTAAAAATCGAGCAAATCTATAAATGAGAAATGGGCCATAAAACCTTGATTTTATGGCCCATTTAACGTTGTTCGATTCGTACGGTCTGCTGAGGGTTTGTTATCTATCGAGATAGGTATCAGCTAAACACTACGCTGTGATATGTGTGCTTTACTAATACAGTAGCGAGTACAGTTGACGACGGTATTTACTCGCAACTGCGTTACCTTGTCCTAATGCACTTAAGATATCCATGAACTCTTTCTTCATGTCGCCATCGAGCGTATTGAGATCTTTAGCTAGGAATGACCAAAGTAGATCCATAGCTTCTTCGCTACGATTTACTTGGTGATATTGCAATGCCAATTCAGAAGCGGTCTTCGCATCGCCTGGATTTTGCTGTAAAGCCGCTTCTAATGCTTGGATTTCTGGGCTGTCAGCAGCTTGCTTGTGAAGTTCAAGCTTAGCGACTAAGCCTTTATAGTAGTTGTCTTGGTACTCGAGAGGGATAGTGGCAAGCTGAGTTTCAGCGAGTTCAAACTGTTGTGTCTCTAAAAGGCATTCAGCGATAGCCAGTTTTACTTCACCTTTGTTTGTTAACTCTGTTGGCAGTTGTTGCATTGCCGAGAGTGCTTGTGCGTGCTCACCGGCTTGCATTTGCTCTAGAGCTTGGCGCAAAGCGAGCTCTTCTTGACTAGGTAAGTGCTTACTTAGCATTTCCACAATCGCTTCCACGCTTTGAGGACCACCTAATCCATCGACAGGTTGACCGTTAACAAACAGTGCGATGGTTGGCAGTGCTTGTACACCAAACTGGCTAGCAATGGCTTGCTCTTGCTCGCAATTCAACAGGGCTAGGGTGAAAGCGCCGTTGTATTGCTGAGTTAATGTTTGTAGTTCAGGAATGACTTGGGCGCTCTCTTGGCTCATTGGTGCCCAAAAATGGATGAGTACAGGAGTCTGCATCGAACCTTCTAATACTTGGCGAAAGTTCTGTTCATTAAGTTCAACAATATGCGGAGATTGCATTTACGTTCCTTGAGGGTTGTTTTATGGATACGTTGCAAATATGGGGGGATAAGTTGGTAACTTCAAGATCTAACTCTGTTATCTCAGATAAAAAGAGACAAATATAGAAAAACGCTATGCTTCTATGTTGGTAAAGTAGTTGTCTCTACATGGAAGGCATAGCGTTATCATAAAGGTAGTCAGTGAGGTGTTGCGTGAGATACTCAAAACAGAATAAACAACGTAATAGCCAAACCCACACCTACCCAATTAAGGCGGTTTAAAGTCATGAAGTTTCCAGAGTCTATTCATCAATCGGGAATAATTGATGAGATAGGGTAATCATGGCATCTTATTGTTACGGAAAAATTACATCGTTACATTAAAGTTTGCGACTATTGATACAAAGTTAGTAATTTATGCAGCTTTTCTCAAAATAGGGTCTAGCAAGCGACTTGGTAGAATTCTTTTCAATATCGCGAACACTTTAGTCGGGGTCGTAACTCGGTATCTTAGCTTGGGTTTATCGGCTGTGAGTGCATGAAATACTGGCCCAACGCAGCTTTCAGGCGGCAGAACAAACGCGTTGTTCGATGATTCTTTTTCGAGTCGGTCTTTTTGCTGTTGGTAAGCTTTTTGATGTGCACTACCTGAAATCGATATCCATTTGTTAAATGCTTTCAGGGCGTTGGTTCTAAATTGAGTCTCAATCGGACCAGGTTGCAGTAGAGAAATGTGGATACCACTGCCATGTAGCTCCAAGCGCAAGGTATCAGTCCATCCTTCAAGAGCGAACTTCGATGCATTATAAGCACCACGATATTTCATTGCTGCAAAGCCTAGCACAGAACTGTTTTGTACAATGCGCCCTTCACCACGCTCGCGCATGTGAGGAAGAATTTGACAAACTAAGTGATGCCAGCCAAAGAAGTTAGTTTCAAATTGCTCTCTAAGTCCTTGGATTGGTAAGTCCTCTAGTGCGCCAGCTTGGCCATAAGCCCCATTATTGAAGAGGCCGTATAATCCGTTCGGAGACAGTTCTAATGCTCGTTTTGCGCCTTGCTCGATGCTTTCCTGGTTGGAAAGATCCAGTTGGATACATGTGAGCCCTTCGTCTTGAAGACGTTTTACATCTTGTGGATCACGACAAGATGCGATGACATTAAAGCCGCGCTTTTGAAGTGCATGAGCACATGTGTAGCCAATACCCGTTGAGCAACCGGTAATAAGAATTGACTTGTTCACACTTAATCCTTAATTAGAGTTTCTATTGTTCTAGGGTAAAGAATTAGTCTTGATGTTGTAACAAGTTTTTCAGAGCAGGTTCGATTCTTGAGTAACTAAAAATGAACCCCATCTCAGTGAGTTTCTTTGGCTTAGAGCGAATGCTGTCGAATAATAGACAAGAAGACTCACCCATGAGTAGTGACATTGCCCATTTAGGAGTGAAAAGGATATGCGGGCGTCGTAATTGCTTGGCTAATGTCCTACTAAAGTGTTTGTTGGTGACGGGATGAGGGGCACACAGATTGAATTCTCCTTGAGCGTGAGGGATCGACAATAAGTGGTTTATGGCCCGAACCATATCAAGCATGTGAATCCATGGCATGTACTGTTTCCCCGAGCCGAGAGGCCCACCAACTCCCAGTTTGTAGGGCGTCAGCATTTTCTTTAATGCACCGCCATTTTCGCCAAGAACAATGCCCGTGCGCAGCAAAACAACGCGCGTTTTGTCAGATTGAGCTCGTTTGGCGATTTCTTCCCAATGAGCACAAACTTTATGAGGAAAGCTTTCATCTTCCACTTCTAATGTTTCATCAAACGGCTTTTGTTGTTGATCACCATAGTAGCCGACGGCTGAGCCGCTGATAAAAGCTTCAGGCGGGTTGCTACTGGCATGAACTAATTCGACCAGTTTTTCCGTAATGTGCCAGCGACTGTTACAAATCCTGTCTTTTTGCTCTGAACTCCAGCGCTTGTCAGCGATAGGTTCACCTGCAAGATTAACCACCACATCGAAATCATTGAGATCGCTTAGTTCATCCAGAGATTGAATGTAATGAAGATTATTCTGATTAAGGTGGTTTAGGCTTTGCTTTGCTTTTTCTGGGCTCCGCGTCAGTAATGTCACGTCATCAGTGTTCCAAGTCTTGATCAATTCTGAGCCAATAAATCCAGTACCACCAGTTAACAATATCTTCATACCAATCTCCCTATTAAATATAATTATAGACATGGCTTGTTTTTAATAGCCAACCAATACGAAAAAATAACTATAACGATCAGTTGGTTTCAATCGTGTGATAGTGAAATTACGACCGCAATAAACAGGTACCTGAATTTAAATTTTGATGATGGACTATGTACCTTTATCACACTTATGAACTTTACTCAGATAGGTTACCAACTGCGTAATATTTGTCACACAAGCAATGATAAGGATTTGCCATGATTATTAGTAATTGATAACCGAACATAATCGCAAACAAAAGGAGTCACGATGACAGCAGTGCTTGCTTTGTTTCGAGCGATGTTAGGCAGTCTGAGAGATTTGTTACCGATTGTCGCGGTGATTGCTTTTTTTCAACTCGCGGTCCTCCAAGAGCCGCTTCCACATCTCTTTTCTATCCTTATTGGTTTGCTGCTGGTGGTTTTGGGTCTCACTTTCTTCATATTTGGACTCGAAATGGGACTTTTCCCGATTGGTGAGTCGATGGCTCAAGCATTTGCTCGTAAGGGGAGCGTGTTCTGGTTATTGACCTTTTCTTTTTGTTTGGGGTTTGGCACGACTATCGCTGAACCTGCATTAACTGCGGTAGCAGCCGAGGCGGCCGAAGTCGCGGCTGAGGGAGGGGTAATCCCTAACTCTTTAGATGAAATGGAACACTACGCGAATGGCTTACGATTCACTGTGGCGTTGTCAGTTGGTATCGCTATTTTACTCGGCGTATTGCGAATCCTAAAAGGCTGGCCAATTCAATACATGATTATTGGTGGTTATATTGGTGTCGTGGTGCTAACTGCATTTGCTCCTGAGAACATCATAGGCATTGCGTATGACTCTGGAGGGGTGACAACATCAACCATCACGGTTCCATTGGTTACAGCATTAGGGGTTGGTTTAGCTTCGGCAATCAAGGGACGTAATCCGATGATTGATGGGTTTGGCTTGATTGCTTTTGCTTCCTTGCTACCGATGATGTTTGTGATGGTTTATGGAATGGTGGTGACATTATGAGCTTTCAGCAATTTTTGGATACCTTTCTTGGTACCGTGACTGATGTCATTCCAATTGGGGTCATTATTTTTGGCTTTCAGTTAGTGGTGCTGCGTAAACCTGTGACTAATTTAGCCAAAGTATTGCTAGGTTTTTTCTACGTCATTTTAGGGTTATCTTTGTTTTTGATGGGACTAGAGTTGGCCCTGTTTCCTCTAGGGGAAACGATGGCGATGCAGTTGACCGAGCCAAACTTTTTATCGGAATTTAAGATCAGCTCAGGACATGGGTTGGTGTGGTTTGACTATTATTGGGTCTATCTGTTTGCATTTTTTATTGGCTTTAGTACCACTATTGCCGAACCTTCTTTGATTGCCGTCGCGATTAAAGCGAACCAAGTTTCTGGTGGCAGCATTAGTATCAACGGGTTAAGAATTGCGGTTGCACTCGGTGTTGCTATTGGTATATCTCTTGGGAGCTATCGTATCGTTGCAGGCGACCCTATACATTACTACATTATTTTCGGCTATGTCATCGTCGTGATTCAGACCCTTTATGCCCCCAAATTAATCATCCCTCTCGCATACGATTCTGGCGGTGTAACCACATCAACGGTGACGGTACCCTTGGTGACAGCGCTAGGATTAGGACTTGCTTCAACCGTACCTGGACGTAATCCAGTGATCGATGGTTTCGGCTTGATTGCATTTGCCAGCTTATTTCCAATTATTTCGGTTATGGGTTATGCCCAAATAACTCATTGGTTAAACCGTATATACACCTCTAAGGAGAGTAAAGATGCGCTTTAAACTGATCTTAGCGTTTGTAGAAGAGAGCAAGACAGACATCGTACTTGACGCCGCGCGTGATGCTGGAGCAACCGGGGCGACGGTGATTAACAATGCCAGAGGGCAAGGTTTAAACCAGAAACGTACCTTTTTTGGTTTGACGTTAGAGGTTCAAAAAGACGTGCTGCTGTTTGTCGTCGAGGAGCATCTAGCAAGGCATATTCTCGAAAGAATTAGTGAAGTGGGGGAGTTTGACCAAGAATCGGGACAGGGTATTGCGGTACAGATAGATGTCGAAGATGCCGTAGGGGTTGCGCATCAAGTAGAGAAGCTAACCAAGGTTGTGGAGGATGAACTATGAGTAGCAGCGAAAAAATCCGAGTAAGTGATGTGATGGCCAATACTTATGTGATTATCGATGGGTTAACCACCGTGTTAGAAGCGATTGAGATGGCAAGAGACCACAAGGTAAAAGCGATTATCGTTGACAAGCGTCATGAGGATGATGAATACGGCATTGTACTAATGAACGATATTGCTAAGAAAGTGCTTGCTAAGAACCGCTCTCCAAAGCGTACAAATGTTTATGAGATCATGACAAAACCAGCCTTAAGCGTATCGGCAGATATGAACGTTAAGTATTGTGCTCGTTTGTTTGAGCGCTTTGGTATCAGCCGTGCTCCGGTGGTCTGTGATAATAAGATAGTCGGTATGGTTAGTTACAATAATATCGTGATCAATGGTATGGCGAGAGATGACGTTTAACCTTTCAATACGTACAATAGACACATAATTTTTATGGAGAAGTATGTGTGAAATTATTTTTTACTTCCGATCTACACGGATCGCTACCAGCTACTGAAAAGGCATTAGAACTTTATCAAGCGTCTGGTGCGCAATATTTAGTTCTATTGGGTGATATTCTGAATCATGGTCCAAGAAACCCGATTCCTGAGGGATATAATCCGCCTGCGGTCGCAGAAAAGTTAAATGCGTTTTCAGAAGAGATTATCGCCGTTCGCGGTAATTGCGATAGCGAAGTGGATCAGATGTTGCTGTCTTTCCCGATGATGATGGATTATTCATGGGTACTGTTAGAGTCTGGCGCGCGTATCTTCTTAACTCATGGTCACCTTTATAACACCAACAAGCGACCTGTATTAAAAGCGGGTGATGTAATTGCGCACGGGCATACTCACATCCCTGTTGCAGAATACCAAGATGGTGTATTTATCTTCAATCCAAGCTCAGTCACGTTTCCAAGAGATGGTCATGCCGCTAGCTATGGCATCTATGAAAACAACACATTTCAAGTGATTAGCCTCGAAGGCGACTTGCTTGTGAGTGGCAATCTATAAACTGGTCGTCGTGAGTAAACCGATCAGAGACTTATGAATACTACAGTCGCCGATTGAGTAGAGTCGTTGATTTGAGTGCCTCAGTTAATTAAAAACAACAGTTAATTGAGGCTAAATAGCTAAACCCTTCTGGAACGCTTACTTTGAGTCTACGTGGCCAAGATCTTTATCTGGAGCAATGATGTTTCGAACTCTTTGCTTCAGTACTTTAGCTTCAGGAAAGCCTCCATCTGCTTTTCTTTCCCAAATTTGCACGCCATTACAAAAGATTTCGAACCTGCCTCCTGTGCCTGGGTTCAAACTCACTTGCTCTATTTCTTCACTGAAAGTATGCAGTAATTCTTGGCACAACCAACTAGAGCGAAGCATCCAATTACATTGACGACAATAGTGTATGGATATAGATGCTTTAGTGATTGATGATGCTTTGTCTGAGCTTGTATTCATTGGACGTCCTTTAAGTATGAGTAAATCCTGATACCAACATCATGACTTCAATGAGAATACAGATGCTACAGGTAATAAAAAAAGGAGCATCATGCCCCTTTTTCTATTGGTATACCGTTTAAGGTTTCACAGCAATGGGTATGAGGTAGGAGCTATTCGACCTTAGTTTGAAAACAATACTGTAGAACCGTGATTCAAGCTAGTGAGTAACAGCGTTTTCGTGTTCACAATATCAATTCGACGGCTCTGTTCTGCATCCATCTTGATAACCTGAGTGATTAGGTTTAGCTGCTCTTCAGAGAAATCTTGGCGCTGGGCCGAAGTCACATCCTTAAACTCAGTAGGAGAGACAAGTAAGTAGTTGTCATTGATATCCCATTGACCCGTCTCTGAAATGTTGATCACATTCGCCGGTGCAGTTTGTGTGCTATATAGCCTAACTATCGACATTCTTAAGTAAGTGCCATTAGGTAAGTATTTTGCGTTGGAAGATAGTTCAACCTTACGAAGTGGGCCAATCGAGTCAGCTTGTTTGTTGTCAGTGATCAGAGTCACCATTTTTGACTGCCACTCGTGCTGAGTAAGTAGTCGCTCGACTTTTGCATCACTTCCCCAATACAACCAACCACTTAGGAATGCAGAAAGGACCAGTAAAATAATGGATACTTTTAATTTCATATTACTGATTACCTTTACAAATGTCGTTTAAATCCGCCTGGTTAGCGTAAATTCTAAGGGTTACATTTTCACTCGAATATTCTTGAGGGTGAATATAGTTAAGAGCAAGATTATTGGTTTGACCGCCTGTCGCAATCACTTCAGCTGGCTTTAGCATTCCTGTGTGATTGGTATTGTAATGCAACACACATTTTTCTATGGCTGGTAGCCAACTGGATAGATCAGGGTGATTGATTGGTGATTGTACTTTCACGCCGTCAACCTCAGCTAACGTGCGAAACTCTGATTCTGCAGGATTAGTAAACGTCAAAACCAGAATAGGCATGATGAAAGCTGCAAGCAGTAACGAAAACGTTAGCCATTTATTGTTGTTGGTCGAAGCTAAAACGGGCGTTATGGTTGGCTCGACCTCAACTTTTGTCTCTTGAATTTTCGTGATTGGTGTTAGTTCTATGGTTTCAGATGCGATATCTTCGATCGTCGTAGTATGTGCAAATGTCAAGATTGGTTCGACGTCATTTTCTGCAATTTCAGTCATCATTGACTGGTCACTTGATGAAAGTGGTGCAGAACGCTCAACAGTGGCAATAAATTGGTAACCCCGTTTTGGAACGGTCTTAACGAACTCTGGAGATTTGGTCGAGTCTTTCAGCATCTTTCTCAGTGTCGATACTGCTTGCGTTAAGCTTGAGTCATCGACCTCAAAGCCTTGGTCTCGCCAAACATATTCGTGCAATTCATTGCGAGTGATAACTTCATTGGGCCTTTCTGACAGCATTAGGAGAATGCGGCTTTCATTGCTACCAAGACGTACGACTTCGCCGTCGCTCATTTGGTCAACAAGTGAATTGCTATTTGGATCGAATACGAACCGCTGTGCGAGAATAAACTTTGTGCCGATATTGCTCATTGAATTCTTCTATTTTTGGATGATTTTGGGTGCGAAATAGACAAATTAGAGGTGAAGTTCGTCTGATTCTTCACCAAATTATGGCTTCTTTTATGTTCTTTTATATTTATCAGGCTCAAGGATAATAAAAACAGATCAAAAAAACAGTGTTTTTATGATTTTTGACCTTGAATTTACAATTGTCATCCTCATGTTAATGAACATATGAGAGGTATTCAATATAACGCCCCTGTATTTGTTCAACATAAAGTATAGATGTTTTGGAGTAAAAATGAGCGAAACGGCAACGCAAAATAAAGAGACTCGTGGCTTTCAATCTGAAGTAAAACAGCTACTTCATCTGATGATTCACTCACTGTATTCAAACAAAGAAATTTTCCTACGAGAGTTGATTTCTAACGCATCTGACGCGGCTGACAAGCTTCGTTTTCAAGCGCTATCGAATGGTGACCTCTACCAAGGTGACGCGGATCTAGGTGTTAAACTGTCGTTTAATGCGGAAGCAAATACTTTAACGATTTCTGACAACGGTATCGGCATGAGCCGCGACAACGTTATTGAGCATTTAGGTACGATCGCGAAGTCAGGCACTGCAGACTTTTTCTCAAAGTTGTCTGAAGATCAGAGCAAAGACTCTCAGCTGATCGGTCAATTTGGTGTTGGTTTTTATTCTGCATTTATCGTGGCAGACGCAGTAACTGTTCGCACTCGTGCAGCGGGCCTAGCGAGCAATGAAGCCGTTCAATGGCACTCTGCAGGTGAAGGTGATTACACCATTGAAGACATCACTAAAGAGTCTCGCGGTACCGACATCATTCTTCATATGCGTGAAGACGGCAAAGAGTTCTTAAATGAATGGCGTTTGCGTGAAGTGATCGGTAAATACTCTGACCACATCGGTATCCCGGTTTCTATCTTAACAGCCGTTAAAGATGACGAAGGTAAAGATACCGAGGAGGAGCATTGGGAACAGATCAATAAAGCGCAAGCACTTTGGACCCGCAACAAATCTGATATCGAGAAAGAAGAATACCAAGAGTTCTACAAACATGTATCTCACGACTTTGCTGATCCATTAACATGGAGCCACAACAAAGTTGAAGGTAAGAACGACTACACAAGCTTGCTTTACATCCCAGCGAAAGCTCCTTGGGATATGATGAACCGTGACCATAAAAGTGGCTTGAAACTCTACGTGCAGCGTGTATTCATTATGGATGATGCTGAACAATTCATGCCATCTTACATGCGTTTCGTTCGTGGTTTAATTGACTCAAATGATCTGCCTCTCAACGTGTCTCGTGAAATTCTCCAAGACAACAAGGTAACTCAATCTCTACGTGGTGCATGTACTAAACGTGTTCTAACGATGCTTGAGCGTATGGCAAAGAATGATAACGATAAGTACCTAGAGTTTTGGAAAGAGTTTGGCCTAGTGATGAAAGAAGGCCCAGCGGAAGACATGGCTAACAAAGAGAAGATCGCTGGTCTACTTCGTTTCTCATCTACGGAAGTAGACTCTGCAGAGCAAACCATCAGCCTTGCTTCTTATGTTGAGCGCATGAAAGAAGGCCAAGACAAGATTTACTATCTAACTGCTGATAGCTACGCAGCCGCTAAGAACAGCCCTCACTTAGAGCAGTTTAAAGCCAAAGGCATTGAAGTGGTTCTAATGTACGATCGCATTGACGAGTACGTGATGAACTACCTAACGGACTTCGACGGTAAGCAGTTCCAGTCAATCACTAAAGCTGGCTTAGATCTAAGCAAGTTTGAAGGTGAAGAAGAGAAAGAGAAGCAAAAAGAGACAGAAGAAGAGTTCAAATCTGTTGTCGAACGCACTCAAGCTTACCTTGGCAATCGTGTTAAAGAAGTTCGTACTACTTTCAAGCTAGCAACAACGCCAGCAGTCGTTGTCACTGACGACTTCGAAATGGGTACGCAAATGGCTAAACTTCTTGAAGCTGCTGGCCAAGCGGCACCTGAAGTTAAGTACATTTTTGAGATTAACCCTGAGCATGCTCTGGTTAAACAAATGGCAGATGAAGCGGACGAGCAAGCGTTCGGTCGTTGGGTTGAGTTACTCCTTGGCCAGGCTATGCTAGCTGAAAAAGGCTCAATGGAAGATCCGTCACAATTCTTGGGTGCAATCAACGAGCTACTAACAAAGCGCTAGTCTTTCGACTTTGGGCTAATCCAATAATTGTAATAAAAAGCTCGCAAATGCGAGCTTTTTTTATGAACGTCGTTGAAAATTCGGTAAATGTGGCCAACGCCACCGTTATCGTTACCACAAATGTTGTCGATGCATTCTTTAGTCGTAAATTCAGCCAAATTGAATATTAATGTGATAGAATGCTCGACCTAATCAGCTGGGACTAGGAACCTATCGTTCCCAGTTGTATGATTTTTAAACGTTATACCGAAACTTACCGTTTGGCTTCTATTTGCAGTTTTACTTAACCTCAATGGTTATCTAACGCTTTCTGTTTATCCTAAAAATGAACTACGAAAGTGGAATAGTGAGCTTCGGTATAAATCATAATTTTATAAGAGGATTAAACATGCGCATCATTCTTCTAGGTGCTCCTGGCGCGGGTAAAGGCACTCAAGCTAACTTCATCATGAACAAATTTGGTATCCCTCAAATTTCAACTGGTGACATGCTACGTGCTGCTATCAAAGCGGGTACTGAGCTTGGTAAGCAAGCAAAATCAGTAATCGACGCTGGTCAGCTAGTTTCTGATGAAATTATCCTTGGTCTTATCAAAGAGCGTATTGCTCAAGATGACTGCGAGAAAGGTTTCCTACTAGACGGTTTCCCACGCACAATCCCACAAGCTGATGGCCTTAAAGAAATGGGCATCGCTGTAGATTACGTTGTTGAATTTGACGTAGCTGATGATGTGATTGTTGAACGTATGGCTGGTCGTCGTGCTCACCTTCCTTCTGGTCGTACATACCACAATGTGTACAACCCACCTAAAGAAGAAGGCAAAGATGACATCACTGGCGAAGAACTAGTTGTACGTGATGACGACAAAGAAGAAACAGTTCGTGCTCGTCTAGGTGTGTACCACGATCAAACAGCTCCGCTTATTTCTTACTACGGTAAAGAAGCGGAAGCAGGCAACACTAAGTACCTTAAATTTGACGGTACTAAGCAAGTCGCTGAAGTTAGTGCAGAACTTGAGAAAGCACTAGCATAATTGGCTAACAGCCAGTTTTAGAATTTGATATATTAGAAGCGACCTTACGGGTCGCTTTTTTTGTTCCAAATTTTAGTACGATACCAATCTCGATAAGTTTGATTGCACATGATTCAAGATTATTAGTCCTGATGATAGATAGCAGTGTGGAGCTTGAGGTACCTCATGTTCAGAATGATTATTCAAACATTTGGTATACACAATGATCTTGAACTTATTCCGATTAGTATATTACTTTCCAGAAAATCACATATTAGTCTCAGGTATCTATGGAAAATAATAAAAAGCAGGGCGTTTTACTGGTGAACTTAGGGACTCCAGATTCGGCAACCCCGGCTGGCGTTCGTCGATTTTTGAGTGAATTCTTACATGACAAGCGAGTGGTAAACCTAACTCGTTGGCTCTGGTGTCCAATCCTGCATGGTGTAATCTTACCGATTCGAGCTCCGAAAGTGGCTAAATTGTATCAGTCTGTGTGGATGGACGATGGATCACCGCTGCTTGTGTACTCACAAAGACAAGCTGAGAAACTGCAGAAGAAATTGCAAATGCCTGTTGCGTTGGGTATGACCTATGGCAACCCAAGTCTTAAGACGGGTGTCGAACAGCTGATGGAGAAGGGCGTCGAAGACATCATCGTACTACCTCTGTACCCTCAGTACTCTGGAACAACGACAGCGGCTGTTTCTGATGGTTTAACTAAAGCCTTTAAACAGATGTCTGTGATTCCAAGCTACCGCTTTATTCGTGACTACTACGCGCATCCAAGTTACGCAAAAGCACTGGCTGAAAGCGTTCGTAGCCATTGGGATAAAAATGGCAGAGCCGATCATTTAGTGTGTTCTTTCCATGGTATCCCTAAGCGATTGGCAGATGAGGGTGATATTTACCCGCAGCATTGCGAAGCGACGACAAAATTACTGGCTGCAGAGTTAGAGTTGTCAGAGGACGATATTACCATGACGTACCAGTCTCGGTTTGGTCGAGAAGAGTGGTTGAAGCCTTACACTGACGAGACGCTGGAATCACTGCCGAGCAAGGGCATCAAAAAGATCGATATCATGGCACCTGCATTCTCAGTTGACTGTCTGGAAACGTTGGAAGAGATTTCGGACCAGTGCAAAGAGACCTTCATTGAAGCTGGTGGTTCAGACTTTAGCTATATTATGTGTCTCAACGACAGGGACTCTCATATTGATATGATGGCAGAGCTAGTGGCGATTCATCGCTAACGACTGTTTATTGGCAACAGCACTTCACATAATAGAAATAAAAAAGGACTGCTCATAGAGCAGTCCTTTTTTATTTTGATGTTTCGTCTAGTAATAGACGCTTAGCTATTAAACAGCTGAAGCTTCTGTTGTTTTTGGTTCAGCTTCTAGCAAGGTGTTAGTTTCTACGCCATGCATCCATGACACGAGTTTACCAGCACACAGCAACAGTAATATGCCACTCACCGTTGCAGTAATCGCAATACCACTGAAAATAGACATAGCACCAAGCTCACCTACGTGTGAACCTACCAGGCCTGCTACGTAGTTTGCAATGGCGTTAAAGCCAAACCATGCCCCCATCATTAACGATGCTAGGCGAAGTGGAGCTAACTTAGTGACCAACGACAGGCCAATAGGAGATAGACAAAGCTCACCAAGAGTATGGAAGAAGAAAGCACCGACTAGCCAAAGCATGGATGTTTTGACTGTTAGGTCGCCACCTTGTTCCATTACTGCACCCATCATGCACACGAAGCCTAGAGCTAAGAAAAACAGAGCCATCGCAAATTTCACAGGAGAGTTTGGTTCGCGCTTACCAAGTTTGACCCAGAATGCGGCTATTAATGGCGCAAGTGTGATGATGAAGAACGGGTTCAGAGACTGGAACCAAGCAGCTGGTACTTCAAAATCGCCTATCATACGGTCAGTATATTGCTGAGTATAAATATTCATTAGGCCACCGGCTTGTTCAAAGCCTGCCCAGAAAACGATCACGAACAGACCCATAACCAGAATAACTTTTAATCTGTCGAACTCTTCTTTTGTGAGTGGCGTTTTCTCTTTCGACTTGTTCAGTGCTTTTGCTCGTGCAGCTGCTGGCACCGAACCGATGTTACCTAACCAAGATTGAGCCATCGTCATTTGCATAATCAGGCTAATGACCATACCAATACCAGCGGCAAGGAAACCTGCCTTCCAGCCGAAAGAGTCGACTGCAGCGCCTGAAATTAAGCCACCAAGTAGTGCGCCTAAGTTAATGCCCATGTAGAAAATGGTGAAAGCACCGTCACGTCGGTTATCGCCTTCTTGGTACAGATCGCCAACCATGGTCGAGATGTTTGGTTTAAACATGCCGTTACCACTGATAAGCAGCGCTAAACCAAGGTAAAGAGCGTTTACTTGGTCTAAGCCAATGAAACCATTGGGCAGAGCAAGTGTAAATTGACCAAGTGCCATTAATAGGCCACCAATCAAGATCGATTTACGTTGACCTAGGTAATTATCGGCAATCCAGCCACCAATTAATGGTGTGATATAGACTAAACCGGTGTAAATACCATAGAGATCGAGTGCGTCTTTTGTTGACCAACCAAGTCCACCGTTGAGGGTAGTGTCAGTTAAGAATAAAACCAGAATTGCACGCATCGCATAGTAGGAAAAACGTTCCCATAGCTCTGTGCTAAAAAGTAGAAATAGGCCTCTAGGGTGGCCAAAAATTTTGTGATTGCTTGGCATAAGTTTTATTAATTTTAGGTATTAAAAGATTTTATAGTTACTTATGTATACAGAGTAGAATAACCATCTGCAATAGGTGTATTTTATGGTTACGACAACTTATTTTTTATAAGTAAATGATAATGTGAGGTTTTCTTTGTAATGTCACCCAGTTAACGCGTGCTGCAAACTAATTTTTCAAATTTGGTTTGGTGGCGTAATAAACAATTCAAGCGCATCCCTGAATGGTTTAATTGTTATGTATTAGTTTGGTGTATTACTTCGGGTTTTAAAGAGTATGCTATGCATAATAGGAGTGGCGTACACACGCTTACAATAATGCACCTTTTTATCTGAAAACGATCCCTGTACAATGCTTAACCACTTTTGCTACCTATAACTTTTTGTTGATAAATTGGTCTGCTACGCATTATTTCTTGCTTGCTCGATTCATTTTATTAATGGCGATTCAACCGTTTTAGGCATGTGGTAAAATATCTAAAAATATAAAATGGCTAGTAAAATGAAACGTTGGTATTTACTTTACTGTAAGCGTGGTGATCAAAAACGCGCGCAGTTGCACTTAGAAAATCAAGGGGTGGAGTGTTTTTATCCCCAAATAGAAGTTGAAAAGGTTGTTCGAGGGAAAGAAAAGCAGGTCAAAGAACCGTTATTTCCATCTTACATCTTTGTTCGCTTTGATTATGAGCAAGGCCCAAGTTTTACGACGGTTCGCTCTACTCGTGGTGTTGTCGACTTTATTAAATTCGGATCTAGGCCACATGAAGTACAAGGTGATTTAGTGTTTGAGCTTAAAGAGTTCGAGAAATGTTTTAGTGACGATACTGAAGACTGTTGTATTGAGTTTGAATCAGGGCAAGTCGTGAAAATTAAGAGTGGTCAGTTTGCTGGTATTGAGGCTATCTATCATCAAAAAGATGGTGAGGCGCGTTCTATCATGTTAGTTAAGATGATCAGTCAAGTGGTACCTGTCAGTATTGAGAACGAGGCACTTCAAGCCCAAGCATAAGCGCAAGAATAAAAACAAGGCTTAATAAAAAAGGCGCATTATGCGCCTTTTTAGTGTTTAGCATTTATTCAAACGAAACCTCTTAGTAAGAGTCGTTGTGAACGGCTTGTACCGCACGACCAGATGGGTCTACACAGTTTTTGAATGACTCATCCCATTCAATGGCTTTCGCAGATGAACAGGCAACCGAAGGACCGCCAGGGACACATTCTGCTGCTGATTCTAGAGGGAATAACTCTTCGAAGATCTCACGGTAAGCGTAACCTTCTTTGGTTGTTGGCGTGTTGTAAGGGAAACGGAATTTAGCGGCTTCCATTTGTTGATCCGTTACTTTTGCTTCAGCCGTTGCTTTCAACGTATCGATCCAATCGTAGCCAACGCCGTCAGAGAACTGTTCTTTTTGACGCCAAGCGATTGAGTCTGGTAGGTAGTCTTCAAAACACTCACGTAGGATGTGTTTCTCCATCTTACCGTTACCACACATTTTATCTTCAGGGTTCAGACGCATTGCTACATCAATGAACTCTTTATCTAAGAATGGTACACGACCTTCAACGCCCCATGCCGCCAGTGATTTGTTTGCACGAGCACAGTCGAACATGCTTAGAGCAAGTAGCTTACGTACTGTCTCTTCATGGAACTCTTTTGCGTTTGGTGCTTTATGGAAGTATAGGTAACCACCAAAGATCTCATCAGCACCTTCGCCAGACAGTACCATTTTGATGCCCATTGCTTTGATCTTACGAGCAAGTAAGTACATCGGCGTTGATGCACGAATCGTCGTTACATCGTAAGTCTCGATGTGGTAAATAACATCACGGATGGCATCTAAGCCTTCCTGAATGGTGTAAGTCATCTCGTGGTGCACTGTACCGATCTTGTCTGCAACTTCACGAGCAGCGATAAGATCTGGTGCGCCTTCAAGGCCAACAGCGAATGAGTGCAGTTGTGGCCACCAAGCTTCAGATTGCTCATCATCTTCGATACGCATTGCTGCAAAGCGTTTAGCGACTGCTGAAGTAATTGATGAATCAAGGCCTCCAGATAGAAGTACACCGTAAGGAACATCAGTCATTAGTTGACGTTTAACGGCTGCTTCTAGCGCTTCAGTCAGTTCTTCTTTGCTTGTGCTGTTGCCTTGTACCGCAGCGTACTCGTTCCAATCGCGGATGTAATAGCGTTGAGGTTCTGCATCTTTTGAAGAGTAGAAGCTACCTGGAGGGAATTCACTGATTGTTTTACATACTTCAACCAATGCTTTCATCTCTGAAGCAACGTAGTAGTTGCCGTGCTCATCGTAACCTTGATAAAGCGGGATAATACCAATATGGTCGCGGCCCACTAGGTACTCGTCTTTCTCTTCGTCGTATAAAACGAATGCGAAAATACCGTTAAGCTCTTCTAAAAGGTCTGCGCCCATTTCTTGGTATAACGCTAGGATTACTTCACAGTCAGAATCTGTCTGAAACTGGTACTTATCTTCATAGCGTGCACGAAGTTCTTTGTGGTTATAAATTTCGCCGTTCACTGCAAGAATGTGTTTTTTATCTTGGCTGTATAGTGGCTGTGCGCCACTGTTCAGGCCAACGATAGCCAAACGTTCGTGAGCGAGGATTGCTTTTTCACCAGCGTAGATACCAGACCAGTCTGGACCACGGTGACGAAGCTTCTTTGACATTTCTAAAGCAATAGGGCGAAGTGCTGCGGCATCACTTTTAATGTCGAGAATGCCAAATACTGAACACATAGAACTTCCTTTTAAATAATTTCTAAATTAACTGCATTCAATTTGCCATTCTGGCTAAAAAAAGCAACCAGATGTGAGCAAAAAAATAATATAAAGGGTGTTCTGTTAGAAAATATCTAATTATTTAGTGTTTTTGGTGTTTGCTATCTAATTGTGGTCGGTTTTTTGTACAGAAACCTCCCAAAAGTGCAAAAAAACAGCAAATTTGAGAGGTTTGGCAGAGGGCATTTAAGGTTAGGTTTTATCGATATTTGGGTTTAGTTGTTCGCAGACGTGTCGAGCAAAACCACTACCCGCTTCGCTGTAAATATTAAATGCCGCATCGACGCCATTCTCTTTCAGTGTTTCGAGCTGATCGGGATACTCAGCAATCGCCGCAATTTGACCTTTAAAGTGGCGTGACTTCAATTGCTCTAAGGCGGTTTGATTTCCTTGGTGATGAGGCATCGCCAAGATCACTAACTTCACGTTTGCTGTATCTAAGATACGCTCCCAGAAATCTGGGTCAGTTGCATCGCCAGAAATAACGTTTCTTCCTAGGTTTCTATGGTTGTGTGCCGCTTCTTCACGAACTTCGACACCTAAGCTAACCTTGCCATAGCGCGAACGTAATTCATCGTAGGCGCCAGTACCAATACGTCCCATACCTAGAATCAATACCTGTGCACGGCCCGGGTCAATTCGTTTATCACGTTGGTTAAGTTTTTCAGCTGCATGCTCTTTTAACCAGCGGCCTGATTGTTGATAAAGTTTGTGGCCCGCTTTGTTTAGAGGCGCAGCGATCAAAAACGATAGCGAAACTGCAATCGCCACAGCCACCAAGATGTCACCAGACATCCAACCCATCTTAAAGGCTAAACCGCCAACGATAAGACCAAATTCACTGTAGTTAAACAGTGATAGAGAGGCGAGTAGGGATGTTCGAACACGGAATTTGAAGCGGTTGAGTACCAAGAAGTAAAGCACGCCTTTCACTGGCAGCAACAGCAAGAATAAGATAGCGAGCATGAAGCCTTGGATAGTAGGTTGCTCGGATAACCCAATATTCAAGAAGAAGCAAACGAGGAAAAGCTCTTTGAGGTTAAACAGCGATTTCGACAGCTCTGAAGCTTTTGGGTGACCTGCTAGCAACATACCTAAGATAAGAGCGCCCAAGTCTGGTTTTACACCTACAAACTGGAACAAGCCAGCACCAACAACTAATGCGAAAAAGATGCCGAACAGCACCAACATTTCACCGTGCCCAACCCAATCAAGGATTTTGTAGAACAGCGGACGTAAAAATGGTAAAGCGAAGAGTGCGATGGCGTACCACTCTGGAATCTTACCTGTCGATGCGGTCAAAAAGACCACTGCAAAGATATCCTGCATGACGAGAATACCAATCGCTAGCGTGCCATAGGTCGCGTTCATTTCCCCTTTTTCTTGCAGAGACTTCACCGCGAATACGGTACTAGAGAATGAGAGAGCGAAACCGAGTAGAACGATTTGTTCTATCGACATTGCTGCTAGAGACGAAATACCTAAGAATTTAAAACCAAACAGGGCTACAGCAAAAAACAGAGTGGATAAAAGGTTATGGATGGTAGCACCGGCCCAGATCTCTTTAGAGAGTAGGGTTTTGATGTCTAGCTTTAAGCCAATTGTAAATAGGAGCAGGGTGACACCAAGGTCAGCCAAGGTAATGATGGTGTCATTGGTTTCAAAGCCTAGAGCGTAAAGCCCAAAACCTGCGACCAAAAAACCAACTAATGGAGGAAGGTGACACTTTAAAGCAATAAATCCTGCAATAAACGCAGTGGATATTAATATAAGTTCCATAACTTGTTGTTGTAGTTCCCTAGCTTAAAAAAACGGGCCGTGTTTATACAAACACGGCCCGCGGACAATCAGAATTGTTTTTCTTTAGTCTTCGAGTAGCTTTTGAAGTAACACACCGTTGAGCATGGCGCGCTTGATCATGGCAAAAGCTCCCATCGTAGGATGTTTATCGATCTGAGATGCTACAATAGGCAGGCCGCTATGGAAAGCCGTTAACGACTGATTCTCAACATTGCGCTTAATCGCAGGGAAAACAATCTCTTGTGCCTTAGTTATATCACCAGCAATGATAACTTTCTGAGGGTTAAATAAGTTAATCGTCATTGCGATAGCCTTACCTAACTGATTTCCTACTCGAACTAAGCTTTGCTTCGCTAGTTCATCACCATTAATCGCGTGGTCACAAACATCTTGAATCGTAATATGTTCAAGCTCGGTCAAAGAAGACTCATAGCCTTGCTTAATCAGCTTCTGTACTCGCTCAACAATGGCTGGGTTTGCCGCTACTGTTTCAAGACAGCCGAAGTTACCACATTGGCATTGCTCGCCGAGCGGATCAATTTGGATATGACCAATTTCACCCACGTTGCGGTTATGGCCTAGGAACACTTGACCATTTACAATAATGCCGGCACCTGTACCGCGGTGAACACTAACTAAAATAGAGTCTTGGCTATCTTTACTCGCACCGAAGTAGTGCTCAGCAAGTGCCATTCCTCTAACGTCATTACCCACAAAACAAGCAACATGGAATGTGTCACGAATAATGTCGCTTAATGCTAGGTTATCGATGTCTGTGTTTGGCATGTACTCAACAACACCTGTTGTTGGGTTAACCAAGCCAGGAAGAGTGACACCAATGGCAATCAACTGATCGATCTTTGGTTGATGTTCAGCAATGAAAGCCTTCAAGCTATTGACCAAGCCTTGGGTAAGGTCTGATTGGTCTGAATAATTCAGGTCTTGTTGTTGGAAAGCCAATTCACGACCGCCAAGGTCATGCAGGCTTATTTGAATGTAGTCTCGCCCCAAACGCACAGCAACAGAATGAAAGGGTTCTACTTCTGTGGTTAGGGAAATAGCGCGTCTACCGCCAGTAGACGCTTGCTGCGCAACCTCTTTAATTAGGCCGCGTTCTAAAAGTTGGCGGGTAATTTTTGTAACACTTGCCGGTGCGAGTTGGCTTACATCAGCCACTTGTATACGACTGATAGGCCCTTGTTGGTCTATAAGTCGGTATACCGCCGCACTGTTTAGTTGTTTAACTAAGTCTACGTTACCTATTTGTCCGCCATTCATACTTAATTGTGCTCGTATTGTCCGTTAACAACAGTCGCTTTAACGTTAAAGTCTCGGTCAAATACGGCAAGGTTTGCAACCATGCCTTTTTTGATTCGACCTAGCTTGCTTTCTACACCGATAGCCTGAGCTGGGTATAGCGTAGCCATGCGAAGAGCTTCGTCTAAAGCGATACCAGCGTGCTCAACTGTATTCTGAACTGCTTCAATCATAGTCAGAGCTGAGCCGCCCAGTGTGCCGTTTTCATCAACACACTTACCATCACGGTAATATACTTTCTTACCGACAAAAATAAAGTATTCCATGTCAGCACCTGCAGGAGCTGTGGCATCCGTCACTAATACCAACTTTTCTCCTTTTATTTTATGTGCAATTCGGATGTTTGCGTAATCAACGTGGAAACCGTCAGCGATGATGCCAGCGTAAACTTCAGGCGTGTCGTAAATCGCGCCAACAACGCCAGGTTCACGACCAACCATAGGTGTCATAGCGTTGAACAGGTGAGTCGCGAAAGTGATGCCTGATTCAAAGCCTTGACGCGCTTCAGCGTAAGTGGCATTGGTGTGGCCGATAGAAACCACTACGCCAGCTTTGTGTAGACGCTCAATATGTTCTGGGTCGTTGAGCTCAGGAGCCAGTGTTACTTTGGCCACAAGGTCACTGTTTTCACAGATAAGCTCAATCATTTCATTGTCAGATTTACGAATGTGATCGACACTGTGGATGCCTTTTTTCGCAACGTTTAGATATGGGCCTTCAAGGTGCAAACCTAAAGACTGGTTTTGGTATTGGTTGTGGTATTCACGAGCTGCCGTAATAACCGCGCGCATATCTTCGTCCGAAGAGGTGATTAGCGTAGGTAAAAAGCTAGTACAGCCCGATTTAAGGTTTGCTTTATGCATGATCTGCATTGTGTCAGCAGTGATCTCATCATTCAGCATTACACCGCCACAGCCATTCAGTTGTAGATCAATAAAACCCGGGCTTAGATTTGTACCATCTAGGTCACGGACCTCGATTCCTTCTGGTAATTCAGAGATAGGACAGACTTTTTTGATCAGTTCGTTTTCAATTACAACAGCATGATCGGTTAGAACATCACTACCAGTGTAAATTTTACAGTTACTTAGCGCGTACATAGTCAGCTAATCCTTATTTCGTGAGATCTTTTAAATTTGTTCGTTACCTAAATGTGGACTTAGTTTGCGAGCATCATTTACGTAACGATTTATCTTTTACGAGCAAACGTTTTTAAAATGAGAAAAGTATTTAAGTGTTTGAAAAACAAATGAACAATTAGTTAATTTTATAGTTTTAAGCTAATGTTTTTCGGTTGTTTATTGGCATTTTCTACCTAAAATGACCGGGCATTAACCCAATCTTTATATTTGGATTTTATCTATAAATGTTCATTTTTTTGAATGATAAAATAAGTTTTATGATCTCGCTAGCAAAAACCTCTGGATTTGGTAAAAACTGGTGATTAGGATCACAAATGGTAAGGTTTTAATTTGCGGAGCAAAATTAATTGAATACACTGAATAGGACTAAATTGAGCGACTAAAATAAGTTTCTCAGACGAATTCTAAAAAATCCTATAGGGGGAAACAACTGGTGAATATTCTAGGATATGCACAGAAGCTAGGTAAAGCGTTAATGCTACCTATCGCAACGCTTCCGATTGCGGCGCTTCTACTACGTTTAGGTCAAGGCGATCTACTTGATATTCCATTTATGGCGCAAGCTGGTGGTGCTATCTTCGGTAACCTACCATTGCTTTTTGGTCTAGGTATCGCGATTGGTCTTTCTAAAGATGGTAACGGCGCAGCGGGTCTTGCTGGTGCAGTTGCTTACTTCGTACTAACAGCTACAGCAACGACAATTAACGCCGACGTTAACATGTCGTTCTTCGGCGGTATCTTCGCAGGTATCATCGCAGGTCACTCTTACAACGCCTTCCATGCAACACGTCTTCCTGAGTGGCTGGCTTTCTTCGCAGGTAAACGTTTAGTACCAATCATGGCCGGCTTATTTGCACTTGTTGCAGGTGCTGTGTCTGGTGTGGTTTGGCCTGGTGTTCAATCTGGTCTAGACGCACTAGCTCACGCAGTATCAACGTCTGGCGCTGTTGGTCAATTCGTTTACGGTACTCTTAACCGTGCACTTATCCCTGTTGGTCTTCACCACGTATTGAACTCATACTTCTGGTTTGGTATGGGCACATGTCAAGAAATCATCGTTGCTGGTCAAGGCGCATTCGCTGGTATCACTCAACTTTGTGTTGACCCTGCACTGGCTAAAACACTAGTTGTTGGTCAAGAGCACACGTTCACATTCGCTAACTCTGTTACTCCAGAAATCACAACTGTTGTGAAAGAAGTGACTGAAACAGTTAAATCTGGCGACCTACACCGTTTCTTCGGTGGTGATAAAGGTGCTGGCGTATTCATGAACGGTTTCTTCCCTGTAATGATGTTTGGTCTACCAGGTGCTGCACTTGCAATGTACCTAGCTGCTCCTGCTGAAAAACGTAGTCAAGTTGGTGGCGCACTGTTCTCTGTTGCATTCTGTTCATTCCTAACAGGTATCACAGAGCCGCTAGAATTCATGTTCGTATTCCTAGCTCCTGCTCTATACGCAATGCACGCTGTATTTACTGGTCTGTCTCTAGTTGTTGCTAACATGTTTGGTACTTTGCACGGTTTCGGTTTCTCTGCTGGTCTTATCGACTTCGTATTGAACTGGGGTCTAGCAACTAAACCATTCACTCTACTATTGATTGGCTTAGCATTCGGTGCTCTATACTTCTTCACTTTCTCTTTCGCAATCCGCGCTTTCAACTTGAAATCGCCCGGTCGTGAAGATGATGACGAAGCTGTAGCGGCTCCTGCTGGCGACGCACCAAAAGGTGAGGTTGCACGCCAATACCTAAAAGCACTAGGTGGTCACGAAAACCTGACTTCAATCGATGCTTGTATCACTCGTCTACGTCTAACGCTAAAAGACCGCTCTATCGCTGATGAAGTTGTTCTTAAGAAGCTCGGCGCTAAAGGTGTGGTTAAACTAGGTGAAAACAACCTACAGGTTATCCTAGGTCCACTAGCTGAAATTGTAGCTGGCGAAATGAAAGCTATCGGTGCAGGTGAAGACCTATCTGATGTAAAACTTCCATAGTAAGGGAAGTACTTAATTAAGACGTAAAGTTACTCTTAAGTAAGTGTCAAATTGAAAGCCTCCCACATGGGAGGCTTTTTTGTGCCTGTTGTTTAGAGCCAGTGAACAATGTTCGTTCTATTCTTCATCGAATCGGAGAAATAATCACAATTAAAGGACGGTTCTTATTGTGCAAAGGCGCAGAATTGTGGATGATTAGCAACAATGATCTTTCTATCTTTGACAGGCAATAAAAGCGGCCTTTGTCTCGGATATGAAAGATAACTTTCTCTGACAATACTAAATACATAGAGGTGCTATAGATGAGTGAAGCTGAGGCTCGTCCATCGAATTTCATTCGCCAAATTATTGATAAAGATTTAGCGGATGGTACACACAGTAGCGTGCATACTCGTTTCCCGCCGGAGCCAAATGGCTACCTGCACATTGGTCACGCTAAATCTATTTGCTTGAACTTTGGTATTGCTCAGGACTACCAGGGACAATGTAATCTTCGTTTCGATGATACAAACCCTGAAAAAGAAGACGTTGAATACGTTGAGTCTATTAAGAATGATGTAAGCTGGTTAGGCTTCGAATGGTCTGGTGATATTTGTTATTCATCAAACTACTTCGATACGCTTTACGCTTATGCTGTGGAATTAATTAATAAAGGCTTAGCGTATGTTGACGAGCTAAGTCCTGAGCAGATCCGTGAATACCGTGGCACGTTAAAAGAGCCTGGTAAAGCGAGTCCATATCGTGACCGCAGCCCTGAAGAGAACCTAGCGTTGTTTGAAAAAATGCGTGACGGTGGCTTTGAAGAAGGTAAAGCGTGCCTACGTGCTAAGATCGACATGAGCTCTTCATTTATGGTGATGCGCGATCCTGTTATCTACCGTGTTCGTTTTGCTCACCACCATCAGACAGGTGACAAGTGGTGCATTTACCCAATGTACGACTTCACACACTGTATCTCTGATGCACTAGAAGGCATTACCCACTCTATCTGTACGCTTGAATTCCAAGATAACCGTCGTTTGTATGACTGGGTGCTAGACAACATCACGATTGATTGCCAACCTCGTCAGTACGAGTTTAGCCGTCTGAATCTTGAATACACGGTAATGTCGAAGCGTAAGCTGAACCAGCTTGTGGTTGAAAACCTAGTTGAAGGTTGGGACGACCCTCGTATGCCAACTATCTCTGGTCTACGTCGTCGTGGTTTCACTTCAAGCTCTATCCGTGAATTCTGTAAGCGTATTGGTGTGACTAAGCAAGAGAACATGATTGAGTTCGGTTCACTTGAATCTTGTATCCGTGATGATCTGAACGAAAATGCACCTCGTGCAATGGCTGTTCTGGATCCGGTTAAGATCGTTATCGAAAATTACGAAGCAGACGCAGTAGAAACGCTAACCGTTGCAAACCATCCAAACAAGCCAGAAATGGGCACTCGTGAAGTACCATTTACGCGTGAAATTTGGATTGAACGTGATGACTTCCGTGAAGAAGCAAACAAAAAGTATAAGCGTTTGGTTCTAGGTAAAGAAGTTCGTTTACGTGGTGCTTACGTGATTAAAGCTGAACGTATCGAAAAAGATGCAGAAGGCAACATTACGACTATCTTCTGTTCTTACGATAACGAAACCTTGGGTAAGAACCCTGCAGATGGCCGTAAAGTGAAAGGCGTTATCCACTGGGTATCGGCTGATAAAGCATTGCCTGCTGAGATTCGTTTGTACGATCGTCTATTCACCGTGGCAAACCCAGCTGCTGCTGATGACTTTGCTGCAACGCTCAACCCTGAATCACTTGTTACACTTAACGGTTTTGTTGAACCTAGCCTAGCTGAAGGTGTAGCAGAGCAAGCGTACCAGTTTGAACGAACAGGTTACTTCTGTGTAGATTCGAAAGATTCTAAAGCAGCTGCACTAGTATTCAACCGTACGGTTGGTCTACGCGATACTTGGGGAAAAACTGAAGCTTAATCGCTAAAGTGATTCGCTTTCGATAAGCACCCTAATAAAAAACCGGCTTAGAGCCGGTTTTTTTGTATCTGAATAAAGTCGTCAATTATAGAATAAGTTGCGATTAATCGTCTTATGTAGTGACCATATAAAAAACGCCGGCCCAAGCCAGCGTTCTATGTTACTTCTTCGCTTTATGCGCGTCTGGATTGCCTTTGCAATCTCCGGTAATGCTCTTTCCGTATAAGTACAAACTGTGGTTTGTCAACTTCACGTTGTAACGCTCTGCAATTTCTTTTTGTCTTTCTTCGATAAGGTCATCAGAGAATTCGATAACTTCGCCACAGTCTAGACACACTAGGTGATCATGGTGGTGTTGTGTTGAAAGTTCAAATACAGACTTACCGCCTTCAAAGTGGTGACGCGTTACAATACCTGCGTCATCGAACTGGTTAAGCACTCGATAAACGGTAGCAAGGCCAATCTCTTCACCTAAGTCGATCAGCTTTTTATATAAATCTTCAGCACTAATATGTTGGCAGTCTGGCTGTTGTAATACTTCTAAAATTTTGAGCCGTGGAAGGGTCACTTTAAGACCAGCATCTTTTAGCGCTTGATTATTGTCTGACATATACTTTCCTGTTGATGATCTGCCGCAATTAACAGAATTCAATATTAATACCATTATAGTTTAGTCAGGCATAACAATAAACCACGAACTTCAAAGGGTTACTCACTGACATCACAATCTGTTTTGTAAAATAGAGGCATCTCACTTATAGTGGAGGTTCGACCAGTCAAGGTGACGGTGTTTCTGATATGAACATGGAATGTTGTTATGAATAAGCAACTCGCAAAAATCTACAAACCGAACATTGTAAAATTCGCACTCAATATTTGGCCACCTTTCTGGGGAGCGGGTATTCGTATTGCTCATATAAGCCCTGACTTTAGAGTCGTTAAGACGATATTAAAGCTACGCTGGTGGAACAAAAACGCCAATCGCACTCAATATGGCGGCAGCATATTTTCTTTAACTGACCCTGTTTACTCTTTGATGTTAATGGGAATTTTAGGTGAGCGGTATTATGTTTGGGATAAGGAAGCGAGCATTAACTTCATTAAGCCTGGTCAGTCTGACTTGTACGCCGATTTTGAAATCAGTCAGGGGCAGCTTGATGAAATTTATCGTCAGACACAGCTTGGAGAAAAATGTTTCCCTGAATTTGTTATCTATGTGAAGGATAAGAAGGGGAATGTGGTTTCAGAAATTCAGCGCACTCTGTATGTCAGAAAGAAACCGCAGTTTAGAGAGGATGACGACGGATTAGAAGCTGAATGCTAATCCGGCGATATAAATAGTAAAAAACCTCCTAAATGGAGGTTTTTTCATATCTGTATAATCGTGACTAATTAGTCACGATTAGTGAACGGGCACTAGTCTTCTAGCTCTGCTAAGCACATTTCTTCATGGATTTGTTTAACCCAATTAGAAACACGTTCGTCAGTCAGTTCAGGTTGACGATCTTCATCGATACATAGACCAACGAATTGGCTATCATCGCCTTCAACTAAACCTTTCGATGCTTCGAATTCGTAGCCTTCAGTTGATGTGTGACCTAAGATAGTACCGCCTTTTGCTTCAACGATGTCACGGATAGTACCCATAGCATCACAGAAGTATTCTGCGTAATCTTCTTGGTCGCCACAACCAAAGATAGCAACAAGCTTCGTTGAGAAATCAATAGCTTCTAGCTCTGGGAAAAAGTCATCCCAATCACATTGTGCTTCGCCGTAGTACCACGTAGGGATACCAAGCAGCAGTAGATCGAAGTTATCGATATCTTCTTTGCTGCTTTTTGCAATGTCTTGAACGTGAACGAGCTGCTTGCTCAATTGCTTTTGAATCATCTTAGCAACAGCTTCAGTGTTACCTGTATCGCTACCAAAGAAGAGACCTACACTTGCCATAGAATCATTACCTTTAATTTTGTCTGTTGTCGGTGTAACAAAGTTCGGAGGAAATCGTTAGATCCCAGTTCCTTCCCAGCTTAGTTGGATTATCCCTTTAGCGATAAAACCTGCGCAGCCAAGGAAAAGTACTAACCATACAATACGACGACCAAATGCAGGAACATTTCCCTGCTTTAGAACGTCCTTAATTGCCATACCGATTAAAAAGAAAATCGCGGCAAACAGGAGATCTAAACCAATAGATTCAATGATGTTCATGTAGTCGTAAAGCATGGGAACCTTATATACCAATTTTGCTTGGGCGCACTATATCACTGTTGTGAGATAAAGTTAATCTGCAGTGATTGCACAGTTCTCATTTATCTGCATGAAAAAGAGCAGTTAAGCGATGAATTTTCTGATTACTCTGAGTACTTCAGCTGGTTTTTCTGCATGCAGCCAGTGCCCAGTATTCGCAATGACATGAGCCTTAGCGTTAGAAAATTGTTGTTGAACCGCGGCTTGATGATCGGCAGTGAGGTAATCAGAATCACCGCCTTTTATTAGCAATGTTTTGACCGAGGTTTTATCTACGGGTTCCCAACCAATAATCTGGGGGTAGTTATTCAATAGTGATGCCACGTTAAAACGCCATTCCATAATGCCTTGTTCTGTTTTGAACAAAGATTTTGTTAAGAACTGACGAACCCCGTCGATCTCGATATGTTTTGAGAGGATCTTTAGCGCATCCAATCGTGAGGTCGGCTTTTCTTCGATAACCGCTTGCAGACCGGCGAATACGTTGTCGTGGCGACTTTGGGTGTATGCGACCGGTGCCATATCTAAGACAATCAACTTATGCAGTGTAAGATGCTGTGTCAGTGCCATCGCTACTTTGCCACCCATAGAGTGACCAATTACAGTGACGTCTTTTAACTCAAGATCACGCAGCAATTGGGCAACATCTTGGGCCATTGCTTGATAATTATGGGTGTCGCTATGGAAGGATTGACCGTGATTGCGTAGATCGATGCTAAGTACCTGATGATCGGTTTTTAGATCCCTAGCGAGCAGGCCAAGGTTGTCCAGATTACCGAATAATCCATGGATCAAAACAATGGTGTGACCCTCACCTTCAATTTTATAGTTGAGCTGTACTGACATTTTTATCTTATTCATGGTGGGTTTGACGTAGAGTATCCGCGCGGATCTCGCTATAATCCCCCAGAGTTTAAACATTGAGATTGTGAAAAGCGAATGAAAACAATTGAGGTTGATGAGGACCTATACCGTTTTATTGCGGGTCAGACAGAACGTATTGGCGAAAGCGCTTCAGATATTCTGCGCCGCTTGTTACAGGTTGATAGCCAAGGCATGGTTCCGATCGATGAGATCGTTGAACCAAAAGGTATCGTTGTTAGCAAAGAGGTAGGCTTTACTCCAGAGAAGTTCGATGGCGTTAAAGAAATGCGCTCACTACTAATATCAGATGAGTTTGCATCACTAAAGAAAGCCATTGATCGTTTCATGCTTGTGTTATCAACACTGCATAAAATCGACCCTTTAAGCTTTTCAGAAGCAACTCAAGTAAAAGGCCGTAAGCGTGTTTACTTTGCAGATAACGAAGAGACGTTGTTAGCAAACGGGAATACAACCAAGCCTAAAGCGATTCCACACAGTCCTTTTTGGGTTATTACTAATAATAATACTAGCCGCAAAAGACAGATGGTTGAGCAGCTTATGAGCCGCATGAATTTCCAAGCAGAATTGATAGAAAAAGTAACAGGTTCAATTTAAAGAAATCTGATTTAAACCTCATAATATCCATGGATAAGAAGATATTATGAGGTTTTTTTGTTTTTAAATTTTATATATAAGGATGTCGAAAAATGGCTATGCACCCTCGTGCCGGGCAAAAAGCTCAGCAGGAAGATCTTCATAATATTCCGGCTTTAGTGGCTAACTATTTCTTACAGCAACCGGATGCTAGTAACCCTGAGCATAAAGTTCTATTCGGTACTTCGGGTCACCGTGGTACAGCAGACAAATCAACATTTAACGAAAACCACATTCTCGCGATCGCACAAGCGGTGGCTGAAGTTCGTGCTGAACAGGGTACAACAGGCCCACTTTTCTTAGGTAAAGATACTCACGCTCTATCTGAGCCTGCGTTTTCTACTGTTATCGAAGTGCTTGTAGCGAACGGTGTTGAAGTTATTATTCAAGAAAAAAATGGCTTTACTCCAACACCAGGCATCTCGCACGCGATCCTTACGCATAACCTAGTAAATGATAAAAAAGCCGACGGCATTGTTATCACACCTTCACATAATCCACCTCAAGACGGCGGTATTAAATACAATCCGACACACGGTGGCCCTGCTGAAGCTGAGCTAACTCAAGCGATTGAAGATCGTGCGAACGTCATCATTGCTGAGAAAATGCAAGGTGTTAAACGTACCCCTATCACGCTAGCTAAACAGTCTGATTTAGTAAAAGAAGTTGATCTCGTTGCTCCTTACGTTGCTGACTTGGTTAACGTGGTTGATATGGAAGCGATTCAGAAAGCAAACATCAAAATTGGTGTGGATCCACTAGGTGGTAGCGGCATCGATTATTGGCGTCAAATTGGTAAAGCGTACAACTTAGATCTTACTTTGGTAAGTGAAGCTGTTGATCCTTCGTTCCAGTTTATGTCTTTAGATAAAGATGGCGTGGTTCGAATGGATTGTTCTTCTCCGTACGCGATGGCAGGTTTACTGGCCCTTAAAGACGATTATCAATTAGCGTTTGGTAACGACCCTGATTACGATCGCCACGGTATTGTTACACCAAAAGGCTTAATGAATCCAAACCATTTTCTAGCAGTGTGTATCGACTACTTATACCGTAACCGTGAAGGTTGGGGTAAAGACGTTGCTGTTGGTAAGACGTTAGTATCAAGCGCTCTGATTGACCGCGTTGTTGCTGATTTAGGCCGCGAGCTTTGCGAAGTGCCAGTTGGTTTCAAATGGTTCGTTGATGGCCTTTATAACGGTCAGTTTGGTTTCGGTGGTGAAGAAAGTGCGGGTGCATCTTTCTTACGTAAAGACGGTACGCCTTGGTCTACAGATAAAGATGGCCTGATTCTTTGCTTACTTGCGGCTGAAATCACAGCCGTTACTGGTAAGAACCCACAAGAGTACTATGAAGAACTTGCCGCTAAACACGGTGAATCTAAGTACAACCGAATTCAAGCAGTCGCTAATGGCGCACAAAAAGACGTGCTTAAAAAGCTCTCTCCAGAGATGGTTTCTGCTGAGACGCTTGCTGGGGATGCAATTACTGCACGCCTAACACACGCTCCAGGTAACGGTGCTGCGATTGGTGGCCTTAAAGTGACAACTGAGAACGGTTGGTTTGCTGCTCGTCCATCAGGTACTGAAGACATCTACAAGATCTACTGTGAGAGCTTTAAAGGTGAAGAGCACCTAAAAGCAATTGAAGCAGAAGCTCAAGAGATTGTGAACCAAGTATTTGCAGCGGCTGGTCTATAATCGATTACGATTCATAGAATTATCAAGCAAATAATAGAAGGGTTGATGTGAAAGCATCAGCCCTTTTTATTTGCGCTGGTTGCGTGTAAGCGGGAAAAGCAAAATGAGTTAGCTTAGGCGGCTAACCGTGTGGCCAACTTTGTGGCATCACAAACCAGAATTGCCCAGATTGGGTTTGCCCATGTACAAAGCGCTCACCAAACTCAGTAAGAGGTTCACTGGTTAAGTCATCAGTACCCGCAGCCCATTCCTCTTTGCTGAGAGGGTAGAGCGCTTCAGTGATTAAATGGGCTTGGTTTTGATAGCACCAAAAACCGTTTACTTGACTTGAGTTAATGTCGTAGCCCAAACATTCAGTAGGTATTTTTTGATCTAAGAATGGGTTGGTATAGAGACGACCCTGCATGAGGAGATGTTTTGAGTCGACATCGATCTCTGGATATTGTTCAAGAAAGGCCGTTGAAGACGACATACCCAATTGGTGGTCCAACATTCGATCGAGCTTCTTATCTAATTGGTCGTGAGAGTTCGGACCAAACCATGTCTGTTCATGGAGTAGATAAAACTTAATCGCTACTTCCCAATGTTGCAGTTTTTGGCTGTTCTCTTCTTCGAGAATAAAGTCGATAGCACCTAGTGTTCTACCTTCGACATTGATCTGAATCTCATCGTGCTTGATTGAATAATTATCCGAAGCAATGATGACTTGTTCACATAGGTGTTGGTAGAGAAAGCCTAATCTAGGATTACCATTATAAGTATGTGATTCGTCGATTTCTAGGTGGCTTGAGAATGCACCGAGATCAGATATGGGCGGCTTGATTTCCAATAATGGCGGTGAGTCGATAACCCATTGGTAAAAACGTTGCAGTGCTGTCATCTCTTCCTCATAAACATAGCTCTTTATAAACGTAGATCTTTATAAACATGGCCCTGGGGCTTTCGACATTCTACCCGTAAATTGATATAACGGCGTTATTATAAAGGTAAGCTGGAAATAAAAATGAATAACATACAATTAGAAAAGCTACTGAACGAAAAACTGCAGCCACAGCAGATTAAAGATTACTGCCCGAATGGTCTTCAAGTCGAGGGGGCTTCTGAAGTGAAGCGCATCGTTACTGGTGTAACGGCCTCTCAAGCTCTGATTGATAAAGCGGTAGAATTGAATGCCGATGCTTTGTTGGTTCATCACGGTTTCTTTTGGAAAGGTGAGTCAGAAGCGATTCGAGGCATGAAGGGCAAGCGCATTCGTACTCTGATTAAGAATGACATTAATCTTCTAGGTTATCACTTACCTCTCGATATCCACCCTGAACTTGGTAACAATGCTAAGCTCGCTGAACTGCTTGATATTGAAGTTGAAGGTGGCTTGGAAGGACATCCACAATCGATTGCAATGTTTGGTAAATTAAAAACACCAGTGACAGGTGAAGAGCTTGCTGCAAAGATTGGTCAAGTTTTGAATCGTATACCGTTACATATTGCTCCTGAAAACACCGATAAAATGATTGAAAAGGTAGGTTGGTGTACTGGCGGTGGCCAAGACTACATTGAACTAGCGGCTTCTCAGGGTATTGATGCATTTATCTCTGGTGAAATTTCAGAGCGCACGACTTACTCAGCACGTGAGCAAGACATCCATTATTTTGCTGCGGGTCACCATGCAACAGAGCGATATGGTGTGAAGGCATTAGGTGAGTGGCTAACGAAAGAGCACGGTTTAGATGTCGAGTTTATTGATATTGATAATCCTGTGTAAAACAGGTAAGTGATTGGGAATATCTAGTCGATCGTAGCTTTTGCAAAGAAAGAATTTCTATAAGAGTACAGTTGGTAAGGTTAGGTAAAGATTCAAAGTATCCCGTATAAAAGAAAAGGGGTTGATGTTCTCACATCAACCCCTTTTAACATTATGCTTTATAGCAACTACTCACGTTCGTGAAGTGCTTTAAAGTCACGTTGTTCTTCACCAGTATACAGCTGACGAGGACGACCGATACGGTTCGTCGGATCGCTGTGCATTTCATTCCAGTGAGCAATCCAACCGATAGTACGAGACATCGCGAAGATTACTGTGAACATTGATACTGGAATTCCGATTGCTTTCAGAATGATACCTGAGTAGAAATCTACGTTCGGGTATAGCTTCTTAGAAACAAAATACTCATCAGAAAGGGCAATACGCTCAAGTTCCATTGCTACATCGAGTAGCGGATCTTGTATGTTTAACTCTTTAAGTACTTCGTGACATGCTTCGCGCATTACTGTTGCACGTGGGTCATAGTTTTTGTAAACACGGTGACCGAAGCCCATCAAACGGAATGGGTCATCTTTGTCTTTTGCTTTCGCAACATATTCTTCAATGTTATCTACACTACCAATCTCTTCGAGCATACGTAGGCAAGCTTCGTTTGCACCGCCGTGAGCAGGCCCCCAAAGTGATGCGATACCTGCCGCAATACACGCAAACGGGTTAGCACCAGATGAACCGGCTAGACGTACTGTGGACGTTGAAGCGTTCTGTTCGTGGTCTGCGTGTAGTGTAAAGATTTTATCCATTGCACGTGCAACGATAGGGTTCACTTCATATTCTTCACATGGGTTTGCAAACATCATATGTAAGAAGTTTTCTGCGTAGCCTAAGTCGTTACGTGGGTAGATAAACGGTTGACCTATTGAATATTTGTAACACATTGCTGCCAGCGTTGGCATTTTTGAAATTAGGCGATAAGCCGCAATTTCACGGTGTGTATCGTTGTTGATATCAAGTGAGTCGTGGTAGAACGCCGCTAGAGCGCCTACAACACCACACATTACAGCCATAGGGTGAGCGTCACGACGGAAGCCGTGGAAGAAACTAGCAATTTGCTCATGCACCATAGTGTGACGTGTCACGGTAGTCTTGAACTTTTCGTATTCAGTTCGAGAAGGGGCTTCACCGTATAGAAGTATGTAACATACTTCTAAGTAATCAGCGTTATTGGCAAGTTGGTCAATTGGATAACCACGATGTAAAAGGATACCTTTTCCACCGTCAATAAAAGTGATTTGAGACTCACAAGATGCAGTGGCAAGAAAACCAGGATCAAAAGTAAAAAAACCATTAGAACCTAGTGTACGAACATCGATCACTGGTGTACCAAGTACACCCTCTGTAATCGGCAGTTCGATCGGCGCATGACCTTCAATGTGAAGGGTAGCTTTCTTATCCGCCATAACAATCTCCTTTGTTTATTATTTTATCCGTCCAGGATGTTTATGTGCCATTTTTTTACTGGTCTTACGTCCGAAAGTCAATTTTTCTGCAGCTTTGTGTGCACTTGTTAGTGTTTTTTACATTAAATTCGTTAAAAATCTGGTCTGTGTAGCATTATTTGTTACATCAATTGTATTAGAATGTTGCCAGCCGTATAGTGGCGCTGAAAAGTTTGGTTAAAACCTTATAAATGCAAGGCTAAGAAGAAATGTGAGGTGTCTTTCTTAATCGAGCAGTTAACAATTATTTTACAATTATCTAAGGCTCAACTGCAGTTATTTGTTAAGTTAATGTTAAATTTTGAAGGTTAGCAATCAAATTTTGTCCATAACAATATCATAAGGTTATTTAATGACCATAATGCTCAATGGAGCTGAGTGAGCAAGCCCGTGAAAGAAAGAAAGACAAGACCTGTTAATTTAGATTTACAGACCATCCACTTTCCGATCACAGCAATAGCTTCCATCCTACACCGTGTGTCTGGGGTGATAACTTTTGTCGCGATTGGAATTCTGCTTTGGTTACTATCCACTTCCCTCTCATCCCCAGTAGGCTTTATGGAAGCTAGCGACATTGTCGACGGTTTCTTCGTGAAGTTTATTCTGTGGGGCATTTTAACCGCTTTGGCTTACCACATTGCTGGTGGTATTCGTCACCTTCTTATGGACCTCGGTCACTTCGAAGAGCTGGAATCTGGCGCTAAGAGCGCTAAGGTTGCATTCGCAGCAACAGCGGTATTGTCTCTACTAGCGGGGATCTTAGTATGGTAAACAACGTTTCTACTTTTGGTCGTAATGGTGTTCACGATTATTTATTGATCCGTGCAACTGCCATCATTATGACTCTCTACACTATCTACCTAGTGAGCTTCTGTGCTTTCTCTGGTGATATTTCTTACGCATCTTGGACGCAATTCTTTGGTGGAACCTTCACTAAAGTCTTCACTATGTTAGCGCTTACTTCTGTTTTGGTTCACGCGTGGATCGGTCTATGGCAAGTACTAACTGACTACATCAAATGCGCAAAACTGCGTGTTGGTCTTCAAGTCGGTGTTGTTGCAGTTCTTCTTGGATATTTCTTCTCTGGTCTGTTTATTTTGTGGGGTGCGTAAGTGACTATTCCTGTTCGTGAGTTTGATGCCGTAGTTATCGGCGCTGGTGGTGCAGGTATGCGTGCCGCACTGCAAATTTCTGAGCAAGGCCTATCTTGTGCATTGCTTTCTAAAGTTTTCCCTACTCGTTCTCATACGGTTTCAGCGCAAGGTGGCATTACTGTTGCTCTTGGCAATGCGCATGAAGACCATTGGGAACAACATATGTACGATACTGTAAAAGGTTCCGATTACATCGGTGACCAAGACGCTATCGAATATATGTGTAAAAACGGTCCTGAGTCGGTAATCGAACTTGAAAAAATGGGCCTACCATTCTCTCGTTTTGAGAACGGTACTATTTACCAACGCCCTTTTGGTGGTCAATCGAAAAACTTTGGTGGTGAGCAAGCGGCTCGTACAGCAGCGGCAGCCGACCGTACTGGTCACGCACTGCTTCATACGCTTTACCAACAAAACATTAAGCATAAAACGACGGTTTTCTCTGAGTGGTATGCACTGGATCTTGTTAAGAACGAAGATGGTGCAATTTTAGGCACAACCGCGCTTTGTATGGAAACGGGTGAGGTTTGTTACTTCAAAGCGAAGGCAACAATTCTTGCGACTGGTGGTGCGGGTCGTATCTACGCATCAACAACTAATGCACATATTAATACTGGTGACGGTGTTGGTATGGCTATCCGTGCTGGCGTTCCTATGCAAGACATCGAAATGTGGCAGTTCCACCCAACGGGTATCGCTGGTGCAGGTGTATTGGTAACGGAAGGTTGTCGTGGTGAAGGTGGTTACCTTCTCAATAAAGACGGCGAACGCTTCATGGAACGTTATGCACCAAACGCTAAAGACTTAGCGGGTCGTGATGTTGTTGCTCGTTCAATGATGGTTGAAATTCGTGAAGGTCGCGGTTGCGATGGTCCATGGGGTCCACACATCAAGCTGAAACTTGATCACCTAGGTAAAGAGACGCTTGAATCTCGCCTACCTGGTGTATGTGAACTGTCTCGTACCTTTGCTCACGTTGATCCAGTAAAAGAGCCAATCCCAGTAATCCCGACATGTCACTACATGATGGGTGGTGTCCCAACACAAGTTTCTGGTCAAGCTATTAAGCAAACCGAAGACGGCAGCGATGTTGAAATCCAAGGTCTATTTGCTTGTGGCGAAATTGCATCAGTATCCGTTCACGGTGCTAACCGTCTAGGTGGTAACTCACTACTTGATTTGGTGGTATTTGGTCGTGCGACAGGTTTACACTTAGGTGAGACTCTGAAGAAGCAAGAAGAAGCTAAGCCAGCAACTGAAGCTGACATTGAGCGTTCTCTAGAGCGTTACAACCGTTGGGAAAACAGTACAGACGGCGAAGACCCTGCGCAAATTCGTAAAGATCTTCAGCAATGTATGCAGAACAACTTCTCAGTATTCCGCGAAGGCAAAGCAATGGCTGAAGGCTTAGAAGAGCTTAAAGTAATTCGTGAACGTCTGAAAAATGCACACCTATCTGACAAATCTACGGAGTTCAACACTCAGCGTATTGAGTGTCTAGAGCTTGAAAACCTGATGGAAACAGCGTTTGCAACAGCTGTTGCTGCTAACTTCCGTACAGAGAGCCGTGGTGCTCATGCTCGTTTTGACTTCCCAGACCGTGACGATGAGCAATGGTTATGTCACTCACTGTACAACCCTGAATCTGAAAGTATGACTAAGCGTGGCGTAAACATGGAACCAATCCATCGTGAAGCGTTCCCGCCTAAAGCACGTACGTACTAAGGAGATATGACCATGAAACTGAATTTCTCTTTATATCGTTACAATCCAGATGTCGACCAAAAGCCTTACATGAAGGAATACACCCTAGAGGTGGATGAAGGTTCAGACATGATGCTTTTGGACGCGCTTATTCTGTTGAAAGAACAAGATCCAACAATCTCATTCCGTCGCTCGTGCCGTGAAGGTGTGTGTGGTTCAGATGGTCTGAACATGAACGGTAAGAATGGACTGGCTTGTATTACTCCGTTGTCTGCGCTTTCTGGCCAAGACAAAATTGTAATCCGCCCATTACCTGGTTTGCCAGTTGTTCGTGACTTGATTGTCGATATGACGCAGTTCTACGACAACTACGAGAAGGTTAAGCCATTCCTCGTGTCAGACGGCAATGTACCGCCGGCACGTGAAAACTTACAAAGCCCTGATGAGCGCGCGCATTTAGATGGACTGTACGAATGTATCATGTGTGCATGTTGTACAACTTCATGCCCGTCGTTCTGGTGGAACCCTGATAAATTCATCGGTCCTGCTGGCTTGCTTGCAGCGTACCGTTGGCTAATTGATAGCCGAGATACGGCGACAGACGAACGTTTGTCCGATCTTGATGATGCATTTAGCGTTTTTCGTTGCCATGGCATCATGAATTGTGTAAGTGTTTGTCCTAAGGGATTAAATCCGACGAAAGCGATTGGTCATATTAAGACCATGCTGGTAAATCGTTCGGTTTAAGTTATAAAAAAATTGCCGCCCTAGAAGTTTTGGGGCGGCCTTTTAATAGCTCGGCTCAGACCGCAGCAAACGTGAAAACTACTGGTTAAGGGAAAATATGCACAACGGCGTGATGAAGGCATGGCTCGAGTCTTCACACTTGGCTGGCGCCAATGCAACGTACGTAGAAGAACTCTATGAACTGTATCTAAGTGATCCCGATTCGGTAAGTGACGAATGGAGAAGCGTTTTCGAAGAATTGCCTGTGCAAGCTTCAGAAACGGTGGAACAACCACACTCTCGTGTTCGTGAATACTTCCGTCGACTCGCTCAAGAAACAAAGCATTACAGTGTCCAAGTTAGTGATCCAGATGTCGATGCGAAACAAGTAAAAGTTCTGCAACTTATTAATGCCTATCGATTCCGAGGGCATCAAGCAGCAAATCTAGACCCCCTCGGTCTATGGAAAAGAGATACAGTTGCAGAGCTGGATCCTTCTTTCCACACTCTTACCGAAGATGACCTCAATGAGACGTTTAACGTCGGTTCTTTTGCCATAGGCCAAGAGACGATGGTGCTTAAAGATCTCTATAAATCTCTTAAGCAAACTTATTGTGGATCTATCGGTGCTGAATACATGCACATGACGAATACAGAGCAAAAACGTTGGATTCAACAACGTTTAGAATCTGTATCTGGTCAACCATCTTTCAATAAAGAAGAAAAGCAAGCTTTCCTAGAAGAGCTAACAGCTGCTGAAGGTCTTGAGCGCTATCTTGGTGCTAAGTTCCCAGGCGCTAAACGTTTCTCATTAGAAGGTGGTGATGCTCTTATTCCAATGACGAAAGAAATTATTCGTCATGCTGGTGGACAAGGCATGCGTGAAGTTGTTGTTGGTATGGCTCACCGTGGTCGTCTAAACATGCTGGTCAATGTGCTTGGTAAAAAGCCACAAGATCTGTTTGACGAATTTGCGGGCAAGCACAATGACGACACGTGGGGCACTGGTGATGTGAAATACCACCAAGGTTTCTCTGCAGACTTCGCAACACCAGGCGGCAATGTTCACCTAGCACTCGCATTTAACCCATCACACTTAGAAATCGTAAACCCGGTAGTTATCGGCTCAGTGCGTGCTCGTCAAGATCGTCTAGGCGATAAAGATGGCAGCAGCGTACTTCCAATTACTATTCACGGTGACTCAGCAATTGCTGGCCAAGGTGTAGTACAAGAGACGTTTAACATGTCTCAAGCGCGTGGTTTCTGTGTCGGTGGTACGGTTCGTATCGTTGTAAATAACCAAGTTGGTTTTACAACATCTAACCCTCGCGATACACGCTCTACGATGTACTGTACTGATATTGCGAAGATGGTTCAGGCTCCGATTTTCCATGTCAACTCTGATGATCCAGAAGCGGTCGCTTTCGTTGCTCGCCTGGCACTAGATTATCGTAATACGTTTAAGCGTGATGTTGTTATTGATTTGGTTTGTTACCGTCGCCATGGTCACAATGAAGCCGATGAGCCAAACGCAACACAGCCTTTGATGTACCAAAAAATCAAGAAGCACCCAACACCACGTAAGCTGTATGCTGACGTACTGATGGAGCGCGGTGAGTTTGGTATTGATACGGCAACCCAACTCGTTAACGAATATCGTGATGCACTTGATCACGGTGAAGTTGTGGTTAAAGAGTGGCGCCCAATGGCACTTCATTCTGTTGACTGGTCTCCATACCTTGGTCACGACTGGAACATTGAATGGGACAACAAAATTGATATCGAGCGCCTGAAAGAGCTTGGTAGCAAACTTTGCCAATACCCAGACAGCCATAAGCTGCAAAGCCGAGTCAATAAACTGTACAACGATCGTACTGCCATGGTGAATGGTGAAAAACAAGTCGATTGGGGTATGGCTGAAACTCTGGCTTACGCAACACTGGTTGATGATGGAAAACGCATTCGTATCTCTGGCCAAGATTCTGGTCGTGGTACCTTCTTCCACCGTCACTCAGTTTTGCACAATCAATCAGATGCGAGCACTTACGTTCCTCTTGCGAACATCCATGATAAACAAGGGCCATTCCAAGTGTTTGACTCTGTGTTATCTGAAGAAGCAGTACTAGCGTTTGAGTATGGTTATGCAACAGCAGAGCCAAGCGGTCTAACCCTTTGGGAAGCACAATTTGGTGATTTCGCAAACGGTGCACAGGTTGTGATCGACCAATTTATCTCATCAGGTGAGCAAAAGTGGGCACGTCTATGCGGCCTAACAATGTTACTTCCTCACGGTTATGAAGGCCAAGGCCCAGAGCACTCTTCTGCACGTCTTGAGCGTTACCTTCAGTTATGTGCTGAACAAAACATGCAGGTTGTTGTTCCTTCAACGCCGGCGCAGGTTTATCACATGATTCGACGTCAGGTTGTTCGACCAATGCGTCGTCCTCTGATCGTAATGTCGCCTAAATCATTGCTTCGTCACCCTTTGTGTACGTCTTCTATGGAAGATTTAGCCGAAGGTACGTTCCAACCAGCAATAGCAGAAATTGATGATCTGGCTCCTGAGAACGTAAAACGCGTCGTGTTCTGTTCAGGTAAGGTTTACTTTGACCTGCTTGATCAAAGACGTAAGAACGAGCAAGACGATGTCGCTATTGTACGTATTGAGCAACTTTACCCGTTCCCTTATGAGGACGTAAGAGCTGCAATCGCACAGTACACAAATGTAGTCGATTACGTTTGGTGTCAAGAAGAGCCACAAAACCAAGGTGCTTGGTACAGTAGCCAACATAATTTCCGAGCTGCTATCCCAGTAGGTGCTGATATTCAATACGCAGGTCGTCCTGCGTCAGCATCACCAGCTGTTGGCTATATGTCGGTACACTTGAAACAACAAAAAGCGTTAGTTGACGACGCTTTGACCCTACTTAAGAACTAGAAGTAAAAGGAAAATACGCACATGACAATTGAAATTCTGGTTCCAGATTTACCTGAATCTGTGGCTGATGCAACAGTTGCTACTTGGCACAAAAAACCGGGCGAAGCGGTTGCACGTGATGAAGTCATTGTAGATATCGAAACAGATAAAGTAGTTCTAGAAGTACCGGCTCCTGAAGCGGGTGTTCTGGAAGCTATCATCGAAGAAGAAGGTGCTACGGTACTTTCTAAACAGCTTCTGGCTAAAATCAAGCCGGGTGCTGTCGCTGGTGAACCAACGAAAGACACCACTGAAGATACAGAAGCATCTCCTGATAAGCGCCATAAGGCTGCGCTAACAGAAGAGAACAACGATGCACTAAGCCCAGCTGTTCGTCGCCTGCTTGCTGAACACAACCTACAACCGGTTGACGTTAAAGGCACTGGTGTTGGTGGTCGTATTACTCGTGAAGACATCGACGCACATCTAGCAGCAGCGAAAGCGGCGCCGGCAGCAGCATCTGCACCAGCAGTTGAAGCGCCAGCAGCGGCTCGTAGCCAAAAACGTGTGCCTATGACTCGCCTACGTAAGACAGTTGCAAACCGTCTTCTAGAAGCGAAAAACAGCACAGCAATGCTGACTACTTTCAACGAAGTGAATATGAAGCCAATCATGGACCTTCGTAAGCAGTACAAAGACCAATTTGAGAAGCGTCACGATACGCGTCTTGGTTTCATGTCTTTCTACGTGAAAGCAGTAACAGAAGCACTGAAACGTTTCCCAGAAGTGAACGCTTCTATTGATGGTACAGATATCGTTTATCACAACTACTTCGACATCAGCATGGCAGTATCAACGCCACGTGGTCTGGTGACTCCAGTACTGAAAGACTGTGACACACTAGGTTTCGCTGACATCGAAAAAGGCATCAAAGAGCTAGCAATCAAAGGCCGTGACGGCAAGCTAACTGTTGACGAGCTGATGGGCGGTAACTTTACTATCACAAACGGTGGTGTATTTGGTTCTCTAATGTCTACGCCAATCATTAACCCGCCTCAAGCGGCAATTTTGGGTATGCACAAAATCCAAGACCGTCCAATGGCTGTTGATGGCAAGGTAGAGATTCTACCAATGATGTACCTAGCGCTTTCTTACGATCACCGTCTAATCGATGGCCGTGAATCAGTTGGCTTCCTAGTGACCATCAAAGAGCTTCTAGAAGATCCTGCACGTCTGCTATTAGACGTTTAGTATCGCTAAAACGTCTAGTTAACCCTGTTAGCTAGACGTAAAAAGTTTCAAAGGCTAGGCTGCTCAACGTCTGGCCTTCAATTGAACTGTAAAGCCATTAGAAAATGGACAGCAGTTGATTTGAGAAGACCCTACAGACGTAACACAGGAAACTGTGTCGTTATGGAAATAATAATCCCTTAAGGGAAAATAAACGGAATATCAAAATGAATTTGCATGAATACCAAGCCAAACAGCTGTTTGCAGAATTCGGTTTGCCTGTACCTGAAGGTTTCGCGTGTGACACAGCACAAGAAGCTTTCGAAGCTGCAGGCCGTATTAGTACAGCCAAGAAAGTTGTTAAGTGTCAAGTACACGCTGGTGGTCGCGGTAAAGCGGGCGGCGTAGAGCTACATGACACTAAAGAAGGCGTTAAAGAGTTTGCACAAAAGTGGCTAGGTAAAAACCTAGTGACTTACCAAACAGACGCTAATGGTCAGCCTGTAACAAAAATCCTAGTTGAAGAAGCATCGAACATTGCTAACGAGCTTTATCTAGGTGCTGTTGTTGACCGTGCAACGCGCAAAATTGTATTCATGGCGTCAACTGAAGGCGGTGTGGACATTGAGAAGATCGCTGAAGAAACTCCAGAGTTGATTCACCAATCTGCGATCGACCCTCTTGTTGGCCCTCAAGCTTACCAAGGTCGTGAACTTGCGTTCAAACTTGGTCTAGTTGGCGATCAAATTAAACAGTTCGTTAAGATCTTCATGGGTCTTGGCCAAATGTTCTCTCAGTACGACCTAGCTCTACTAGAAATCAACCCGCTTGTAATCACTGGCGAAGGCAACCTGCTTTGTCTAGACGGCAAGATCAACATCGACTCAAACGCGATGTACCGTCAGCCTAAACTACGTGAAATGCACGATCCATCTCAAGAAGACGAACGCGAAGCACACGCAGCACAGTGGGAACTGAACTACGTAGCACTTGATGGCAACGTTGGCTGTATGGTTAACGGTGCAGGCCTTGCGATGGGTACGATGGATATCGTAAACCTACACGGCGGCAAGCCAGCAAACTTCCTTGATGTAGGTGGCGGCGCGACAAAAGAACGTGTAGCTGAAGCATTCAAGATCATCCTTTCTGATGACAATGTTAAAGCAGTACTAGTAAACATCTTCGGTGGCATCGTTCGTTGTGACATGATCGCTGAAGGTATTATCGGTGCGGTTAAAGAAGTTGGCGTAACAGTTCCTGTAGTTGTTCGTCTAGAAGGTACTAACGCAGACCTAGGTCGCGAAGTACTTGCTAATTCTGACGTTGATATCATTGCAGCTGAATCTCTAACAGATGCTGCTCAGAAAGTTGTTGCTGCTGCGGAGGCTAAATAATGTCTGTATTAATTAACAAAGACACTAAAGTAATCTGTCAGGGTTTCACTGGCGGTCAAGGTACATTCCACTCAGACCAAGCTATCGCATACGGTACGCAAATGGTTGGTGGTGTTTCACCTGGTAAGGGTGGTCAAACTCACCTAGGCCTTCCAGTATTCAACACAGTACGTGAAGCAGTAGAAGTAACAGGCGCAACAGCAACCGTTATCTATGTACCAGCTCCTTTCTGTAAAGATGCAATCCTAGAAGCAATTGATGCAGGTATCGAACTGATCGTAACGATCACTGAAGGTATCCCTACAACAGATATGATCGACGTTAAAGTGAAGCTAGAAGAAACTGGCGTTCGCATGATCGGTCCTAACTGTCCAGGTCTTATTACTCCAGATGAGTGTAAGATTGGTATTATGCCTGGTCATATCCATAAGAAGGGTAAAGTAGGTATTGTATCGCGCAGCGGTACTCTGACGTACGAAGCAGTTAAGCAAACAACAGATGAAGGCTTTGGTCAGTCAACATGTGTTGGTATCGGTGGTGACCCAATCCCAGGTTCAAACTTCATTGATATCCTAAAACTTTTCCAAGAAGACCCAGAGACTGAAGCAATCGTAATGATTGGTGAAATCGGTGGTACTGCGGAAGAAGAAGCGGCTGAGTTCATCAAAGCGAACGTAACTAAGCCAGTTGTTTCTTACATCGCTGGTGTTACAGCTCCTCCGGGTAAACGTATGGGCCACGCAGGCGCAATCATTTCTGGCGGTAAAGGTACTGCTGAAGATAAATTCGCAGCACTAGAAGCAGCAGGCGTTAAGACAGTTAAGTCTCTTGCTGACATCGGTAAAGGCCTACGTGAAATCACAGGTTGGTAATCAGCTAACTTTTATCGAATGAGATAGAAGTTAACTGAACGATATAAAAAAGGCTTGGTCACTGACCAAGCTTTTTTATGTTCCCGAGATACGAGATACGAGATACGAGATACGAGATACGAGATACGAATCGTATGATTACGCTCGGGTCTTAACCATCTGAGATAGCATAAACATCGCAGCCGCACTGATAACCACAGACGGGCCAGCAGGCGTGTCATAGAACCAAGACAAGCTTAATCCACCGAATACAGAGATAGAGCCAATAATGGAAGCAAGGAACGCCATCTGTTCCGGTGTATTAGAAAACTTCCTTGCAGTTGCTGCTGGAATGATTAGCAGTGATGTCATGATCAACGCACCCACAAATTTCATACCGACAGCAATCACGATACCAACAAGCAGCATCAAAATCAGACGCATTAAATCAATGTTTATACCGTCAACAGCCGCGAGATCTTCGTTAACTGTCGTTGATAATAGTGGTCGCCAAAAGATAGCCAGTACCAGTCCAATTACAGCGGCACCCGCATAGATGAACACTAAATCAGTCGGAGATACCGCCAGCAAGTCACCAAATAGGTAGCTCATCAGATCAATACGAACATTGTCTAAGAAGCTGACAGCAACCAAGCCAAGTGATAGCGCACTGTGCGCCAAAATACCGAGTAGGGTATCCGTCGCGACCAGCTTTTGTTTTTGCAATGTTACGAGCAACACAGCCAGCATCAAACAACAGATCAGCAGCGCGAAGTACAAGTTAATGTTGAACAGGAAGCCAAGCGCTAAGCCCATCAGAGAGGCGTGTGCAAGGGTGTCACCAAAGTAAGCCATCTTGCGCCACACTACGAACGAACCCAGTGGTCCAGCAATAAGAGCAATGCCTAAGCCTGCAAGAATAGAAGGTAGAAGAAACTCAAGCATTAGTGGTGATGTCCGTGTTTATGGTTGGAGCAGTCGTGCACATCTCCAGAAACTGGCTGGCCGGCCAAGTCATGGTGATGGTGGTCATGTTGGTGGTGGTAGAAAGCCAAACTCTCTTGAACCGCGGTACCGAATAGCGCGATATAAGAAGGGTGGTGCTTGATATCAGCTGGTGCACCAGAGCAACAGATGTGGTGATGCAGACAGATCACATCGTCTGTTTTTGCCATCACTAAATGCAAGTCATGTGAAACCATAAACACAGCACAACCAAAGCGGTGACGGATGGAATCTATCAGATCGTAAAGATCGATTTGGCCTTGTACATCAACACCTTGTGCGGGTTCATCAAGAACGAGCAGATCGGGTCTTTTCAAAAGAGAGCGAGCGATCAGCACACGTTGGTTTTCGCCACCAGACAGTTGATGCATGTTACTTTTCATCAGGTGTTCAGCGCCCACTAGCATCAAAGACTCTAGGATCTCTTGTTTACTGAATTTTCCGGTGAGCTTAAGAAAACGCTCTACATTGAGAGGCAGAGAGTCGTTCAGCTTTAGCTTTTGAGGAACGTAACCAATTTTTAGTTTTTTTGATTTGGTGATCTTTCCGGAATATTTGTTCTGGAGCCCAAGTAGTACCTTAACTAAGGTTGATTTCCCCGCGCCATTTGGCCCAATTAGGGTAGTGATTCTGCCACGCTCTAAATTTAGAGATATGTTGTCTAAAACTTTTCGACCGTCAAATTCGACGCTCACAGAATCTAGTTGGATTAAGTTATCCATGAATAGAACTCATTTGCAATTCGCTAATGTTATAATGTAACATTTACCTCAAGCCTAAGCTACTTTTCTATTATCGAGGGATTATGTCACGTTCATCTTTTATACTTGCTACTTTGCTTTTAGCGCCAAGTGTTGCAAGTGCTAATACTATTTTAACAAGTTTTAAACCAATTCAAATGATTGTCACGGAATTAACGCAAGGCGTTAGTGAACCGGATGTGCTAATGAACAGTAATGCTTCGCCGCATGATTATGCGCTTAAGCCATCTGATGTCAAAAAAGTTCATAGTGCTGACATGGTGATTTGGTTCGGTCCTGACCTTGAAGCCTTTTTGACTAAGGTGATTGGTTCGAAAGAAAACGTTATAAAGATCAGTTCAATTCCTGGCATTAACTTGAGAGAATTTGGGCATGAAGACCACGACGCGCATGAAGGACATAACCATGGTAGCCATGACCCACATTTTTGGCTAGGTATCGATCAAGTTGAAGTCGCCGCTAAATATATCTCAGCTAAGTTGATTGAAACTGATCCTGATAACGCGATGGCGTATCAAGAGAACCTAGATTCATTCCTCATTGCTTTGAAAGATAAAGAACAATCGATTCGTGACCAAATTGCACCAGTGAAAAATAAAGGTTATTACGTGTTCCACGATGCGTATGGTTACTTTGAACAAGAATTTGAATTGAATAACTTAGGTCACTTTACGGTTAGTCCTGAACGTAAACCCGGAGCTAAAAGTCTGATTGCAATCAAGAAAACTTTGGTACGTGACAATGTCCAATGTGTATTCTCTGAGCCTCAATTTACACCTGCTGTGATTGAGTCGGTAACTCGTGGAAGTAATGCGAAGCAAGGGCAACTTGACCCGGTAGGTTCAAGTGTTGAAGTGAAGAGTGGAAGTTATTTCGATTTTCTTCAGCAACTTACAGATAGTTACACAAGCTGCTTAAGTGCTGAGTAATTAATATAAAGTAGTCATTACCTTACTTTGTTCCCGATAATTCATGAATCATGCCGCTTTTTTGCGGCATTTTCGTGACCGCTAAGATAAAACCTTTCAACAAATCGTAAACCTCCTTTCTCCCTCGTTAAATTCCGCTAAAATAGAAAGATAATTATAATCACAAAAAAACTCAGCTTATGTTCAAGCAGTGGTGAACCATTGCGGCTACTGAAATTTCATGTGTTGTTGCTGTTCAGGATTAAAAGTTGTATCAGATTATCTTCAAAGTGCTCATGTTAATGAGTGTTTCATTTAGCGTTCTAGCGGTAAATACATCACCCTCTGTTTTCTATCCTTTGCCTGTTCAAGCACAAGGGAATTTTCTTGCGGCCAAAAACCTATATCTCGGGGCTGGAGGAGGTCTCTGGATCCACGATGTGCATGGAAAAGTTCTATTTTACGATGGTCGTACCCTGCTACCGAGAAAGGGCAGTCTTCTACAATTTTCTTCAGAAAAAGTGGCGTTTCTCAACGATGAATTTTGGAGTTTTTTCGATAACGAGGTTTATCGACATACCCCAGGTATCGGTAATGAGCTCGCGTTTAGTCTAAGCCCCGGTGCTGAGATCGTTAATATCGGTGTATCTGGTGATTATATTTGGGTGACTGATGGTAGCAATTTTTATACTTACAATACGCAATCTCTAGAATTCAACACTTATTCATTACTCAAGCTGTATCGATATAACAATAGCAGTGACATCGTAATTAATGACGCAGAGCGTGTGTTGTCTAAATGGGTATTAGCGACGAGTTCTGGAGTTTATCTTTCAGAAAATCAAGAGTTTACTCACATTGCCGCATCAGACAAGCACCACATTGAGACGGTTTATTTCTCGAACACTAGACGCGAACTCATTATTGGGACTTTAAATGGTGCGGTCATTGTTGATCTTGCTGATCCAGATAAAGAGATATTTGTTCGAGGTTCACATGTGTTGTCTCTTGCTGAAACGTCTGATCAATATTGGATAGGTACAGAGCACGGGCTCGTTAGCTATAATTTTATTACTGGTCAAGTTACACGTTTTGATCAAGCTGCCAATCAAGATTTCTCATTGCCAGGCGAGAAAATATATTCGCTGATCAATGACCATGCGGGGGGAATGTGGGTTGCGACCAATAATGGTATTCGATATTTTTCACTATTCAGTAAGACATTCTCTAGAACGCCGCTAACAGGAATGGGAATGCATTCCAGCAGCGTGGTGATAAATAGGATACAGCCTGTGAATGATAATCTATCGTGGGTTGCATCTTCGATGGGGCTGTATTTAGTCGACTCTCAAAGTGAAGCCCCCCCAGTTCGTGTTTATCAAAAACCTGTAAAGGACTTAGAGGTTTTTGATACTTCAATCTGGCTGGCAACAGAAAACGGTATTATTAGTATTAATACCAATACATTAGAACTTCAAGAGCTCAACTTACCGAGAGCTGTTGAGGGTATCCACATTGAGAACTTTGCGCTTCAAGCTGACAATGTGCTCTGGATGAGTTCGGGGCAAAACCTTTATTCATTGTTGCTTGATACTATGGCTCTCACCAGTTATGGCACTGATTGGTTGGTTGATAAGTTTTTGCCAGCGAAAATTACTGACCTTAATATGGGTTTGCAAGGCAGTCTTTATATTGGTACAGATCACGGATTCTATTCCTTTATTGATAAGAGAATTAGCTTCAGTCGTTTGAGTGAGCGGTTTGGTAAAGTTGTTGATATCGAACAGGCCAAAGATGGCGCACAGTGGTTCGCGGGTAGTTATGGGGTGTATCGAATGCCTCATGACACCAACGTCATTGAAGAGGTTGCTCTTATTGAAGATAACATTAGCCCAAATTGCTTGATCAGCGATGATAACGGTGTTTGGTTAGGGTCTTCGAAAGGTGTAAGTTACTACGGGCTTGATGGGCAATTACTCAAACATATTGGTTCGCCATTTGGTCTGATCACTAATGAACTGACTGCTGGTGCGTGTGCCCTGTTTTACAGTGATGAGAATCAATCATCTCGGTTGGTTTTAGGCTCAAAATATGGTGTGGTTACAGCACTGTCCAATGAGTTATTGGTTTCGACCACACCTCATAGCCGAGCATTACTCAGTAAGATAAGTGTTGATCAGCAAACTGTATCACTTGGTGGTAAAACAGTTGACCTAGAGGAAGTGCCTTACGGTTCATCGATTGGCTTTAAGCTTGGTATTTTACCCGCGACATTCGCGCCTGCGATGGAATATCGGCTCACCGATGACGAGCCGTGGAGCGAATTTGAAGGTGGTTTGTTAACACTGGATCATTTGCTCCCAGGTGATTACACGCTAGAAGTTAAGCCGGTGAAAGATTCTCATTATCGATTTGTGTCTACAACCCAAAGTTTCTCAATTGCTGAGCCTTGGTACTTGAGTAATTGGGCTGTAGCTAGTTCTCTTACGATGTTAATTGGATTGGTGACTGTTCTTGTTTTTTGGCGTTCGCGTTATGTCACTTTTGCCAACAGACACTTGAAAGCGCAAGTTGCATTAAAAACGGACCAGCTGAGACATCAAAGTCGTATTTTATTGACGACCAATCAACAACTCAAGAAACAGCTGTTGGTCAAAAATGTTTTGGTCTCACATACAGCGAAGGAGTTATCTGATGAAGTGACTCAGATTGCTGCGATGTTACCTAGTTGGAACGATGACCAAGGTCAGTCACCAATCCTGACGTTGAAGAACGGGCTCGCCCAATTGACCAATAGCCAAGAAGGTTCAGAGACAGTCTGTTGCGATGTAATTTTAGTATTGGAATCTGTGCTTAAAGCGTGGAAAGGTGATCTAGCTAAAGCGGGTATTGAGCTCTATATTAACGTTGAAACCAAGCATAGGCATGTGTCGTTGTTGTATTTCAATTTGGATATCATTTTTAATAGCTTAGTTGCGAGTATCATTAAGAGAAATTTTAAATCGCAGAGTATGGTGGTATTGGTTGAAGAGGTTGAAGAGCATTTAGTCGTGACCATTCGCGATCATGGTATGCCTTTTCCTAAATTGGCTTCATCGATTAATGAAAGTAATGGAAAGTCGACTGATCTTAATATCGAGAAACTACCTTTGTTAATCAATCAAAGCGGTGGCGAGCTCAACGCTTTTGTTTCTGATTCTCAAAACAAGGTTCAGCTTTCATGGCCAATTGAATATCAGGTTTTGGATGACCTTGAAGCAAGCACAATAGAACAGATTGAAACGATTAAGCTTGCCGCTTCGTCACCAGAGCAACAAAAACTGACGGCAGAACAAGAATGGAAAAATAAAGTGTCTCAGCTTGTTAGTGAACATTACGCTGATGCGGAGTTTGGCACTGCAACAGCTGCTAAATACTTGTTCATGTCCGAGAGAAGCTTACAACGACGCTTTAAATCGGCTTACAACAAGACATTCAAAGAGCACCTTAATCAAGTTCGCTTAGAGCATGCTTGTGAAAGGTTATTGGCCGGAGAAAAGGTGTCAGACGTCGCGTTCGATTCTGGCTTTAATGACCCTTCTTATTTCAGCCAGCGATTTAAGCACCACTTTGGCATGTCTCCATCTAAGTTTGCGGAAAATAACGAAGAGTAATCAACCGCAGGTTTATTCCTGTCTAAAGGTCAATAAAGACACCTTGAGCCTCGACATTCATGTCGGGGCTTTTTTAGGGTTTTACGGAAGATACGGAAGATACGGAAGATACGGAAGATACGGAAGATACGGAAGATACGGAAGATACGGAAGATACGGAAGATACGGAAGATACGGAAGATACGGAAGATACGGAAGATACGAAAGATACGGAAGATACGGAAGATACGAAAGATATTTGGAGTTGGGAGTTCTAACGATTTTTGGTGGAAAGTGACAAAATTAAGGAAAGAAAAAAAATATCGTGGCATAGCCGGGGGGACTATACCACGGGTGCCAAGGACACCTTCGCTTGCTGCCGGAGTGATATGGAAACCACACCACCTCTGGAATAAAATTAAAGAGAAGTAATTTCTCTTCGATGGAGAAACTATACGGTGAGTTACTTATTTTACTTATAAAATTAACGCCAGATATCTGTGAGAAAACCGACATTGTATTAAGTTGTTGATATTTAATGATTTATTTTGGTTTTGATTGGGCGGTACTCGTGAGGTAGTTCTCGCTAATTGTTGAAAGTAACGTTTTTGACGTAAACGTTTTTAACGAAATTTACGAGTATGTATTTCCGAAAACTTTGATTTCACACAATAGAATTGTGGTCATGTATGTGTATCATGGCTGTTAATAACAATCTTTCTCATTATCAGTCACGAATTGGGTATTTATGAAACTTTCACAACTCGAGCAAGGAAAAGCGGCTTCTATTGTTGCACTAACAGGCCTAACACCGGACGTTAGAAAAAAACTAATGGTTATGGGGATGCTGCCAAAAACCGAGGTGACGTTGATTCGTCGCGCACCTATGGGTGATCCGCTTCAAGTTGAAGTGAGAGGGGTTTCAATTGCCATTCGTGAAAGCATTGCAGAACAAATCGAGGTTATCTAAATGGATTATCAAGTTCTTACCGTTGGTAACCCTAATAGTGGTAAAACAACATTATTCAATGCACTGACTGGTGCGAAACAGCACGTTGGTAACTGGGTTGGTGTAACCGTAGAAAAGAAAACGGGTTTGTATTCGCATGCGGGCGATCAGTTTCAACTGACTGACCTTCCAGGTATCTACGCTCTTGATAGTGGTAATGATGCTAACAGTATTGATGAATCTATCGCGTCTCGTGCCGTTTTGACTCATCCAGCTGACGTTATCATCAATGTTGTCGACGCTAGCTGTCTAGAACGAAGCTTATACATGACATTACAGCTACGTGAGTTGGGGCGCCCAATGATCGTTGTGTTGAACAAAATGGATGTGTTAAAGCGTGAACGTCAGGTGATTAATCTTAAAGCGCTAGAGAAAGAGCTAGGTTGCCCTGTGCTAAGTTTGTCTGCAAACGACAAAGGTCAAGTGGTTCGCTTTAAAGAGCGTCTTCATAAACTGCTTGTTCAAGGTGTGAGCCTTGATCCTATTTCTATTGATTACGACGTAGCTTTAGAGGCATTGATTCCTTCTGTTGAATCACAGTTCGATGATGCTGATGTTTCTCACCGAGCTTTGGCTATTCGTGCGTTAGAAAATGATTACTTGGTATTAAATGGGCTTGCCCCTCACACTCGCACCCAAATTGATAGTGTGCGTCTTAGTGCTGAGTTTGATATCGACCTCGCTGTTGCTGATGCAAAATACACTTTCTTACACGACCTTTGTAAACGTGTTCGTCGCAGCGAAGGTAAGCTAAGCCGCAACTTTACAGAGAAAGCAGACCAATTCATTTTGAATAAATGGGTCGGTATTCCTTTCTTCTTCGTCATCATGTACCTAATGTTCATGTTCTCTATCAATATTGGTAGTGCGTTTATCGATTTCTTCGATATTGGTGTAGGGGCAATATTAGTTGATGGTGGACACCACTTACTGGATGGCCACTTACCTGTTTGGTTAGTAACCATACTCGCTGATGGTATCGGCGGTGGTGTTCAAACGGTTGCGACTTTCATTCCTGTTATCGCTGCACTGTACCTGTTCTTAGCTGTACTCGAAAGCTCGGGTTACATGGCTCGTGCGGCATTTGTACTTGATAAAGTAATGCAGAAGATTGGCTTACCGGGTAAAGCATTTGTACCGCTTGTACTGGGCTTTGGTTGTAACGTGCCTTCAATTATGGCGACGCGTACTCTTGACCAAGAACGCGAACGTAAACTGGCTGCATCAATGGCGCCGTTTATGTCATGTGGTGCTCGTCTTCCGGTGTACGCACTGTTCGCAGCAGCATTCTTCCCTGGCGCGGGACAAAACGTGGTATTCGCTCTGTACATCATGGGTATTGTTGCTTCTGTGTTTACGGGTCTGTTCCTTAAGAACACCATCTATCCAGGTAGCAGCGATAGCTTAGTAATGGAAATGCCAGATTACGAATTGCCGACAGTGCAAAACGTAATGCTTAAAACGTGGCAAAAACTGAAGCGTTTCGTACTTGGCGCAGGTAAAACTATCGTAATGGTTGTGGCAATCCTGAGCTTCTTGAACTCGCTAGGTATGGACGGCAGCTTTGGTAATGAAGACAGCGAAAACTCTGTGTTGTCTAAAGCGGCTCAAGTTGTAACGCCTGTATTCCAACCGATTGGTATTACGGAAGATAACTGGCCAGCAACGGTTGGTATTATTACGGGTATCTTCGCTAAAGAAGCGGTGGTGGGTACATTAAACAGTTTATATACAACACCATCCGATGAAGAAGCGGCTGAATTTGATTTAGCAGCAAGCCTGCAAGAAGCGGTAATGACCATTCCTGAAAACCTATCTGGCTTGAGTTATTCAGATCCTCTAGGTATTGAAGTTGGTGATTTGTCTGATTCAAGTTCTGTGGCGGCTGATCAAGAAGTGGATACCTCTATCTTTGGTAACTTGAAAGATAAATTCGTGTCAGGGCATGCTGCATTCGCTTACTTGATTCTTATTCTGCTTTACACACCTTGTGTGGCAGCGATGGGTGCTTATGTTCGTGAATTTGGTCAGATGTTTGCACGCTTCATAGCGGTTTGGACGATGGCTCTTGGGTACTTTGGTGCGACCTTCTACTACCAAGCAGCAAACTTTGCTGCCCATCCAGTGACAAGTGCAGTATGGATGGTGGCGATTGCTGGTGGTTTTGTGGTGACGTATCGTGTCTTCAAGAAAGTGGGCAGTAAGCAGAAAGCCTTAGAGGTGCAAGTCGTATGATTTTAACTGAACTTCATCAATACATTGATAGCCAAGGCGTTGCGGCTCGCAAAGAGCTCGCTGCAAAGTTTGGCATGAGTGAAGATGGCGTCGATGCGATGCTGAGTGTGTGGGTCAAGAAAGGAAAAGTTTCTCGCTTGGTCGATACCAACAAACATGGTCATACAACGCGTATTCGCTATACCATCAGTAAACAAGATGGTTTGTCGCTTAACGTGATGATGTAGTTCAGAGCTACATACACTCGTTGATAACGGCGAGGCTAGAAAATTAAAAAAGCCGCTTATTTTAGATAAGCGGCTTTTTGTTATGTGTCTTTTCTGAACTGTTAGGCTTTAAAGTTTAACGAGATATTCGAATTACGCTTTCTTGAAGATAGAGCTCAGTGACAGAACATTTTGAATACGAGTCAGGACAGCTGCTTGATCTTCTTCACTGCGTTGTTCGCCTTTGGTGTTACCCCATACAGGACCTGGCCACGCGATGTCATCTTTGAAGCGTGCAATATGGTGAATGTGTAGCTGAGGCACCATATTACCTAGCGCGCCTAGGTTTAACTTGTCTGGTTGGAACGTTGCTTCTAATGCTTGGCTTACCGCTTGAGACTCAAGCAAGAACTGCTGTTGTTCTTTCATTGGTAAGTGATGCAACTCTTTTAGGTTGGCACGTTTTGGTACCAAGATAACCCAAGGCACTGCACTGTCTTTGCTTAGCAGTGCCAAGCTTAGTGGAAATTCGCCGATAAGCGTGGTGTCTTTTGCTAACTGTGGGTTAAGTTCAAAGCTCATTATTATTATCCATTTCGATGTCTTGAAGTCATACCAATCACAGTAAGTAAATGATCAGAAATAGCGCAGGAAAAAGGTTTGAGAACAAGGCAGATTCTTTTGATAAGTAGTTACTCTACAATCAAAAATTCTAACGCAGTTATCGAGCGTTTTAACTAGCTAGGATGATTAGTTATTTACTACGATTGGTATCAGTATATGTTAGATAAAACAAAAGGTTGATGCTCTCACATCAACCTTTGTATTTATTCATTGTAACCCGAACGGAATTACATACGCTCTAGAGTTTCAATACCAAGAAGCGACAGACCTTGCTTGATAGTCTTAGCTGTCAGTGCAGCAAGCTTCAGGCGGCTTTGCTTAACGGTTTCATCTTCAGCCACAAGGATAGGGCATGCTTCGTAGAAGCTAGAGAATTGACCAGCAAGTTCGAATAGGTAGCTACACATGATGTGTGGCTGACCTTCGCGAGCAACAGACTGTACCGCTTCTTCAAATTGTAGAAGTTTTGCGATAAGTGCTTTCTCTTTCTCTTCAGTGACTTTGATTTCACCTTCAAGAGAGTCCATAGAAATGCCAGCTTTAGCAAAGATTGAAGCAACACGAGTGTATGCGTACTGCATGTACGGTGCTGTGTTGCCTTCAAATGCAAGCATGTTGTCCCAATCAAATACGTAGTCAGTAGTACGGTGCTTAGAAAGGTCTGCGTACTTAACCGCTGCCATTGCAACTGTGTTAGCAATTGTTGCTTTTTCTTCTTCCGCTAGTTCTGGGTTCTTAGATTCGATTAGCTGTGCTGCACGAACTTCTGCTTCATCAAGAAGATCTGCAAGACGAACAGTACCGCCTGCTCGAGTCTTGAATGGCTTACCATCTTTACCTAGCATCATGCCGAACGCGTGGTGCTCAAGAGAAACAGACTCTGGGATGTAGCCAGCTTTGCGAACGATAGTCCAAGCTTGCATTAAGTGTTGGTGTTGACGCGAGTCGATGAAGTAAAGAACACGATCAGCGCCTAACTCTTCAAAACGGTATTTTGCACAAGCAATATCGGTTGTTGTGTAAAGGAAGCCGCCATCACGTTTCTGGATGATAACGCCCATTGGGTCGCCATCTTTGTTTTTGTATTCGTCTAGGAATACAACTTGTGCACCATCATCTTCTTTAGCAAGACCTTGCTCTTTCAGATCTGCAACGATAGTTGGTAGCATGTTGTTGTACATACTTTCGCCCATTACGTCATCACGAGTAAGAGATACGTTTAGACGGTCGTAGTTACGTTGGTTTTGAATCATAGTAACGTCAACTAGCTTCTTCCACATCTCTGCGCAGAACTCATCGCCGCTTTGCAGTTTCACTACGTAGCCACGAGCTTTAACTGCGAACTCTTCGTCTTCGTCGTAAAGCTTTTTAGATTCACGGTAGAAGCCTTCAAGGTCAGCAAGTTCCATTGAAACTTCACCAGATTCAGCCTGAACGCGCTCAAGGTTTGCGATCAGCATACCGAATTGAGTTCCCCAGTCACCGATGTGGTTAGCACGGATAACGTTGTGACCTAAGAATTCTAGAGTACGAACAACCGCATCACCGATGATGGTTGAACGTAGGTGACCAACGTGCATTTCTTTTGCTACGTTTGGCGCAGAGTAATCTGCAACAATGGTTTGTGTTTCTGCTACTGCAACACCAAGACGAGAATCAGCCAACGCTGCATCTGCTTGTTTTGCTAGGAAAGCTTCATCTAGGAAGATGTTTAGGAAACCCGGACCAGCGATTTCAACTTTTGAAGCGATACCGTCTAGGTTTAGAACGTCCAATACTTTTTGAGCAAATTCTCGTGGGTTAGTGCCTAGTCGTTTAGCAACGCCCATAACGCCGTTTGCTTGGTAATCACCAAACTGTGGTTTTGCAGATTGGCGAACAGCAGCAGGAGAGCCTGCAGGTGCGCCAGCGGCTTCTAGAGCCTGAGATACTTTGTCATTAATAAGTGCTTGGATATTCACACGCGTTTCCTTCAATTCAAGGATGATAAGAGTGGCCATTATTTCATGGTCACTAAATTGGTTAATTATGCTTCTAGTTAACGATTTAATGCCGAAATGAACAGCAGACTCTGTTTAAGTTCACAGAAATGGCGGTAATCATACCAATTTTGTAAGGTTTCTTATAGGTCGAATTGATAGAAAATTAACATTTACTTAGGGGTTTTTGACAATCGACTTTTACCCGTCTGAGTTTGTCTGTTTGGGAAGCTGAGTTAGCGTACTTCGCTGAGTGTTTTTTGGCAAAGCAAGGCTTGTTGATGGAAGCAAAACTGATAACATGCAGCCATTATTTGGAGAATATAGACGATGACGATGAGCCTGAAGCAAGCTGAACTAGAACCACAACAAATGATCGCACGCCTTGATACCTTTATGGCAAAAATCGAGAACCTAGGAAATATCTTAGGTTTAGATTTAAGCTTTGCTCAAGCGGATCATATTGCGCTTCGAATCAATAAAACTGAATTAGCAAAATCTGCGCATCATGCATGGTCTGAATATGGTTCGACGATTTCAGAAGCTATGATCAACGGTCGTCCCATTGTGGTGTTGGCTTTTGATGAGCCATTACAAAGCCTAGGCTGGAGAATTGAATGCTTAGAGCTGCCATATCCTGCGGAAGGCAAGAGCTACCCTAGCCAAGATTGGGAGCACGTAGAGTTTGTGATTCCTTCTCACGCGCAAACCGCCGATGAGTATTTAGCGGATCTTAAAGAAACCTACCCGCTGTTTGCTGCTAACTTTGACACTTTGTCGGAGCACGGTGTTAAGGTAAAACTCTCTAGTCCGAAAGGCGAGGGTGAACGTTTGAATAACCCAACCGTTGCATTCAAGCATCAAGGGATTTGCATCAAGCTGCATCCACACACTTTGAAGAAGATTGTTGAGTCTGAACAAGCTGAATTTGAGTAGGGATTTACTGGGAATATCTTAAGCCAACCTGAGATTTAGATACAAAAAACGCGCAATGGGGTTAACCCTATTGCGCGTTTTTATTTCTGATTGGGAAGCTAATTAATATTCGGCTTACAGAATCACTGTTTTGTTACCATAAACAAATACATGATCGTTGACCACTTTGTTCAAGGCTTTGCTCAATACATTCTTTTCTACGTCACGACCAGCTTGTGCCATGTCTTTCGCGCTGAAGTTGTGATCCACAGGGATAACATCTTGCTTAATGATTGGACCTTCATCGAGATCGTTCGTTACAAAGTGCGCCGTAGCACCAATGATCTTAACACCACGCTCGTAGGCTTGTTGGTATGGCTTAGCACCAATGAAAGCTGGCAAGAAGCTGTGGTGAATGTTGATTATCTTATGGTTGTATTTTTCAACAAATCCCGGAGTCAACACACGCATGTACTTCGCAAGTACAAGGTAATCCGCCTCATATTGATCAATAACTTCAAGCATCTTCTTCTCATGCTCTTGGCGATTTAGCCCTTCATGAGAAACATGGTGATATGGGATGTCAAAACGTTCAGTTAGGCTTTGTAGCGTATCGTAGTTACCGACAACGGCCGCGATATCAACATCTAAGCTACCATCGAAATTTTTCATCAGAATATCGCCAAGGCAGTGTGCTTCTTTTGTCACCAAGATAACAACACGTTTGCGAGACGAATCTACAAGTTTACGTTTTGTGTTTTCTGGTAGAGCTTGGTCTAAATCAGCAAGCAGAGTTTCATCATTGAAATACCCTTCTAACTCGGTACGCATGAAAAAGTGACCACTTGTATTATCTACAAATTCATTGTTGTGGATAATATTGAGTTGGTGCTTGTAACAAATGTTGGTGATCTTTGAGATGAGGCCAGGGGCGTCAGTACAGTGTGTGAGTAACGTTTTTCTTTCCATTTGCATCTTACTTCCATGAAATATTTTTATTATTCAAATTAAATGCAGGCCGCCGAACGGTGAACTGAGCCGCAATATAACCGTTATAATTAATCTATTATCGAGTTGGTTTCAACAAATTCTGCTGTTCATTTATCGGTTTGAACAATTGCTTTATGTAGAAATATCCGTTTTTAGATAGTAATAAAGGCAGAAGCTTAGTTTTTATAGTTTTGACCTTAGTACGCATTTGAACTTCAACCGAGGTAATTCTTGCCGCGGTAAAAATAGAGGTGATACTTATGGATAAAGAGTTACTAGCAAAAAAATTGTACTGCAAGCGAGTGAATTCATTGGTGAGAGGTACCGAGTTAGACGGTAATATTCTAGATGAAATGTGGGAAAGTAAGACTTCACCATTCGATGCAGTAAAAGCCATCCAACCTTGTGATAACCATTTCGAAGGTGCTTCTTGGTTGTCGCGTTATCTTAGCCGAAAATGAAAACGATTCTTTGATTACTACTTCTCTGGTCGTTACCTATTAGGTCGCTTAAACCAAATCAAACGAAACCAAATACCTCCGGCGCGAAGTCATTCTTGATTCGCACCGGCTCACTAAACCTGACATAATTCGCCTTCTATTTTTCCAAGCCTCGTACTCTATGATATCTAAAACGTTTTCTGCTGATGGTGCTCTGGGTAAAGCGATTCCAGGGTTTCAACCACGACAAGCTCAGTTAGACATGGCTGAAGCGGTCTCACAAGCAATTCAACAACAAAGCCAATTAGTTGTTGAGGCAGGGACGGGTACCGGTAAGACGTTTGCTTATCTAGTACCGGCACTGCTTAGTGGTAAGAAAACCATTATTAGTACGGGGTCAAAAAACCTTCAAGAACAGCTATTTCATCGTGACTTACCATTGATGGTCGATGCGCTTGGTTTTTATGGTCAGGTTGCTTTGCTGAAAGGTCGTTCAAACTATTTATGTTTGGATAGGTTGAGCCGCCAAATGATAGAGAGTCATGGCACTCATACTGATCCAACACTACTAGCGCAATTGGTAAAAGTTCGTAGTTGGTCGTCATCCACTCAGACGGGTGATTTGGGTGATTGTGATGATATCGCTGAAGACAGCCCTGTTATCCCGACTATTACCTCAACTAATGATAACTGCTTAGGTAAAGAGTGCCCAAGCTACACTGATTGCTTCGTGCTTAAGGCGCGTAAAAAAGCGATGGACTCTGATGTTGTTGTAGTGAACCACCACTTGTTCTTAGCGGATTTAGCGATTAAAGAAACCGGATTTGGTGAACTGATACCTGAAGCCGATGTGTTTATTTTCGATGAAGCGCACCAACTTCCTGATATCGCCAGTCAGTATTTCGGGCAATCGGTTTCTAGTCGACAGATCCAGGAGCTAGCCAAAGACATTGAAATCGCTTACCGAACTGAAGCCAAAGACATGCGTCAGCTGCAGAAAGTAGGGGATAGACTCGTTCAATCGTCAGCTGATCTGCGTATCGTACTCGGTGATACCGGCTTTCGTGGTAACTGGCGTGAAGCATTGAAGTCAGAGTCGATTGCAAGAGAGCTAGTACGTTTACAAGATGCGTTGCAGCTTGCGGTCGATGTATTGAAATTGGCACTGGGGCGAAGTCAGTTATTAGATACGGCTTTTGAGCGTGCAACGATGATTAAGTCGCGTATCGAACGTGTATGTGATGTGTCGATTACCGGTTATTCCTATTGGTATGACACCACGCCACGCCACTTTGCTTTACACATCACACCATTGTCGGTCGCGGATAAATTCCACGAACAAATCGAGCTTAAACCGGGAGCATGGGTGTTTACCTCAGCAACTTTGGCTGTGTCGGACGATTTCGACCATTTCACCTCTCGACTCGGGTTAAAACCGTCAGCACAGTTTTCACTGCCAAGCCCGTTTGACTATCCAAATCAGGCGCGTTTGTGTGTGCCTCGCTATCTTCCCGAACCAAATAGTCCCGGCTTAGCGGATAAGCTAGTAAGAATGTTGACCCCTGTGATTGAGCAAAACCAAGGTCGCTGTTTCTTCTTGTGTACCTCTCACAGCATGATGAAAGAGCTAGGCGAAAGATTCCGTGAAACGCTCTCGGTTCCAGTCCTGCTACAAGGTGAGACAAGTAAACAAAAAACCTTAGCCGAATTCATGGAATTAGGTAACGCATTGCTGGTAGCCACTGGCGCTTTCTGGGAAGGGATAGATGTTAGGGGCGACGCATTAAGCTGTGTTATCATCGATAAATTGCCCTTTACAGCCCCTGATGATCCTTTATTAAAGGCTCGAATCGAAGACTGTAAGTTAAAAGGGGGTGATCCTTTTGCACAGGTGCAGTTGCCAGACGCTGTAATTACCTTGAAACAAGGTGTTGGCCGTTTGATACGTGATAAACGCGACAATGGCGCTTTGATTATTTGCGATAACCGCTTGGTGACTCGCGATTACGGTGGCATATTTTTGGCGAGTTTACCGCCTATCCCACGTACCCGTGACTTAGGGATTATTAAAGAATTCTTAGCTAAAGACCATTCAACCGCTGCTGAGTAATTAGCATTGTTGAGCTTAGCCATTATTTTTAGATTAGATAACGAATATTTGAGACACGAATGAGCGCGAAAATTCTTGCAGTAGATACCGCAACTGAAAACTGTTCAGTTGCACTAGTAATGGGTGACCAGGTGTTCGTACGTAGCGAAGAGGCTCCTCGAGATCATACGAAAAAAATTCTACCTATGGTTGATGAAGTACTGAAAGAAGCGAATGTCGCTTTAACCGATATCGACGCAATCGCGTTTGGCCAAGGCCCAGGCAGTTTCACGGGTGTGCGTATTGGTATCGGTATTGCTCAAGGCTTGGCTTTTGGTGCTGATTTACCGATGATCGGTGTGTCTACATTGGCAGCGATGGCGCAGGGCAGCTACCGTAAATTTGGTGAAACGCACGTAGCAACAGCGATTGATGCTCGCATGAGTGAAGTGTACTGGGCTCGTTACAGCCGTGAACAAGATGGTCGTTGGACTGCAGTTGATGCTGAGTGTGTTACACCACCAAGCGAATTAGCTGCGCAGCTTGAAGCGGATTCTGAGACATGGGCAAAAGTCGGTACAGGGTGGGAAGCGTATGCAGAGCATATGGACACACTAGCGATCAACACCAAAGCGTGTGAAGTGCTGTTCCCAGAAGCTCAAGATATGGCGTTCCTTGCTCAGTTTGCTTACGCAGACGGTAAAGCGGTTGCAGCAGAAGAGTCTGAGCCTGTTTATCTTCGTGATAAAGTGACGTGGAAAAAGCTGCCAGGTCGTGAGTAAATAGGTACTGTTTGGCTCTGCAACATATCTTGTAGAGCCATGATAAACTCATAATTCAGATCACTAAAGTCAGATCACTAAAGTCAGGTATAAAACTCTTCAAGCATGGTTTCAATAAACGGCTTACCTCCTTCTTCGATAGGCAATACATCCAAAACCAATCGAACCAATAAAAAGAATGAGGTAAAAAAAGGCGATGCAAAAACCTCAGTTGGTCAGCCAACTAGGGTCGCGAATGCTGTCTCGCATTCGATTCGCCAAGTTAAAGAATCTGAGATTCACAAAGCTCAGGTTCAATATGATCTTCCTGAAGGACGTGGACGACGTGCGATGGAAGAGTATATGGATGTGATGAATCAAGCTAAAAAAGAGGAACTTGCGAAGCTTATTGGGGTCGATATTTATATCTAGCTTTGCGCTCTTATTTCTCCTGTTCCAAGGACCAGCATTATGTTTTCTCTCATTTCTAAATCTCGCTTATTTTTCCTTGTTGCTTTCTCTTCGATGGTGATGGGGTGCTCATCGCTTCCAAAAGAACTTAATGCAAACTCAGAACAAGTGGTTACCAATTATCAGGAATGGGTAAACACCCTACCGGATGCGGGCGATGTTCGCTTAGGTGGTGTGATTGCCAAAGTAACTAATTTGAAAGATAAGACGCGTGTTGAAGTGGTTAATATGGCGATCTCAAGTAACGGGAAACCTGATCTAGATGCCGAGCCAAAAGGGCGTTTTGTTGCGTACATTGATGGTTATGTTGAACCATTGAGCTTTGCTGAAGGCCGATTGGTTACTTTAGTTGGCACATCAAATGGCTCAGAAGATAGCACCATTGGTGATTATCCTTATACCTTCCCAGTCATGAATGTATATAACCAACGCTTGTGGCAAATTACAGAGAGAGTGGTTGTGAACGACTTTGCTCCTACCTATTATTCATGTCGCAGCTTACATTGTCGTAGTTTCCAAACGATGCCAAGACAAGGCCGCGTAATTAAAGACGTCGAATAGGCAGAGTTGGTTAAGATTTATGGATACATCAAAACAGGGAAAACAAACCGTATATGATTGAAAAGTCATACTCCCTTGCAAGTGGAACACTTGCAACACAGCAGATTGGTAACCCAAAAACGACCGCAACGACGGTCGTTTTTATTCATGGGTGGCTTGATAACTCAGCGAGCTTTTCTTCTGTTATATCGAATCTACAAGTACTTTCACCAAATTCTCATCTGGTTGCGATTGACCTCTTTGGTCATGGCTTTTCATCTCATAAGTCAGGCAGTTACTACCCATTTCACGACTATATCGATGATTTGCATCAGTTGGTGACTAAATTATCGCCAAACAGACTGGTACTAGTAGGACATTCACTTGGTGCATTGATCGCAAGTTGCTATAGTGCCGCCTTTCCTGAAAAGGTGTCAGGATTAATTCAAATTGAAGGTCACGGACCTCTTTCAGAAGCTCCCCACGAAACAGTCTCTCGCTTGAGGGAAGGGGTACTCAGTCGTCTTCGACAGCGAAGAAAGCCTTCACGTCCTCTAGCAAGCCTTGAGGATGCTATTAAGCTGAGAGTTCACGCCAATCAAATTAAAGCAGAACTTATTGCTCCTATTGTTGAGCGAGGTATTGCCGAGTTCGAGAACTCTTGGCAATGGCGATGCGACCCTAACCTAAAATGTGACTCGTTGTATCGTATGTCACAGACGCATGCTGAAGTGATCATGGCGGCTATTGAATGCCCTCAATTAATAGTTTTAGGGAATGATGGATTCCGACATTTGCAGCATAATCGCTACAAATCAGCCCATAGTTCTCTGCATATAGAGACTATTCCTGGCGGACATCATTGTCATTTAGAGAGCCCAGAGCTAGTTTCAGAGCTAATTCTTGGTGTAGTTAACAAAATTTAAACAAGTGTTTGAGCCTTTTAGTGCTCATGCACTAAAGCTGTGCTGTAATACCGCAATGATAAATAGCGGCGAGCAGTCGTCAGCTGATAAACGAGGAGTAACATCGTGGATAAACCTTGGCTTTCACGTTATCCAAGTGACGTACCAGAAACGATCAACCCAGATCAGTACCCATCTCTTATTGAAATGTTCGAACAGTCGGTACAGAAGTACGCAGACCAACCGGCATTCGAGAACATGGGGTCTATCATGACATTCCGTAAGCTTGAAGAGCGCAGTCGTGCTTTTGCTGCTTACCTGCAGAATGATCTGAAACTGAAGAAAGGCGATCGTGTCGCACTTATGATGCCAAACCTGCTGCAATACCCAATTGCACTCTTTGGTGTATTGCGTGCAGGTATGATTGCAGTGAACGTCAACCCGCTGTATACGCCTCGTGAACTTGAACATCAACTGAACGATTCTGGTGCAAAGGCGATTGTGATCGTATCTAACTTTGCGAGTACGCTAGAAAAAGTGGTGGACAACACTCCAGTTAAACACGTTGTTCTAACCAGTCTAGGGCAAATGCTGCCGCGTGCTAAAGGAACAATTGTCGACTTCGTTGTGAAATACGTAAAAGGTATGGTACCTAAGTATGATCTGCCGGGTGCTATCTCGTTTCGAAAAGCGCTGCACAAAGGCCGTCGTCTGCAATATGTGAAGCCGTTTATGGCGGGTGATGACATCGCGTTCCTACAGTACACGGGTGGCACAACGGGCGTAGCGAAAGGCGCAATCCTAACGCATCGCAATATGATTGCGAACGTACTTCAAGCGAAAGGGGCATACGGCCCTGTATTGCAAGAAGGCCGAGAACTGGTGGTAACAGCTTTGCCGCTATACCACGTATTCGCGCTGACTGTGAACTGTTTATTGTTTGTTGAGATGGGTGGTCGAAACCTGCTTATTACTAACCCTCGCGATATTCCTGGTTTCATCAAAGAGCTACAAAAGGTCCCATTTACTGCGATTACAGGCGTAAACACGCTGTTCAATGCACTAGTAAACAACGAAGATTTCCACGAGCTAGATTTCAGTAACTTACGCTTGTCTGTTGGTGGCGGTATGGCGGTTCAACGTGCTGTTGCTGAACAATGGAAGAAAGTGACAGGTATTCACTTGCTGGAAGGTTATGGTTTAACCGAGTGTGCTCCTTTGGTTACGGGTAATCCTTATGACTTGAAAGACTACACGGGTGCAATCGGCTTGCCTGTACCATCGACGGAAGTTCGTATTATTGATGATGAAGGTAAAGTAATTGCCAATGATCAAGTGGGTGAATTGCAAGTTCGTGGTCCTCAAGTGATGCAAGGTTACTGGCAACGCCCAGAAGCGACCAAAGAGGTGATCGATCAAGACGGTTGGTTATCGACAGGTGACATCGTTAAGTTTGACGAAGAAGGCTTGCTATACATCGTTGACCGTAAGAAAGACATGATTCTTGTGTCTGGATTTAACGTCTACCCGAACGAGATTGAAGACGTAGTGGCTCTGCATGGTAAAGTGTTAGAAGTAGCGGCTATCGGCCAACCTCATGAGGTGTCTGGTGAGCTGGTTAAGATTTACGTGGTAAAACGTGATCCTAGCCTAACCAAAGAAGACATTATCGCGCACTGTCGTGAACACCTAACTGGCTACAAGATCCCTAAATTGATTGAGTTCCGTGAAGAGTTACCGAAAACCAATGTCGGTAAGATTTTGCGCCGTGTATTACGTGAAGAGAATGATGCTGAGCTTGCTAAACGCGCAAGCGAGTAACGAGCTAATTTTCGAGTAACCATCGCACCAGAAACCATCGAAGTGCTTAATCTAAGCGAGCGCCGAAAAATGGTGTTAGAATGCCGACAGTTAATGTCGGCATTTTTGTATCCGGCGATCAAAGTAAAACCAGTGAGAGTTTTTGTGGATTATCAAATCATTACCCAATTGAAAGACCTTGAGCGAGTTTGCCAACAAGCACGTGAAGCCGATGTCGTTATGCTTGATACGGAGTTTGTTCGTACAAGAACCTATTACCCTCAATTAGGCTTGATTCAGTTATTTGATGGTGAAACGCTGTCACTGATTGACCCTATTGCTCTTGGTGAAATGACACCGTTTGTAGGGTTGTTAAAAGATGCTTCTGTCCTAAAAGTGCTGCATGCTTGCGGTGAAGATTTAGAAGTATTCCAGAACGCATTTGGTTGCACGCCAACTCCAATGGTCGATACTCAGATCATGGCGGCTTTTTTAGGTCATGGCTTATCAACTGGCTTTGCTGCCTTGGTTTCAGAGTTTGTCGGTGTTGATTTAGACAAGAGTGAATCTCGCACTGATTGGCTAGCTCGTCCGCTTTCTCAAAAACAGCTCGACTATGCTGCGGCAGACGTTCATTACCTAATGCCTATGTACAACAAGCTTCTAGAAAAAGTGATGGAAGCAGGCTGGTGGGAAGCGGCTCAACAAGAGTCTGATTTACAAGTGGCTAAGCGTATCCGTAAAGCAAACCCTGACAGCGCTTACCTTGATATTAAGGGTGCGTGGCAGTTAAAGCCTAAGCAGCTTGCTATCTTAAGACCCCTTGCAACTTGGCGTTTAAAAGAAGCGATTAAGCGCGATTTAGCGTTGAACTTTGTATTCAAAGAGCAAGACTTGTGGGCCGTGGCGCGTTTTTCGATGAAAGATCCCAAGCAAATGGAGCAAGAAGGTTTTGATTACCGCTCTGTACGTCGCCATGGTGCTAAAATCAGTTCAATCGTTAAGTTAGCTGAGCATACTCCAGAAGAAGAGTACCCAGCACCAGTAGAACGCTTAATGGACTATCCAGGCTACAAGCAAGTATTCAAAGTGTTGAAAGACGAAGTGAAAACGGCATCGCAACACAGTGGTTTAGCAACGGAATTTTTAGCATCCAAGAAGCAACTAAATCAAGTGTTGAGCTGGGTTTGGAAACATGACCGTAACCCTGAGAAATTGCCTGATGTTATGCAAGGCTGGCGTTTAGAAGTGGTTGGCGAGAAGCTTAACAAAGCGATCAAATAACCGTTTATTGCTCCCAAGTTTAAGCGAACTACAACTATAAATGTAGATACAAAAAAGAGAGCCTAGGCTCTCTTTTTTATTGAGTATTGATAAGCACGGCTCTAGCTCTACTTATCGATCTTCTTCTGGAAGTTTAACATTCAGCTCTAATACTGAAATGTCGTCATCTTTGTGTTCGAACGTTAGATCAACCATTGAAGGATCCACCTCAACGTACTTTGCAATACACTTCAAGATGTCTTCTTTTAGTTGTGGTAAGTATGACGGTGCTGGGTCGTCATGGCTACGTCGCTCTGCAACAATGATCTGCAAACGCTCTTTGGCTAGGTTTGCGGTTGTCTTTTTCTGTGGTCTAAAAAACTCTAATAATGACATTGCGTATTAGCCCCCGAACAGTCTTTTGAAGATGCCTTTCTTCTGCTCCGTTAAGAAACGGAAGTCTACTTGGTTACCCAGTAGTCGTTCTACAGTATCATTGTAAGCCATGCCTGCATCGGTTGCTTCGTCAAAGATAACGGGCACACCTTTGTTCGATGCGTTCAATACCGCTTGGCTCTCTGGAATTACACCCAGTAGAGATATGTGCAGAATTTCTTCAACGTCTTCTACACTTAGCATCTCACCTTGAGTCACACGTGCTGGGTTGTAGCGAGTCAGTAAAAGGTGCGTTTTCACTGGCTCTAAGCCGTCTTCTGAACGACGAGATTTAGAGTCAAGAATACCTAGAATACGGTCTGAATCGCGTACAGAAGAAACTTCTGGGTTAGTCGTAACAATCGCTTCGTCAGCGAAGTACAACGCCATCAGAGCACCTTGCTCGATACCTGCCGGAGAATCACAGATGATGAAATCAAAGCCCATTTCATCCAGTTCATCAAATACACGACGAACACCATCTTTCGTCAGTGCGTCTTTATCACGAGTTTGAGACGCAGGAAGAATGAACAGGTTTTCCGTGCGCTTGTCTTTGATCATCGCTTGGTTCAGCGTCGCTTCACCATTGATAACGTTAACGAAGTCGTAAACAACACGACGCTCACAACCCATGATTAAATCTAGGTTACGCAGACCGATATCAAAGTCGATAACTGCGGTTTTCTTTCCTTTTAAAGCCAAACCCGAGGCTATAGCTGCACTGGAGGTTGTTTTGCCTACCCCGCCTTTACCTGACGTTACAACGATAATGCGTGCCATTCTGTTTTCCTTTTATTTCTCTTATATTGCGAGGACATCAACGTTTAATACATCGTTTGCCATACTGAACATGGTTTTCTTCTGCCAGTACTCGCTATCAATTTGATCGCTGAGCCAGTAATTTCCAGCAATGGAAACCAGCTCGGCTTGTAAATCATTACAAATTATTTTTGCTTCAGTTTGACCACTTGCACCTGCAATAGCACGGCCTCGTAAAGTGCCATGAATATGGATGCTGCCATCGGCTATCACTTCTGCTCCGGCGCTTACATGACTTAGGATTAATAGATCGCCATCTTTTGCATACACCTGTTGGCCTGAACGAATCGGTGTTCTCACCACTTTTATCGGAGCCATTTTCGCCGGAGCTTGAGAGGGAGACTTGCTTGCTGTCATAACAGCAAAGCCAGCTTCTTTCGCTAGGTTTTGCATACGCTTATCAGAACAGCCAGCCACGCCAACCGGGATCATGCCCGCTTGAGAGATACCGCTTTTCAGTCGAATAAAGTCGATATCGCCTGCGACTTTACTGATGTTGATAACAACGGGCGCAGCAGCGAAAAACGTAGGTGCTTGGTCTACCTTCTCTTGAAGAAAAGACACTGCATTTTCGACTTGATCATCGGATAAGTGCAATACAGATAGCGTAAAACTGCTACCTTTTAGATCTGGGTTACTAGACATCGAAAAACTACAGGACCTCAATAGCGAATGGGTACAATTTCTTTATCAATAAAATAAAGGGCATTGCCTGAAACTAGGTTTATCATGTTATATTCCCAAACCAAGCACAGCAAGTAATCTTGTTGTCAAATGAACGTTTTGTTCTCAATATTTCCCCAACATAAACTATTGATCTCGCAAGTGAGAGTTTTGTAGTCATAAACAATTAAAAAAGGTTTGTCATGCTGTGTTCTATATATAAAAGTTCAAAGAAAGAAGGAACATACCTTTATATCCCTAAGAAGGATGATTTCTCACAAGTTCCTGACGCATTGATGCAAATGTTTGGTAAACCTAGTTTTGTAATGGTAATTAAAATGGATGGTCGTAAACTGGCTCAAGTGAACATCGATAAAGTGAGAGAGTCACTGAATACCGATGGTTTCTTTTTGCAGGTTCCGCCACCACCGGTTAATGAGCTTGAGCTTCATAAAGAGCGTAAATCGCAACAAAAAGTTCAAGACGAAGAGTGATAGCCACCTCAATTCAGGGAGGAGTGATCGTTGAGTAAATTTTCAAAAACCATATTGGCAGTGTCGGCGTTATTATTGGGTAATAGCTTGGCCATTAGCTCAGTACAAGCTGAAGAGTTGAGCTTTGAGCAATATGTAGAAAAACTAAAGCAACAAGGCCGTGAAGAAGGCATTTCCGAAGCGATCATTGAAGAAGCCTTTGATGGTGTGACGTTTAAGCCAAGAGCCGTGAAAGCCGACAAAAATCAGCCTGAGAAAAAACTGACTCTGGATGAGTACATTCCAAGAGCAGTGCCAGATTGGAAAGTGAAGCAGGCGCGAGCGCTTTATAAAGAGCATTACCAAGCGTTAAAGCGTATTGGCGATGAGTATGGCGTTCAACCAAGGTTCATTGTCGCGTTATGGGGCGTAGAGAGTAATTTTGGTAAGTTCACGGGGAATTACAGCGTTATCGATGCATTGACGACCATGGCTTATGAAGGACGCAGAGAAGCTTTCTTCCGTAAAGAAGCTATGGCCGCACTAACGATTCTCGACCAAGGACATATAGCACCCAAAGACATGAAAGGCTCTTGGGCTGGTGCTATGGGTCAACCTCAGTTTATGCCAAGCTCATTTTTAGCTTACGCCGCTGATGGCAGTGGTGATGGCAAGAAAGATATTTGGGGTACTGAAGAAGATGTGTTTGCTTCGGCGGCTAATTATCTCAGCCAATCGGGTTGGGATGACAAATATACTTGGGGGCGTCAGGTTCACGTTCCATCAACCGTGTCTATTGAGATGCAAGGTCGAGACGAAGACAAAGCGAAGTACTTAAAAGAGTGGTCTGAACTCGGTATTACGCGTTTCGATGGTCGCGCGCTACCTAAGCTAGACGAAGACATCAAAGCTTGGCTGATTATGCCTGATGATGAAACTGGTCGTTCGTACCTCATTTACAACAACTACAATGTGTTAATGAAGTGGAATCGTTCTTACTACTTTGCGTTAGCAGTTAGCCACCTAGCAGACAGAATTAAGTTTGATTAATCGACCTAAGGTCGCCTTGAATAGCATTTAGCCTAGTATAGGCCGAACGAACTAAAGGACTCTTCGGAGTCCTTTTTGTTTTATCCGATTTTATATTTCAGAGATTTAAGAAGGTGGCCTTGTGCTAACAGATAGAGCCGCACAGATGGTGATATTCCATGCGTTAATCAAGCATGAAGGCTTTACCAGTGCTGCAAAAAGTTTGAATGTGTCGGTGTCTCACATCAGTAAGCAAGTTGCTTTGCTCGAAGATTCGATAGGTATCAAGCTGGTACAAAGAACCACACGTAGCCTAACGCTGACCGAAGCTGGGGAAGTGTTCTATCAGCACTGTGAGCAGCTGTTCAATACTGTCAAAGCGGCTCAAATGGATATGGACAGCCAACGAGATGATATTTCTGGAATATTGAGAGTCGGCTTGTCACAGTCATTTGGCACACTGCATATCATTCCCGCGATTGATCAACTCAGACAGCTTTATCCTCAGTTGAGAATCGAGGTCCACTTGTTCGATTACAAAGTGGATATGATTGAAGAGCGTCTGGATCTCTGGATCACCAATAATGAAGATCTACCCGAAGGTTACATTGCGCAGCGTTTGGCAGACAGCCAGTTTGTGGTGGCCGCATCACCGGATTATCTGATTAAATCAGGGACCCCACACGTGCCTTCTGACCTTATTGAGCATAACTGCCTTATCTATCGCAGTCGTGAACGAGACTACACATCATGGGCGTTTGATAACGGGCAAGAGAATCTCAGTGTTAAAGTAGCAGGCGACTATTCTGTGGATTTGGCTGAAGCAGTACGGGATGCCGCAGTTTCAGGGTGGGGCGTAGCTTATCTAGCCACATATTTAGTGAAGGAAGAGTTTAGAACGGGCAAGCTCATCCAAGTTTTACCGGAATGGCGAGCGAGCCAGTTGATGCCTTTCTATGCCGTATACCCTAGCCGCAAGAATATGCCGAAGAAGCTTTCCGCGGTGATTGAATTTATTAAAGACCATATCGGATCACCGACCTATTGGGATGAAAACCTTAAAACCTGCGTTGAATTACATCGCTAACTTTTTCTAAATCTATAAATATAATTTCCATATGGAAAAAGTATGCTTTTTAATCAAAGTTATTTATTAAAATTCAATGATTTAATTAATTCCATTGCTCCGAATTGATTACCCCAACATCACGTTAACAATCGCACCTTGCCGCAAACGATTTCCTCTATACAATGCGTCGCCTTTCCTATCTACAACTTTTAGGTTGACGCACATGGCTTCCCTACTTGGAATTATCACTATTTTAGTTGCCGCTTGGTTACTATCTACGGACAGAAAAAATATCCCGCTGAGAACGGTTTCTCTAGCTTTCTTACTGCAAGTTACATTCGCGCTATTGGTACTGTATGTTCCAATGGGCAAAGAAGTATTGAATGCAGCCACAGGCGCGGTGTCTAGCTTAATCAATTACGGTCAAGAAGGGATAAACTTCCTTTTTGGTGGCCTTACCAATAGTGGATTCGTTTTTGCGATTAATGTTTTGGGCATCATTATCTTTTTCTCTGCATTGATTTCAGGTTTGTACCACATCGGCTTTATGCCAAAGGTGATCAACCTCATCGGCGGCGCTTTGCAAAAGTTCCTAGGTACAGGCCGCGCGGAGTCACTGTCTGCGACGGCAAACATCTTTGTTGGCATGATCGAAGCACCATTGGTGGTCAAACCTTATCTAAAACACATGACAGACTCACAGCTGTTTGCGGTGATGGTATGTGGTTTGGCTTCAGTGGCTGGTGGCACGTTAGTTGGCTATGCATCGCTTGGTGTTGATTTGAACTACCTGATCGCTGCGGCATTTATGTCAGCGCCTGCTGGTCTATTGATGGCCAAGATTTTGGTACCAGGTAACGCAGATGAGGCTCAAGAAAATATTGAGTCTGACGTTGAAATTCCACGAGCAACAAACGTCGTTGAGGCAATGGCAGATGGGGCTATGTCTGGACTTCGCATTGCTGTTGCAGTGGGCGCAACACTACTTGCCTTTATCAGTGTGATAGCAATGCTAAATGGCTTACTGGGCATGGCTGGTGACTGGTTTGGCGTAAATCTAAGCTTCGAACTTATCCTAGGTTATGTGTTCGCTCCTGTTGCATGGCTGATTGGTGTGCCATGGTCAGAGGCTGTGGTTGCAGGTTCACTGATCGGTAACAAGATTGTCGTGAACGAGTTCGTGGCTTTCATTCAGCTAATGGACGTAAAAGATGCATTGAGCGAACACTCACAAGCGATCGTGACTTTTGCTTTATGTGGTTTTGCTAACATTTCTACCATGGCGATTCTGATCGGTGGTTTGGGCAGTTTAGTTCCAGAGCGTCGTTCTTTCATCTCACAATACGGTTTTAAAGCGATTTGTGCGGGTGTGCTTGCTAACTTAATGAGTGCAGCGATTGCTGGTGTGGTACTTTCTCTGTAGCTAGATGATAAGTACCGAATGGATGAGTCAGTCACTTTATTTCCCCTATAGTAAAGTGACTGATTAATCGCAATAATATTCGGTTAGCACGAAAAAGAGAGCCTATAGTTTAATCACGTAGGCTTTCTTGTTTCAGCAAATAGGTTTGTATCACTGGGTGTGGTTCAAATTTTTAGGGGCACAAATGGATTTGTCGATTACTTCTTCTTTGGCGTTAATTGGACTTTTGTCTTTAGCTTGTCAGCTACTTGGCTGGCGTTTGCGTCTTCCCGCGATTCTCCCTCTTCTTATCGTTGGCCTGTTGCTAGGTCCCGGTTTAACTATCCTTAATCCCGATGTTATTTTCGGTGATGTTCTATTTCCGCTGATTTCGTTAGGTGTTGCTATCATTCTGTTTGAAGGTGCATTAACTCTGAATTTCAAAGAAATCAGAGGCCATGGCCGGATGGTGACTCACTTAGTGAGTTTCGGCATGTTGATTACATGGGCGTGCATCGTGATGGGGGCTTATTATTTTGTCGATTTCAGTTGGCCGTTAGCGGCACTGTTTGGGGCATTGGTGGTTGTCACTGGCCCTACGGTAATTGTACCTATGCTACGTAGTATTCAGCCCAAATCCTCTTTAGGCAGTATCTTGCGATGGGAGGGGATTATTATTGATCCTCTCGGCGCTCTATTTGCTGTTCTTGTTTATGAATACATTGTCTCTTCTGCCGATCCTACTGGGCATGTACTTTCAGCTTTGGGGCTGACTCTAGCGATTGGTTTGGGGTTAGGCAGTATTGGCGGTCACCTGATTGCTAAGATGTTACAAGGGCACTGGTTTCCGCATTATCTACGTAACGTGGCTGTCCTGACGTTGATGTTGGCGGCATTCTCTTTTTCTAATGACCTGAGTGAAGAGTCTGGTCTATTAACCGTGACCATCATGGGTATCTGGCTTGCTAACGTGAAAGGGTTGGATCTCGAAGATATTATTGAGTTCAAAGAGACCTTAACTGTGTTACTTATCTCAGCACTGTTTATCTTACTGGCGAGTCGACTTGATTCAGGGGCTTTCCTCTCGATAGGTTGGGGGGGGATTGGCTTATTAGCGGTCGTTATGCTGGTGGCTCGTCCTCTGAGTGTGTGGATCAGCGGGATCGGCACGGATCTCAGCTCGGCAGATAAATGGTTTTTGAGTTGGATGGCGCCTCGCGGGATCGTCGCTGCCGCAGTTTCTTCTCTGTTTGCAATCAAGCTTCAAGAAAAGCAATTAATCGAAGGCGCAGACCTGTTGGTGCCAATGGTGTTTTTGGTCATCATCGGTACGGTTGTGATTCAGAGTCTCACTGCCAGTTGGTGGGCAAGGAAGTTAGGTGTGACCCAGGAGAAGGCACAAGGGGTTGTATTCTTTGGTGCGACTCACTTTGCACGGCAGTTTGCCAAAGTACTGGCGACACATAACATTAACAGTGTGCTTGCCGATACCAACTGGGAAAGCATTCGCTTGGCGCGCATGGATAACTTGAATGTCTATTTTGGTAATCCAGCTTCGAGCCACGCTGAAAATAATCTTGATTTGGATGGAATAGGGCGTGCGATGATTGTATCGCCGTATCGTCAAACCAACCCGTTAGTTAGCATGCACTATCAAGACGAGTTTGGAGAGAATAAAGTCTTTGAGCTTGAATCCTCAGAGAATAAACATGAAAGGCATCAAGTGAACCGCGATGGAAATAGAAGTCTGTTTTCTGAAGGGGTGACGTATTCCAAATTGAATTCACTAATGGCTCAAGGCAGCCAAATTAAGAGCACAGGCTTAACAGAAGCATTTGATCTCAACGAGTTTAAGGCTCTGTACCCTAAAGCGATTCCTCTTGGGGTGATTACCGACGGTGATTTCCGCTTAGTGACACAAGGTTCTGACCTGGAAAAACTAGCATCCACCGATTGCGAGATCGTTAGCTTACTACCACCTTCTGAACAGACAGAAAAAACCGATATTCCAGATAAGTAGCGAGTCGCTCTATATTAAAAGTGAGTAGCTTAGTATCAAAAGTGAAAAGCATAGAAAAAGCCGCAACGTTCTTCACGTTGCGGCTTTTTCATTTTATTCATACTGTCGCTGCGAGTTACTTTGAGTGAAATTGTTCACAAGCGATCATTGTATTCTCGATTAGGCTCGCTACTGTCATTGGACCTACACCACCCGGTACTGGTGTGATGAAGCTTGCACTCTCTTTAGCCACATCGTATTCAACGTCGCCAACGAGCTTGCCAGATTCTAAACGGTTGATACCAACATCGACCACAACAGCACCTTTCTTAATCCAAGCACCAGGAATGAAGTTAGGCTTACCAACGGCAACCACCACAACATCGGCCTGACGTACATGACCTTCAAGGTCTTTGGTGAAGCGGTGACATGTTGTTGTCGTACAACCTGCTAGAAGAAGTTCTAGCGTCATTGGGCGACCTACGATGTTTGATGCGCCAACCACAACCGCGTGTTTTCCACGTAAGTCGATGTTGTAACGGTCAAGCAGCGTGATGATGCCTTTAGGCGTACAAGAGCGTAACTTAGGCATACGTTGAGCCAAACGACCTACGTTGTATGGGTGGAAGCCATCAACGTCTTTTTCTGGTGTGATGCGCTCAAGAACGTGAGTAGTATCAATACCAGCAGGCAAAGGTAGTTGAACTAGAATACCGTCAATTTCCGGATCTTCGTTCAGTTGGTCTACCAATGTTAGTAGTTCATTTTCTGTCGCTGTGGCTGGCAAATCGTAAGATTTAGAAACGAAGCCAACTTCTTCACACGCTTTACGCTTACTTCCTACGTAAACCTGAGATGCTGGGTCTTCACCCACTAAAACAACCGCTAGGCCCGGAGCGCGTAGTCCAGCTTCTGTACGAGCCTTTACACGTGCCGCTACTTCAGAGCGAACCGTTTGAGAAATTAGCTTTCCATCAATATTTTGAGCAGTCATGAATTTCCTTAGTATTGATATTCAAGTTAGTGGCTGATGTTTTTGGCGCATTATTCCAGAAAATCTTTTTGATTACCATCAAGCAAACGATTGCTTTGGTTTAATTTTCAACACTTATATGTTTGTTGCCCTTTTTTTACTCACTTAGATCAGAATGTTACATAAAGCCGTTGCTTTACTGATTCGAATTCGTATAATTCGTTCCTGTAGCGCGCCCTTAGCTCAGCTGGATAGAGCACCTCCCTTCTAAGGAGGTGGTCGAAGGTTCGAATCCTTCAGGGCGTGCCATTACTTAAAGAAACCCGATAACTCTCCGAGTTGTCGGGTTTTTTGCATTTTACACATCATAAAACACTTCTTTTCAAGCGTTACTCATTTTCTTCTGTTATTCGTTTCATTCGACTTATGTAATATAAAGTTAAAATTGTTCGTTTTTTGGGTTTACATCATTTGGTAATAAAGCCACTATGAATTCACGAAGAATAGACAAGTAAAGCTATTAGCCAGTCGGTTTAAGAATCAAACCTTCTGCCAATAGCTGATTTAGAGGAAGTAATGGCAGGAAACAGTATCGGACAACATTTCCGCGTGACTACGTTCGGAGAAAGTCACGGTATCGCACTAGGATGTATCGTAGATGGGTGCCCACCAGGATTAGAAATTACCGAAGCAGACCTTCAAAGAGATTTGGACCGTCGTCGCCCTGGTACTTCTCGTTATACAACGGCTCGCCGTGAAGCGGATGAAGTGAAAATCTTATCAGGTGTATTTGAAGGCCAAACTACGGGCACTTCTATTGGTCTATTGATTGAAAATACAGACCAACGCTCTAAAGACTATTCCGAAATTAAAGACAAATTCCGTCCTGGTCATGCTGACTATACCTACCATCAAAAGTACGGTGTGCGTGATTACCGTGGCGGCGGTCGCTCTTCTGCTCGTGAAACTGCAATGCGTGTTGCGGCAGGTGCAATTGCGAAGAAATACCTGAAACAAGAATTTGGTATTGAAATCCAAGCTTACCTCTCTCAAATGGGTGATATCTCAATTGATAAAGTGGATTGGAATGAGATCGAAAACAACGCGTTTTTCTGCCCAGATGCCGACAAAGTTCCTGAGTTTGACCAACTGATTCGTGACCTGCTAAAAGAAGGCAACTCGATCGGTGCGAAGATTCAAGTGGTTGCGACTAAAGTGCCTGTAGGCCTTGGTGAGCCAATATTTGATCGTTTAGATGCTGACATTGCTCACGCTCTAATGAGCATTAATGCGGTGAAAGGTGTTGAGATTGGTGATGGCTTTGATGTCGTTAATCAACGTGGTAGTGAACACCGTGATCCATTAACTCCAGAAGGCTTCAGCAGCAACCATGCTGGCGGTATCTTAGGCGGCATTTCTACTGGTCAAGATATTGTGGCAAGCATTGCGCTTAAACCAACATCAAGCATTACCGTTCCTGGTGACACGATCACTAAAGACGGTGAAGCAACGCAGTTAATCACTAAAGGTCGCCACGATCCATGTGTTGGTATCCGTGCGGTGCCTATTGCTGAAGCGATGCTGGCTATCGTTCTGCTTGATCACTTGCTACGCCATCGCGGTCAAAACTTTGGTGTGACAACTGAAACGCCAAAAATCTAATTTTGCATCTATTCTTTCAATATTGAAATTATAGATACTAAAAGGGGCTGTCTCATTATGAGGCTGCCCCTTTTTTTATATTTTAGTGCATGACGCGCAGCGTTTCGTATTTTAGTACTAGCAAGCGCTAGTGTACCGAGCTTTCAGGGTCAAGCTGAAACGAAGGTAAGCGCCACTTGAATCGTACGGCCGCCATACGCAGCAAGTAACCAACCACAAGCGTAACAATCGTTGCGGTTACGTCGTTAATGCCAAGCTCAAGCAAACCTAGGTATAAACCTGAAGCGACAAGTGCGACAGATGCATATAGCTCTTCATGCAGAACCAATGGTGTTTGACGGCAGATAAGGTCACGCAACAAACCACCAAACACGCCAGTTACCAAGGCAGACACCATACAGATCATTGGGTGCAGACCCATGGTCATCGCGACCTTCGTGCCAATGATGCTGAACACGATAAGACCTAGAGCATCTAAACGAATGAACAAGCCTTTTAACTTGATTACCCATTTAGCCAGTCCTGTTGTGATAACACCTGCGATACAGGTGATCGCCAGATATTGTGGGTTTTCAACCCAACCTAAAGGGTAATGGCCGAGTAAGATATCTCGTACTGTACCGCCGCCAATTGCCGTTGCACTTGCAACCAACATTACACCAAACCAATCCATTTTTTGTTTGCCAGCACTGAGAGCGCCGGTCATGGCTTCTGCCGTGATGCCAATGATATACAAAACACTTAGTAGCATTGCTGTAGCTCTATAATTTAGGTCTATAAATTGGAGTTTTATAAGGCCTTGAGGATATAAAAATGAAGCGCGAGTGTAGTAGTAAAAACGCTGATTGACGAATGAATATTTGTACCGTGAATAGGCATTTCGGATTAGCTAAACTAATTATTTACCTCAAAGTGGTGTAATCTTGGATCAGCAATCGATTGTCACGATAAAGTCTAATGGTTAGCACAAAACCATTACTCGTTATAGGGCTTTACCGAGTGCTTAAAAAAACGCAAAATGCCCCTGTTCTTTTTACTTAAATATGAATTTATGACGCACCAATACTCAGACATTATCGACATTTTTAATCAGACTTTCTTTGAAAGCTTTAACACCAAATTGGAGCTCGGCGCTGATGAGCCGATCTATTTACCTGCCGACGACGACACTCCACATCATCGAATTGTTTTCGCTCGAGGCTTCTATGCCTCTGCGTTACATGAAATAGCACATTGGTGTGTCGCTGGTCCTGAGCGTCGTTTATTGGAAGACTTTGGCTATTGGTATGAACCTGATGGCCGAACTGAGTCAGTTCAAGCTGAGTTTGAAAAAGTCGAAATACGCCCACAAGCGTATGAATGGATCATTGCGACGAGCGCAGGCTTTCCTTTTAATGTCAGCTGTGACAATCTACACGGCGATTTTGAGCCAGATCGCTTGGCCTTTATGAATAAAGTACACAGTGAAGTCATGGGTATCTTAGAAGTTGGCCTCCCTCCTAGAGTAAAAATGCTTTCTGAAGCATTACGCAGCTTCTACGATGTTGAACCGTTATGTGCTAGTCAATTTATTGTGAAATAAGAGAATATTATGATTATCGAATTTGAAGAAAAACTACTTGAAGTAATTGATGCTCGCATTGAAAACGCATCAGACGATGAATTGTTTGCTGGTGGTTACTTACGTGGTCATATTTCTCTTTCAGTGGCTTCATGTGAAGAAGAAGGTATTGAAGACGTGGCTGAAGTAAAAGTACGCATTGAAAAGAGTTTAGAAGATGCACGCTCTGAACTAACACCAGCAGACCGCACTATCGTCAATGACCTTTGGGTTGAGCTACAGAATCAAGCTTGATCGCTAGCTATTTATCATTATCCGCTCAGTCCCTCCCTTTTCATTTTGCTGAGTCGTGAATAGTTTGAGACTCATTCGAAATTTTTGAATGAGTCCGTTCATTTCTTGTGATGGTTCCATTTCCTGGCTACGTTATTCTAATCCCACTTAACGGAATTACAGAAAGGTCACATCATGAAAGTTATCGCATTTGGTGCAAGCACAAGCTCTACCTCCATCAACAAAGCATTAGCAACTTACGCAGCTAACTTGATTGAAGGTGCTGAAGTAAAAGTTCTAAACATCAACGATTACAACGTTCCTATGTTCAGTGAAGATACTGAGAAAGAAATTGGCCAAGCTGAAGGTGCGCAGGCATTCTTGCGTGATTTAGCAGAAGCTGACGTATTTGTTATCTCGTTTGCAGAACACAATGGTCACTATCCTGCAGCGTACAAAAATCTCTTTGATTGGGCGACACGCATTGAACGTTCAGTATTTGGTGACAAGCCAGCGGTTTACTTAGCGACTTCTCCTGGTCCTGGTGGTGCGCAAACTGTGCTTGGTGCGGCAACAGGTTCAGCACCATTTTTTGGCGGTAACGTTAAAGCGTCGCTTTCAGTACCGAGTTTCTACGATAACTTTGATTTTGAGTCTGGCTCTATCAGCAACGAAGAGATCGCACAACAGATTAAAGAGGCAGTTGCTAAGCTGTAAATACTGCTTCGTTTAGAACATCAGTTCAGAGCAATATGAACAACAAAAAGCCCGAGTGACATAATGTTGCTCGGGCTTCATTAGCTTTTACTTTTATATATTTCTAATATTCGGAAATATCAGATGTTCAGAATTGTTGAACTAGACGCTACGGGTTTGTTTTAGAGTGCTTGTCTGCAACCCATCCCGCCGTTAACGCTTTGCCTTTACGCAACCTACGAACCCACATTCTGCTTGGGTGAATAGCCTCAAGCACATCAACAGGCAAAGGCAGCGGATTGCCACACATTTGTGATGCTAACACTTCAGCTAATAATGGCGCAGAGCTTAAGCCGCGTGAGCCTAGTCCAATAAAGCAATAAAGGTTAGGGAAGCTCGTTACCGTTTGAACATCCTCAACCGAATCTCGTTGAGGGTTGAAGTTGTGCAGGCCTTGGTATTGCTCTTTGATCGATTCGAAATTGCCCACATTGCCGACAAATGGTAGGTGATCTCGGCTTACGCTTCGGATACCTTGGCGCGCTAAGTTGTCACTGGTGTCGACATCTTTTGTCCACTCTTGGTCTGGCAGCGATCCGTTCAGGCGATCACCATTATGTTGCTGAACCTCAATATCAAACTCTTGGTCGATATTGGTTTTGTCGTAGTTCGCGCCAATACAGTGGTGACCGTTATTTGGATTTTGCGGCGTTAGGTAACCATCAAAGCACAACACGGTTTTTAGCTTGGTTAAGTTTTCTGTGGTCGGAATATGGCTTACTTGGCCTTTAACCGGAGTAAGAGGTACGGGTTGAGTCTGCTCAAACTGGGTGAACTTGTGGCCGTTCGCAACGACTACTTGGTCATGTTTAGTTTGAATCGCACCTTGTGGAGTATCAATGGTGAGTTGCCATTGTTGTTCAACTTCGAGCCACTCAAGTTGAGTTACTTGATGTTGATAGTGCGCACTCACTTGGTTGGTTTGTTCTAACTTGCTAATCAAACCTCGAGTAAGCTGAAGAGGGCTTAGCCACCCACCCAATGGAAAGTAAACACTCTCTTTATCAACCGGTAAGCCAATTTTTTCATTCGCTTGTTCTGGCGATAAACGCTGAATTAGGTCGGTGTGGAAGTTGCCTTCCAACATGCGATTGAGCTTTTTGGTTGAGCCTTCATCCCACATCAGAATATTTACGCCACACCAGCTGTGGTCAAATTGAATAGACTGAGCTGCTTGATTAATAAATTGACGAGCAAACAGTAACCCAGGGCCAAAAATGCGAGACACGTTCGAGGTCGCTTCGCTCAATAACGGATAAATCGCACCTTGGTTATTGCCTGAGGCATTGCCCGCTGCTTGTGGGTGTTCACAGTAAAGGGTGATGTTTTTACCACGGCGGCTTAGCGTTTTGGCTAATGCAGCACTGGCAACGCCACCGCCAATAATGGCGATATCTTGTGAATCACTGTGTTGAGCTAGGCCATACCAAGGTTTGATGTTGGTATGAGCGTGCTTCTTGTCAAGGCGGCCAGCAATCATTTCACGCTTAGTACCAAAGCCTTTGACTTTTTTCATCGCAAAGCCAGCTTCAATTAAACCGCGGCGAGCAAAACCAGCGGCGGTAAACGTTGCACAGCTGCAATCTTGTTTTGCCAGTTTAGCCATGCCGTTGAATAGGTTTTGATTCCACATTTCTGGGTTCTTACTTGGCGCAAAACCATCTAAGAACCAAGCGTCAACCAAACCTTCACGTGGGGTTGGTACGTTAGGCATACAATCTTTAATATCGCCAAACCACAAATCAAGCGTGATTGTACCGTCGCCTAGCACAATGCGGTGACATTCAGGCAGAGCGATAGGGTAGTGGTCTTGGAGTTGCGTCGCATACTCGGCTAATTCTGGCCACGATTGATGTGCTTTGATGAGATCCTCTTTATTTAAAGGATATTTTTCAAAACTGATGAAATGTAACTCTTTGGTCATCGCTTGTGGGTTATCTTTAATAAAAGTATCGAACCATTGCCAGACCGCGAGAAAGTTCAAACCGGTACCAAATCCGGTTTCCGCAATCACAAAACGGCGTTGTTGATGTTCAAGCCAACGCTCTGGAAGGTGGTTTTGTTTTAAAAAGACGTAGCGAGTTTCTTCTAAACCGTTAACATTAGAGAAGTAAACGTCGTCAAATTGGTCTGAAACTGGCGTGCCAGACTCATTCCATTCCAGTTCTGCATTAGTAATTGAAGTCATAAAATCTATCATTTTGTGATTTGAAGCGATATGTTGGTAGGGATTGTACGAATTTCTAGGAAAGCTGACCACTTTTGTTAGGCTTCTTAGTTATCATCTAGCTGAATTTAGAATTATAGGAATGTCACATGAAACGAGTCGTAATCACCGGTATGGGTATTGTTTCAAGTATCGGTAACAACGTCGAAGAAGTTTTAGCATCACTGAAAGAGGGTAAATCAGGTATTACCGCTTCAGAGCAGTTCAAGGAAAATGGCTTGCGCTCTCAAGTTTGGGGTAACCTGAAAATGAACCCTGCTGACCATATCGACCGCAAAAAAATGCGCTTTATGGGTGATGCAGCGGCATTCGCATATCTTTCAATGGAGCAAGCAATTGCTGACTCTGGTTTAACTGAAGATCAAGTATCTAATGACCGCACAGGTATCGTTGCGGGTTCAGGTGGTGCTTCATCTCTAAACCAAGTTAACGCTGTAGACATCATCCGTGAAAAAGGCGTTAAGCGCGTTGGTCCATACATGGTTCCACGTACAATGGCTTCGACGGTTTCGGCTTGTCTTGCTACACCATTCAAAATCCGTGGCGTGAACTACTCTATGAGCTCTGCATGTGCGACATCTGCACACTGTATTGGTCACGCAATGGAGCTTATCCAACTGGGTAAACAAGACGTTGTATTCGCTGGTGGCGGTGAAGAACTGGATTGGTCTCTGACTATGATGTTCGACGCAATGGGCGCTCTTTCTACTAAATATAACGACACGCCAGAATTGGCTTCTCGTACCTACGATGCAGACCGTGACGGTTTCGTTATCTCTGGTGGCGGCGGCATGCTAGTAATCGAAGAGCTTGAGCACGCAGTTGCTCGTGGCGCAAAAATCTACGGCGAGATCGTGGGTTACGGCGCAACTTCAGATGGCTACGACATGGTTGCTCCTTCTGGTGAAGGCGCGGTTCGTTGTATGAAGATGGCAATGCAAAACGTTGATGGTGTTGACTACGTGAACACTCACGGTACTTCAACTCCTGTTGGTGACGTTAAAGAACTTGGCGCAATCCAAGAAGTATTTGGCGGCAACAGCCCAGCAATCTCAGCAACTAAAGCGATGACAGGTCACGCTCTAGGTGCAGCTGGTGTACACGAAGCAATTTACTCAACACTAATGCTTGATAACGGCTTTATCGCTCCAAGCATTAACGTTGCAAACCTAGACGAAGCAGGTGCAGGCCTAGACATCGTAACGGAAGCTCGTGAGCAAGAGCTAACAACGGTTATGTCTAACAGCTTTGGTTTCGGTGGTACGAACGCAACGCTAGTAATCAAAAAATACCAAGGCTAACTGAAGCCAAGGTTAAATTAATAAAAGGTTAATCGTTAATGGGTGACGTGAGTGCAGATTCAACACGCACAGGCCACTCAGTAATCATGACCATCAGAACATAGCTTTTATAAATAGGGTTTTAAGCGTGTTTTTTAACCTTAGCTTTGTAAGCTTCGCTTTAGAAAATGGCTTTTTAAATCAAGATTTAGAAGTTGAAAGGTTTCCAGAGCTTGACCAGTAGTGACTTTGGTTAGTACTGGTTGAACAGACGCAAGACTCTGTCTCCTGGAGAGCGAGATAGGATCCTTTTGTTCTGGATGTTTGCCCGATTGTTTATTCAATCGGGCATTTTTCGTTTTAGTCTTCTGACTTTTACTTTTTGATTTTAGGTATTGGTTCTTATTTCTGTTCTTGTTTGTGCAGACTAGGCGATTCAGCCCTTTATTTATAATGTATTCCAATTGCGACTCGACACCGAGTGTGGAATTTTGCACAATCATTTCAATTCACATTTAAGGTCGACAGACCCCAACGAAAGTACCTTCCCAATGAAAATCTTAATCGATGAAAATATGCCTTATGCTGAAGCGCTTTTTAGCCAGCTAGGTGAAGTGACAATGAAGTCCGGTCGAACGCTAACCGCTGACGATCTTGTTGACGTAGATGCTCTGATGATTCGCTCGGTGACTAAGGTCAATGAAGCGCTGATCAGCAAAGCGAACAAGCTTAAGTTTGTTGGAACTGCAACAGCTGGTATGGATCACGTCGACCAAGAATTGATGAAAGAGCGTGGTATTTTCTTTACTGCAGCGCCTGGCTGTAACAAGGTGGGTGTTGCTGAGTATGCCTTCAGCGCGATGATGGTGCTTGCGCAGCAACAAGGCTTCTCTGTATTCGACAAAACGGTCGGTATTATCGGTTGTGGTCAGGTAGGTAGCTACTTAGCGAAGTGCTTAGAAGGTATTGGCATTAAAGTCTTGCTGAACGACCCTCTAAAACAGCAAGAGGGTGATACTCGTGAGTTCACCGACCTTGAAACGTTGTTAGAACAATCTGATGTAATTACTTTGCATACACCTATCACCAAGACGGGCGAATTTCCAACGCACCACATGATTAACGAAAAAGTGCTGAATAACTTCCGCGCTGATCAGATCCTAATTAATGCTGCGCGTGGCCCGATTGTCGACAACCAAGCGCTAAAAGCTCGTCTGCAAAAAGCTGACGGTTTTACTGCGGTTCTGGATGTATTTGAGTTTGAACCTGAAGTCGATTTCGAGCTGCTTCCACTACTTGCTTTTGCAACACCTCACGTAGCGGGCTACGGTTTAGAGGGCAAAGCGCGCGGTACTACGATGATCTTCAACAGTTATTGTGAATTTTTAGGTACTGAACAACGTGCTTATGCAAGCGATCTTCTGCCGATAGCCCCAGTGCCTCAAATGAAATTAGATAGAGCTTGGGATGAAGCAACACTGCACAATTTGACTCAGTTGATCTATGATGTGCGCAAAGACGACGCCTTATTCCGTCGCAATATCTCTACGCCGGGTTCTTTTGATAAGATGCGTAAAGAATATTGGGACCGTAGAGAGTACAGTGCAGTCGAGTTAACGGGCGACGAATCTTGTAATTTAACGCCGTTATCTAAACTCGGTTTTATGGTAAAGCCAACTTTATAAAAGAGAGAAACAATGAGCCAAGAATTTAATATTGCTATTTTAGGTGCGACTGGTGCGGTTGGTGAAACCATTCTTGAAGTACTTAAAGAGCGTAAATTCCCTGTCGGTGAACTGCACTTACTAGCAAGTGAACGTAGTGAAGGCAAAACTTCCCGTTTTAACGGCAAAACAATACAAGTACAAAACGTAGAAGACTTCGATTGGTCTCAAGTACATATTGCGTTTTTCTCTGCTGGTAGCGAGCTTTCTGAGCGTTGGGCTCCAATTGCTGCGGATGAAGGTGTGGTTGTTATCGATAACACATCACGCTTTCGTTACGAATACGATGTTCCTCTGGTTGTGCCAGAAGTGAACCCTGAAGCGATTGCTGAGTTCCGTAACCGTAACATCATTGCGAACCCTAACTGTTCTACTATCCAAATGGTTGTAGCACTAAAACCAATTCACGATGAAGTCGGTCTTGAGCGTATTAACGTTTCAACTTACCAATCTGTGTCTGGTGCAGGTAAGCCGGGTATCGATGAGCTAGCAGGTCAAACGGCTAAGCTTCTTAACGGCATGCCAGCTGAAAATTCAGCGTTCTCACAGCAGATCGCGTTCAACTGTATTCCTCAAATCGATGAGTTTACTGAGAACGGCTACACGCGTGAAGAGATGAAGATGGTTTGGGAAACTCAAAAGATCTTTGCTGATTCTTCAATCACAGTGAACCCAACGTGTGTTCGCGTACCTGTATTCTACGGTCACGCTGAATCTCTACACATTGAAACTCGCGCGCCAATCGGTGCAGAACAAGTGGTTCAGCTTCTAGAGAACACAGAAGGTGTTGAAGTATTCCAAGCGCTCGACTTCCCAACTCAGGTTCGTGATGCTGGTGGTAAAGACCACGTTATGGTTGGTCGTATTCGTAACGACATCAGCCACCACAGCGGCGTGAACATGTGGGTGGTTGCTGATAACGTTCGTAAAGGTGCGGCGACAAACGCAGTACAAATCGCTGAAGTTCTGATTCGCGATTACTTCTAAGCTTCATTGCTTTGATAAACAAGCCTCACTCTTTAGTGAGGCTTTTTTAATCGATTGAAAATATTGTTAGTCAAATTGTGTGAAATTGCTGCGAATATTGTTGCTGCAACACATTTTTTGTTTTCATCTCTATAGTTTTACGTCATTTATCCGATATATTTAATAGATCATCACTTTTCCGAATTTAAGCACCTAGCTGAGCCTTTTATGTTTCAAATTTTCAAGCCGTGGTTAATGCCTTTTGCCTTTATCATTGCGACTCAGATTTCCGTTGTTCGTGCAGATTCCATTCGAGTTGTAGGGCCTAATGGTCAGATACAATCAGCGCCTACGTTTTCAGAACCTCTTCAAAGAGCGCAGTCGAATAGCGCTGAGCCTTCTCGTTTCTATGGTCCAACTCGTGGCTCAGAAACTTTGTGGTCTATTGCCTCAAAGCTACGCCCTGATAACTCTGTTTCAGTTCAACAAACCTTGTTGGCTATTTATCACTTAAACCCGCAAGCGTTTGAAAATCAGAATATCCATAGCTTGTTGCCTGCCAGTAATTTACGTGTTCCTTCTTTAGAGCAAACACGTGCTAGCTCGACGCAGCAAGCTATCAACATCATGAACTCGCACCTTGCTAAGCTTGACGCTCCTGTGACTAAGCCTGCAGCTTCGAAGCCAAAGGCGCCGATTCCTGAAAGCGCAAACAATGTTGCCCCAGCCAAACAAGTCAGCGCTGCAGAAACCGTTAAAAAGCCATTGTCTCCAACCCAGTCCTCTCTAGCCAACTCAGCTCCAACCCAGGAGATGAACAAGCTAGAGAAACAGTTAGAGCTTTCAGAAACAGAGTTGTTGTCACTTGAAGAGAAAAACCACCAACTTCGTTTGATGTTGTCGAATGTTCAATCGGAAGTCGATGAACTAAAAACAGAACTCAGTGATGAAGACCGCATTCGCAGCGAAGTCGAAAAGCTACTTGATGAAGAGCGTAGAAAGAACGCTGAAATCGAAAAAATGGCACCGAGTGCGATGGACGAACTGTTATCTAATGGTTGGTTAGTTGCGGCCCTTGCGATTATTCCGGGTCTTTTACTTGGTTTGATTATTGTGATGTTGTTAGGTCGTCGTTCTAAAAATGATGAACAGCAACAAACCTCTCAAGATCAACCTATTCAGCCAGAGCCAAGCAGCGCAGCGCCTATCGCTCTTAGCGATGAAATGGATGACTTTGACAACGATCTATCTCTAGATGATGAGTTGTTTGGCACTGAAGATGACGCCAATAAGTTGTTTGATGACCAAGCACTTGCAGAAGAAGACGATGTATTTGCGGGTTTAGAAGAGTCTGATCTCGACTTCAACCTTGACGGTGAAGATGATGACCCATTTGCCAGCATCGGTGATAACGGTGACTTAGATACCAACTTCGACGAGCTGGACTTAGACAGCAGTAACGGCATCAGTGTCAACGCTGAAGAAAAAGCACTTGGCCTTGAAGAGATGGAACGTGCGCTTGATAAAACGGCAGAAAGCGCACTTGATTCGGATGATGGTGATTTTGACCTTTCGGATGACAATACAATGTCTGCTGATGACATTGAGGCGTTACTATCTCAAGAATCCGCAACAGAAGATTTAGGCTCAAATGAGCTAGACCAATCTCTACTTGATGATCTGTTTGCGCTTGATGATGAAGATGATGACAGCTTCGATATCGATGCGTTGATTTCAGAAGAGCAAAATGATTCGGCTTCTAGCACAAACATGCCAACAACTGATGACTTCGACATTGATGCGCTTATTTCAGAGCAACAGAGCGATGCTAAACCAGCCGATGTGAGCAACGATGAATTTGATATCGATGCTTTGATTTCTGAACAGCAGACCTCACAACCTGCGGTTCCTAGTGTAGAAGATGATATTGATGACATCTTTGCTCAAGTCGCAGCGCAGAACAATGGAGCTAATGATCCTTTTGACCTAGATAGCGATGATGAGATTGCTTCTGATCTTAACAGCGGTTTAGCGTCTGATGATGATATTGAAAATATTCTGGCTCAGTTTGATCAACCATTAGAAAGTGAAGAAGAACCAGACAGTGTTGATCTACTGGATGAACAATTATCAGGAAATGATGTTGATCTAAGTAACTCAACTGACCTGCTTGACGAAATGCTAGAAGATGAATCAGATGAGGATTCTGGCGAACCTTTGGGCTTTGATGCTTTATCTGAACTGGAGGAGCTTTCTGGTCTATCAACCGATGATGAACTAAACATCGCAGAAGACAGTATAGAAACCTTGGATGAATTGATCAGTGATTCTGATGGTGATGACTTTGAGCTTGATGCTGAGAGTACAGATTTACTTGATGATTTTCTTGATAGCGAATTATTAGCTGACGATCTTTCAACCGATGGAACAGATAAGCCGGTCACTGAATCTTTAGACCCGTTTGATGACTTACTAACCAGTGGTATTGAAGACGAGCTTGAATCAGAAGAATTGACGTTTGATAAAGAGTTGGACATCGCGTTTGATTTAGACAAAACCAGTGATGACCTTCTTACCGATTCAGACGTTGAGCCTGAACAGATAACCGATCAACCAACTGAACTTGAGTCCTCAGAAGCTGAGTTAGCACAAACAACCGATACAAGTGAAACACTGCAGCCTGAACAACCTTCAACCAACGATGAATCATTAGATTCGGAAATTGCTGAAAACGATGTTGATGTTCCGGCTGAAAGTGAAAAAGCGTTTAACAGTGATGACTTTATCGATGATTTGTTTGGCGTAGCGCCTGCAACGGATGCATTGCTAGATGATGCACTAGAAACAACTGACGAAGAGTTGGTTGATGAGTTGATGACGTCTGATGACAGTGCTTTACAGGAAGCGGTTGAAGAGCCAATTGAAGATCTCATTGATAATATTTCAGAGCCAGAACAAACGTCTCTTCCGGATGCTACTGAAACCTTACCAGAAGAGAGCGTGTCGTCTGTTGAAGATGACGAACTGGATATAGATTCACTGCTATCTGAAAACTCTGATCTCGAAGCACCAGTTTATGATGAGCTAGAGCAGGAAGAACCTAGTCAACACAGACCTGAACAAGGCGAGTCAGCCGCACAAGACAGTAGTGAAGACACCGCACCTAGTCTTGAAAACCACGTTGCTCCGCCTTCTTTGAATGATATATCTGAAGACGATGAAGAGACGGTTGAAGATTGGCTAGCAGAAGCGATCGACGATGTCGAATCTCCAGAGAACATTGACTCTGATTTTGACTTTGAACCGAAAATTGAAGGTAGCGATGAGCTAGAGAATGTTGTTGAATCCATGCCAGAGCCAGAGCCAGAGCCAGAGCCAGAGCCAGAGCCAGAGCCAGAGCCAGAGCCAGAGCCAGAGCCAGAGCCAGAGCCAGAGCCAGTTCGTGCTGCGAATATGCCAGAGATCATTCCCAATGAATTTGGTGTACCAGAGGACGACGATTGGCTGATTGGAGAGGATACAATTAACGAAGGTGCATTGACGGAATCTGACGCGGAAGTAACATCGGAATCAGAAGCTCCTGTTGCTGACTCTCAACTCGATGCTGCACCTGAAAGCGGTGCTGTGCCTCAAACGGAAACCACACCGCAAGTTGAATCTGTACCTCAAACTGAAACTACTTCCTCAGACAGCGAGGATGAGTTCTCTTTTGATGATTTCGAATTGCCTGAGTTCGGTGAAGAAGATGCATTGGCGGAAGCTGATGCTGAAGTCACACCAGAATTAGAAGCTCCTGTTGTTGACTCTCAACTCGATACTGAATTGCAACTAGACGCTGCACCGCAAATTGAATCTGCACCTCAAATAGAAGCTACACCATCAGACAGCGAAGAAGAGTTCTCTTTTGATGATTTTGAGCTTCCTGAGTTTGGCGAAGAAGATGCATTAGCGGAAGCTAACACTGAAATAACACCAGAACCAACAGCACCTGTTACTGATTCACAACCAACCGCAGAACCTCAAACCGAAGCTGCACCACAAACTGAAATGGCGAGATCAGATAGCGAAAAAGAGTTTTCGTTTGATGATTTTGAACTTCCAGAGTTTGGTGAAGAAGATGCGTTGGCGGAAGCAGTTAGTGAACCGGACGAAGCACAGTTAGAGCAAGACTTATCTGATGGTACAGAGACGTTCGAGTTCGATGACCTTGACCTTCCTGAGTACGATGAAGAGAGTGCCAAAGCGGATTCTGTTCTTGATGACATTGAACAAAGTAGTGACGAGCCAGTCGCTGAAGAACAAGGCGTAGAATTAGATGAATTTGATTTGCCGGAATACGGTGAAGATGAAGCTATATCAGATGCCTTTGCTGAAAAACCAACGCCGTTAACTTCTTTTAGCCCGCAAGGTGAAGAGCAAGACGCATTGCATGACTTGTTCTCTAATCCACAAAGCTTTAGTCAAGCTGATGATTTCTCTGATACAGAAGAACCTGAAGTTGAAGACTTTACTCAACCGATGACTTCTGCGGGTGAAGCACCAAGACAAGACTTAAACACAGCGTTGACTCAAGACGAGCCACTTGAAGGCTTTGATGATTTTGATGAAACAGCATTAGCTGAATTGCTTTCTGAAGATGTTCAAGACTCTGTCGACAACATGTTCAACAAACCACTGGATGCGACCTCAATTGATAGTGCAGGACTTGATATTGATGCCATGCTTGAAGTTGGCGGTGAAGATTGGAAAGGCTTTAACCTAGCGCCAGAGCAACAATCGAGCATGCATAATGATGTGCCTGATGATCAACAAGAGATTTGGGCGTCGGCTGAACAGCAAGCTGAACCGAAGATCAAAGAAGAGAATTGGGCTCAACAAGACAACCTAACCGAATCAGGCAACAGTCGTGATAAGCAGTACATGACGATTGATGAACTAATGGCTCAAGTAGAGCAAGAAGGTGAAGAAGTCATTAATCCAGACGATGAAGAGTTAAAATTGGACGTTGGCCTAAATGAATTCCCTGATGTCATTGGTGATATTGGTAATTTTGATGTGGACAGCAACGCTGAAGCTGCTGGTAAGCTTGATTTGGCTAAAATCTATATCGAGATGAGTGATCCTCATGGAGCTATTAAGCTCTTGGAAGAGGCGATAGTAGACGGCAGCGATGATATTCGCCGAGAGGCAAAGAACCTCATCGATACGTTAAACGGCCGATAAATTAAATCAAACATAAAGGGTAGCGTTGGCTACCCTTTACTTTAGGGCGCTGGTGATTGTTTATTGCAGTTTTAACTCCATCTCATTTGGGCTAACACTCATTTCCGTATATACTTCTCGGCCCATTTTCAAAGAGAACAAGAACATGAAAATTGCTTTAGGTATTGAATATAACGGTACCCACTACTTTGGTTGGCAGCGCCAACGAGACGTGAAAAGTGTCCAAGAAGAATTGGAAAAGGCTCTTTCAGTTGTCGCGAATCACCCGGTAGAAGTTATGTGCGCAGGTCGAACCGATGCTGGTGTTCACGGTACGGGGCAAGTCGTTCACTTTGAAACAAATGTCGATCGCAAAATGGTAGCGTGGACAATGGGCGCGAATGCCAATATGCCAAAAGATATTGCGGTTCGTTGGGCTACAGAAGTGAATGAAGATTTTCATGCTCGTTTCTCAGCAACAGCTCGTCGCTATCGTTACATTATCTTTAACCACGCATTACGCCCTGGCATTTTAAATTCAGGAGTGAGTCATTATCATGGTCACCTTGATGAGAAAAAAATGCACGAAGCGGGTCAGTACTTGCTTGGTGAAAATGACTTTACGTCGTTTAGAGCAACACATTGCCAATCTCGCAGTCCATGGCGAAACATGATTCACTTAAACGTGACTCGTCATGGACACTACATCGTGATCGATATTAAAGCGAATGCGTTTGTCCATCATATGGTGAGGAATATCACTGGTAGCTTAATTGCGGTAGGTAAAGGTGAGCAGAAACCAGAGTGGATCCAATGGCTTTTAGAAGCAAAAGATCGAAAAGTTGCAGGTGCGACCGCAAAAGCGGAAGGCTTGTATCTGGTAGATGTTGATTATCCTGAACATTTTGATCTACCAAGAGAGCCAATTGGCCCTCTATTTTTACCGGATAATTTGAACTAAATGTGAGACTTAGGTTCAAAAAATATTACGGTTTCGTGCGTAAAATAGTCACAGAAAATAGGTACAACCAGTTTTTTATCTACAGTCGCTGTTTTATGTGCTTTAATTCCCACGCATAATTCCCAAATTTATTTCTTTCGCAATCAAGCGGAAGAATCGAAACAAAAAGGTCTTCCATGAGTTGGCTTGAAAAGATTTTAGAAAAAAGCAACATCGTAACATCTCGTAAAGCGTCTATCCCTGAAGGGGTTTGGACTAAATGTACTTCTTGTGAGCAGGTTCTTTACCATGCTGAACTAGAGCGTAACCTAGAAGTATGTCCAAAATGTGACCATCACATGCGCATGAAGGCACGTCGCCGTCTGGATACATTCCTAGACAAAGGTGAGCGTGTTGAACTGGGCACTGATCTTGAGCCACAAGATAAACTTAAGTTTAAAGACTCTAAGCGCTACAAAGAACGTATCTCTGCTGCACAGAAAAACAGCGGTGAGACAGATGCATTAGTGGCAATGAAAGGCGAACTACTTGGTTTACCTATCGTAGCATGTGCGTTTGAATTCTCATTTATGGGTGGTTCAATGGGCTCTGTGGTAGGTGCACGTTTTGTGAAAGCTGTTGATGCAGCTATCGAAAACAATTGCGGCTTAGTGTGTTTCTCTGCAAGTGGTGGTGCTCGTATGCAAGAGGCGCTTATGTCTCTAATGCAAATGGCGAAAACCAGTGCTGCTCTTGAGCGCTTATCTGCGAAAGGCTTACCGTTTGTTTCAGTAATGACTGATCCAACAATGGGGGGGGTTTCTGCAAGTTTGGCCATGCTTGGTGATATCAATATTGGTGAGCCAAAAGCGCTTATCGGTTTTGCTGGACGTCGTGTAATTGAGCAAACGGTACGTGAAGACCTTCCTGAAGGTTTCCAACGCAGTGAGTTCTTACTAGACCACGGTGCTATCGACATGATCGTTGACCGTCGTGAAATGCGTCAGCGTGTTGCAAGCCTTGTTGCTAAAATGACCAACCAGCCTTCACCATTGGTAGTTTCTGTGAACGATTCACCGAATGAAGCTACTTATGAAGTACCAGAAGCGCCAGAAAAAGGGTAAAGTACCATCTAACAAACCTACTTAATCATGGTTATGAGTTAGATGAGTCAACAACCTATTCCTCAAGCCACATCCTCTTTGGAGATGTGGCTTGATTATTTATCAAACATCCACACAAGTGCTATTGATCTTGGTTTAGACCGAGTTCAAGCCGTCGCCTCTAAGGCAAAGCTAACCAAACCTGCTCAACACGTTATTACCGTTGCTGGAACCAATGGCAAAGGCTCAACGTGTGCTCTGATGGAAGCGATTCTGTTGGACGCTGGTTACTCAGTTGGTGTCTACAGTTCTCCTCACTTAATTCGCTATAACGAGCGTGTTCGTATTAACGGCCAAGATCTATCCAACGAAAAGATGGTTCAGTCTTTCGATTTCATTGAGAAAGAGCGTGGCGAAATCAGCCTTAGCTTTTTCGAATATGGTACGTTGGCGGCGTTACGTGCTTTTCAAACAGAAACGGTTGATGTTGTGTTATTGGAAGTGGGTCTAGGCGGGCGTCTAGATGCGACCAATATCGTTGAACATGATGTTTCTGTGATTACCAGTTTGGCTGTCGACCATGTTGATTGGTTGGGTGACGACATCAATGTGATTGGCTTTGAAAAAGCGGGTATCTATCGTAGTGGTAAACCTGCTATTTGTGGTCAACCCAAGCCACCTGCGACGGTTGCTGCGCACGCTGATGACATTAAGGCTGAGTTCTATCAAGTGGGTATTCAATATGCTTATGATGTAGATGGTGATGTGTGGAATTGGCGCAGTGGTGCATTTCAATTGGAATCACTGCCTATTCCAAGCCTACCATTACCTAATGCAGCAACAGCATTAATGGCACTAGGTACTTCAGATCTGACTATTAGCGATGTTAACGTGGTGAACGGTTTGAAGAATGCTCAGCTCCCGGGACGCATGCAGCAAATTAGTGAACACCCCGTGATTGTGCTTGATGTCGCGCATAATCCGCATTCGGCCGAATATTTTGCACAGCAAGTTGAGAAGACGTACGCAGGAAAAAACTTACACGTTGTTGTCGCTATGCTTCATGACAAAGATATCCCCGCGACATTGGAAGTATTAGCGCCGATGACAACACATTGGTACCCAGCTTCACTGCAAGGCCCACGAGCTGCAACGGCGGCGGAATTGTGTCAAAGCTTACCTGAAGGTATAAAGCAGCATACAACTCCTGTTGCGGCGTTTGAAGCGGCTTTAGCTTCGGCTCAAGGTGATGATGTTGTGTTGGTGGTCGGTTCTTTCCATACCGTTGGTGAAGTGTTGGAGCACTGGCAGAAAAAAGGAAACTAAATGGCAAGTAAATTCCAAAGCCGATTAGTCGGCACCATCATTTTAGTGGCCATTGGCGTGATTGTATTGCCCGATGTGCTTGATGGTAAGAAGCTCCACTACAAAGAAGAGTTTGCAAGCATTCCGATTAAACCTGAGCTTGATAGTAATGTTGAGGTTTTTGAAGTGCTCGACCCTGTTGAAGATCAGATTGCATTACCGGATTCTCCGGTTGAGCAAGTGGTTGAAAGTGGCGGTGCTGATAAATCCGATACGCAAATGGCGTCGACTTCAAACAATAAAGAAGCAGACAAAGTGGCAGTCGTGGTGAAACCTGTACCAGAAAAAAATGAATACCAAGACAGTGCTTGGCTTATTCAATTAATGGCTTTGAAGAATGCTGACAACGCAAAAAATGTTGTTAAGGATTTACAAAAGCGTGGTTACCAGGCTCACACCAAACAAGAAAAAACTTTTACGCGAGTAATTATTGGCCCGGATGTCTCTAAATCCAAACTTGAGCGACAAATTAAGGAATTAGAAAAAATTACGGGTTCAAAAGGCCAATTGCTCAAATTTAAACCGTTAAATCCATAAGAAAACGTTTGCGTCAGCATTTTTTCTGTTAAAATGCGCGCCAACTTAAGATGAAGAATTCATGAATTGGTTAGATTTTGTCATTTTAGGCGTGATCGGCTTCTCTGCCGTGATCAGTTTAGTTCGCGGTTTCGCTAAAGAAGCGTTGTCACTTGTTATTTGGTTTGGAGCATTTTTTATTGCTAGCCAGTACTACGCTAAATTAGCCATGTACTTCACCAATATCGAAGATGAGATGTTTCGAAACGGAACTGCGATAGCAGCATTGTTTGTTGCGACGTTAGTTGTTGGTGCCTTAGTTAACTATGTCATCGGTCAACTAGTTCAGAAAACAGGCCTGTCGGGTACAGACAGAATCCTCGGTGTCGTCTTTGGTGGCTTACGTGGTGTTTTGATTGTTTCTGCAGTGTTGTTTTTCATGGATGCGTTTACTGCATTCCCAAGTTCTGAGTGGTGGAAGAATTCGCAATTGGTTCCGGAGTTTAGTCGAATCATTGCGCCGTTCTTCGAGCATTTACAAGCAACATCTAGTTTCTTATCTGGCGCGCTTTAGCGCCAGTTAATGTCGAAAATCGAGGATTAGGACATGTGTGGTATTGTTGGAATCGTGGGTTCAACACCTGTAAACCAGTCTATTTATGACGCTTTAACGGTATTGCAGCATCGTGGCCAAGATGCCGCTGGTATTTGTACCATAGAAAGCAATCGTTTCCGTCTGCGTAAGGCGAACGGTTTAGTAAAAGATGTTTTTGAAGCAAAACACATGCAGCGCTTACAAGGTGAAGTGGGTATTGGTCACGTTCGCTATCCTACAGCGGGCAGTTCAAGTGCTTCTGAAGCTCAGCCTTTCTACGTAAACTCTCCTTTTGGCATCACGTTGGCGCACAACGGTAACCTAACGAACGCAAATGAAGTTCGTGCGAAATTATTCGAGAAAGACCGTCGTCATGTGAATACAACCTCTGATTCTGAAGTTCTACTGAATGTATTAGCTCATGAGATCGATACCGTTAAAGGTAACGTGACTTCAGAAGACGTTTTCCGCGCAGTAGCGAACGTGCACCGCACTATTCGTGGTGCTTACGCCGTAACGGCAATGATTATCGGCCACGGCATGATCGCATTCCGTGACCCACATGGCATCCGTCCGCTGTGTCTTGGTAAGCGTGAAGTTAATGGTAAAACAGAGTATATGGTTGCGTCTGAGTCAGTAGCGTTAGACGCTGTTGGTTTTGACTTTATGCGTGACGTTGCTCCTGGTGAAGCTATCTACGCAACATTCGACGGTGATCTTTTCACTAAGCAATGTGCAGATAACCCACAGTTAAATCCATGTATCTTTGAGTTTGTTTACTTTGCTCGTCCTGACTCGTTCATCGATAAAATCTCAGTTTACAGCGCGCGCGTTGAGATGGGTGAGATGCTAGGTAAACGTATTAAGGAAGAGTACGCAGACCTAGACATTGACGTGGTAATTCCAATTCCAGAAACATCGAATGATATCGCGTTGCGAATCGCTCAAGCGATTAACAAGCCATACCGTCAAGGTTTCGTGAAAAACCGCTACGTTGGCCGCACGTTCATCATGCCTGGTCAGCAACAGCGTAAGAAGTCAGTTCGTCGTAAGCTCAACGCTATTCGTTCTGAGTTCAAAGATAAGAACGTTCTACTGGTTGATGATTCTATTGTTCGTGGTACGACATCAGAGCAGATCATTGAGATGGCTCGTGATTCAGGCGCAAACAAAGTTTACATGGTTTCAGCCGCTCCAGAAGTACGCTTCCCTAACGTTTACGGCATCGATATGCCAAGCGCGACAGAGCTGATTGCTCATGGTCGTGATAATGAAACGATTTGTAAGCAGATTGGCGCAGACGCTTTGATTTTCCAAACACTACCAGACCTTATTTCTGCAGTCGGCATGGGTAATCAAGACATCTCTCGTTTCGATACTTCAGTATTCAACGGTGAGTATGTTACGGGCGATATTGACCAAGCGTACCTAGACTTCCTAGATTCTTTGCGTAATGACGACTCAAAGGTTCAACGTGAAATCCAGCAAGACTTAGCGAACTTAGAGCTGCATAACGAAGGCGCTTAGTTTCTCGTTAGCAACAGATCACTTTTGTTAGTGGTAAAGCACTTTCGTAAGCAGTAAAGCGATTCCATTATTAATAAAGTGTGTTCGCTAACAATCAAGTGTTTTCACTAATAACGAACCACAGTGTTGTTAGCGGGCTAAAAAGAAAAACCAGAGCATCAGCTCTGGTTTTTTTTGTTTGCGGGGAATGGGATTAGTATTAATGAATGTGGTATGCGATCACAAAATCAATAAACAATCTAACCTTCTCAGGTAAATGGTCTTTGTGGTTATAAAGCATGTAAATATCACGAGGGTTAGCGCTCCAGTCTTCTAAGACTTGTACTAAGCTGCCGTCTTCAATGTATTCACGGATCATGACATCAGGCATTAGGGTGATACCTAGGCCTTCAGAACACGCTTGTCTGACAACATTCAATGCATTGGCGTTGAAACGACCTTTCTCGCTATTAACGACGGTCTCTTCATTCGAATTACTCAGCTGCCACTTAATCAATGGGTAGCCTTTGAGCAACGAATGGTTTGCCAACTCTTCAGCGTGACTTGGTGCAGGGTTCTTAGCCAAGTAATCAGGGCTTGCGATAAGAATATCTTTCACTTCGCTGATTTTTCTCGCGATTAAGCTTGAGTCACGTTGCGGACCGACTCTGAAAATTACGTCCCACTCCGTTGGGTCAAGCTGATCGGCTTGGTTGTTCATCATCAGCTCAATATTGATATCAGGGTATTGAGTCATGAATTCACTGAACATCGGCATCATCATGCGCTTAGTCAGGTTGGAGGGAGCGGTAATACGGATCTTCCCTGAAGCACCTTTACACACATCAGTGAGCTCTTCTGCAGTAGAAGACAGACGTTGCAGTAACGGAGAGCACTCATTGAAAAAACGTTCGCCAGCCTCTGTCAAAGAGAGTTTACGCGCGTGTCTATTGAGAAGCCTTAGGTTTAAAGAGTCTTCTAAGGCTTGGATGCGTCGTGTGATGGTCGCAACCGGAATCATAGTTTTGCGTGATGTTGCGGTGTAGCTTCCATTTTCAACGACAAGTCGAAAGAGGTTTAAATCATCTAATTTCATAAATCCAGACACATTTGTTTACAATCTCATCTAATTTATACGTAACAGTGAGATCAATGTTTGCGTTACGTCAACTCGTTGCACTATTTACAAGTATTCCAACCCTCGTCACGAATTACCAGTAAAGAGTGCAAATTTGTGTATTTAGCATTTTATTACTAAGTTTTATATTAGTTCTTGGAACAGATAACAATAATAATTCGACTTAGTTTTGTGAGGTTAAAGATTATGTACAAAACTTACAGTCAGCCAGTAATGACCTCGGCTCAGGAGATGATCAACCAAAAATGTGTCATGTTGGTTGATGATGACCCCATTTTTCGCCGTATAACCAGCGCGTATTTAGATGCGATTGGTTATAAAGTGGTTGAGGCTGAGAATGGACTGGATGCTTTGCAAAAGCTTAGGGATTCAGCACCAGATTTAATTGTGTGTGACTTATCAATGCCAATTTTGGATGGCATCGAGCTTGTAGAAGAGCTCAGCTTAGAGTATCCATCATTGCCTATGATTGTTGTGTCAGCGACAGACGACATGTCAGATGTCGCTAAAGCATTGCGATTTGGCATTAAAGACTTTTTAGCTAAACCGTTAGAGGATCACGCCCATTTAGGTAGCGCGATAGCTAATACACTCAAAGACTCGTTTGACAATATTTCAGACCAACGAGACTTTTCGAGCCAATGGTTTTCGGTAGATGACGGAGGAGAAATCCCTGAAGATCAAGAATTACATTGGCACTTGAATTACTTGCAAGACAACCCTAGTGCAGCAAAAGATCTATTGCATGCGCTACTTCCGGAAAAAGATACACGACAAGGAGCGTGGCGCTGTAGTTATCGATTGTTGCAATCAACAGAAATGATGCCACTTGTGTTTGATTACGCGTGGCTGATGAACGGGCAGTTTGCTTTTTATCTCGTTGATTCGTCTTCTTCTGATAATGGAGGCTCCGCGACGACCTTACTGGTGAGAGCTCTATTCCACGATTACATCAGGAATAGAAAAGATTTTAATGTTGACCTCAAAGATATTGCTGAGGTTTTAGAGAAAGGGATTCATTGCTCTAAGTGCGCTACGCCAGTTGATGCTTTGTTTGGTGTGGCTAATCTTGCTGAAGGGACTATCTCTATCTTACCTGCGGGTTTAGATGGGCGGTGGTCAAACGGTGAGGTGAATCAACACATTGCTGCAGGTGAGCGTTTAGGTGAAAACTGTAAGAAGAATTTTATTACAAGGGATCTGCCGATTGAAAAAGGGTGCCAGTTGTCAATGAGCTTACTGGGATCGGCAAGTTTTAGCTTAGACATACACCAAGGGTCTACTGATTAACCCTATATTTCCTCGGTTTTTGTGAATAATTGATTAAGGTATAGTTGCGCAAATGGTGTGGCTATGCCTTTTTTGTTAAATGTTGATTTAGCAAAGAGGGTTTGGTTCGCCACACACTTACCTTTACTAACAAAAACAAGAAGTAATCATGGCAGATAACAAAGACTTTCAAGACCCGTTTAATGTATTCTACTTTCTAGGATTTTTAGCCGCATTTTTAGCGATCCCATTATTACCAGCAACCCTTACGTTGATTCGAGTATTCAATGGTTACGCAACATTCTAGTGAAGCTATCTTAGATAAACTAATATAGTTAACTCAAGGAGGCCACAATTAGCGTTCGAGTTTTAAGCCTCAATATTGCTGGTGGCCTTTGTATATTTCTCGCAGTTCTAGGGATAGTTTTGCCCGTTCTGCCAACCACTCCTTTTCTCCTTCTTGCCAGCGCCTGCTTCATGCGAAGCAATCCGAAAGTTCATAAATGGATGCATGAGCACAAAACGCTGGGCCCTTTACTGAACAATTGGTATCAATACGGTGCCGTTACCAAACAAGTTAAAACGCGTGGCGTATTCTTTATCTTGTTGAGTTTTGCGTTATCCATCTACTTTGCTCCTATCATTTGGGTCAAGGCTTTCCTAATTTGCGTACTTGTTATTCTTCTCACATGGTTTATGCGACTTCCAACTCATGAGTTGGTTGCTGACAGCAAAGAAAATCACTACCATTAAGCCAGTGTGCCTGCTTATTTAGCGGGCGTTTATTATTTCAGCAATGAAAGTTATGACTCTCGTTGCAATGAATACCAATCGTACCTTTCCTTGGTTTCGTGCGTTAACTTGTTTGATTCGTTAACGAGAGTTTGGAAAGTGGCCTAATGAAGTGCATAAGATTATGAACACAGAAAAAATCTCTCTGATCAAAGCTAGCATCAAAAGTATCCCTGATTACCCTAAAGCAGGTATTTTGTTCCGTGACGTGACAAGCTTGATGGAAGATCCTGCAGCTTACAAAGCGACTATCGACCTGCTGGCGGAAACATACAAGGATATGGGCTTTACTAAGATTGTTGGTACTGAAGCTCGTGGTTTCCTATTTGGTGCGCCTTTGGCACTTGAGCTTGGTGTTGGTTTTATCCCTGTTCGTAAACCGGGTAAACTGCCTCGCGAAACAGTGGCACAATCTTATGAGCTAGAGTACGGCACAGATACATTAGAAATCCATACCGACGCTATCGTTGAAGGCGATAAAGTACTGATGGTCGATGACTTGCTTGCAACTGGCGGTACGATTGAAGCAACAACAAAGTTGATTCGTCAGCTTGGTGGTGTGGTAGAGCATGCTGCATTTGTAATTAACCTTCCAGAAATCGGTGGTGACAAGCGCTTAAAAGGCCTAGGTCTAGAAGTGTTTAGCATCTGCGAATTCGACGGTCATTAATCCTTTTCGGAATTATTCATGAGCTATCTTGCGTTAGCGCGAAAATGGCGACCAACCAAATTTAAAGAAGTGGTTGGTCAAGCCCATGTTTTAACAGCATTAGAGAATGCCCTTAGCCAGAATAGGTTGCACCATGCGTACTTGTTCAGCGGTACACGAGGTGTCGGTAAGACAACCATCGGTCGTTTGTTTGCTAAGGGCCTCAACTGTGAAACAGGCATTACCTCAACACCTTGTGGTGAATGCCCAACCTGTAAAGAGATCGATGAAGGTCGTTTTGTTGACCTGCTCGAGATTGATGCGGCATCACGAACAAAGGTAGAAGATACCCGCGAGCTTCTGGACAATGTTCAGTACAAGCCTGCACGTGGTCGCTTCAAGGTTTACCTTATCGATGAAGTACACATGCTTTCTAGGCACAGTTTCAACGCACTTCTAAAAACTTTAGAAGAACCGCCTGAATATGTGAAATTCTTGCTCGCAACGACAGATCCACAGAAGCTTCCAGTGACTATTTTGTCGCGTTGTCTGCAATTCCACCTTAAGCCGATCAGCGTGGATAACATTCATGAGCAGCTTGATCATATTCTAGAGCAAGAGAGCGTAACTTCTGAGTCTCGTGCGCTTGGAATGATTGCGCATGCGGCCGATGGCAGTATGCGTGACGCTCTTAGTCTAACAGATCAAGCGATTGCATTAGGCAATGGCAATGTAGTGACAGACACTGTTGCTCATATGCTCGGGACACTTGATACCGACCAAGCGATTCATCTTCTTGAAGCGATTAGCAGTAAACAGCCACAATTAGCGATGGCTTGCATTCAAGCTCTTGCTGAAAATGGCGTTGAGTGGGATGGATTGCTGAGTCAACTTGCGACTCAACTACACCGTTTGGCGATGTATCAAGCTCTGCCGTCTACTTTAGATAAGGCTCAGCCTGATGCCGAAAGGCTGGAACTGCTGAGCAAAGCGTTAAGCCCTCAAGACATCCAACTCTACTACCAGATAGTGCTGAAAGGTCGTGAAGACTTGCCATTATCGCCAACCGCTCGTGTTGGTATTGAGATGGTGGTTCTGCGTATGTTGGCGTTTAGACCGGTTGAACAAGCGGCTGCTACAGTTATCACGACTCAGTCGACAAGTCCTGTGCTAGCGCCTGCTACTCAAGCTCAAAGCGTTGCTCAACCTGTGAATCCATCTACACCAATGGCCGCTCCGAGACAGTCAGCTCAGGCTCCAGCGGTTTCACAGCCTCAAGTGCCTCAGCAAGCTCCTATTCAGCAGCCGGTGCAACAACAACCGCCGCAGAATCAGAACCAATATTCAGATTCGCAAGGTTACGCTGATCATTCAGGCAACCAAGGTTATCCAGAACAGGATTACCCGCATAGCCAAGATGATGCGCCACCGGCTTATGACGAACGTCCTAGCTACGGTACAGATCAGCCTCAGCAGCAACAAACGAATTATCAGAACCAGAGTCCGGTTCAACAGCCAAGCGCTGCACCTTCTGCTCCTTCTGTTTTGCAAGAGCAACCAGCGCGCGCAACCTCGCCAGTGAGTGGCTTACGCCATCAATTGCGTTCTCAACGTAGAGGCAGTGCCGCAACAGAAAACAAAGGGTCAGTGCCAAAAAAGGCTAAAGCGACACCAGCTAAAACTTCAGTTCTTGACCGAGTTGCTCAGCAACACGGTGGTTCTGAGCGGGTGTCGCCAGCTTCGTTATCCACTTCTTCTACAGAAAATGTTGCCAATGATAATGAACCTTATCGCTGGAAACCGTCTAAACCTGTAGTGAAAGAGGTGAGTAAAGAGCTTACACCCACTCAGATCAAGCGCGCGTTAGAGCACATTAAGACACCAGAAATGGTTGATAAATTGCTGCAAGAATCTATTGCTCAAGATGAATGGTCCGCCACGATTCAAAAGCTGGAAACAGCAAAGCTTGTTGAACAGTTAGCATTGAACTCAGTGTTTGCTAAAAATGGCACATCAATCACCTTAACGTTAAGATCGAGCCAAGCTCACCTGAATACGGATCGAGCACAGAGTGAGTTGTTACAGTCTCTCAATACCGTGCTCGGAGAAGAGTGTCATTTGAGTGTGGAAATCGGTGACGGTGGAGAAACACCTCTCGAATTAAGAGAAAGATTGTACCAAGGTAAGTTGAAAGACGCGTTTACCGCTTTGGAAAACGATGCCAATGTACAGTTTATTGAGAGGCGTTTTGCTGCTGAGCTCGACAGAGACAGTGTTCGCCCTATATAGAGCTTTTTCACGTTTAGTGACCTGCGTATCATCCTAGATAAGCAAATCTGAGAACTGAACCTCGAGGGGTTGAATCACTGTGGTTTAACCCCCATTTAAGCACCAAAGCTTAATAAATTTTAATAAACCAATTAGACCAGAGAGTATTAACATGTTTGGTAAAGGCGGTATGGGCAACATGATGAAGCAAGCCCAGCAAATGCAAGAGCGCATGCAAAAGCTTCAAGAAGAAATCGCGAATATGGAAGTTACAGGTGAGTCAGGTGCTGGCCTTGTAAAAGTAACCATCACTGGTAGCCACAGCGTTCGCCGTGTTGATATCGATGAAAGCCTAATGGAAGACGATAAAGAGATGCTTGAAGATCTTATCGCTGCTGCTTTCAACGACGCGGCTCGTCGTGTTGAAGAGACTCAAAAAGAGAAAATGGCTGGCGTAACTGGTGGGATGCAACTTCCACCAGGTATGAAGATGCCTTTCTAAGTAACTTATTCTTTAAAGTTAATTCAAGTGGTGGTTTGTGTTGAACAAGTCACCGTTTGAAAATCAGAACGGTTAACTATGCGTACCAGTCATATGCTGGAGCATTTGATGGAGGCCTTACGTTGTCTACCTGGGGTTGGTCCCAAGTCGGCGCAGCGTATGGCCTTTCATTTGTTACAGCGCGATAGAAAAGGCGGCCTACAGTTGGCTGATGCTCTTAGCCAGGCAATGACAGAAATTGGTCATTGTAATGAGTGCCGTACTTTTACTGAAGAAGATACCTGCCATATTTGTACCAACCCTAAACGTCAGGAAAATGGTCAAATCTGTGTAGTAGAGAGCCCTGCAGACATTGCAGCAATTGAAGCAACTGGCCAATATTCAGGCCGTTACTTTGTGTTGATGGGCCACCTTTCGCCACTTGATGGGATTGGTCCAAGTGATATTGGCCTCGATGTTTTGGATTACCGCTTACGTCGTGGTGATATCACAGAGGTTATTCTCGCGACCAACCCAACGGTTGAAGGCGAAGCAACGGCCCATTACATTGCTGAGCTATGCAATGCCCATGAAGTGAACGCAAGTCGAATCGCCCATGGTGTTCCCGTTGGTGGTGAGCTAGAGCTGGTGGATGGCACCACGCTTTCGCACTCCTTACTCGGTCGTCATAAGATATAAAAAAGCCGCTTGGTGAATAATCACTAAGCGGCTTTTTCTTCTTTTGTTATAAAGCTTTGTCCTTGAACGTGTCTATTCTAAAACCTTTCAAACGATTAATCAGAGCCGCGCACGGCTTTGTAAATCGCAGCGCCAATCACGGCACCAATAATCGGTGCAATCCAGAATAGCCATAATTGCGAAACAGCCCAGTCTCCAACAAATACGGCTACACCAGTACTTCGAGCAGGATTCACAGAGGTATTAGTGACGGGGATACTGATAAGGTGGATCAAGGTTAAACAAAGACCAATCGCGATAGGTGCAAATCCAGCCGGTGCTTTTGAATCGGTTGCCCCCATGATCACGAATAGGAACACCATGGTCATGACCACTTCACACACGAGTGCTGCGGTTAGCGAATAGTCACCCGGTGAGTGTTCACCGTAACCATTCGAAGCAAAGCCTGATGAGACAACGTCAAAACCTGCTTGGCCAGAAGCAATCACAAATAGCACGCCGCCCGCGATAATACCGCCAATCACTTGGGCAATAATATAAGGCGCAACATCTTTGCCATCAAAGCGACCACCACTCCATAGGCCGATGGTGACAGCAGGGTTGAGGTGGCAACCGGATATATGACCAATAGCGAAAGCCATAGTGAGTACGGTTAAACCAAAGGCAAGGGAAACTCCGAGTAGGCCAATTCCCACATCAGGGAAAGCCGCGGCTAAGACGGCACTACCACAACCGCCCAACACCAACCAAAACGTACCAAACATTTCTGCGATATACCTATTCATAACGATCCTTATTAATCTGTACCAGTATCAACAAGATAGTTTAGATTTCGTAACTTTGTGAAATCTTGAGCATATAGAAGGCAGAAAAGGGCAGATGCGCTTAGGTAATCGCTTCTAATTCGATCAGGTTATCAAGGGCTTCTTGGTCGGTCTTGCCACAAATGACAGGGCAGGCTTTGAATTGGTGGCACACCTTAGGGCGCGAAGATAGACCAAACAGCTTACAAAGATTTTGCTCATTTAATTGAATGCATCGCACGCCCGCAGGCTTGCCATTGGGCATTCCAGGAATAGCTGATGTAATACTTGGAGCGACACAACATGCTCCACAACCTAAACGACATTCCATCAAATTAAACTCACTAAATAGCAGGGGGCGCGATAGTAGCAAAAAATGATGAGAGTGACAGCTGTTGATTGAATCAAAGAATGAACAATGATTATCCTTGAACTTTTTATGGGCTAGCGGTATAACACGCACCCCAGTAAATGAGTAAGAAGTAATCCTATGACGAATCCATTTTGGCAAGAAAAAACACTAGAACAGATGACAGAGCAAGAGTGGGAATCACTGTGTGATGGTTGTGGTAAGTGTTGCCTGCATAAACTAATGGATGAAGATAGCGATGAAGTTTACTACACCAATGTGGCGTGTAGCTGGTTAAACGACAAAACATGTTCGTGTAAAGACTACCCGAACCGTTTCACTTCTGGTGAAGAGTGCTTGAAGCTGACTCGTGACAAGATCGACGAGTTTCACTGGCTACCAGATACTTGTGCTTATCGCCTTTTATCAGAATCTAAGCCTATTCCTGAATGGCACCCATTGATCACGGGATCAAAAACAGAGATGCATGCAGCAGGCGAAAGTGTTCGTAATAAAGTGGTGTATGAAATTGATGTTGTCGATTGGGAAGACCACATTTTAAACCACCCGAACCGTTAGTTATTCTAAAAACAGCCGCTTTTGAGCGGCTGTTTTGCGTCGCCTAAATTTAAAACTTACTTAATTACTTAACTTAAAGGCTTAAAACAAAAAACGCCCCGGAGGGCGCTAAAGTTAAACGAGCAAAAAAGATTCAGGCTAGTTTACTTGTTGTTTAATGTACTCACCCAATTCTGAGTGGTGCATGATTTTCGAAACCGGCAGTATTTTCTCAGCAGGGCCCCAAGCAAACACGTTCACAGGTGTGTGAGTATGTGTACCTGTACCCCAAACAATGTTTTGACCCGTTGCTTGTTCACGAGCAAGCAGGTTGCCACGGTCGTTATATGGGAAGAATGCATCGAAATCGTTGATAGCAGGTACTTCTTCTGCTGACAAGTATTTGTGCTGAGCCAATCGGTATGGGTTCGGCTTACTGGCTAATACGTTTTTCGCTTGTTCCGCTGTAATAGGGAACTCACTGTTTTTGTTGACGATTTCGGCCAGTTTTTCAGGTGTTTGCTGTGCTTTATCTAGCTTTTGAAATTCGCTGATCATGCCGTAGTAGCTTTGTTTCTGATTGTATAGACCATCAAGAATATCGAATGCGCCAAAGTTAAAGTTGGGTGCATAGTCGCGATCAGCGAAGGCTTCGCCAGAACGTTTCTGTGGTTTTGGTAAGTCGTTAGAAGAGTAGCTGAAACCGAAAGATCCTGTTTCGTGGTCTGCGGTCACAATCACGATCGTGTCTTCACGATCTTTTGCCCATTCATACACAGTTTGGATCGCTTCATCAAACTTGAGCAGTTCATGCAGCATCGTGCCGGCATCGTTACTGTGACCCGCCCAATCGATTTGGCCACCTTCAACCATTAGGAAAAAGCCATCTTCATCTTTGGATAGGATGTTGAGCGCTTTTTTTGTCATCTCTTTCAGGCTTGGCTGAGTTCGTTCGCCACTCTTTTTCTTGTTGCTGTAAGCGATGCCATCATCCATGCCTGAGTAGGCGAATAGGCCAAGTAGTTTATCGCCCTTAGCGTCGTCTAGCATGTTGCGATTAAACACCAGTTGGTAGCCGTCTTTCTCTGCTTCAGTCAGCAGGTTACGGTCGTCTTTACGCTTCGATTTGAGATAAACATCACCTTGAGTCAGTTTCTCAAGTTGCTTATAGGTTTCACCTTTGTCGTTGGTCGATTTAGGAATCCAATGACGTAGCCCTCCAGAGAGCATCACATCAGCGCCCGTTGCTAACATATCAGATGCAATTTGATTCTCTAAAGAACGGTGAGGTTGGTGAGCGGCGAAAGAAGCCGGGGTCGCGTGAGTTAAGCGTGTGTCGGACACTAAGCCGGTCGCTTTGCCTGCTTTTTTCGCTTTCTCAAGTACGGTCTCAACATGGTTACCCTGTGAATCGATACCGATCACTTCTGAACCGCTGTAGATACCCGTTGCAAGCATGGTCGCAGAGCAAGCTGAATCCACTACGATTGCGTCTTCCGGATGCGTTAGGGATGAACCAATAACCCCTTCTTGAGCAAGTTGATAAATGGCCGTTTTGTTCCCTTTATAGATGGAATTTGGCGCTTGGTTTGCGTAGGTTTCCAATAAGCCAACTTGCTGAGGTCCCATGCCGTCGCCGATCATCAGAATGACATTTTTGATTTCTGCTGAAAGTACGTTGAATGAGAGTGTAGAGGTTACCACTGCGGTAACAATTGGTTTCATAAAGTGCTTCATTAGTTATCCCTTTTTATATAGGCGGGATGATTAGAACACCGATTTATGTCAAAGTCGTTTCATATTTGTTTCATCAACATGAAAGTGAGCAATAACTCAAGTTTTTAGAAAAACATAAAAAAAGGCTCACATTTCTGTGAGCCTTGGTCTTATTTAGGAGCGTCCAGATTAACGGACGATGTCATGGCTAATGTCAAGCAAGCGGCAGTTCTGCAACCACCTGGTTGAACGCGACTCGAGCTTTTTGAGCTTGCTCAGATAACTCTACTTTCTTCGCTTGAGCTGTACTTAAGTCGTTTTCAGCCTGCTCAAGAGCTTGTTGTAGATTTTCTGGAAGTTCATGTGTTTCCATTTGCGCACCTTGTTCAAGAACATAAGCACGAATTTCTTTCTTAACATCCGCTAGCGCTTTGTAAGCTTCACGTTCATGTTCAGCTGCCTCTTGTGCGGCATCTTTCTCTTTTTCAAACTGTGCTAATGCCATACCTTCTGCCGACCATGGATCCATGTCTGGTAGTTCTTCGATGTTAATCGTTGGTTCGATGTACGCGTCTTGATGACGTAGATCTAGGCTAGTGGCTCGAACGGCTGAAATCATCAACATCACAGAGATCGCTAGTAGTGGTAAACCACCTACGATTGCTGCGGTTTGTAGTGTACTTAACCCCCCCAAGAACATCAGGATTGTTGGTAAGAACGAAAGTGTAAATGCCCAGAACATACGGTTCCAACGCATCGGCTCTTCTGTCACGTTGTTCTGAACTACAGAAGCCAGAATATAAGAGATAGAATCAAAGGTTGTCGCAGTGAAAATGATACATAGTAGTGTGAATACTGCGATCACCAATGTGCTCATTGGCAGTTGTGCCAGCATCGAGAAGATCGCTTTAGTTGCGCCTTCTTCGTTCAAGATAGCAACGACATCGAGCTCGCCAGACAACTGTAGAGATAAACCGTAGTTACCTAAGATCATGAAGAATAAGAAACAGCCTAATGAACCAAAGAAGATTGAGCCTGACACCATTTGTTTAATGGTTCTGCCACGAGAGATTCGTGCAACAAATAGGCCCATACTCGGTGCGAAAACTAGCCACCATGCCCAATAGAAAATGGTCCAATCTTGTGGGAAGTGCGTGTTTTCAAAGGTTCCGTAACCACCAAATGGTTCCGCCCATGTTGCCATCACGAAAAAGTTAGACAGTAGGCGACCAATTGAATCTAGGCCTGTTTCCAGCATGAAAATCGTAGGGCCAGCAATCAGAACGAAAGCCAATAGCCCCATCGCACCCCAGAAGTTGATGTTGCTGAGGATCTTGATGCCTTTTTCTAAACCCGCATAAGATGAGTACGCAAAAATAGCAGTACAAACCAGAAGTACCATCACTTGAGTTAGGTTGTTTTTAGGCAGACCGAATAGGTGGTTAAGGCCTTCAGTGATAAGAGGAGCTGCTAAACCTAAAGTTGTGGCTGCGCCGCCTAATAGACCGAAAATGAATAGGATATCGACGATCTTTCCCGGTACGCCCTTACTACGGTGTTCACCAAGAACGGGCATTAGAGCGCTAGAGATTTTTAGAACAGGTTGTTTACGAACATAGAAGAAGTAAGCAATAGGAATCGCAGGGATCAAGTAGATAGACCATGCGATTGGTCCCCAGTGGAACAGACCATAAGTCGCTGCCCAACGAACGGCTTCCTCACTGCCTGGCTCCAGTTGGAAAGGAGGTGATTGATAGTAATAAGCCCACTCAATACAGCCCCAGTACAAGATACTTGCACCGATACCACCACAGAACAGCATTGCTGCCCATGATGCTGTTTTAAATTCTGGCTCTTCGTCCGCTTCGCCAAGTTTGATTTGTCCCATATCACTGAAGACAACATAAACCATGAACGCACACGCTGCTAGGCCAAGCGCTAAATATAGAAAGCCGAGTTGATCGGTCATAAAAGTTTTAGCTACCGCAATCCAGTCTGCTCCTTGAGTAGGGAACATAATCAGCGGGAAGACGATCGTGAGTAGGAGTGCTATCGCACCAAAAAAGGTCGGCTTGTCAATAAGCTCAAAAGTGTTTTTCACGAGTATTATTCCATTAAAATGAGAGCGGAATTATGGAGTGAACTCGTTTTTTAGGACAAATCAGGTCTGTTGTCGTGACGACAAATCACTTTTTACAATAGAAAAGACTCTATGCAAAGGGGCAATGCAAGAGATGCAGCGTAAGGGATGGGATGCAGTGGAGAACGATAAAGTGTTAGACCAGAGCGAGAAGGATTCCACCAACGGTTGCCGCTGCGGACAAATATTGCCCAGCTGAATACGAACCGTCGTCTTCTTCTTCGATCTTGTCTGGGTGATCCATACCTAGAGCGCCATGAGCAAATGATTCAACCTTATCGGTAACGGTTTCATTCTCTGCTTCAATTTTTTTTGCTTCTTTATCGATTTCTTTCAGGGCAGATAAGAGCGCTTTGCCTTCATTAGAAAGCTTAACAGTGTTTTGTTCAACCTTAAGAGGCGCGGGCTTTTCAGCTTCACTGTTTTTACTCTGTGAGTTCATTTGCGAAGGTGAATATAGCTGGGTATTACTCGTTCCTACCGGCGTCATATAGCTCTCCTTACCTATCCTTAAATATAGTATCGGCAGAGGTGTGAAAAACTTGTGCATTTAATCACCATGGTGATGTTTTTTTATTCGCACATTACATTTTCATCTGCTTAATCAAAACTGCTTGGTAATTAAGCAATTCCTATGCCGATATCAATATTTATCTTAGGGCGCGATTGAACAAGCTTTTAGTTTGCCAGACTTGTAGCATGCCAGACCTAAACTTGGATAAGATTAAGTCTGGATAGCGAGTTTAGTCGCACTTGAGATCGGATCCGCGCTTAGATAGGTGCTTGTATGCCTTCATTCGGTTCTCTTTCTTAACAAAACGAGCCGGTGGAGAAAGCACTTTTAGTTGGTAGTCACTGCTATTCGATGAGATTTCTTCAACTGGACTGATGATGGCAATTTTCAAATCAGGGTTACGACGTAGAATCGACGCTGCAGTGCCTAAACCACCTTCGGTGTGGAATTTACCAGCCACATGGATCACCTGTTGTTCAGGGTTTGATGCTAGGTAATCCACAATCGATTCAGCCATAGTTTCGTCCCAGGTTACCTGAGCGGAAAATTGCTTTTCTGTTTGCTCTGGTGTGCCGTGATGCATTGAAGCCATGAACTTTTCTTTGTAAGGGCTATCGCCAGTATCGACTTCTGAAGCAATCCATTGGCGTTGTTCCGTCGTTAGCTGATCTAGATAGGATAATCCTTTACGGCCGATACACTGTACAAAGGGTTTTGGTGCGTTTGCCGCAATGATATCGACATCGTTGGCTTTTGCGAATTCAACCAGCGCACGATAATCACTTTCGTAATTTGGCCAAGCAGCGGCTTGAGACATAAGAACTTGTTCGCCAATCTCACCGTTTAGATATTGGTTTAATGTGTCTTGATGCTCTCGAGTGAATTGTTCCATTGATAACGCAATGTTTGGCGTAGCGTTTCGACGCACTTTTAGGAAATGGGTTTGGAAGCGATGGATAGCAGAGTGAGTGTGCCATTCTCCAATAAGAACGACGTCAGCTTCTGTCAGTTGCTTGGGTAACGCATCGAGGGAAAGTGTTTTACCTTGTGGGGAAGCAAACTGGTAATCATAAAATGTGAAAACGGTTTTTGTTTGCGTGTTAGCCACTGTTTGAGAAGTGTTGTTTGAAGGTTGAGTAGCACAAGCTGTAAGCAGGGTAGCTAATCCGATAAGAATAATACGTTGCATGAAATGCCTCCTTGAAGAACACGCATACTAAAGGAGGCAAGATGAGATTTCAATGCAAACGATAATCAATATCAATTAAATTTGTTTGCGATACACTCTCAACATAAAGTCAGCTTCACAGTTGAATTGCTCTGCATCGGTGAGTTGTCGTTTAAACTCTTCACTCGCTTTCCAAGCAAATGGCGTCATCTGTAGCAGGTCGAATGCATCTGACCCCGATAGTTCCATCATATAGTTTAGTTGTTCTTGGTGTTCAAGCGTAAAACCTTCGATCACTTCTGGATCTTCGTCATGTAAGCGAACGCCATCATAAATTGCATCACGCAGTTGATACAGGTGTCGGTTAGCGGGTGTCACGGTGATCACCACACCATTATCTTTGATGGTGCGTTGCAGCTCTTCAGCCTTGCAAGGCGCGTAAATGCGTAGAATGCCGTCTAAGCTGTTTTCAGCAAAGGGTAGGCGATGGCTTGATGCAACCGAGAAGTCGACTGCAGGGTAGCGTTTAGCCGCGTATTTGATAGCGATCTTAGAAATGTCTAGGCCAAAAGTAGCACCATTCTTTTCTTTTAGGTTTACCGCAATTTCGTTGGTGTAATAACCTTCGCCACAACCAATATCCAATAGGGCAGGTGCCTCTGCTGGTAGATAATGAGAACACAATGTCACCACCGCTTGGCGCATTGGGTCATAGTGGTTGCCTTCAAGGAAGCGGCGACGAGCCTGCATCATCTCTTTGTTGTCACCTGGATCTTTTGAGCGTTTGTGGTGTGCTGGCATCAAATTGACATAGCCTTCTTTCGCTAGGTCGAACTGATGGTTCTTTTCACACTTAAACGTACGATCGTTTTGAGATAAAGGTTGGTGACACAAAGGGCATTGGTAAGTCATTGCGAACTCGAGGTAGATATCTTAAGGGCGAAATTTTAACAGGAAGCAAAGAGGGGCGCTAGCGTAAACGAGGTTGCCTTAAATAAGTAGAGCCAACGAGGTGTTGGCTCTATGTGAAGTTATTGAGTTCACGCAGCGATATGTGAACTCAAGCTATTTACTAAAGTTATTAACCAAGGCTAATCACTAAGTCTTTAGTTAAATAAATGGTTAGCTAAAGAAGTTCACTTGATTTTTCAATGACTCAGCTTGCTTTTGAAGTTCATCAGCACTTTGAGATGTCTTAGCGCTGGTTTCTCGGCTTTGTTGGTTTAGGTCGCTGATTGCATGTGCGTTGGCGGCTATCTCTTGAGAAACTTGAGCTTGCTCTTCAGATGTTGCAGCAATAGTTTCAGCTTGAGAAGCAATAGACTCAACCTGAGAAGCAATGGATTCTAGTGCTGTACCGGCTTCTTGCGCTTTATCGAGTACTTGGTTGGCATTCGATTGGCTCTGCGTCATTAGATTTACGGCATTATTAGTGGAAGCTTTTAGTTTCTCAATAATGCTTACCACGTCTTGTACTGAGGTTTGAGTACGATGAGCCAGCGTTCTCACTTCGTCAGCAACAACGGCAAAGCCACGGCCTTGTTCTCCAGCACGTGCAGCTTCAATCGCAGCATTCAACGCAAGTAAGTTGGTTTGTTCTGCGATGTCATCAATCATTTTGGTAACAGTTTGGATGCTTTCGCTATCAGCGCTTACTTGCTCAATCGCTGATGCTGATTTATCTAGCTGATCGTTGAGCTGAGCAACATCAATACACACACCTTCAACAACCTCTAAGCCTTGCTGACTATCGTCATTTGCCAGACGGACGTTTTCAGCAATGCTGTTGACTTGTTGAGCTACGGATTCAGCCGACGTCGCCATCTCTTCTATTGCTGTTACTACTTGTTCTACTTGCGCCTGTTGACGGTCAGATTGCGTTAAGTTGTGGCTTGCATCTTGAGAAACACTGCTTGAGCTATTTTGAACTTGATCACTGGTCGCACGAATTTCACCCACTAATGTATTCAACTGGGCAGCCATGGTTGCAACCCCTGTATTTAGGTTACTGATTTCATTCTTTGTTTGCTTACCTGAGTTTGGAATATGTAGGCTGACTTCGCCTTTCCCTAAACGCATCATGTATTCGTTTAAGGTTGTTAGCGGTGTTAGTGTATGGTTCAAAACGAAAGTTAACACTACGATTGTAGCGGCGGCAATCAAGGTCGCAATGATAGCGATAAGCTTCAGAAGCTCGTCACTGCCTTTGGTCACTTCCTTAATGAACGTGCCGCCAAGTAGCTTCCATCCCCAACCCGGAACGTCGGTGTATACCAGATATTTTTCACCTACTGTTCCTTGATACTCATATGGGTATAGGATCAGGCCTGATGATTGTTCGAAGAGTTGATAGAAAGGTTTGTTGCCATCGTAATCGGCGACATCAATAATCGATTTGCCACCGCCAGCAAGGGTAGGATGCAATAAGTACTGACCTTGATGTTCTTTTTCATTATCAACAATGATGGTGTATCCGGTGTCTCCCCATGATACCGAGCGCAAAGACTCAAATAAGCTCTGAGTTGCTTCTTCAACGGGTAAGCCAATGAAAGACACACCATTAACTTTACCTTGAGCATTGGTTAAGGGAGCGTAGTAGGTGATGTAACGCTGGCCGAATAGTTTTACTTGAGCGTAATAAGGCTGGCCACTTTTGAGTTTGTTATAGCCTGGGTGGTTTCGTCCTAGCGTAGTAGCAACTACTCGATCACCTGAAGGGTTTTTAAGAGATGTTGATACACGAATGAAGTCCTCACCGAATGGGGCAAACAATGTTGCTACTGCGCCTGTATCACGAGTAAAGCTATCAACGAGTTTGGTGTCGTTGATCAGGCTTTCACCATATTGCGTCATGTTAGGAATCGAATGGCCGTTGAACTCAACGTCATAACTTTCAACATAAACACCTGCTAGGTAACCGTTACGAAAAGTTGATTCTAAAACTTCGGCGGTATGCAGGTAGGCATCAAATTGACCAGATATTGTTTTGGCCATTGCTTCGACTTTTGACTGATGCTCTTTCAGTGTGTTGTCTAATAATACCTGTGAGGCATTTCGATACACGAGGGTCGCAATTGAACCAAAGGCGATCAGCAAGCAAAGTAAAATCACTAGCTTAAGTTGGAAACCAACACTTTGATTTTTGTATTTATCGAACATGAATTCACTATCCTGTCTTCATTTAGGTGTTGTTAGATTTGGTTTTACTATTGAGTTTTATATCATAAGAACTTATTTATCGGCATGGATTGATAATAATTAATGAATTGATGGTTATTTTTATAAATTAAACTGATAAATGGTGATCTGGTGTTGATTTGAACCAATACGAGGAAGGCTGTTGTGGCTATGCGCTATGACTTTTCAGGATATACGCTACTCCTTATTGGATACATGCCATTGCTCTGGGGAGTGGTGAGATTGTAGACAATAAAAAATGCAGCTTGTGAAGGCTGCATTTATTGTTTTTTCTTCGAATTAGCTAGACGCTTAATTCGAAGAGATAACCGTAATCAGTTGGTGGCTCTCGCCTGGCTGTAACGTTTTACCTGCTTCTAGGCTTGGTGCATGCAGCGTTGATTCTACACACATCATAGTGAGGTAACCGTCGTCTTGCATATCGCCCATACTCGCAGCGCCTTCAGCCCACGGGTTCCATAATACAGCAGAGTTATGACCCTGGTTCTCAACCGTTAAAGTGCGATCCAATTTTTTGTCAGCAACAAAAATTTGCGCTTCTGGTTGTGTGTAAACACGATCGATGGTGTCAGTCAGGACAAGCTCAGAACCACCTTGGCAGATCTTACCACCTTGTAGGCTATCAATGTATTCAGCGCCCATACCTGTCGTGGTTGTGTTGTGAATATTTCCAACGTTTAGGTAAGAGTGCAGCGCACCAGAGAAAGTCCATGGCTGAGAATCAGTGTTCTTCACATCCAAGGTCACTTTTAGTTGCTCGCCGATTTCAACATTCAAACGAGCATCGAATTGATGAGGCCAGACAGTTAACGTCTCTTCGTTTGGCTTTAGACCTAAGCTTACTATCACACCCGCTTCGCTTTCACGGTGCTCAACTAATTGCCATTCGCTTGAACGTGCAAAACCATGAGCAGGTGCTGCAATGCGACCAAACCAAGGCCAACATACCGGAATACCGCCACGTAGAGCCGTTTTGCCATCAAACTTAGCTTGTTGACTCATCCAAATTAGGTCTTCTTGGCCTTGTGGTTGGAATGACACGACATGGCCGCCAAACAATGAAATGGCTGCGTTTGCTTTATCGTGGATAACGCGAACTAGTTTTACGCCTTCGTGTTCTACGATAGTCACGTTGTCAGAAAGTACAGTCAGTGTGGGTAGAGTAGATAAATCCATTACATGATCCTTCTAAGGAAATTGAATTCAAATGCTGACTAGAGTGATGCTTGTGATATGACGAGTAACAAGCTCAGACAGTATTAGAATTGAACTTCGTTGTTTTTTAATCAACTTCATTCAAAAGACGCTCAAAATATAGCAGGTATTAAAAAGGCGACACTAAGGTCGCCTTTTTCAAAGTCTTTCTCAATGAAAGTCTTCGCTAATGCTTGTCTAAAGCGATTTCTAAAAAGAAATTACTTAGAGATGTGAGCGATTAGGTCTAGAACTTTGTTTGAGTAACCGATTTCGTTGTCGTACCAAGATACAACTTTAACGAATTTGTCAGTTAGAGCAACACCAGCTTTAGCATCGAATACTGAAGTTTGAACTTCACCGATGAAATCTTGTGATACTACTTGGTCTTCAGTGTAACCAAGAACGCCAGCCATTTCGCCTTCAGAAGCTTCTTTCATTGCAGCACAAATTTCTTCGTAAGATGCAGCTTCTTTTAGGTTAACAGTTAGGTCAACTACAGATACGTTAGCAGTTGGTACACGGAAAGCCATACCAGTTAGAAGGCCGTTTAGTTCTGGAAGAACAACGCCTACAGCTTTAGCAGCACCAGTTGAAGATGGGATGATGTTTTGAGAAGCACCACGGCCACCGCGCCAGTCTTTAGCAGAAGGACCATCTACAGTTTTTTGAGTTGCTGTAGTAGCGTGAACTGTAGTCATAAGACCAGACTCAATGCCCCACTTATCGTTAAGTACTTTAGCGATAGGTGCAAGACAGTTAGTAGTACAAGAAGCGTTAGAAACGATGTCTTGACCAGCGTAAGATGCTTGGTTAACGCCCATTACGAACATTGGAGTTGCATCTTTAGAAGGACCAGTAAGAACTACTTTCTTAGCGCCAGCAGTGATGTGCTTACGTGCAGTCTCATCAGTTAGGAAAAGACCAGTTGCTTCAGCAACTACGTCTACTTCGATAGCATCCCACTTAAGGTCTTCTGGGTTACGCTCAGCTGTAACACGTACAGTTTTACCGTTAACGATTAGGTTACCGCCTTCAACTTCAACAGTACCGTTGAAACGGCCGTGAGTTGAGTCGTACTTAAGCATGTATGCCATGTACTCTACGTCGATTAGATCGTTAATACCTACTACTTCGATGTCTGCACGCTCTTGAGCTGCGCGGAATACGAAACGGCCGATACGGCCAAAACCGTTAATACCTACTTTGATAGTCATTGTAGTTGCTCCACAACTTAATTTCTGATTAAAGATAACTGGTAGTAAAATTACAGAATCCAGTATACATCTGCAATAGATAATCCGACTTAACTTGTTTAATGTCAAAAAAAAGCGACGCTTTTCTTAACAATTGGGTGTAAGTGGTTGAAAATTGACCATTGCGAGTGGTTCTGTACCCTTCCAGTTGGGTAAAATACCCCTAAATGATGATTCACTTATGAGTGTATATGTACAATGTTTCCTGGTGAGAAAGTATGTGCTACAAAACGACTCATATGCAAGCCTTTATGGTAAAAAGTAAATATAATAAATGAGAATGTGGAGAGATATTAACGTGATTCAAAAGGAAGGAAATATGTTAAAGCCTGATGAATACTGGCGTGAACGCCTATCAGACGATGAATTTGAAGTGTGTCGTCTACGTGGAACTGAAGCCCCTTATAGCGGTAAGTTACTGCATAATCAGAAGACGGGTGTCTATAGCTGCACATGCTGTGAAAGCCCTTTGTTTCTGTCGGATAACAAATATGACTCTGGGTGTGGATGGCCTAGTTTTGACGCCCCAGTGAATGATGAAGCGGTACGCTATATAGAAGATCTAAGTCACGGAATGAAGCGTGTAGAGATCCGTTGTACTGCTTGTGATAGCCATTTAGGTCACGTTTTCCCTGATGGCCCACAGACAACTGGCGAGCGCTTCTGTGTTAATTCAGTGTCGTTAATTTTCAACAAAAATGACAAAATTACGAAATAACTTGTAACTATTGTTTAATCCTTACAGATTGCATTTGCCGATTTAGGAATACTGAACTGCCCAAGATTTCAGAATTAATTCTAGTACAAATAAAAACAGCTACCAGAAAGGTAGCTGTTTTTTTAGGCTGATGAATAGGAAGTCTAGGTTAGAAATCAATAAGTGTTCGATCAGTAATTAGGGACGACCGAAGGGCTGTAAACCCCATCTTCAATGGCTTCGACAATTTTGTCTGCGTCTTTATTTAACTGCTTGTATCTTGGGGCGTCGAAGTTATAGAGAACGGCCAACTCCGCTTCAGAAGCAATCGGCACATCAAACTCTTTGGCTACCATTGCCCATACGTACGCCTTTTCTCTATGGCCTAAGCTGTGATTGATGCTAGCCATGGACTTAAATATCTCAGTATTAACAACCGAGTTATTCGACAAGGTTAGCGCATTATTGAGTAGCTTCAATGTCTTGGCATGATCTCTCGTGGTATAGAAAGTCGCTAGAGCATATTGCATCTCCGCCGTATTTAACGCTTCAGTTCCTTCTAACTGTAAGAAGCTGCGTCTTGCATTAGTATCACCAGTTTGTGACCACAAGAAGTAGAGTGTTTCTGGTGTGTCTGATTGAGATAGCTCACTAACGATTCGTTCTGACTCTTCAATACTGTGCATTAATGCCGTAAAGCGACGTTCTTGAAGTTGGGATTGGTCAATGGTCTCGATCTGTGCGGCAAGTTCTAAACACTTTTTATATGCAGTGACTAACTCGAATTCTTTAATCTTATTGGTTTCGGTTGGTTGTTTTTGAACTTCAAATCGATGCCATATGAGGTCGGTACGTGCAACACGACATTGTCCGTCGTTCATGTTCAGCAGCTCACATTGTAACGTTGGGTTACTTTGGCATAGCTGATCCGTGTTTTTGTTTCCTTCAAGGCACCCAACCAGAGTGAAAGGCAATATGCCAACCGCCAACCATTTCATAATTTTCATATTCCTTCACTTGTGATCAAATACACTTATTTTCGGTCAGGTTCTTGACTCAATTTCGTTACGGGTTATTTTCTGGTGAAAATTGTTAAAACTAAGGCTTTTTACCATGGATGCAGAACAACTTCTTAGCGCAATGACTCCCGAAGTCTACGAACGTTTAACCTACGCTGTTGAAACAGGTAAATGGCCAGAAGGTACGGCGCTCTCAAAAGAACAGCGCGACTCGTGTATGCAGGCGGTGATGTTATACCAATCTAAACATAACTCTGAAGCTCAACATATGACAATTGCAGCTGGTGGTGAAATTAGCTTTAAATCTAAGTCTGAACTGAAAAAACAGTTTAAGTCAGACCAAGAAGATATTGTTAGGGTCAACCCGAATCACTAAGCTAAATTACAACAAAGGGGTGGCACTGTGCCACCCCTTTTAATTTTAAGCCGCTTATTTATAAGCAGTTAAACGATTTAGCTCACGTTAAATACTTTTGAACCCATTGAAGGTTCATGCTCTCGCGGAGCTTTCTTTGTATGATGAAAGCTCCTGTTAACGACGAAAGCTCCTATTGACTACGAAACCTATTGTTAACCATGAAACCTATTGTGAACCATGAAACTTATTACCAACACGAAGATCTTGGCTCAATCCACAGCAAAACAAGCTTATAAGCTCATCTCACCACGAAGCACTTGTAGCATCTGAGCCTTCACTTCTTCATAGCTTAGGTTTTGGCTTAATAAGTAGTGTAGCTTAGCCAACGCCGCTTCTGGCGTCATATCAAAGCCACTAACTACGCCAGCTTCTGCAAGTGCACATCCTGTTGCGTAACCGCCCATGTTGACTTTACCTGCCAAACATTGCGTTAGATTCACCACAATCACACCACGCTCTGACGCATCTTTCAGATGCTGAAGCAGCTCTGGATTTTGTGGTGCATTACCGACACCAAAAGTCAGTAGGATCATCGCGTTAACAGGCTGTAGCAGCGTGTTGCGGATTACTTCATGTGAGATGCCTGGATACATAGTGATTACGCCGATGGGTTGTGGCGTAATGTTATGAACCTTGAAAGCTCCTTCAGGTTGTTCGTTGACTTTTACGTTATTGCTAAGCTGGATATTAATACCTGCTTCAAGCAATGGGCTTAGGTTTGGCGACGTAAAGGCATTGAAGCCATCTGCATGTGATTTTGTACTGCGGTTACCGCGCATCAACTTGTTGTTGAAGAACAGGGTTACTTCATTGATAGGGTAGTTAGCTGCAAGGTGTAACGCATTCAGCAGGTTTGCTTGTCCATCTGAACGAAGCTCAGCTAGTGGGATCTGAGAGCCCGTAACAATCACAGGTTTGCCTAGGTTTTCAAGCATGAAAGACAGCGCCGAAGCCGTGTAAGCCATAGTGTCTGTACCATGCAGGATAACGAAACCATCGTACTTATCGTAGTTCGCGCGAATATCATCAGCGATAGTTTGCCAATCAAGTGGCGTCATATCGGAAGAATCCATCAATGGAGAGTATTCATGAATGGTGTATTCAGGCATCTCTGGACGATGAAACTCTGGCATACCTGCTAGCTGCTTATCCATAAAACCAGCGACAGGAACATAGCCGTGATCAATAGACTTCTGCATGCCAATTGTGCCGCCGGTATACGCGATATAGATGTGTTTTCTTTCCATGGCGATTAATACTTAGTGTGATATAGGGAACAGGGAGGCGATTATAGCGAATTATCATGCAATAAAAAGAGGCGCCTTACACAGAGGCGCCTCTTGATTATTGAGTTATTGGTTTAACTTATTGAACTTGGCAGTTTAAGCAAAAAGCATATCGGCCTTGTGGGTCGTTAAAGTTGCCTAACAACTGGCTATCTTGGGCTAACTGCTGAGTAACAGGTCGTAAACTGCTCGGTATCATCGATTGGATATCTAGGCCTATCGACATCTGAACTTGATTCATAAATTCTTGAATAAATTGTTCAGTGGCAGAGAGTGGCTCTTCTACCCAGTAGATGTTGTAGGTTTCAAGGTCTGCTAGTGAAGCTGCTGCCGCGATTGCATCGTCAAAATCACCGATTTCATCCACGAGTCCTTTTTGCATCGCATCTTGACCTGTCCATACTCGGCCTTGAGCGATCTTGTCGACAGCATCAACTTCTATACCTCGATTTTCTCCAACCAAGCTGATGAAACGGCGGTAACCATTTTCAATACCCATTTGGAATGCATCCTTCGCACCGTCGCTTAATCCGGTGGTTATACCTAGGCCAGAGAAAGGTGAAGTTCCAACACCGTCAGTATAAACGCCAATGTCATTCAAGCCTTTCTCGAAAGTTGTGATGACGCTGAAGATACCAATCGAACCGGTCAGCGTGGTTGGTTGAGCTAGGATCTTGTCTGCGCCCATTGAGATCCAGTAACCACCAGAAGCAGCAAGGCTAGACATCGAAACGACGACTGGCTTACCTGCTTGTTTGATCGCTTCTATTTCATTGCGGATCACTTCTGAAGCAAATGCACTGCCACCTGGGCTATCTACTCTAAGTACTACCGCTTTCACTTGATCGTCGTTGCGCGCTTGGCGAAGTAGGGCTGCAGTTGTATCACCACCAACCGTACCACGTGGTTGTTTACCATCCATAATCGCGCCGCTGGCAACAATCACCGCAACATCGTGTGACTCGCTTGTTAGATCAGGAAGCATGGTTGTTCGGTACTCGTAGTAGCCAAGTGCGTTGTAGCTGTCTTGACCATCACTACCGAATACATCAGCAAGCTCAAGTCGAACTTGCTGGCGAGTTGCTAGTTCGTCGACTAACCCTAACTTCTCTGCCAGTTTTGCAATATCGCCATCTACTGATTCAAGGTCTTTTAAGAAAGAGTCCATGCTTGGGTTCAGCGTTTTAGCATCGATCTGACGGTTGTTGCTCACGTCATCAACATAGGCTCCCCATAGTTGGCTTAACCAACGAGAAGCGGACTCTTTGGCAGCATCCGACATATCGTCGCGAATGAAAGGTTCTATTGCAGACTTATAAGTACCCACACGGAACACATGTGTGTTCACGTCTAGCTTCTCTAATAAGCTTTTGTAGTAAAGTGAGTAAGCGCTGTAACCTTTAAGGAGCACACCACCGTCTGGTGATAGGAAGACCTTATCGGCGTAGCTGGCTAAGTAATATTGGCTTTGGTTGTAAAAATCACCCACTGCATAAATAGGTTTACCCGTTGCCTTAAATTCATTTAGCGCTTTAGCAATGTAACGAAGTTTAGTTAGGTTGGTTTCTGGCAATTCTCTGAGCGCAAGAACGATACCGGTGACGTTATCATCATCTTTGGCATAGCGAATCGTTTTAACGATATCAAACAGGACGTTCTCTTTTGGAAGGTCTTTACCCAGTAATGAACCTGTTACGGAATCCATTGGGTTAATGTAGCGACTTTGTTCGACAATCGGACCAGAAAGGTTAAGCACTAGAGCCGATTGTTGTGGGACTGTCGGTTGAGTCGTATCTGAGTGAAAGTACACAAAGTAGATGATGGCGATACTGAGTAAAAAGAAGAGGTTAACAAGCGCAAGACGCACAAACGTGATGAGCTTCCAAATCCCTTTAAAGATCATGCCTATAAATTTGAATATTTTTTTCATTCTGTCTCCGCAGTGAGATCACGTCGCTTTAACAAGCAGCAGTACTATTAATCTCAATAATATGAACTGCTTAGTATCCTACGATAATTCCCTAGCTCAAACTACACCAAGAATTGTTAATCGATATATATTCTCATTAAGTGTAGTCATATTAGGGGGTGTTGAACGATTAATGCGGCCTGCATTATGATCGGTGTTACAAAAATGTAAACGGTTGTTTGAAATTTTGGTGATTGAACTATAATGTGGTCAGACCACAAGGATAAAATAATAGAAGTGATGTCTGCCATGTACCCACATTTACTTGAACCACTCGATCTTGGATTTACTCAGTTACGTAACCGTGTATTGATGGGATCAATGCACACAGGTTTAGAAGAAAATAAAGAAGGCCTGCACAAACTCGCCGCATTTTATGAAGAGCGAGCAAAAGGAGGCGTTGGCCTTATTGTTACCGGTGGTTTCTCTCCTAATTTACGTGGCAGATTAACCCCATTCAGTGCTGAATTTAGTAAAGTTAAGCACGCTAGAGCGCACCAAGTTGTTACTGAAGCCGTACATAAGCATGGTGGTAAAATTGCTCTTCAGTTGTTGCATGCTGGTCGCTATGCAATGCACCCCTTCGCGCAGAGTGCTTCTGGCATTAAAGCGCCGATCGCTAAGTTTGCACCGAGTGAGATGAGCCCTCGCCAAATTAAAAAGACCATTGGTGCCTTTGCCAATAGTGCTGAGTTGGCGCAAGTTGCTGGCTATGATGGCATTGAGATCATGGGTTCTGAGGGGTACCTGATTAACCAATTCATCTGTAAGCGTACCAATATGCGTTACGATGAATGGGGTGGCTCGTATGAAAAACGCATGCGCTTCCCGTTAGAGGTAGTCAAATCGATTCGTGAAGCGGTTGGTGATGATTTCATTATTATTTTTAGACTGTCGATGCTGGATTTGGTTGAGCAAGGCAGTACCTTTGAAGATGTTGTGCTGTTGGCTCAAAAACTCGAAGAAGCGGGTGTCACCATTATCAACACCGGCATCGGTTGGCATGAAGCTCGTATTCCGACCATCGCGACACAAGTGCCAAGAGGCGCATTCTCTTGGGTGACGGAAAAAGTAAAACCTCACGTTTCTATTCCGGTGATTACCTGTAACCGAATTAATACGCCTGAAGAAGCAGAACGCATTCTCAGTTCCGGGCAGGCGGATATGGTCTCCATGGCTCGTCCTTTCTTGGCTGATCCAGACTTCGTCAATAAAGCCGCTCAAGATCAAGCGCGTTTTATTAATACTTGTATCGGCTGTAATCAAGCCTGCCTTGATAACGTGTTTAAAGGTAAAAGAGCGAGTTGTTTAGTTAACCCACGTGCTTGTTATGAAACTGAAATTATTGTTCAGCCTGCCGAAGCGACCAAAACGATTGCTGTTGTTGGTGCTGGGCCTGCTGGTTTAGCTTGTGCTACGACCTTGGCACAACGTGGACATAAGGTTGACTTGATTGAGAAAAACGATCGTATCGGCGGCCAATTCAGATTGGCAATGCAGATTCCGGGTAAAGAAGAGTTCAGAGAAACCATTCGTTACTTTGCTAACCAAATTGATGTATCAGGCGTGAATCTGAAACTTGATACTGAAGCAACGTTTGAAATACTGTTGAAGTACGATGAAGTTGTGATGGCTGCTGGTGTTGAACCAAGAAAGCTTGATATTGAAGGCATCGATCAAGAAAACGTAGTCGACTATCAAACCTTGATTCGCGAAAAGACACCAGTAGGCGAAAAAGTTGCAATTGTTGGTGCCGGTGGTATTGGTATTGATGTGGCAACTATGCTGACCGAGCCGACTTCTCACAGCTTGGACGACTGGCTACATGAGTGGGGCATTGATAAGAATATGGAGCACCCAGGTGGGCTTTACCCTTATCCTGATTCATTTAGCGATAAGACCGTTTGGGTGATGCAACGTAAAGCAGGTCGTGTCGGTAAAGGTCCGGGTAAGACTACAGGTTGGATTCATAAACGCACATTGGAAAAACGTGGTGTGAACTTACTTGGCGGCGTGAGCTACAACAAGATTGACGACCAAGGTCTGCACATCAGCGTTGGTAAGAAAGAGCAGGTACTCGATGCCGATTCCGTTATTGTATGTGCGGGGCAAGTTTCTGTTCGTCCATTCGAAGACATGTGGCAAGAGTTTGGCGGCAAACTGCACGTGATAGGCGGTGCTGATTATGCAGGTGAACTGGATGCGGTGCGTGCAATTCGTCAAGGTGTAGAGTTGGCTATTAAGCTTTAGAAAACAGTTGAATGACTTTGCTCAACTCGCTGTAGATTGAAAGGTAAATAAGGCTCCTAAGTCACAGATTTAGGAGCCTTTATTGTTTCTAGTAGCACTAACTCTTATTTCAAATGGACTGTCGTTGAGATTTATTATCGTTTGCATTTTATGCTACAGTTCAAGTATATAAATAATAAAGAATTAGTAAGGACTTCAAATGGATGCTTTGGATCTATTGCTCAACAGACGCTCAATCGCCAAACTCTCTGATCCAGCACCTGAAGGTGTCGCGTTAGAAAATATCATCAAAGCGGGCTTACGAGCTCCAGACCATGGTGCATTGACACCTTGGCGTTTTGTTATCGCGCAAGGTTCAGGTTTACAAAAACTCTCTGACATTTTAGTTCGTGCAGCACAAGCTGACCAAAGCGAAGAAGCGGTGATTGAGAAAGTAAAGAAAGCGCCGTTTCGAGCTCCAATGGTGATCACAATCATCGCAAAGGTAACTGAGCACGAAAAAGTGCCAGCGTTCGAACAACACCTGTCTGCGGGTTGCGCTGCACAAGCAATGCAAATGGCCGCTGTCGCGCAAGGTTTCCAAGGTTTTTGGCGTTCAGGGAAATGGATGTTCCATCCAGAAGTTCACCAAGCATTTGGCATGGAAGGTGATGACGAAATTGTTGGTTTTTTATATTTGGGTACTCCGGGCTGTACGCCAATGAAAGTACCAGAGCGTGAATTCTCAAAGTTCGTCGAGTTCTTATAGAGTACGTTGAAGCTGAATAGTGGAATACTAACTGTATAAACAACCAGTTTTCCTTGATTTATTAGGGCCACATTAGATAATGTGGCCCTAATTGTTTGTAGCACCTGGAAAAACATGTCTCGTCTTATCATTGCTGAAAAACCAAGCCTAGGCCGCGCGATTGCCGCCGCATTACCGAATCCACAGAAGAAAGACCAAGGGTTTATCAAATGTGGAAATGGGGACGTGGTGACTTGGTGCATTGGACACTTATTGGAACAGGTTGAGCCGGATGCTTATGATGACCGTTATAAGAAGTGGAACTTAGCTGATCTGCCTATTGTGCCAGAGCAATGGCAACTGAGACCGCGTAAGACTTCAAGCAAACAGCTTACGGTGATCCGAAAGCTATTGAAAGACGCCACACAAATTGTCCATGCGGGTGACCCAGATAGAGAAGGGCAACTGCTAGTCGATGAAGTGATCGACTATTGCAAGGTATCCAAGGCCAAGAAAGAGTCGATGGACAGGCTGCTGATCAGCGATTTGAACTTACCAGCGGTAAAGCGTGCGCTCTCTCAAATGCGCAGTAACCGAGACTTTATTCCACTGTCTATTTCTGCTTTAGCACGCTCTAGAGCCGATTGGCTGTATGGCATGAACATGACCCGAGCTTACACCTTGCTGGGTCAAAAGGCGGGTTACCAAGGCGTGTTGTCGGTAGGGCGAGTGCAAACGCCAGTACTTGGTTTGGTTGTAAGACGTGATGAAGAAATTGAGAATTTCATTCCTAAAGATTACTTCACTCTGCACGCTTTGATCCCTTATCAAAACAACGGCCAGAGCTTTGATATTCGAGCGCGTTGGAAACCAAGCGAAGCATGTAAACCATGGCAAGATGAAGAAGGCCGAGTGCTCAATCGAAAGCTGGTTGAGAACGTGGCTAACCGAATTGCGAATCAACCCGCGACGGTAACGGAATCAGAGCAAAAACAAAGTAAACAAGCTGCGCCACTGCCTTATTCGCTGTCAGCACTGCAGATTGATGCGTCTAAGCGTTTTGGTATGAGTGCTCAGCAGGTGTTAGATACGTGTCAGTCGTTGTACGAGAAACACAAACTCATCACTTACCCGCGTTCTGATAGCCGCTATTTACCGAAAGATCACTACTCACAACGAGAGTCGGTCGTGGATGCTATCGCTAACAATACGAAAGAGCTGCAAAGTGGTGCTCAAGGTGCGGACCTTTCTCTTAAATCCAAAGCATGGAACGACAGCAAGGTCGACGCTCACCACGCGATAATTCCTACTCCGAAAAAGTCATCGGTGAACGGCCTATCTGCCAATGAGATGAAGATCTATCAGCAAATCGCTCGTCAGTATCTAATGCAATTCTACCCACCTGCTATTTTTGCCGATGCCAAGTTAGTCTTTGATATTGCTGGTGGCGTGTTCATTGCGAAAGGGCGTCAGCTTATTAACCCTGGTTGGAAGGCGTTGATGGGTAAAACAGATACCGAAGAGAAGGGGGATGGAACTGATGCGGTTCCACCGCTAGATAAAGGTTCTGTGTTGACGTGTCGTGAAGGTGTGATTGGCGATAAGAAAACCGAGCCGCCAAAACACTTCACGGAAGCGACCTTGCTACAAGCGATGACAGGTATCGCGCGCTTTGTCGCGAACAAAGACCTTAAAGCCATTTTGAAAGAGACCGACGGCCTTGGCACAGAAGCAACCCGTGCGGGCATTTTAGATACTCTATTCAAAAGGCAACTGCTAACGCGCCAAGGTAAGAGCATTCATAGTAGCCCTGCGGGCAGAGGTTTGATTCATGCTTTACCTGAGGACTCGACCTTTCCCGACATGACAGCTCACTGGGAGCATCAGTTGCAAGGCATGGCTGAACGAAATCAAGCGTATCAACCTTTCATGCAAGCGCTAGAAAGCAAGATTGATGGTTTGATGGGCAAGGTAAAAACAGGCGAAGTTCCTGAGTCTCTGCGTCATCTTCCTAAAGTCGAAAGACCGGCTTTTAAACGTCGCAAAGGCGGTGGTGCGAAGTCTTCTGCTAACAAAGGTACGTATGCTAAAAAAGGGACTTACGCTAGGAAGGGCACTAAAAGCTAAGACTTATTGAGGTTAGGATTAGCGCCCGACCTTTCGTCCGCAGCGCTTAAACAGCTGCTGCCAATAGTCCACGTGGCGACGAGTTGATGATCGAAAGGCCTGATGTGCATCTTGAATGGGAAAGTAATAATTGTGCAGTTCAGGTTGCGCGTCAAACATCCCTAGTTGCGGGGCTAACTGCTGATAGTAGCCATCCAGCTGCGCCATGTAGGGCTGAACTTTGCCTATATATTGCTGCTCGAACACATTGTTGAGATAGCGAAACTTAGTGGTGTCTCGTTGTTTACCACAGATTATACTGTCATCGAAAGTAGTGAGTTGTTTGGTGATGGTATCAAGCTCAACCGATGCACGAGCGAGTGAGTAATACAAATCCCCAAGGGTCGAACTCTTCTCTAATACTTCTTGAACCTCAATGGTTTTGCCCGAAACGAGCGATGTGTTTAACGCTTGATTGATATGTCCTAATGCATCACTGGTTTGTCGTACCTGATCGCCGACATCTGCACGTAACCACTGACTACCACGCATTTGTGATTGCATGGCATCGCTTGCATAGATGAGATTCCATTGGTGCAGTGGAAATTGTGCGAGTTTTTGCTGCTCGATTTCTTTGAGTAGTTCTACGACCTCAGAGTCTAATTCTCTACCGGATAAACATTTCCCAACACCTGCAAGTAGGGCGACTTGATAATCATAATTGCGAAACTCGTCGGCTACTTTTCCAAGTACGGAGTTTCTTTCTGCAATCAGGTTGAACAATCCACACTGACGAAGCTGGTAACTGTCGATGAGACCGATAGAAAGCGATGGCACGTCAATCAACAGTTCTCTTTTTCTCGGTAGGTTTTCAAATTCCCATTCCTCTTTTATCTCGTCAACATCTTGTACTCTGGCTATCTTGGTTTGGTAGTCGTCGAATAAGTCTCCGGGGCCATCACTGAAGCAGCCAGCTAGTATTACCGTCAGACAAAACAGCGCTGAGTGCTTTACTAGGTTTGAGAGAGGGCCTACATTCATCTGTGGGTTACCAGTCGATTTCGCTGCCATCGAAATTGAAGAAGTGACCACTGACTTCGGTATTCGCTGACTCGATGACTTCAATAAGGCCAGAAGCAGAAATGTCAGTGTCGATCAGAGCATTCGGCCCGCCCATTTCTGTCTGTACCCAGCCTGGATGCAGTGCTAATACAGTGAAGCCGTTATTGGTTAAGTCGTTGCTTAAGCTCTTCACCACGGAGTTTAGCGCGGCTTTAGAGGAACGATAGATGTAGCCGCCGCCAGAGGTGTTTTCTGTCATGCTGCCCACTCGAGAAGACAAGCAAGCGACCTTTTTCACGTCACTGTTTTCTAGAACAGGTAATAGCGTTTCGACAAGCTTCAATGGCGCAATGGTGTTGACTTCAAAAACACGGCGCCACTCTTCAACATCGGTATTGCCCAGACCGTAGCCTTTTGGCCCGTAGTAGCCAGCATTGTTAATCAATATATCGATCGCAGGAATTTGAGAGGGAAGTTGGCTCACCGCTTGGTAATCGGTTATTTCTAACTGAATGCAGGTTAGGTTGGTGTTGTGGTCTGCAAGTGAGATCAGGCCTTTGGCTGAAGAGGCGTCACGGTAAGTTGCGTACACCTTGTGATTACCTTTCAAGTATTGTTGAGTCAGGCTTAAGCCAATGCCGCGGTTCGCTCCAGTAATAAAAATAACGCTCATGGTGATTCCTTTCAGTTCAATTAGTTAAGTTTGATTGCTTAACACAAGAAAAGCAACGGTCCACCAACTGGCCATCATCATTTCCACAAAATCATTACTGATGCTATGGACCTGCAGATCACCCCAAAGAGGAGTATTACGTTTTTCATAGTGGTCTTTGAATATAATTCTAGGTAATGATAATTGTTATCATTATTTGGGGTTGTCGCCAAGTCTGATGCTGTTATGATTTTGATAAAAATACGCAATTAGTCTGATTATGATTCCTTTAATTTACCACCCAATTTATTCGCAGTTACCTTTGCCAGAAGGGCACCGCTACCCAATCAACAAATATCAGTTGTTACACGGTGCTGTTGAAGCACTAATGGATAGCGATCCTCTATGGAAGAGTCAGTTTGAAGTCTTCCAACCAATGCCAGTTTCGGTTGAACAGGTAAAACAGGTTCACGATAGTGAGTATGTGGATTTGCTTATTTCAGGTAATTTGCCCGCGGCGAAAATGAGACGCATCGGTTTCCCGTGGAGTGAACAACTTATTGAGAGAACACTCTACTCAAGCGGTGGAACTTGCTTGGCCGCTGAAATGGCGATAGAGAGTGGTTTCGCGATTCATTTGAGTGGTGGTTATCATCACGCACACCATGATTTTGGTAGCGGCTTTTGTTTGTTGAACGATCTGGTGTTAGCGGCAAAACATGCGCTGACCTTTGAACATATCGATAAAGTGCTTATCGTCGACAGCGATGTTCATCATGGTGATGGTACAGCGACTCTATGCCAAGAGAATGACGATATTATTACTCTATCGTTCCATTGCGATAAAAACTTTCCTGCACGTAAACCGCTATCCGATTTGGATGTGCCATTAAGCCGTGAAACCGGAGATGAAGAGTTTCTGCGCTGTTTCGAACAAGTTACCAAGTTGGCTATTGCTCATCACCAACCTGATCTGATCGTTTATGATGCGGGCATTGATATTCACCAAGACGATGAGCTGGGCTATTTGAATGTCTCGACACAAGGGATATTTGAGCGCGACTGTTTGATGGTCAGTCTCGCAAAATTAGAGTCTATTCCTATGGCGTGTGTGGTTGGTGGTGGATATCGGACTCAGCATCAAGATCTGGTTCCTATTCACATGCAATTATTGAAAGCAGCTTATGAAATTTATGCTTAAACGTCCCCCAAAAACCTATTAAAGAAACCGGCTATCTAAAAACCCCTTGCACCATAATGGTTCTCACCTGCACCAAAAAAGACATGGAATTGCACCAGTTTGGCTTAAATAAAGTACTTTCTTATTAGATAGTTACTTATTTTTGCGACTATTTATGGTCTATAAATTGCTTATCCTCTGTGTCTATAAAAAATACAAGGGATGTAAATGAACCTGACGGACAAGGAACGCAGTTGGCTTAATTGGTTTGGTGTGACAGGTAAACTGGCAATGCGAAGAGCCTGTTTTCTAAATCGAAGTAGAACAAGAGAGCTTGAGCAAGCATTTGAAAGCATCGCTCACACTCGCGTTAAACTGCTTCACAATTGGGTCAAGAATCAATGGGATTTCCTAGAGGACTCTGCTGTTTATTTAGCGAGTCGAAATGAAGAGCAAGCTGAGGATACGTTAGCGAGCCTGCTCAAACGCAGTTCGGATTTTTCTGAGTTGGCGATCATTGATGGCAAAGGCATCGCACAAGCTTCGAGTTTTCAAGAGCATGTCGGTATTGCTATCGGAGATAAAAAAGCAATATCAAATGCAAAGCAGCGCTATCTACACGGGCCGTATATGGACTCGCGCACTTTGAATGTAGGAGCATCAAGCTCTTCGTTTCATGACCAAGTCACATTGATGTTTTATGTGCCGTTCTCTCGAGACGATAACACACAGCAGTTCTTGTGTGGCAGAGTGCCCAATGATGTGATTAGCGATATCATTCAACGAGAAGCTGGGCATATCTACAGTGAGTCGGGTGATAACTATATCTTTATGGTGGACTCGATTCATGATCCACATATTCAACCAGGTGTTGCACTATCTCGTTCTCGTTTTGAAGATAACACTTTTTCTCATGGTGAGAATTTAAAGCAAGGAATCAGTACTGACTGGGGAACGGTCAAGATTCAACAACACACTGAGTTCGAAATTCGCTTTACCGATCCGGCCACTAATCAACTTCATCCGGGGGTCAGGGAAACCATTGAAAATGGGAGCAACCTGTTTGTTGGATACCCCGGTTATTCAGACTACCGTCATATACCAGTTATTGGAAAAGGGCTTACATTTCAGCTGGACGGATCTCCAGACACCTTTGGGATGATGTGTGAATCCGATTTGGAAGAAGTCTATAGAGACCGAAGCTTGAGTTATACCCTATCTAAGCATTTTATCGGGTGTATGTCGTTACCCATCTTTATTCCGCTATTGCTCTCCAACCTTTATTCACTTTCGCCTTACTTACAAAGTGGCCTTATGTTCGCTTGCGCAATAGTGAGCTTAGGCCTATTCAGATGGATCAGCGCCAAACCGTTAGCGGATAAAGTTCATGAGATGACAGGGGTAATGCAAACCTTAGCGGAAGGCGATGGCAATTTAAGTCGGAGACTCGACCCAACCACATTCAGTCATAATGAACTTGGTAATTTGGGGCGTTGGACCAACAGTTTTATCGATAATTTGGATAATACGGTTAGTGAGTTGGTTCATGCTAGTCATGAAGTCAGAGAAGTTTCAGAGTCTATGTTCCGCCGCAGTGTGGTAATGAGCCAAACTAGCGACGAGGCATCACAGGCGTTAAGTAATATGCTGCAATTGAGTCAGTATCAACAGAGTGAAATTACCCATGCGACTGTATCGGCAACGCAAATGGATGTGGTAATGAAGCAAGCTGTTCTTAATGCGGAAGAGGAATACAATCAGTCTGTCGAAGGTATGGAGATTGTTCGGAATATCGTAGAAAGCTCAGCGAACAGTGTTAATGAGGTGAATAATGAAATGTCCAAAGTGTCTGACATTATAGACATCATTACTGACATTACCGCGCAGACTAATCTTTTAGCCTTGAATGCGGCCATCGAGTCGGCAAGAGCGGGTGAACACGGGAGAGGATTCTCTGTCGTCGCATCTGAAGTCAGAACTCTGGCTGACCGGACATCCCAAGCCGCTAATCATATTAGTGACCTAATGAAAGAGCTACATAGTAAGTCTCGTAGTGCTGTTGAGTCTATGGAGCAAGGCGTTGAGAATGTGAGTAAAGGAAACTTAACAGTAGACTCAAACGCTCGCAGTGAACAAATTCAAGCGGCGGTTTCTGAGCTCTTTACCACGATGTCTAACCTAGATGAAAATAGTCAGCAGAATGGGCAAACTGCCGATAAGGCACAACGGTCTATATCTGACTTGCAACTCTCTACTAAACAATTAGCACGTAGAGTGTCTTTAATGGGGAATGCGTTAAGCCGATTGGATCAATTAATCGGACGCTTTGAAGTGAGCAGAAAAGTTGCTTGATGCACAGGCTTGATAAGTTGAGTGCATAAGCTTCAACTTAGATACATAAACCTTAGATACAAAAAAGCCGCTGATTTCTCAGCGGCTTTTTTTAATGTGGTGGAGGGATAGGGATTTGAACCCTAGAACCGCTATTAACGGTTGCCGGTTTTCAAGACCGGTGCTTTCGACCACTCAGCCATCCCTCCAATGGCGCGTATAATATAAGGCTGGCTTTCGCTTGTAAATACCCTTACCAACTGACTGCTTTTTTTATGAACGCTTTTTAATATTTTTATTTCTATTGGTAATTTTTTGCGCGTTATTTTCGATGAAAAGTTCAGTTTATTCCTGATAAGCGAGTATTTGCAATCAAAAGCCCTAACGCAGTTATCGAGTTTCTTCATTCGCTAGAGTGATCAGTTATTTACCACGATGGGTGGAACTTAGGGGAGGAGAATAAATATAGCGAGAACTTGAAGCTTGAGATTTTCAAATGATTAGGGCGAAGGCTTGCAAGTTTGGGCATAAACTTCAGATGCAAAAAAGCCGCTGATTTCTCAGCGGCTTTCTTTAATGTGGTGGAGGGATAGGGATTTGAACCCTAGAACCGCTATTAACGGTTGCCGGTTTTCAAGACCGGTGCTTTCGACCACTCAGCCATCCCTCCAGTGGCGTGAATAATATAAGGGGCGGAGGATCTTGTAAACCCTTAATTTACATAATTTTGTTTTGTTGCTTGTTTTCTAATCATTGATGGCAATAAAAAAGGGAAGCCGTTGGCTTCCCTTTTTTAATTGATGATCATTTAGTCATTTTTTGTGTAGAAACGCTGTAGCTCAGTTAGGCCTTGCATCAACACTGGTAAGCGCGGGCTTACGTCTTTTAAGCGCTTATAATCCTGGTCGTACAGTTTATAGTTGCCAAACTTGTCGAGCACTGTTGTTTGCTTGTCGGTAACAAGCGCCAATTCACGAGAATCGCCCGCTAGTATCCATTTTCTCTTACGCTCATCAAACAGGCTGCGACCGCTGCTGAAGTCTGTTGGGTTTGAAGACACACCCAGTAGTTCTTGCATCAATGTGACAGACACATCTAAGTGACTTGAACGATGTGTGTACTCAGAGGGAGACTTACCTGGCCAGCTGATAACTAAAGGAACCTGCAACTGATAGCGACTGTAGTTCGAGTTTGCACCCCAGCTGTTTGTCTTGGTTTCGTTAAATTCAGTACCGTGATTCGAAGTGATGACCACTACAGTATTATCGCTAAGCTCTAGGCGTTCTAATTCCGCGTAAATAGTCGCTAACTGGCTATCGGCTGCTTGTGCTGATTTTTTGTAATCGGCCGCAAAGCGCTCTTCAGTACTTAACGCAGGATCAGAGCTTGCATCGTAATTCGAAAAGTTGTCGAGTGTCGTTAGCTCAATAAAGTTGAACCAAGGACCCTTAGTGTCTGGTGATTGCACCCAATCAGACCAAGCTTGGATAGCACTTTGGTCATCATAAGTTGCTTGCTCTGGCATAACATCACGACCACGGAAAATGATTTCCGAGTAAAGTGGATCGTCGAAATTATCGCCACTGAATGCTGCGAACTTATAATTATGATTGTCTAAAACATCGAACAGTACGGCATTTGAGCCTTGAGCTCGGATGCTGCTTGAGTAGCTACTTGGCAGCCCATAGAACAAGCCAAAAATACCAAACATGTCATTACTAGAACTGTAATGGTTAGTAAAGTTGATTGCTTGTTGAGAGAAAGCGTAGCTGTTTGGCATTGCTGCAGCGTTTAGCGCATCAGAACGCAGGTTATTTACGCTGACCATCAGGATGTTGAGATCATCACTGCGTCGATTGTATTGAATCTTTTCTAGCGGGTAGCTAACTAGATTTACGTTTTCTTTGTTCTCTTCTAAGCGCTGGAGGTACTCTTCACGGTCTAGTAGGCCATGTTTTTCCATAAAGCTTTTCGCTGTCATAGGGTAAGACAGTGGGAAGTTGGCTTTTTGGCTTGTAATTGGATTATAGAAAAACGCATCAGCCCACATATAAGTTAGGTGGCTACTGATGAAACACAAAAAGAACACTGCCGTAATTGGTCGGCCGATGTGCTTATGAGACAGTTTACGTTGCTTACGCCAAACCCATTCAGATAGGCCTAGCTGTAATAAGAAGATGAGCGGCATAACAATGAACAGGTGCTGCAAATCAGAAGTGAATGCAGATTCCTCGCCACTGAATAAAACCTCCCACACGACAGGTGTCAGGTGGAGGTTTATATTTTGATACGTTTGGGTATCAATTAACAGGACAGTTAAACCTATGGTCGCGAAGCAAACGGCAACCAAACGTAGTAACTTCCTCGACGGAAGAATAAAAGTGAGTGGGAACAGCACTAATAGATAGAGAGCGAAGACTAAAAAGCCAAAATGACCAACCCACGATGCAGCTAAATAAAACTGACCCAATAGGGTTTCAGGCCAAGCCGATTGAGTAATATAACGAGTACCGATCAACATCGCCGCAATGATGTTGAAAAATGCAAACCAATGACCCCAACCAACCAGTCGAGATACACGATCGCTATATGAGTTTGCGCTGTCTACCATTTATAATTCTTTTATCCGTCAATCAAATTTAGTGAGACTTTTTATCTTCAAGAGAAGAAATTAAAGCCTCGGCAAATTTTTCAGCAATTCCTTTGCGTTGTGAAGCAGCAACGTTCTGATTTAAGACATTGGTTGCGATATTTCCAGCGATCATCAGTGAAAGTTCTGGTGAAGCTTTGTGCTTAGATAGAACAGCACCCACTTCAGCTAGGATTTTTTCAACTTGTGCATCTGTGTATTTAGATATAATCGGCATAAGGACTCTAATAATGATAGTAAAAGCGGCTTATGATAACCTACTATGCATGACAACTGAAACCTGAACGGTAATATTTTCACTATGAGCCTTCACCTTTCCAACGTAATTTTACACCAACTAAGCAAGAACGATCAGGAAGAGCTGATTGTTAACTATCGTGCTGAATCTCTAGAGAACGATGCTTCATCTGAAAGCCTAGTGGCTGAGCTTCACCGCGTGTTCAACTCAAAAGCAGGCAAAGGGTTTGGTTCTTTCAAATCCGACAGCGAATTCCAGCAGTCGTTGCATGAATTTCGAGCTGGGGAGCAAAGTTTCTATGATTTCTCTCAAAAAAGTGCTCTACGTCTAAAAGATGAACTTTCAAAGTATCCATTTGCTGATGAAGGCACGTTGGTGTTAGCTGAATATCAATCACTGGCAACAGACTACCTTTTCATTGGCTTACTGCCTTCGAACCAAAGTTTGAAAGTCACAGAAGGTCTCGACATTAGCGCGACTGACTATCTTGATATTTCAAAGATGGACATCGTGGCACGCCTTGATCTTTCAACATACGATACAGACAAAGAGTCAAACCGTTACCTTACTTATATAAAGGGGCGTATTGGTCGTAAAGTCGCAGATTTTTTCTTAGATTTTCTACAAGCTGAAGTGGGTTTAGACGCCAAGCAACAAAACCAGGTATTGATGCAAGCGGTAGAAGATTTTGTTTCTGACTCTAAGTTAGAGAAAGAAGAGGCGATCAGCTACAAAAAGCAAGTTGCGGATTACTGTAACGAACAGCTAAAAGCGGGTGATGAGGTTCAAGTTCGTGAGCTTTCTGGAGAACTGCCAGCGAGCACTGATGGCACAAGCTTCTTTGACTATACTAGTGAGCAAGGCTACGAGTTAGAAGAAAGTTTTCCAGCTGATCGCGCAACTATGCGTAAACTAACAAAATTTGTTGGTGCTGGTGGCGGTTTGAATGTTAGTTTTGATAGTCTACTTCTTGGTGAACGTATCTTTTACGATCCAGAGACTGACACACTAACCATTAAAGGCACACCACCTAACTTACGTGACCAACTGACTCGCAATAAGTCATAGTCCTGAGTTAATGGTGAAAAGCGACAGCAGGATGCTGTCGCTTGTTTTGTGCTTGGTATTCTTAGCCAGGATAATGGCTTATCGACGACACGCACAAGGAATATAGATGGAACAATCAGTAGCAAAGCCCAGTCGCTTTAAAAAACCAACCACTTTCTTGGTTGTGCTCTTGGCTCTGTGGCTATTGCCTTCATTGACCCTTCTGAATTTAAGCCGTTCTTACACTACTTCTCTCGCTCAAATTGAAGAACTTGGTATTCGCGTCAATGAATTGAGGCAATCGCTTTATTTCTCTGAACCGCTGCGAGTGTCTCGAATTAATGATTTAGCACTTGATGCACAACTTGTTTACTCGATCCGATTGCAGATTGAGTCTGATTTCCAACATGCCTTGTTTCGCCCTGATGTAAATCAACTGCTTTACGTAGCCGATCAGTTTTTAGAGAAGTTTGACGAGTTCATTCCAATCGAAAGTCAGGTTCAAGATATTGTTGATACGGTTAAAGCAATGCGTGCAGATAATAATCTTTCTTCTGAATTAAAACCTCTGATGAACGAATTTGGTGTTGTTGTCTTTGAAGCTATGTATTCCGATAGTCAAAGCTCATCAGCCACCTATCGAGCCTTTGACTCTATTCTAAAAAAATCTTACTCATTAAAAACTGAAGAGCAAGACGCAATCCAACAACTGTTGGTGGATGCTTCAGCCTTATTAGGTGATTACGCTAAGCTCCATTATTTGGTCGATAAAATTAAGAAAAACTCGGTTAATGAGCAGATCATTAAACTCGAAGCTGAATTTCATGATCGTCAATTCAACCTTTTGGTTGTGATGTTAGGCTTGAGTTTGGTCGCTATGATAGCGCTAGTCTTATTATGTGTTCGCTCAAAAATGGTCGTGCAAGAATCAGCGGAAAATTTGGGACTAGACACTGAGGACGAATCTGATAACAAAGACTTTATATCGCTTTCTGGTGAAGAAGAGCACGTGTTTCAAAAGTCTAAAGACAATGCGATTTCTCCGAGCCTCAAACAATCTAACAATAACACACACACTAAGAGAAAAGCGTCACTTAACCCACACTCAGAACCGCAATCACAACAGAGCTCTAATCTAAAAGTTCAAAGCGCTAATCCAACAATTCCAAGTGTTAATTTAGACAAAAATGTATTAACAGCAAGTGTTACAAGCTCACAAAATCTGGAAGAAGTGTCGATGGCCGGGAAACATATCGCTAGTGTGACCGATTCAAAACCTGCGATTGATATCGAAGATATGTTAGAAACGCTCGATGGTGACGCTGAATCTGTAGAATTGCTGCTTGGAGTTTTTGTACAAGACCATGCTGATGATTACACGAAGTTCAAATCTTTATTGGTTAATGATGAAACTTCTGCCGCGCGTGTTGTGCATAGCTTGAAAGGTGTGGCTGGTAGTATCAAAGCATCGAGATTAGCCATTATTGCAGCGAGCGTTGAAATGACAATGAAACAATCTAGAGCCATCAGTGAGCACGATTTAGAAGAATTAGAATTGGCAATAAAAGCTTCTGTTGACGCCGCTGTAGATTATTTAGATAGTCGGAATTAACTTTCATAGAAATTTTGACAATACTCTGACGAAGTGCTCATACAATCCGCGCCCTTAGTCTTTGTCAGAGGTTTATATGTTACTAGTGTTGAGTCGAAGTTGGATGGTATTGTTGCTTAGCATTGCGTTAAGTGGTTGTTCTCTATTAGAAGTTAAGTTAGACAGTCAGTCGACACCTCTCACTCAGCAAGAGCTAAACGCTCGAATTATGACGCGTGAATACGCCAAGATGTTTTTTACACGAGTAGAAGGCTCCGCGGACTTGATCGCGCAATCTTACTCTGACGATGACACCCTACATCAATCCTATGTTTTGCTTTGGAAGATCCATGCGGAGCAGGGCTTACAACAAGCGGCTTACCAAACTTCACCGATGTCAGCGTTGATTGATTCTTGGGTATTTACTGCGCAAATGAATCAATTCTATGCTCAAAGTCAAGGGGCTGATTTGTTCGAGACAAATGATGCGGTAGAAACCGCTATTTTTCTTGATCAAGAAGTAAAGAAACTCGCAAAAGGCGTATTGAGCTCGAGCGATTTCGATCAGAGCAAAGATTTCGTTGCGCAGTTTGTTGCTAGCCACCCATTTAAAGACCTCACATTCAGAAGCACACCCGCTTACCGTGAATGGCTGAGTTACCTAGGGAAAGACGAGTCGCAAATCGTTCAGAGCTTAGGAACGATGCCAGAGGCGATGAACGATGCGTCAGACCGTTTAAGCTTGATGGCGGATCAAACACCAAAATTGATGTCGTGGAAAGCAGAGTTAGTCGCTCTGAATAGCTCGCTAACGGGTGAAGACCTGTCTATGACGCTCGCAAGCCTTCGTCAAACATCAGCAAGCATGCAGGACTTTATTGAAAATAACCCTGAGTACATGCAAACGCTAGCTTCGATTATGTCGACAGAAATGCAGCCGCTACTGAATGACTTGAGCGATAAGACAGACCAAAAATTAGAGAGACTAAGCGATGAACGCGTGGCACTAGAAAATATGGTGACACGAGAGAGAGAAGCTCTGATAGAGATGGTTGCGAAAGAGCGGATTGAAATTGCTGGTATTGTGGCATCAGAAAGAGAGTTGTTCACTCAAGATCTAGACCGTGTTTCTCAAGATGTGGTTGTGCTTGCAATTGATAAGCTGATGGAGTTAATCAAAGGTGTGGTTATCTACTTCATCCTGTTTATCTTAGTCGTGTTCTTTGCACCTTTAGGAATCGGTTACTGGTTGGGTAAGCGAACCATAAATAAATAGTAAACATGTAAATAGATGAATTAGAAGGTTAAAAAAGAGCGCTCTAGGGCGCTCTTTTTGCATTTCTCTATTAACGTTTTGAGTTATGCCCTAAAGCATTAGCTCATAAACTTAAGCCTGTTGCTTACTTAACTCTGTCGCCTCTTCAGCTTCAAACGCAGGTGCCGTTGGTTCACACTTATCAACGAACCAACCCATGTAAGAAGTCACGATAGTCACGATGATACAGATGAAGCTTAACCACATGAATGGTGCGTAAGATAGTGTCGCGACACCTAGAATACTCGCCATGTAGATACCATTGTCACTCCAAGGCACCATGCCAGAGGTCAGCGTGCCACCAAACTCAGCATTACGAGATAAGTTCTTACGTTTGTAGCCTAAACGGTCGTAGTTTTTCGCACAGATTTTTGGCGTAAGGATGAGTGATACATACATTGCTGAACCGAACACGTTACCCATGAAAGCCGTACCAATTGTGCTAGTTGCTAGTGAGCCAGCGCTGTTTACTCGGCGCTCGAACACTTTAGCAATTGTCTCTAGTACGCCCACTTTATCCAGCAAGCCGCCGAAACCTAGACCAAATACGATGACCGCAACCGAACCCAGCATGGAAGACATACCGCCACGGTTAAGAATCGAATCAATGAACTCTACGCCAGATGAGATGGAGAAAGGTGCCCAAGCAGTGTTGAATGCCGTTAGGAAGTCGATCTCTTGGATCATGACTGCCCAGATAATACCCAGCAGAGAACCAAAACTGATGACTGGGAATGAAGGCATGCGGAAAGCCAACAAACCAAGCACAATAAGTACCGGAACGAATGAGTAAGGCGTGATGTAGAACTGAACTTCCATCGCTTTGATTACAGAATCAACTTGGCTCATGTCAACGTTACCCGCGTAGTGGAAACCAAACGCAGTAAACATGATGCCTGTAATCACGTAGCTGATTAACGCAACTGGAAGCATGCCCTTGATGTGTTCAACTACTTCAACACCAGACATTGAAGAAGCCAAAATCACTGAATCAGAAAGCGGAGACATTTTGTCACCGAAATAACAACCTGACAGCACTGCACCGGCAGTAATCGGTGCTGGAACACCTAGACCTTGGCCGATACCCATCATCGCTATACCTGCTGTACCTGCAGCGCCCCATGAGGTGCCGGTCGCCAATGCAGTTAGAGAACAGATGATCATGGTCGCTAAAAGGAAGATAGAAGGGTGGATAGCTTTCAGACCATAGTAAATGATAGTAGGTACGATCCCGCCAGAGATCCAAGTACCAACAAGAGCGCCAACGGCTAAAAGTATTAAAACCGCGCCTAAGCCATTGGATATTCCTTTGAGTGCTGCTTTTTCTAAGTCTTTGTATTGGTGTCCAAGACGAATACCCAAAACCATGATAATGAACCAGCCAATGTACAAGGCAAGTTGGATTGGTAGGTCAAGCTTTGCTGTAAAGGAAAAAGCAAGGGATAGAAATAGTCCTAACGCGATGAATACCTGCAATAGGTTCGGTAGACGAGTTTTACTCTGCTTCATAAAAGCCTCTTGTTATTTCGAGCATTTATAGTGCTTCGTTATAGTGTGTGGTGCAAAACGGACACTACAGTAATTAGTTTATTATATCGAAAAAATGCGTCTAAGTTGTGATATTTGACTGCTAAATAAATGTTTCGTGGTTTCATGGTCTGAAAATTTGTTAAATTCATGATTGTTACATGTTGAATTCTGTCGCACGTTGTTTTCGTTGTGTAAAATATTATTCTGGTTAACCTTTGTTAAATAGTGGTAATTACTGTTGCAAGCAGGATCTAATTGCTCGTAAATTGAACAATTCATATCAATAAACACATAAGTTTGGTGATAGTCGGTGTTTTATCAGTGACTAAGCGGCGGAATGAACAACAAGAGATAACTGCGTGATTCATCGCGTTCACTTAAAAGAAACGAAAAAGTTACACTTTTTGACAAAAAGCACTTGAGTTCTGTTTCTGAAAAACTTATAGATGGGGGAGAGCAATTTTTAATTTATACATGGAGAGTGAGCGATGAGAGTAGGTCTAGTTGGTTGGCGCGGTATGGTTGGTTCTGTACTGATGCAACGTATGGTTGAAGAGAAAGATTTCGACCTAATTGAGCCTGTTTATTACAGCACATCTCAGATTGGTATTCCTGCCCCTGTTTTAGGTGGTAAAGATGCGGGTCTACTTCAAGACGCTTTTGATATTGATAGCCTAAAACAGCTTGATGCCGTGATTACCTGTCAAGGTGGCGATTACACATCAAAAGTATACCCAGCATTGCGTCAAGCAGGTTGGAAAGGTTACTGGATTGATGCAGCTTCTACTTTACGTATGGACGCTGATTCAATCATCACTCTTGATCCTGTTAACTTGGCTCAAATCCAACAAGGCATCCACGGTGGCACTAACACTTTCGTTGGTGGTAACTGTACCGTGAGCTTAATGCTTATGGCTTTGGGTGGTTTATATGAGAAAGGCATGGTTGAGTGGATGAGTGCCATGACGTACCAGGCGGCATCCGGCGCTGGTGCTAAGAACATGCGCGAACTGATTTCGCAAATGGGTGTTATCAACGATAGCGTTAGCTCTGAGTTAGCTAACCCTTCAAGCTCAATTCTTGATATTGATAAAAAAGTGGCAGACACCATTCGTTCATCTTCATTCCCAACTGATCAATTTGGTGCACCTCTTGCAGGCTCGTTGATTCCTTGGATCGATGTGAAACGTGAAAATGGTCAAAGTAAAGAAGAGTGGAAAGCGGGCGTTGAAGCGAATAAGATTCTCGGCTTAGATGGTCAGCCAATCCCAATTGACGGTACTTGTGTGCGAATCGGCGCAATGCGTTGTCACGCTCAAGCACTAACAATCAAGCTTAAGCAAGACGTTCCAATGGACGAGATTGAAGAGATAATCGCGACACACAATGATTGGGTTAAAGTGATTCCTAATGACCGTGATATTACGGCACAGGAACTAACACCAGCGAAAGTAACAGGCACGATGTCTGTACCAGTAGGTCGTCTACGTAAGATGTCTATGGGTAACGACTTCCTGAACGCATTCACTGTTGGTGACCAACTGCTGTGGGGTGCTGCAGAACCACTACGTCGTACATTACGTATTATTCTTTCTGAGAAAGCGTAACTGCCTCATCTCTGATAATAATTAAAGAAGAAGCGCCTTAAGGCGCTTTTTTTGTATCTGATGCTTAGTCTGGATCTTTGGCGACGACTCGTTTGTCTGGATCTGCTAACTCACTTGCACAGTGCTTGCAATACATGGCATCCGAATCATGGCCTGCACGGTTACAGTTAGGGCACTTAACCAACTCTTTATGAGAGTTCATTTCATTGCTGAGTTCTGCGGTAATTATCCCTGTAGGCACCGCTAAAATAGAGTAACCCAATAGCATGGTCAGTGATGCGATAGCTTTGCCAAACGCGGTTTGTGGGGTGATGTCTCCGTAACCCACCGTCGTGATTGTCACAATTGCCCAGTAGATACTTTGAGGGATACTTGTGAAGCCATTTTCAGGCCCCTCAATGACAAAAATTAGTGACCCAAAGATAGTGACGAGGATGCCAACAGTGCTGAAAAAGATAAGTATTTTTCTTCTTGCCATTAATAGCGAACGCAGCAGGATATTGGAGTCTTGTAAATAACGAACCAGCTTAAGAATTCTGAATATGCGCATGACACGTAACAGCCTGACCACACCCATGAACGAAGCACCTGGGAAGATGATTGCAAGGTATGTTGGAAGAATGGCGAGTAGGTCAACCACTCCATAGAAGCTGGTGGCATAGGACTTAGGTTTTGGGGAGCAATAAAGCCTCAATAAGTATTCTAGTGTGAATAGTGCTGTGAAGCTGTATTCGATGTAACGTAACTGCTGTGACCATTCGGTCATCACGCTCGGGATTGACTCTAAGATTAGCACGATCAATGAAACGACGATCGCAATGATCAGAGAGATATCAAATGCACGTCCTGCTGGAGTATGAGTACCAAAAATAATGACGTACAAATGATGCTTAAGAGGCTGACGTGACATAGGGTGAAGTTCACCTTTTGTTAAATGTATTAACTGTGATTATACAAGCTTCATAATCATGAGGCGAGTGAAAGCCTAACCACTTTACTCGCCTCGTTAATATCAATGCTGAGTCCCCACAACGGCGGGTTATACCGATATTGTTATGCTAATCCTGGAAATAGGTTACGTAACCCGTTTGCAATGAATTCGATGCCGAGTGCTCCCAGAATCAAGCCCATGATACGGGTGATAACATTAATTCCTGTTTGACCAAGAAAGCGAACGATAACTGGCGCAGAACGGAACAGAAGCCAAGAGCAAGTCGCGAAAGCAATAATGCTAAGGCCGATTCCTACTGTATCAATCGCGGCTGGATAGCGAGAACCATAAACAATGGTCGAACTGATTGCACCAGGGCCAGCCATTAAAGGCATCGCTAGAGGAACGACCCCAATTTGCTCTTTGCTAATGTATTCAGACTTCTCTTGCTTGTTCTGCTTATCTTCACCGAGCTTACCGCTCATCATCGAAAATGCGATGCTCAATAATAGCAAGCCGCCTGCAACTCGAAATGAGTCGAGAGAGATGCTGAACATGTCTAAAAGCAATTGTCCCGCGACAAGCGACACAATCAAGATAACGGCAACAGCAACGTTGGCTTGTAAGGCTGTCCTATTCCTCTCTTCTGGGGGCATATGAGCAGTAAGAGAAACAAAAACAGGCATTATGCCGATTGGGTTTACGGCAGCAACAAGCCCAAGGAAGAATTGCATAAAAATTGCGAGTTCTAAACCTTGCATGAGAGCGATCTCCAGATAGCGTTCTTAGGATTGAGGGGTTTGATCTGTACATAGTCAGAGCGCGTAATGTAAGTGACAATTCTAAATTTCACGAATGAAAAAAACTAACGCGAAATAGGGGATTTTTCTTAGAAAAACTAATTGAATCTCACTTTTGTACTAGCCTTGTTGCAAGCTAGTCGTTGGTGTTTCATTTTGTAATATCTTATTGAGTAAATGTTAACTGTCGCACGAAATTAATAAAAAATATGTCAGAATCTAGCCCGTGCAACGCTATGGATATACTCTCAGTAGCACGAATACAGCTGTATACATGTAATTTAACGGACTAAAAATGAAAGTTTTTTACAAGTTATGACTCTATGTAAAAAAACTTTGTCTGTTTGCTTGTTTTTTGCGCTAACGAAAAGTGTGACTTTAATCTATATAAATCAGACTCTTAAGTTTGTTTTTGCGATTGCCTTACTACTTTCTGGTTAATTATTTTTGGGTAACTGATCTGGGTCAATTTTTTTCACACTGTGAAATAATATACTCAGCCCTGAAAGCAATTTACTAAGAACGCTGTGAATTAGGGTTAAAGACAAGCAGTGAAATTAATAAAAAGTTTTTAATATTTATTATTTTAGGAGATCCACCATGCCTGTAACTAACTTAGCGGAACTTGATGCTCTAGTAGCTCGCGTTAAAGCAGCTCAAGAAGAGTTCGCAACATTCTCTCAAGAGAAAGTAGACGCAATCTTCCGTGCAGCTTCTCTTGCTGCTAACCATGCTCGTATTCCTTTGGCTCAACAAGCCGTTGCTGAATCTGGAATGGGTATTGTTGAAGATAAAGTTATCAAAAACCACTTCGCTTCAGAATTTATCTACAACAAATACAAAGACGAAAAAACATGTGGCATCTTAGAAGAAGATGAAAGCCTAGGCACTATGACTATCGCTGAGCCTGTAGGTATCATCTGTGGTATCGTTCCAACAACGAACCCAACTTCAACAGCAATCTTCAAATCTCTAATCTCTCTTAAGACACGTAACGGCATCATCTTCTCGCCACACCCACGTGCAAAGAATTCAACAAACGATGCAGCTAAACTGGTTTTAGACGCAGCGGTAGCAGCTGGTGCTCCAAAAGACATCATCGGTTGGATCGACCAACCATCGGTAGAGCTTTCTAACGCGCTGATGAAGCATGACGGTATCGCACTTATCCTTGCTACTGGTGGTCCAGGCATGGTTAAAGCAGCATACTCTTCTGGTAAGCCTGCGATCGGTGTTGGTGCTGGTAACGTTCCTGTAGTTATCGATGAAACAGCTGACATCAAACGTGCTGTAGCATCTATCCTTATGTCTAAAACATTCGATAACGGTGTTGTATGTGCTTCTGAGCAAGCTGCAATCGTAGTTAGCGAAGTATATGACGAAGTTAAAGCGCGTTTTGCTTCTCACAAAGCTCACGTTCTATCTAAAACTGACGCAGATAAAGTTCGTAAAGTTCTTCTTATCGACGGCAACCTAAACGCTAAAATCGTAGGTCAACCTGCTCCAGCAATCGCTGAAATGGCGGGTGTTAAAGTTCCTGCTGATACAAAAGTACTTGTTGGTGAAGGCCTTGGTAAAGTTTCTTACGATGACGAATTCGCTCATGAAAAACTGTCTCCGACTCTAGGTCTATTCCGCGCAGACGATTTCGAAGATGCTGTCGCTCAAGCTGTAACAATGGTTGAAATCGGTGGTATCGGTCACACATCTGGTCTTTACACTAACCAAGATACTAACGCAGACCGCATTCGTTACTTCGGTGACAAGATGAAGACGGCTCGTATCTTAATCAATATCCCTACTACTCACGGTGGTATCGGTGACCTGTACAACTTCAACGTTGCACCTTCTCTAACTCTTGGTTGTGGTTCATGGGGTGGTAACTCTATCTCTGAGAACGTAGGTCCTAAGCACCTTATCAACAAGAAAACTGTAGCGAAGCGAGCTGAAAATATGTTGTGGCACAAACTACCTAAGTCTATCTACTTCCGTCGTGGCAGCCTTCCAATCGCTATGAGCGACCTAGAAGGTAAGAAACGCGCATTCCTAGTAACGGACCGTTTCCTATTCAACAACGGTTACGCAGACGACGTAGTACAAATCCTTAAAGCACAAGGTATTGAAGTTCAAGTATTCTTCGATGTAGAAGCGGATCCAACACTGTCTGTTGTTGAGAAAGGCGCTGAAGCAATGAAGAGCTTCCAACCTGACGTAATCCTTGCTCTAGGTGGCGGTTCTCCAATGGATGCTGCTAAGATCATGTGGGTTATGTACGAGCACCCAGAAACTCACTTCGCGGAACTAGCAATGCGCTTTATGGATATCCGTAAACGTATCTACAAGTTCCCTAAAATGGGTAAAAAAGCTGAGCTTGTATGTATCACTACGACTTCTGGTACGGGTTCAGAGGTTACTCCATTCGCGGTTGTTACAGACGACAAGACTGGTGCTAAGTACCCACTAGCTGATTACGAAATTACGCCAAACATGGCTGTTGTTGATGCTAACCTAGTAATGAACATGCCTAAGTCTCTAACAGCATTCGGTGGTTACGATGCAGTAACTCACGCTCTTGAAGCTTACGTATCTGTTCTTGCGAACGAATACTCAGACGGCCAAGCTCTTCAAGCTCTTAAGATGCTTAAAGAATACCTACCATCAAGCTACAAAAATGGTGCAGCTGACCCAATCGCTCGTGAGAAAGTACACAACGCAGCAACTATCGCTGGTGTAGCATTTGCGAACGCATTCCTAGGTGTGTGTCACTCAATGGCTCACAAAATTGGTGCTGAGTTCCACCTACCACACGGTCTTGCTAACGCACTGCTTATCTCTAACGTTGTACGTTACAACGCGAACGATAACCCAACTAAGCAGACTGCATTCTCTCAGTACGATCGTCCACAAGCACGTCGTCGTTACGCTGAAGTTGCTGACCACCTAGGCCTAAGCCAAGCTGGTGACCGTACTGCTCAGAAGATTGAACGTCTACTGACTTGGTTAGAAGAGCTTAAAGTTGACCTAGACATCCCACTATCTATCCAAGCTGCGGGTGTTAACGAGTCTGACTTCATCGCTAAACTAGACGAGCTAGCTGTTGAAGCGTTCGATGACCAGTGTACAGGTGCTAACCCACGTTACCCTCTAATCACTGAGCTAAAAGAAGTTCTAACAACTTCTTACTTCGGCCAACCATACGTTGAAGGCGAAACTTTCGAAGGTACTACAGTTATCCTTAAGAAAGCAGATCAAAAGCCAGCTGACGCGAAAGCGCCAAAAGCTAAAAAAGAAAAAGCTAACGCATAATAAGTAAGCATTAGTTTTGAGATAAGTTTTCGCTAGCACGAACCTTATCTAATCGGGAAAAGAACAAAGCCCCAGTCGAGAGACTGGGGCTTTTTTATGTGGTCGGTTAGGTTAAAACTAACAATATAAAAAGTAAGAAAATAAAAAGGATCTACACTTCGGCAGCGACGACACGTCCGCTGAAGTAGTCATTAGAAATGATGTACTCGGTTGTTCTGGTCAGTTCATCTTGTAGTTGAGCCCAATGACATCGGTTGAGTTTTCCGTCTGCATTGTGAACGGCAGGAACGACCCCACCAACTCGTATCCCGAATGGGGTGAGTTCCTTAGCCCAACTATGGGTAAAGCCGGTAATCATTGAGTTAGCACTTTCTAAACCTGATACATCACTGAAATCATCATGAGAGATCACATTGACGATCACGCCTTCTTTATCTTCTTCTCGTAATCGCTCAGCACTTATCTGGCCAAATGCAAAAAGGGTAGAGGCTTTCGAAGACAAATCATCAATATAACTACTGACGGGTTGGTCGCCAATCAAACTTGGCATTGGAACGCTGATCCAGTTGTTAACTAACACATCAGGTGTCGTATTGAAGGTGTGCTGGACAAAATCGAAGACCGCTAGTATGGCTTGGTTATGATTACTTTCGAGCGTATAGCGGTAGACCGAATCAGAGAGTCGAGAGCATTGGGTATAGGTTTCTTGCAGTGCTGTAGGATCTTTATCACAAAGGATAACGGTGGCTCCAAGGTTAACAAAGTGGTTCGCAATCGTTCCTCCCAAGCGCGAGCCTGCTGATGTCACCAATATGATTGAGCTTTTTATTTCCATCCAAACACCTAAGAAAATAATCTATGTCGTTTAAGGATGGGTTAAATTTCATACAACGGGTGTGAATTGGTTCAAACTAAGACGTACCAATTGATAAGTTTGTATGAACTTAGTGGCAGCTCACATTTTGTAGTAACTTCAAGACGTAACCCACAATTTGTATTTTGAGTGTGCCTAAGGCTAGTGGTTCATATCACTCACATCAATTGCTTAAGGGATACAATTTAGGAGCTGATGAGCAGGCAGTGAGGTAAGGTTTGTTGTGACTATACTTGGGCCTGAATTTGATACTGACGTTGAGCGGTAGAGAGATCGTTGTAAAGAGTCGCATTAGGTAATTCAGGTAAGTGCTTATTTGCAAGTTTTCGTCGGTCGTGACCTGAAAGGTTTTGGTAGACGTCTTCGGGAAAATCGCCAGTATCTTCAGGCATAAAAGCCAGTGCTTCTGGTTTTAAGTAATGACTTAGTTTTGCACTAGCAAGGCTTGCTTGATGAAAGTAATTCGACTGTTGTGCAGAAATTTCGTATGAGGATTGATCAGAACGCAATTGTTGAGGTTCAGCGACACCAAATTGTTTGCGCAGGCGATCTTCGCTAGTCTCGGTTACCTCGATAGTATTTATAGGAGTACAATCGCGGACATCATTAGAGAACATGGATAGCAGCAACGCGAAATCTGCACGGCGACCTTGTTCAACCGCTTGGTTGATCCCGATGCCGAACTTTAGTTCGTTGATGATTCCTGCTTTGTCTAAAGTGTGTATTTGCATGTTGCCTCTCATTTGATACACCTTTAACGGCACGGAGTCGGCAAACTTTAGTGTTTAGTTACAGACAAATACATAATCTATGTAGAGCAGATAAGAGCTTAGTTTCGATTAGGGGTAACTGAAGGAGTCGGTGATAAAACAAGCTCTGTTAACTCATTTCACCTTCCATGTTCAAGCTGAAAATACGACGGATACAAAAAAGCTCACGCCGAGGCATGAGCTTTTAATAAGTCACTCGCTATTAATAGCGCAGCATAAGTAAAAATTACTTAGCTAGATTCTCTTCTACGAAAGACCAGTTTACTAGGTTCCAGAATGCAGCCATGTAGTCTGGGCGAACATTGCGGAAATCGATGTAGTAAGCGTGTTCCCATAGGTCAACAGTTAGAAGTGGAGTAACACCTTCATCTGTTAGAGGAGTTGCAGCGTTAGAAGTGTTAACGATGTCTAGAGAACCGTCAGCTTTTTTAACTAACCAAGTCCAAGAAGAACCGAAGTTGTTGATTGCTGAATCAGTGAATTTTGCTTTGAATTCTTCGAAAGAACCGAATGCGGCGTTGATAGCTTCTGCAACAGCGCCAGTTGGTTCGCCGCCTGCTTTAGGAGCAAGACAGTGCCAGTAGAACGTGTGGTTCCAGATTTGAGCAGCGTTATTGAAAACACCACCAGTAGAAGTCTTAATGATTTCTTCTAGTGTTTTGCCTTCAAACTCAGTACCTGGGATAAGACCGTTTAGTTTAACAACGTAAGTGTTGTGGTGCTTACCGTGGTGGAAATCTAGCGTTTCTGCTGAGATATGTGGTTCTAGCGCGTCTTTCGCGTAAGGAAGAGCCGGTAGTTCAAATGCCATTGCTCAATTCTCCATTGATATGAAAGAGTTAACTCTTTCGATTGCTTCCAGTGATATTATTATTCATGGCTGGCTATACTGACAACCATGGTCAATTTGCTGACTTGCGATATAGTTTAGCAAGTTTTTACTTTATTAAAAGCTTAATTCATCACTTTTGTGTGAATTGTTAGCTTAACTTGTTAACCATTTTTTTTATATGGTTTTTATTCTTTTGGTTTGGGGTAGAATAAAGGCAATGAAAGCCGTAATCCATTAACGAGGAAGCAATGGAAACTATCGATAAAATCAAACAGCAAATTGAAGAAAACACCATTCTACTTTACATGAAAGGTTCTCCTAAGCTGCCAAGCTGTGGTTTTTCTTCTCAAGCATCTCAAGCTCTAATGGCGTGTGGCGAAAAATTTGCATATGTAGACATTCTACAAAACCCTGATATCCGTGCAGAGCTTCCAGCTTACGCACAATGGCCAACTTTCCCACAACTTTGGGTTGAAGGTGAGCTAATCGGTGGTTGTGACATCATTCTTGAGATGTTCCAAAAAGGTGAACTTCAGCCAATCGTTAAAGAAGCAGCGGCTAAAGTTGCTGGCGATGACGCTGAGTAAGTTCTCGCTTTTTTGCTTGAATAGATAAAATGAGGGGCCTTAATTAGGCTCCTTTTTTGTTTTAATTGATTGAGTCATTGACTCAATAAGGAATGAACAATGGACGTGAAACTTCATTATGTACATGACCCAATGTGCAGCTGGTGTTGGGGATACAAGCCAACACTTGAGTTATTGAAACAACAATTGCCTGCGAGCATTGAGTTTAATTACGTAGTTGGCGGTTTAGCTCCTGATTCTGATGAGCCAATGTCTGAGGAGATGAAAGGCAAGCTTCAGGCTATCTGGAAGCAGATCGAAGCTAAGCTGGGTACTGAATTTAACCACGAATTTTGGACTGAGTGCAAACCTGTGCGAAGCACCTATCCAGCGTGCCGCGCTGTGATAGCTGCTGGTTTTCAAGACCACTATGAAGCCATGCTTGAAGCGATTCAACATGCTTACTATTTGCGTGCGATGTTGCCACACAGCCAAGATACTCATCTGCAACTCGCTGAAGAGTTGGGTATGAACGTACAACAGTTTGAAAATGATCTTTCTAGCAAACTATTGGAAAGTGAATTGGATGACCAGTTAGGCTTTAAAGAAGCGATAGGCGTACATTCTTACCCAACGTTAATGCTTGAAGTTAACGGTATCTTCACTGAGGTTGCGTTGGATTACCATTCGTCGGAGACGACGCTTAAATCTATTCGTGAAGTACTTGTGAATAGCGCTCCTACTGCTTAGTTCAATGAGAGCTCTAACTCTCAATTAGTTCACACTACTTTGAAGGCTTACTTACAACAGTAAGCCTTTTCTTTTATCTGGCGCAATGAGTTTATTGAGGTGGTAAAGGGTAAGAGAGAATAAAAGAGCAAGATATATCCCAGATACAAAAAAGACCGCACGAGGCGGTCTTTGTAATAATAGCTTAGGTTCTTTACTACAGAACCTAATTACAGAACCATAGCTGCAATCCAACCGAATACGATCAGTGGGATGTTGTAGTGCAAGAATGTTGGTACGACGGTTTCCCATACGTGTTCGTGTTGACCATCAGCATTTAGACCAGATGTTGGACCTAATGTTGAGTCAGAAGCCGGAGAACCAGCATCACCTAGCGCTGCCGCTGTACCCACTAGCGCGATAGTGGCCATTGGTGAGAAACCAAATGCCGCCGCTAGAGGAACGTAGATAGTTGCAAGGATTGGAATCGTCGAGAACGAAGAGCCAATACCCATTGTTACTAATAAGCCGACTACCAGCATAAGCAGAGCTGCTAGAGGCTTGTTGTCACCGATACTTGTTGAAAGTGCTTCAACTAGAGATTCAACACCACCAGTCTGTTTCATCACTGCTGCAAAACCTGCTGCTGCAATCATGATAAAGCCGATCATTGCCATCATGTGAACACCCTTAGTGAAGACATCGTGTGTCTCTTTCCAAGCAATTACGCCACCGAAGGTGAATACCATGAAACCAGCCAGAGCACCGATGATCATAGAGCCCGTCGACAGTTGAACGGTTAATGCAGCAACGATACCAGCTGCCGCTACTAGGATGTGCTTCTTGTTGATCTCTTTTACTTCTGTTGAAACAACAGTGTGAGACGTTTCTTTGTATTGGCGAGGTTTACGGTAAGTAAAGAATACCGCCGTTAGAAGGCCGAAGATCATGCCGGCTGCTGGTAACAACATTGCCATTGGTACTTGGCTTGCTACTACGCTTTCAAGACCGTTGTCATGAAGGTTTTTTAGTAGGATGTTGTTTAAGAAGATACCGCCAAAACCAATCGGTAACACCATGTAAGGTGTGATTAGACCAAAAGTAAGTACACACGCAACTAGACGACGGTCTAGGTTCATTTTTGCGAATACGCCTAATAGAGGTGGGATTAAGATTGGGATAAAGGCGATATGTACAGGAATCACGTTTTGTGAAGACATGGTCACTAAGATCAAAGACGCAAGGATACCGTACTTAAGACCATTAGATGCCGCGCTGTTCTCTTTGCCGTGAATACGCTTGATTACGCTTTGAGCTAGTAGGTCTGTGATACCAGACCTAGAGATAGCAACAGCAAAAGTACCAAGCATTGCGTAGCTAAGTGCGATAGTTGCACCGCCACCTAATCCACTTTCGAAAGCAGCTACAGCGTCGTTCAGACCCATACCAGAGGCTACGCCACCGATAATTGCACTGAACGTGAGAGCAACAACTACATTTACGCGCATCAAAGCTAAAACAAGCATGATGCAAACTGAAATTACAACAGGATTCATATTATTCTCGAGATGTTGTGTTTTTTATGAAGGCAATACGAACGAACGTTTACCGATTCTATTTTTGTTGTTCGTCAACAAGAGGCCAACCACCAAGGGCTTTCCATTTGTTTACAATGCCGCAAAATAACTCTGTGGTTTTTTGCGTATCATACAAAGCAGAGTGTGCTTCTTTGTTGTCAAATTCCATCCCAGCAGTGCGGCAAGCTTTAGCCAAAACGGTTTGACCGTAGGCAAGACCACTAAGAGCTGCAGTATCAAAAGTTGCAAATGGATGGAAAGGGACGCGTTTAAGCTTACAACGCTCACTTGCTGCATTTACGAAGTTTAAATCGAATGTAGCATTGTGAGCGACCATGATTGCGCGACTGCAATCTGAAGCTTTTTGTTCTTTTCTCACTAGCTTGTAGATTTCTTTAAGGGCTTCTTGCTCCGACACAGCACCACGTAATGGGCTAAATGGGTCTTTAATTCCGTTAAAGTCTAATGCTGCCTGCTCTATATTTGCGCCTTCAAAAGGCTCAATGTGAAAATGAAGCGTTGATGCAGGTTGCAGATCTCCGTTCTCATCCATTCTTAATGTAATGGCACAGATCTCTAATAATGCATCTGTTTCTGCGTTAAACCCTGCGGTTTCCACGTCGATGACCACGGGAAAATAGCCACGAAAGCGGTTTTTTAGGGTCAGAGCTTCGTTTTCTACAGTCATGTTAGCCCAAATAAGTGTGATTAAGGCTACATTATTGCAGATAATAGCAGTGATAAAAACTAGGGAACGGCAATAATTAATAAATTAGCCACTCTATTGCGGCTTGATATTTGCATATTTAAACTCGATAGAAATATGCGGCAATTGGCTGCATTGTTAAACGAATTGCTTAAGAGATACTCCACTTTATGAAGAAACAACTCATAACAGGTTCAATGTTATTTTCGCTACTTATGTCGTCATCGGTATTGGCACAAGAAAAGCGTTACGGAGCATCTCCTCAACAGTCGGAATGGGAGATGGTGGCCAATACACCACTCGAATGTCGTTTAGTTCATCCGATTCCCAATTTCGGTGATGCTGAGTTTTCATCTCGTGCAAGCAAAAAAATTATTTTGGACTTTGAACTTAAAATGCGTCGTCCAATGGGAGCAACACGTAATGTTAGCTTGATTTCTATGCCGCCACCTTGGCGTCCGGGCGAGAGTGCTGATCGCATGACAACCATCAAGTTCTTCCAACAATTTGACGGCTATGTAGGTGGTCAAACAGCTTGGGGGATATTGAGCGAGTTGGAGAAAGGTCGCTACCCGACATTCAGTTATCAAGAATGGCAGAGCCGAGATCAGCGGATTGAGGTATCTTTATCGTCAGTGCTATTTCAAGAAAAGTACAATGTGTTTAGTGACTGTATTGCCAATTTGTTGCCTTATAGCTTTGAAGATATCTCTTTTACCATTTTGCACTACGATCGTAACAGCGACCAGTTGAACAAATCGTCACGTAACAGGCTAAGCCAGATTGCTGATTACGTTCGCTACAACCAAGATATTGATCTTGTGCTAGTGGCCACGTATACCGATTCTGCTGACAGTAAAGGCATCAGCCAAAACCTTTCAGAACGAAGAGCTGAATCACTAAGAGAGTACTTTAAGTCACTCGGTTTGCCAGAAGACCGTATTCAAGTTCAAGGATATGGTAAGCGTCGCCCGATTGCTGACAACAACTCGCCAATTGGTAAAGATAAAAACCGACGCGTTGTGATCTCTTTAGGCCGTACACAGGTTTAAACTGAATAGCTTGTCTAGATAAAGATAAAGATAAAGATAAAGATAAAAATGCCTATCTACGTGATGGGCATTTTTTGTTTGGATAACATGTCGATTTGGCTCTAATTATTCGAGGCAACCATTAATTCAAGCGGAACCGAGCAATCATTTCACAGTTGGTCGCAGTATCGATTTTTTCAACCATAGAGGCTATTTTAGGATTTGGATGACGTTTCATGAAATCGATAAGGGCTTTTTTACAACAACCAATAGAATCTATAAAGCTAGAGCATTGCGTATTAGGGCACTGAGGAATCAGTGTCAGGACCTTTTCAGAGGCAAGCTGAAGGTACTTAAGTTCATATTCTGTATCGCCCGCCCATCGCCAAAACTGAGCAAGGTTGTGGCAAGAGATGACCGAAATCAGTAAGCGTTCATCGGCCTGAATATCAGTACGCTCAGTAATTTCTTCGCTTAAATTCAACGCCTGCTGATAGTGAAGAATGCTTCGTACAGGATCGTCGAGTTGCAATGCAGTATCGGCAAGTAACGTGTGTTTTTCCCATTCGCTAATCATTGTATAACCTCACTAATCAAGATGGGTTTAATTTAAATGATAATCATTATCATGTAAAGTTTCATCGATTAGATTGTGAATAATACTGGGTAAAGAATATTGATTATGAATGAATTGATAAAAAAGAAGCGAGCATAGTGCTCGCTTCTCTTGTGCATTAATTTAGCTTTTGCTTTCAAAGCCTAGTATCGCAATGGTTAGTGACTAACCTTCGAGGCCTGCACTTGCTTGTTTGTTCTGAATAAGCTCAATCATGTAGCCGTCAGGGTCTTTTACGAATGCAATGTGAGTAGAACCGCCTTTTACAGGGCCGGCTTCACGAGTCACGTTACCGCCAGCGGCTTTAATCGCGTCACACGTAGTGTAGATATCATCAACACCGATCGCTACGTGACCGAAAGCTGAGCCTAGGTCGTATTCAGTTGTGCCCCAATTGTAAGTTAACTCAATAACAGCACCTTTAGATTCGTCACCAAAGCCAACAAAAGCCAGTGTGTATTCGTACTCTTTATTTTCGTTCTTACGTAATAGTTGCATGCCCATTACGTTGGTGTAGAACTCGATAGATTTATCTAGATCACCAACTCGTAGCATGGTGTGTAAAATACGACCGTTTGACATGATTTGCTCCTAGCGTTAACTATGTTTACGTTTTTTGTAATTCTGTTTTATGCCGCCAGAAAAGTGCGGCACGGTTTAGCTTCTTAGCTTCTTAGCTTCTTAGCTTCTTAGCTTCTTAGCTTAGACGTCTGTTTTTTCCTTGAACTCACACAAATCCTCAATGATACAGCTGCCACAACGTGGTTTACGCGCGACACAGGTATAACGTCCATGAAGAATGAGCCAATGGTGGACATCCAGTTTGAATTCTTTGGGAATGACTTTGAGCAGCTTAGCTTCAACATCGTCGACCGTTTTGCCCATCGCTAATTTAGTGCGGTTTGATACGCGGTAGATGTGGGTATCAACGGCAATGGTTGGCCAACCGAAAGCAGTATTCAATACCACGTTGGCTGTTTTACGGCCAACACCAGGAAGGGCTTCTAATGCAGCGCGATCTTCCGGTACTTCACCATTATGTAGGTCAAGCAGCATGCGACACGTTTTAATGGTGTTTTCTGCTTTCGAATTAAAGAGGCCGATTGTCTTGATGTACTCTTTTAAGCCATCGACACCTAGGTCGAAAATAGCTTGTGGAGTATTAGCCACTGGGTAAAGCTTATCAGTGGCTTTGTTGACGCTGACATCAGTTGCCTGCGCAGATAAGAGCACGGCGATCAGCAACTCGAAAGGGCTGTTCCAGTTAAGCTCGGTTTCTGGCTTTGGATTGTTTTCTCTTAAACGCTCAAGTATTTCTACTCGTTTTACATTGTTCATAGCGACATTACTTTCAAATAGTTAGGGCTTGAGCTCCGGAGTTGGTATTCAATAAACTCTAAATGCTCAGGCTTTATCATCGGTTACGCGCTCTTATGAGCGTCATTATTATGTGTACTTGGTCAATCTAATTATCTGCTGAGCGGTTGAGCTACTCAGCAGGGTTTAAGCTACTGTAACTTATTAAGCATTGGTAACGCGAGCGCGTTCAATGGCTGGTTTTTCTTGTTTTGGCTGTCTAGATTTTACTTGGTTGTCGATGATGTTTTTCAAAGCAATCAAGAAACCAACACCAATAAAGGCACCTGGTGGAAGCAGGGCTAGCAAGAAGCTGTTATCAAATTGGAATATCTGGATTCGTAACACTGAAGCCCAGTCGCCAAGAAGTAGGTCTGCACCATCAAAAAGGGTTCCGTTACCAATAACCTCACGCATCGCACCCAATACAACCAGTACCGATGTCATGCCAAGACCCATCCAAAAACCATCTTGAGCAGCAGGTAAAACTGCATTTTTTGAAGCAAAGGCTTCCGCTCGGCCAATGATGATACAGTTGGTTACAATCAGTGGTATGAAGATACCCAAAGATAGGTAAAGGCCATACGCGTAAGCATTCATCAGAAGTTGAACACAGGTTACCAGTGAAGCAATGATCATCACGAATACTGGGATTCGAATTTCTTTTGGTACATGGTGACGAACCAAAGATACACAGACGTTCGAACCGACTAATACAAGCAATGTAGCAATGCCTAACCCAAGCGCGTTGGTCACCGTTGACGACACAGCCAGTAATGGACACAGCCCAAGAAGTTGCACTAGGGCAGGGTTGTTGGCCCACATGCCATTTTTAATTAGTGTTTTATGGTCACTCATTATTCACCGCCACAATTTAGAGGTTGAGCAAGCAATGCTTGGTTGTTTTGGTTAACGTACTGAACCGCTTGTTTCACTGATTTTACGACGGCTCTCGGTGTAATGGTTGCGCCGGTAAATTGGTCAAAATCGCCACCATCTTTACGAACTTTCCAACGCTCAAGGTTAGAGTCAGTTACTTGTTTACCCGAAAATGAGAGTATCCAATCAGTCACTCGTAAATCAATTTTATCACCCAGACCTGGAGTTTCTTGGTGTGAAAGAACGCGAGTACCTAAAATAGTACCGTCGATTTTCATTCCAACAATGACCTTAATCGCCCCGTTGTAGCCATCGGGTGCAATCGCTTCGATCGCAATCGCACTTGGCTCACCATTGAGTTTAGCAATGTAAGCAGGCATCGCTTGTTGCGTCCCCAACTCTTCTGCTTGAACCAGAGTGCAGGCTGAAAATAGTTCATTATCATGCAGGTCGTGCGGAATCACCTGGTTAAGCACAGATAATAGTTGAGCCTGTTCTTGTTGCTTAATCTGATCTTTGGTGAGGTAGTGAGTTACCGCCACTAATCCTGTCGAAGCACAAGCAAAAACCGCGAGTACAAGGCCATTTTTTTTAATTGCATTTAGCATGGTATCCGCTCCTTAGTGGCCGTATGTACGAGGTTTGGTGTAGTAGTCAATTAGTGGAACACACATGTTAGCTAACAATACAGCAAACGCCACACCATCAGGGAAGCCACCCCAACTGCGAATAATAAAGACTAACCCGCCAATCAGAGCACCAAATACCAAGCGACCTTTTACTGTCGTCGAGGCTGAAACCGGATCAGTTGCTATGAAGAAAGCACCAAGCATGGTTGCGCCAGACAATAGATGAATGGTTGGAGAAGCGGTTTCACCCGGAGTTAGGATCAAGAAGACCAAACTAAACAACGTAAGGCTGCCGATAAAAGCGACCGGAATATACCATTGAATCACACGTTGTTTAATGAGCACTAAGCCACCTATTAAATAAGCAAGGTTAACCCATTCCCAACCTACGCCAGCTAACCAGCTGAATTGTGGTTGAGACAGAGCTTCAGAAGCTGTGTTACCCGCCGTTAAAGCGGTTTTGAATGCATCGAGCGGCGTTGCCATCGTGGTGCCATCAATACCAAGGCGCGCTTGTTGCAGTGACAAACCTTCATTATTGAAACCGGTAAAGATCATCAAAAATGAGTCAACAAAGCTTGTTGTTTCAGCGGTTAAGCTAGTCGGCGCATTCCAACTCGTCATTTGAACTGGGAATGAGATCAGCAAAACAACGTAAGCCACCATCGCGGGATTAAACGGATTTTGCCCAAGACCACCGTAGAGGTGTTTCGCAATAACAATCGCGAAAAACATACCTATGACTAGAATCCACCATGGAGAGTGTGGGGGAATCGCGACGCTCAGCAGCCAAGCGGTAACAACCGCACTGTAATCACGCAATGCCATCACTGGCGGACGTTTTCTTAGCAACATTACAGCGGTTTCAAAGGTAACAGCAAGTGCAATAGCAAATACTAATTGGATGAGCGTACCCCATCCAAAGAAGTAGGTTTGAGCTAGTAGACCTGGCAACGCACAAATAGCGACCCATTTCATGAGATCAGGGGTGCTTCTACGATTGTGCGCGTGCGGTGAGCTGGCGATAAAGAAGGCCACTACTCTTTCTCCTCATTATTCTTTTTGTCTTGCTCTTGCTGCGCCTTTCTTGCTTTAGCACGAGCTATTGCGGCAGCAACTGCTGCTTTTTTAGGATCGATTGGTTCTGACTGAATATCAGCTTCCACTTCAATTTCAATTTCAATTTCAATTACAGGTTCAGTAGTCGTTGCTTCTGTTTCGATCTGCTTAGCTTGTTGTGCTTTCTTCGCTTTAGCGCGAGCTATTGCGGCAGCAACTGCTGCTTTTTTAGGATCGACTGGTTCTGACTGAATATCAGCTTCAATTTCAATTTCAATTACAGGTTCAGTAGTCGTTGCTTCTGTTTCGATCTGCTTAGCTTGTTGTGCTTTCTTCGCTTTAGCGCGAGCTATTGCAGCAGCAACCGCATCTTTCTTAGCGTCACCTGATTTTTCAACTGGAGCTTCAGAAGCAGACTCTGTTTGTTGTGCTTTCTTGGCTTTAGCGCGAGCTATTGCAGCGGCAACGGCAACTTTTTTAGGATCGACAGATTCTTCTGGAGCCTCGGGCTCAGGAGTTTCAGTTGTCTCTTCCTGTTTAGCTTGTTGTGCTTTCTTCGCTTTAGCGCGAGCTATTGCAGCGGCAACGGCAGCTTTTTTAGGATCGACAGATTCTTCTGGAGCCTCGGGCTCAGGAGTTTCAGTTGTCTCTTCCTGTTTAGCTTGCTGTGCTTTCTTCGCTTTAGCTCGAGCAATCGCTGCAGCGACAGCATCTTTCTTAGCATCGCCACTACTTTCACTTGGAGCGTCAGAAGCTGATTCAGCTTGTTGCGCTTTCTTGGCTTTGGCGCGAGCTATTGCAGCAGCAACCGCATCTTTCTTAGCGTCACCTGATTTTTCAACCGGAGCTTCAGAAGCAGACTCTGTTTGTTGTGCTTTCTTCGCTTTAGCGCGAGCTATTGCAGCAGCGACAGCATCTTTCTTAGCATCGCCAGAGCTTTCAGCTGGAGCTTCAGAAGTAGATTCCGTTTTTTGAGTTTTCTTCGCTTTAGCGCGAGCTATTGCAGCAGCGACAGCATCTTTCTTACCGTCACCAGAGCTTTCTGTTGGATTATCCGTTGCAGCTTGCTGTGCTTTACGTTCTCGTGCTTGACGTTTACGCTCTTCACGTAGCTTAGACATTTCAGAGTTATCTGGTTCTGCGTCATTTGCTTTCTGGGCCGCAGCTTGTTTTGCTTTTGCTCTAGCAATAGCCGCTGCAACCGCAGGTTTTACAGCCGGTTCCGCATTAGGAGCTTGGTCTGCCGCGGCTTTTTGCGCTTTAACGCGAGCAATCGCAGCTGCAATCGCATCATCACCATCCGTAGACTTCATGTCTTTACGACGGTTGTCAGCGGCTTTCTTGAAGCGGTTTTCACGCTCTGCTTTGTCACGCTCCATGCGAGCGTTTTTTTCTTCGAAACGAATCTTGGCGCGTTCTGCAGCTGTTGCTTCGTCTTTTCTTGTTTTGATTTCTGCTTTCGCTTGGCGATAGTACTGAACAAGAGGAATTTCACTTGGGCAGACAAAGGCACAAGCACCACATTCAATGCAGTCTTTAATATTTAGTTCTTCACACTTATCCAACTCGTTGGCTTTCGCATGCCATTGCAGTTGTTGAGGGAGCAATGACGCAGGACATGCTTCGGCACAAGCACTGCATCGAATACATTCCATTTCATAAGTGCTTGGCGAAATTTCACTGCGTGTCGGCGCTAAAATACAGTTGGACGTTTTGGTAATTGGCACATTAGCATGTGGTAAAGTGAAGCCCATCATAGGGCCGCCCAAAATCAATCGCGGCAGCTTTTTATCCGCTTTGTAGCCAAACTCTTCCAGTAACTCGTGTACTGGTGTACCTAATAGTGCCCATACGTTGCGAGGTTGCTTAAAGGTCTTCCCTGTTAAAGTCACAACACGGTTGATAACGGGCTCGCCGTCAACCACTGCTCTTTTAATAGAGTAGAGAGAACCGACGTTTTGAACCAAAACACCAATATCTGCAGGTATACCACCAGCTGGAACCTCTTTATTGGTGAGGATCTTGATGAGCTGTTTCTCACCACCCGAAGGGTATTTAGTTGGGATAACTCGAATGACGATGTCTTTGTTTTTCGCTGCAACCTCAAGTGCTTTTATTGCATCAGGTTTGTTGTCTTCAATACCGATAACGGTCAGCTTTGGTCGAAGGATATGTTCAACCACTTCAATGCCTTTTAAAACTTCGTTGGCATGCTCTTGAAGCAACTTGTCATCTGAGGTGATGTAAGGTTCACACTCAGCAGCGTTGACGATCAAAATGTCGGTACGACCTAAACCTGATTGAAGCTTCTTAGCCGTAGGGAAGCCCGCGCCGCCCATGCCTGAAATACCGGCTTGGCGAATCACATCCAGCAGTTCGTCAGAGGTTTTTTTAGAAAAGTCTTCAACTGGATTTTTTTCAATCCAAGTGTCTAAGCCATCAGGTTTAATAACCACGCACATTTCGCTCAGACCTGAAGGGTGAGCGGTGGTTCTTGGTTCAATAGCGGTAATCACACCCGAAGTTGGTGCATGTACTGGCAAAGTAAAACCCGTATCTAAGGCCGTCAGTTGTTGACCTTTTAGTACGGTGTCACCAACAGCAACCAATAGGTTACCGGGCTTACCGATGTGCTGTTTCACTGGAAGAACGATTTCTTCAGGAAGCCTTGCATGGGTGATATCGGTAGTATTTGACTGTTTTTTGTTTTCAGCAGGATGCACGCCGCCCGGGAAATCCCAAATAGAGCCCGTGCGAATTTGTTCAATTAAAGAGATCATACCAACTAACCCTATGCTTTCGGCTCTGATGCAGTCGCATCAGTGGCTTGGTTAGTGATATCAGTAACAGGAATGATGTTCATCTGCCATTTCCAATTTTCAGTCGTTGTTGCCACTGGAATCATTTCGATACAGTCAGTAGGGCACGGTGCGACACATAGATCACAACCTGTACATTCATCTTTAATTACTGTGTGTAGTGCCTTGGTACCACCAACAATGGCGTCAACAGGGCAGGCTTGAATACACTTAGTACAGCCGATACACATATCTTCATGAATGAAGGCAACGGTTTTTACTTTGTTATCTAAATCATGAGCGGAGTCTTCAACTTCTACGCCCATTAAGTCTGCTAGCTTCTCAATAGTTGCTTGGCCGCCCGGAGGACATTTGTTGATCTTGTCTCCGTTAGCGATCGCCTCTGCGTATGGGCGACAACCTGGGTAGCCACATTGACCACATTGAGTTTGCGGTAAGATGGTGTCGATTTGATCGACGATAGGATCGGCTTCAACTTTAAAGCGGATAGAAGCAAAGCCCAAAATAGCGCCAAAAACAGCGGCTAAAACGGCTAGCGCAATGATCGCAATTAAAATGGTACTCATGCTTATTTCACCAACCCAGTAAAGCCCATAAATGCCAGAGACATTAAGCCTGCTGTGATCATCGCAATCGATGCGCCTTTGAAGGGCATTGGAACATCAGCAACCGCAATACGTTCACGCATCGCAGCAAATAGGATCAATACAAGAGAGAAACCCACCGCAGCGCCAAAACCATAGATGATCGACTGAATGAAGTTGTGGTTTTCATTGATGTTCAAAAGTGCCACACCTAATACCGCACAGTTGGTGGTGATAAGAGGCAGGAAGATACCCAATAGGCGATAAAGAGTCGGGCTGGTTTTGTGAACGACCATTTCCGTAAATTGAACGACCACAGCGATAACCAAAATGAAGCTCATGGTACGCAGGTATTCAATACCCAGAGGGGTAAGGATGTAGGTTTCTACTAGGTATGCAGATACCGACGCTAACGTCAGAACGAAAGTCGTCGCGAGGCCCATGCCAATCGCAGTCTCCAGTTTCTTGGAGACTCCCATGAAAGGACATAGCCCTAAAAACTTCACTAGCACAAAGTTATTGACCAGCACTGTGCCAACCAACAACAAAAGGTATTCGGTCATAATGGATTAATTCTTGAGATTCCGATCCCGATATTATCCTGCTTTGCTCGCCTAATAACAACCAAGGATCACTAGGGATTTAGATGCTTGGTGGAAAAATAACCAGGTAATCGTTTAATTAAGATGGGTCAGGTTAAGTATAGGTGGGTATTTGATCGTAATAAAAAATAAGATTAACTCAATGATAACTCATCTAATCAATCCTATTTTTTGTAAACAGTATTGAGGGGCAAAATTACGTAGTCTTCAAAAGTTTGAGTTTTCTCAATTAATATTTCGGACAGAGGCTCTACGCACCAAAATTGGCATAAATAATTTGTGCTCCGGATGCTCTTTAGGTTCGTCACTTGCGAGTTGAAGAGAGAGCTTAACTGCTTGGTTTGCCATAACTTGGATTGGATAGCGAATAGTGGTTAATCGAGGATAGATGAAACGTGCAATGTGGCCGTCGTCAAACCCAATAACTGACATATCTTCTGGAATATGAACCCCATTTTCTTGTAATAGTGCCAAACAGCCTGCCGCCATATAGTCGTTATACGTTGCAATGGCAGTTATATCAGTGTTTTTTGCCATCAAGTTAACCATGGCTTGCTCGCCGCCGAGCTCATCAGGTTCTCCATACTCGATGTATTCATCGTTCGATTCAATGCCGTATTCTTTGAGCGCGTCTAAGTAGCCACCTAAACGGTCATGAGCATCTTCAATATTGTGACTCGAGCAAATGTAGCCGATGTGTTTGTGGCCATTTTTAATCAAGTGTTCGGTTGCAATGTAAGAGCCTCGGCGATTATCGAGTGCAATACAGCGGTTTTCGATATCGGGCACAATACGATTGATCAACACCATTCCGGGTACTTCGTTTGCCAGTTTTACTAATTCTTCATCATTAATGCCTTTACTATGAACAACGAGTGATTCGCAGCGGCTGTTAATCAGTAGATTAATGGCATTACGCTCTTTGGTGGCGTCATGATAGCCACTGCCAATCAATAACTGTTTTTCTTGCTCGCTTGCCACGGTATCAATGGCTTTGATCATCGAGCCAAAGAACGGAGCAGAGACATCATTAACTAGTACACCAATCGCATTTGAAGATTTGCTGACTAATGCTCGGGCGTTGGCATTTGGGCGATAGCCGAGTTTTTCCATAGCGGCTTTTACTGCTGCAATCGCGGTTTCACTTGTGTGAGGTGCATTGTTGATTACTCGAGAGGTGGTCGCGATTGATACGCCTGCTTCCTTCGCAACATCTTTGATGGTAGCCATTCCGCTCTCTTATTCTAAATATAATGCTGTGTGCTGATGGTTGGACATTTAACAACGGATAGTTAGGCAATTCAAATGCTAAACATCAAATATGACGAGGTTTAATGGTTTATTTCTGATTGACTTATTCGTTTGAAAATAAAAAGCCAAGCTCTAGTCAAGAGCTCGGCTTTGGAATCACATTGGCGTGTGAATCAAGCTAGTCAGAGCATCGCAAAACCAAGCGGCTTAAGGTCGAGCCGTTGGCTTTAATTTTACTTATGATGTGCTTGTTAGCGTAACCTGATAACGATATTGATTGTCGGTGAGTTGAAACTCTTGGTGAACACTTGGGCTCCAAGAATCATCACCACCAACGCCCATATGTTGGTGATCAACGCGTACATAGATTTTATCTTCACGAGTCAGGTTATTGATATGCTTAGCATCCGTTAATTGTTGCTGGCTGTACTGACTCACACTGAATGAAAAATCGCCTTCGATCCCGATACTTCCCACATTCAAGTTTTTGGTTCCACAACGTAACCCGCTATCGGTTGGGAATATATACGGCGTGTGCATCTGATCCAGTGTTTGTTTGTGTAAACCGAATCGCGCAGCGGCTAAGCGGTCAGGGTAGTTTTCAAACGGCCCTAAACCTTGCCATGAAATCGGTGTTTTATTCGCGGTTTCGATTGGTAAAGGCAGCTCCATTTCAAGACCAATACGCGGCATCGGTGGTAAGTGATCGGCTAAGGTGACATCAACCGCGATATTCATTTCACCTAGGTTATTTAAGGTGTATTGCCATTTTGTAATCGCTTGGATTTGGCCATTAAATTGGTAGGCGAATACTGACGCCACTTGTACTGAATCTGCGAGTGCTTGCACGATACAACTTGTACACTGACGTTCCCATTGACCAATACCTGCAAGTTCCCATCGACAAGCCCATGCGTTCGGGTCGATGTTGTCTATTTCACTGATGCCAATGTCGTTATCTAGTGGCGCACGATAGAAATTATCTTCTGGTGCTTTGAGTACCTGAGGTTGTCCATCGACAATCCAATTCGTAAGTAATCCGCTTTGTGTATCCCATTGCCATTGATGTGTTTCATCTAGGCTAGACACCATCACGTGAGTGTCGTTTTGTTTTACTTGAGGTGCGAGGGCGTTCTTCGGCTCAGGAATTTGTAATCCAGCTTGGTTACGCAAGGCAAACTGTTCCGTTGCACAAACATGGCCTTCTTTCGCCCATTGGGTTGAATGAGTCAGAGTGATATCTGTGTCGAGATGATATTGAGCCTCTGTTTTTGGTACGAACATCAGATCTATTTCAAGAGCTTGCGAGCTGTCTGCCGCAATTGCTAAAATTTGTTTGCCCGATTGAATCGCGATGCCGTTTTCGAGCAATTGCCAGTTCAGTGTTTCATTATCAGTCGCACGGAATAGGTTTTCATTGGTCACCGTTAGGCGGACTTGGTTTTCAGTTTGCTCATCCAATGTCACGCTGATCATTCTTTGGCAGTACTTCGCTTCTTCCAAGGTTGGATGTATGCTGCGATCTGGGAAGATCAAACCATTGATGCAGAATTGACGGTCGTTGATCGTGTCACCGAAGTCGCCACCGTATGCCCAGAAGTGTTCACCGTTTTCATCCCATTGGCTTAGGCCTTGGTCAACCCAATCCCAGATGAAGCCGCCTTGCAGGCGAGGGTAGTCTCTGAATGCATCCCAGTAATCGTTAAAGCTACCTAAGCTGTTACCCATTGCGTGCGCGTATTCGCAAAGGATCAGCGGGCGTTGCTCATTAGGTAAAGAAACCCATTTTTTGATAGACCACTTCGGAACCGCATCGTCTTCGATAGTGCTGTTAACACGTGCGTACATTGGAGCAATGATGTCAGTTGCTGTGGTGTTCGAACCGCCGCCTTCGTACTGTATAGGGCGAGAAGGGTCGTACTGTTTCGACCAAGCATACATCGCATTGTGGCTGCTGCCGTGCCCTGACTCGTTGCCCAAAGACCAAATGATAATTGAAGCGTGGTTTTTATCACGCATCACCATTTGTGTGTATCGACTCATATAAGCGTGTGCCCATTGCGGGTCGGCAGACAAGCGGTTCATAGGCTGCATGCCGTGTGTCTCGATGTTTGCTTCATCACACACATATAAACCGTATTCATCACACAGTTCATACCATCTAGGGTGGTTAGGATAGTGAGCTGTGCGTACAGCGTTGAAGTTGTACTGCTTCATTAGACAGATATCACGGATCATATCTTCTTCCGTCATCACATGCCCCAACTCTGGGTGATGCTCATGACGGTTTACGCCGCGAATCAATAGCGGTTTGCCGTTTAGCTTTAGCTGACCGTCGGTCATTTCTATTTTTCGGAAACCAACTTGATAAGCTTCACTTTCTAGGTGTTTACCTTGTTCATCAAGCAATGAAACGACAATTCGATAGAGATTAGGAACTTCTGCGCTCCACTTCTTTGGCTCTCGGACATGAAGAGTTTGGAATACCACATCATGGTATGTCCCACGCTCATCAATGCGGCGATTGTGTGGGCGATCGATAATCGGTTCGGTCATCGCGTGGTTGCCTTCAAACAATTGAACCTGAACTTGGAAGATGTCTGGTGCAGTAATTTTTGTCACGATAGATAGCGAACCATCGCGGTAGCACGAGTCTAAGTCTGGTGTAACGAACACATCTTCAATGCACTGCTTTGGTTTTGCTAGCAAGGTTACATCACGGAAAATACCGCTTAGCCACCACATATCTTGGTCTTCAAGATAACTACCATCACACCAACGCATCACCATTACTGAAAGTGTGTTTTCGCCAACTGTTAGGTACTGAGTTAGGTCAAACTCGGCAGGCAAGCGGCTATCTTGGCTGTAGCCAACCCAGTCACCGTTACACCAAAGATGAAAAGCAGAATTTACACCATCAAAGATAATACGTTGTGTGTTCTCTAAATCTTGTTCCGTTAATGTAACTTGAGTACGGTAACAACCGGTTGGGTTGTCTGCTGGAACGAACGGTGGATTGACTTCAAATGGGTATTTTACGTTAGCGTAAATCGGCTTATCGTAGCCTTGAAGTTGCCAGTTAGCAGGAACAGTTATTTCGTCCCATTGTGAGTCATCAAAACTTGTTTCGATGAACTCACCGTTAACGTTTTCCGGTGTGTCAAAGTATTTGAACTTCCATTGTCCATTAAGAGATTTACATCGTGATTCAATGCCGTCTCGGGCGTGTTCGAGATTGCGGTAGCTTGATAATGGGCTGTGCGCATTTAGGCAGTGGATATTCACAGACTGCGGGTTTTCCCAATCGCGTCTTTGGATGATGTTTGAAAATGCCTTCATGGTATTCCTACTCTTAAAGTGTTCAATATTGGTAATAATTCTATTAAGTCATCAGTTTTTTAAACCGTGATGACCGTTATCAAATAGTTGGTTCTACGTATTGTTCTGTTGGCTTATTCAGCTAGCTGTTTTAATAAATAACCTTTTGCTTCGGGCATGCCCTGTTCGGCCGCTTGATTAGCAATAAATGCGGCTTGTTTGATGTCATTGTTGTTTAGGGCTTGGTCGATGTCCTTTTGGATATTCAGCCATTGCGCCTTTTGATTGGTTTCAACTGCCTGAGTTGATGGTTGAGAAACTTGCTTTGAACCTAAGGTATCGGGCTCATTGTTGGATGAAACGCTAAGCTCAGCCAATAGAGTCAAAACGGCGTTGTTTGTTGATTTGCTCGCCGTGACATCAATGACACCTACGCTGCTCAACGTGGCAGTCAGAGGCAGTTGCTTATTGCCTATGATTTGCTGAGATTCTGAATACAATTCTTCCGGGTGAATACGGCTGATAGTGCTGTCTAATTTTGTGCTATCGGTACTGACAACAACATATTGTGCATTGTCTCGTTGGGGCATAAGTGAAATGGATACCTCAATTCTTTCTAGGCCTTGCATAGAGGTAGGGTGGTAAGTGAAGTCGTTAGCGTTGTAATGACCTAGCAGTTGCCATTGTTTGTCAAAGACATAAACAGACGGAGCGAAAAGCGCGTCATCTTTAATGTATGAGCGAATTAATAAAGACAGCGATTCTGTCGTGTTACTGATTTGATACGCGATAGTTGGAAAGCGCTGCCTACTTGCCTGTGTATTTTGGTTTAACAATGAAGAGGAGAGGGTCGGTAAATGACCGTCCATAATCACTTGTTGGTGAAATGGAATAGGCAATTGAGTCGTTGGCAGCGCATTTAATTGAGAACAGCATGCACTGTTATTGAAATCAGTATTGAGTTCATTTTCTGGTATTCCGCTGCATGCGCTAACGGTGAGTGCAGCGACAATGGTCACCAATGATTTTAATTTCATCTGATTGCTACCTTAGTAAAGGGGAAAACAGTGGCTTTCCCCGTTAAATTGCTATTCCAGTGTAGAGCGTCAATTCGTTAATTGAATAGACGCTCGGAGGTTGTGGTTTACCACCAAGTTTCTACGTTGAAACCAAAGGTAATCTCATCGACGGTCTCTGCGTTTATGCTCGTCGCCGTGCCATACACTTCGTTACCACGATCCCACTCGTTATTTGATTCAGAGTAAGTTGCAAAGATACGGATTGATGGGCGAGCCCATACCCCTTTGCCAGCTTGGAACATTTGAGCCACGGTCACTTTATACATATCGTTGGTGCCGGCTCCGTTTTGAGCTTCTACCGTTTCGTAACCCACCTCTAATGCTGTCGACATGTAATCTGTCCAAGCATATTGAGGGCGCGCACCCACACTGAACCACTTCTCACCATCGTTGTTATCTAGGTTTTTGTCTTGATAAGCGATGGAGTACATCACTTGAACATCTTCACTGATATTCAAGTCACCGTGGTTAAACAGTCGCCAGCTAGAGCCATCGTGTTCAACGCCCGTGCTGTATTTTCTGTTTGAGCCACCTTCAGCACTCATTAATCCGCCTGCCAACGCATCGGTACCATATTGGAAGGCCAAGGTGTTTGAACCGTAGTTCCAAGCTTGACGGTAAAGTGCAGAGAGCATTGCGCCAGAAGTAGTAATGTCTTTATCGTCGTAGCTCGAGTTCTGCGTGGTTACGTAGTTCAAACCAAGAGTAAGATCTGCTGTGTCACTCAATTCAATGCCGCTCAAGCGAGCATCAATGTTATGAAGACTACGCCCATCGTCACTGGAATTTGGTGCCATCCAGGCTAAGTGAGCATCAGCAAAGCCGAGATCCCAATCTTCAATACCAACACCGGTACTAGATGTATCCCAGTACTTCACATCTATCATGTGGACTTCGTGGCGACGGTAAAAACGTTCACCTGCCCAAATTTTTGCGTTGGGTTGTCCGTCTATAAGCCCATGACCTGCCGACCAAAGTTGGATCGTGCTGACATCCCCCCAGCTATCTCCACTACCCAGGTAGATAGTGGTATCAAAATAGGCGTCATTGTCGCGCCATACATCCGCTTTAACACCGGCTTCCCACCAGTTCAATTCATTGCCTAAACGATAGTTACCGTAACCTTGGCTTGCTCGAATAACGTCGCTTCGTTCTCCTTTTCCATCGTTATGTTGGTCATTGTCGGTGTAGATGTTGCCCCATTTCGCATAACCAAAATACGTTACGTTTTCCACTGCAGCGGAGCTGATTAATGGGGTGAGGGCCAGAGTGAATCCTAATGCTTTAACTAGCATTTTTTGTTTCATGAAGTGTCTCCATTATTTTTTTTATGGATATTTTTATGTTTGAGTCCTAACTCGAGCGAGAGTGTAAATAAACAATGGAAACGTTTTCATGATGAGGTTGGCATTTTTGCTCTATTGATGGGTTTGTGACTATTTTGTGTGATTTTGATCTGATTATTGAGCTTGTAGTGGAGGTTTTATAGAGATTTCTGTGGATTTTTAGTGGAATCGTTTTCTATTTAAGGGGTTGTGGAGGTTGACCGTGCGTTAGAGCTGAAGTTGTTCGTTGTGTTCGGACGTAGGTAATAGTGATGCGAGGCTAGGGCTATCAGTGTCTTGGGGATTTTTTGAGGGGAAAAGCAGCCCAGTCAATGATAACTGGGCATGTGAGACAAGGAAGCAAGTATCAAATTCAATGCTGAAGCTAGGCTACAGGCATTGAGTTCTATACCGTCAAGCTGGAATGTAAAAGTTAGGACCCAGGGAGACACTTCATAGTTGTACTCTAAAGGTTAAGAATACGAGTGTGGTGTGGCGAGTTCAAGAGGAAATGTGTCTGAGCTAATTTTCAAATTACAGCTATATCATAACCCATTGAATTTTATGGGTTTGATTGTTGTTAAACTCCTGTTTATTTTAATATTATAACGCTTTATTTAATGTGGAATACCCCTATTTTTTGGGATCTGGAGTATATGTGTTGAGGTGATTGTTGGTATAAATCTTTGAATTAGGAGGTATTATTTGAACCTATTAATCCATTAATATTTAATGGAAACGTTTTCATGATTTTGGGTTTGATCACAGAAACTCTCAGCTCAATAATTATGATACGGGGTAATTAAACGCCTTAAGGTTAAATAAAATGACGAATAAATCCCTAGTAGAAATTACGGGCAAAGACTCGCAACTGATCGTTCAACTTGGTGATTTCGCGGAAATTCTGCATTGGGGAGTTCCAGTTCGTGGCGATCTAGCAAACTTTCGTGTTTCTCTTCAAAGGCCTGTTCCTTACGGTCGCCTTGATAATGATGTTGCTATGTCGCTGAGCCCAGAACTCGGGCGCGGTGTGTTCAGCAGTCCGGCATTAGAAGGACACCGAGACGGATTGGACTGGGCGCCTGTGTTCTCTATTACGGATATTCAACAAACACCATCTAACTTAATCATTGAGAGTGAAGATGTACGTGCAGGCTTACGTTTAACAACCGAGTTATGCCTTGATAAACATGATGTTGTGAAATCTCGTCACACCTTAAGCAACGTTAAAGCCGGCCTTTATCAGGTGAGCCGTCTCGCCAATACATTACCATTACCAGCAAGAGCTAATGAGTTGATGACGTACTACGGCCGCTGGGTACATGAGTTCCAAACGGTGCGTCAACCCTTACAGCAAGGGGGCTATCAACAAGAAAATCGCCGCGGACGAACGTCTCATGAACATTATCCAGCGATGGTTGTTGGTACCGCTAACTTTAATGAAATGGCAGGTGATGTGTGGGGTATTCACTTCGCTTGGAGTGGTAATCACAGACTGCGCGCGGATGTAAAAGCAGACGGTCGTCGCTACGTGCAAGCGGAAGTTATTTATCTACCGGGCGAGATTGCATTGGATGAAGGTGAAAGCTTAACGACACCTTGGTTATATGCCAGTTTCAGCTCGGAAGGCCTAAATGGAATGAGCCACCAATTCCACTCCCACGTGAGAGGTTCCATCTTGCCGGAGTCTTTCGTACAAAAGCCTCGACCTATCCATCTTAATACATGGGAAGGCATCTATTTTGACCACGATCCTGATTATATTATGTCGATGGCTAGCCAAGCCGCGGATATGGGAGTAGAGCGCTTTATCATTGATGATGGCTGGTTCAAAGGGCGCTGTGGAGACAAGGCCGCACTAGGGGATTGGTTCTTAGATGAAAAAAAATACCCAAGTGGTTTAGAGCCGATAGTTGAACAGGTTAATCAATTAGGTATGGAGTTTGGATTGTGGTTTGAACCTGAGATGATCAATAAGGATTCTGACTTATACCGAACCCACTCAGACTGGTTGCTCGCGGTGGACGGCTATGACCAACCAACTGGTCGCAATCAATATGTTATCAATCTTCAGAATCAACAAGCATTCGACTTTCTGTTTGAACGTCTTGATCATTTCTTAAGTAAGTACAACATTGCTTACATTAAGTGGGATATGAACCGAGAAGTTGTACAACCTGCGCATTTAGGCAGGGCTGCAGCTCATCAACAAACCGCTCGCTATTATGAGTTGGTCGATAAAGTCCGAGATAAGCACCCTATGGTTGATATTGAATCTTGTGCGGCTGGAGGTGGTCGTATCGATTTTGAGGTTCTTAAGCGTACGCAACGTTTTTGGGCTTCAGATAACAATGATGCATTAGAAAGGCAAACTATTCAGCGCGGGATGGGCTACTTCTTCCCTCCTGAGGTAATGGGAAGTCATATAGGTGCGAGCCACTGCCACAGCACCCGTCGTCGTCATAGTATTGAGTTTCGTGGCCTGACAGCACTGTTTGGTCATATGGGGATTGAATTAGACCCTGTAAAAGAAGTTCAAGAAGAGAAACAGGGTTTTGAGCACTACATAAAGCTACATAAGATGCTGCGTCCGTTACTGCATAGCGGGAGAACTTGGCGAGTTCCAACGGACGATAGTGCCCATCAAATCCATGCGGTCGTTTCCGAAGATGTGTCAGAAGCTGTTGTGATGATTGCACAGCTGGCAATGCCAACTAATTCGTTGAGCGGTCATTTGCGCATACCTGGGCTAGATCCACAAAGCTTATACAAAGTTTCTGTGATTGATAAACCGTTAAACTACGACGATATTGTGAATTATCAACCACCATGGACAGAAGCTGGCTGTGAGCTATCAGGTGCTTGGTGTGCTGAGGTTGGTCTAACGATGCCAATACTTGATGCAGAAACAGCGATGCTGATTAAGTTTGAACGTATCGACTAAGTTTTAGCTTCGACTTTTATATTTGACGAACCGCGTAGGTGCACTTACGCGGTTTTTTATTGCCTTCAATAAGTCATCAATAATTATCTAATAGGCTTAAAGCGACCTTACTAGCGTAAGGGGGGCTAGGTAATACACAATTTGATATGACGTAGTGTAATCGTTCTCATGCTTAATCTTGCCTTGTTAGCTGTTTTTAGCGTTTTAATTACCGGTATTTCCTAGAAAATGTTTTTTTTTATTGTTCGATCTCTCACTTTAGATAGTTGACTGAAAACGTTTCCATTTGAATGGTTGTTGATCACAGTATCTGTTCGTTGGAATGGTTACATTAGCGTCGGACTTGATACTTGAGTGTTTTAAGAAGCGACCATAGAGTGGCTCTAAAACAGAACTTGAGTGGATAAATTATTATAAATAAAAGGTAAGCGTTTCAACGTCTGTTAGGAGATGAAGTTACGCGCCTGAAGGAAATACTATGTCTGATCAAATTACTCTACAAACCAAATTATCTTATGGACTTGGGGCTTTAGGTAAAGATTTTGCCTGTGCTCCGATCTACATTTTCTTAATGTTTTACTTTACCGACGTTGCTGGGTTGTCAGCGGCATTTGTGGGTACTATTTTTTTGGCCGCGCGCATTGTCGATGCGGTCACCGACCCAATGATGGGCGTTATCGTTGATAACACGCGCTCTAGATTTGGTAAATTTCGTCCTTGGATTGTTATTGGTACCTTATTAAATGCTGTAGTGCTAGTGGGTCTTTTTAGTACGCATATGTTTGAAGGCACTACGTTATACATTTATGCAGCCGCTGCTTATATTCTGTGGGGGCTTACGTACACCATTATGGATATTCCATACTGGTCTATGATTCCTGCGTTATCTAGCTCTCGTCAAGAACGTGAAAAGCTTGTTGTGTGGCCGAGACTGTTTGCTAGCTTAGCGTGGTTTGTCACTGGTACTTATGGTTTACACATTGTTGGTAAGCTTGGTGATGGTGACCAAGGGCAAGGCTTCTTCAACGTAGCTATTTTGATTGCGGTATTGTTCGTGATGAGTGCGTTTTTGATTGCTCGTAACGTGAAAGAAAAATCTGCACCGGCGAATGCTAAACCAGCAGAACGCTTCAGTTTTAAAGATGTACTGGTTATCATTGGTAAGAATGACCAGCTAAAAGCACTTATTGGTACCGTATTGTCGTTCCAAATAGCAAACTTGCTAGTTGGTGGTTTTGCGATTTACTACTTTTCTTATGCCTTAGGCAATGCTGACCTGTTCCCAGTATATATGATGGTCGCAGGTGTCGCTGAAGTCGCTGGTGTTTTCTTGTTCCCTCGTATTGCATCAGTGTTACCACGCAAGCACTTATGGGTTATTGCTTGTGGCTTCCCAGTGCTGTCTTGTATCACGCTACTTATCATGGGCTTTATCGCACCAGGTAGCGCGATTCTAATCGGTATCGCAGGCGCTGCAATCAAGTTTGGTGTCGGTATCGCTAACGCACTGCAAACTGTAATGCTTGCCGATGTCGTGGATTACGGTGAGCACAAAACAGGTCGTCGCAGTGAGAGTGTTATCTTCTCTGTTCAAACGATGCTTGTTAAGTTTGCAGGCGCGGCTGGTGGTTTTATTGTTGGTATGGGGTTGTCGGTGGTAGGTTATGTACCAAACGTTGAACAGTCTGACAGTACAATTATGGGTTTACAGTTCATGATGGTAGGAGTCCCTGCGATTCTAATGACGGTAAGTGCTCTTGTTTATAAACGTTACTACCATCTACACGAAGGTTTTGATAAAGACCAAGCTGATAAAGAAACTCCGGTAAATGTTATTACTGCAGAAGCATAACCGCTAAACGACGTCTAATCTAGAATAAAACTCAGTTTAGTCACTAAGCTCCAACGCCTCCTAGTGAGGCGTTTTTTATGGATGTTAATTATTAATACTGAGTTCACCGAGTTCTGCTGTAACTAAAACGCAAAAAGCCGCATCGAGTGATGCGGCTTCTTAAGTTTGGCCTCTTTTCTGAGGCTCGTAAACGGGCGTGTAGCAAGGTCCGGCGATTCGGGTGTGACATTAACTTGGAACAAGTTAGTCGCAGTTATATACGAAAAGAGCCCAATCTTTCGATTGGGCTCTTTTCTGAATTTGGCTCCCCTTGCAAGACTTGAACTTGCGACATACGGATTAACAGTCCGCCGTTCTACCAACTGAACTAAAGGGGAATTACTTGTTAGCGATGCGGATTTTAATAATAGTCCGATTTTCTGTCAACAAAAAATAGCAGAAAAAAGTAAGATAAAAAACTTTACTTTCTTGAACACCTTATCGGATTTAGCTTTGCTTTAGTTATCCACCAAAATTGTGGATAAGTGTGTGTGTGAAATCTTAACAACAATAATCGGGATAAATCTGAAAATGTAAAAAATACAAATAAAGTAATGTATTTAAAGAGTTTGTATTGAAATATCGCTGTTGTATAACTTTTTTAGATTATAAAGAAAACAGCAGAACAAGCGGTATTTTTAGATTTTTTGGGGAAAAGTAGTGGATTAAAATTAGAGTAATATAGCTGAAGAAACTTTGCAGGGGCACGGATGATACCAAGTTATAAAAATAAAAGCTATAACTGATATCAGATCTTAAGATGCGTTTCTCTAGATAATAGTTGCAACGACACTCCTCCTAGAGTGACAATGACCTGATTATAAAAACAGTATGGAAATGGCGACCTATGAGTAAACTCTTTGACTTGGTATCGGACTACAGCCCGTCCGGTGACCAGCCGACTGCGATAACCAAATTATTGGACGGACTAGATTCCGGTTTGGCACATCAAACTTTATTAGGGGTAACAGGCTCTGGTAAAACCTTTACTCTTGCCAACGTCATTTCCCAATCTCAAAGACCTGCGATCCTGTTAGCGCCTAATAAGACATTGGCGGCTCAACTTTACGGTGAGATGAAATCTTTCTTTCCAAACAATGCCGTTGAGTATTTCGTTTCTTACTACGATTACTACCAACCTGAAGCCTACGTTCCAACCACGGACACGTTCATCGAGAAAGATGCGTCTGTGAACGCTCATATTGAACAGATGAGGCTTTCGGCAACCAAAGCCTTACTCGAGCGAAAAGACGCCATCATTGTGGCTTCTGTGTCGGCTATCTACGGTCTTGGTGATCCTAAGTCTTACTTGAAGATGATGCTTCATTTGAGTCGCGGTGAGGTGATGGATCAGCGTGATATTTTACGCCGCTTGGCTGAGCTGCAATATTCAAGAAACGATGTCGCCTTTGAACGTGGTCAGTTCCGTGTTCGTGGTGAAGTGATCGATATCTTCCCGGCTGAATCTGACCAAGATGCGGTTCGAATTGAGATGTTCGATGACGAAGTCGATTGTATTAGTATTTTTGATCCACTGACTGGTGCGATTAAGCAAAGAGACTTACCACGCTTTACGGTCTATCCAAAAACTCACTATGTAACCCCAAGAGAAAAAATCCTTGAAGCGATTGAGAAGATTAAAGATGAATTGCGCGATAGGGCTCAATACCTAAAAGACAACAACAAACTGTTAGAAGAACAACGTATCTCTCAAAGAACACAGTTTGATATCGAGATGATGACTGAGCTTGGCTTTTGTTCGGGTATCGAAAACTATTCACGATACTTAAGCGGTCGTGCGGAAGGGGAAGCGCCCCCTACGCTGTTCGATTATTTACCTAACGATGGCCTGCTGATCATCGATGAGTCACACGTAACGGTGCCGCAAATTGGTGCCATGTATAAAGGTGACCGATCTCGGAAAGAAACCTTGGTTGAGTTTGGTTTCAGGCTGCCTTCTGCGCTGGATAACCGTCCTATGAAGTTTGACGAGTTTGAATCGATCGCTCCGCAGACGATATTCGTTTCAGCAACGCCTGGTAACTATGAGATAGAAAAATCAGATGGCGAAATTGCCGATCAAGTGGTTCGTCCGACGGGTTTGCTTGACCCTATTATTGAAGTTCGTCCGGTTGCTACTCAGGTTGATGACTTGTTATCTGAGATAAGAATACGCTCTGTTAAGGAAGAGCGAGTGTTGGTCACGACGCTAACGAAACGAATGGCAGAAGATTTAACAGAGTATCTCAGTGAACACGGGGTTAAAGTGCGTTACTTACACTCAGACATCGACACCGTTGAGCGTGTCGAGATCATTCGAGATCTACGTTTAGGCGAGTTTGATGTGTTAGTGGGTATTAACTTACTTCGTGAGGGTTTGGATATGCCTGAAGTATCGCTGGTGGCGATTCTTGATGCTGACAAAGAGGGCTTCTTGCGATCTGAACGTTCTCTTATTCAAACGATTGGTCGTGCGGCACGTAACTTGGAGGGTCGAGCGATCTTGTATGGAGACTCAATTACTAAGTCGATGAGAAAAGCGATTGATGAAACCGACCGTCGCAGGGAGAAACAACAGGCTTACAATGAAGAGCAAGGCATCACTCCGCAAGCACTGAAACGTAATATCAAAGATATTATGGAGCTGGGTGATCTCACTAAGTCGAAACAGCAGCGACAATCTAAGCAGGTTCCACTATCGAAAGTCGCCGAGCCTTCTGAAAATTACACCGTGCTTACCCCGCAGCAGCTTGATAAAGAGATCAGTAAGCTAGAAGCTACGATGTATCAACATGCTCAGAACTTGGAATTTGAATTAGCGGCGCAAAAGCGTGATGAGATAGAGCAGTTGAGAAAGCAGTTCATTACCAACAGCTAATCTCAATTCTTATTCAAGAAGTTTATATCGGAAAAATTTAAAGTGGAGAGTGTTTCAGACAAAAAACAGCCAGTAGTAAATGTTCTACTGGCTTACGTTTGTGAACACTGAGTCCACTAACAACGTCAGTTGGCTAGGTGACCCGAAGGTCAATCTAGCCGTTGCATCGTTCGTGCCATGTAGCTAATACATTGATTATTTGAAGCAGGTAGAGAAATATAATACAAATACCGTGGTTGATTTGCATAATGCAAAGCGGAATGCGACTATAATAAGAAATGCAAATTATAAATGGCTAGGATATGCAATCAAAAACGCTAGATAACAAATCAAAGTATTTGTTGATGGTGGAGGATACGGCTTCGGTCGCCGCTTTATATCGCTCGTATCTTACACCGCTCGAAATTGATATCAACATTGTCGGCACAGGTCGCGATGCAATTGAGAGTTTGAATCATCGAATCCCTGACCTCATCTTATTAGATCTGCGCCTTCCTGATATGACGGGTATGGACGTACTATTTGCTGTAAAACAAAAATACCCAGAAGTCCCCGTTATCTTCATGACGGCTCACGGCTCTATCGATACCGCAGTAGAAGCCATGCGTCATGGTTCTCAAGATTTCCTTATTAAACCTTGTGAAGCCGATCGACTCCGTATAACGGTGAATAACGCGATACGCAAAGCCACTAAACTGAAGAACAGTTCTGAAAACCCGGGTAATCAAAACTATCAAGGATTCATCGGTAGTAGCCAAACCATGCAGCAGGTTTATCGAACAATCGATTCCGCGGCATCGAGTAAAGCGAGTATTTTCATTACCGGTGAAAGTGGTACCGGAAAAGAGGTGTGTGCAGAAGCGATTCACGCGGCGAGTAAGCGTGGTGATAAGCCATTCATTGCGATTAACTGTGCGGCTATTCCTAAAGATTTAATCGAAAGTGAGCTGTTTGGTCACGTAAAAGGTGCCTTTACTGGCGCTGCAACCGATCGTCAAGGTGCGGCTGAACTTGCCGATGGTGGAACCTTGTTCCTCGATGAGTTGTGTGAGATGGATCTTGAGCTACAAACCAAGCTTTTGCGTTTTATTCAAACGGGTACTTTCCAAAAAGTAGGCTCTTCGAAGATGAAGAGTGTGGATGTTCGTTTTGTATGTGCAACCAACCGAGACCCTTGGAAAGAAGTCCAAGAAGGTCGCTTTAGAGAAGATTTATACTACCGTTTATATGTAATTCCACTGCACCTACCGCCATTGCGTGAGCGTGGCGAGGATGTTATCGAGATTGCATATTCACTGCTGGGCTACATGTCTGTTGAGGAAGGTAAGGCCTTTGTTCGTTTTGCTCAGGAAGTGCTGGACCGCTTTAACCAATACGAGTGGCCGGGTAACGTTCGTCAGCTACAAAATGTGTTGCGAAACGTGGTGGTACTGAACAATGGTAAAGAGATTACCCTGAACATGCTTCCACCTCCACTGAACCAGCCGATTGAGAGCAGTCTGCGGTTGAAAGAGATGCAAAATGAAGACATCACTGTAAAAGACATTTTCCCATTGTGGATCACTGAAAAAACAGCGATTGAACAGGCCATAAAAGCATGTGATGGCAACATCCCTCGTGCGGCAGGCTTCTTAGATGTCAGTCCATCGACGATATATCGTAAGTTACAAACGTGGAATGCGAAGCAGTAGTCACTAAACAATAAGAAAAGAACAATGACGAAAGTATTAAATCAGCAAAAAGTTGATGAGCTTGCCAGTGAAATAGGGCCAGAGAATGTGCCAGTTTTATTGGACATCTTTTTAGGTGAATTGAAAGGTTATTATGAGCATCTAGAGCTTAATAAAGATAACGATACTTCCAAATATTTGGCTGATATTAGCCATGCACTTAAAAGCAGTGCGGCGAGTTTTGGCGCAGATTCATTGTGCAGTTTTGCGATCAGCTTGGATGCAAAAGTAAAACAAGCCTTGCCTGTGACAGAGGTTGATTTTCAAAATATGCAAGAACTGTTGCTAACAACTTATCAGGAATATCAGCAGTTGATGACCGACATCTAAAACCGCTGATGGCGACGTATACTAGATACAGGCACAAAAAAAGGAGCGTTATGCTCCTTTTTTACATCATCAATATGGACCTAGGCTAGCTGGAATCTAATTGCCTGCTGAAGCTTTACACGGTCATGTCGCCAATCTCGATTGGGAGAAGCAAGGTCAGTGGTTATACAGTTCCAGAGTCCTTCAAGTTCAGGGTGTGGAGCATTGCCCAGCACGACATCGATTTTTCTCGCTTTACAGGTGCGCTCACACCACTCTAATTGTTCTTGAAGGGTCATTTTCCCTGCAGGGCCGTGCTCTGGCGAAAGGTTTTCAACGAAGATAACTTTAGCCTTAGCGTTCTCCGAGATTGCTTTACCAATTTCAGGCAGAAGAAGCGGGGGCATCACACTGGTCAGAAAGCTGCCAGGACCAAGAACGATACAGTCTGCTTGTTCGACGGCCGCAACGGCTTCTTTGGTTGCGGGGACTTCTGGCGACAAATCCATCATGCGTAGCTTTTCGGTCATGTCATCAACATTGGTTTCGCCGGTTACCCAACGACCGTCCATGGATAGGGCTGTGAGGTCAGAAGGGTGCTCCGTCATTGGGACGATATTGACATCGACCTTGAGCATATTTCGAATTAGGTTAATCGCTTCTAGTGGGCGAACCGAGAGGTTGTCTAATGCAGTGAGCATTAGGTTACCTAAGTTATGACCGTCGAGTTCGCCTTGGCCGCGAAAGCGGTATTCGAACATCATCGAGCTAATTGAAGGTTCTGTTATTAATTGGTTGATACAGTTGCGTGTATCTCCCCAAGCGATACCACCTTGGCAGTCTCGAATTCGTCCTGTTGAGCCGCCATTATCCGTTGTTGCAACAATGCCAGTTGCGTTGTTACCAAAGTCTTTTAGTGCAGCAAGCATACGACCTAAGCCATGGCCTCCACCGATTGCTACGACTTTCTTTGAAGCGTAAATATTCATTTTTTATTCTTGTTAGATTATTACCAACTATAATTTAGGTTAAATACTTCTCGCTATATACTCAACAAGAGTTATTTTGAGCGTTTGATACGTTTTTTTTGCCGATGTGGCCCGTTTTTTACCATCAGAGCTAGATTCACGTACAAATATTAAGTATTTTATTACACAGCTACTGCGTGTGTGAATATAACGTGCAGTTGCCATAACTCCGAGCTCTCGCATGCTAAGTCGCACAGTGGTATTTGCTGTACCGATACGCATCAAGAGCCAGTGACATGTTGTCACAAGGGCTTAATTGGAAATGATTATGCCTCCCGTGTTTGGAAAGGTGTTCCGTGGCGCAACAATTCGAAGATAGATTCCATCGCAAGTTTTATTACTTGCGCTTGTCGGTTACAGACGTCTGTAACTTTAAATGTACTTACTGCTTGCCAGATGGTTATAAACCGTCAGGGCAAAAAAATTCGTCTTTTTTAAGTGTTCCCGAGATCAAACGCGTTGTTAAAGCGTTTGCAGATTGTGGTACCTCAAAGATCCGCATTACAGGCGGAGAGCCGAGCCTGCGTAAAGACTTTCCTGAAATCATACATACCGTCGCTTCTACTCCTGGCATCGAAAAAGTAGCCACCACAACTAATGGCTACCGCATGGAGAAACAAGTAGAGCAATGGCGTGATGCTGGTTTAACCCACATAAACGTTAGCGTGGATAGTTTAGATTCGCGTATGTTCCATCAGATCACTGGTGAGAATAAGTTTACAGAGGTTATGCGAGGTATTGATAAAGCGTTTGAGGTTGGCTTTGAACAAGTCAAAGTAAACGTCGTATTAATGAAAGACCTCAATAGTCAGGAGTTACCAGCCTTCCTTAATTGGATCAAAGACAAACCTATTCAATTACGTTTTATCGAGCTTATGAAAACCGGCGAGATGGACGAGTTGTTCGATAAACACCATGTTTCTGGCGTTGCGATTCGCAATCAGCTTATTGCTAATGGTTGGCTATTAAAAGTCAAAGCCGTTAATGATGGTCCGGCACAAGTGTTTGTCCACCCAGACTACAAGGGTGAAATCGGTTTAATCATGCCTTATGAGAAAGACTTTTGTGAGAGTTGTAACCGACTGCGCGTTTCAGCGACCGGTAAACTTCACCTATGTCTGTTTGGCGACCACGGTGTTGAACTGCGAGATCTGATTCAAGAAGATCAACAAGAGCAAGAGCTCATTGATCGAATTCAGGCTCAGCTTCAAACTAAGTCCGTTAGCCACTTCTTACACGATGGCAACAGCGGCATGACTCCAAACTTGGCGTCAATCGGCGGTTAACCCGCTACACACTCTAAAGCATTTTATCGCTCAGCTTCCTTAGGCTGGGCGAATCAGTCTAATCATTGAAAATTTATATAGGTGAACAAATGGGTCACGCAGAAAGCAAATTCCAAGCAGCAAACATTGCAGTACTAACGGTTTCAGATACACGTACAGAAGAAAATGACACGTCAGGTGGTTACCTAGCTGAGCATGCTAAAGAAGCGGGTCACAACGTGGTTGATAAGCAAATCGTTATTGACGATATGTACAAGATCCGCGCGATCGTATCTCAGTGGATCGCTGATGACAGCGTGCAAGCGATCATGATCACTGGCGGTACGGGTTTCACTTCTCGTGACAGTACACCTGAAGCACTTAAGCCACTATTCGACAAAGAAGTAGAAGGCTTTGGTGAGCTTTTCCGTCAAGTGTCTTACGAAGAGATTGGTACTTCGACAATTCAGTCGCGTGCGATTGCGGGCTTTGCTAACCACACAGTAATCTTTGCGATGCCAGGTTCTACAGGTGCTTGTCGCACCGGTTGGACGAAGATCATCAAGCAACAAATGGATGCTAGCCACCGCCCTTGTAACTTTATGCCACATCTTTCTGTATAAGGTGGTTTGAGTATGAGCCAATTTACACACATTAATGCGTCTGGCGAAGCGAACATGGTCGATGTATCGGCTAAAGCGGAAACTGTACGCGAAGCGAGAGCGGAAGCTTTCGTTCAAATGTCAGCAGAAACGCTAGAGCTGATTGTTTCTGGTAGCCACCATAAAGGTGATGTTTTTGCGACGGCACGTATTGCTGGCATCCAAGCGGCGAAGAAGACCTGGGACTTGATTCCACTGTGCCACCCTCTACTACTAACTAAAGTAGAAGTGCAGCTAGAAGCTATCGAATCTGAAAACAAGGTTCGCATTGAATCTGTTTGTAAGCTTGCAGGTAAGACGGGCGTTGAGATGGAAGCGCTAACGGCTGCTTCTGTTGCTGCGCTAACGATTTACGATATGTGTAAAGCTGTTCAGAAAGACATTGTTATCGAGAATGTACGCCTGTTAGAGAAGACGGGTGGTAAATCAGGTCACTTCAAGGTGGAATCATGATTACGGTACTGTTCTTTGCTCAAACTCGTGAGCTTGTCGGTGTCGATAGCCTAGAAGTCGATGCACAATTTAATACCATTGAAGCGATTCGCAGCCACCTTGTAGCACAAGAAGGCAAGTGGGATATCGCATTGGAAGAGGGCAAGCTTCTGGCTGCACTTAACCAATCAATCGTACCTTTGACAACTGAAGTGAAAGACGGCGACGAAGTGGCTTTCTTCCCACCAGTTACTGGAGGCTAGTCATGAATGATTCTCGAGTTATAGATCTAAGAGTAGTAGTTACTGCTGAAGACTTTTCTGTGGGTGACGAATACGATTATCTAGCTCAAGGTACAGCTGCAGGAGCGGTAGTGACGTTTGTTGGTAAAGTTCGCGACATGAATCTTGGCGACAACGTAATTGGTTTGTCTCTAGAGCATTATCCGGGTATGACAGAGAAGTCGCTGAGCGAGATTTGCGACCAAGCTGAAGCTCGCTGGCCGATTGAGAAGATGCGAGTGATTCACCGCGTGGGTGACCTAGATATCGGTGACCAGATTGTTTACGTTGGTGTATCCAGTGCGCATCGTGACGCTGCCTTCGAAGCGTGTGAGTTTGTTATGGACTTTCTGAAAACCAAAGCGCCGTTTTGGAAAAAAGAACGTACTACTGAAACCACTCGTTGGGTAGATTCGCGAGATTCCGATGCTAAGGCTGCAGAACGTTGGGAAAAATAGCCCGTTAATATTTCGTCACGTCTTTAAATAGTGGAACTGATATATACAGTCCTGACGAAATTAGTAGTCCTTATTTAAATAAACGAAGCCGACTCCCTAAGTCGGCTTTTTTGTATTTGTTATAGCGTTATATATAAATAAATTGTATTTTAATAAATGATTAAGCACTTCCTGTGAATATAAATTCTAATGACAAACTAGCCCTTATTGGTGCAGTATTTCTTCTGTTTTGGTGCAGTGTATTATGCTGTTTTGTATAAAGTGATAACCCTCACAAATAGTGCAGTCTGTTTAGGGGATATGTGATGTGCAATTAGATTTGATGTGGCATTAATGTTAATTTGTTGGCCGTGTTCTAGCATAAGATGCTAAAAAAAAGTATCAGTACAGATACATCAACACTAAAGGCTGTTTTTTAATAAATCCCTATGCGTAACTCACTATGTATTGGAGTTTTATTAGATTAATACACTGACACCTTGAATATTTCGGAGAATTATCCGATTTTTTGCGGCTTGTTTATGGCAAATTACTTCAATGGTTGATAGTGTGTGCCTCAATCTTTGTAAGGTTTTAGGTTTTTATGCTTATATTTTGAGCTAAATAAATCTAAATCACTGCCGTTCAGTGAACCTAGCAAAGAAGTCATGGATGCAATACGAAAAACTTGGAGTTTATTAAATGTACAAGAATAAAATCACTCAAGCCCTTCTTCTAGGTGCTGGTTTGGCAGTGGCTGCCACTTCTACTCTTTCTATCGCTGCTGAAGTTCCAGCAGGCACTGAACTAGCAAAAGTTCAAGAACTGGTTCGTGGTAACGGTACTGAAGTAGCAACACTCGACCCTCACAAATCTCAAGGTGTACCAGAATCTCACGTAATTCGTGACCTTCTAGAAGGTTTAGTGAACCAAGATGGCGACGGCAATACTATCCCAGGAGTAGCTGAAAGCTGGGAAACGACAGACAACAAAACATTTACTTTCCACCTGCGTAAAGACGCTAAATGGTCTAATGGCGATCCTGTAACGGCGAATGACTTCGTTTACAGCTTCCAACGTGCCGTTGATCCTTTAACTGCTTCTCCATACGCTTGGTATATGGAATATACCAAGATGGCGAATGCGAAAGATATCGTCGCGGGTAAGAAAGACAAGAGTGAACTAGGCGTTAAAGCTTTAGATGACTACACGTTAGAAGTGACATTAGATACAGCTGTCCCATATTTCGTAATGATGATGGGTCACACAACAGTGAAGCCAGTACATAAAGCAACTGTTGAAAAATTCGGTGACCAGTGGACTAAGCCTGAAAACTTTGTTGGTAATGGTGCATTTGTTCCAAATCAATGGGTAGTTAACGAGCGTCTTGAACTAGTACGTAACGAAAATTACTGGGATAACGAACATACAGTTCTTAACAAAGTAACATTCCTACCAATTGAGAACCAAGTTGCGGAAATGAACCGCTTCCTTTCTGGCGAACTAGACTTCACATACGAAGTGCCTAACGAGCACTTCCGTCGCTTACAGAAAGAGTATCCAGAAGATGTAAACATTAAGGGTAACCTGTGTACTTATTACTACCAATTTAATGCACAGAAAGCACCTTTCGACGATGTACGTGTTCGTAAAGCAATGTCTTATGCGATGGACCGTGACATCGTGACGAAAGCGATTCTTGGTCAAGGCCAAAAACCAGCTTACTTCTTGACTCCTGAAATTACTGCTGGTTTTGACCCGGTAACTCCAGAGTATGGTCAACTTTCTCAAAAAGAGCGTATTGCTGAAGCGAAGCGTCTTCTTGAAGAAGCTGGCTACACGAAGAGCAACCCACTTGAATTCAACCTGCTTTACAACACGTCTGAAAATCACAAGAAGCTTGCTGTAGCAATCGCATCAATGTGGAAGAAAGAGCTTGGTATTAACGCGAAACTCGAAAACCAAGAGTGGAAATCATACCTAGACAGTAAAGATACTGGTAACTTTGACGTTGCTCGTGCAGGTTGGTGTGGTGACTACAATGAAGCATCTTCATTCCTAACATTGATGGTTAGCCAAAATACAACTGCTGGTCAGCACTATAAGAGCGCAGACTATGACAAGATTATCGATAAAGCACTAAGCTCTACTTCAGAAGAAGAGCGTACTAAGTTATATATCGAAGCAGAAAAATTGCTAGCTAAAGACATGCCAATTGCTCCAGTCTACCAGTACGTTACAACACGTCTTGTATCACCTCAGCTAGGTGGTTACCCAGAAGGTAACGCCGAAGATAAGATCTATTCAAAAGATCTTTATATCAAAGCAAAATAACCTCCTATAAAAATAAAATATAACTAACTTAGACCTGTGTGCGAGAAATCGCACGCAGTGTCTATTTAATTTTTAATTGTCACAGACTGAAAAGAGTGAGTTTATGCTTAAATTCATTATGAAAAGGATATTCGAAGCGATTCCAACCATGTTGGTGTTGATCACTATATCTTTCTTTCTCATGCGTTTCGCACCGGGTAACCCGTTTTCGAGCGAACGCCCATTACCGCCAGAAGTTATGGCTAACATCGAAGCTAAATACGGCTTAGATAAACCTGTATTTGAACAGTACACAACGTACTTGACTAACATCGTTCAAGGTGACTTTGGTCCATCATTCAAATATCAAGATTACACCGTAAATGAGCTGATCGCAGTTGCGCTTCCTGTATCTGCGAAGGTCGGTTTTGTTGCCTTTATCTTTACCCTGATTATGGGGGTATCGGTCGGAACCATTGCCGCATTGAAACACAACACCTGGGTCGACTACACCATAATGTCGACTGCCATGCTCGGGGTGGTCATGCCGTCCTTCGTGTTGGCACCAGCGCTTATTTACCTATTCTCTCTACACTGGCATATATTTCCAGCAGGTGGTTGGCACGGGGGTACTTATATGTACATCGTCCTGCCAGTTATTGCGATGTCTCTTCTGTACGTAGCCACTTTTGCTCGTATCACTCGTGGTAGCATGATTGAAACTCTAAACAGTAACTTTATTCGAACGGCTCGCGCAAAAGGTCTAAGTTACCGTTACATTGTTCTTAAACATGCACTTAAACCAGCCCTGCTTCCTGTTGTTTCTTATATGGGACCTGCGTTCGTAGGTATCATTACAGGTTCAGTTGTCGTTGAAACCATCTTCGGCCTACCGGGTATCGGCAAACTGTTTGTTAACGCCGCGTTTAACCGTGACTATTCGCTAGTAATGGGTGTAACCATTTTGATTGGTTTCCTATTTATCTTATTCAACGCGATCGTTGATATTTTACTAGCGCTTATAGACCCGAAAATTCGCTACTAGCAGGACGCATGGTTATGTTGAAGAAAAAAGAAAACTTAGAAGCGATCGAAAAATTCTCTGAGAGTTTGGAAATTGAAGGTCGCAGTTTGTGGCAAGATGCGCGTATTCGTTTTATGCGTAACAAAGCGGCAATGGTCAGTCTATTTATCCTTACGCTCATGGTGCTATCGGTCATTTTCTTACCGATGCTAGCACAGCATGCTTATGATGATACTGACTGGTACGCAATGCATGCAGCACCAAGCGTGGATCATTGGTTTGGTACCGACAGTTTAGGTCGTGACCTATATGTTCGTACGATGATTGGCGGCCGTATATCTCTTATGGTAGGTGTGATGGGTGCATTCGTAGCGGTACTGATTGGTACGCTTTACGGTGCAGCTTCAGGCTTCATTGGCGGTCGCACTGACCGAGTAATGATGCGAATCCTGGAGATCCTATACGCGGTGCCATTCATGTTCCTAGTAATCGTACTGGTAACGTTCTTTGGTCGTAACATCGTACTGATCTTTGTTGCTATCGGTGCTATTGCTTGGCTCGATATGGCGCGTATTGTACGTGGCCAAACATTGAGTTTACGTAGTAAAGAGTTCATTGAAGCTGCTCACGTATGTGGTGTCAGCAAATGGAAAATCATTACACGTCATATCGTACCGAACGTATTGGGTATTGTTGCGGTTTACTCAACGCTACTTATTCCAAGCATGATCCTTACAGAATCATTCTTATCTTTCCTTGGTCTTGGTGTTCAAGAGCCTATGACAAGTTGGGGCGCGCTGTTACAAGAAGGCTCGCAAACAATGGAAGTTGCTATCTGGCAACTGGCATTTCCAGCAGCATTCATGGTAGTTACCCTGTTTTGCTTTAACTACGTAGGTGATGGTCTGCGCGACGCGCTTGATCCAAAAGACAGATAACGAAATAGCAATTAAAAGCTATAAAAGATTAAGGAAGCAATAATGAGCTTATTAGATGTCAAAGATCTGCGCGTCGAATTTACCACGCAAGATGGTACCGTAACCGCAGTAAACGACCTGAATTTCTCACTCAACCAAGGCGAAACGCTAGGTATCGTTGGTGAGTCAGGTTCGGGAAAGTCTCAAACGGTATTTGCACTGATGGGGTTGCTGGCTAAGAACGGCATCATCTCAGGCAGTGCAAAGTTTGAAGGCAACGAAATTCTCAACCTACCTGAGAAAGAATTGAACAAAGTTCGCGCTGAACAGATCGCGATGATCTTCCAAGATCCAATGACCTCACTGAACCCTTACATGAAAGTATGTGATCAGTTGATGGAAGTTCTCATGCTGCATAAAGGTATGGGTAAAGCGGAAGCGTTCGAAGAATCAGTACGCATGCTTGAAGCGGTGAAAATCCCTGAAGCACGTAAACGTATTACCATGTATCCACACGAATTTTCTGGCGGTATGCGTCAACGTGTGATGATTGCAATGGCCCTGCTGTGTCGTCCGAAACTGCTTATCGCGGATGAACCAACAACGGCGTTGGATGTAACTATTCAAGCGCAAATCATGGAATTGCTGAACGAGCTTAAAGATGAGTTTAATACTGCGATTATCATGATCACCCATGACTTGGGTGTGGTTGCTGGTTCTTGTGACAAAGTATTGGTGATGTACGCAGGTCGTACTATGGAATACGGCACGGTTGATGAAATCTTCTATGAGCCAAGCCATCCCTATGCGGAAGGCCTGCTTAAAGCAATTCCTCGTTTGGATACCGAAGGTGAAATTTTACCGACGATTCCAGGAAACCCACCCAACTTACTTCGCCTACCGACAGGTTGTCCTTACCAAGACCGCTGTCACCGCGTAATGGACCGTTGTAAGCAAGAAGCACCGATTTTGCAGCCATTTGCTAAAGACCGTCAGCGTGCTTGTTTTTCTGATTGGGAGACTTGGACAAAATGAGTAAAGAATTACTATTAGATATTAAAAACCTTAAGGTTCACTTTAGCATTGCGGCTAAGTCTGCTTGGCCTTGGGCGAAACCATCAAACCTTAAAGCGGTTGATGGTGTGGATGTTCACCTTTACGAAGGTGAGACTCTGGGTGTAGTAGGTGAGTCTGGCTGTGGTAAATCAACATTTGCCCGCGCAATTATTGGTTTAGTTGAGGCAACTGAAGGCGAAGTTATGTGGTTAGGTCAAGACCTGACTAAGATGCAGGAAGTGAAGCGTCGTGAGACTCGTAAAGAGATTCAGATGATCTTCCAAGACCCGCTAGCATCGCTTAACCCGCGCATGTCAGTTGGAGACATCATTGCTGAGCCTCTACAAACTTTCTATCCTGAGCTTTCTAAACAGGAAGTGAAAGATCGAGTTAAAGAGATGATGGCAAAGGTTGGTCTACTGCCCAACGTAATCAACCGTTACCCACATGAATTCTCTGGTGGTCAGTGTCAACGTATCGGTATCGCGCGTGCACTTATCTTGAAGCCTAAGATGATCATCTGTGATGAGCCGGTTTCTGCTCTGGATGTATCTATCCAAGCTCAAGTAGTAAACCTTCTAATGGAACTACAGAAAGAGCTAGGTTTGTCTTTGGTATTCATCGCGCACGATTTGTCGGTTGTGAAACACATCTCTGACCGTGTATTGGTGATGTATTTGGGTAATGCGGTAGAACTTGGTGAATCAGATGCTTTGTTCTCCGATCCTAAGCACCCATACACCAAAGCGTTGATGTCTGCTGTTCCTATTCCAGATCCTCGCTTAGAGCGCAGCAAAACGATTCAGATGTTGGAAGGTGATTTACCTTCACCAATCAATCCACCGTCAGGTTGTGTGTTCCGTACTCGTTGCCCACAAGCAACTGAGGCTTGTGCTCAAACTAAGCCAACAATTCAAGGCGATGACGTACACGCAGTATCTTGCTTGCACGTACAAGTCTAGAACCCATTTAAAACGGTTCAGCCTGTGACAGGCTTAAGCGCAACTTTTTTATGAGTTGCGCTTTTTTTGTGTCTAGACTTTCACGCTGAACAAGCTTCATCAAATAATTCGAACAACTAAGCCAACTTCTTCTGGTTTTGAAACCGTGGGCTTTTTTTATACTAATACTAATACTAATCGTAGTAAATAACTGCTCATCCTAGCTTGTTAAAACGCTTGATAACGGCGTTAGAATTTTTGATTGTAGAATAACTACTAACAGAAAAATTCTGCCTTGTTCTCAAGCCTTTTTCTGCGCTATTTCTGAACATTTACTTACTGTGATTGGTATATAAAATTTTGGATGACAGAGGTTTGGATATGGGTAAGTTAGTTGAAGGTGTGTGGCATGATGTTTGGTACGACACTAAGGAAAGTGGCGGCAAATTTGTTCGTGAAGATGCTGGCTTTCGAAGCTGGGTAGAGAACAAGTCGGGCGCACAATTTCAGCCAGAAAGCGGCCGTTATCATTTATATGTATCATTAGCTTGCCCTTGGGCGCACCGAACTCTGATCTTTCGTGAGCTGAAAGACCTAACCGATCATATTGATGTGACGGTAGTCTGTCCAGACATGATGAGTGAAGGTTGGCAAATGGGGTTACCTGAACCTCTGTTCGGTCATACTCGTATGCACCAAATCTACACTCAAGCTAAGCCTGATTACTCTGGCCGGGTAACGGTACCTGTGTTATGGGATAAGAAAACAAACACCATTGTAAGTAACGAGTCCTCTGAGATTATCCGCATGTTCAACTCAGAATTTAATGAGTTAACGGGCAACACAGACGATTACTACCCGTGGGAATTAGCGAGCAAGATTGATCAGTGGAACGATTATATTTATCCGAATATCAATAATGGTGTATACCGAACGGGCTTTGCGACAACACAAGAAGCCTACGAAGAAGCGTATGACTCGTTGTTTGAAGCTTTAGATAAAGTTGACGCCCACCTTAGTGAGCACCGTTATCTAGCGGGTAACGAGATTACAGAAGCAGATTGGAGATTATTTACCACTCTGGTTCGATTTGATGCGGTCTATGTCGGGCATTTCAAGTGCAATAAACAGCGCATTGCTGATTACGTCCATATTCAAGGTTATCTAAAAGAGTTGTATCAAGTGAAGGGAATCAAAGAGACGACCGACTTTTACCATATAAAGCGTCACTATTACTACAGTCACACAGGTATCAACCCAACTCAAGTTGTACCAAAAGGACCAACGCTAGATTTAGAATCAGCCCACGGGCGAGGTTAGATTAATCCTCGACATAAAAAAACCCTAGATAAGAATCTAGGGTTTTTTGCTTTCTACAAAAGAAAAATTAGTTAATTACTTTTTCTTCAGCTTGAGCGGCTTGGTCTGCTTGGATAGCTGTTAGAGCTACTGTGTAAACGATATCGTCTACTAGAGCACCACGAGACAAGTCATTTACTGGCTTGCGCATACCTTGAAGCATTGGACCGATAGACACTAGGTCTGCTGAACGCTGTACCGCTTTGTAAGTCGTGTTACCCGTGTTTAGGTCTGGGAATACGAATACTGTCGCTTTACCTGCAACTGGAGAGTTAGGCGCTTTAGAAGCGGCTACGTTTTCCATGATTGCTGCGTCGTACTGAAGAGGGCCGTCGATCACTAGATCAGGACGTTTCTCTTGAGCAAGTTTGGTTGCTTCACGTACTTTATCTACGTCTGCACCTTTACCAGATTCACCAGTAGAGTAAGAGATCATAGCAACACGTGGGTCGATACCGAATGCCGCAGCAGAATCTGCAGATTGGATAGCGATTTCAGCAAGCTGTTCAGCTGTTGGATCTGGGTTGATCGCACAGTCACCGTATACAAGCACTTGATCAGGCAGAAGCATGAAGAAGATTGAAGATACGATAGAAGCATCAGGAGCAGTCTTGATGATCTGGAACGGAGGAACGATTGTGTTCGCCGTTGTGTGAACAGCACCAGAAACTAGGCCGTCAACTTCACCAGCTTCAAGCATCATAGTGCCTAGGAATACTGAATCTTCTAGCTTCTCACGAGCAACAACTTCAGTCATACCCTTAGCGCCACGAAGTTCTACTAGACGAGCTACGTAGTTTTCGCGAACTGAAGCAGAATCGATGATCTCAACGCCAGCGCCTAGCTCAACACCTTGCTGTGCAGCAACGCGACGGATTTCTTCAGGGTTACCAAGAAGTACACATGTTGCGATACCGCGTTCAGCACAGATAGATGCAGCTTTAACAGTACGTGGCTCATCACCTTCAGGAAGAACGATGCGCTTAGCCGCTTTACGAGCGAATTCTGTTAACTGGTAACGGAATGCTGGTGGGCTTAGACGGCGAATACCTTGAGTGCCTTCAGATAGAGAATCAATCCAAGGGCCATCAATGTGGCTTGCAACGTGATCGTTAACGAACTCGATACGCTCTTTATCGTCTGCAGGTACTTCTAGGTTGAAGCTCTGTAGGTTAAGAGACGTCTGCCAAGTGTTACCTTGCGCCTTAAAGATCGGTAGACCTGAAGCGAATGCAGGTGCACAAAGGTTAGCAATACTTTCTGGAATGTCGTAACCGCCAGTCAGTAGGATTGCGCCAATTTCAACACCGTTTTTCGCAGCAAGAGCCGCAGCAACGATAACGTCAGGGCGGTCTGCAGAAGTTACTAGCAGTGAACCTGGCTTGAAGTGCTCAATCATGTGCGGTAAAGAACGTGCACAGAAAGTGATGCTCTTAATACGACGAGTAGAGATTTCACCTTCGTTAACGATTTCAGCGTTAAGGTGTTTAGCCATATCAACCGCACGAGTTGCGATTAGATCGATGCTCCATGGCACACAGCCAAGAACACGGATAGGACTAGAGTTGAAGATTTGCATTACTTCAAGGTTCGCTTGTTGAGCGCTATCTGCATCGTCAAAGATTTCAGATAGGTCAGGGCGAGTACGGCCAGCTTCATCAACAGGAGCGTTAAGCTTGTTGATAATCACGCCTTTGATGTTCTTGTTCTTAGTACCGCCGAAGTTAGAACATGCTACTTCGATACGCTCTTTAAGCTGAGTAGGGTTATCAGTACCAGGAGTCGCAACGAATACGATCTCCGCACCAAGTGTTTTCGCGATTTCCGCGTTCACTTGGTTAGCAAATGGGTGCTTACGAGTAGGAACTAGGCCTTCGATTAGCGTTACTTCTGCGTCTTTGTTGATCTTGTTGTATTGCTCAACAACTGACTCAAGAAGCTCGTCCATTTTTTCACTACCGATCAAAGCTTCAGCTTTAGTCATTGCGATTGGCTCACCAATCTTAATGTCGCTGTTTGCGCTGATGATAGTAGACGTTAGATCTGGTTGGTTACCACCGCTACGAGGCTGAGCGATTGGCTTGTAGAAAGAAACACTTACGCCTTTACGCTCCATAGCGCGAAGAACACCCATGCTAACACTAGTAAGACCAACACCAGCGCTTGTAGGGATAAGCATAATAGTACGGGACATTGACGAACACCTTTAACTATTGGAAATAAAAAAAGCTCAACTGCTATTCCCACCGATATTAAAATTGGGGTAGGAATAGAAGTTGAGCCCCATTTTCTTGATATGAAAAACTGACTAGCTTCGAGTGAAGCTAGTCAGGAAAATCAATTAAAGACCTGCTAGTTTCGCAGTGTCTTCAGCAATTACTAGCTCTTCGTTAGTAGAGATAACCATTGCAGGGATACGGCTGTTAGCTGTAGTGATAGTACCTTCGCCGCCGAAACGAGCTTTAAGGTTAGCTTCACCGTCAACTTCGATGCCGAAGATGCCTAGGCGGTTAAGAACCATTTCACGGATTGGGCCAGAGTTCTCGCCGATACCGCCAGTGAAAGTGATTGCGTCTAGACGACCTTCTAGAGTTGCAGTGTAACCAGCAACGTACTTAGCTAGACGGTGACAGAACACGTCCATTGCACGAGTTGCTTCTTCTTTCTCACCGTAGTTGTCTTCAACGAAACGACAGTCAGAAGTCACTTCAGTTAGACCAGCAAGACCAGACTCTTTAGTCAGCATGTTGTTGATTTCTTCAACAGAGTAACCAAGAGCATCGTGTAGGTGGAAGATAATCGCAGGATCTAGGTCACCACAACGAGTACCCATTACAAGACCTTCAAGAGGAGTAAGACCCATAGAAGTATCTACAGATTGACCGTTCTTGATTGCACATACAGAAGCGCCGTTACCTAGGTGACAGTTGATGATGTTAACTTCTTCAACTGGCTTGTTTAGTAGGCCTGCAACTTCACGAGTGATGAATAGGTGAGAAGTACCGTGCATGCCGTAACGACGGATGCCGTGCTCTTTGTACAGGTTGTACGGCAGAGCGTATAGGTAAGACTCAGAAGGCATTGTTTGGTGGAATGCAGTGTCAAAAACAGCAACGTTTTTAAGGCCTGGGAAGTTTTGTTGAGCCGCTTCAATACCGATAAGATGAGCTGGGTTGTGAAGAGGTGCGAAAGTCGCAGCGTCTTGAATACCCTTAAGCACTTCATCAGTGATAAGTGCAGAAGAAGTGAACTGCTCGCCACCGTGAACGATACGGTGACCGATAGCGCCAAGGTTAGCTTTAAGCTCAGGCTTAGAAGCAAGAATAGTTTCTACCATGAAAGATAGTGCTTCTACGTGAGCTGCGCCCGCACCTAGTTGTGCTTCGTGCTTGCCGTCAAGTTTCCATTTCATACGAGCTTCTGGAAGACCAAGACATTCAGCAAGACCAGTTAGGTGCTCAGCACCTGTTTCTGCATCAACAACAGCAAATTTAAGAGAAGAACTACCACAGTTTAAAACTAAAACTAGCTTAGACATTAATGACTACCTGTTTATTTTTCTGATCGAAATCAGTTAAGGATGAAAATTAATCTCAAGAATAGACGAAGCACTGTTGCTTGCGTACTAACCTTGGTCAAAAAAACGTTAATTTCCGTATTAAAGTGAAAGCCACTTTTTAAGAAAAGAGGCTCTTGCATTCCTTGCAGAAGTCGTCCCAGAGTTGCTTAAATTGTAAATAAGGGCAACAATGAGATTGAGGTCTGCAAATAATAGCGATATTGTGCAAATATAACAAAAAAATTTGAAAGAATATTATTTTTCGTCAAATTTTTGTGTTTTTAGTTGATGATTTCAACTTTTTTTTAACGGGAGACTCATATGAGCAATAGAGTTGGTTTAGCGAGCAGTTTAAAAGATGGCCAAAAGTACATGGATCTCTGGCCTGTTCGAAAAGAGTTAAACGCTATTTTCCCTGAGCAACGCATTATCAAGGCGACGCGCTTTGGCGTAAAGGTGATGCCAGCAATAGCCGCTATTAGCGTTCTTACGCAAATGGTCTTTAATAATTATCAAGCGATGCCGCAAGCTGTGGTTATGGCTTTGTTCGCTATTAGTTTACCGCTTCAGGGTATGTGGTGGTTAGGCAACCGCTCAAACACGCAACTTCCACCAGCATTAGTATCGTGGTATCGCGAATTACACGAGAAAATTACTGAGACAGGTTTTGCTTTAGAACCAATAAAGCCACGTCCTCGTTATAAAGAATTGGCGATCATTTTAAATCGCGCATTTCGTCAGCTAGATAAGTCCTCTATGGAGCGTTGGTTCTAAAAGAGCAGTTTGTTTCCTCCGTTTGTCTGAGAACGACTTTGCATCAGTAGCTCGTTCTCAGATTCGTTCTCTACTTTAGTTGTTTAGTTACTCCCTTATTCATTTTGTTTCTTACCTTTCAGTTAACCTAATCTGGCCTTTTCTCGCATAACTCGAACTTTGTTGTATTTTTGTTAAATATCACTTCAACTTATCAATAGTTACTGGTAATAATGTCAATAGTGATTATTTTGATGTTGTTCTCTTCGAGCGATTAATAACGAGTAGAGCTTGATGTAGGGAGCGATAATGGGTTCTGTAAGAAAGGTATTGGCAGCGGTTTTAGGCTGTCTGTTGTTGCTGTGGACTGGCAACGTAATGGCGAACGTCGCCAAAGTATCGGTTTCACAAGTTGTTGACCACCCAGATCTGAATGCGACACGTCTAGGGCTTATCGAAGGATTGAGAGCGAAAGGCTATGAAGCAGGTAAAAATTTAGAGTTTTCCTACGAAATGGCCAATGGCAGTCCTGTCCAAGCGGCCAAGATCGCTAGAGAGTTAGTGAGCGAAAATCCCCATGTGTTAGTGGGCATTGCTACCCCGACCTCACAAGCGTTAGTCTCAGCTACTCGTTCAATTCCTATTGTATTTACGGCAGTTACCGATCCAATCGGTGCAAGGCTAGTTAAACAATTGGAAATGCCGGGGCGAAATGTCACCGGTCTTTCTGATTTATCTCCGGTTTCTCAACATGTCTCACTGATTAGAGAGCTTCTTCCTCAGGCAAGCTCTATTGGGGTTGTTTATAATCCTGCAGAAGCAAATGCCGTTGCGTTAGTTGGTTTGTTGAAAGAGGCTGCGAGAGATTTTGGTATTACTCTTTATACTGAAAAAGCGTTGACCATTGATGATGTTGAATCAAAAGCAGGGTTTGTTGCCAAGAAGTCTGATGTTATCTATGCGTTGACCGATAACACGGTTGCAAGTGGTATAGAAGGTCTTATTGAAGCAGCGAATCAAGCGAATACTCCCGTCGTCGCAGGGGCTACTTCTTACGTTGGTAAGGGAGCTATTGCGGGCTTAGGGTTAGATTATTATAACGTAGGTGTCCAAACTGCAGACTATGTAGCGGCGATTCTGAACGGACAAAAACCTGGAAAGTTAAGTGTTAAAACAGCAAAGAGTTCGAAACTGGTCATTAACTTAGACGCGGCTCGCGAACTTGGTGTGACACTGCCGAAGTCCGTCATTGATCGTGCGATAATCAGTCGTTGATAAGGTTAATTATCAATTGTTTGACAGTATTTAAGTGATTGTTGTTAACAGTATTGAATTTGCTTAGATAAACAAAACTCATCGATTCTATATCTGGCTTGCGTTCTACTTTATTCATTTTTAAGCAGTTATCTTACCATTAGTCATATCGTTAATATCAATTTACATCATTTTACATCGAGGGAAATGACAATTAATGCCATAATATTAATGGTATAAATGAAAATAGCTGAGCACTAAGAGCACATTATATGAAAGTAAACAGGCACTTTAGCCTTCGCTTTGTCTTTGGATTCCCTGCCGTGATCGCCATAATGTTGCTAGGTCTAATTGGTAAGAATCATTTTGATGCGGTAAAAAAAGATATCAACGTTGAGTTTCATCGCATTGAAGAGGTGTTCACACGAACGACGAAGGTGGTTACTGCTTTAGATTACAGCTTCTCAAACTACTACAAATCCGGAAATCCACTTTTTCTCGACCATAATAAGCAGGTAGTTAATGGCCTATGTCGCATTTGGCCTATCGACGTCCTGCTTCTCGCAGATGGTAAAACCGGCGATATCCCTTCAGTTGACATCGACTATATGCTGGTTGGTGAAGAGTCGTTGTGCTCTGAAAGCAGCGATAGCTATAAAGGTGCATCAGAGAAGATCGCTTTAGCTCCTATCCTTTCATTTCTATCTCAACTTGATGAATATCATGACGGTGTGCACTTCATTGATGCGAGTGGTTATGTCATTTCATCACCTGAAAATTTTGCCAAAGGATTAAGTAAGGCGCTTCTTTCCACCATCAAAAGTCGACCTTATTGGCAAAAAACTGCTAATAATCCAGAACAACTTACGTTAACTGGGCCTGTGTACCGATTCGATTCACTGGACCGAATTATCAGTATGACTATTCCTGTATTTCACAAAGGCGTCCATCAAGGGATGCTATCTGTCGATATTGATGCGGACAAACTGTTAGAGGCTTCTAATCAGCATTTAGCGGGAAGAGTGAACATTATTGATACGACTCTGGTGGATCCAAGCGATTCTGCAATCTTTTATCGTGAGATTTCCTTAGAAGGCGTCGCGTCACATCATGCGATGTATTACGAGTTAAATCTAGCTAAGGAAATCGAGCATTTCTTTATTTATGAAAAAGATAGCTTAATTGTTGCGATTATCGTTTATCTGTTCTCCGTGACCATTTTCTTTTACGTTAATTCCAATATTGAACGCGGTTACTTTAAAGAGCTTGCTGCCAAAGATCCGATGACAGGGTTATTGAATCGACGTGGTTTAGAAGTGTTTTGGCAAAGCGTAGAGCATGACCAACTATTTGCTCTAACGGTGCTTGATATTGATGATTTTAAGTCAATCAATGACACCTATGGGCATGATAAAGGCGACGATGTGATTCGCTTTATGTCTCGTCAGATAAATAACAGCATTCGAAGCAGTGACGTGGCAGCTAGGTTTGGTGGAGAAGAGTTTGTTGTTTACATGAAAGGCGAGGATCGTGAGACACTGATGAGAACGTTAGAGCGTGTGAAAAATGCGATTTGCGCGACATCAGCCGATGTTATTCCCAATGGATTTACAGTATCAGGTGGTGTCTGTCTCGTTGAAACAGAGCAAAACAAACTTAACTTCGAAGAGATATTTAAATACGCAGATGAAAAGCTGTACGTGGCTAAGACGACAGGTAAAAACCGTCTCGAATTTTAGCCACGCGATTGGACAAGTGTTTTGAGGAGTAAGTAAGCAGTGATGCGTTTTTTGAATAAAACGTGCCTAAAGAATTAATGGAATTGGCAGTGTTGCTCTTGGTAAAGCTGCAGGCGTTCTACTATCGGTGGCGCCTTCTTAAAGGTACGAATTTCTTTAAATAGTTCGTTTGCTTCAGGGTAGCCTTTACTTAAATAAACAAACCACTGCTTCACTCTATTGGGGTAGTACATGCCTTTATCCCCTTTAATTTGAAACTCTGAGTAGCGCAGTAAAAGTTCAATCACTTTATTCCACGGCATTTTAGGGTGGTTGTGCTTAACGACATTACCAAGGTTCGGAATGTTGAAAGCACCACGGCAAACCATCAATGAATCGATTCCTGTTGTTTCAATGCAATCTTGACCATCTTGATAGTTCCAAATTTCTCCATTCGCAATCAACGGTAAAGAGGTCCGCTCTCTTATTTGATTGATGTAATCCCATTTGATTTCGCTGGCTTTGTAGCCGCCAACTTTGGTACGAGCATGTACAGTCAGTTCATCCGCTTTCGCTTGTTCGATAGCGTCGACAATCTCAAAGCACTCATCCGGGTGCTCCCAACCCAAGCGAATTTTAGCTGAAACGGGAATATGCTCAGGCACTGCTTCTCTGCATGCTTTTACTACTTGGTAAATAAGTTCTGGCTCTTTGAGCAATGAAGCCCCACCATTACTTTTGTTTACCGCTTTGGCTGGACAACCGAAGTTTAGATCGATCCCTTTCGCGCCAAGATTTGCTGCTTGAATAGCATTCTCTGCCATCCATTTAGGATGTTGACCCAGTAGCTGAACATGGACAGGCACACCAGACATGGTTTGAGAGCCCTGAAGTAATTCTGGACAAATACGGTGGAAAACATGCGGGGGAAGAAGTTGATCAACGATACGCACAAATTCTGTGACACAGAGATCGTAATCATTGATCTCTGTAAGAATTTCACGCATTAGGTGATCTAGAACGCCCTCCATAGGGCCAAGTATTACTCGCATATTGCTCTACCGAAACTGAGTGTATCGAAAATTAAGAGGCGTGATTGTACGGTTTGATCATAGAGATGTCACTATGCGTGTAGTAGGTGTCGGCATAACGGCTTCAGCGGTTAATAGCGACAGGTTAAGCCTGATAACGTTATAATGGGATAAATGATCTAATAAATAGAGCTTTCATGACATATCAATTATTAAACTTACCTGAATCTACGACTGACATTACTCCTCAATTTATCGAAGGGGCAATTCTTGCTTCTAACCTTGCGACTAAGCCATTAGATCCAGAAGCGTGGCTGGCTGTCATTGCTCCTGAAGCTGGCAAAGAATTGGTTTCAATGGTGACTGAGCAAATTAACCGTCAACATAATCTAATTCAGCGTAATGAATATTTACTGAGTGATGTGTTGGCTGATGGCGATTTTAATGAGCAGTTCGCCGATTTCGCTGAAGGTTTTATGATGGTTTGGCCTACTGTGGAAGAGCAATGGCAAACAGTGACGATGGCTGATGGCACTCTGCGTATGTTACAAGCGCTCCTAACAACTCTCATGTTAGCGATTGATGAAGAACAAACTCAGCAGCAAATGATTGCGGCTGGGCTTGAAAACCCACCATCACTTCAAGATTTAGTGGGGCAGGTTGATCTAATGATTTCAGAGGTGGCATTGGCGGCTGATGAAGCTATGTTAGGCAATAAATCGCAGAGCGTGAACCCATTCAAAGGTATTGGTCGCAACGACCCTTGCCCATGTGAAAGTGGCAAAAAGTTTAAGCAGTGCTGTGGCAAAAACAGCTAATCACGGCTTGTTGAGTAACTCAGCTGAGTGACAGACATTCTTTAAGTGATAAAAAGCTTAAGCGATAAAAAAGTCGACCTTGTGGTCGACTTTTTTGTTGTTCTATTTTAAATGATCTAGTGTTAATCGTTTTTCGATTTGAAAAATTGAGAAATGATAACAAAACCACAAGCAATTAAGTTACCGGCAAAGATAATCACTAGCCATTGAGGCATCGACAGGTCTAAGAGTTGCCAAACGACTTTACTGCAGTCGCCGTAAGCTTCGAACATCCACGGGGCCCATTGGTTTAATGGTGCCCAACTAGGGAAGGTTACGAATAAATCACAGGTAGCGAAAGGAGACGGATTAAACTGGTAGTCAACGTGCTCTAACGCAAGCATTAAACCTTTATAAGCACCAAATCCCCAACCAGCGAGGCCTAGCCAGCGTGATACTGGGTTATTAGGAGCAACAGCGCCAATGATTGCCGCGACGCCGATAGCAAGCATAGCAACGCGCTCATAGATACACATTACACAAGGGCCAAGCATCATCACATGCTGAAAGAAGAGAGCGCATGCTTCAAAAAATACAATAAAAGCCAGCAATAAAAGCCAAGATAAACGTCCCTTAGAGAAGTCTTTGAGCATTACAAAAAAATTCACGAATTTAATCCTGTCTATAAAATAAAAAAGCCCTGAATACTCAGAGCTTTTTATCTTGGATAAGTTTCCTAATCAACTAATATTTTTGATTAGTTAGTTATACTTGTTGTGGTTTGTGACACAGTGTTTAGCTTAGTGACCGCCAGAGATAACTGGAGCAATGACTTCACCAGTTCGGTGAATAATCCAACCTGCATCATAAAACCATGCTGTCATTGGTTCAACGAAGAACACAATACCGGCAAGGCCAACCAGTGCCAACACGATAGTATATGGCAGAGCCATGATGACCATGCGGCCATAAGACAGTCGAATTAACGGAGCAAGTGCTGATGTTAATAGGAATAGGAATGCAGCTTGGCCGTTTGGTGTAGCAACCGAAGGTAAGTTAGTACCTGTGTTGATAGCAACAGCAAGTAAGTCAAATTGGTCACGAGTTATGATGCCTTCAACGAGCGCTGTTTTCACTTCGTTGATGTAAACCGTACCTACGAACACGTTATCCGAAACCATCGATAAGATACCGTTGGCTACATAGAAGAGGGCTAACTGTGCGCCTTTATCTTCAACGTGAAGTACTGCATCGATCACTGGCTTAAATAGTGATTGGTCGATGATTACCGCAACTACAGCGAAGAAGACAGCCAGAAGTGCTGTAAATGGTAGCGCTTCTTCAAAGGCTTTACCCATTGAATGCTCTTCGATAACGCCAGTAAATGCCGTTGCTAAAATAATAACTGAAAGACCGATCAAACCCACTTCAGCGACGTGAAGCGCCAAGCCTACAATAAGCCAAACTGCGATTGCACCTTGAACCCATAGTTTTGCAACGTCTTGCTTGGTACGATTTGCTCGTTCTTTGTTGTCGAACTCAACTAAGATTTGGCGAACGTTATTTGGCAATTTTGCACCGTAGCCGAACACTTTGAATTTCTCTACAAGCGCACAAGTTAGAATACCGCAGACGAATACAGGCAGTGTTACTGGTAGCATACGGATAATAAACTCACCGAATTCCCAACCTGCTTGTTTAGCAATTACTAGGTTTTGCGGTTCGCCTACCATAGTCATTACACCACCTAACGCGGTACCAACACCAGCGTGCATAAGCAGTGAACGTAAGAAAGCGCGGTAGTTTTCTAAATCATCACGTGTTAGTTCGGAGATCTCTTCATCATGAGTATGATCGTGCGCAGACGTTGTGCCTTTACCTGATGCTACTTTGTGGTAGATAGAGTAGAAGCCAACTGCAACGCTAATAACGACCGCGATTACTGTCAGTGCATCTAGGAAGGCAGACAAGAAAGCAGCGGCAACACAAAACGCAATAGAGAGTAAAACTTTGGACTGGATGCCGAGCAGTATCTTCGTGAAAATGAACAGAAGCAGTTCTTTCATGAAGTAGATACCAGCAACCATGAACACCAATAAGAGTAATACAGGAAGGTTTGCTTGTAGCTCGTGATAAACCATTTCAGGCTTGGTCATACCAATGGCGATGGCTTGAATTGCTAATAAACCACCAGGTTGAAGAGGGTAGCATTTTAGCGCCATAGCTAGCGTGAAAATAAACTCAACCACCAATAGCCAGCCCGCAACAAATGGGTCAACTAGGAAGAAAACAAACGGGTTGATGATTAAAAAGGAAATGATGGCAAGTTTATACCAATCAGGAGCCTTACCAAGGAAGTTCTTGATAAAAGCGTTTCCGAGAGACATCGGCATGTTAATACTCTTTTATGTTGATTATGAATAGACAAGCAATACAACATTTGAGAATCGAGTTATGTATTTGTTAAAACACATAACTAACAGTGACTTAGAAAAACTACATTCCATGTAATGTTCTGTGGTCTTGCCAAGTCACTCCCTTAGAAACTCAAGCACTGCTAATTTTTGAGCGCAACTCTACTCTTAGATAACATTTAGTCAACAGGAAAAGCCCTGCTGCACTAAAAATACCCCTTTTTTATCGAGAAACGCGATCAAAGTAGCGCAAGCATACCACTTAAAATGTGATAAAAACCGACTAGAATCAATATTTGAGCGAAATGATTGAAATTTACATGATAGAAGCGGTTTATATATGATTATTACAACTTAACATTGCAATTTAGTGGTTTTAAAAATATGACCAAAATCATTGATTTAAAAGGAAATTTGTTGTGTTAATAATTTGTTGAAATGGTGGTTTGTAGTTGCTTGCTTTCTAAAGCTAAGTTGCAAACGTGTGCTGAACTTTAGAGTTTTAACTCTACTCGTGTTTTGGGGGAGTAAAACTTTTGAGGGTGTTTCCGCTAGGTGTGACTAGTGGTATGATGAGTAAATTAAAACAGAATAATTAAATTGGATTGAAGTGTAGATGGTCATTAAGGCGAAGAGCCCGGCAGGATTTGCAGAGAAGTATATTATTGAAAGTATTTGGAATGGCCGTTTCCCTCCAGGTTCTATCTTGCCAGCAGAGCGTGAGCTTTCCGAGCTGATTGGCGTTACACGGACTACGCTTCGTGAAGTACTTCAGCGTCTTGCACGTGATGGTTGGTTGACAATCCAACATGGCAAGCCAACGAAAGTTAATCAGTTTATGGAAACCTCAGGTCTTCATATTCTCGATACATTGATGACGTTGGACGTGGATAATGCAAGTAAGATGGTAGAAGACTTGCTTGCTGCTCGAACGAATATCAGCCCTATCTTTATGCGTTACGCATTCAAATCAAATAAAGAAGCTTCAGAGCGTACGATCAGTAATGTGATTGAATCTTGCGAAGCGCTACTTGCGGCACCAACGTGGGACGAGTTTTTAGAGTCTTCACCTTATGCTGATAAGATCAAACAATCAGTGAAAGAAGATGTAGAAAAAGATGAAGCGAAACGTCAGACGATACTAATCGCGAAGACTTTTAACTTTTATGACTACATGCTTTTCCAACGCCTGGCATTTCACTCAGGCAACCAAATCTATGGCCTGATTTTTAATGGTGTGCGTAAATTGTATGACCGAATTGGCAGTTACTACTTCTCTAACCCAGAAGCTCGACGCTTGGCGATGGACTTCTATAAAGAGTTGTTCATTATCTGCGAGAGCGGCCAACGTGAAAACTTGCCATTAGTGATTCGTAACTACGGCATCGCAAGTGCACAAGTTTGGAATGAAATGAAAACGACATTACCAACGAACTTCACTGAAGACGACAGCTAAGCCATAGGTTTACTATTGTTGCTCCTGTTTAGTCGGTGACGTAAAGAAAACGAAAAAGCGGCGAGATAATCAAATTATCTCGCCGCTTTTTATTCATCGATAGTTGGTGAAAACTTATCAATAGGCAGTAACTTACCCTGCAAACTCTTCTGAGTCTGGACGGTTAGTAAATTGCACGCCATTTAGAAAATCGCAAAGTAGCTGGTCTTCACATACTTTGTAGTTCTTGTTCTCTGGCTTGCGGAAGTAAGCGCCAATTTCGTACTTGCTCAAGCTAATGCCAACTACTTCTAGTACGTCCAAAACATCTTCTGCTTTCATGTTTAATGCGATACGAAGCTTCATGAAGATCATGTTGTTCGTCAGTGCAACTTCAGGTTTAGGTTGCTCGCCTTCTTTCTTGCCACGCTTAAGGTTGATGAAACCATTTAGGAATACCGCTAACTCTTTATCTTTCATCTTAGAGCATGACTTGTCGTTGTCGTCTTTTAGCCAGTTAATCACTTGGTCATGAGCAACGGTCACATCAGCTTGTTCGATAGCTTTGATGATTTGTGCATTTTTAAGGTTTAGTGCGTGTTGAATACGACGCAAGATTTCGTTGTTAGTCACTGGGGATTCCTAAAAAGGGTTTTAGAGTAAAGAGGTGTTTATCGTCGACAAACTAATTTCTACTCTACATAGCATAGTTGACGGCGACTCTAACAGAGAACGCTTATTTTCGGTAGATATAAAAAATCCCCAATGCTGATTAACTCTTTCAAGTTAAAAATGCATTAGGGATTTAGTGATGAGTGCTTGTTATCTGACTGAAGCCAGAATTACATTACACGCATACCAGGTTGAGCACCTTCGTGTGGCTCAAGGATCCACAGGTCGCTGCCGCCAGGGCCAGCTGCCAGGATCATGCCTTCAGACATACCAAACTTCATCTTACGAGGTTTTAGGTTAGCTACCATTACGGTTAGCTTGCCTTCTAGCTCTTCAGGTTTGTATGCTGATTTGATGCCAGAGAATACTTGGCGAGTCTCACCACCGATGTCCAGTTGGAACTTTAGTAGTTTGTTCGCTTTTGGTACTTCTTCACAAGAGATGATACGAGCAATACGCATGTCTACTGCAGCAAAGGCATCGAACTCAATCTCGTCTGCGATTGGCTCTTTGTCTAGCTCAGTTTGGCTTGCTTGTTCTTTTTCAGCTTCTGCTTTTTCTTTCGCTGCTGCCTCTGTGGCTGCATCTTCTTTAGAAGACTCAACCATTGCTTCCACTTTCTTAGGATCAATGCGGTTGAATAGCGCTTTGAACTTAGTGATCTCGTGATCAGTTAGCGGAGTCGCAATCGCTTCCCACGTTAGCTCTTCGTTTAGGAAAGCCTCAGTGCGAGCTGCAAGCTCTGGCATTACTGGTTTCAGGTAAGCCATTAGTACGCGGAATAGGTTAATACCAACAGAAGAAACTTCTTGAAGCTCTTTCTCTTTACCTTCTTCTTTTGCAAGAACCCAAGGTGCTTTCTCATCGATGTACTGGTTAGCTTTATCCGCTAGTGCAGTGATTTCACGGATAGCACGGCTGAACTCACGAGTTTCGTATAGCTCGCCGATACGCTCAGCAGCAGCAACGAATTCGTTGTATAGCTCAGGTTCTGAAAATTCAGCAGCTAGCTTGCCTTCAAAACGTTTAGTGATGAAGCCAGCGTTACGAGAAGCTAGGTTAACAATCTTGTTTACTACATCAGCGTTTACACGTTGAGTGAAGTCTTCAAGGTTAAGGTCTAAATCATCGATACGGCTGTTTAGCTTAGCTGCGTAGTAGTAACGCAGACACTCAGGGTCTAGGTGGTTTAGGTACGTGCTTGCTTTGATGAATGTGCCTTTCGACTTAGACATCTTTGCACCGTTCACTGTTACGTAGCCGTGCACGAATACGTTGTTTGGCTTACGGAAGCCTGCGCCGTCTAACATTGCTGGCCAGAATAGGCTGTGGAAGTAAACGATGTCTTTACCGATGAAGTGGTAAAGCTCAGTTGTGCTGTCTTTCTTCCAGTATTCATCGAAGTTTAGATCGTCACGCTTGTCACATAGGTTCTTGAAAGAAGCCATGTAGCCAACAGGTGCGTCTAGCCATACGTAGAAGAACTTGTCTTTTTCACCTGGGATTTCAAAGCCAAAGTAAGGTGCATCACGTGAGATATCCCACTGTTGCAGACCAGACTCAAACCATTCCTGCATTTTGTTTGCAGTTTCATTCTGTAGAGAGCCAGAACGAGTCCATTCTTTAAGCATACTTTCGAACTGAGGTAGGTCGAAGAAGAAGTGCTCAGAGTCTTTCATTACTGGAGTTGCGCCAGAAACCGCTGATTTAGGGTTAATCAGTTCAGTTGGGCTATATGTCTCACCACAGTTATCACAGTTATCACCATACTGGTCTTCTGATTTACACTTAGGGCAAGTACCTTTTACGAAGCGGTCTGGTAGAAACATCTCTTTCTCAGGGTCGAAAAGCTGAGAAATAGTACGGCTAGAAATGAAGCCGTTCTTTTTAAGTTCTAGGTAGATGTGAGAAGCCAGTTCACGGTTCTCTTCGCTGTGTGTGCTGTGGTAGTTATCAAAGCTGATATCAAAGCCAGCGAAGTCTTTTTGGTGCTCTTCACTAACAGCAGCGATCATCTCTTCTGGTGTGATACCCATCTGTTGAGCTTTAAGCATAATTGGCGTGCCGTGAGCATCGTCAGCACAGATGAAGTTTACAGTGTTGCCACGTAGACGCTGGTATCGAACCCAGATATCAGCTTGGATATGCTCAAGCATATGACCAAGGTGAATAGAGCCGTTAGCGTACGGAAGCGCACAAGTTACCAAAAGTTGTCTTGGATCAGTTGCCATACTTAATAATTCGCTTTTTTGATAGGTATAAATTTTGAGAGGTAATACTACTTTATAACGTGTGATACGCCAAGGTATCAGACAAAGGATTCCCCTAGTTTTTTAGGGGTTCAGTCTTTATCTCGTGGGTGATAGCATAAATAAAAAAGGAGCCTCAATGCGTAACTTTACTTCTAAGCAAGATTTCTGTTCATGGTTGAATGAGTTCGAATCACCAATCCTCATTCCTGAGTGGGCGCAACACCAAAATATTGTATCGGTTGATCCGCGTGGATCATTTGTTATTACTTTACCTTTTGCTGCGAATCAACTGGCTGCTGATCTTAAATACTGGATTAACGCTCAGATCGAACAGCAACTTGTCAGCGCTTTTCAATTCGAAGTGAATGTGAAGCCATCAGCGCTTGAAACTACCGTCGCTACACCATTGAAAGGCGTTAAGAACATTATCGCGGTAACGTCTGCCAAGGGGGGAGTGGGTAAATCAACAACTTCGGTAAACCTTGCGCTCGCGTTATCTAAGTCAGGTTCAAAAGTCGGTTTGCTGGATGCAGATATCTATGGCCCGTCAGTGCCTATGATGCTTGGCCAATTAGACGCAAGACCACAAGTACAGAATAATAAATGGATGATGCCAATTGAGGCGCATGGCATTTTTACACATTCTATTGGGTATCTTGTGTCGAAAGACGATGCGGCAATCTGGCGTGGCCCTATGGCAGCTAAAGCTTTAGGCCAACTTGTTAACGAAACCGTATGGCCAGAGTTGGATTACCTTGTTATCGATATGCCACCGGGCACGGGTGATATTCAGCTAACGTTGTCGCAGCAGATCCCAGTAACGGGCGCGGTAGTCGTGACGACTCCTCAAGATTTGGCTTTAGCCGATGCACGTAAAGGTGTAGCGATGTTCGATAAAGTGAACGTACCTGTGGCGGGTCTCGTCGAAAACATGAGCTACCATATTTGTAGTCATTGTGGTGAGAAAGAGCATATCTTTGGCGCTGGTGGCGCAGAGGCTATGTCTGAAGAATTTTTCCTCGATATCTTGGCGCAAATTCCACTGCATATTGATGTACGAGAAGACATTGATGCTGGCTGCCCAACGGTAATACGTCGCCCAGACAGCGAACATACTCGTCATTATCTAGAGCTTGCTGAAAATGTTGCTGCGAAGATGTTTTGGACGGGAAAAGCGAGACCGGAAGCAATTAACTTCTCTATGGTTGAATAAAGTTGGCCACTCTCAATGTCTTGTAAATAATGGTTGGTAAGATAAATGGCTTTTTGGGTTTAGGAAATAGCCATTGGGGTTGTGCAAATAGTTGTAGGTAAGTTATTTGAAAGCAAACGATTGTATTCATTAAATGCATTGATATCATCAATTTGACTGCAATTAGCTAAAATGGCGACTAGAATCTATGTTGTTTAGCCCCTATAATCAGGCGGTTTATCTCTTCCCACCACCAAACCATATCGGGTGCAAAATTAATGTCTGATAATAATCAATGTGTCATCGTAGGTATCGCTGGCGCTTCAGCTTCAGGAAAAAGTCTGATTGCTAGTACAATTTATAATGAATTGCGCGAAAAAGTAGGCGACCATCAAATTGGTGTTATCACGGAAGATTGCTATTACAGCGACCAAAGCCACTTGAGTATGGAAGAGCGTGTTAAAACTAACTACGATCACCCAAATGCACTAGATCATGATCTTTTATGTGAACATCTACAGCAGCTAATGAGTGGTAATGCAGTAGAAGTTCCGGAATACAGTTACACAGAGCATACACGCACTTCTGAAACGACTACACTTACCCCTAAGAAAGTGATCATTTTAGAAGGTATTCTGCTTCTAACTGACCCGCGTCTCCGTAAACTAATGCACGCAAGCGTGTTTATGGATACGCCATTAGACATCTGTCTACTACGTCGTGTTAAACGTGATGTAGAAGAGCGTGGTCGTACAATGGACACGGTACTTAAGCAATATCAAGAAACAGTGCGCCCAATGTTTATGCAGTTTATCGAGCCTTCAAAACAACACGCAGACATCATCGTTCCTCGTGGTGGTAAAAACCGTATTGCGATTGATGTGTTAAAAGCGCACATTGCGAAGTTGTTGAAGTCTTAATCGAATAAAATTTTGCCTAAGTGACTCACTTAGCTTTATTTTTTACCGAATCAGTGGCACTTTTATAGTGCCACTTTCTTTTGGAATCTAAGCAAGGAATATGCGGATGAAGAAACTACTCATTTTCATAGCTGTACCAGTGTTTGTTGTTATTGCAGCAATTCTGGCACTAGTGCTGTTAGTGAATCCCAACCAATTTAAGCCATTAATTGTCGAACAAGCCCAAAAACACACCGGCCTAGAGCTCGTGATCGAGGGTGATATCAGCTGGCAATTCTTCCCATCTATTGGCTTTGCTCTTGGTCAAACTGAATTACGTAACCCTGAAGGATTTACCCAACCTAACCTATTTAAGGTTGATAACGTTGGTGTTGATGTGTCGGTTACTCCGCTATTTAGCAACCAACTAGAAATCGGCAACGTGACTCTGGATGGTGCAGAATTCTATTTAGAAACCCTTAAAGATGGTCGTAAGAACATCGATGCGTTAACGCAGGCATCAGCGTCTCAAGAGCCTGAGTCTGTTGCAGATACCCGTTCTGAATCCGCGCCAGCGACCGAAGAACAAGGTACGACAGAAGTATCAGGTTGGACGATAAACCTTGCGGGCGTTACTGTCTCAAACGCATTGTTTGAAATGGACGACAAGCAAGCCGGCTCATTCACTAAGTTATACGATGTGTCTTTAAACTTGTCTGAATTTGCGGTTGATACGTGGACCACTGCGACCTTTGCTGCCTCTGGTGAAAACAATCAGCAGAAGTTCTCTGCAGAAGGTAGTGCTGAGTTTAAATTAGCGGAAGGTTTTGCAAGTTACGCACTTCGCAATATTGACCTAAACGCTAAGTTCAATGATCCTGCGACGTCGATTGAATCTGCAAAAATTGGTTTGAACACGTTTGAGTTCGATAAGGTAAACCAACTTACTTATGCTGTAGTTGGTAACGCCGCAGGCCTTGACCTTGATCTTAAAGGTGGTGGTGAACTAACGGTAGATAGTGCGATTTCAAAAGTCACATTGAATAAGCTAACGTTAGATTCAACACTCAAAGGCGATGCGCTTCCACAATCACCAATGAAAGTGGATATGTTGTCTGACCTAAGCTTTGATCTTAATAAGAGCCACTTGAGCTTTGTGCTAGAGAAGTTGCAAGCAAATGCTATCGAGCTAGACGGTAAAGCAGACGTCACCTTATCTGAAATACCAAAGGTTCGTTTCTCTCTCCATAGTCCAAATATCGATTTAGATGAGTTCTTAGGTTTGGGTAAGACAACAGAAACAGCGAGCACAGCGCCTTCTGATTCTGCTGGTGGCTCAACGTCAAATTCTGATAGTTCAGCTCCTACTAAAGAAGTAGAACCTGATCTTTCGGCTCTGAAAACGTTAGACGTGAAAGGTGACATCACGATTGATAAGTTCAAAGCGAACAACGCGAAGATGCAGAATGTTAAAACAGCATTTTCTGTTAATCGTGGTATCGCGGAGCTAACCTCATTTACATCGAATCTCTACGATGGGTCTATCTCTGCAACAGCTAGATTAGATGCACGTAATACACCGGCGACTTACACCGCTAAGAAGAAAATCAAAGGTGTGAAAGTTCAGCCGTTACTGGTTGATGTCGCTGAAAACGATATGCTAGAAGGTACTGGTAATATCGATGTTGACGTCAAAGGTAAAAGCTTGACACCAACAGGAATTAAACAGAACTTAGTCGGTACGATTGCGATTAATTTCGAAGATGGTGCGGTTAACGGTATTAATGTCGCTCAGCTGATTCGAGAAAACTACGCCAAGATCAAGGGTGAGAAGGTCGAAAAAGTTGATGGCGCACAGAAGACTGATTTCAGTGCAATGAAAGCGACACTCAAAGTGGATAAAGGCTGGGTTTCAACGAATGACTTGTCAGCTCAATCACCGCTTTTAAGAGTGACGGGCCAAGGTAAGGCAAACTTCATCAATGAGACAGTCGATTTCCTTGTGAGAACATCGATAGTTGGGTCTTTAGAAGGTCAGGGTGGTAAGAGTATCGATGACCTGAAAGATGTCACTATCCCAATCAAGGTCACTGGCCAGTGGGCAGAACCGAAATTTGCGCTTGTTTTTGATGATGTGTTGAAGCAAAAAGCGCAGAAAGAGATTGACCGTGGTGTGAATAAGCTAACGGATAAGATCAAAGACGAAAAAACGAAAGAAGCGGTTGATGGTTTATTGAAAGGTTTCTTTAACTAATCTCTGCTCGCTTGAACTAGCATAGAAAAAAGCGCCATTCCTTATTGCAGGGAATGGCGCTTTTGTTTGGATGCTTATGATACTTTCGAGAGATTCTCTATGACACTCGTCCCTCGTTCTAGGGAATGACGATCGGTGCTCATCCTTTATTTAGGGGAGTAACACTGAAGAGTCGTCATCCTCGAGAGGGAAGAATGACCGAGTCGGGGATCTCTAATTGAACGGGATTACCAATCCACACCTTGCAGAGCTTTAACGCCAGATTCGAAAGCGTGCTTCACGTTACGAACTTCAGATACCGTATCAGCCATGTCAGTCAACGTTCGATGCGCACCACGTCCAGTAATAATTACTGATTGCATTTTCGGGCGATTATTTAGAGCTTCTACTACTTCGTCCAATTCGATGTAGCCATAACTCACCATGTACGTCAGCTCATCAAATAAAACTACATCAATCGACTCGTCGGTTAGCATACGTTGACACTCTTTCCATACGCGCTGCGCAGCTTCGATATCTTGAGCCTTGTTTTGGGTTTCCCAAGTAAAGCCGGTTCCCATCACTTGGAACTCTACATCCAGCTTTTGAAGAACGTTTTTTTCGCCATTATCCCAAGTGCCTTTAACAAATTGAGCAACGGCACATTTCTTACCATGGCCTACAGCTCGAGTGATGGTACCGAAACCTGATGTTGATTTACCTTTACCGTTACCAGTAATAACCAACAATAAGCCTTTCACTTCTTGTGCTGCAGCCACTCGTGCATCGACTTGTTCTTTTACTTTCTGTTGTCTTGCCTTATGGCGTTGTTCTTTGTTGTCTTCGGTCGACATAACAAATCCTTTTAAGTTGTGATTGCGTCTATCATAGCCTAACTTAACGATAGCAAAAACCATCGGAAGAACAGGTGATTACGGATGAAAAAGATACTCGTTGTTTGCATGGGGAATATTTGTCGTTCGCCAACAGGTGAAGCGGTGCTTCGAAAGAAAGCTCAGCAGATAGGGATTGATGTTGTGGTCGACTCTGCGGGTACAATTGGATTCCACCAAGGCAATCCACCGGATTCACGCTCAAAGTCGGCAGGAGAGAAGAGAGGGTACAGTTTTAAGGGAATAACCTCCCGCAAAGTAGTTATGAATGACTTTGAAGAGTTTGACCTGATACTTGCAGCAGATAGAGCTAATTTGGAAGACTTAATGAGCCAGTGTCCAGTTCACCTCCAATACAAGCTCGCGCTGTTTTTGAGTTTTGGAGAGTCACAGTATCAAGAAATTCCCGATCCTTATTATGGTGAGGGGAATGGCTTTGAATTAGTGTTGGATTTAATCGAAGAGTCGAGTGATGCAATATTAAATTCGATTTAACGTCGAAGTGATGTTCGGTCTTTGAGCAAAAAAGAACAAGATCAACACGATCAAGAATATCAAGAATTATAGATATAAAAAGGCCGACATCGAATGTCGGCCTTTCTAAATCTAATTTAAGCGATAGCTAAGATTACTTAGACATTACTTTGTAGATAGGGTCTTCTGCAACGTTCGCTTCAACTAAGCTCCCGGCTTTGTGCAGCATAGCGACACAGTCTTTGCTTAAGTGGCGAAGGTGAAGAGTTTTGCCTAATGCTGCGTAACGGTCAGCAATCGTGTCGATTGCTTCAATCGCTGAGTGGTCAGTAACGCGTGAGTTTGCAAAATCAACGATGACATCTTGTGGATCGTTGTATGCGTCAAACAACTCTAGGAAGTTAGCCGTTGAACCAAAGAAGATTGGGCCGTTAACTTTGTACTCTTTTGAGCCTTCTGCGTTTACTGAGGTGTCTGCGTAGATGTGTTTAGCATGTTGCCAAGCGAACATTAACGCTGAAGCTACAACACCAACACCAACGGCTACCGCAAGGTCAGTTAACACCGTTACTACTGTTACAAGAATGATAACGAAGAAGTCTTGCTTAGGTACACGACGCGCCAGCTTGAAGGTGGCCCATTCAAACGTGCCGATAACAACCATGAACATTACACCCACTAGTGCCGCTAGAGGAATCATCTCGATAAGCGCGGAGCCAAACAGGATGAACATCAGAAGTGCAACTGCAGCTACGATACCTGAAAGACGACCACGACCACCTGAGTTTACGTTGATCATCGATTGGCCGATCATCGCACAACCACCCATCGCGCCAAATACTGAACACGTTACGTTAGCCATACCTTGACCTACACATTCACGGTTAGATTGACCACGAGTGTTTGTCATTTCGTCTAGTACCGTTAGTGTTAGTAGAGACTCAATCAAGCCGATAGCCGCAAGGATAATGGCGTATGGCAGAATGATTTGCAGTGTTTCAAATGAAAATGGAACCGCAGGAATCGAGAACGTTGGTAGAGAACCTGCTAGTGTCGCTGCTTCATCACCAGACATAGTACGTAGGAAGTCGACAACAGTACGAGTTTCAAGATCAAGACCAACAACCAAAGCCGTTACCGTAACAATAGCAACCAATGAAGAAGGCACTGCTGTTGTGAGTTTAGGTAGGAAGTGGATGATACCCATAGTCAGTGCTACTAGGCCTAACATCAGAGTCATTTGACCGCTTGGTAACCAAGTTAATGCTCCCGTTACATCAGGCGCTTTAAATTGGCCAAGCTGTGCCAAGAAGATAACGATCGCTAAACCGTTCACGAAACCAATCATTACTGGGTGCGGAACGATACGGATAAATTTACCTAGCTTAAATACACCAGCTGCAATTTGCAGAAGACCGGCTAACATTACGGCTGCAAATAGGTATTGAACACCATGGGTTGCCACTAGGCTTACCATTACTACAGCCATTGCGCCAGTTGCACCAGATATCATACCTGGACGACCGCCAAAGACAGAAGTGATTAAACCTACGATGAATGCTGCGTAAAGACCAACCATTGGGTCAACGCCAGCAACAAAAGCGAATGCTACGGCTTCAGGTACCAGAGCTAGGGCTACTGTAAGACCTGAAAGCACGTCATTCTTTACAGAGTGCTTTGAAAATTGTGGGAATTCGAACATGTTTGCTCAGCTATGCTAAAAATGGATTTACCGACACGAGTGTATTGCGTAGCCAAACAGTGATGGAAAAGAGCGGCAATAGCGAAGTGTCGAAAAGATAAGTGCGCGAATGCTACCCAAAAATGTGATTAAGTTCAAGGTTGAACCCCACTTTGAGTAATATATCTATTATAAGTTATCGGAAGAATAGATATAAAAAAGGGCTGCTTATTAATAAGCAGCCCTTTGGTGTTATCTACGGATTAATCCGTGAAACTTATTAGTATTGAGGCTTAGTCATGCCTGCGCCAGCTTTGTTTGACGCTGCTTGGCTACCCGCACCTTTCGGTACAAAACGCTCAGTACGGAAGGGAGCTGCAACAACTTGAATCTCTTTGATCTCTTGAGGACCCGGCGCTTTAGTCATTGGTGAACCTGCTTGCTTTTTAGCAACCACAGCCTTTGGTGCCGCTTTAGGAGCTTCTGCTTTTACAACAGGAACTTCTTCAACTTTTACACTTTCAGCGTTAGGAGTTTCAACAGCGACTTCAGGTTCAACAACGGGTGTTGCTTCTTCTGATTGTACAGGTTTAGCTACAACAGGAGCTTCTGCTACTGGAGTTTCAACTTTCGTCGTTTCAACAGCGATAGGAGCTTCTTTAATAACGGCTGGAGCTTCAGTTACCTGAGCTTCAACGTTAACTTGTTGAGTTGCAGTTTGCTCAATAATAGCAGCATCGTCACGACGAATGATTACTTTACCCATAGCCAGTTCAGGACACGCAAAGCCACCTGCCATAACTACGTTGCTTTGTGGTGCTGTATCTTGAGCAACATTTTGCTCTTGAACAGCAACTTTAGTCTCTGTACTCACTTGAACTTCGGTCACTTCAGGTTTTGCCTGTTTGTGATGAGGCTTTGGTACGAAGCGAGGCATTACTTTACCCATAGCCATCTCAGGAGAAGCTACGCCACCTTTACGTAGGCGGAATGGGTTAGGGCGACGATCACGACCACGACGACGACGTTGACCACTTGCACGTAGATGACGTGGAGAACGACGGTTACGACGTTGTTTTGGCTCTTCCTGTTCAGTTTGCTCAGAGTTTGCTTGAGTTGCTTCTACTTGTTCCGCAACTTTTTGCTCTTTTGCTACTGACTGTTCTTTTGCGACAACTTGCTCTTTAGATGAGTTGTCTGCTTCAGCTTGAGCTTGTTGGTCTTTAACTCGAACTTGTTTGTTCAGTTTACGACGCTGACGACGCTCTTTAATCTTAACAGCTTTAGCTTCAGGTTTTGCCTTAGGCGCTTCAGGCTTGTCAGCTTGAGCTTCTGCCGCCAGCTGTAGACCTTCTTCTGCTAATTTAGATGGTACTTGCTCTTCGCGTTGCTTCTGCTCATCACGTGGCTTGTTGCGACGATCTTGCTTTGGCTTACGAGGTTGACGAGTTTGCTGTGGAGCTGCTTCTTTTTGCTCTTCAGGTTTCTCATCACGTGCAGGTTTGCGACGACGTTTGTTGTCACGGTTTTCGTTACGGTTGTCACCACGTTCGCCGCGTTGTTCACCACGCTCGTTACGTTGTTCGCCACGGTCACCACGTTGGTTACGACGGCGGTTGTCGTTACGATCACGGCGTTGACGGTTACCGTTGTTACGATTGCTTTTAGGTTTCTCTTCTTCTTGCTTCTCTTCTTTTTTCTCTTCTTGAGTCGAAGAGCCAAATAGGAAGCTACCGATAGCCTTGAAGAAACGACCGATTAGACCTGGTTCTTGAGTTGTTACTGGCTCAGCTTTCTTCTCTTCTACAGCTTTTGGAGCTGGAGCTGGAGCTGGAGTCGGTGCTGATTGAGCTGGAGCTGCAAAGCCTTTTAGAGCCGGCTCTTCGAGCTTCTTAGGGCGAATAGTCTGTTCTGCAGGTTCTTTGCTTTCCGCTTCTTTAAGCGCATCTAGCTTTTGAGGAAGTAGGTAAGACAGTAGATCAAACTCTTCACCTTCACGAACACGGATAACCTCAAAGTGTGGCGTTTCCATGTCTGAGTTAGGAACAACAGTGATCTTAACTTCTTGGTTCTTCTCAATGTGGTTTACTGAGCGACGTTTTTCATTCAGAAGGTAAGAAGCGATTGGAACAGGTACAACAGCAAGTACTTGCGCTGTATTGTCTTTCAGGGCTTCTTCTTCAATCAAACGTAGAACAGACAGTGCTAGAGATTCGTTATCACGAACAACACCAGTACCTGTACAACGAGGACAAATGTGGTGGCTTGCTTCTGCTAGTGATGGGCTCAAACGTTGACGAGACATCTCTAGAAGACCAAAGCGAGAAATACGGCCAATCTGAACACGTGCGCGATCTAAACGAACGGCATCACGTAGACGGCTTTCTACTTCGCGTTGGTGGCGAACCGGAGTCATATCGATGAAGTCGATAACAACAAGACCACCTAGGTCGCGTAGACGTAATTGACGTGCAATTTCATCGGCCGCTTCTAAGTTAGTATTTAGCGCAGTTTCTTCAATATCGCCGCCCTTTGTTGCACGAGCAGAGTTGATATCGATAGAAGTCAGAGCTTCTGTTGGATCGATTACGATAGAACCACCAGAAGGAAGGCGAACTTCACGTTGGAAAGCAGACTCGATCTGGCTTTCAATCTGGTAATGGCTGAATAGAGGCACTTCACCATCGTATTTCTTAACGCGATTCATGAAATCTGGGCGTATTAATTGAATGTGCGCTTGTGCACGTTCAAAAATAGTGTTGCTGTCGATTAGAATCTCGCCAATATCACGACGTAGATAGTCACGAATCGCACGAACGATTACGTTACTTTCTTGGTGAATAAGGAAAGGGGCTGCGTTTGAATCAGAAGCTTGCTTGATAGCGCCCCAGTGATTCAATAGAACATTCAAGTCCCACTCTAGCTCTTCTGCACTTTTGCCAACACCCGCTGTACGCACGATTAAGCCCATACCTTGAGGAAGTTCAAGAGTGCTTAATGCTGCTTTCAGTTGAGTGCGTTCATCACCTTCGATACGACGAGAAATACCGCCAGCGCGAGGGTTATTAGGCATAAGAACTAAGTAACTACCGGCCAAAGAGATGAAAGTCGTCAGTGCAGCACCTTTGCTACCACGTTCTTCTTTCTCTACTTGTACGATCACTTCCTGGCCTTCTCTTAGCACTTCTTTAATGCTAGGGCGGCCTTGGTATGTATAACCTTCAGGGAAGTATTCGCGGGCAATTTCTTTAAGAGGGAGGAAACCATGACGTTCTGCGCCGTAATCAACAAATGCCGCTTCTAGGCTTGGTTCAATACGGGTAATACGTCCTTTGTAGATATTCGCTTTCTTTGACTCGTGACCTGGACTTTCGATATCTAGATCGAACAGTCGCTGGCCATCAACCAAAGCGACACGCAACTCTTCTTTTTGAGTTGCGTTAATTAACATTCTTTTCATTTAGAAATTCTCATTGTCTTTTCTTATTTTCATCATTGTTCTTATCGCTTTATTTCGTTTCTCATGGTGCCAGATCCCATGGCTTTATCGGTGCAGCCTCCCGGCTGGAGAGGGATGCTCTGGGGCACGTCAGTCATCATAGGGAGTTAGCCTATGATCCGCGATGTGGCGGTGAATACTCAACATGAGTGTACGTGAGTAGAGCGATAAGGAGCTCAGTTGACCGTGTCTTACGCCGATTGCAGCACTGTCTAATCTGAGTTATCTACTCATTTACTTGCTTATGAATGGTTAGCTGTTTAAATAATAGTCAAACCACTGATAGCAGCTGTGAACTATAGCAGCGGTCGGTAAACACAGCAATCTGCTTTGTCGGAATGCTGTAAAAAAAACAGTTTTTGTTTGGGTTTTGATAGCTCTAACTCACTGTCTATAAATAATTTATCATTTGATATTTTAATTTGCAGGAATCTTGATGCTTTTTTGTTCGAAGAATCAAAGAAATATAGAACTTCGAGTGCAATTTAGTGATGGATTCGAGACTATTAAGCGTAAATTAGTGCGGAATAGTGCTAAGAAAATCTCAATTATCAAAAGTGACAGTGATACAATAACCGCATGAGCGAAATTAGAACCCAAGTCCAGTTTGTCGACATCGACGAAGATATGGCTGGTCAGCGTATTGATAACTTCTTACGCAACCAATTAAAAAACATCCCGAAAAGCATGATTTATCGAATCGTGCGTAAAGGCGAAGTCCGCGTAAACAAAAAACGCATTAAAGCTGAGTACAAACTAAAAGCTGGTGACTTAGTTCGTATCCCACCAGTAACGATTGAAGAGAAAACAGAAGAGAACATACCGAGCACAAAACTCAACAAGGTTTCTGAACTAGAACAGTGCATCATTTATGAAGATGATCATCTGTTGATTCTTAATAAACCGTCGGGTACTGCTGTTCATGGTGGTAGTGGGCTAAAGTTTGGCGCGATTGAAGCATTGCGTGCACTTCGTCCTGATGCTCGCTTTCTTGAGTTAGTGCATCGGATTGATAGAGATACGTCTGGCATTCTACTTGTTGCTAAGAAGCGCTCTGCACTAAGACATCTTCAAGCGCAGTTCCGTGAAAAAACGGTTCAGAAATACTATTTCGCTTTGGTGATGGGTGAATGGAAGAACAGTTGTAAAGTGGTCAATGCACCTTTGTTGAAAAATGAAGTAAACAGCATTGTTCGTGTTAACCCAAATGGTAAGGCGTCTGAAACTCGTTTTAAGGTTTTAGAAAAATTCCAAGACGCGACTTTGGTTCAAGCGAGCCCTATTACCGGCCGCACCCACCAAATTCGTGTGCATGCTCAGTATACTGGTCATCCGATTGCTTGGGATGACCGTTATGGCGATCGTCGATTCGATGCTTATACGGGTAAAGTTGGATTGAATCGTTTGTTTCTTCACGCAGCAAACATCAAGTTTACTCACCCAGGTAGCGAAGAGAAGATGGATATCTCAGCGCCAATGGAAAAAAGGCTAGAGAAGGCCCTGACTGGTTTACGTAAGCTTTAGAAATATACGAGTTCACAAATTTTTCGTGAATTGAGTATCTGAGCTTTAATTAGAAAAGGTTGACGAATATCGTCAACCTTTTTGTTTTCATATGTTGTCGAAGATCCTTAACTCGCTCATCCCTTCTCTTGAGGATGACGAAATTTACTGAAAGACCGTTTCGCTACTTATTTCACTTTTCTTTCTCGTCGTTTCTTAAACGGACGAAGGAAGGAGTAGGGGACCCTTAACAAAGAGAGAGTATTTGTTACAGCACTCTCATTCCTTGCGCTTCTAACATATCGACTAAATCGATCAGAGGTAACCCGATCAAGGTATTTGGATCTTTGCCTTCCATTTGTTTGAACAAAGCAATGCCTAATCCTTCACACATAAAACTGCCTGCGCAGAAATAAGGCTGCTCTTTCTCAACATACGAAATGATTTGTTGCTCTGTTAGATCGCGGAAATGCACCACGAAGGTGTCGAGACGCGTGTCAGCTTTATTGGTTTCGCTGTTCCAAACGGAAAGTCCAGTATAGAAAGTGATGCTTTTACCACTTTGGCGAGATAGTTGCTGAATTGCTTTTTCACGAGTGTGTGGCTTACCAATGATCTCATCGTCAATCACACAAACCTGATCAGAACCAATCACTAATCCTGGTTGTTCAATTGTACAAGACTTGGCTTTCGTCTCAGCTAAACGCATCACTAACTGCTGAGGTGTCTCTTCTGGAAACGGTGTTTCATCGCAGTCAGGCTTGGCTGTTATGAAGTCTAAGTGTAGTTTTTTGAGGATCTCTTGCCTAAATGGTGAGGTAGAGGCTAAAACTAGTTGGTAATTTCTCATTTTAATTTACAATTCACGGAAGCATTTATCTCAGGATAACGTAACTTGTCCTGCTATTCATAATGCTCTGAATAGGAAAGGCAGGAAAGTACATTTTTTTTGCCATTTCCTTTGACTAAACATGATTTGGAAGATAAGATTCGCGCCCTATGCAAAAGGAAAAAATACCGCGTACAGTTGATCCGGCAAGAACGGCTCAAAAACGACTCGATATGGATGGTATCATCCAAGTCAGTCTTTTAAAGCGTTTAACCGAAGCAACTGAAGGCGTAAAACGTGACGCGCAAGTCTCAATGTCATTTGGGCTTGATGAACAACGATTAGTCGTTATCTCTGGTAAAGCTAACGTCGAAGTCGATTTAGAGTGTCAACGTTGTAATGAGGTTTTCGCGCATGAGTGCGATGTCCAATTTACTTATACTCCTGTTTACAGCGAGAAAAGTGAAGAGGAAGCACCGGAAGAGTACGATTTGGTAGATCTGAACGAGTACGGTGAGTTAGACCTGATTCAATTAGTTGAAGACGAGTTCATCCTTGGATTGCCACAAATAGCAATGCACGACGATGCGAAATGTAGCGTTAACTCAAATAACTTGGTGTTTGGTGAACTTCCTGAAGAAATTGAGGAAGACAAAAAGCCGAATCCATTTGATGTTTTAAAAAACTTGAAGAAGTAACTTATTAACAAATAAGTATCTTTAAGAATTTACATAGGAGTAGGGTCAATGGCCGTACAAAAGAGCAAGAAATCACGTTCAATGCGTGGCATGCGTCGTTCACACGATGCGCTAACTACAGCTGCACTTTCTGTAGACGCAACTTCAGGTGAAACTCACCTACGTCACAACGTGACTGCCGAAGGTTTCTACCGCGGCAAAAAGGTTATCAACAAGTAAGGTTGACCTTTGCAAAATCTAACCGTTGCGCTTGATGCAATGGGCGGAGACTTCGGTCCCCGTGTAACAGTGCCTGCCGCCGTGCAGGCACTGTCGTATTTCCCAGAGCTAAAAGTCATTCTCATAGGTGATCGAAACGCGATCACATCTCAATTATCTTCATTAGGTCAAATGCCTGATTCTCGTTTGAGTATCCAGCACTGTGACCGAGTTATCTCCAATTCTGAAAAACCGTCACTAGCTTTACGTAATAGTCAGGGTAGCTCTATGCGTGTCGCTATCGATCTGGTTGCCGAATCACAGGCTGATGCTTGTGTGAGTGGTGGTAACACTGGTGCATTGATGGCTTTGTCTCGTTTCCGACTCAAACTCCTCCCTGGTATTGATAGGCCTGCATTGGTTTCCGCTTTGCCTACTGCCTCTGGTAACCGGACGTGGATGCTTGATTTAGGAGCAAACGTATCTAGTGATGCGGATTCACTCTTTCAGTTTGCCGTGATGGGCAGCGCATTAGCAGAACAACATTTAGGGCGAGCTCCACGCGTCGCTATTTTGAATATTGGTGCAGAAGAAATTAAAGGCAACGACCTTGTAAAACGATGCGCCGAAATGTTGGCTAATACTCAATCCGTTAACTTCATAGGCTATATTGAAGGTAATCAACTACTTCAAGATGCAGCTGATGTCGTCGTATGTGATGGTTTTGTGGGCAATGTCTGCTTAAAAACGTGCGAAGGTACAGCTCAGCTCTTTATTGATAAGCTAAAAACGCGCATGATGGCTTCAACAATAAAGGGTTGGATTGCCAGAAAGCTGTTTTCTGAGCTATTTACTGAATTAAAAACCTTGAACCCCGACCAGTATAACGGCGCAAGTTTGTTAGGATTGCGCGGCATTGTCATTAAAAGTCATGGAAGTGCTGATGTGTCTGCAGTCGTCAACGCGATTGGTGAAGCAGTACACGAGGTCAAACGACAAGTCCCCAGCCGCATTAGCGATCGTTTGGAAGCGGTTTTACTCGAGAGGCATTATTAGTCTTCATGTATAGCAAAATTTTAGGTACTGGCAGCTACTTGCCATCTCAGGTGCGTACTAACGCAGACTTAGAGAAAATGGTAGAGACTAGCGATGAGTGGATCGTTGCTAGAACAGGTATTAAAGAGCGTCGTATTTCAGCGGAAAACGAAACCGTTGCTGATATGGCGTTTTACGCTGCTGAAAATGCCATTGAAATGGCAGGTATCGACAAAGAAGATATTGATTTAATCATCGTTGCGACAACCAGCAGTAGCCATACATTTCCGTCTTCGGCATGTCAGGTACAAGGCAAACTTGGTATCAAAGGTTGCCCTGCGTTTGATTTGGCTGCGGCATGCTCTGGCTTCGTCTATGCATTGTCTGTTGCTGATCAACACATCAAGACTGGCATGTGTAAAAATGTTTTGGTGATTGGTGCTGATGCACTGTCAAAAACCTGTGATCCGACTGACCGCTCTACTATCATCTTATTTGGTGATGCAGCAGGTGCGGTGGTTGTAGGCGCAAGCGAAGAGCCAGGTATTTTGTCTACTCACATATACTCTGATGGTAAATACGGTGAGCTTCTAAGCCTAGAAGTACCAGAGCGTGGCGGTGATGCAGACAAATGGCTGCACATGGCGGGCAACGAAGTATTTAAAGTAGCTGTAACTCAGCTTTCTAAGCTGGTAAAAGACACATTGGCTGCGAACAATATGGATAAGTCAGAGCTTGATTGGCTAGTTCCACACCAAGCGAACTACCGTATTATCTCGGCAACTGCTAAAAAGCTGACGATGTCACTTGATCAAGTGGTGATCACCCTTGATAAGCACGGCAATACGTCGGCAGCTACCGTACCTACAGCACTTGATGAAGCTGTGCGTGACGGGCGAATTAAACGTGGTCAAACGCTTCTACTTGAAGCATTTGGCGGCGGCTTCACTTGGGGTTCTGCGTTAGTTAAATTCTAACCTCAAGCGAAAATCAACAAACAAGGCACATAACTTATGTGCCTTATTCAATTTTTGCTTTGCTTAAAGGAAAATTACAATGAGCAAGTTTGCTATCGTATTCCCAGGCCAAGGCTCTCAAGCTATCGGTATGCTTGCTGACCTAGGCGAACAGTATGATGTTGTAAAACAGACATTTGCTGAAGCTTCAGAAGCACTTGGTTACGATCTATGGGCATTGGTTCAAGATGGTCCAGTAGAAAATCTAAATGAAACTTTCCGCACTCAACCGGCTCTATTAACAGCGTCTGTTGCAATTTGGCGTGTATGGCAAGAGCTTGGCCTAGAGCAACCTGCAAACTTAGCAGGTCACAGCTTAGGTGAGTACTCTGCACTGGTTTGTGCTGGTGTCATCGACTTTAAAGAAGCGATCAAATTGGTTGAGTTACGTGGTCAGCTGATGCAAGAAGCCGTTCCTGCAGGCGTTGGAGCAATGTACGCAATCATCGGTCTTGACGATGAAGCGATTGCTAAAGCGTGTGAAGAAGCTGCGCAAGACGAAGTTGTGTCTCCAGTTAACTTTAACTCTCCTGGCCAAGTTGTTATCGCAGGTAACAAAGCGGCGGTAGAGCGTGCTGGTGCACTATGTAAAGAAGCCGGCGCAAAGCGTGCGCTTCCTTTGCCTGTTTCTGTGCCATCTCACTGTGCACTGATGAAGCCGGCAGCAGACAAACTAGCGGTTGCTCTAGAAGCGCTAGAGTTCAATACGCCAGTACTGCCTGTTATCAATAACGTTGATGTTATTGCTGAGACAGACCCTGCGAAAATCAAAAATGCACTTGTTCGTCAGCTATACAGCCCAGTTCGTTGGACTGAAGGTGTACAGGCAATGAACGAACAAGGCGTAGAGAAACTACTAGAATTAGGTCCAGGTAAAGTTCTTACTGGCCTAACAAAACGAATCGTAAAAACTATGACAGCTGCTGCAGTTAACGACACTGCATCACTAGAAGCTGCTAAGTAAATAACCACTTAATAGAGAAGTTATGATGAATTTAGAAGGCAAAGTTGCACTAGTTACAGGCGCAAGCCGTGGTATCGGTCGTGCAATCGCTGAACTTTTAGTTGAGCGTGGTGCTAAAGTTATCGGTACAGCTACTTCTGAAGGCGGCGCAGCTGCAATCAGTGAGTATCTGGGTGAGAACGGTAAAGGTCTTGCTCTTAATGTCACTGATGTTGACTCAATTGCTGCTACACTGAAAACCATCAACGATGAATTTGGTGCGATTGACATTCTAGTTAACAACGCTGGTATCACTCGTGATAACCTACTTATGCGTATGAAAGACGATGAGTGGAACGACATCATTGATACTAACCTAACGCCTATTTTCCGCATGTCTAAAGCTGTATTGCGTGGCATGATGAAGAAGCGTCAAGGCCGTATTGTTAACGTTGGTTCTGTAGTTGGTACTATGGGTAACGCTGGTCAAGCTAACTACGCAGCTGCAAAAGCTGGTGTAATTGGCTTTACTAAATCAATGGCTCGTGAAGTTGCGTCTCGTGGCATTACAGTAAACACTGTAGCGCCTGGTTTTATCGAAACAGACATGACTAAAGCGCTAAATGATGACCAACGTGCAGCAACTTTGGCGAATGTACCAGCAGGTCGACTAGGTGACCCTCGCGAAATCGCTGAAGCTGTGGTATTTTTGGCGTCACCTGCGGCAGCTTATATCACAGGTGAAACACTTCACGTCAATGGCGGTATGTACATGGTGTAAATTATGTGCAACATTTGTGCATGATTTAAGTCAAGATCATACGTAATTTCGGTTAAAATCGTGAAAATTGTGGTTTGACCAGAAAAGTTGACCTTGCAACTTTCAATAGATTGAATAAACTACGGAAAACATCGCATAAAGCGAACTCTGTAAAGGAAAAGAAAAAATGAGCAACCTCGAAGAACGCGTAAAGAAAATCATTGTTGAACAGCTAGGTGTAGACGAAGCTGAAGTTAAAAACGAAGCTTCTTTCGTTGATGACCTAGGTGCAGATTCTCTAGACACAGTTGAGCTAGTAATGGCTCTAGAAGAAGAATTCGACACTGAAATCCCAGATGAAGAAGCTGAGAAAATTACTACTGTTCAAGCAGCTATCGATTACGTAACTAGCGCTCAGTAATAATCTCTCCCAGGCGGTCACCTCGACCGCCTGTGTTTTATCTAACTCATCTATCCTCATCTTAAATCACCTCAATCTCCGGAGTGTAAAATCGTGTCCAAGCGTCGTGTAGTTGTCACTGGCATGGGTATGTTGTCACCGGTAGGCAACACTGTAGAATCTTCTTGGAAAGCCCTGCTAGCTGGTCAAAGTGGTATCGTTAATATCGATCATTTTGATGCAACCAATTTCTCAACTCGTTTTGCAGGTCTAGTAAAAGACTTTAACTGCGAAGAGTATATGACTAAAAAAGATGCTCGTAAGATGGACTTGTTCATCCAGTACGGCGTCGCAGCAGGTATTCAAGCTTTAGATGATTCAGCCCTAACTATTACTGAAGAAAACGCTCCACGTGTGGGTGTTGCTATCGGTTCTGGTATTGGTGGTCTTGGTTTGATCGAAGCCGGTCACCAGGCTCTAACTGAAAAAGGCCCTCGTAAGATTAGCCCGTTCTTCGTACCGTCGACGATCGTGAATATGATTGCTGGTCACATGTCTATCATGCGTGGCCTACGCGGTCCAAACATCGCGATTTCTACTGCATGTACGACTGGCCTACATAACATTGGCCATGCAGCTCGTATGATTGCATACGGCGATGCTGACGCAATGCTAGCGGGTGGTGCTGAAAAAGCATCAACTCCACTAGGTATGGGCGGTTTTGGTGCGGCTAAAGCATTATCTACTCGTAACGATGAGCCTCAAAAAGCTTCTCGTCCATGGGACAAAGGCCGTGATGGTTTCGTTCTTGGTGACGGTGCTGGCATGATGGTTCTTGAAGAGTACGAACATGCGAAAGCTCGTGGTGCTAAGATTTACTGTGAGCTAGTTGGCTTCGGTATGTCGGGTGACGCTTACCATATGACATCTCCAAGTGAAGATGGCTCTGGTGGTGCATTAGCAATGGAGGCGGCTATGCGTGATGCAGGCATTACTGGTGAACAAATCGGTTATGTTAACGCACACGGTACTTCGACTCCAGCAGGTGACGTAGCGGAAGTTAAGGGCATCAAGCGTGCTCTTGGCGAAGCAGGCAGCAAGCAAGTATTGGTATCTTCTACGAAATCGATGACTGGTCACCTTTTAGGTGCTGCTGGTTCTGCTGAGGCTATCATCACAGCGATGTCTCTGGTTGATCAAATTGTTCCACCAACAATCAACCTAGATGATCCTGAAGAAGGTTTAGATATTGACTTAGTACCTCACACTGCGCGTGAAGTTAGCAACATGGAATATGCTGCATGTAACTCATTCGGTTTCGGTGGTACAAACGGCTGTTTGATCTTCAAAAAGATTTAATCATCTTATTAAAGACGTAAACACTCGTAGATAGTCACAATTAGACTTGTTTTTAAACGGCTTGATGCTTTAGCATTGAGCCGTTTCTTTTTATGGGGAAAAACATGTTTTGGGTTGATGGGGAAAGCCAGCAAACTATCGATATCCTGGATCGCTCGTTTCAGTACGGAGACGGCTGCTTTACGACAATGCTCGTGAGTGATGGTGAGATACAACATTTTCACGATCATCAGCGTCGTGTCGATGATTGCCTTAAAGCGTTACGCATTTCCGCACTTGATTGGGATGTGGTTAACCTTTGGCTCGATAATGCGCTTCGACATATCCAAGATAACGCTCTTCATAATGAAAAAGCAGGGATTAAGCTGCATGTTAGCCGTGGAGCCGGTGGGCGAGGCTACAGTACTAAGAATATCGTCAAACCGACAATAACCATCACTATCTTTGATTACCCCAGTCATTATTCAGCGTGGCAAGACTCCGGTGTTGAACTCGGTATCTGTGATCAAGCGCTAGGTTTGAGTCCGCTGCTTGCTGGCCATAAGCACAATAACCGTCTTGAGCAGATTTTGATGAAAGATGAAATGGATCAGGCGAATGAAGTGGATGGTGTGGTTCTTGATATCTCAGGTAATGTGATTGAAACCACCATGGCCAATCTGTTTTGGCGAAAAGGGCAGACGATTCACACTCCTCAACTGACACAAAGTGGCGTTGCTGGGGTTATGCGTAAGCAAGTGTTAACCGCGCTGAATCAAGCTGAACTTTCCGTTACTATTAGTGACTACTGCTTATCTCAACTCATGCAAGCTGATGAGGTTTTCATGACCAACTCCATCTTAGGGGTTGCCCCAGTTACCCGTATAAGTGATACCCAATTTAACATTGGAAACGTTACTCGTAGCCTTCAAGGACAACTAAACTCGTGATCAAAAAGTTATTTATTTTTATTATCTTGTGCCTAATTGCAGCCGGTGCTGCTGGGTTCTACGTTTATAACCAAGCGCAAGATAACCTGAAACAAGTTATTCAATTAGAAAAACCACAAGTTGTGACTGTTGCTTCAGGCAGCAGCTTTAATCGTGTTCTGGCACAGTTGATGAATGAGGGGCTATTTGAGGCTTCTCCTTACGAGAAATTAATCCGTAAGTTACATCCTGAGCTTGTAGACGTAAAAGCGGGTACATTCCTGCTTGAGCCAGGTTTAACCCTCGAGCAAGCGCTACAAGTGTTGGTCGAAGGGAAAGAGCACCAGTTCACGATTACTTTCGTAGAAGGCAGTCGCTTTGATGAGTGGCTTGTTCAGCTTAAAGACAACGAATTCATTCAACAGACGTTGGACGGTGTGTCTGAAACAGAGATCGCTGAAAAGTTGGGTATTGAAAATGAAAAGCTTGAAGGTCTTTTCTTAGCAGAAACGTATCACTACACCTATGGCACAACGGATTTAGATCTGTTGAAGCGCGCCCACCGAGATCTAATGAACGTGGTGAATGAAGAGTGGGAAAACAGAGCGGATAAGCTTCCTCTTAAATCGCCATACGAAGCGTTAATTCTTGCGTCTATTATTGAGAAAGAGACCGCTGTTGCGTCAGAACGTGAGCGTGTGTCTTCTGTGTTCGTTAACCGCTTGAACAAGCGTATGCGATTGCAAACTGACCCAACGGTTATCTACGGCATGGGTGACAGCTACGATGGCAATATCCGTAAAAAAGACTTACGCACGCCAACTCCGTACAACACCTATACAATGAGTGGTTTGCCACCGACACCTATCGCCATGGCAGGTAAAGCGTCTATCAACGCGGCGTTGAATCCAGAGAAGAGCAACTACTTGTATTTCGTTGCGAGTGGTACTGGCGGTCACGTATTTTCAAAGAGTTTGACTGAGCATAACCGTGCAGTACGAGCTTACTTAAAACAATTAAGAAAAAACAAATAAAGAACAAATTATGAATCAGTCGAAATTTATCGTGGTCGAAGGCCTTGAAGGCGCTGGCAAAAGCACAGCAATCAATGCCATCGTTGAGACATTAAAAGCGTCGGGTGTCGAGAATATTGTTAATACTCGCGAGCCGGGTGGTACTGTCTTAGCTGAAAAGATGCGCTCATTGGTTAAAGAAGAGCACGAAGGCGAGAAGCTTCAAGACATGACTGAATTGCTTCTGATGTACGCAGCACGTGTTCAATTAGTAGAGAACGTTATCAAGCCCGCACTCGACAGTGGTCAATGGGTATTGGGTGACCGTCATGATATGTCTTCACAGGCATACCAAGGTGGTGGTCGTCAGATCGCACGCACGACTATGGAATCACTGAAAGCAACTACACTAGGCGGCTTTAAGCCCGATCTAACGCTATATTTGGACCTAGACCCTAGAGTTGGGCTAGAGCGTGCTCGAGGTCGTGGTGAGCTTGATAGAATTGAAAAGATGGACATCTCATTTTTCGACCGCACGCGTGAGCGCTATCTAGAAATTGCAGAACAAGATGATTCTGTACTTGTGATTAATGCGCAGCAAGAAATTGAGCAAGTAGCCGCTGATATTAAAGTCGCGCTAAGTGCTTGGCTAGATAAACAGTAGGTAGTCATGGCTGAAGTGTATTCTTGGCTTGCTCCCGTATGGAGTGAGTGGAAAAAAAGTCTCGATGCAGAGCGCTTTCCCAATTCTGTTATTGTTAATGCGCCGGAAGGGCTTGGCGTTGATGCGCTGATTGGCCAACTTACTGCGTCATTAATGTGTACTAATTATGAAAGTGAGTCTTGTGGCTTTTGTCACAGCTGTGAGTTAATGAAGTCGGGAAGCCATCCTGACTTCCATGTACTCTCACCAGAAAAGGAAGGTAAGTCGATCACGGTTGACCAAGTGCGTGCGAGTAACCGCTGGGCCCAACAGTCTTCACAGCTAGGGGGGGTACGTGTCATCTTGCTTGAGCCTGCTGAAGCAATGAACGAATCTGCATCGAATGCGCTTTTAAAAACGCTGGAAGAGCCATCAAGCAAGTGTATTTTCATTCTTTCTACGCGTAACAGCCATCGCTTGATGCCAACTATCCTAAGTCGTTGCCAGCAATTTAATGTGGTGAGTCCTCAATTAGACGTTGGTTCTGCATGGTTAGATTATGAAGTGGGTAAAGCCGTTCCACCGTATGTTCTAACACTGAATGACAACGCGCCTTTAAAAGCAAAGGTGATGTTTGAACAAGGTGGTGTTGATACTTCAACTAAAGCGCTAGATGGCTTTGTGAATGTTATCAAAGGTACTCAACCTGACATGTTAAAATTCTCTACAGAGCTTGGTAAAGACCCTTTGATTCAACTTGGTTGGTTATGGCATTTACTCTCCGATGTACAGAAGCTGCATTTCGGCTTGACCAATAAAGCTATTACACCAGGTGCGAAAGCACTGTTTGAGGTGATGTCTTACCAAAGTGCTTATGCCGCCTCGAATAAACTGCTGACATTGATTGAGCAGTTAAAACAACACCCTGGGCTCAATACGGAGCTACTCATAATGAATTGGCTAATTGCCACTTGCGAGGAAACATGTTCGTAGATTCCCATTGTCATTTAGACAAGCTAGATTACCAAGATTTACACACTAGTGTAGAAGATGTCGTTAACAAGGCAAAAGCAGCAAACGTTGAGCAGCTGCTTTCTGTTGGTGTGACACTAGATTCGTTCGAAAATATGCTCGATATGATCGCACCGTTTGATAACGTGAAAGCCTCTTGTGGTGTTCATCCTCTCGATGTAGAAAGCGATTTCTGTTTAGAAAGAATGCGCGAGTATGCGAGTAATCCAAAGGTTGTGGCGATTGGTGAAACTGGTCTTGATTATCACTATCAGCCTGAGACTGCAGAGCTACAGCAACTACGATTTAAGCAACATGTAGAGCTCGCTGTAGAGCTTAATAAGCCATTAATCATTCACACTCGTAACGCTCGTGAAGACACGTTGGCTATTTTACGTGATGGCGGTGCTGAAAAGTGTGGCGGTGTTATTCACTGCTTCACTGAAGATCAATCGTTCGCTGAAGCAGCGATGGAGTTAGGTTTTTATATATCAATTTCAGGAATCGTTACCTTTAAACAGGCCACAGAACTGAAAGAGGTTGTCAAGAATTTGCCTCTCGATAGGCTATTGATTGAGACTGATTCTCCATACTTGGCACCAGTTCCATATCGTGGCGAACAGAATCAGCCTGCATATGTAGTAGAAGTTGCCGCATATATCGCGCAATTGAAAGGTTTGTCGATGAAAGAGGTTGCTGAACAAACGACCAGAAATTACCAAAAACTTTTTTTGCGGTAAAAAACTACGTAAGTAAATAAAAGGGAGCGAAAGCTCCCTTTTTGTGTTTTTGATCACCAAAAGTGCGTTTTTTTTTAATGTTTACGAATTATGTTGAACTTGAGAGGGCTATTTATAACATTTGTAATTTTGTTACTAAAAATAACATTTACTCCTATTTTATTCACCCAGTAAAATAATAAGACCTTCAAAAAATATGTTTATTTTTCAGTGTATTAGACTCTTGTAAAGGATTGCATTTCTAGATTTGACATGTGATCCAAGACGTGTTTTGAAACTAAATTTCGTAAGTGACTAGAAAGTTAGTTCCCCATCAATATATATTTAGCGGCAGAAAATATAATGCAATACATGGTTACATTTTCGCAGGGTGCTAACATAAAGGCTACGGGGGTGTGCCGTTAGAACCCATATAATTATTTTATCTTTATCAGGAGCATAAACATGTTTAAGAACCTTTTTGCTAGCCTGCAGAAAGTTGGTAAGTCTCTGATGCTACCAGTATCAGTTTTACCAGTTGCGGGTATTTTGCTAGGTGTCGGTGCAGCAGACCTTCCTTTCATTCCAGAAATTGTTTCAAACTTAATGGAACAAGCGGGTGGTTCAGTATTCGGTCAAATGGCACTACTGTTCGCAGTAGGTGTGGCACTTGGCTTTACTAACAACGATGGTGTAGCGGGTCTAGCTGCTATCGTTGGTTACGGCATCATGACTGCTACACTAGGCGTAATGGCCGGTGTAATGGGCGTTGATAAAATCGATACTGGTGTACTAGGTGGTATCCTAGTCGGTGGTGTTGCTGCTTGGGCATTCAACCGTTTCTTCCGTATTCAACTACCAGAATACCTGGGCTTCTTCGCTGGTAAGCGTGCTGTGCCAATCATCACAGGTTTCTCTGCGATTGGTCTAGCAATCCTACTTTCTGTAGTTTGGCCACCAGTTGGCGGCGCTATCTCTGCGTTCTCTGATTGGGCAGCTCACCAAAACCCACAAGTGGCGTTTGGTATTTACGGTATCGTTGAGCGTTCTCTGATTCCATTTGGTCTTCACCACGTTTGGAACGTACCTTTCTTCTTCGAAGCTGGTACTTGTGTAAACGCAGCTGGCGAAACTCAAAACGGTGTTCTTACTTGTTACCTAGTTGCTGATGACGCATCTCGTGCTGCGGGCAATGGCTTCGGTCAGCTAGCTGGTGGTTACATGTTCAAGATGTTCGGTCTACCTGCTGCTGCAATCGCAATTGCACATTCGGCTAAACCTGAAAACCGCGCTAAAGTAATGGGCATCATGGCTTCTGCTGCGTTGACTTCATTCCTAACGGGTATCACTGAACCAATCGAATTCTCATTCCTATTCGTTGCTCCTGTACTGTACGCAATCCACGCTCTACTAGCTGGTTCTGCTTACGTTCTTGCGAATACTCTAGGTTTTGTACACGGTACATCTTTCTCTCACGGTCTAATCGACTTCCTAGTTCTATCTGGCAATGCGTCTAAGATGGGTCTAATGGTTGTATGTGGTATTGGTTACGCTGCGATTTACTACATCGTATTCCGCACTGTGATTAAAGCTCTTGACCTTAAAACTCCAGGCCGTGAAGACGAAACTGAAGAAGAGTCAGTTGCTACTGGTTCTGAACTTGCTGGTGAGCTAGTTGCTGCATTTGGCGGTAAAGCTAACATCACTGGTCTTGACGCTTGTATTACTCGTCTACGTGTTGCAGTTGCTGATACAGCTATTGTTGACCAAGACAAACTGAAGAAACTAGGTGCTGCTGGTGTAGTCGTAGTAGCTGGTGGCGTACAAGCTATCTTCGGTACTAAGTCTGACAACCTTAAGACAGACATGGATGAGTGGATCCGTAACAACGGTTAATCACTGATTCAATAAATTGAAAGGAGGCCTTTAGGCCTCCTTTTTGGTTTTTTGCTCTATGAAAGATCTTGATACGTTTAATCTCTGTGAGCTCAATCTGCTATCTTTAACTTTACGATGACACCACTGTTTGTGATTCATGTAACCTATCGTTTTTTAAAACAGTCTGAGAATATTATGAAACATCGTTACTTGATCGGCCTTATGTGTTGCAGCGGGGTCTCGTTTGCCCATGCTTCTGAAGCTCCAGATTTAGAAGTTGGTCTCGCTATTGACCAAGACCTAAGTGTCGTTGTGGAGTTTGATCAGAAGTATCGCGCAACTATTGGCAATGACGGCGCTGCATTTGACTACATTTGGAAGCGTGGTCAGTTTGAGACGGAAGCTCCGTTGAGCTGGTATGTCGGTGCAGGTGCGTGGGCTGAATGGAATGATGACTTTGGTTTGCGAGTACCTTTAGGCGTGAAAGTGAATTTCTACGAAGGTTGGAATGCGTACGCACAAGTTCATCCTGAACTCGACATGTATAAAGGTGTTGAGTTACAAGTAGGTGGCGCACTAGGTGTGACCTACAAGTTCTAAGTTGAACTGAAAACCGTTTTTATAATGAAAAAGCCAGCATCAAGCTGGTTTTTTCATTTCGTTAGAAGACTTCTAGTCTAAAGGCTTATTGATCCAGTATGGGGACTCAACTTAGAAGGTAAAACTCAATCCAACATTGGCTTGGAATTGGTTCATCCAGTCTGTATCAAAGCGGATAATGCAGTCTTGTCCAGTGCTTGGTATGTTACAAACACCGGATGTGTCGTTATCGACAACCGTACCTAGCCAACGCACCTGGGTGTTCAGCGCTAAGCGGTCGCTAAACTTGTATTCCAAGCCGCCAAAGATTGAGGTTGAGAATCCATACTTGTCCTTCGCCCAATCCACATCAACGTATGATGCCCCGAGACCTAGCCCTAGGTAGCCAGATAACATAGGCGATGCAGGGTAGTAGATACTGCTTTGAAAGTGCAAGTATTGGATTGAGGAGCTAAGATCCAGCGATTCTAACTCAGAGCTTTGGTTGGAATAGAAAAAACCGATACGTCCTTTTTCTAATGGGGTTTCTATTGCGAAGGTGAAGTTTTCTGAGCCTTCCATGTCAAAGGTTTTACCATCCTGGTCTTCGACACTGCCACCACCGGTATAACCTACCATGGGAGTAATGATGATCTCTGGAGACGCATATACGCCCGACACGGAGAAAAACGCAATTAATGCCATCATATTTACTTTGTTATTCATGAGTATATCCTTATCCATACACTTACTAATTGTGATGGTTACATCAATATTGTGCGACTAATTTCGACGATTCTTGAAGATACTTCACACACCTGATAGTACTTAAATAGTGACTCAACAAATTAATAATAAGCCAGAGGTGTCTATGGACCATAATCTGAAAAATGCCCTACAAATAACGGTGTTAATTTACACAATCATTCTTTCATTTGGTTTTATTGCGATTGGTAGTTAATACCATTTATCGTGAGGCTGGGTTTTCATACTCAGGGTATTAATGAATAGTGGGCTCATAACCAATATTGATACAGCAATAGACTTGGATTATTACGCTAAGTTTATTGCTGGAAAAACAGCACTGGTCGCTCAAGGTGGCGGACAGAGAAGTATTTTTACTTCTGGAGTGCTGGATGCCTTTCTTCTTTCTAATTTTGACCCCTTTGATGAATTTTTTGGTACTTCCGCAGGTGCTTTAAATTTATGTGCCTATCTGTGCCGTGATAAAGGCCTAGGCCGTTCTTTTGTTCTCGATCTCACCACAGCACCAGAATTCTTTAATCTGTTTTCTTACATAAGACATCGTAAGAACTTAGGGTTAGAGTGGGCGTTGGAGCAGATCATGGCTTACCCATATAAGCTCGATCTTGATTTGGGGCGACAAACCCTGGGTGCTCGACAACTCTTTGCTGCGGTAACCGACTCGAAAGACCTTCAAGACCATTACTTCCCTTTGCTGGGTGAAGATTGGTATAAAGTGATGATTGCAACTTGCGCCATCCCTCGTTTATACAATGATGAAATACTGATTGGTAATGGAACATACGTAGACGGTGGTGTTTCGGCTGCTATTCCTGTGCAAGAAGCTTGGCGCCGTCAGGCTCGATCTATTGTTGTCATTAGAACCGAACCTACCTTTGAGTCGAGTGTTGACTTACCCATTCAGGATCACAATAAGCCAATTTTAGCGAAGAGCAACAGAGCCTCTGTAGAAGAACTTGAGTGGTTTCGTGGTTCGTTGAATAATGTTCAAGGTCATTGGCAACAAAAAGTAGACCAATGGAAAACCGATTGGAGCTCGTTCTTTCAACAACAAATTTTGAGTTCAAAAGAGCAAAAGCGCGACAGGGTACATTTGGATCTTTTAAATGGCGGTCGATGGTTGTTTGGTGCTGATGATATCTATCGTTTAAGCCATTTGATTGGTGATAAGTTTGATTCAGGCTTAGCTGATATGTTGATGGTTCATTATCAAACTTACTCGCTAACTCAAAACTTTCTTAACTCACCACCCGATGATGCGTTTGTGGTCCAGATAGCACCTAGTCAGCCGCTTAAATCGAGTTCATTAATGAGTGACAAAGAAGATTTGCTACATGACTACGAATTGGGTTTAGAGGCGGGTTACCGATTTGTCGAAACTTATACGTCAACAGAGAACGCTCGTAGTTCACACATGTCACAGCTTGCCACCAGCGTTGTTGATAAATAATGCTCGCAGGTAATAAGTAGTTAGACCGACAATATTTTGAAGTGAAAAAGGGTAATTGAACTTGGTTCGATAACCCTTTTTTGTTTTCTTAATTTTATGCCTAAACCTAGGATTCTAGACTCTAGTGATTAGACTTATGTGACCGGTAGGATTCTCATACAGTTGGTTGACCCCGCCACATCCATAATATCGCCTTGGGTGACGATCACGAGGTCGCCAAATTTAAGGTATCCTTCTTCTTTCAGGCAATCTAATGTTGATAGTGCAATATCAAAGCTGTCTTTGGCCTCTGTTTCAAAGTAAATAGGCGTCACGCCTCGGTATAAAGTACAACGATTAAGCGTTCCTTCGTTACGAGACAGGGCATAGATAGGCATGTCGGCACTCAGGCGAGACATCATCAGTGCAGTTCGCCCTGACTCGGTGAGAGTGACTACGCCTTTAATGCCTTCCATATGGTTTGCTGAGTAGATGGTCGCCATCGAAACGGTTTCTTCGGCGGTAACAAAGGTGCGGTCAATACGGTAATTAGATTGGTTATTAATGCCCGCCATTTTCTCTGCGCCAATACAGACTTCTGCCATTGATTTCACGGTTTCTACTGGGTAATCGCCCGCCGCTGTTTCCCCCGAAAGCATGACAGCATCGGTGCCATCAAGTACGGCATTGGCTACATCCATCACCTCTGCGCGGGTTGGCATTGGCGCGGAGATCATCGACTCCATCATTTGCGTTGCGGTGATTACGGTTCTGTTAAGCGCTCTAGCACGACGTATAAGCTGTTTTTGTACTCCTACCAACTCAGGGTCACCAATTTCCACTCCGAGGTCACCACGGGCCACCATGACCACATCTGAGGCTAATATGATGTCATCCATGTTCTCAACTGTTGCTACTGTTTCTGCTCGCTCTACTTTTGCGACAAGGTGAGCTTCTAAGCCAGCTTCCCGTGCAAGCTGGCGAGCGTAATGCATGTCTTCACCGTTGCGAGGAAAAGAAACGGCCAAATAATCGACTTTGATTTGAGCTGCAGTGACGATATCGCGCTTGTCTTTTTCTGTCAGCGCTTCTGCGGAAAGCCCCCCCCCTTTTTTGTTAATGCCTTTGTTATTGGAAAGAGGACCACCGATGATGACTTCTGTGTGAACGCGACAGCCTTCCACCTTGGTGACTTTTAATTGAACACGACCATCGTCGAGTAACAGAATGTCGTTAGCGGATACATCGTTAGGGAGCTCTTTGTAATCAAGACCGACGGCTTGTTGATCGCCTTCACCTAAACCTAGGCTGCTGTCGAGCGTAAATTGGTCACCGACGGTAAGTTGTATTTTGTTATCTTTGAATGTCGACACACGAATCTTGGGACCTTGTAAGTCACCGAGAATAGCGATTTGAGTGCCGAGTCTTTTTGCTATCGCTCTGACGTTTTCTGCGCGTTGTATATGGTCTTCGCTAGTGCCGTGCGAGAAATTCATACGGACGACATTGGCACCTGCTTTGATGATTTCTTCAAGCACGTTACCTTTATCAGTAGAGGGGCCTAGCGTTGTGACGATTTTCGTTTTTCTTAATTCGGCTGTCATGAATACTCCTAGAGTGAGGCCAAGTAATCTTTCAAAAGACTGAATTAAGTATATGCATTAATTGATAATTTATTGGGAGCTAGGGAGATATTTCTTTATTTGTCTCCAATTATTGAATTCAGAGCAAAAATGCGATGTTTCATTCTGAAAATTAAGTCTCAATTTATCGATATGGGTGTTAATTTTTCTCAAACTATTTGACTAGATACACAAAGATTCATGTATATACGTGATACTGGTCACGGCGATATACCAAGTGACTTCACAATTACTTCGCAAAGTAAAAAAATTAACCTGTTGATGATTTCTGGAGCGTAAAATGTACATGGCTCAACCGGGCCATATTGATCATATCAAACAGGTCAATGCTGGTCGTGTATATAAACTAATTGACCTTAGAGGTCCTATTTCTCGTATCGATCTGTCCAAGCAAAGTGAGTTGGCTCCGGCGAGTATTACTAAAATTACCCGTGAACTCATTGAAGCTCACCTCATTCACGAAACCACGGTTCAAGAAGCCACGACTCGTGGGCGTCCTGCTGTCGGTTTGCAAACCAATAACGAGGGTTGGCAATTTTTGTCAATGCGTCTTGGTCGTGGATATTTGACCATCGCACTTCATGAGTTGGGTGGCGACGTGCTTATCGATACTAAAATTGATATTCATGAACGTGATCAAGATGATGTACTTGCACGTCTTCTGCATGAGATTGATGAGTTTTTCCAAACTTATGCTGAACAACTCGACAGGGTGACGAGTATTGCAATCACATTGCCAGGTTTGGTCAATTCTGAGCAAGGTATTGTGTTGCAAATGCCGCACTACAACGTTAAAAATTTAGCGTTGGGTCCTGAAATCTACAAAGAAACGGGGCTACCTGTCTTTATCGCCAATGATACCCGAGCTTGGGCATTAGCAGAGAAGCTGTTTGGTCACTCACAAGATAACGATAATTCTGTTCTTATCTCAATTCACCACGGTGTAGGTGCCGGGATCATTCTCGACGGTCGAGTGTTGCAAGGTCGACATGGTAATATTGGTGAACTTGGGCATATCCAGATCGATAAGCAGGGCAAACTTTGTCACTGCGGTAACCGAGGCTGCTTAGAAACGGTCGCGAGTTCCCAGGCGATCCGTGATCAAGTAAAAGAACGATTGGCGAATGGTGAAGCATCGACACTGACAGTGTTTGAAGATGTAACTATTGAACAGATTTGTGCTGCCGCTGCCGATGGAGATCCTCTTGCAGTAGAAGTGATCGAACAGTTAGGTCGTTACTTAGGTGCTGCGATAGCGATTGTGATTAATCTTTTCAATCCAGAGAAAGTCTTGGTTGGTGGCGTTATCAATCAGGCAAAGAGCGTGTTGTATCCTGCGATCCAAAAGTGTATCGAAGAGCAGAGCTTGTCGGTTTACCATCAAGACTTAGAGTTAGTGGAGTCTCGATTCTATAAGCAGGCGACCATGCCAGGTGCCGCGCTTATCAAGCAGGCCTTATATGATGGTCAATTATTAATGAAAGTGATTGAAGGCTAACTTCTTTTTACCCGTCTTTTAGCTTTACCTGAAACCTTTCCATGTACTTAAGCTTTGTATAACATTATTTGTTGTACTTAGTTTAAGCATTCTGTGCATTGGCGCTTTGCTTTAACCTATTGAAGTAGGCTATTGTAGCCACAGTTATTATTTGTCCCTAAGGTGTTGTATGTCTGGCGTTTTAAATTCGGTTGATCAGAGAACCAAGCTAGTTGGTGAAAACCGTCTGGAACTCTTATTATTCAGCTTAAATAGTCGTCAATTATTCGCGATTAACGTATTTAAAGTAAAAGAAGTCTTAAAAGTACCAGTACTCACTCGCTTACCGGGCTCTCACCATCACATTACAGGGGTTGCCTCTTTGCGTGGCGAATCTGTTCCTGTTATTGATTTGCGCAGTGCGATTGGCTTTCCTCCATCACGTGCTGAGTCTCAAGAAAGTAACTTGATCATTACGGAATACAACCGAACGGTACAAGGTTTCTTGGTTGGGCAAGTCCGTAATATTGTGAATACGACCTGGACTGAAATTCAGCCACCACCGAAGACGGCGGGTCGTGCAAATTACCTTACAGCTATCACACATATTCAAGAAGAAGATCAGCATAAAATTGTTGAGATAATCGATGTTGAGAAAGTGTTGGCCGAGATCATTGATTACGACGTTTCTATCTCTGAAGGTGTTTTAGACGAGCAGCTAGCCAATGAAATGGTTGGGCGTAACGTGCTTATCGTTGATGATTCTTCAACCGCTCGTAATCAGATTAAAGGTACCTTGTCACAACTGGGTTTGAACATTATCGAGTGCTGTGATGGCTTAGAAGCGCTAACCTTACTTAAAGGATGGTGTGATGAAGGTAAAGACATTAATCAAGAAATCCTGCTGATGATCACTGATGCCGAAATGCCGGAAATGGATGGCTATAAGCTGACTCATGAAGTACGTACTGACCCTAGAATGCATGATCTATTTATCACACTAAATACCTCATTAAGCGGAAGTTTTAATGAAGCTATGGTTGAAAAAGTAGGGTGTAACCGCTTCATTTCTAAATTTCAACCTGACCTCTTAGTTGAAGTGACTCAAGAGAGAATGCGTCAGTTATTATAATTAAACCTGCTGTACGGTTATTTTTAATGATCTTATAGAAAACGTTTGTTAACATTGATGAAGCATATTTATCGTAACGAAATATGCTCAACGATTAGCGTAACTTTTCACACACAACCTAAGGCAGTTTCTCTTAATGATATGGTTAACTTCTAAAGTTGTAATGACTTTGAGTTTATTACTATATAGGGAATTTAAGAAAAGACGTACGGAAGCTGACGTTGAGTGATAGCTCAACAATTTTTATTGAAGGGAGGCTGAAGGCTCCCTTTTCTGTTTTTTACGTCTCTTTCGTTGGTCTTTGATGGCATGGCTATTTTTACCGTTGCTGATAATTCACAACTAATGAAAATCTCGTGATTTGGTGTTCAAGCCAGTAATTTCATCGGTAATATCGATGAGCTTTCCCGCAATCACATGCACGACTTCGCCTTCCTTCTCTAAGACCCCTTGCACCTTTAAAGCCTTCGCTGTCAGATAAGCTTGTTGCTGTGCGCGTGCGGTGGCTCCCCATACCACAACGTTAATATTGCCCGTGTTATCTTCTAATGTGACAAAGGTGACACCGGCTGCGGTGCCGGGTGACTGCTTACCAGTGACTAAACCAACGACCGTGACCATGGATTTATGTCTTTGTTGTTTTAAGTCTTTCATATGTGTGAAGCGGCCTAATCGATTAGTTTCTTCTAGTAAGGTGATAGGGTGCTTATTTAGCGAAATCCCGACACTACTGAAATCCTCTAATAAATTTTGCATTTCACTGGGTTGATGAAGTGAGTGTTTTATGTCGTCGTGAACTTGACTAAATAACGGTAAGTCAGATGCTGAATCCATCATTGCCCAGCGTGTCTGAAAACGGTCACCAGAAACATTGTGTAACGCATTAGCTGACGCGAGTAACTCTATGTCCTTCTTATTCATCGACAACTGTTTCACTTGGCTCGGATGGCGATAACCGGAATGTGGGCGATTGGCGAGCACGCTTTGGATTCCATGCTCGCTGAACCCTTTGATTTGTCGTAGCCCTAAGCGAATCGCTAAACCATTCTGATGTTCAACGACTATGTGGTTGTCTTGTGAGGTGTTCACACATACTGGAAGAATCGCCACATTGTGTCGTTGTGCGTCTTGTACCAACTGTGAAGGGCTATAAAAGCCCATGGGTTGGCTATTGAGCAAAGACGCGTAGAAACATTCTGGGTAGTAACATTTCAACCAAGCTGAGCAATAGGCTAAAACGGCAAATGAGGCGGAATGGCTTTCTGGAAAGCCGTATTCACCAAAACCACATATTTGTTTAAATATCTGCTCAGCAAACTCTGTCTCATAACCGCGATTTTGCATGCCCTCGATGAGCTTGTTTTTGAACTTAAAGACGTTACCATTTTTCTTCCAAGCCGCCATGGCGCGTCTGAGTTGATCCGCTTCTCCACCTGTAAACCCTGCTGCCACCATCGCGAGCTTAATCACTTGTTCTTGGAATATCGGCACACCTAAGGTGCGCGACAGTACCGATTTAACATCCTTAGATGGATAGCTGATTGGCTCAATACCATCTCGACGCTTTAAGAATGGGTGAACCATATTGCCTTGAATAGGCCCAGGACGCACGATAGCGATTTGAATCACCAAGTCGTAATAAGTCCTTGGTTTGAGCCTTGGCAGCATGCTCATTTGCGCGCGTGACTCAATTTGGAATATACCGACCGTGTCTGCTCGTTGAATCATGCCATAAACCTGAGGATCGTCCTTGAGGCGAGTGATCTCTGCGATGGTGAGTGATCGCCCGTGAATGCGTTTGATCAGGTCGAAGCACTTACGAATCGCAGAAAGCATACCAAGCGCGAGTACATCGACTTTAAGCAGCCCTAAGGTTTCAAGATCATCTTTATCCCATTGAATGATGGTTCGATCGTGCATAGCTGCATTCTCGACGGGAACCAATTCGTACAAAGGCCCAGAAGAGATCACAAAGCCACCAACGTGCTGAGATAAGTGACGTGGAAAGCCGATGATCTCATTAACTAAATGGATAAATTGCTGACCTTTCAAAGAGTCCGGTTGCAGCCCCAATTGAGTTAATTGAGCCTGCCAACCTAAGCTTTTGTCTCTGCGGTTGGTGTTCTTTATGAAGTAATCCAGCTGAGTTTCTTGTAGCCCTAAAGCTTTGCCGACATCTCTTACTGCACTTTTGAAGCGATATGAAATGACAGTTGCGGCAAGTGCTGCGCGTTCTCTACCGTATTTTTTGTAGATGTATTGGATGACTTCTTCACGGCGCTCATGCTCAAAATCGACATCAATATCCGGCGGCTCATCACGTTCTTTACTGATGAAGCGTTCAAATAATACTGAGATCTGTCTTGGGTCGACAGAGGTGATTTCTAAGCAGTAACAGACCACGGAATTGGCCGCTGAACCTCGACCTTGATAAAGAATTCCTTGGCTTTTGGCAAACATAACGATGTCATGAATGGTGAGAAAAAAGAAAGGGTATTCAAGCTCGTCAATCAGCCCCAATTCTTTATCTATGATTTGTTGAATGTCGCTAGGCACGCCTTGCGGGAAGCGAGCCTGTTTTCCTTTCTCGACCAACATGCGTAGATAACTCATTGGAGTCTCACCTTGAGGAATCAGCTCGCTTGGGTATTCGTAGCGCAAGCTGTCTAACTCAAACTCGCACAGCTCTGAGATTCGGTTGCTCTCTTCTAGCCACTCAGTTTTGAATATATGCGATAGCTTATTAATACTTCGTAAACAGCGCTCGGCATTAGCGAGTAAGTGACTGCCCACTTCGGTAATAGGTTTTTGGTATTTTATCGCAGTGAGTGAGTGCTGTAAGGGTAAGCGGTTAGCATTGTGCATCAGCACGCCACCACAAGCGGTTATCGGCAGTTGATGATGGTGTGACATCTCGACGCAATAGTCGATGTACTGCTGATCGGTTTGCTTTAGGTGTCGTTGTAAGCCGATCCAAAGCCGACCTGAATGATGCTGAGAAAGCCATTGCCCCCAGTGTGCATCTTCATTTTTCTGTTGAGGGAGCCAAACAATAAAGCAGTGCTTAGCCGACATGATATCCCACTCAGAGAGTTGATAATGTCCTTTACTGCTACGACGTCTCGCATTGGTAATAATACGACACAGCTCGGCATAGGCTTCTCTGTTTGGGCATATCAAGATCACTTGGCACTCTTCATTTAACCAAAACATGCTCCCGACAATTTGTTTGAGCGACAGTTTATGTTGCTTGATTGCTGAGTGAACCTTAACGATGCCCGCCAGCGAGCACTCATCAGTAACTGCGAGCGCTTTGTAACGTAAGAAGTCGGCCTGTAAAACAAGCTCCTCTGCGTGTGAAGCTCCTTCAAGGAAGGAGTAATTACTTTGGCAAAATAGCTCTGAGTATTGCTGAGACATAACGTAATCTCACTTAACCATTGCGAGTGAATATGATTGAAAAAGGATGTTGAAGTTCAATAAGCAGAACGGACGAGATAGCGAAGTTTCTTACTATCTGTCTTACAAACTAGCTAAATAAGCCGTGCAAAAACCACTGTTTATCTGGTGTTCTAAATATCCAGAGCCATCGACCGTTTTCACTGTGAGCAATAAAGTAGTCACGAATGATCTTCTCTCCGTCCCACCAGCCAGACACAATGCGCTCAGGGCCTTGAGATAAGGTGACGCTTTCGGTTAGTGCTTCGGGCTCTGGCAGTAAAATACTGGGCCTGAGTCGTTGTTGGTTGACGCTGAGAGCTATGGTTTGTTGCTCGCTCCCTGAGGGAGTTTGTCTCTTTGACACAGGTTTACTCAGTGTTGGGAGTGAATACTGATTGGCCTTTTCTGGCCTTGGGTCGTATTGTATTTTCGGTGTTTGAATGCAGGCTTGCCCAAGCTTTGCTTGCAGTAGTGAGAGCAAATCTAACGTGGCAAGTGTTCCTGTGTTACCATCAAAAAGATCATGGTAGGCCATTTGCGGTTCTCCATGACGAACCAAGGATAGGGTCAGCCCCTGAACCGGTGCTGTGAGCTTTAGTGATTCTAAGGTGAGATGCGTGAGATTTACCCACTTTGTCGCAAGGTAATCACCTTGTGCTGAATAAAAAGAGACAGGGTGGTCGTCTTTATTTCTTAGGTGCAAAGTCAGCGTTAACTCGAAAGCCACTCGGTCACGTAACCTCAAAAAGCATTCGAGCTGATTCAACAATTTCAGCAAAGGCTTTTCGATGAATAGGATGTTTTCAATATCAAACAGCAGCTCCAAATATTGTTGGAAACTCTCTGGTGGATGATAAAAATCAATAGGGTGCTTGAACTGCCCATTAAGACGACCCACATAGTTCACCAAGTCGATATCAAAGCGGCGCGCGACATCTTGCAAAGGCAGCTTTAATAGGTCTTCTACGACATTGATACCAACACGATTCAGGCGCTCAACTTGTTTAGCAGGAAGCTCGCTTGAACTCAGCGCCTGCTGACTTACCCAAGCTTTCATTTGCTCAACATTATTCGTCGCTTGGTTGATGGATTGCTTGCCTAAAAGGATTGCAGAAAGCGGCGAATAACCCGTAGCAAAGCTGAACTGGATATTGAGCGTTTCTAAATGGCTTTTGAGTTCATGCCAGTAGTTATCTAGCCCATCGTAAAGCGACAGCATGTTAGAGGCCTTAATCAATAATCCATTAGGTGGCAGTAAGGCCATGTCGGATGTAACCAGATAGGCCCATTGAGCAATCTCTTTCAGCTTATTTTTCTCTAGCTCAATGATGTAAGGGTGAACGTGTAAGTTATGGCAAAGCGCCGCTGCAGATCCTAGCCCCATACCTAGTGTTATGCCTGATTCCAGCGCGGCTGGGTTAGCTTGCAGCACATGGTGATCTTTTTCATCCACGATGATAATAGGTTGTTCGCGTGAGTCTTTGCTTGAACCCAATTCATTAGAGTTAAACAAGGTATCCAACTGCAGAGATGGAAAGTGCAGATAAAGCCACAACATACGCTAGCCTTGCTTCGCAATAGGAAAAGCCAGCACCGTATTACCAGACAACCCGTGGTTTGAACTGTCTTCATAGATGACTTTTTCTGTGAGTAACGGCCAATTTTGGCTCATGTCTAGAATAAAGCAGCCATACGACCAACTGCCTTTCCTTTTTGTGACCTCAATCTTTAACCCTTGGGCGTGAGAAGATAGCTTCATGCTTAGAGAAACGGGTAGGGATAACTGATTATGGCTGGTGGCCTTAAAGTGAAATTGCAGACCCTTACCCGTTTCGCTTGCTGCTTGCAGGCGCTTGGTTTGGTGTATCTCTAGATCGGCTCCCCATAGCAATACCGAGTGACAGGCGCCGCTTTTAAGGCACTGCTCTGCTGCCCACAATGCATCGAGGTCGCGCTGAGGTTGGATAACGAGAATGTTCTCTAGTTCAATGCCTTGACTGCTAAAAAACTCGGCACAAATTTTCCCTGGCGGGTTAATGAATATGGCCAGTTTTTGCGAGTTTTGTTGAGCTAAATAGGGCGTAAGCAGGCGAAGTTCACCGATCCCTTGTTGTGATTCAACCTCAATAACACCGTGCGTTGGGAAGCCTCCATCAAGCTGTTTATCCAGTTGAGGATAGCCTGTCGAAGTGGTACTTCCTTGTGTTGTCGATTGTAACCCTTTCCAGATTAACTGGCGGTCTTGTAAGTTTTTTATGAGTTCATGCATAATTAAATACCTGTATATTTATACAGTATATTTAACAATGAAAAAGATGCAAAGAAAAATGATGAAAATCAGATGAACTAAATATTAGATGGTTGATTTAGATACAAAAAAAGCCGCTATTAAAGCGACTTCTTGTTATTGCTGATAATATCAGCTACTTAGGTTGAGCGTCGATACATTGGCCATTAATGTCTGTCACACTTGGGTTCATTAAGTGTAGATACAGCGGGATGATGTCGAGTGGTGTTTTCAGCTTGTTCGCATCTTCACCTGGGTAAGCTTTTGCACGCATGCGTGTTTGAGTTCCGCCTGGGTTGATTGCGTTAACACGGATGTTTGTGTCTTCAAGCTCATCGGCTAAGATCTGCATCATGCCTTCGGTAGCAAACTTTGAAATCGCGTAAGTGCCCCAGAACGCACGGCCAGAGTGACCAACCGTTGAAGAGGTAAAGACAATACGACCCGCTTCCGCTTTCTTAATGACAGGCAGTAATGCTTGAGTCATTAGAAATTCAGCTTTAACGTTGATTTGCATAACGCCATCAAACGTTTCTTCATCGATTTGATCGAATGGACTTAACGTGCCAAGCACACCTGCGTTATGCAGTAGGCCGTCTAAACGACCGAACTGTGACTCAATGGTTTCTGCCATATCAACGTAGTTCTGTTTTGTCGCGCCTTTTAAATCCAATGGGATAATCGCAGGCTGTGGGTAACCAGCGCTTTCGATTTCGTCGTAAATTAATTCAAGGTTTTTGACATTGCGGCCTAACAGAATAACAGTTGCACCATGTTGAGCGAAACTTAGCGCGGCTTGGCGACCAATGCCAGCACCGGCACCTGTAACTAAAATTACTTTATCTTTGAGGGCATCTGTAGAGATTGGGTAATCCACTGTGCTTATCCTTCTTTCTTTTATTATGTTCGTCATTCCATTGGTGTTTAATCACACAGATAAACGCAGGAATGATGAGAAATTCTTGGTAATCGTGACAAGATGGTTACAATACACTAATTCATACATTAGGGGATATGACATTGGAATTTTTGTTGGACTACGGCTTGTTTTTAGCCAAGATTGCGACCGTTGTAATCGCCATCATTGCAATTTTGGTGATTGCTAAATCGGTGGGTGGAAAATCAAGCGCAATTAAAGGTGAGCTGGAAATCACGAACCTATCTGAACACCACAAACAGACGATTGAGCAACTTGAGCACCATCTACATGATGATGCTTTCATCAAAGCCCGTGATAAAGCTGAAAAAAAAGCGGAAAAAGAAAAAGTAAAATCACGTGGCAAAGAAGTGAAAAAAGCAGCGAAAGAGGGTGAGCTTGATAGCAAGCGTGAACCACACCTATTCGTTCTCGATTTTAACGGCAGCATTGATGCTAAAGAAGTGGCTTCATTACGTGAAGAGGTAACGGCGGTGTTGGCTGTGGCTCGTGAAGGTGATGAAGTATTACTTAAGCTTGAGTCTGGCGGTGGCATGGTTCATGGCTATGGTTTGGCGTCTTCTCAACTCGACCGTATCAAAGCAGCAGGCCTGCCTCTGACTATCTCGGTAGACAAAGTAGCCGCGAGTGGTGGTTACATGATGGCATGTATCGCAGACAAAATCGTATCTGCACCTTTTGCCATTGTTGGCTCTATTGGTGTTATCGCTCAACTACCAAACTTCAACAAATTGCTTAAAAAGCACGATATTGAATTCGAACAGCTAACTGCGGGTGAGTACAAACGCACGCTTACTATGTTTGGTGAGAACAGTGATAAAGCACGCGAGAAGTTTAAAGAAGAGCTAGAGGAAACTCATGGTTTATTTAAAGACTTCATTCATGACCACCGACCTGCGCTAGATCTTGAAAAAGTAGCAACCGGTGAACACTGGTTTGGCACACAAGCGCATGAGCTTGGGCTGGTGGATGAGATCAGCACTTCTGATAATTTAGTTGTAGCGGCATGTAAGGACAAGACGGTTCTAGCGATTCACTATGTACAGAAGAAAAAGCTTTCAGACAAACTAGCGGGCGTGGCAGGTAAATCTGCAGACAGCGTGCTGATGAAGCTGATTGAACGCGGCCAAAAGCCGATTGTTTAAGCTTATTTAGCTTTAGCTCTAGTATCTAGGTTTAGTGCCTTGCGTCTATTGAAGACGTTTGAGCCTTAAAAAGAAAGCGCATAAGTCATCAGACTTATGCGCTTTTTATTGCTCCACTTCCGAGCGGGTTGACCACTATGTTGTAGGGGGAGCGGAGTCTTATACCAATCACTTACTTTGATTGGTATTAAATCTTGGATCCATAATCGTTACGTTTTGGACACGTCGTGAGGATTTCTCTATGGCCTGTGTCTTTGAGCTCTTCCAAAATGACATCAAAGCCCCATAAGCGATAGAGATGCTTCATCACTTCATCGTAGCCTTTATCAAGCGGGATACGGTCATGAGGGACATATTGCAATGTCATTGAACGGTCACCACGAACATCCACATTAAACACCTGAATATTCGGTTCAAGGTTACTTAGGTTGTATTGTGCAGCCAGTTTTTCTCTAATCAAGCGATAGCCAGGATCATCGTGAATTGCACTAACTTCGATGGTATTTTTACGGTCGTCGTCGAGTACTGAGAATAGCTTAAAGTCACGAATGATCTTTGGAGAAAGGTATTGGCTGATGAAGCTTTCATCTTTGAAGTTGTGCATCGCAAAGTGAACCGCCTCTAACCAATCACTGCCGGCTAATTCAGGGAACCACTCCTTATCTTCATCGGTTGGCTCTTCACAGATACGTCGGATGTCTCTAAACATCGCAAAGCCAAGTGCATAAGGGTTTATCCCACTGAAATAAGGGCTGTTGTAGGCGGGTTGAGCAACCACACTGGTGTGACTGTGTAGGAACTCTAAGATGAACTTATCACTCACCAAACCTTCGTCGTAAAGGTGGTTCAGAATGGTGTAATGCCAGAAGGTAGCCCAACCCTCATTCATTACCTGTGTTTGTTTTTGAGGATAGAAATACTGGCTTACCTTACGAACGATACGAACACATTCACGTTGCCAAGGTTCAAGCAGTGGCGCGTTCTTTTCAATAAAGTAGAGGATGTTTTCTTGAGGCTCACTCGGGAAACGAACTTTTGTTGTTTCTTCCTTACTTTTATTTTGAGGAACGGTTCTCCATAGCTCATTCACTTGAGATTGCAGATAAGCTTCACGCTCTTCTTGTCTCGCCGTCTCTTCAGCAATCGAGATCTTTTCTGGGCGTTTGTACCTGTCTACGCCGTAATTCATCAGCGCATGACAAGAGTCGAGAAGTTGTTCTACTTCTGAAACACCGTATTTTTCCTCACAATCCGCGATGTATTTTTTAGCGAACAATAGATAATCAATAATCGAACTTGCGTCTGTCCAAGTTTGGAACAGATAGTTACCTTTAAAGAATGAGTTGTGGCCGTAACAAGCGTGAGCCATAACGAGCGCCTGCATAGTGACGGTGTTCTCTTCCATCAAGTAAGCGATACATGGATCCGAGTTGATCACGATCTCGTACGCTAACCCCATTTGGCCATGTTTATAGTTTTGTTCGGTTTGAATGAACTTCTTACCAAATGACCAATGGTTATAGTTGATAGGCATACCAATACTTGAGTAGGCATCCATCATCTGTTCAGAGGTAATCACTTCAATCTGGTTCTGGTAAGTATCTAAACGGTAATGCTGGGCCACACGCTTAATTTCAACGTGGTATTGTTCTAACAGGTTAAAGGTCCAGTCAGGGCCGTCAGGCAGCATCTTGTCGTTTTTCTTCTGCGTAGCCTTGTCTCTATCTGCAATGTTTGATTTCGCTGTCATGGCAAGCCCCCTTATGCTGTCTCTTTCTGGAACAACTCTCTAAATACTGGAAAGATATCTTCTACGGTCTTGATGTTTTTCATTGCGAAGTTATCAAAGCTACTTTCTAGTTTTTCGTATTCATGCCAAAGCGTTTGGTGAGAGCGGCGTGTGATTTCGATATAAGAGTAATATTGACAGGTTGGTAAAAGTTTCTTAACCAGCAGTTCTTTACAGCGAGGCGAATCGTCGGCCCAGTTATCACCATCAGAGGCCTGTGCGGCATAGATGTTCCATTCACCGGCAGGATAGCGGTCAGCAACGATTTCATTCATTAATTTGAGAGCGCTGGAAACGATGGTACCCCCGGTCTCTTGAGAGTAGAAGAACTCATGCTCATCGACTTCTTTGGCTTGTGTATGGTGACGAATAAACACGACATCGACGTTTTCGTAGGTTCGGTTGAGGAATAGGTAAAGTAGAACATAAAAACGCTTAGCGATATCTTTAGTCGCTTGGTCCATTGAGCCAGATACATCCATTAAACAGAACATCACGGCTTGGCTAGATGGGATAGGGCGCTTCTCGTAGTTTTTATAACGTAAGTCAAAGGTGTCAATGAACGGTACGCTTTCGATTTTCTTACGTAACTCGGCAATTTCTTCTTTTAATCGACTCTCTTCAAATGGTTGAGCGGGTTCTGTCATCTTAACTTGGTCAAGTTGTTCCATCAGTAGATTCAGCTCGCGTCTTTTCCCTGCTGTCATGGCAGTTCTACGCGCGAGAGATTGCTGTAGAGAACGTACAATCGCAATGTTGGACGGAATCCCTGCACTCTGATACCCAGAGCGATGGGTTTTCCATTCAGTGATTTTATTGACCTGATTTTTTTCAAGGTTAGGGAGTGCCAAGTCTTCAAAGAGAATATCAAGATACTCATCTTTGGAAATTTGGAAGGTAAACTCGTCTTGACCTTCGCCATCAGGGCTGGCGTCACCTTCGCCAGAGCCACCACCTTGTCCACCACCTTTAGGGCGCTCGATTTTATCGCCGGTAATGAACTGATCGTTACCTGGATGAACGCGTTCTCTTCGACCTCCTTGGCCTTGATGAAAACTAGGTTCTTTTATGTCTTTATGAGGAATCGTAACATCCTCACCCGTTTCAGTATTGGTGATTGAGCGTCGGTTGACTGCATCGGCCACAGATTCTTTGATTTGCTCTTTATGGCGTCTTAAGAAGCGCTGTCTGTTTACAGCACTCTTATTTTTGCCATTGAGCCTCCGATCGATAAATTGTGCCATAAGAACTCCCTCTCAGCTGATGTCGCGATCCTACTTTTTATTCGGGTATAAGAGTTATTGGTTTATTAACGTATAAAGTTATTGATTAGTACGAGCTGCTCACCTGAACAGCTCAAAACCGTTTCATTATGAGGATTTGCGAACTCTTAGGTACCACTCGGATAGCAGTCTGACTTGTTTTTCGGTGTAGCCTTTTTCCATCATACGAGCAACGAAGTCGTCATGTTTTTTCTGGTCATCCGTTGAGGTTTTAGCATTGAACGAAATAACAGGAAGCAGCTCTTCTGTGTTGGAGAACATTTTCTTCTCAATCACAGTGCGAAGCTTCTCGTAACTGGTCCAGACTGGGTTTTGACCGTTGTTGTTGGCTTTGGCACGAAGCACAAAGTTCACTATCTCGTTTCGGAAGTCTTTCGGGTTGCTGATACCGGCTGTTTTTTCGATTTTCTCCAGTTCACCATTCAGTGAAGCTCGATCAAATAGCTGGCCTGTTTCTGGATCGCGGTACTCTTGATCTTGAATCCAGAAATCAGCATAAGTCACATAGCGGTCGAAGATGTTTTGACCATACTCAGAGTAAGACTCTAGATATGCGGTTTGAATCTCTTTGCCGATGAACTCGACGTAACGAGGTACTAGGTATCCTTTCAAGAACTCAAGGTACTTCTCTGCGGTTTCTTGAGGGAATTGCTCACGTTCGATTTGCTGTTCAATTACGTAGAACAGATGAACTGGGTTAGCAGCGACTTCGGCTTGGTCGAAGTTAAACACACGAGAGAGGATCTTAAAGGCGAAACGTGTTGATAGCCCAGACATGCCTTCGTCAACACCAGCATAGTCTCGATATTCTTGGTAGCTTTTCGCTTTTGGATCGGTGTCTTTTAGAGTTTCACCATCGTAAACACGCATTTTTGAGAACAGAGAAGAGTTTTCCGGCTCTTTCAGTCTGGACAGGATGCTGAATTGCGATAGCAGATCGAGTGTGCTTGGCGAACAAGGGGCTTTGGATAGCTCACTGTGTTCAAGCAGTTTCTTGTAGATCTTAACTTCTTCAGAGACGCGCAGACAGTAAGGGACTTTTACAATGTACACACGGTCGAGGAAGGCTTCGTTGTTTTTGTTGTTACGGAAGGTCTGCCACTCAGATTCGTTCGAGTGAGCTAAAATCATACCGTCAAATGGCAGTGCAGAAAGCCCTTCGGTACCGTTGAAGTTGCCTTCTTGTGTTGCCGTTAGTAGAGGGTGCAGTACCTTGATTGGCGCCTTGAACATCTCTACGAATTCCATAACACCTTGATTTGCTTTACATAGAGCCCCCGAGTAGCTGTAGGCATCAGGATCATCTTGGGAGAAGTGCTCAAGTTTACGAATATCCACTTTACCAACCAAAGAAGAAATATCTTGGTTGTTTTCATCACCTGGCTCAGTTTTCGCGATCGCAACTTGATCGAGGATAGAAGGACGTAACTTGATGACTTTGAATTTGGAAATATCACCGCCAAAATCGTGCAGGCGTTTTGCTGCCCACGGAGACATAATTGAGCGAAGGTAGCGTTTCTCAATGCCGTATTCGTTCTTCAATAAGTCGCCATCTTCGTTTACATCGAACAGGCAGAAAGGATGATCGTTAACTGGGCTTCGTTCACCGTCAGCAGACAATACATAGATTGGCAGTTTTTGCATCAGTGCTTTAAGCTTTTCAGCAAGAGAAGATTTACCACCGCCCACAGGGCCAAGGAGGTAAAGGATTTGTTTACGTTCCTCTAGACCTTGCGCAGCATGTTTTAGGTAAGAAACAATCTGTTCAATCGCATCTTCCATGCCGTAGAAATCTTTAAATTCGCTGTAGCGTGAGATGACTCGGTTCGAGAAAATACGGCTGAGGTGAGGGTCTTGAGCGGTGTCAATGACCTCTGGTTCACCAATGGCCAGTAGTAAGCGCTCAGCAGCATTAGCATAAGCACTCTTATCGTCTTTACACAGCCCCAAGAATTCTTGCAGTGTCAGCTCTTCTTCCTTGGCTGCTTCATAACGTGATTGATAGTGGTCAAAAATACTCATAGTCACATTCCCCTTGTTAACCAGTCAAAACTGACGAGCGATTGAAAAATAGGCTCTCCCTACAATTTAAGGTTAGACCCGCTTCCACAATTTTGCTTAACAATTATGTATTTATTTACAATTTTGCGTGTGGAAAGTGTTGTGAAAGCAATGGGCAACTTGAGGTGAGTAGAATGAAATTATTTTGTATTCGAGGTGGCTAAGCGTTTGTTTTGTGATTTTAAGAAGCTTTCCAATTCCCATACTGTATTTATACCTATTCGACGTATAACTGAGCTCTATTAATTCTATGGGATTGAAAACCATATAAGGCGTGGCGTTATCAAAAATTGTTCAATAAATAGGTAGATGTAGCGAAGAATAATGGATTAGAAACGGTCGTCATCGGCGCCGCAATATTAGTAACGACAAATGTATACGCGAGAGTCTCATAGTGGTCGTTTGGCGTTACAGCTTCTTATTCATCAACGGTCTATAAAAATACACTGTCAAACCGAGTTGTGATCCCTATGTGCAGACGGCGATAGTCAGTACTTTATTGGTTTAGGTGGTTACTTACATTTGACGCCAAATATCCGAATCACTGGTGGCGTTCGTAATATCAATCTTGAAGGAGATATAGAGCATAGCCCAATACTTGAAAGTGGTATCAACATGGCCGTGAACGTCGGTGTTGCTTACGTCTTCTCGTTGCTTTGGTTTTTCTTTCTAAATGCTGACATTAAAAAAGGGTTACTCATGATGATTAACCCTTTTCTTGAAACTTTTTAAAAGTTATCGCTGATCTATTAACGTATTAAGCGCTAAAGATCTGAGATAGTTCTGTCGAACATAGGTGGTACTGACGAGGACAGTTGCGCCATGTTGTTAACATGCGGCGGTATTTCTCTAACATTGGCATTTGGCTGTTGAAATGGTGATCAGCTTTGTCGAATTGAGGGTAAAGACCTTCAGAATCTACAAGGAAACGCACGTAATGCACGATTTGAGCTTCAGATGCTATATCAAAACCTAGGAACTGAAGACGACGCTGGTCAACTTCAGCACGCTCTTGCTCTGCAAGCATTTTGTTCGACTCTTGCATAGCATGGTACATTTCCATGATGTCGATAATTTCACGACATTCAGCTTCAGTCAAACAACCGAATTCTTTGTTAAGTTCACGCATTTGGAGCTCGTAACCACGTTCTACAATCGTTTGTAGACGCTGGTATTTCGCCGAGTTCTCAGGGTTCATTTGAGACATTAGGTAGTATTGATTTGATAGAATTAGACGCTGAGCATTGGTCATTTCCATGGGATGAGCCTCACTAAAAAACTAAATGTTATATTCTTTTGTTGCAGTAAGAGTAACAGCATTCCTACGCGTGGAAACATGATCTCAACACGGATTTAATATGATTTTTTTAATTGATAAACAAAAGTTGTAAAGAAAAGTGAAAGGATAGTTAGCGCTAGAAAAGAAAACGCCCCAATCGAAATTGAGGCGTTTAAAATAGAGGTTGAGCATCGTCTGCAGTATTAGTATTTTACGTTTGAATGATACTGGCTAAGTACTGCAACAATCTCGTCCATTTTCTCTTTACTTGGCGGATTTGTACCTTCAAGAGGGTAGTCAAAGCCAAGCGCTTCCCATTTATGAGCACCAAGCTTGTGGTACGGAAGAAGCTCGACTTTCTCGATGTTATCCATGTCTTTAATGAATTCACCTAGAAGATGAGCATCTTCTGGTGTGTCGGTGTAGCCCGGAACAATCACATAACGAATCCAAGTTTTCTTGCCAATCTTGTGTAGGTAGCGTGCAAAATCCAGTGTACGTCTATTGGATACACCAATGAAATCGTGGTGAATCTCATCTCGCATGTGCTTTAGATCTAACATTACGAGATCAGAAGCTTCTAGAACTTCGTCAACCACTTCTGTGTGCTTACGAATGTAGCCGTTAGTGTCGAGACAAGTATGAATGCCTTCAGCTTGAGCTGCACGGAAAAAATCACGAACAAACTCTGGTTGTAGCATGGCTTCACCGCCAGAACATGTGATACCACCACCGGAAGCTTTCATAAAGTGACGGTATGATTTTGCTTCGTTGATGATCTCTTCAACTGTTACTTCTTTTCCATCATGAAGATCCCATGTATCGCGGTTATGGCAGTACATACAACGCATTAAGCAGCCTTGAAGAAACACAATAAAGCGGATACCAGGGCCATCGACAGTACCACAAGATTCGAATGAGTGAATGCGACCAGTTGTAGACATGAGCTATTCTCGTAGAGGAATTTATACCGTTTATTTTATTACAAAAACGGTACATAAAATAGGGTCAAATGGTAACGAGGCCCTTAAAAATAAAGGCAATCACCGGTCAAGGTGATTGCCTTTAATAAACTTGGAAAGTAAAGGATGAAAGCCCTTACTAGTGGCTAGAAAAAAGCAAACATGGTGATACCACCAGTGGTGTACACTGACTCTTTTGCTTCTTTGTAATCTGGTGTTTTTGCTGTTAGTGCGAAAGATGCACCAACGTATTGATTATACCAAGCAACACCCAATACAGCCGTTGCTTGAATGTTCTCTAAAGTAACATCGTAAATAGCTGGGTCTTGGTTATTTTTATTAGCGTACTCGTCAACACCTGAACGATCACCTTCGATAGTCAGGTCATTGAATCGGTAACGACCCTCAAGGCCTGCGTAAGTAAACCAACCATTGTTTGATGCACCAATCATACCCGGTCGGAATGGGTTTTCAGTAGTGATATTGGCCGCGCCAAAGTTGCCGCCTAAATCGGTACCCCAACGGAACATAAAGCCTGTTTGGATATCACTTCTAAAGTTACCTACATTGATTTCTGAGATGTTTGATATTTCAAAGTCTGTGTTCGCAATAGATTGGTTACGCATAAGATTGAAATGGCTTAAGTAACCGACGCTGCCAGCGTACTCGTCATCTATTTGATATTCCCAGCCCATAGGCTCGTCCGATTTCGTGATCGAGTGAACCAGTTTTTGAGCGTCTTCGGAAAGTGCACGCTCACCCGTTGTACCAAAGGTGATGTTAAAGCGTTGGGCTTGCTGTGGATGCAGGCTGATGTAATTGAACTCGGTATGCAGGTAACCTGCATATGGACGATCATTGGCTGAAGGTGTTTCTAGTTCAATATCCGAAGGCGTATACATTTTGTGGCCAATGGTGATTTCCCACTTATCTAAAGAACTTGCGCCCCAATAGGAAAGACTTAGTGGTTTGGCCCAATTGTAAGGAGTAATACTTGATGATGTGTAAGCCAGAAATAAACCGTTGGTATAGTCTTGGTCGACGCCAAAGATGCCATCGTTGTCTAACGCAAAAGTTAACGTAGAACGTTCAGATGCCAATGATGAAAAAGAGAGAAGGATCAGTGGTAAACAACGAAGGTATTTCATGTAGCAGTTACTCTAAAATTATGAACCGAGATAGTATCGTAGTTTGCATGAATTTGTGGAAAAAAAGTGAATGGAAGGGGGCTTTTTTGCTCAATCTAACACTTTGAGAGGTTGGTTAAATCAGTACGATTTATGTCAGATATAAAAAAGCCCCGCACATTGGCGAGGCTAATTAATATTACTGAATGGTCAGTTTAAGCGTTTAAGCTTATAGAGACTCAGTAAATGTACGTGCGATTACGTCAGCTTGCTGCTCTGAAGTCAGAGAGTTGAAGCGTACAGCGTAACCAGAAACACGAATCGTTAGCTGAGGGTACTTCTCAGGGTGCTTAACTGCGTCTTCAAGAGTTTCGCGGTTAAGAACGTTAACGTTAAGGTGTTGACCACCTTCAATGCCAGCTTCGTGGTGGAAGTAACCATCCATTAGGCCTGCAAGGTTAGCACGTTGGCTGTCTTGTTCTTTACCTAGTGCGTTTGGCACGATAGAGAACGTGTAAGAGATACCATCTTGTGCGTCAGCAAACGGTAGTTTACCTACAGACGTTAGTGAAGCTACAGCGCCTTTCTCATCACGACCGTGCATTGGGTTAGCACCAGGAGCGAAAGGAGCACCAGCACGACGACCGTCTGGAGTGTTACCTGTTTTCTTACCGTATACCACGTTAGATGTGATAGTAAGAACTGACTGTGTAGGGATAGAGTTACGGTAAGTCTTAAGCTTACGGATCTTGTTCATGAACGTAGAAACTAGTTCACAAGCAATGTCATCTACACGAGAGTCGTTGTTACCGTATTTAGGGTAATCACCTTCGATTTCGAAGTCAGTTGCAATGCCATCTTCGTCGCGGATTGGTTTAACAGTCGCGAATTTTATTGCAGACAGTGAGTCAGCTGCAACAGATAGACCAGCAATACCACAAGCCATAGTACGACGAACGTCACGGTCATGAAGAGCCATTAGAGACGCTTCGTAGCTGTACTTATCGTGCATGTAGTGGATGCTGTTTAGTGCAGTCACGTATTGCTTCGCTAACCAGTCCATGAAGTGATCTAGACGGTCCATTACTTTATCGTAATCAAGAACAGCGTCAGTCATTGGAGCTTCTTTAGGACCAACTTGCATCTTAAGTTTTTCGTCCATACCGCCGTTGATTGCGTAAAGCATTGTTTTCGCAAGGTTAGCACGAGCACCGAAGAACTGCATTTGCTTACCAACGATCATTGGAGATACACAACAAGCGATAGCGTAATCATCAGAATCAAGGTCAGGACGCATTAGGTCATCATTTTCGTACTGGATAGAAGAAGTATCGATAGATACCTTCGCACAGAAACGTTTGAAGCCGTCAGGTAGTTGCTCAGACCAAAGAACAGTGATGTTTGGCTCTGGAGAAGGACCCATTGTGTATAGAGAGTTTAGGAAACGGAAGTTCGAACGCGTTACTAGCGTACGACCGTCGATACCCATACCACCCATAGACTCTGTTGCCCAGATTGGGTCGCCAGAGAATAGCTCATCGTACTCAGGAGTACGTAGGAAACGAACCATACGTAGCTTCATTACGAAGTGGTCGATCATTTCTTGAGCTTGGTCTTCTGTAATCTTACCAGCAGCGATATCGCGCTCGATGTAGATGTCTAGGAAAGTCGAAGTACGACCTAGAGACATTGCAGCACCGTTTTGAGATTTAACAGCAGCTAGGTAGCCGAAGTAAGTCCACTGGATAGCTTCTTGAGCAGTTTGAGCTGGCTCAGAGATATCGAAACCGTACTTCTCAGCCATTTGCTTGATTTGACCTAGAGCACGATGTTGCTCAGAGATCTCTTCACGCAATTGCATTGTTGCAGTAAGATCTTCGCCGTTCTCGAAACGCTCTTGTAGAGAAGCGAATTGAGCAGCTTTGTCTTTCATTAGGAAATCAATACCGTAAAGTGCAACACGACGGTAGTCACCAATGATACGACCACGGCCGTAAGCATCAGGAAGACCAGTCAGAACACCAGACTTACGACATTTTAGGATATCAGGAGTGTAGATATCGAAAACGCCAGCATTGTGTGTTTTGCGGTATTCTGAGTAGATTTTTGAAACCATTGGGTCAAGAGTTTCACCGTATGCTTTACAAGAACCTTCAACCATACGTACACCACCGTTAGGGATGATTGCACGTTTTAGTGGCTTCTCAGTTTGTAGACCAACGATAGTCTCAAGATCTTTCTCAATGTAACCTGCATCGTGAGCAGTAATGGTAGAGATAACAGAAGTATCGAAATCTACAGGTGCTTTAGTTGCGTTTTCCTGTTTGATACCTTCCATTACCGAAGACCAAAGCTTGTTAGTCGCTTCAGTACCCTCAGAAACTAGGAAAGACTCGTCGCCTTCATACGGCGTGTAGTTCTTTTGAATGAAATCACGAACGTTTACTTCGCTTTGCCACTCACCTGCAGCAAAATCTTCCCAAGCTTTAGCAAATTGCTCTGCCATGACATACCTACCTTTTTAGTAGAAAAAATACGTACATTAACACTGTTGAGCCAGCGCCCCTCGTAAGGGTAGTACACTCTTATTAATAACAATATATATGAGCATATAAGCGTCATATGGTTATATATATTGTCACTACCTTTTATATGTTGTCTTTACTCTATGCATTTAAGACTACGCTAAAAAATTCCTGCAAACCTTAAACTAAATCAATAAATACCAAAAAAAGTTGAAAAAATTTGAGTGACAAGGGTTGCCACCCAAACTTTTTTTTAATCCGAATACTACTTATGTGTAGTAAGGACTATTATAGCCAAGCTTTCAGGCCATATTGACTTTCTAGCATACCAACCGCAAGCATTGCTACCAGACAGATAACCAAAACGCCGACAGGGATAACAATCTTGTCTACAAATGATAGACGCTTCGCACGTTCTTTATCACCAATTAGACCGTTGTTATCAAGAAGCATCGTTAATGCCCATGCTAATACTGGGTTAACAACCGCTGAACCGAAGATACAGATACCCGCTGCTTGAGAATCTTTTGAATCCTTGACCATTTGCATACCCGCTTCAAGTAGAGGTAGTGATACACCTACAAGTAGTGCTACACGCATTACTGGTGGCCATACTGCAACGTCCATTGGGAAACCAAGGATTGCAACAATAATACACAGAGAACCAAGCAAGATAGCGCCGCCAGGGATTGGACGTTTCGCGATTGCTGCTGGGATCATGTAAGTACCCCAAGAAGATGTGATGTTACCACCACCTACTGCAGTACCGACCATTTGACGAACAGAACACATCGTCATTGTGTCATCTACGTCCATCAGAACTTTTTCAGAACGTTTAGGGTAGTTCAGCTCTTGGAAGATACGGTGACCTAGGAAGTCTGGTGACCACATTGCTACTGCAAGAATAGCGAACGGTAGCGAAGCGATGAAGTGCTCAACATTTGGCAAGCCAAGCATCCAACCTTCAGAAGTCGAACCCCACCAGTAAACTGGGTTTAGGTTTGGAATGCCCATTTCAGTTTCGAACACGATATCGAAACCAGCGCCTAATGCTAATGCAATAGCAAGGCCTGTAAACGCACAAACTGGAATAGCTAACCAACGCTTGTTCACTTTTGCTAAGAAAGCGTAGATAGCAATAGTAATAGCAAGAACGATAAGACCCACGTAACCCATGCTACCCGCTTCAACAGTAGAAGATTGAAGACCAACCGCCCATGCTTGAATTGAGTTGATTTGGCTCATGGTACCGGTTAAGCCTAAGAATATGAGCAAGCCACCTGCTGTACCTTCAGAAGTTAGGTTAACAAGTTTAGATCCGCCTTTTAGGAAACTTAGGATGAGACCGAACACACCGATCAGGATGGCCAATGCAAGAGGGTGAGCACCAGCGAGAGCGATGGTACCGATAAGAGGGATCATTGGGCCGTGGTTGCCGGCAAGGTTTGCTTTAGGGTTAAAGAAACCAGAAGCAAGGATACAAAACAGTAGTGCAGGAATAAGCATTTCTACACGAGCGACTTCAATTGCGAAGTCTTTACCTAGGTTTACGTGATCCCAAGCTTGAGTTAGGCCATCAGCCCACGACATCATTACTGCAGAGTACATCGCAATGATACCAATAGTACCAGCAAGTGCAGGAACAAGATCTTCAAGTTCAAAGCGGAAGTCACGACCTGGAAGGTTTAAACCGAAGCGGCGAGGCTTCATGATTTGAAGTTCGTGATCTAGATAATCTGAGCGGCTCTCAAATTCAGAAGCAGGACGGTGTAGCTCTTTATAGCTTTTCTCTTCTACTTCAGAGTTCGCATTATTGACAACGTCTGACATAGATTCCTCATATTTTTATGTTAGTAATTCTAAAATTGAATTCTATAAGTTCGCGTAATTGCGTTATTTCTTAGTTATAACTCATTAACATTATGTTGCACGGTTTTGCTGTGCTTTATGCAGTTAAGTTAAAAGAAATGTTTGGCATTTTTAATGCCTTATTTTGTGTTGAGGAGTCTAACAAGCTTACCCTTTAGGGTGATTGATCTTGATCACTTTATGAGTGTATGTGAAAGAAAGCTACAAAACGCAGCGATTCATTAACGTACCATTGATAAAAAGTGTAATTTGTTTTCACAAACTGACGTTAACCTCTATTACTCGAGCCTTGGTGGTTAAAGCATATGCTGCAAACCTAAATCTTATTGAGTTATTTCACTATTATTGGATTACCTTCGAGCGCTAGAGAAATACTTACAATGTAATAACCTTAAAATTACTGTGCCTTATAGTGTGTTGTGTATGGCTCTATGAGCGTTATATTTTTTGTCAGCGACATTTTCTAGCACACAAAATTTGTTTTGCTAGTAAGACATCGAGCTACGTAAATCTCATTTTGATTAACTTTATGTAAACAATGTAAGAGTGGTAATTACGACTTATTGATAGAACTCATTCATTAAATTGAGGGGAAAACGCTACCTTTTGCATAATAAGTCAGAGTGAATCGCTATTTATTCCAAATTCTTAGGTTAATAATTTGTTGCATGTTAATCCGTGTGGTGCTAGTTTGTATCGCATGAAAAGGTCGGAGTACCTTGCATTTTCACAAACTTGGGAGAGAAAGCGCATGAAAGATGTACCAGCGCTGGACATAAAGGATTTACACAAGACGTTTGGTCAAAATGAAGTTTTAAAGGGAATTTCACTTTCTGCGCATAAAGGCGATGTAGTATCGATTATCGGATCTTCAGGGTCGGGTAAAAGTACTTTCCTTAGATGTATCAATCTTTTAGAGACACCTACTGCTGGCGAGATTTGGGTTAACGGCGAATTAATTCAGATGAAAAACAACCGCCAAGGTGTTTCTGTGCCTGCTAACGAAAAACAAGTACAGCGAATCCGTTCTCGCCTAGCCATGGTTTTTCAGGGTTTTAACCTATGGTCTCACCTGACTGTCCTCGAAAATGTTATTGAAGCACCTGTTCATGTCTTAGGTGTACCTAAAGCTCAAGCGATTGAAAATGCAGAGCTACTGCTTAAAAAAGTAGGTTTGTATGAGCGCAAAGATTACTACCCAGGCCATTTGTCTGGCGGGCAACAACAACGTGCTGCGATTGCAAGAGCGTTAGCCGTTGATCCTGAAGTGATGTTATTCGATGAGCCAACATCGGCGCTTGACCCAGAGTTAGTAGGTGAAGTTCTTGGCGTAATGCGTGACTTAGCAGAAGAAGGAAGAACCATGCTTGTGGTAACACATGAAATGGCTTTTGCTCGTGATGTATCAAACCATGTGATGTTTCTCCATCAAGGTTTAGTGGAGGAACAGGGCGATCCAGCTAAACTGTTTACGGAACCTGAATCTGAACGATTACAACAATTTATCTCTTCGATTTACTAATCAGAATTGAAATGCCGTCGCCAAGGTAAACAGCGGCGGTGTGAACAATGAAACACAACAAGTACAGTAATAACAAACACAATATTAAAAACTAGCAAAACATAAAAACCTAAATCACAGGAGTAGGGATATGAAAAAGTGGTTATTAGTCGCGGCACTTGCTGCAACTGCTGCAACGGGCGTAGCTCAAGCAAAAGAATGGAAAACAGTACGCTTCGGTATTGAAGGTGCTTATCCTCCATTTAGCTGGACAGAAGCTGATGGTTCACTGAAAGGCTTCGATGTTGATATGGCTAACGCACTTTGTACTGAAATGCAGGTGCAGTGTAAGATCGTTGCACAAGATTGGGATGGTATTATTCCTTCTCTACTTGCTCGTAAATATGATGCGATCATCGCGGCAATGTCTATCACGGAAGAGCGTAAGAAAAAAATCGATTTCACTGGTAAATACGCACTTATCCCAAATAAGTTCATCGCTAAGAAAGGCGCAGGCCTTAACTTTGACGATCTAAGTGGTCAAAAAATTGCGGTTCAACGTGCAACAACCCACGATAAATACCTGACAGATAACTACGGTGACACAGTAGAAATCGTTCGTTACGGTTCATTCGATGAAGCTTACCTTGATCTAGCAAACGGCCGTGTTGCTGCTGTACTAGGTGATGCATCTGCTCTAGAAGAAGGTGTCCTAAACAAAGCTGGTGGTGAAGACTACGAGTTTGTAGGCCCATCACTAACGGATCCTAAGTGGTTCGGTGAAGGTTTTGGTATTGCTCTACGTAAGCAAGACAAAGATCTGACTAAGCAATTAGATGCGGCAATCCTTTCACTTCGTGAAAAAGGCATCTACCAAGATATCGCTGCTAAATACTTCAACTACGACGTATACGGTCAGTAATCTCTAGCGCCAATTCTTAAGGGAGAGGCTCTCCTCTCCCTGTCTTACCAACTTTTCGCAGTTCTGTTGGAATTCATTATGTTTGATTTACAAGGATATGAAGCTTCGATCCTGAAAGGGGCGGTGCTTACAATCGAAGTTGCCTTGCTGTCGCTAATTTTAGCTATGGTTCTTGGTATGCTAGGTGCCTTAGCAAAACTCGCGCCTTATCGTTGGGCTCGCGCTATCGCAACCCTCTATACAACCGTCATTCGAGGCATTCCCGATCTAGTCTTGATGATGCTGATTTTCTTTGGTGGACAAATCCTTCTAAACAACAGTTTGTATTCCATCAATGAATGGCTCAATGAGTGGTTCACATCAAGTGATCCTAACCACGAATGGACCGCTTACTTACCTGATTATATCGATGTCAGCCCATTCATTGCTGGTGTCTTAACCATTGGCTTTATCTTTGGCGCTTACATGGCTGAAACTTTCCGTGGAGCAATCATGGCGGTTGATAGCGGTGAAATGGAAGCAGCAAAAGCTTATGGCATGGGCCCTGTCTTAGCATTCCGCCGTATCCTATTACCGCAAATGATTCGTCACGCATTGCCAGGTTTCGGTAACAACTGGTTGGTTCTACTCAAGACTACCGCGTTGGTTTCCATTATCGGTTTAGAAGATATGGTGCGTGTTAGCGCATTGGCGGCGGGTTCAACCAAAATGCCATTTACCTTCTATATGACAGTGGCACTTATCTTCCTATTCTTCACCAGTGTTTCGACGGGCTTACTTAAGTTGGTTGAACGTAAATTCAGCATCCACGCGAGGTAGTTATGGACTTTTCATTGATAATTGAAAGCCTGCCGATTTACCTTAGTGGTTTATGGACAACGGCTTGGATGGTTTGCGTAGCTTTGATCATTGGCTTATGTGTAGCCATACCATTAGCTATCGCTCGTAACAGCCCAAATATGCTGATTAACGCTCCTGCTTGGTCGTTCATCTATTTCTTCCGTGGTACGCCATTATTGGTGCAGTTGTACCTGATTTACTACGGAATGGATCAGTTCTTCCCTGTAAAAGATACACTATGGGAAAATGCATGGTTTTGTGCTTTGGTGGCATTCATCCTTAACACATCGGCATACACAGCTGAAATCATTCGCGGTGCGATTAACGGCTTACCAAAAGGTGAAGTTGAAGCAGCAAAAGCGTATGGCATGAGCACACCTAAGACATACCGACGTATCATACTGCCAAGTGCATTACGTCGTGCATTACCGGCTTACAGTAACGAAGTTATCTTTATGCTTCACGGCTCAGCCGTTGCAGGTATTGTGACGATTATGGATCTAACGGGTGCAGCTCGTTTGGTTAACTCTCGCTACTATGCTCCGTTTGAATCTTTCCTAACAGCAGGTCTGTTTTACATGGGGTTGACGTTTATCATCATTGCGATTTTCAAATTCGCAGAGAAACGTTTCTTAGCTTACTTAAGACCACTTAGCTAATTACACATCATAATTAACAAAACGGCGCTTCTATAGCGCCGTTTTTTATGAGCAGATTCTGTTGCTGTTGATTACTTAAACGTCGACCAAATTGGCGCGTGGTCAGACGGCTTTTCGATGCCACGCAGTTCGTAATCGATGCCTGCTTCAGTACACTTATCAGCAAGCTTCTGAGTCGCAAGTACTACATCAATTCGTAGGCCGCGGTTGTCCACGAAACCTTTCGAGCGGTAGTCAAACCACGAGTATTGGTCGTTTACTTCAGGGTGCAGTAAGCGGAAGCTATCCACAAAACCCCAATCCATCAGTGTTTTCAACCATTCTCGCTCTTCTGGTTGGAAAGAGCACTTACCTGTTTTCAACCAACGTTTCGCATTAGGTTCACCGATGCCGATGTCTGCGTCGATAGGGCTGATATTAATGTCGCCCATCACAATGACTTGTTCGTCTTTGTTGTGGTAGTCATTTAGGTAAGTCATCAAGTCTTTGTAGAACTGGCGTTTGTACGGGTATTTGGTCTCGTGCTTGATGTTGTCCCCTTGAGGGAAGTAACCATTTAGCACGGTCACCTTCTCACCATTTTCATCTTCAAACGTCGCCATGATCATACGCTTTTGATGGTCTTCATTGTCAGTAGGAAACCCTTTCTGCACAGAGATAGGCTCTTGCTTACACAACATTGCCACACCGTAGTGGGCTTTTTGACCGTGGAAGTAAACCTTGTAGCCCATTGCTTCAACATCAGCAATTGGGAAGGCTTCATCGTGTACTTTTATCTCTTGCAGGCCAATCACGTCGGGTTGGTGTTTGTCGATAATAGCTTGCAGTTGGTGAAGGCGGGCTCTAAGGCCGTTGATGTTGAAGCTAATTACTTTCATTTGTTTTTATACCTCTCGTAAACCTTTGTCACTGCTTGTCTTTAAAGGTTTTTTGATTTGGTGGATTTCATGGTTCATCGTATTTAACCATGCTTAATAATTTATGTCGCCACTTTGTAGAGACAAAGTGGCGACATAAAATGATGTGAATACTTACAGTTACGTAGAATCTATTGAGTCTTTAGTAAATCAAAAAAGAAAGCGTATTCAAGTGCGTATTCTTTCAATCGCTTAAATCGACCAGAAGCGCCACCGTGACCGGCTTCCATATCGGTTTTGAATAGCAACACATTGTTGTCTGTTTTCATCTCACGCAACTTCGCGACCCATTTCATTGGCTCAAAGTACTGTACTTGTGAGTCATGGAGGCCTGTCGTTACCAACATGTTCGGGTAGCTTTGCACTTTTATATTGTCGTATGGTGAGTAACCCAACATGTAGTCATAGTAGGTTTTATCGTTTGGGTTGCCCCATTCATCATACTCGTTGGTGGTTAGAGGAATCGATTCATCAAGCATGGTTGTCACAATGTCTACAAACGGAACATGTGCACCAATACCACGGTACAGTTCTGGTGCTTGGTTGATGATTGCTCCCATCAATAGACCGCCAGCAGAACCACCAACAGCGAACACTTTATCTTTTGCGCCGTAGCCTTCTTCAACAAGCCCTTTGGTTACATCAATAAAGTCGTTGAACGTGTTTTGTTTGGTCAGTTTTTTGCCATCTTCATACCAAGGGCGACCAAGCATTTCTGAGCCGCGGATATGTGCGATTGCATAAACAAAACCTCTATCCAGTAGGCTTAGGCGAGTTGAACTGAAGGTCGGTTCCATAGTAGATCCGTAAGATCCGTAACCATATTGGTAGATTGGATTAGTGCCGTCTTTCTTGAACAAGTCTTTGCGATAAACCAAAGAGACAGGTACTTGCTTACCATCGCGAGCCGTAACCATGATTCGCTCTGATTGATAGTTATCTGCTTCGAAATCACCTAATACTGGTGTTTGCTTCTTGATTTCAGACTCACCCGTACTTAGGTCGAAATCATAATAAGTACCTGGTGTGGTTAAGCTGCTGTAATAGATACGAACTTTTGAGTTATCTAATTCATAGTTACTCGTTAGGTAAGCGGCAAATGCGGTGTCGTTGAATTCAAGTGGGAACTCGTTGCCTGTTGAGAGTTGGCGAACTTTCACTGTCGATAAGCCACCCGCACGTTGCTCGTAAACAAGATGGTCATCAAACAACTCGAAATCAACAAGCTGAGTATTATCGTCTGCTGGGATGACATCGACCCATTTTGAGCGGTCATGCACGTCTTTGGTTGTGACTTTCATCAAACGGAAGTTGACAGCTTGGTAGTTGGTGTAGATGTAATACCAATCACCTAGCTTAGCGATGCTGTACTCAATGCCGATCTCTTTTGGGTAGAAAGCCTCAGCTGTAGCCTTTGGGTTGTTGGCATCTATGACTGAAACACCGCTAGTTTCTGTGCTCGAGTGCCAAATGTAGACCTGTTCACCATCTTTGCTTTTACTCAAAGAGGTGTAGTAAGCGCTATTGGTTTCTTCGTAGATTAACTCATCGCTTGCCTGATCTGTGCCTAAAACGTGGCGGTAAACTTGATAACCTAGCAATGTTTGTGGATCTTTCTTGATGTAGTAAAAGGCTTGGTTGTCGTTTTGCCACGCGATAGCACTTGAAGCACCTTTAATTTCGTCTTTTAGGTACTCACTGGTTGTGAGGTCTTTGATCTTGATGGTGTAAATGCGGCGACTCAGTGTATCTTCGCCGTAGGCCAACAAATTTTCGTTTGGACTAACCGTTAAACCGCCAATACTGAAGAATTCATGCTCTTTTGCCAGTTTGTTAACGTCTAAGATGATTTGCTTGTCTGTGCCTACAAAGTCTTTTGCACGTAAGTGAACTGGGTATTCGTTGTCACCTGTGACTTCATTCGAGTAGTAGTAGCTGCCTTTTCGAACCGGTACCGAATTGTCGTCTTTCGCGATTCGGCCTTTGATCTCTTCGAATAATTGTTCTTGTAATATTTCCGTGTGTTTCAACACGGTCTTTGCGTACTGATTCTCTTGCTCTAGGTGCTGTAAGATCTCTGGATCTTGGCGTTCGTCATCACGCATCCAGTAGTAATCATCGATTCGGGTGTCACCATGAATCGTCATTGCATGAGGGACTTTTTTAGCAACGGGTGCTTGAGTTTGCTGAACGATGAGTTGTGATTGAGCGTAATGGTTCATGGTTGGTATTCCTTGATTGCTGCATCCGGCGACAAGTGCGACCGATACGGCTAATGTGGTTAAAGCGAAACGCATCTGTATATCCTTAGTGTGCACCTTACTCGTTTTAATGCCAGCATCCTTTAGTGGTTAGTTTTCTTCCAGTGATGTTAGTTATAATTGGATTCTGGATAGGTACCTTCAGCGTAAGTGTCTGTTATTGCTTTCAAAAAATCAAAGTAATGTTAAATGAAATTGCTGATAATTGAGAGTGGAAGGAATAGATGTGAAACAAAAAAGGACACACTTTTCAGTATATCCCTCTTCGTTGTTTGGGCAGGGTTCGAGTTTTACTTTAGATAGCCAATGGCATTTCGTTTGAATGGTCAGGTTTACGGTTAACCCAATGTAAACCAAGCATGGCGATGAATGACATTGCAATCATCAAGCAACCGAGTGGCAGTTGGTCTTGAGTAGGGAAGAACGATGTCAATAGTGTTGCGATGCCAGCGCCTAGGTTTTGCATACCACCGAGGATCGCGCCCCCTGTACCTGCGTGGAATGGGAATGGCGAAAGCGCTCCCGTTGTTGCAGCTGGAAATAAGATACCAGCGCCTAAGAAGTAAATCGTTGCACCGCCAATCAAAGTTAATGCTGTTGTTTGACCGAATAGACCCGGTATCAACACCACTGTTGAGCCTACCAAGATAGCAACTAGACCAACATTCAGTACGCGGCGCTCAGTACGACGTTGTGCGATGTAACTAGATAGGCCTGCACCGACTAAGTAACCCGGAATGGGTAAGACAAACAACAAGCTTACTGTAGTTGCAGGTAATCCAAGTACGCTGCCAAGCAGCACGCCTGCCGCTGCTTCAAATACGGCTACGCCCGCGAATGTTGCGACTAGCACCAGTAAGAAACCTTGGAAACGTTTGTCAGACAGAACGAATTTGTAGCTGTTGGCAACCGATTCATGCTTGCGTCGTTCTCTTGGCAGTGTTTCCATCATGCTCGTCATCATGGTGATCACAACAGCGATGCCAAACAGCGCAAGGAACAAGTAGCTAGAACGCCAGCCGAAAACTTCTGTTAGGTAACCACCCAATACAGGAGCCATCAATGGTGAGAAAATCACACACATGCTAACTAAGCTGTTTGCACGGTGTAGTTCTGCGCCTTCAAAACAGTCGCGAGTCAATGTTCGAGACATCGCACCGCCACAACCGATGCCCAAACCTTGGATAAAGCTACCCGCTAAGAACCATTCATATTCGTGAGCGAATAATGCCACCAAAGTACCGATGATGTAGATGACCAAACCAATCACGATGATTGGCTTACGGCCTAAGCGATCAGAAAGAGGGCCGTAGACAAATTGTGACAGACCATAAGGGATGAGGTAACACGCCATCACGGCTTGGAGTGAAGACGCAGAAACTAAGAACTCACCCGACATCTGACCGATAGAAGGCACGTACATCGTTTGAGTCATTTGACCTACGGCAGTCAGGATTGCGATTAAAAAGGTAAGTTTCGCTAATGGAAACGAGGCAGACATTTGCGTATCTCTCTAAAAATTAAAGACGTAAAAAGCCTCAGCGCTCCTTTGAGGAGAGCCAAATGAATAAAGTGTTCAGGGAATCTAGGCGCGAGATATTAGATCTTGAATGCCGAGTTAGCAATCAAAAATTGTGAAGTTGATCAAGATAAAAATCTATAGTTTGGATTATTAAAACTAATCCGAAGTTGTTGCGATTTCAAGATGAAAATGCGGCGTTGGATTCCTTGAAATGTTTATGCTCTGGCTATGTTCAAGGTGTTAGATCAATAGCCACATAACCTATGAATATCTGAGTACATTATTTTGAGATCGCAGAAACAAAAGATCAAAAATGCGGCCTATTAACATTTATGTAAACTTTCGTTTTATATGTGTGCAATTTGTGCTGTAATCATCTGCTAAGCTATTCGTCAAACTTATTTACATTGTGCTCGTTAATTCATCTCAATGTGATAGTGACGGTTATGGAAGTCTTTTGGCTTAAATAAGGATATTAAATGCGCTCTCTATCGGTACAGTGGAAAATTACTCTGTTTGCAGGCTGCTGCTTAATCATTACTTCACTGTCTCTTATTGGTTTCTCGATCTATAACGCAACGAGTAATCAACAAGTCATCAAATCTCAAAGTTCAGAGTCGGTTATTAACAAAACCGAGCAGCTTTTGGCGTCGGTTTCTCAACTCAATGCTCAAGAAACACAACGTTATATCGACGAAGCTATCTATCGCGCTGAGATGTTAGCTGCCAGTGCTCAGTTTTTAAAGAACAATGCTGACGAAAACTTTACGCCAAGTGAAGAGTTACGTACGGCATTAGATGAAATGGTGCGTCGTTCAGTTCTTAATTTTGACTCAATTCAAGGTGCATATTTAGTTTTCCAACCTGATTTACTTGATGGTGAAGATGCTAATTATGTCGATGCTGATTATGTTGGATCTAACGAAAAAGGTCGTTTTGCACCGTACTGGAAGGTAGCTGACAATGGTGAGAATGTTCTTTCGAACGTAATTTCAGAATCTATATTGAGTGATGGTAGCAATAGTGAACGCTTTTATTGCCCATTGTCATCGGGTCAAACATGTATCAGCACCCCAAGAGTGGTAAACAGTGGCGGTACAACGTTACTTACTTCTTCAATCTCAGTGCCTATTTTGGTTGATGAGGTTGCTATTGGTTTCTTAGGAATCGATTTAAGGCTTGATGGTTTGGTTAATGTGGTGACTCAATCTGATCAAAGCTTGTTTGAAGGTGCAGGCGCGGTTTACGTTGTGAGTCTAGATGGTTCCGTTATCGCTTCTGATGATCAAAGCATTGCTGTTGGTTCCAACTTCCAAAGTGAAAACACAAATGGAGACTTGATGACCGACTTTATATTCGGTGGTGAAGTGACGACTCAGTGGAGTGAGAGTGGTGAGTGGTTACTCGCATTCGCGCCTGTTTTCGCAGCCAACCAAACTTGGGGTGTGTTGTTTGAAATCCCGCGTGAGAGTGTGGTCGCTGATGCGAGCAAATTGGATTCAATCATTAGTACTAAAGTAAGCGAAGGTATCCAAACGGAAGTCATTGCTGGCGTCATCTTTATTCTTTTTGGTTTAGCTATTATCGCATTTGCTTCATTGTCTATTGTTAAGCCTATCCGACAGGTAGTCGACAGGCTCAATGATATTGCTTCTGGTGAAGGTGATTTGACTCAGCGTTTAGAAGTGAAATCTCAAGACGAAATTGGTCAGTTATCGCAAGGGTTTAACCTGTTCTTAGATAAGCTTCAGCACACGATTAAAGAAGTGATTCAAACTACTGAGCAAGTAGCGAGTACGACAAGTCAAGCTAAGGCATCAGCATCGAGTACACGTGAAAGCAGTGAATCTCAATTTAAAGAAGTCGATCTAGTGGCAACAGCCGCAGAAGAGATGACTCAGACCGCTGGCTTAGTGGTACAAAATGCAGAAGTTGCAGTTGATGCTGCTTGTGAAGCGAATCGTTCTGCTCGACAAGGGCAACAAGTCATCGAACTCTCAGCTGGAGAAATGAGAAAGCTGGTGGAGCGTATGTCGAGTGCTGTTCCTATTGTTGAAGAGTTAGCTAAAAATAATGGTAACATCACCGAAATCTTAAGTGTTATTGAAGGGATCTCTGAGCAAACCAATTTATTAGCATTGAATGCGGCGATTGAAGCGGCGAGGGCGGGTGAGCAAGGACGAGGTTTTGCTGTTGTAGCTGATGAGGTAAGAAACTTAGCAAGTCGTACACAATCATCGGTTGGGGAAATTAGAGCGGTGATCGACAAAGTTCATGCTGGAACTCAAGATGTTGTCGAAGCGATACAAGAAGGTAATATCTTAGCCAACGATACTGCGTTACATGTTCAAAATGCAGTTGAAGATCTTGGTTCGATTTTCACTTCAATTGAAGAGATCAGCGATATGAATAGCCAGATCGTGAGAGCAGCAGAAGAACAGCAATCTGTTTCAGGTGAAGTGAATCAAAGTGTGGTTAACATACGTGACTTAAGCGCGAAGATCTTGGATCAAGCCGCAGCTTCTGAGCAAGTGGGTAGTGAAATCGAGCAACTATCTCAACAGCAACAGAAATTGGTGAATCAGTTCAAGGTCTAGTAGTTCAAGGCCTAGATGGTCACGGTTTAGCTATTTTAGTTTAGTTAACGGTTGAATCGAAAAAGGGACAAATGAAGATTTCATTTGTCCCTTTTTGTTTTTCTAAGGTTATTAGGTTCTAGGGGGCGATGATATTCATCGAAACCGATTAACCAAGTTAGTCTTCGATAAACCAGTAACCTTTGTTTACCAATTCAGTCACGACAGTAACACCTGAAGGAGTAAGGTTGGTTGCTGAGTTAATCACCGAGTCATCACACAGTACGTTTAGTAGCGATGAATCAGCCTGTTTAACTTTAACGACTTCCCCATTGATGTAAGCCGTGTTGCTTTCATTCTCATGGTAGAGCGCCTTTAAGCCCGATACTCGACAGATCTCCCCTTCTGACTCTAAGTGTTGAGCGATCTCTTCTTCTGTCCATAAAGGCTCAGGAGCGACGATATCAAGCTGGTGGCGTGATTGGCTTAGCAAACATCCCATGAATTCGCTGATGGTTTCAGGTTGCTCTAGTGCAGATTTCAACATGTCAGTTAGATTGTTTAAATCCGATGAACGAACCTTGCCGTAATCATCTTGCGTTTTGAATTCTGGATCGTGAAGATGAACGTCACCCATATCATGAGCAAGTACAAAATCGGCGAAGTTGCTGATCAGCTCTTGTTCTTTAGGGGAGCGATAGCCAATAGAGTAGCTCATCGACGGCTCTAACGTGTTGCCTTCATGTGGGAAGCCCGGTGGGATATAGAGGATATCGCCTGGCTCTAAGGTTTCATCAATGATTGGCTCAAAGCCTTCTATTTGACGAAGTGCAGAAGCTTGGACGGTTTCTTTGTATTGGCCAACATCTTTCTCGCCAACCTTCCACTGACGTTTACCTTGGCCTTGAATGATGAATACGTCGTATTGATCAATATGTGGGCCTACGCCGCCTTCTGGTGCTGAGTAGCAGATCATTAGATCGTCGAATAACCAGTTTGGTAAGGCTTGGAACGCTTCAGTCAGCTGATTTGCACCTTGGTGCCAGTGGTTCGCTGCTTGAACGATCAATTGCCAATGTGTTTCAGTCAGCTCGGCAAATTTCTCTTCTGAGAATGGACCATGTTCTGCAGTCCATTGGTTGTCGAGGTTAGAGACAAAGCGAGAATCAACTTCTTCTTCCATCGATAAACCAGCAAGTTCTTCCGGCGAAATTGGGTCGACGAAGTTTTGGAAGCCACCTTTTAAGATGGTTGGTTTTTTATGCCAGTAGTTTTCAAGAAATTCGGGCATAGAAAAGCTAAGTTGGTACATGTGAATCCTGTATGTTTTTATGCTAGATGCTAGATGCTAGATGCTAGATGCTAGATGCTAGATGCTAGATGCTAGTTTGGCTTGTAAATCTTGTTGGACAATATTAATTGCTTCTAACGCCACTTTTGGGTCGATTTCGTTGCTTTCGAGCAGATAGATCAGGTCGACAGCTAACTTAACTTCTTCTGGCGCATTATCCAGTGGTGATGATGTGTTATCAGTGTTCATTTCGCTTAGGGTTCTCTAAGTTAATCAGTCTCTCAATATTTTTCATTGAGTCTTCACAGCGTTCTAATCGTTCTTTTGCTAATTGCCAAGCCTCGTCCGCTTTTTTCTTACTATGGCGAGGCGCAGAATCAAACGCTAATTTTCGTACTCGTACTAAATCGACCAGTCGCTTTTGCCAATCTTGATGCTGAGCGAGTTCATTATATAAGTCGTTAAGGTTTTTTCCTGACTTACTTTTTCGATCTAACCTTAAATCATGGTTGGCAAGCTCTCTTTGGATTGCCGCTATCTGATTGGTTAACTTTTCTGTGAGGTAATTCGCTCTTGATGCTGTGAGCTGGTTTGTCGCTTGTTCGCGCAATACGGTGTGATAAGTGGTTTGAGCTTCGAGCGCATAAGGAAGTAAAATAAATGCCCTAGACTTGAATAAAGTCCGGTCGAATAAGGCTTGGTGATAAGCACCTCGACTTTTGTCCACCTGAGAGCAATGACCTATTAAGGTATCGATGACGTTCTTAAGCTTTGAAAACTGGCTCATATTACTCCCATTAATTTATGCTATAAGCTAACAAACCAAGCCTCGTAAGCCAGTTTGATCGCAAGGACGCTGACAACCGTGACAAATACAGGTCGTATAAATGTAGCGCCAAACCGAATGGCAGAGTGAGCACCAACAAAGGCACCTGCCATTAAGCAAATCCCCATAGTTAAACCTAATACCCAGTCAATATGACCAAGAATGGCAAATGTCACTAATGAGGTGAAGTTACTAGTGAAATTCATCGCTTTGGATAAACCAGAAGCCAGTAAGATGTTGAGGCGGTACAATGCCATTGAGCTTACTGTCCAAAAGGCTCCCGTTCCTGGGCCTGCGACACCATCATAAAACCCCAGAATAAATCCTTGAAATTTTTGCTTTCTCTTAAGTACCGGGCACGGTTTAGGAGACACATCATGGCTCACGTCTGGAGTCTTGTGGAAAATGGTATAGACCGCCGCCGCTAAAATAATGAGCGGCAAAACTTTCTCCAGCCATTCAGTACTGATTGCATCAACAGTTAACGTGCCAATGGTCGCACCTATCAGCGTTGCTATGAATGCGTTGATCCAGCATTCGGGTTTAAATAACTTCTTACGATAATACGTAAAAGCCGCTGTCGATGAGGCAAACGTTGCGGCTAGCTTATTGGTACCAAGCGCAATATGTGGTGGCAGGCCTAGTGATAGTAAAGCGGGGACGGTTAACATCCCACCGCCACCTGCGACTGCATCAATAAAGCCGGCGGCGAAGGCAACCAAAGCAAGTACAACCAACATGGTTGGTTCAATCATTTCCATAAATAGCTATTGTTCTCGTTATGTGCTGATAGGGCAGCAGCATGAGTAACCGTTGAGTTAGACATGCATAGTTGTTAATACGAAGGTCAGCAATGATAGAGTTAGAGCCATCAACACGATGGCGAAACTAGTATTCTATTGTTCTTTTAAAAGGCGGTAACGAGTCGAGTAATGATTTACCGTATCGTTTCGTTACTATGCGACGATCAAGGATCGTGACTTTACCAGAATCTCTTTCTTTACGCAGTAACCGCCCGACAGATTGAATAAGCTTTTTACTCGCTTCTGGAACCGTAATTTGCATAAATGGGTTACCGCCTCGTGATTCAATATATTCAGAGTGTGCTTGCTCTACAGGAGAGGTAGGCACACCAAAAGGAATCTTTGTAATGACGAGATTTTCAAGAAGCTCTCCAGGCAAATCAAGCCCTTCAGAAAAGCTGCCCGTTCCAAAAAGGACGCTTGTTTTGCCTTGTTCTATTAGCTTTTTATGTTTTTTTAGAATTTCAGTGCGTGAACTGTCACCCTGAACTTGTAAAGCCCATGACTTTTTAACGAAACCTGTTGCTAAAGCTTCTGCAACTTTGTTCATTTGCCAGTAAGAAGAGAATAAAACGAGATTGGCTTTGTTGTCTTCTATTACCTTAGGCAAAATTTCAATAAGATATTCGGTAAACTGAGGTGCTTGAGGTTCGTATTTCATTGCAGGGACGATCAGCTCTGCTTGGTTTTGATAATCAAATGGTGATGCCAAAGCAAGGAATTGAACACCATCTTCAGCTTTTTGACTGATACCTGCTTGGTGACAGAAAAAGTTAAAGGAGTTAAGTGCTCGCATTGTCGCAGAAACTAATACGGCTCCAACACAGCGGCTCCAAATCTGCTGGTCAAGTTGCCAACCAACCTCTAGCGGTGAAACGTTGACAACGAAATCGCCTTCGTTCTCTTTGTTTAACTCAAGCCAACGTGCTAGTGGTGCGCCTTTTTCTCGCTTAGGTTCCGCCATTAGGCGCCAGACTTGAGCTAGATTCTCTGTCCTTTGTATATAGAAGCCTATTTCAGCGAGCGCTGGCTCGGCTAGTTTTGCGGAAAGCTCTCCGTCTTTGACTCGCTCAGCAATGAGGTCAGCGATTTTTGCTACAGATTGGCTTGTCTTTTGAGTTAGCTGTTTGAGATCTTTCGACTCACTTTCTAACCATTCAGGCAAGTCACCATGCTCAAAGCGATACAAGCCGTCTTCAAAGTGGCTTGCGTCAAACTGTTTGCTCATTTGAGTCAGAGTAGGGATCAGTTGTTGTACGGAGTCCTGCAATTCATTTCTAAATCGGTGCACACGCTTTTCGTCCGCTAAACCAGAAAGCTTAGTGATCGATTGATTTAAACGCTCTAACCAAGAAGCCGCACCTTTTAAACTGGCAGCTGCAGAGGAGTGATCTCGAGCGACATGAGGTAAATGGTGTGCCTCGTCGAATATATAGATGCTGTTTTCTGGCTCTGGAAGAATAACTCCGCCACCTAGGTCAGCGTCGGCCATCACCAAACTGTGATTAGCGATAATCACATCTGCTTTATCTAGCTCTGAACGCGCTTTCTGGAAAGGGCAATCTCTGTGAGTTGGCATACTGTTGTTGCAGCTGTGCTTATCACTTACGATCATTTGCCAAATGATATTGTCGATTGGTTTCGGCCATGAATCACGATCGCCATCCCATTTGCCTTGAGCCAGACTACGATACATGGTTTGAAGTTGCTCGATATCCTTTTTCTTTGGTTTGGATTCGAACATAGCCATTTGTCCACCATCAACACCGCAAGCCGCTGCCAATTTCTCTGAGCAACAATAGCGTTGTCTGCCTTTCGCTAATATAAAAGAGAACTCTCTGTCGGTGAGTCTTCTATATAGAGGGAGATCTTTATTGACGAGCTGTTCTTGTAGCGCGACGGTTGCGGTCGAAATAATGATTTTCCGATTATTTAAAACCGCAACGGGAATAGTTGCCATTAAATAAGCCAGTGATTTACCGATTCCTGTTCCCGCCTCAGCAACAATCATGCGGCTGCTCTTGTGGTATTGACCGCAAAGTGTCTTCGCTATCTCAGCTACAAGGTAATTTTGTGCACGGCGAGGTACAAAGTTGTCCAACTGATCTTGGAGGTTTTGATAACTGGTGCGAATAGAATTTTGAATTTTAGTAGTTAGCATACTGTGACCTACGTAACGGAGCGAGGATAGTAGCACATATCACTAGCCGGTACATTTACGGCAAAATAGCTTGCTTTTGAATCAAAGGTAGATCTCGTTCACAAAAAAAAACTGAACCATCAGGAACTTAACGATTTTATTTATCTTGTGAAATATATATATTAAAAAAGACTGGCCCGCAGGTGTTAAATTCTGTTTTTAGGCTGTTTTAATGGTTATTGTTGGGTTTATATGCTGTTTTGTTGTTTTTTATAGTTATTATATTTCCTGATAAAACTAAGGATAAGCTGCTCGTAAAATGATGAAAAAAAATGTAAGTTATTGATTTTGAATTGTTTGTGTTTTTTTTAGGTCTATTTTTAGTTTATTTGACACGCAGGATAATCTTTTGCAATCTAGACCTCGAAATTTAGTGACGGTGATTAACCAACAAAGAGTGGTAATGACCAGTCATAAAAATAATAGGGAACCGGGCAAGGATCTCCCATTCTTAGAAAAGGCAGTGGATTTATTATGAAAAAGACTCTATTAGCACTAACTATCGCAGCAGCTTCAACTTCAGCTTTCGCGAACGTAGGTCTAGAAAACTCAAAACCAACATTCGAATTTGACCCTATGCACAAAGAGCAGTTCTCTGTTTCTGGTGCAATCGGTGTAGGTGGTTACTACGATACTAAAACTAACGCTATCTACGATGACTGGGCTACAGCGCTTACTCTGGCAGTTAGCTACAAAAATAATCGTATCCTTGGTTACTTCGAAACTGATTTCGAATTCAACTGGACTACTGACGATAAAGACAACGGTTTTGGCGTTAAGAACGAATTCGGTACTGACGTTGATAAAGCGTGGTTAGGTTTTGACACTGGTGTTGGTGTTGCATCTTTCGGTTGGGAAAACGACACTGCTCTTGATAAAGTAGATGGCGCTGGCGACATGACTTACGAGTTCGGTTCTTCTGCTGGTGATGCTTCTGATGCATTCAACGTAGTTAAATTCCAAGGCGCTACTTCTGGTTTCGCTTACGGTATCTCTTACTTCGAAACTGATGACGACCACTCTGCTGCTGATAAAGGCGTGAACGGTTACGTTGGTTTTGAAAGCGAAGTAGTAAATGTTTACGGTGGTTACGAAACTCGTGACGAAGCTGATTACCAAGTTTACTCTGTATCTGGTAACTCTAAGATCGGTGAACTAGACCTAGGTGTTAACTTCTGGATTAACGATGGTTCAGACGACAAGACAGCTACTAAGAACACTACTAACCTAGAAACAGTTGGCTACTACCTATCTGCCGGTTACCCAGTAACTGAGCAACTAACTCTTGCCGCTGGTTACAACGCTAACTCTACTACTGAAGATGGCAAAGCTGATAAAGACGTATCTCGCGTGAACGTTGCAGCAATGTACACACTTAGCGACCGCGTAGACATGGGTATCGATATCCTACAAGACATCGACGCTGGTAAAGGCAACGACGAAGAAACTTACATCTTCGCTGCTGCATTCTACAGCTTCTAATAGTTACTCAATCAGTAACTGTTAAATGTTGATAAAAGCCAGTCTTATGACTGGCTTTTTTGTGTTTTAATACCATCAACACATATAAAAATGGCCACTAAATTAGTGGCCATTTATTTACTTGCGAGAACAGTTGCCCTAAATCTCTTTCCACTCACCAGGCTGAAGCTCACCCACGTTCATGTTGCCCATTGAATAGCGAATAAGTCGCAGGGTAGGGTAGCCAATATTCGCTGTCATTCGTCTTACCTGACGGTTACGCCCTTCAATGATAGTAATAGCTAGCCATGTTGTAGGAATCGCGGCTCTGAAGCGCACAGGGGGAGTTCTCTCCCAGACTACAGGCTCTTGCATGATTTCCACCTTGGCAGGCAATGTCATGCCGTCTTTTAGTTCAACACCTTTTCTTAATTTATCTAAATCTTCCTCAGAAGGTGCGCCTTCAACCTGTACCCAGTAAGTTTTTGGTGATTTTGAGTTGGGCTGAGTCAATTTGGCTTGAAATATTCCATCATTGGTCAAGACCATTAACCCTTCACTGTCACGGTCAAGTCGTCCGGCTGCATAAACATCTTTAACAGGAATAAAATCCGCCAATGTTTTTCTACCTTCACCATCAGTAAACTGACTTAGCGTATCAAATGGCTTGTTGAACAGAATAACCTTGCGATCTTCGATCGCTATCTTAGGTTTTGTGTTCGTAGGTTTACCCTTGTAACGGTGTTTACTTGAATGAGGTTTCTTGTGCGAATTACCAGTGCTATTTTTATCACTGCCTCGGTTCTGCCTATTACCGCTTTGTTTTAATATTGCTTCAGAACGAGCTGGTTTGTCTGAGCGAGATGCGCTGCGTGAGCGAGTAGACATGTTAACTACCTTGCAAAAATGTAAACGAAGTGTGCTGAAAAGTTTTCACTGAAACGGAATTGAGCTATCATTTGCGCGCCTAAAAGACACAAAATAGAACAAGTTGATGGACTCTTAAGCCTGATTTGTTTAATTATACCTTCGTGTTTTATTATAACAACGCACTCACGGATTTGGTTCATGCTCTCATCAAGATTGCATGAAAAATAAGATAGAGTACGACTATCGAGTAAGCAGTTTTCACTCTTCGAGTCGCTTACTGGTCAATTTATAACATTCTCACCATTTTAGGTGAGCTTGTAAGAACTATAGGGAAATTTCATGCCTACTGAAAAACCAACTATCATCTATACCATTACAGACGAAGCTCCGGCGCTAGCAACTTACTCTTTGCTGCCAATCATTCAATCTTTTACAGCTTCTTCTGGTATTGACGTTGATACTCGCGACATTTCACTTGCAGGGCGTATTATTGCCAACTTCCCTGAGCATTTGAATGAAGAGCAACGTATTGGTGATGCACTAGCAGAACTAGGTGAATTGGCTAAAACACCAGAAGCAAACATCATTAAGCTTCCAAACGTATCAGCATCTGTACCTCAGCTCCAAGCTACGATCAAAGAACTTCAGTCAAAAGGTTATGCACTTCCTAATTACCCGGAAGAAGCAAAGACTGATGAAGAGAGAGCAATAAAAGCGACTTACGACAAGATCAAAGGTAGTGCGGTAAACCCGGTTCTACGTGAAGGTAATTCAGATCGTCGTGCGCCACTTTCAGTTAAAAACTACGCTAAGAAAAACCCACATTCAATGGGCGCTTGGTCATCAGATTCTAAGTCTCATGTTTCTAGTATGGAAGACAAAGACTTCTTCGGTAGTGAAAAATCAGTAACGATTGAAGGCGCGACTGAAGTTAGCATCGAATTTGTAGGTAAAGATGGCACTAAGAAAACATTGAAGCCAGCTTTTGCTCTGCAAGATAAAGAGATCATCGACGCTTCAGTGATGAATAAAGCAGCTTTGGTTGCCTTCTTCGAGAAAGAAATCGCATCAGCTAAAGAGCAAGGTGTTCTACTTTCTCTTCACATGAAAGCAACGATGATGAAAGTTTCTGACCCAGTGATTTTTGGCCACGCGGTTAAGGTTTACTACAAAGACGTGTTCGCTAAACACGGCCAATTGTTCGATGAACTCGGTGTTGATGTAAATAATGGCATCGGTGATGTATACGCGAAGATTGCAGCCCTTCCTCAAGAGCAGAAAGAAGCAATTGAAGCTGATCTACAAGCGGTCTACGAGACTCAGCCTCCACTAGCAATGGTTGATTCGGATCGTGGTATCACTAACCTACACGTACCAAGTGACATCATTGTTGATGCATCTATGCCTGCAATGCTGCGTTCTTCAGGTCAGATGTGGGATCCAGAAGGTAAGCAAAAAGACACCAAAGCAATGATCCCAGATCGTAGCTACGCGAGTATTTACCAAGCGGTTATTGATTTCTGTAAAGAAAATGGTGCTTTTGATCCGACGACAATGGGTAGCGTGCCAAACGTTGGCCTAATGGCTCAAAAAGCGGAAGAATACGGTTCTCACGATAAGACTTTTATTCTAGAAGCTGCTGGTCAGGTTCAAGTGGTTGACGCTTCTGGTTCTGTTCTTCTTGAGCAAGACGTAGAGGAAGGCGATATCTTCCGTATGTGCCAAGTAAAAGATGCTCCGATCCAAGATTGGGTTAAGCTAGCTGTTACTCGCGCACGTGCTTCAGGTGTTCCCGCTGTATTCTGGCTAGATGCGTCTAGAGCTCACGATGCGCAGCTTATCAAGAAAGTAGAAGCTTACCTTCCTGAGTACGATACAGAAGGCTTAGAAATTAAGATTTTGGCACCGCTAGAGGCAACTCAATACTCACTAGTTCGTATTAAAGAAGGCCTAGACACAATCTCTGTTACAGGTAACGTATTACGTGACTACCTCACTGATTTGTTCCCAATTCTAGAACTTGGTACGTCAGCTAAAATGCTATCGATTGTTCCATTAATGAACGGTGGTGGCTTATTTGAAACTGGCGCTGGTGGTTCAGCTCCTAAGCACGTTCAACAAGTAGAGAAAGAAAACCACCTGCGTTGGGATTCTCTAGGAGAATTCTTGGCATTGGCTGCATCTCTAGAGCACCTAAGCGTTGTTACAGGTAACGCTAAAGCACAAGTACTGGCGGATGCTCTTGATAAAGCGACGGGCGAATTCCTTGATAATAACAAGTCTCCTTCACGAAAAGTGGGTGAGCTTGATAACCGTGGTAGCCACTACTACCTAGCTGCATATTGGGCGAAAGCACTTGCAGAACAAACGGTTGATGCAGATTTAGCGGCAGAGTTTGCTACTGTTGCAAGCCAATTAGCTGAAAGCGAAGAGGCTATCGTTGCTGAGTTGAATAATGCACAAGGTGTCGCAGGCGATTTAGGCGGCTATTACCTGCTTGATGACGCACTCGTATCCAAGCTAATGCGCCCAAGTGCTACGTTAAATGCCCTGATTGATGCATAACTATAGCACTGAGTGGTAAACACTGTTGTGGCTAGCTAGTTATTTGACTTAGCTAAGCGATACATTTATAGCCTTGTTAAAACAAAGATTGAAGACGCTTTAACGATAACGTTAGAGCGTCTTTTTTTTGCGGAAATAACATTGAGTTTATGGAGCGAAGATCGAAAAACCGCTCATTTAAAACTGAATAACAGTCAGTAAATGAGCGGTTTTAATGTTCTTGTTTACCGAGCGGCCCTAAACAGGACGAGTGGAGGTAAATATGATATCGGCAATCGCCTATTTAGCGACACTGCCTTCTACAGGAACAACAGAGCTAGCGTGCGAGCCTTTAGGTCCACTTTCTACTTCATAGTCGACCTGTTGACCTGCCTTCAAGGTTCGATAACCTTCCATCTGTATTGTGGAGTAGTGCGCGAAAATGTCGCCGTCTTCACCTTCTGGACAAATAAAACCAAACCCTTTGGCATTGTTAAACCATTTCACTGTACCTGTAGCCATGCTATACATCCCTCATGCATTTTGTTACTAACGTTGTTATATCAATTGTTGTAAGTCAGATTGATATCATTCCTACCAACTAAAGAATTTCAGTTGATAGCTTGAGTCTCATACATTGCTTACGGAAATTAACGCTACCTTGCGTAATTATTCCTTATTGTTAAATTTTAAATGGTGTTACCAAGTTGTATTGGAAATACCTTTTAGCACCAATGTAGCTAATGATTGGGCACAGTCAATAGGAAATTGGTATAAAATTGATCAATTTTAATAACAAATCACATTCGAGATTAACTGCAAACTATTAACCAAATAGTAACTTAACGGCGATCTTATCGTTAATATCAATAGTTATGGTGTCTTTTTAATCAATCACATATGTTAATCCTGTTAATCGAGATCTTTTATTTGCAGCGATGGAAATGGTGGATTAGGCTCAGTATAGAGGAATATTTTTTGGTACTGTTTCTTGGTGCAGTTTCTTAGTACACCGTAATGCGTGAATGTGATAAATTTGAGTTAACTCAACATTCACGACTTCCGAAAAATAACCCTTAGCAAAGCTAATATGAGCAGAAACTTTGAATGGGCATCTCCAGGCTCAGATCTACTGGAGAAAGAAAAAACTAAAGTAAAGCCACCGGCAATGTATAACGTTATATTGAATAACGATGACTACACGCCCATGGACTTTGTAATCGAGATCCTAGAGCGGTTTTTCTCACTAGATATCGAAAAAGCAACGGAAGTGATGCTCAAGGTTCATTATGAAGGTAAAGCTATATGCGGCACATACAGTGCTGAAATAGCCGAAACAAAGGTAGCGCAGGTAACGATGTACTCAAAGGAAAATGAGCATCCGCTACTATGTACAATGGAGCAAGTATAAATTGCTCGAACAACACTGTTGTTCCCTTAGGAGGTACTTATGCTAAATAAAGAATTAGAGACGAGTTTTAATGGCGCATTTGCTCGCGCGCGAGACAAGCGACATGAATTCATGACTGTCGAACACCTCCTACTAGCATTATTAGAAAATGATGCGGCCAAGGAAGCGCTCCAAGCTTGTCAGGCTGATCTCGATGCTCTTCGCAATGAGCTCGATATTTTTATCGATCAAACAACCCCACTTATCCCAGAAAGCGACGAAACTCGTGAAACACAGCCTACGCTGAGCTTCCAACGAGTGCTTCAGCGCGCTGTTTTCCATGTTCAATCTTCAGGTCGCAGTGAAGTGACAGGTGCAAATGTACTTGTGGCTATTTTCAGCGAGCAAGAATCTCACGCGGCATATCTACTTAAGAAGAACGACATTAGCCGTTTAGATATCGTTAACTTCATTTCTCATGGTATTACCAAGGCCAGTAACGAAGGCGATAGTTCATCACCTTCGGATTCATTTGGTGGTGCAGAGAGTGCTGAAGAAGCCAACTCTGAAGATCGCCTAGAAAATTTTGCGACTAATCTGAATGAAGTTGCGAAACAGGGCAACATTGATCCGCTTATCGGGCGAGATAAAGAGCTAGAACGTACTGTTCAAGTTCTGTGCCGTCGTCGTAAAAATAACCCCCTGTTAGTGGGAGAGGCTGGTGTGGGTAAGACCGCAATTGCTGAAGGCCTTGCATGGCGTATTGTTGAAGGACAAGTACCTGAAATAATCCAGAGTAGTGTGATCTATTCTTTAGATATAGGTTCGCTGCTAGCGGGTACTAAATATCGAGGTGACTTTGAGAAACGTTTCAAAGCGATTCTTAAGCAACTAGAGAAAGAAGAAGACGCGATTCTGTTCATCGATGAGATCCATACTATTATTGGTGCGGGTGCAGCATCGGGCGGTCAGGTTGATGCTGCAAACCTAATCAAGCCACTATTAAGTAGCGGTAAGTTACGTTGCATCGGCTCGACGACATACCAAGAGTACAGCAGTATTTTTGAGAAGGAGCGTGCTCTATCTCGTCGTTTCCAGAAAATTGATATTGTTGAACCATCACTAGATGACACAACTAAGATTCTGATTGGCTTGAAGCCAAAATATGAAGCTCACCACGAAGTACGTTATACCAATAAAGCGTTGCGTGCTGCTGTGGAATTGTCGGCCAAGTACATTAACGAACGTCACCTTCCAGATAAGGCGATTGACGTGATTGATGAAGCGGGCGCTCGTAGTCGTTTAGCTCCAGCCAGTCGTCGTAAGAAGACGGTAAGCGTTGCTGATATTGAGTCGATGGTAGCGAAAATGGCACGTATCCCTGAAAAATCAGTTTCATCTTCAGACAAAGATACGTTGCAGAAACTGGACGACCGCATGAAAATGTTGGTATTTGGACAAGATCCAGCTATCGATGTATTGAGTGAAGCGATTAAGCTAACTCGTGCTGGGCTTGGTGCAGACAATAAGCCGGTTGGTTCATTCTTGTTTGCTGGTCCTACTGGTGTGGGTAAAACCGAGGTCACGGTTCAGCTTTCTAAACTAATGGGTATTGAGCTGCTACGTTTTGATATGTCTGAATACGGTGAACGTCACTCAGTCAGCCGTTTGATCGGTGCTCCTCCAGGTTATGTAGGATACGACCAAGGTGGTTTACTCACTGATGCAGTAATTAAGAATCCACACTCTGTTGTGTTACTGGATGAGATCGAAAAAGCTCACCCAGATATCTTTAACTTGTTATTGCAAGTGATGGATAACGGTACGTTAACCGACAACAACGGTCGTAAGGCCGATTTCCGTAACGTGATCTTAGTGATGACGACCAACGCTGGTGTTGCTGAAACTGAGAAGAAATCGATAGGCCTGATCCAACAAGATCACGCACCTGATGCGATGGGCGAAATTAAGAAGGTGTTTACACCTGAGTTCCGTAACCGTCTTGATAATATTATTTGGTTCAACAGTCTAGATCCAAGTGTGATTAGCCAAGTTGTCGATAAGTTCATTGTTGAGCTTCAGGTTCAACTAGACGCTCGTGGCGTATCGTTAGAGGTTTCTGAGGACGCTCGCCATTGGTTAGCTGACAAAGGCTATGACAAGACCATGGGTGCTCGTCCCATGGGGCGCGTTATTCAAGACAAACTTAAGAAGCCACTAGCAAACGAATTATTGTTTGGTAGTTTAGTTGATGGCGGTACTGTGAAGGTATCTTTGAAGAAAGACGACCTAGACTTTGTTTATGTGGGTGCGAAAGAAGAGGTTATGCACTAACGAAGTGACGGATAACTCAAGGACTTAAATATATAGCGCATGACTTCGGTTGTGCGTTTTTTTATGCTTGCGAGATGCGAGATGCGAGATGCGAGATGCGAGATGCGAGATGCGAGATGCGAGATTGACGTTGCTGAATAATAAGAATGTCTAGGCGATAAAAAACGGAGCATTAAGCTCCGCTTCTTATCGTATTCGATAATTAAAAATTAACGAGCACGGAAGACGATGCGGCCTTTAGAAAGGTCGTATGGAGTCATCTCAACAGTTACTTTATCACCAGTAAGAATACGGATGTAGTTTTTACGCATTTTACCAGAGATGTGTGCTGTCACTACGTGACCGTTTTCAAGCTCAACACGGAACATTGTGTTTGGTAGAGTATCAAGGACAGTGCCTTGCATCTCGATTACGTCTTCTTTAGCCATCTAATCCTCTTTCGAAATTTGGCGGTTTTCAACGGCTTGATTGTGCCGTTAAAATCAAAATATGTAAAGTTGTCGCGTATTCTACCCTTGCCATCGCTGATTTACTAGCCTTTGATGACGTTGAAATCGTACTTTATAGTTCATCGCAGGGCATTCATCGATCTGATAACCCAAATATAACCACTGTTTTTGTTCTTTCTGGGCATGCTGAATCTGAAACAGAACACCAAGTGTTCCCATAGAGATGTCGATATCAGGATCGAAGAAGGTATAAAATGCGCTGGTGCAGTTTGACATAACATCAGTGACGGCGATGCCGACCAATTGGCTGTCATCATAGATGTGCATGAACTTTGTAGCAAGCCATTCATTTTTTGAGAATTGTAGGAATTCATCTTTTTTGGGTGGGTACATGGTTCCCGAACGATGACGAGCAGTGATGTAACGGCTATATAAATCAAACCAGTTGTCGTCCATCGCATCTTTTAATTCCCAGCGAAAGGTTTTAGCCTTGTTGATGATTCGACGCTGGCTTTTGGAAAACTTAACCTCGGGGATCGAAAGGCGAATCGCTTGGCACGCAGAGCAACTGTCGCAATGCGGCTTATAAATGGTAGCTCCACTGCGACGAAACCCGTTTGCTAACAGAACTTCATAATTGTCGGAAGTATGCATGTGTTCGTCAAGAGTGACGGCCACTCTTTCTTCAAGGTGTGGTAAATAGCTGCAAGCGTGATTATCTGTTAATCCAATTCTGATTTGTTGTAAATCTGGATTCATTAAGGCGTTTCCTCTAGCCATTGTGTTTTAAAGCAAGCATCGTCAACCTGGTTTGTTTTTAACGATTGTAGAGAACTCAGAAAAGCCTCTCTGTCGACTTCAATAGCGCCCAGAGATTCCAGGTGAGGGTTCATGACTTGGCAATCGATAAGCTTACCTCCGAATCGGGTAAAGTGTTCGCAGAAGTACCACAGGGCGATTTTAGAGGCGTTGGTTTTTAAGCTAAACATGGATTCACCACAAAAGACTTGGCCTCTTTGTAGGCCGTAAAGCCCGCCAATCAATTCATCATTTTGCCAAACCTCTACTGAGTGGCAGAAACCTAGCGAAGCGAGTTCACAGTATGCTGACCGCATGTCGCTGTTTAGCCAAGTTTCTTCTTCGGGCCTCAACGATGAGCAGTATCCAATCACTTTGTTGGTTGCTTTGTTGATACTGATGCGATAGTTGTGTTTTCTTTGAAATTTTTTAAGACTTTTTGATGGTTCGAATGTCTTAGGATTAAATACCGCTCTCGGTGCCGGGCTCCACCAAAGTATAGGTTCACCTGGGCCAAACCATGGAAATATACCTTGGTTGTAAGCGTTTAAAATTCGCATTGGTTGCAAATCACCACCAAAGGCGAGTAGGCCGTTTGGCTCATCAAGCGCGTCGAAGGGCGAAGGAAACTCTATACTAGTAGTATCAAGTTCGGTTAGGTATATAGTCATAAGTACCGCGTTACAGATTAATCACTGACCAAGAGGTCTTTAGGAGTTTTACCATGAAGAAGTTGCTTTGGATTTTACTTGTTTTGCCTATGTTGGTAAATGCCGCTTACAACCGCAACCAAGCACGACCTGTTAATGAGGTCGTTTATGGTGAGATTGATACGGTTAGATACATAACGCAACAAGAAATTGTGGAGTCAAAAGCGAATGGTTGGGAAACTTTATTAGGTGCGGCAATCGGTGGTTTAATTGGTAATCAATTTGGCGGAGGGACCGGTAAAGAAGTGGCTACCGCTGTTGGAGCCGTAGCGGGTGCTGGAATCGCACGTAATCGAGGAAATACGCAGTATCGAGTGGAATATAAGTTAGTTGAACTGCTAGTCAAAACGAAAGACAACAAGTTAGTGAACATCATCCAAGACGTAGACAACTCCATGTTGTTTAACCGAGGTGATGATGTACGAATTCTGTATTTTTCTGATGGTGTTCGAGTTGATCTCGCGTACTAGTATATAAATACACTTACTTGGCTGATTAATCACCTTTTTCATGGGTATTAGCTCTGGAGTTCGTTGGAAAAGTTCGTTAGTCTGCAAGTACGAAGAATTATTCATCACCCGAAAATAAATACGCTCCAGTGACTTCGGGTGGTACAAGGACTATAAGATTTAATGGAAAGCCTTACGTTACAACCAATTCAAAAAGTGAGTGGGGAAGTTAACTTACCTGGCTCAAAAAGTGTTTCTAACCGTGCCCTTCTTTTGGCAGCACTTTCAACTGGAACCACTCGTTTAACAAATTTACTCGACAGTGACGACATTCGTCATATGCTGAACGCACTGACTCAGTTAGGCGTTAATTATCAGTTGTCCGCAGATAAGACAGTTTGTGAAGTAACTGGTGTTGGTGGTGCGTTTTCAAGCGATAAAGCCCTAGAACTTTTCTTAGGTAACGCCGGTACGGCTATGCGTCCGCTTGCTGCTGCACTTTGTTTAGGCCGCGGTGAGTATGTATTGACTGGCGAACCCCGCATGAAGGAGCGCCCAATTGGGCACTTAGTGACAGCGTTGCGAGAAGCTGGCGCAGACGTTGAATACTTAGAAAACGAAAACTATCCACCGTTGAAGATCACAGGGACTGGCCTTAAGAGTGGTACAGTTTCAATCGATGGTTCTATTTCTAGTCAATTTTTGACGGCATTTTTGATGGCTGCACCTTTGGCTGAAGGCGAAGTGACAATTAAAATTGATGGCGATTTAGTATCTAAACCTTACATCGACATTACGCTACACATTATGAAACAATTTGGTGTGGATGTGATTAATAACGATTACCAAGAGTTCGTGATTCCTACAGGGCAATCGTACTCAGCGCCAGGTGACTTTTTGGTCGAGGGCGACGCATCATCTGCATCTTACTTCCTTGCTGCTGCTGCAATTAGAGGCGGCGAGATTAAAGTGACGGGTATTGGTAAAAACAGTATCCAAGGTGATATCCAATTCGCTGATGCGCTTGAAAAAATGGGTGCCGAGATCGAATGGGGTGATGACTATGTTATCTCGCGCTGTGGTGAACTTAAAGGCATTGATATGGATTACAATCATATCCCTGACGCAGCAATGACTATCGCGACAACCGCGTTGTTTGCTAAAGGAACAACCGCTATCCGTAATGTCTACAACTGGCGTGTAAAAGAGACTGATCGCCTTGCTGCTATGGCAACAGAACTGCGCAAAGTTGGCGCTGAGGTTGAAGAGGGTGAAGACTATATCATTGTTAACCCTGTTGCTGAACTAACACACGCGGCGATTGATACTTATGATGACCATCGCATGGCGATGTGCTTCTCGCTGGTTGCTTTGAGTGATACCCCGGTAACTATCAATGACCCAGGTTGTACATCAAAGACTTTCCCTGATTACTTTGACAAGCTGAAAATGCTGAGTCAATAGAGTTCAGAAAGTAAAAAGCTTGCCTAAATGGCAAGCTTTTTCGTTATAGCTCAAGCGTAAATTCTTTTGAAAGATGGTGCGCTAAGTATTTAAACATGTTAAATACAGCGGTTGTGTTCTCTGTTGGTAATCCATTGCTGTCTAAGAAGTATTCACCTTTGAAGACGAGTACATCATCTTTTTCTACTACGCTGTTTGCGCGCATGCCTTCAATGTAGTCATCATGTGATTGGATAATTTGGTTTGCGATAAGCAGTAAATCAAATTCTGCTATTACTTTCTTTGTCATGAGTCGATCTCTGATAACTGAATATAACGTTGAGTTTATGGTGTCACACTAGAAATTCAATGATTTCACAACCGATTAAGAGTGTCTTTTCGAATATCTACCGTTTATTTTGTGATTTATGACAAAAATAATTGAATGGGGCTCGCGTTAGATTCGTGGACAAGCTTAGTATGACCGCGTTTATACGTAATGCCTGATGAATAGGCTCTTGCAAGTATTTTTAATGAGTACTTTATAGCTTCTTTATATTGTGACCCTTTTCTCTTCTGAGCCGCTGAATTGTCGAGCAATCAGATCCAATTTTGAAAAAAGCGGTTGATCTTCTAGTAATCTCGCACAATAGTAAAAAAAGAAGCAATGAATTTAGAATATCATGCGTAAAAGCCCACAAGCTAAATTGTTGGTGCTGAAGCATCGTGATTAAGGACGTTAGAGTCAATATGGGTAAATCGCTCGTTATAGTGGAGTCGCCAGCCAAGGCTAAAACTATCAATAAATATCTTGGCAAAGACTTTGTCGTTAAGTCGAGTGTAGGTCACGTACGTGATTTACCAACGGCGGGTCAAAGTACTGGTCAAAAGGCTGCTGCAGTTTCAACCAAGGGTATGAGCCCAGAAGATAAAGCTCGTATCAAGAAAGAAAAAGATCGCAAAGCTCTTATCAAAAAGATGGGTATCAACCCATATAAAGAGTGGGAAGCGAATTATCAAATTCTACCGGGTAAAGAAAAAGTTGTTGCTGAATTGCAAAAACTGGCTGAAAACGCAGACCATGTTTATCTCGCAACCGATTTGGACCGCGAAGGAGAAGCTATCGCATGGCACCTTCGTGAGATCATCGGCGGCGATGAAACGCGATACAAGCGAGTGGTTTTTAACGAAATCACTAAGAATGCTATTCAACAAGCCTTCGAAACTCCGGGTGAGCTAAACATTGACGGCGTAAACGCACAACAAGCACGACGTTTTATGGACCGTGTTGTTGGCTTTATGGTGTCACCTTTGCTTTGGAAAAAAGTAGCACGAGGCCTATCCGCTGGCCGTGTTCAATCAGTCGCTGTAAAACTACTGGTTGAGCGCGAGCGCGAGATCAACGCTTTTATCCCTGAAGAGTTTTGGGATGTGCATGCTGATACCAAAACAGCAGAGAAAACAGATTTCAGACTGCAAGTCGCTCAGAAAGACGGCGTTGCGTTTAAACCTGATAATGAAGCGCAAACACAAGCTGCAGTTAGCGTTTTAGAAAAAGCGCAATACGAAGTCTGTAAACGTGAAGACCGCCCAACTAAGAGTAAGCCGTCTGCACCTTACATCACGTCTACGCTGCAACAAGCGGCGAGCACGCGTCTTGGTTATGGCGTGAAGAAAACCATGATGCTGGCTCAACGCCTGTATGAAGCGGGTTACATCACTTATATGCGTACTGACTCAACGAACTTGAGTTCAGAAGCTGTAGAAGCCGCTCGTGAATACATTGGTTCTGAGTACGGCGCGCAATATCTTCCGCCTAAAGCACTGGTATACGGTAGCAAAGAGGGCGCTCAAGAGGCCCACGAAGCGATTCGTCCTTCAAGTGTAGATGTTAAGTCGGAAGACCTAAACGGCGTAGATGCAGACGCACACAAGCTGTATTCATTGATTTGGAATCAATTCGTTGCGTGTCAAATGACACCCGCTCAATACGATTCAACGACGGTAAGTGTTAAAGCTGACGAGTACACGTTAAAAGCGAAAGGTCGTATTCTTAAATTTGATGGTTGGACTCGTGTTCAGCGTCCAATGGGTAAGAACGAAGATACAATTCTTCCTGCAGTTCAGATTGGCGATAAGCTTGATCTCATTGCGTTAGACCCGAAACAGCACTTCACTAAGCCACCAGCTCGTTTCACTGAAGCGGCACTAGTTAAAGAGCTTGAGAAGCGTGGTATTGGTCGTCCTTCAACATACGCATCAATCATCTCGACGATTCAAGACCGTGGTTATGTAAAAGTTGAACAGCGTCGTTTCTACGCTGAGAAGATGGGCGAAATTGTTACTGACCGACTAGATGGCAGCTTCAATGACCTAATGAACTATGACTTCACTGCTCGTATGGAGCAGAAGTTGGATCAAATCGCTGAAGGTGAAGCAAGCTGGAAAGGCGTGTTAGATAACTTCTTTGAAGACTTTACTGGCGATTTGGAAAAAGCAGATTTAGACGAAGACGCGGGTGGCATGAAGCCAAACCATATCGTGGAAACCGATATTGAGTGTCCGACTTGTGGCCGTAAAATGGGTATTCGAACTGCCTCGACAGGCGTATTCCTAGGTTGTTCTGGTTACGCACTCCCACCAAAAGAGCGTTGTAAGACAACAATCAACCTTGGTGATGAAGAAGGCATTATCAACGTGCTTGAAGAAGACGTTGAAACCGCAGCTCTTCGAGCTAAAAAGCGCTGTCCTATTTGTGAAACGGCAATGGATGCTTATCTAATCGATGATAAGCGTAAGATGCACGTATGTGGTAATAACCCGAACTGTGAAGGTTATGTGGTTGAGCACGGCGAATTTAAAGTGAAAGGCTACGATGGTCCACTTGTTGAGTGTGACAAATGTGGTTCTGACATGGTTCTAAAGAACGGTCGTTTTGGTAAATACATGGACTGTACGAGTGAAGACTGTAAGAACACTCGTAAGATCCTGAAAAATGGCGAAGTAGCGCCACCGAAAGAAGACCCTGTACATTTCCCTGAACTTCCGTGTGAAAATTCAGACGCGTACTTTGTTCTTCGTGATGGTGCCTCTGGCCTATTTATGGCTGCGAGCAACTTCCCTAAATCACGTGAAACGCGTGCACCATTGGTGGAAGAGTTGGTTCGTTTTAAAGATCGTATCTCACCTAAGTTCCAGTACCTAACGTCAGCGCCGGTTGCTGACCCTGATGGTAAGCCGACAGTGATTCGTTTTAGTCGTAAGACAAAAGAGAACTACGTTCGTACCGAAGTAGACGGAAAACCTTCTGGTTGGACTGCTTTGTATATCGACGGAAAGTGGGAAGTTACAGATAAGCGTAAAAAGCCGAAAGAGAAGTAACAGAACACATTGATTGAGAAGCAGCCATTGGGCTGCTTTTTTTTGTCCAAAACATGACTAAGTATGCAACTAATTGATTTTCTACTTCAATTGAAATAATTTATTAAATTCACGATGGAAAATAAATGAGAGCCATTAATTACATCTTATTATGGAAGCTTAACGAGACTGTAACTTAACTAAAATATTGTAACTGAAAGAACAGTGTTTAGTTGTATACCTGATGTGTGACGGGTGTTAATGTAATGTTTCGTTCGGATGGTGTTATGTGAGCTGCTTTAAGTCTTAAGAAAGCAATCGGTTGCCATGACGCAGAATGGCGTATTAAAAATTGAAATCGGCACAAAAGTCGATAACGTATATCAAACCAAGTGCAAAGAATAGTGCACACATAACAACGTTTGGCTTAGGATACTGTCACTGTATGTGAATGGATATTCGTTAAGTTCCGAAATGAATGTTAGTGCTCATCCCCCTGAGGAAGATACCTCTACGAGCACTGACATCGACAAGCTATAAATATATGGAGAATAAAATGGCTGGTGTATTGGGAATGATTCTTGCTGGTGGTGAAGGTTCTCGCTTGAGACCTTTAACTGAGTCTCGCAGCAAACCCTCGGTTCCTTTCGGTGGTAGCTACCGCTTAATTGATTTCGCTTTGAACAACTTTGTTAATGCTGATCTGATGAAGATCTATGTTTTAACACAATTTAAGTCACAATCACTGTTCCATCATATGAAAAAAGGTTGGAATATCAGTGGTATAACAGACCGATTTATTGACCCTATTCCGGCACAAATGCGCAAAGGAAAGCGTTGGTATGAAGGCACAGCAGATGCAATCTACCAAAACATGGGTTTTATGGAATTGGAAGAACCTGATCAAGTCTGTATTTTCGGTTCTGATCATATCTACAAAATGGATATCAAACAGATGCTTGATTTCCACAAAGAAAAGAACGCGGCTTTAACGGTTTCAGCGTTACGTATGCCACTTTCCGAAGCTTCTGAGTTTGGTGTTATTGAAGTTGATGCTGAAGGTCGTATGATTGGTTTTGAAGAGAAACCTGCAAATCCCAAGTCGATCCCGGGAGATCCTGAATCAGCGCTTGTTTCAATGGGCAACTACGTGTTCGAAGCGAAAGAGCTTTTTGCTGAACTAACGGAAGATGCAGATAGAGAAGGGTCGACACACGACTTCGGCAAAGACATTATTCCCAACATGTTCCCACGTGGTGACGTGTTTGTTTATGATTTCAGCACCAACCGTATTACCGGTGAGAAAGAAGAAGTTTACTGGCGCGATGTAGGTACGATTGACGCGTACTGGCAAGCGCACATGGATCTTCTTAAGAAAGATGCGCCATTCTCGCTATACAACCGCAAATGGCCTTTACACACTTATTACCCGCCACTACCACCAGCTACGTTTACTGATTCGGCAAATGGTCGAATTCAGATCATTGATAGCCTTGTGTGTAGCGGTAGTTATGTACGTGGTTCGCGTATTGAAAAGAGTGTATTGGGCTTCCGCAGCAATATCGCATCAGCATGTGATATTAGCGAGAGTATCTTACTCGGTGATGTAAAAGTGGGTGAGGGTTGTATCCTGCGTCGCGTTATCATCGATAAAGATGCAGACATCGCACCGGGTACACAGATTGGTGTAAACTTGAAAGAAGATAAAAAGCATTACCACGTCTCTGACGATGGTGTAGTAGTGATTTCTAAAGGAGCACGAGTTGGTTACTAAGACTCTCTCGGTACTTTTTGTAGCGTCTGAAGTTGAAGGCTTGATTAAAAGTGGTGGCTTGGCTGATGTAGCCAAGGCACTGCCTAAAGCGTTACAAACACTCGAACAGGATGTTCGAGTGACCATCCCCGCTTATCGAAATATACCTAATATTGACTCCGCAGAAGTTATTTTAGCCACTGAACTCGATCATTGGCCTCATACCGCTTATCAGGTTAAGAAGTTGAGCGTTGAAGGCGTTCAAGTGTTTGGTATTGAATGTGCTAAATATTTCGACCGCCCTGAAATGTATGCCGAGAACAATCAAGCTTATGCTGATAATGGAGAACGTTTCTCCTTCTTTAGTGCCGCTTGTTTAGATATGTTACCAAAGCTTGGTTTCCAGCCTGATATCGTTCATGCGAATGATTGGCATACTGGTTTTGTTCCTTTCTTGCTCAAGTCTCGTTACCAACAACACGATTTCTTTGAAAATACACGCAGTGTCATTTCAATTCACAATGCGGTTTTCAAAGGGGTGTTCTCATATGATGAGCTGCAGTGTCTACCTGAAATGCACAGCTACAATGTACCAGAAGCAGCGGTGAGTGATACTCACGTTACTATGCTAAAAGCAGGCGTGTTGTGTGCAGATAAAGTCAACGCGGTAAGCCCAACTTATGCAGAAGAGCTGAAAACGGAATTAGGAAGCCACGGTATGTCGGCTGAGTTTCAACATCGTTCGGCAGACTTGTTTGGTATTCTTAACGGCTGTGATTACGGTGCTTGGAATCCGGAAACAGATGTGTTCCTGCCTCGTAAGTATAAAGCGACGAAACACAGCATGGTTCGTGGCAAATCAGCTTGTAAGCAAAAACTGCAACAAGATGTTGGCCTGCCCCTGAATGATTGCGCTGTTTATGGCATGGTTTGCCGTTTGACGAATCAAAAAGGTGTCCATTACTTACTGCCGATCATCGAACAGTTCTTGAAAAACGACCTTCAGATTGTGATTGTCGGTACTGGTGATCCGGTTTTGGCGAGTCAACTTAAAGAGTTATCAGCACTTCATTCAGACAAGTTCTCTTTTGTCGAAGCGTACAATAACGAATTGGCACACTTGGTTGAAGCGGGTTCTGATTTCTTTTTGATGCCTTCGGAATTTGAACCGTGTGGTTTAAACCAAATCTACAGCATGGCTTACGGTACTTTGCCGATTGTTCGTTCTGTGGGAGGTTTAAAAGACAGCGTGAATGATTACGATGAGGATTCTGAGGTCGCGACTGGGTTTGCTTTTGAAGAGCCAACCCCACAAGCACTATTGGCAGTGTTACATCGATCGTTGTTACTTTATGCGCAAACGCCGTCTGAAATTAAACGGGTTCAGCTTTATGCTATGCAGCAAGATTTTAGTTGGGAAGACGCTGCTAAAGAGTATCTAGCAATGTACCATACTGCATTTTAACGTTAATTTAATCTCTTGATGTAGCTGATGTACACCATTAGCACTAAACAACGGAAGGCGCTCTTTTCACAGAGTGCCTTTTTATTTGTTGGTCTGTCTACATCACGTTTGAGAAGACAGAGCTTGCAAACTCATGTCAGTCAGGTAGAAAAGAGGGAGTAGGTATTCACATGACTAATGGTAGGTTTGACACTATTATCACTTAAAGTTCTTAATTGCGTGATATCCTTAGTCATCGCCTTGTGATGAGGCACAGCTCCATTTTAATAATTAAAGCGATAGGTATGTCTGAGAGTTTATTATTCCATAAAACATTTACTCACCCTACGAGCGACGAGTGGGTTGTGTTTGTGCATGGCGCAGGAGGAAGTTCCTCTATCTGGTTCAAACAGATCAAAGCGTATAAACAGCATTTCAACTTACTTCTCATCGATCTGAGAGGGCACGGTAAATCAGACAATATACTTAAAGGGCTGATTTCGAATCGTTACACCTTCAAATCGGTAACGCTCGATATTCTCAAAGTTTTAGATCACCTAAAAATTCGTTCTGCCCATTTTGTTGGCATGTCTTTAGGTACTATCATAGTACGTAACGTCGCTGAGTTAGCAGCAGGGCGTGTGCGTTCAATGGTATTAGGCGGCGCTGTTACTAAGCTAAACACTCGCTCTCAAGTTTTAATCAAATTAGGTAACTTAAGTAAACACATCATTCCTTACATGTGGTTATACAGTCTTTTTGCGTATGTAGTAATGCCGCAGAAAAGCCAAAAAGAGTCTCGTCACCTTTTTATCCGTGAAGCTAAAAAACTGTGCCAAAAAGAGTTTAAGCGCTGGTTTATCTTAACGGCAGATGTAAACCCTTTGATGAAGTATTTTAAAGATAGGGAATTACCAATACCGACTCTTTATTTGATGGGCGAACGTGATTACATGTTTATTAAGCCTGTAAAAGAAATGGTGGAAGCACATGAGTCGAGCGAGCTAGTAGAAATTCCGAATTGTGGACACGTATGTAATGTGGAAAATCCTGAAGAGTTTAATCAGCGTTCGATTGCGTTTATTCAAAAGCAAATTCAGTGATTATCACGATTCTTTATCAGAACAGACGCTCGAATAGAATTGAAACAAAAACGGGAAGCTAATTTTAGCTTCCCGTTTTTGTTTGGAGGAGGTATCTGACCGAGTTGTTATATAAGGCCGTTGGAGCCACTTTACCTTTCAAAACCTGCTATTCAGGAGAAGCAGCACCGCACTGCCAACAAGAGCCAAATTGGGCTTCATTGACTTCATGACACTGTCTGCAACGCCACTCTTCATAGATTATAGAATCTTGCTGTTTTTGGTATTCATTGACAATAACACGTGCCTTATTGGCTTGTTCTGGTTCATACAGCCAAACATACGGGTCAGTATCTTCTGTAAAAGGGATTTCTCCTTTCAAACCAAACAAACCCTCACCACGGACCTCACACGCAATATTCTCACTTTCTAGCAATCCACATATGATGTGAGCTTCAGTAGGGTTCGATGCGCTAAAGATTTTCATTGAAATAGAACCTTATTTGGCTATGTGTGTTATCTAATCTATATCCATTATTCAGCTACAGGTGTTGAGCGAAACTTACCCATCAACCATTTAGCAATAATTGGGAATATACCTAGTAATGCAAATGACAACAGCACTGAAGGAGACACGATACCCGAAAGTGAATCTATTTCTGCGAGTTGAGTACCAGCATTTAAGAAAACAGCTGTACCTGGCAACATCCCAATTTGACTCGTAATGTAGTAACGACTTACCGACATCGGCGTTAGACCCATCAACAGGTTGATAAGGAAAAATGGGAATACAGGGATCAGGCGTAGAGAAAATAAGTAAAATGCCCCGTCTTTTTCGACACCTTTATTCATGGTCGCCAATTTGTCGCCGAATTTGGTTTGAATCCAGTCACGTAACAAATAGCGGCTACTCAAAAAGGCGATAGTTGCACCGATTGCACTGGCGAATGACACCAATAACAAACTATTCCAAAAACCAAAGAGCGCAGCACCCAATAGGGTCACAACAGCAGCTCCTGGAATCGAGAAAGCGGTAATCATGACGTAAGCTGCGAAATAAATAGCAGCCGCGGCGATAAAATTACTGTCAATGTATTCATTCAAAACGGCTTGCTGAGCCTTGGCATTCTCAAGTGTGAGGTATTGGCCAAAGTTGACGCCTAGTAAGACAATCGTTATTACCAACACAATACCCAATATCATTTTCTTACTCATTGATACTTCCTCTAAATTTTCAATGCATACCGATAGTATAGATAGACAGGTAAAGCTTAGATTAACTTTCAACAGATATAAAAAAAAGCCGCATAAATGCGGCTTAGTTATGTGTAGTTTTAACTGATAATGTTAATTTACGCGACTGATAAGCTCTTCGCGACGCTGCTGCGGTATAACAGACCAATGTGTACCATTAATAGCACCTTCTAGCGCCCAAAGTAACTCGATACTGACAGAGGACGCGTGAGATTCCTTGATGGCGTTAAACGCGTTTACAGAGCCAGATTCATATAAACGTTCTACGGAATCTATCCCAGCCTTTTTCAACATGCGCTCGGTAGCAAGTCGAAGGTTAGGAAGGTCTTTTAATCGAGTTGGTTTAGCAGAAGACTGTTCAGCTTTTTCATCTTTAGCAAAACCCAAAGACGTAGTCGCAAGCTGCAAGATTTTTTCTTGATCCTGCCACAGGCCTTCAGGCAAAGCGAAATATTTAGTAACAACAGGGAAGCCACGTTTTTTGTAAACGTAAGGTTGAAACCCTTGTTGTTCAAATTGTTTTGTTGTGCATTTGTCCGCTCGTATATGCAACTGGTCATTTACAACCAGAGCAAACATCGTGTCATCGGCAAAAAGACCGAAGCCACCAAACATTGAACGTGATTTTATTTTTCCTAGGGACTCAAATAACTTCATTGAGTCCTTTAGTATCGGTTTATCCATGTTATTTATCTCGGTGTATTTGAACTACGCCACCAAATAAGCAGGTCCGAGAGATTAGCAAAATGTTGCAACTAAATTGTCAATAAGCCGTAAATTACTAAATTATTAGTAACCACTGCATTTTGCCATCGGTAACCCCGCTACCATACCAACGAGTGGTTTAGGCCGGAAGCTTTGCGTCTCACTCTTTAGAGTGGTTTGCCCTGTGCGTGACTGATTAAATAGAATAAAGTTTTTGTTGAATGAAGCTCACACTTGTTATTTCAAAATGTGATATTGCTTCAATTAATGATCTTGCTGTTATGATACCAGGTTCATTAATGTTGTTGATAAAAAAAGCGCACCTAAAGGTGCGCTTGATTAGAATAAACTGAATTTATCAATTAATTTAACGTTTTAACTGTACTTCGTTCAACAATTTCAGGGTGCATTTCGAAAACGCGTTTTTCATGATCTTTATCTTTGATGCGTTCTAACAAAATTTCGAATGCATTTTTACCAACACGACGCTTCGGTTGGTGAACCGTGGTCAATGGTGGGGAGAAATATTCAGCGAGTTCGATGTTATCGTAACCAATAACTGATATATCTTCAGGAATGCGAATTCCTTTTTCTTGTAATCGACTCATCAAACCTAGTGCCATGGTGTCGTTGAAACAGAACACTGCCGTTGGGCGATCTTTCATCTCAACAATCTTATCTGCTGCTATAACAGCAGTATCACATTCAAAGTTACCTTCAATGATCAAGCGTTCGTCAGTGGCAATATTAGCTTCGTCAAATGCACGTTTGTATCCTGCGATACGTTCAACACAGGCTGCTTTATCTAAGTGGCCACTTAAACAAGCAATCTTAGAGTGACCGCGTTCAATAAGGTACTTGGTCGCTAGGTAGCCACCTTCTTCAGAGTTATCAATGATCTTGTCGGCTTGAGAGCTCTCAGGACCCCAGTCCATCACTACTTTAGGAATGTCAGCGTGACGGTCTAACATTTCTCTTAGTTCTTCAGTTAGGTCTGAACACATAACCAAGATGCCATCTACACGCTTCTCTGCAAGCATTCGAATGTAATCACGTTGCTTCTCATAAATACCGCCTGTGTTACACAAAATCAAAGTGTAGCCTTGACGGTAGCAGTAGCTCTCTACGCCATCGATAACCTCAGAGAAGAATAGGTTGGTTGACTGAGTTACTAGCATGCCGATAGTGCGTGTTGTATTACATTTCAAACTACGAGCAACAGCACTCGGTGCATAGTTTAGTTCGTCTACGGCTTTGTTTACTTTTTCTTGAGTCGCTTCTGCGACAAAACGTGTTTTGTTGATTACGTGAGAAACGGTTGTTGTTGATACGCCTGCTAAGCGAGCGACATCTTTTATAGTGGCCATGGTTTTATCCTATTAGAAGCTACTTTCCCAAAGTACGGAATAAAGTAGCCGTTAAGCTACTTAACTAAGAGCTTAAATTTGTAGGGCTCTTTGGGTACTAAAGTGCTAAAAAACAAAAAACCGCTATTGAGCGGCTTGTCTTAACACCGAAATGCTTTGAACTTAAATAAGCTTAGCATTTCGTGAATGTTTCATATTTTATCGTTTGCGGTCACAATTTTAGACTGACTAGAAATTACTCGCAATATAATTCACCCAGAAATCCGGGTGAATTGTCACATTCTACTGAATTTATTTACCTAGTCGTTGGGCGAACTTATTCACCAGCTAAATATTGAGTGTCTAAATTGCAAAATGCGAGTAGCAAAGACGAGACCGAAGCGTAGAAACCAAACTGGTCAACGTCATGACATTTCACATTAAACTTTGGCAACCAAGTAAGTAGTTGCTGATCGATAAACTGCTGTTGAATGACGAACGATTTCTCTAATTCTTCTTCAAGCTCAGTTTCATTTGAACGGATGATTAGATTGCCAAGGAAGTCGAGTTCGATAGCAATGTGATCTGCAGGTTCTTTTAAGTCTTGGTTCACGATTAAGTTGTGCTTAGCCATGATGTCTTCCATGTCTTTAGCTGGCTTATCGTTTAATAGACCTGTTTCGCCGATGTACATTGAAGCGTAAGGTAAAGCACCATGTTTGTCTGTCTTCAAGAAAAGGTCGCAGAAGTCAGCAGACAGTTCCAGTTGGGCATCTTCACGTGTTTGTAGACGGTTCAATGCGTCTACAAGCTTATCAATCGAAGGCTTTAGAGCTTCATTCGAACCTAAACCAGAAAGGAAAGAACGAATTTCAACAGAGTGGTAGTGATCGAGTTCTTCTTGAGTGAGCTCTTTGGCGAATAAGCTTGATAACCACCAGTAAATTTCTGCTCTTTGCTCGTTGAATGCTTTCGTATCTTTCATTTCATAGATCCTGATTTAGTCTTGTGATGTTTATATACCCAGCGCCGTTAAGTCATTTGGGTACAAGCACACCAAGGCTGAATAACAAGGTTATTTGCTAAGCGCAAAGTGACTCGTTCGTAGTAATGCCTATATTGAATTGCGATGGACGATAAATAGCAAGGTTTAAGATTGTCTTGTATCAAAAAAAATCCATGTTTCTGGCTTTTATCTTCAGTACCACTAGAATTGTTACTAGTTATGAATAGAATAGTCATTGAAACTATTAAATAAGAAAAGTGGTGTAGATGAGCTATCACGTATTGGTCGTAGAAGATGATGTGGTAACCCGCAGTAAACTGGTTGGATATTTCCAGAACGAAGGTTACACAGTGAGTGAAGCTGAGAGCGGCGCTCAGATGAGAAACGTGTTGGAAGAAAACAACGTTGATCTCATTATGCTGGACATCAACTTACCAGGCGAAGATGGATTGATGCTAACTCGCGAATTACGCAGTCAATCAGACATTGGAATTATTTTAGTTACTGGACGCACGGATAGCATCGACAAAATCGTAGGCCTTGAAATGGGCGCAGACGATTATGTTACTAAACCCTTCGAACTTCGCGAATTATTGGTTCGAGTTAAAAACTTACTTTGGCGTATTGCTGCTGCTCGTAGAACAGCGACGGGAGTGGTGGAACAAGCAGAAGATGAGTCTGTTGTTCGTTTTGGTGAGTGGACGTTTGATATTCCTCGCCGAGCGCTAAGCAAAAATGGTGAGCCGGTTAAACTGACTAAGGCTGAGTATGAGTTGCTAGTCGCACTCTCTTCTTACCCTAACCAAGTATTAAGTCGCGAACGTATTTTGAACATGATTAGCCACCGAGTGGATGCGCCTAATGATCGCACTATCGATGTGTTAATTCGTCGTATGCGCGCAAAAATGGAGTTTGATCCCAAGAACCCACAGATTTTTGTGACGGTTCACGGTGAAGGTTACATGTTCGCTGGTGACTAAACCCTTCGGGCGTTTTAATCAGTAAAAAAAGACAACTAGCGTAAAAAAGCCGAGACATCATTGATGGTTCGGCTTTTTATTTCTTGCCATACTATTGGTTATTGCTAACCATCCGAAAATTAATAGATATCGATTTGAGACTAGGCCGCAGAAACGACGCCATTATCTTCTTCTAAAATAGAAGGCTCAGGGACAACGATAGGCTCTTCAACATTATCATTACTCGTGTCTAGCCAATCGCGCAGGCTTTGCCAAACTAACCCCATGGTTTCGTGCCAATAACGTTCGGTCTGCTCAAGGTATAGCGCTTTAGGCATGTACTTATCCCAAGGCTCTACAATGCCTTCTTGTGCAAGGTAGTTGGTTGGTGCCGCTAATGGTTTCATACCCGCAGCATGGAATTCATTCAAGGCGCGAGTCATATGGCTAGCCGATGTAACTAATACCATCTTTTTATTTTTAACAAACGCGGCGGCTTGGCGGGCTTCTTCCCACGTGTCTTTTGCTGTTTCAAGCAAAATGATGTCAGGTTTTGAAACCCCAAGCGCTAAAGCCACTTTAGCCATCATTCTTGCATTACTCACTTCAGTCCCCGCACCATAGCCAGACAAAATGAGTTTGGCACCAGGATAAAGGCGTAAAATACGAATGCCTTCACTTAAACGCATCAATCCTGTGCGACTAAGCTCAGATGTAGGTGGGATTTGGTCGTCTACGACGTGACCACTGCCGAGAACCATAACGTAATCGATGGTGTCATCGACGGGTAAAAAAGCGGTGTGTTGCCTTTCCATTGGCATTAAAAGTTGACTAGAAACTGGCTGGAAAGCGATGAGGAAAATACCACAGAGGGCTGAAAGGGTAATTAGGCAACCAGTCTTCCTTTTGGTAGTAAACATCACTAGGGCTAAACCCAGAAAAGCGAGAATTAACATTGCTGGCAGTGGCATCAATAATGAAGACACTACTTTTTTCAGCTCAAACATATCCGAATAGTCCGAAAAAACATCACTTGGTAGTAAAAAGAGACATCGCCTCTTTATTCCTGAAATTCCTGTGACAGAATAGCAGGCACGATAGGACATAATAACTCAAGTAGCCGTGACTGAAGACCGTAATTTCGACGATATTGCCCACAAATTTGCAAAAAATATTTACGGCTCTGACAAAGGAGAGATCCGTCAGATCATCGTATGGGAAGATTTAGAACAAGCTTTGAGCAAATTTGATGGTTCCATATCTCCGTTGCATATACTCGATGCTGGCGGTGGGCTTGCACAAATGTCGCAAAAAATTGCGTCGCTTGGGCATAATGTTTCTCTGTGTGACCTCTCTTCTGAAATGCTGAAACTAGCAGAAGAAAGTATCAGCGAAGCAGGTTTGCTAGAGCGGTATCGTTTTATCCACTCTCCCATTCAGAATGTGGCAGAACATCTCGATGGGAAAGTCGATGTTGTGATGTTTCATGCTGTGATGGAGTGGTTAGCGAATCCGAGAGAGGCGCTTGATTTATTACTTGAACAAGTAAAGCCGGGTGGTGTTGCTTCGATAATGTTTTACAACCACCACGGATTAGTCCTGAAAAATGTGATTTGTGGCAACATTCCTCATGTATTGAATGGGATGCCACATCGAAAACGGTTTAAGCTGCAACCACAGAAAGGCTTAAAGCCTGAAGAGGTTTATCAATGGATAGAAGACGCTGGTCTAGACATCTGTGGTAAATCAGGCATTCGTTCTTTCAGTGACTACATAGGTAATATGGAATACATGGGCGATTACCAATTTGAAGATGTATTGGAACTAGAAAAACAGCTATGTCGCCAAGAGCCATATCTGTCGCTAGGCCGTTATATTCACGTTTGGGCTCAAAAACCTGCGCAATAACAGCGGTGAATGTGGTAAAAGAAGCCACAACATGCGCTATGCAATCGTAACAAGCCCGCGTCATAAAGAAATAGGCGTCATATCTAACACGTTCGATATGACGAAGAACAGTAACAGGAACCACAATGAGTGAAATGACTCAAACTGCCGAAGAGCAGCCAATTGATGAGTTGGTGGGCTGGGTCAAGCAGCATGATTTTTCATTAAACTTGCCACCAGAGCGCTTAGCATTTTTGATTGCTATCGCAGTACTAAGCAATGAAAGGTTCGATGAAGAGTTGGGCGAGGGTGAATTGCACGATGCATTTACTATCGTCACTCGACTGTTTGAAGATACTGGCGAAGCGTCTGCGTTTCGTGCCAACAACGCCATCAATGAGTTGGTTAAACAGAAGTTGATTAGCCGGTTTACTAGTGAGATCACCGACGGTGCAAGTATTTATCGTCTTTCTCCACTTGCGATCGGAATTTCAGATTATTACTTACGTCACCGTCAATTCTCTAAGTTAAAACTGTCGATTCAACTTTCGATGGTTGCAGATGAGATGGCAAAAGCTATTGAAGCAGCGCAAAAAGGTGGAACTCCAGGACATTGGAGAAAGAACGTTTACGGTGTGCTCAAGTATTCTGTTGGTGAGATTTTCGATCAGATCGATCTTAACCAACGTGTTATGGATGAGCAGCAGCAAACCGTTAAGCAGCAAATTGCCGACCTTTTAAACAAAGATTGGCGAGAGGCGATTAACAACTGTGAAACCTTGCTATCAGAAACCTCGTCCACGCTAAAAGAATTGCAAGACACCTTGCAAGCGGCGGGTGATGAACTGCAAACACAGATCCTCGATATTCAAGAAATTGTTTACGGTGATGATGAACTCGAGTTCGTTGGCGAAACTCTGTTTGGCTTGCAGATGAAGCTCGACCGAATCACAAGTTGGGGCCAACAAGCGATCGACTTATGGATCGGCTACGACCGCCACGTTCACAAGTTTATCCGTACCGCGATTGATATGGATAAAAACCGTGCCTTTAGCCAACGCTTGCGCCAGTCGGTTACCGACTACTTTGATGCGCCATGGTTATTGACCTACGCCGATGCTGATAAACTGACTGATCTTCGTGATGAAGCGCTTGTGCTTCGTGATGACGAAGTGATGGGACAAGCGCCGATCGACGTAGAGTACGAAGAATTTGAGCAAGTGAATGATCTGCTTTCAGAACGAATTGCAGAGATGTTAAAAGCTCACAAACAGCAAGGCGCGCCAATTGACCTTGGCCTTGTGTTACGCGATTACCTCGCAGCACACCCTCGCACACACCATTTTGATTTAGCCAGAATTGTTGTCGACCAAGCCGTGCGCTTAGGTTACTCAGAGTCTGACTATCAGGCTATTCAGCCAGATTGGCAGGCAATCAACGATTTCGGTGCAAAGGTACAAGCAAATGTCATTAACAAGTACTGATGATTACATGCCAGAGAAACTGGTAAAAGCGATAGCGAACCCACTGTTCCCTGCGCTAGACAGCATGCTGCGTTCAGGCAAGCATGTTTCAACCGAAGACCTAGATAACCACGCGTTGCTGTCTGATTTTGAAGTTGAGCTTCAGCATTTCTACCAACGCTACAACACCGAGCTTGTGAAAGCGCCAGAAGGCTTCTTTTACCTGCGTCCGCGTTCTACGTCTCTGATTGGTCGTAGTGTATTGTCTGAGCTAGACATGTTGGTTGGTAAAGTGTTGTGTTTCTTATACCTAAGCCCAGAACGCCTTGCTCATGAAGGTATCTTCACCAACCAAGAGCTGTTTGATGAGTTGATGTCGTTAGCGGATGAGAAAAAACTCATGAAGCTAGCAACCAACCGTGCGTCTGGTTCTGACCTAGACAAAGAAAAGCTGTTTGAAAAAGTGCGTACTTCTCTACGTCGCTTACGTCGTATCGGCATGCTGATTGCGATTGGCGAAACGGGAAAATTCCGTATCAGCGAAGCGGTATTCCGCTTTGGTGCTGACGTTCGTGTTGGCGATGACATGAAAGAAGCGCAATTACGCCTTATCCGTGACGGTGAAGCTGTGGTGCATACGCAAGAGCCTAACCAAGGCAGCTTGTTGAATGAAGAGCAAGCAGAAGCTGTATCAGAAGTCGATGCAGGCATAGATGAAAACGGTCAACAAGACATTTTTAACGATCAAGCTGACTTTGACCTTGAGTCAAACGACGGCGAACAAACAAAAGTAGAAGGTGAAGCATGATTGAAAGAGGTAAGTATCAATCATTAACCATGGTCAACTGGAACGGTTTCTTCGCACGTACTTTTGATATTGATGGATTGGTTACAACGCTTTCTGGCGGTAACGGTGCAGGTAAGTCGACCACAATGGCGGCATTCATCACAGCACTGATCCCAGACCAAAGCCTTCTACATTTCCGTAATACAACGGAAGCGGGCAGTTCGCAGTCATCTCGTGATAAAGGCCTTTACGGTAAGCTTCAACCTGGCGCATGTTATGCGGCGCTAGATGTTGTGAACTCTCGTAATCAACGCCTGTTGTTTGCAGTAAAACTGCAGCAAGTTGCGGGTCGTGACAAGAAAGTAGACATCAAGCCGTTCGTTATCCAAGGCCTTCCTAGCCATGTGAAACCAACGGATGTACTGATTCAGAACGTTTCAGACAGCCACGCTCGTGTATGTCAATTGAACGATGTGAAAGCAGCAGTTGCACAATACGAAGGCGCTCACTTTAAAGCATTCTCTTCTATTGTTGATTATCACTCACAGATGTTTGAGTACGGTGTAGTACCGAAGAAACTGCGTAACAGCAGCGACCGTTCTAAGTTCTACCGTCTAATTGAAGCATCACTTTACGGTGGTATCTCAAGTGCGATTACACGTTCTCTGCGTGATTACCTTCTACCGCAAAATGGTGGTGTGAAGAAAGCATTCCAAGATATGGAATCGGCACTGCGCGAGAACCGCATGACGCTAGAAGCGATCAAGACAACTCAGTCGGATCGTGACTTGTTCAAGCACTTGATCACGGAATCGACCAATTACGTGGCAGCAGATTACATGCGCCATGCCAACGATCGTCGCAACAAGCTTGATCAAACCATGAAGTTCCGTGGTGAACTGTTTGGTTCTCGTGAAACCTTGCTTGATCAAAACAACTTGTTGAACCGCGTTCAAGAAGAACTAGAGTTACTTGTCGACCAAGAATCGGCACTAGAGCAAGATTACCAAGCGGCTTCGGATCATCTTCAGTTGGTTCAAACTGCACTTCGCCAGCAAGAGAAAATTGCTCGTTATAGCGAAGATCTAGAAGAGCTTAATGAGCGTCTAGAAGAGCAGATGATGGTGGTTGAAGAAGCTCAAGAGCGAGTACTTCTTGCTGAAGAGCAGGCAACCATTACTGAAGAAGAAGTGGATAGCCTGAAAACTCAGCTTGCTGATTACCAACAAGCGTTGGATGTTCAGCAGACTCGTGCACTTCAATACCAGCAAGCGGTTCAAGCATTAGAGAAAACTAAGCAGCTGCTTGGTGATGAATCTATCACTGCAGAAAGCGCATTAACTCTGGTTTCAGAGCTAAAAGCACAGGAAGAATCAAGTACTCAAACTCTACTGGCGACGAAACATAAGCTCGACATGTCTTCTGCTGCCTCTGCACAGTTCGACAAAGCGCTGTCTCTTGTTAAGAGCATTGTTGGCGATGTTGAGCGTAAAGATGCGTCTCACAGTGCTAAACAAGCCCTAGAAAAAGGCCGCAATGCCAAACACGTTGTTGAAAATGAACAACAGTGGCGTGCTCAGCACCGCGATATAGCTCGTGATGTAGCACAGCAGCGTCAAGCAAAAGAGCTTGCGATCGAATATCAAAAACAACATAACGTTTCGCTGACTGACGAAGCGGTTTTCGATGAAGAACGCGAACGTCATACCATGCAGATCGAGTCTCTAGAGTACGCTCAAGAAGAACTGCGTGAAGCGAAGAGTGAGCAACGTCGTGTACAACTAAACTACGACCAAGAGATTCAGAAGCTTGAATCAATTGCTCCGGCGTGGATTACAGCTAACGATGCACTTGAAGCGCTAAGAGACCAAACAGAAGCTGAGCTAGAAGACAGCCAAGCAGTGATGACTCAAATGCAGCAAGTGCTTGAAGACGAAAAGTCTCAAGCAGTAGCAAAAGATCAGCTAGCCACTCGCCGCGCTGAACTTGAGCAAGAAATTGAGCGTTTAGCATCTCCAGGTGGTTCAAACGATCCTCGCTTGAAGGGCCTAGCAGATACCCTTGGTGGTGTGCTGCTTTCTGAGATCTACGATGATATCACCATTGGCGATGCACCCTACTTCAGTGCGATGTACGGTCCAGCTCGTCATGCGATTGTGGTCTCTGATTTGGATGGCATTAAAGAGAAACTGGTCGATCTTGATGACTGTCCAGAAGACCTTTATATCCTAGAAGGTGATGTAGACGCGTTTGATGATAGTTCATTCAATGCCGATGAGCTTGAAGGTGCGGTGTGTGTTCAACTGAACGATCGCCAAATGCGTTACTCTCGCTTCCCTGAGATCCCGCTATTTGGCCGTGCGGCTCGTGAACAACGCCTAGAAAAATTGCGTGAAGAGCGTAATGTGGTCGTTGAAAACCACGCCAAAGCCGCGTTTGACTCTCAAAAATTGAATCGACTATACCAAGCATTTAATAGCTTTGTTGCGAAGCATCTGCACGTTGCGTTTAACGCAGACCCAGAACAAGCACTAGCTGCGATTCGTGATAAGCGTAATCAAATTGTTCGTTCTCTGGCTGAGCTTAACTCTAAAGAGCAGCAGCAACGCAGTCAGCTTCTACAAAGCAAGCAGGCACTTGGTGCATTAGATAAATTAGCGCCAATGGTTCGTATTTTAGAAGACGAAACATTGGCTGATCGCTTAGCTGAATTGGAAGCGCAACTAGAGCGTTTAAGTGAAGCCAAGTCTTACTTGAATACTCACGGTAAAGCGCTTACTTCTCTAGAGCAAATCGTATCTGCACTAGACGTTGACCCGGAGCAGTTCGAAGCTTTGGAAGCCGAATATCGTCAAGCAGACAACGCGCTACAAACGCTAAAAGGTAAAGTGTTCGCGCTGTCTGATTTGATTGAGCGTCGTCACTACTTTGCTTACGCGGACTCTGTTGATTTGCTTAATAAAAGCAGTGAACTGAGCGAGCAATTAAAAGCGAAATTGGTTCAAGCTGAACAAGCAAGAACTAAAGGCCGCGATGGCTTGAAGCAAGCTCGCGAACAGATGAACCAATACAACCAAGTATTGGCGGCACTGAAGAGCTCACATCAAGCGAAACAAGAAACGGTTCAAGAGTTCAAACAAGAGCTACAAGAGTTTGGCGTAAACGCTGATGAAGGCGCTGAAGAGCGTGCTGTACGTCGTCGTGACGAGCTTCAAGAACGTTTGCACACGTCTCGCAGCCGTAAGAGCGAATACGAGCGTACGATTACGTCAACAGAGCTTGAGATGAAAGCACTGGCTAAGCGTCTTAAGAAAGTACAGAAAGAGTACACAGAGCTTCGTGCCTTTGTAGTTGCAGCCAAAGCTGGCTGGTGTTCAGTACTTCGCTTAGCTCGTGAAAATGATGTTGAACGTCGCCTACACAAGCGTGAACTGGCATACCTAACGGCGGGCGAGCTTCGCTCTATGTCGGATAAATCACTGGGTGCGCTACGTCTGGCTGTCGCTGACAATGACGATTTACGTGATTCACTGCGTTTATCTGAAGACAACGCACATCCAGAGCGTAAGGTTCTGTTCTACATTGCGGTTTACCAGCACCTCCGTGAGCGTATTCGCCAAGACATCATTCATACGGATGATCCGGTCGAAGCAATCGAAGAGATGGAAGTAGAGCTAGCTCGACTAACAGAAGAACTGACGCAGCGTGAAAACCGCCTGGCGATTAGCTCTGAGTCAGTAGCTAGTATCATCAAGAAAACGATTCAGCGCGAGCAGAACCGTATTCGAATGCTGAACCAAGGTCTGTCTAACATTTACTTTGGTCAGGTTAAGGGCGTACGTCTGAACGTTAAGATCCGTGAAAGCCACGAGATCTTGCTATCAGGGTTAGCGACTCAACAAGAACAACATAAAGACTTGTTCGAATCAACGCGCTTTACTTTCTCAGAAGCGATGGCGAAGTTGTTCCAACGTGTGAACCCACATATCGACACGGGTCAACGTTCTCCGCAAGTGCTGGGTGAAGAGTTACTCGATTACCGTAACTACCTAGAGCTGAGTGTTGAAGTTAACCGTGGTTCAGATGGTTGGTTACAAGCAGAATCTGGTGCATTGTCTACAGGTGAAGCGATCGGCACTGGTCAATCAATCCTATTGATGGTTATTCAGAGCTGGGAAGAAGAGTCTCGTCGACTTCGTAGTAAAGACATCGTTCCATGTCGTTTGTTGTTCCTTGATGAAGCCGCACGTTTGGATTCTAAGTCGATCTCTACGCTGTTTGAACTGTGTGACCGTTTAGGTATGCAACTTCTGATTGCTGCGCCAGAGAACATTAGCCCAGAGAAAGGCACAACCTACAAACTGGTTCGTAAGGTTTTCAAAGACCACGAACATGTACACGTTGTTGGACTAAGAGGCTTTGCCCAAAACAAACCGGCATCTCCGGTGCAAGAGCTTCTCGAAGAAGCTGAGCAATAACCTTGATAGCCGAGTTATGACCTTGATAGCTAAGCTATAAGCTCGATAGCGCCTCGATGATATTTATTCAAAGCCCCTAATCAATAGGGGCTTTTTTGTACCTCAAATCTTACTCCTTACAAGTTATCCAGCCCTCTATCATTCATACGTTTTCCTATATTCATGCAACTGTTGTTTCAGTCTTTCTCATGCACGGATAAGACCACTCATAGATTGTGGGTATTATCAATGGAACTTGTTTGAGGTCACACGCACAAAACCACAAATAATGTATGGTAATGACATAGATTTAATAATATTAATAATATTGTATTACTTATTTTTCAATTATTGATAACTCGCAAATTTGCGAAAGGTAAAGGCAGGACATAGTTATGATTCAAATCGTCATTGATGGGAAATTTCGAATCGTCGAACAAGGACAAACCGTTCTTGAAGCGGCAAAAACATGTGGTTTGGAGATTCCATCTTTATGTGGTTTGAACAAAACAGCGGATAAAGTACCGTGTGATTTGTGTGTTGTTGAGGTAGATGGCGTTGGTGTGACTCGCTCTTGTGAGCTTGAAGTGTCTAATGGGTTGGAGATTACGACTCAGTCAAAGCAACTGACTGTTCATCGACAAGAAGCACTAAATCGTATAATGACAAATCATTACGCTGACTGTGAGGCGCCATGCCAAACGGCTTGTCCTGCTGGGGTCGATATCCAATCTTACCTGCACCATATTGCTCAAAATGATCACATTAAAGCGATTGAAGTGATTAAAAAGACATTACCAATGCCACTTTCAATTGGTCGTGTGTGTCCTGCTTTTTGTGAAACTGAATGTCGTCGTAATTTGGTCGATGAATCGATCGCGATTCGCCAACTCAAGCGACACGCTGCCGATGCTGACTTAGCGGCTCAAGAGAGCTATATGCCAGCTAAGAAACCAAATAAGGGTAAGAGCATCGCAATTGTCGGCAGTGGCCCTGGCGGTCTTACTGCAGGTTATTATCTATCTAACGAAGGCTATGACGTCAGTGTCTATGAATCGATGCCCAAAGCAGGTGGTTGGCTGCGTTATGGTATCCCTGAATATCGTTTACCTAAGTCGATTTTAGATAAAGAAATCGAACTCATGTGTCGTAATGGAATGGTGGTTGAGTGTGACAAAAAACTGGGCGTCGATTTTACACTGTCTGATTTAAGCAACGGTTTCGATGCCGTTTGTTTAGCGGTTGGTGCATCGCAAGCGGTTGAAATGAACTATCTGGGTAGCGAGCTCGGTGGTTGCTATTTGGGTGTCGATTACCTTAAAGATTACGTGACCGATCAGCAGTATGTCACAGGAAAAAAGGTAGCAGTGATCGGTGGCGGTAACACTGCAATTGACTGTGCTCGAACAGCGGTACGTGATGGCGCTGATACCACGCTAATTTACCGTCGCACTCGAGATGAAATGCCAGCAGAAGATTACGAAATAGAAGAAGCTGAACATGAAGGTGTGAAGTTCCACTTTTTGACTAACCCGGTAGAAAACATAGCCGATGAAAATGGCCATGTAACAGAGATAAGATTGGAGCGTATGGCTTTAGGTCCTGCTGATGCTTCAGGTCGTCGTAGCCCTAAACCAACCGGCGAATTCTTTGCTGAAGCATTTGATACCGTTATTGCTGCAGTATCGCAAAAGCCTGATCTAAGCTTTATGGATAACGAAGAGATTGATATTCCACTGACACGTTGGAATACCGCGGACGCTGATCCGCAGACGATGTATACGGGCACTGGTAATATATTTAGTATTGGTGACTTTCGACGTGGTCCTGCGACGGCAGTAGAAGCGGTAGGAGATGGGCGTATTGCTGCGCAAGCGATTGACCGATTCTTCAACGGTGATATGGAAAATATTCCCGCTAAACCGTTCAACTCAAGAAAGCACAAGCAGCTAAAAGCAGTCGATCCTGAGCAATACAAATCTATACAGCGCATGGCGCGTAAAATCATGCCAGAGCTCACCCCAGAACAACGCGAGCAAAGCTTCGATGAAGTTGAAACAGGCTTTGATAATGCAGATGCAATAGCGGAAGCAGCGAGATGCCTAGAATGTGGCTGCCAAGCAAATACAGATTGTGATCTGAGAGATTATTCGACTGAATACAAGGCCACGCAAACACATCCAGAGTACAAAATCGATGTGGCTTCGAATGAGAACTGGCAGGTGATTCGTGCAGAGGAATCCAAAGTTGGTTCGACACGGCAGAAGTTTGCTGTCGATGACAGTTCTGAATTCATCATCTTTGACGCCAACCGCTGCATCAGTTGTGGTCAGTGTATCCAAGCTTGTCGCGAACAGAATGTTCATGGTGTTCTAAGCTTCATGAATCAGTCAAATGGCAAGCCAGCATCAAGGCCTGAGTGTCGCCCTAATTTTGGAGCAGACAAGACACTAATGGGTGATTCTAACTGTGTTCAATGTGGCTCTTGTATTCAGGCTTGTCCTACCGGTGCGATGGTGGATGCGCGTGATAGAAAGCAAGGTGACACCGATACTCTTAAGAAAGTCGATACTATCTGCACCTACTGTGGTGTGGGTTGTAAGCTAACCATGCACGTTGATGAAAAGCAAAATAAGATTCGCTACATCGAAGGCGCAAACTCTCCGGTTAATGAAGGCATGTTGTGTGTTAAAGGCCGATTTGGTTTTGATTTTGTTGGTAGTGATGCACGCTTAACTACGCCGCTAATACGCAAAGATGGTTGGTTACAACCTGCTAGTTGGGATGAAGCGATTGCGCTCATTGCAGATAAGTTTACCGCGATTAAACAAGGTTTTGGTAGCAATGCCTTGGCGGGCTTCTCGTCAGCTAAAACGACTAACGAAGATAACTATGCATTCCAAAAATTCATACGTCGAGAACTTGGAACTAACAACGTCGACCACTGTGCTCGTCTTTGTCATGCTTCGACTGTTACAGGTTTAGAGGCTTCGCTGGGCAGCGGTGCAATGACCAATGATATTCCAAGTATCAAGCACTCAGATGTGATTTTTATCATAGGTTCAGACACGACTTCAGCACACCCAATTATAGGCTCACATATCAAGCAAGCGGTGAGACATGGTGGAGCGCGATTGATCGTCGCTGATCCAAAACGAATCGATATTGCGGACCATGCGGAACTCTACTTAGCGCATCGCCCGGGTACTGATGTGATGCTGATTAATGGTGTGATGCAGCAGATCATCAAACACGGTTGGTATGACCAAGATTATATCGAAGATCGTGTGGATGGCTTTGATACCTTGCTCCAAGAGGTCATGTCACCAAGCTACTCTCTCGATAAAGTGGAATTGGTGACTGGCGTTAAAGCGGAAGACATCTTCGCAATGGCACGTTTGATTGGTACTGCAGAGCGCACAGCGGTGTATTACTCGATGGGGATTACACAACACACCACAGGCCACGACAATGTACGCTCAATCGCTAACCTGCAACTTTTGTGTGGCAACATTGGTATTGAAGGTGGTGGTATTAACCCTTTACGCGGACAATCTAACGTGCAAGGTGCTTGTGATATGGGGGCTTTGCCAAACAACTTGCCGGGTTATCAAAAGGTTTATAACCCGATGGTGCGCCAGAAGTTTGCGATGGAGTGGGGTGTTTCCGAACTTCCTGCTGAAACGGGCTTAACGCTTACTGAAATTATTGATGGCGCCTGCCATCGGAATGTTCGCGGTTTGTACGTAATGGGTGAAAACCCTGTGCTCAGTGACCCAAATCAAGCGCATGTAATTGAAGGGCTTGAAGCTTTAGATTTCCTTGTGGTCCAAGACATTTTCTTAACCGAAACGGCGCAGTATGCTGATGTTGTTTTACCATCTTGCTCGTTTGCTGAAAAATCTGGCCACTTCACCAATACAGAGCGTCGTGTTCAGCGTATTAATGCTGCGGTTAATCCACCCGGTAATGCGAAAGAAGATTGGGTGATTATCCAAATGCTGGCCAATGCGATGGGCGGTGGTTGGGACTATAAAACCGTTGCCGATATCACCAATGAGATAGCACGTGTAACACCACAGTATGGTGGTTTACGTTGGGAGAATATTACGGTCAATGGCGTGCAATGGCCGAGTAATAAGAATAACCCTGATGGCACTCGTATCATGCACCAGACCCAATTTACCCGTGGGCGTGGTCAAATGGAGGCGATTCCGTTTAGATACGCTGCGGAGTTACCGGATGAAGAGTATCCGTTAGTTCTAACGACAGGGCGTATCCTAGAGCAATTCCATACAGGTACTATGACGCGTAAAACCAAAGGCCTGGATAACTTAGCGGGGCCACGTGCCATGGTGAGTATTCATGATGCTGAAGCGTTAGGCATTTCGAATGGTCAGATGCTCAAGGTATCAACGCGTCGTGGGGAAATAGAAATCGCGGCTTTTGTAACTAAGCGAATGCAAAAGGGCGTGGTATTTATTCCATTCCATTTTGTCGAATCACCGGTTAACCGTTTAACGACGACAGCGACGGATCCACACGCGAAGATCCCTGAGTTTAAGGTGGCGGCTGTGCGAATTGATCCCATTCGTGAGCCTGAGAGTGAAGTAGCAGAGGCTTCGCTCGGTTCGTTAAGTTAAATTACAGGTATTAAAAAACCGCGTAACTCTCAGAGCTATGCGGTTTTTTATTGAGCTAGATTCAGTATAAATTACTTGCTCAGTCGTTTGGCTTTTTATTAGATGAGCTTAGCTCGGAACTATTTCGTTTCCGTGAACACCAAACTGCTTAGCAGCGTAGGCAACACGCTCTGCAGGTTTAGGATATTCAGCGGGTGTGCCTAGGTTTTCAATATGATGCAAGCGAGGTAATAAACCAGCACCGTTTGCAATTTGTATTGCCAATCCAGGACGAGCATTGAGCTCCAGTACCATTGGGCCTTCTTCTTGGTCTAAAACCATGTCCGTCCCCATGTAGCCTAACCCCGTCATTTCCCAAGCACTTGATGCAAGGGTCAGCAGTTTCTCCCAATGCGGCACCTGAAGTAGCGCCAACTCTTTACCCGTATCTGGGTGGTGTGTCACTGGATGGTCAAACTGAACCGCACGAACGGCCTTGCCGGTTGCGATACAAATACCGACACCCACAGCACCTTGGTGCAAGTTCGCCTTACCATCAGATGCGGAAGTGGATAGACGCATCATTGCCATTACAGGGTAGCCCTTGAATACAATGATTCGAACATCTGGCACACCCTCGTAACTGAAGCCGTCAAAACACTCATCGAACTTAATCAGGTTTTCAACTACAGCGACATCATTCTTACCACCGAGTGAGAAAAGGCCAGCTAGCGCGTTACTGATGTGGCGCTCTACATCTTCTTCATTAATGGTTGAACCGGATGGTTTAGTATAAACGCCGTCCTTATGAGAGGTAACAACAAGAATGCCTTTACCGCCACTACCTTGAGCTGGCTTGATTACAAAACCTGGCCACTCTTTAACCATCTTGTGGATTGTTTTTACTTCAGCTTGATGACCAATCACGCCAATCAACTTTGGTACGGTTGCACCTGCTTGTTCAGCAATGATCTTAGTCTTAAGCTTGTCATCAACCAGTGGATACTTGGAACGATCATTGTAGCGACCAATATAACTATGGTTACGCTTGTTCATCCCCATTATGCCTTTGTCTTTCAACTTAAACGGTGAAGTAAATTGATCAAACATAACTTAGTCCTCCGCTAGCGGTTTAAAGCGACGAAGCTCGGTTAGGCGGTAGCCTGTGTAGTTACCTAGTAGCAAGATGGTCGCTAGAATAACCAGCTGCAAACCAATAAAGTTGAACGTTAAATGTTGAATGAACGGGTTAGTCATACCTAAGTAAACAAGTACCGCAGTAAATAGTGAGCCGCCGCCTTGCAGTACAACTTCTTTCGCGCCTTCTTCTTCCCAAAGGATAGACATACGTTCGATAGTCCAAGACAAGATAATCATTGGGAAGAACGTAATGGATAGCCCTTCAGTTAACCCTACTTTAAACGCGACCACAGTAAACACGGAGATAATCATGATCACCGTAATGATTACGGCGGATATCCTTGCAACCAATAAGAGGTTGAGTTTGGACAAGTAACTGCGTATGACAAGACCTGTACCGACAATTAATAGGAAGCCGACAATACCGGTTACAAGTTGAGTTTGAACAAACGCTACCGCAATCAGTACCGGCATGAACGTACCAGACGTTTTCAAACCGATGATGACGCGTAAGAACACAACAATTAGGGCACCGATAGGGATCAGCATGATGGTTTTAAACATCGCTTGTTCTTCTAACGGTAGGCTGTGGATTGATAAGTTCAATAGCTGATCAGCTGATACTTTGCTGTTGGTTGCTTCAGTTGGCGAAACCTCTTGAGCAATCATAGAGAAGTGAACTTTACTGTTCTGGCCACCTACAACGTCCAATAGAGATACGTTCGACTCATCCCAGATGAGTAGGTTTTGTTGCACTTGTTGTTGGCTTGATTCAGGAGAGAATAAAATCCATTGGTCATTATCCCAAATTTGAATCATGTTCTGGATGGATTGACGACGGCGTCCATCTTCCAGTTCGATAACACCAACTACTTTGTTGTGTATTTTTGCTGCTGAAAGTAGCTTGTGTGTCGCTTCTACTTTCGTCATGTTGTTCAGAATCAGCGCTGAGTTTTGGCTGTCAGGATCGTTAAGCGTTTTGATTAGCTCACGAGTGAACGTTAGATTGTCAGCTGAACGTTTAGTCGCTCTATCGATCAATGCAAGAGATGCCGCTTCCTCTGGACCGTCGAAACTTGGCTGTGTAACTTCCCCCTCTGGTGGGGTATCGTTCACTTTTGCTTGGTTGTCGACTAAGAATTGTGTTTTGTAGTAGATGGTTTGCGGTCCATCTGCATAGCGAATAGACCACTCTGCACGGCGACCTGATTCAGTATTCAAATAAGAAATACCGTAACCTGGTGATGAAGCCGATTCGCCGATAAGCGTATAGTTAGACTGAGTATGAGGAGCGGCTAGTGAAACTTTTGCTTCTTTACCTACTGCGTTGAACTCGATGCGAGCTTCAACATCCCAAACTTGCCTGGTTTCCCCTGGAGTCCAAGGTACGCCGTAGGTGGTATGTCTGAACATACTCAACGTTATACCTGCTACGATGAGCAGGAAAATAGAGATATAAAATGGAATTCTAGACGTCATAGCTTACCCTACTATTGTTATTTAACTTCCGTTTGTACGTACTTTTTACTTACATCTACTAGCGCTATGTCTTTGATAAATTCGCGCCCTAGTAATACAGGGTGACTCATTTGAGAGCGATCCGCCAATGTAAATTGCGCTTTTTCATGGATTTTTCCAACTTTCACCCATAATTCGATCACAGCTCGACGTTCTGCTTGATCATTGGTTGATTGACGGATTTTTACATAACGTACAACAGGTGCTTCAATCCATTTCTGGTCTTCTACGGCTTGTGCTTTATCGTCTAGATGGAACTTAACCCAATTCTTACCATCACGTTCGAATTCTTTGACGTCGACAGCGTTCAAAGAAGAAGTCGTTGCGCCAGTATCAACACGAGCATCAAAGCTCTGCTTGATAGAGTCAATAGATACTTTTTCGATTCCTCCAAGAATGGTTGGCTGCAATGTTGGGGCAATAGGTGCCGCAGCAACCGCAACCGGTTCCTCTTCCGTTAACTCTTCAATAACGCGGTGTTCCATGTTTGTTAGATGAACATCTAATTGATTAGATAGGGTAGTGATTTCATCTTCTAAGCTTTCAATGTAATCACTTTGATTGCTTAGTTGCAGTTCAAGATTTTGAACCTTATTTGCGATGTTTGTCTCTGAGCGGGAAATAGCGTCGAGAGTTTCTTGGTGGTAGGCCGCACCGTTTGTCAGGGTACAGCCAGAGAGCAAACCAACCGCCACAATTGGCGATAATCGCTTAAACATAAAAAAACCTTTGAAAATTAGAGAATAGTTCAGACTATTTAAGAGTTTAGCCCACAAAAAAGGATGCGTGAAGCATCCTATTGTAAGAGTCTGGTCATATTGAATCGCAATGTGAGCGCTGCGCCAATTATTGCTATTTGAAATAGCTCACTTATTAAACATAAGTCAACTTTTGTTCAATTTACGCTCTTTTAAGTAGAGCTCTCAGCGCAGAAAATTATGATTTCTTTGTCACAAGAAATGTTGATTTTGTGGCCTGAAATTTAAAGTTTTGTTGCTGTCGAGTTCGTATTCTTATTGCTATTAAGTTTATGGCTTTGTCGCCACTAGAATCGCACGTCGTGGTGCAGGGTGACCTTCTACTGTTTTACTTGGATCGTTCGGGTCTAAGTAATCAGGTAGAGAGTTGTGCGTCATCCATTCTGTTGTGCGTTGTTCACCAATCGTTGTGACATTTTCGTCAACAATACGTACGCCTTCAAAGCCAACCTGTTCAAGCCAACGTTTTAGAGCGCGAGCTGATGGGAAAAAGTAGACATTTCTCATTTGCGCGTAGCGGTCAACAGGAACAAGAACAGCGTTTTCGTCACCTTCAATCACTAACGTTTCAAGCACCAATTCGCCACCAGATACCAATTGGTCTTTTAATTGGATCAAATGATCAAGCGGTGAACGGCGGTGGTAAAGCACACCCATGCTGAATACCGTGTCATAGGCTTCTAGCTTTGGCAGCTGCTCAATACCTAGAGGCAACAGGTGAGCGCGTTGATCATCGCCCATCAACTTACGAATCGCTTCAAACTGAACCAAAAATAGGTGAGAGGGATCGATACCCACCGTTAAGCGAGCACCTTCGCCAAGCATACGCCACATGTGGTAGCCATTACCGCAACCTACATCGAGTACAGAGCGGTTTTTAAGTGGTGAGATATGCGGAAGTACACGGTCCCATTTCCAGTCGCTGCGCCATTCTGTATCGATATGAATGTCATGAACGGTATAAGGACCTTTACGCCAAGGGTGGAACGTCTTTAATAAGCTCTCTAGCTTTTTAAGCTCACCCGTTTGAAATGGTGTGCTGCTGCCGATAGTTACAGAGTTCTTTAAATCAACTTGATCAGGCACGCCTTGCGGGATCTTGTTCAGTGCACGTAACCAACGGTCAAAGTCACCGTGCTCTGCATTTTGCCAATCCGTCAGCTGTTGAGGAAGAATATTGAGCCACGGCTGTAGGCGAGTGTCTTGGGCAATGAGTTGATAAAAGTTAGCAAAATTAAACATGAATAATATTAACCGTTGTGGAATTCATAATGTGTACAGCCTTATAGCCATAACACAGGGAAATTAAGGGCTAAAGTATGAGAGCTTCAGATTTTAGCCAATTGTGGTTCAGCGCTATTTAATCGCGAACATCGAACCGAAGTTGAAGCATTGGAACCACACTTCGCTACTTGAGAAGCCAATCTTTTCAAAACGCTGCTTATGAACTGGAATTGAATCTGGACGCATCACATTTTCGATAGCGCTGCGTTTCTGGCTGACTTCCAGCTCGCTGTATCCGTTAGCACGTTTAAAGTCGTGGTGCAGGTCGATAAGCAATTCATTTGAACTTTCGTCTTCGAATACGTATTTTTCTGACAGGATTAAGATCCCACCAGGACGCAGGCCCGCATGAATTTTCTCAAGTAATGCGTATCGGTCGTCCGGAGACAGAAATTGCAGCGTGAAGTTCAGCACCACAACAGAGGCGTCTTTAATTTCGATTTCACGAATATCCGCTTCAATCACTTCGACAGGTGTATCGCTGCGGTAAGCATTAACGTGCAATTTACAGCGCTCAACCATCGCTTCTGAATTATCAACAGCGAAAATCGTGCAACCTTCTTGTTGAATGTGTCTGCGCATTGAAAGCGTAGCCGCGCCAAGAGAGCAACCTAGGTCATATATATTTGAATGTGGCTTTACAAAGCGCTCAGCTAACATGCCGATCGCAGAGATGATATTGCTGTAGCCGGGCACCGAGCGTTGAATCATATCCGGAAATACTTCAGCAACCCTTGCATCAAAGGTGAAGTCTCCAATTTTATCAATAGGAGCGGAAAAGATATTGTCTGTGTTGCTCATGGCATTCTCTCTCGACAGTCAGCGTAATTGGCACAGATTTCGTACCAAATAAAAGGGGACGTATTTTACGTAAAAAAAACACTGCTGTCACGAAAACTGAGATTACTCCTAGTGTTTGGCTGTATATAAGGGTGAGGGATTAAAACATCGAGATTTGATGATTGCCTTTCTGTGCCGGAAACTGAGCGAGATCGGGTAATAACAATGACGTATTTTCAGACACTTGCTTTTGTAAGTGCTTATAAATCGCTATCGAAAGCTCAGGTGCGTGATTATTGTCTGGGGTGTGGATCATTAAATAGGGTTGTTTGCCCTCATTAAGCCAGTTTGGAATTTTGGCAAACCAAGGCTTAAAAAACTCAATATTAGGTTCTTGGTCTGGGTGGCCAATAAATCGAATCATCGGGTTATTGGCCGTCGCAATCGCATGAACGGGAACACGCGGCTTTTTCTGATGCGCATCGATCACCGCTTCCGTGGTTGGTGGCGCTGAGAACACAGGGCGACTGTCCATAATGATGCGATTGATGCCTTCCTCAACTAGCCACTGATTGAAGCGCTTCTCTGCATCACCCTTATCAAAGAAACCCAAGTGTCGAACTTCAACGCCAAGCTGCATGTCTTTTGGAAATAACGTACAAAACTTTTGTAGGGCAGGCAGCATGCTGGGCTCAAAACTGTGTGGCAGTTGAATTGTCCATTGACCAATGCGATCGTGGAGTGGCGACATAGTCATCAAGAACTCTTTGAGCTCTGCTTGGCAGTGTCTGAGTTGTTGCTGGTGGGTAATAAATTTGGGCAACTTAAAGGTGAACCTGAAATCATCGTGACTGGCGGCTTTCCAATTATGAACTGTCGACATACTTGGCGTAGCGTAAAAGGTCGTGTTGCCCTCAACGGTATGAAAAACTTGCGTGTACTTTTCTAGGCGTTCGGCTGGCTTGGTGCCTCTGCCATAGAACTGACTTTGCCATTCAGAGTGAGACCACATGGTTAATCCAAGTCTTAAAGGTAAAGTTTCTGCTGTTATTTCACGATCATTCATCTATTACACCGTTATCCATCACGCCCTAAAATCTACTGTACGAGAGTTTTGCTGATTAAGGTACTTTCGAGATATAATTATCGCAATTTTCCTGGTTTTGGTGAATCTTTGCGCACTTGGTGGGCTAAAAAGCAGCAAAGCCAGATAAAACACAATAAATTCGAATGTGGAAGGTCGATTTTAGGCGAGTTTCCGCGTATAAATGTTCCTTTGCTCTGTTGTGTGGAATTACCACTGACAGCTTGGAAATTAGTAAATAATTAAGAGATTGGGAAATTCATTATGCGTACCCATTACTGTGGTAACCTGAACAAGTCCCTGGCGGGACAAACTGTAGAATTGTGCGGCTGGGTAAACCGTCGCCGTGATTTAGGCGGTCTTATCTTTATTGATATGCGTGATCGTGAAGGCATCGTTCAGGTTGTTGTCGATCCAGATATGAAAGATATCTTCCCGATCGCTAACCAACTGCGTAATGAATTCTGTATCAAATTTACTGGTGAAGTACGTGTTCGTCCTGACAGCCAAGTAAATAAAGACATGGCTACTGGTGAAGTAGAGCTTTACGCGACAGGCCTAGAGATCATCAACCGTTCAGAAGCGCTTCCACTAGACTTCAACCAAACTAACTCTGAAGAGCAACGTCTTAAGTACCGTTACATCGATCTTCGTCGCCCAGAAATGAGCGACCGTATCAAGCTTCGTGCACGTGCTTCTAGCTTCGTTCGTCGTTTCCTCGATGAGAACCTATTCCTAGACATCGAAACGCCAGTACTAACGAAAGCGACTCCAGAAGGTGCTCGTGACTACCTAGTACCAAGCCGTGTTCACAAAGGTAGCTTCTACGCACTTCCTCAATCTCCTCAGCTATTCAAGCAACTGCTGATGATGTCTGGTTTTGATCGTTACTACCAAATCGTTAAATGTTTCCGTGATGAAGATTTACGTGCTGACCGTCAGCCTGAATTTACTCAGATCGATATCGAAACATCGTTCATGACTTCTCAAGAAGTACGTAACGTGACTGAGAAGCTTGTTCACGATATGTGGAAAGAACTTCTAGATGTTGAACTAGGCCAATTCCCAGTAATGCCTTTCTCTGAAGCGATTCGTCGTTTCGGTTCTGATAAGCCAGATCTACGTAACCCACTAGAGCTAGTTGACGTTGCTGACTTGGTTAAAGACGTTGAGTTCAAAGTATTCTCTGGCCCAGCTAACGACGAAAAAGGTCGCGTAGCGGTTATCCGTGTTCCGGGCGGTGCTAAGCTAACTCGTAAGCAAATCGACGGTTACGCTGAACACGTAAACATCTACGGCGCGAAAGGCTTAGCTTGGATGAAGGTTAACGATCGTGCTGCAGGCATGGAAGGTATCCAATCTCCAGTTGCTAAGTTCCTAAACGAAGATGTGATCAACGGCATTCTTGAGCGTACAGAAGCTGAGTCTGGCGACATCATTCTATTCGGCGCAGACAAAGCAAGCATTGTTGCAGAAGCAATGGGCGCACTTCGTATTAAACTAGGCGATGATCTAGAGCTAACTGACAAGAAAGCGTGGGCTCCTCTTTGGGTTATCGATTTCCCAATGTTCGAAGAAGATGGCGAAGGCAACCTGCACGCAATGCACCACCCATTCACATCACCACTTGGTGTGAACGCGGAAGAGCTAAAAGCGAACCCAGCAGCAGCTAATTCTGATGCATACGATATGGTAATCAACGGCTACGAAGTGGGCGGCGGTTCGGTACGTATCCACAACGCAGAAATGCAAACGGCTGTATTCGGTATCCTAGGTATCGAAGCACAAGAGCAACAAGAGAAGTTCGGCTTTCTGCTTGAAGCTCTTAAGTACGGTACGCCACCACATGCTGGTCTAGCATTCGGCCTTGACCGTTTAGCAATGCTTCTTTGTGGTACAGAGAACATCCGTGACGTTATCGCATTCCCGAAAACAACAGCAGCAGCATGTCTATTAACAGACGCGCCAAGCCTAGCAAACCCAGCATCACTGGAAGAGCTAGCAATCGCTGTTAACTTAGCTAAGAAAGAAGACTAATCAAACGATTAAGCTCAGCTTTCTAATCAAGCAGTGAGTTTTCGATAGAGCTTAAGTCTTAGATAGCACTTTAGCTTTCAACAAAACTTAGTTTTTGATAGAACTTTTTCTTTCGCAGAACAACGAAATGCCCGTTAATTTGACGGGCATTTTTTTTTGCGTCCGATATACTAAGCCCATAAAGCATGTATAAATAATCAGTATTTGAAGTTATGTCTATTATCTTAGGGATTGACCCTGGCTCTCGCATTACCGGCTATGGCGTGATTCGTCAAAATGGTCGCCATCTATATTACTTAGGTAGCGGTTGTATTCGCACGTCAGAAAAAGAATTGCCGGGTCGCTTAAAGCAGATCTATGCCGGTGTGAGCGAAATCATCACCCAGTTCCAGCCTGACGTATTCGCGATCGAACAAGTGTTCATGGCGAAGAATGCTGATTCAGCACTTAAACTTGGTCAAGCGCGTGGTAGTGCGATAGTGGCTGCGGTGAATGCAGACTTGCCTGTACATGAATATGCGGCTCGTTTGATTAAACAAGCGGTGACGGGTAACGGTGGTGCTGACAAGTCTATGGTTCAGAATATGGTGATGAGCATGCTTAAGTTACCAGCCAAGCCACAGGCTGATGCTGCTGATGCTTTAGGTGTAGCGATCACTCACGCTAACACCAATAAAACTTTGATAGCGCTTGCGGGTAAAGCAACAGGTGCAAGAAAAGGGCGTTACCGATAACCTAGGCTATGGCGTTTCTGAAGCCAGAATCATTCGGTTTCTCAAGCTAAGCAAGCTTAAATAAATCATCCCAATAAACACAAAGAACTGGATAAGCATCCAGTTCTTTTATATTCTGTCCCTCAAATTATATTCCATCAAGAGAGTGAATTGTGATCGGACGTCTACGCGGTACATTAATAGAAAAACAGCCACCAGAATTACTAATCGAAGTGAGTGGTGTTGGTTATGAAGTTCAAATGCCAATGAGCTGTTTTTATGAATTACCAAACGTTGGCGAAGAGGCAATTATCTACACTCACTTTGTTGTTCGTGAAGATGCGCAACTACTTTATGGTTTCAACACGGTTAAAGAGCGTGCGCTGTTCCGTGAAGTGATTAAAGCAAACGGTGTTGGCCCTAAGCTTGGTCTTGGTATTCTCTCTGGAATGACGGCGAGCCAATTCGTTCAGAGCGTTGAGCGTGAAGACATCTCTACGCTAGTGAAACTACCGGGTGTGGGTAAGAAAACAGCAGAGCGTCTAGTTGTTGAAATGAAAGACCGCTTGAAAGGGTGGGGTGCAGGTGATCTATTTACTCCTGCAACGGACGCAGCGCCAATGGACTCACTGCCAACGGTTCACGATGCTGAAGAAGAAGCGGTAAGCGCACTACTTGCATTGGGTTATAAACCGACTCAAGCCTCTAAAGTTGTAGCTCAAGTGGCTAAAGATGGCATGACCAGCGAACAATTGATTCGAGAAGCATTGAAGTCGATGGTTTAATCTCCCATATACTTGTTCTATATAATAGACTCATTCACTTTGCCTTTACACAGATTCAAGAAGCGCAAAGTCAGGAAGAGCAGAGTTAGGAATAGCAAAATTTATGATTGAAGCTGATCGCCTGATTGCACCGGATAATCCGGTCTTTAAAGATGAAGATGTTATCGACCGTGCAATACGTCCAAAGGCGTTAGCCGACTATCAAGGTCAGGACCACGTTCGCAACCAGATGGAAATTTTCATTCAAGCAGCACAAATGCGAAATGAAGCTCTGGACCATTTGTTGATATTTGGCCCTCCTGGTTTAGGTAAAACCACATTGGCAAACATTGTCGCGAACGAAATGGATGTTAGCATTCGCACGACTTCAGGCCCGGTATTAGAAAAAGCGGGCGACTTGGCCGCTCTGTTGACTAATCTTGAAGAAAACGACGTGTTATTCATTGATGAGATCCACCGTTTAAGCCCTGTGGTTGAAGAGGTTCTATATCCAGCAATGGAAGACTACCAACTGGATATCATGATTGGTGAAGGCCCTGCGGCGCGTTCTATCAAGATTGATCTTCCTCCCTTCACATTGATTGGTGCTACCACGCGTGCTGGCTCACTGACGTCTCCACTGCGTGATCGTTTTGGTATTACTCAACGCCTTGAGTACTACAAAGTCGAAGATCTGCAAAATATCGTTCAGCGCAGTGCTGATTGCCTTGGACTTTCGATGGAGTCGGAAGGAGCATTAGAAGTTGCTCGCCGCGCTCGAGGTACACCGCGTATAGCAAACCGTTTATTACGCCGTGTGCGCGATTATGCGGAAGTGAAAGGCGATGGGCATATTTGCCCAGACGTGGCGGACAAGGCACTCAATATGTTGGACGTCGATGCCAAAGGTTTTGACTATATGGACAGAAAGCTTCTACTCGCGATTATGGAGAAGTTTGGTGGTGGTCCTGTGGGTATTGACAACATGGCAGCAGCCATTGGCGAAGAGAAAGACACCATTGAAGATGTGCTGGAACCATACTTGATTCAACAAGGCTACTTGCAACGAACCCCGCGAGGCCGAATTGCTACCGACAGAGCGTATTTACACTTCGGAATCGACAAACCTTCCAATCGTTAGATTATTCATTTTTAAAGATCCCAGTTGCATAAGCACTGGGATTTTTTGGTTTTTATTGAATAACAACTCTTTGAGCAAGTCGATAAAAAGGCCGAGTATCGGATCTCAAAAATGGAAACTTTGATTCCGAGTTTGATTTAGGTAACAAAAAATGAAATAACTTGTCATATCTTTTGTTAATACTTTATAGGTAGTTGTGATTTGCATGTTGTAGCGATGTCTAGCTTTTGTCACGGATATTAAGCGCTGTTATTAATGGAAGCTAAATTGGTGTGATTTTAATCATAGTTGTTCAAAAATAACTCTAATTTGCTGGACTAATATTGATACAAATCAAAGCAAGCTTCTCCTATAAACCTTTTGAAACATACTGATTTTACAAGTAATATTAGCGCTAGCTATATTAGCTCATGCTTAACAATAATCTAACTATAACGGTACGTTTTTGCTACAAATTTCAATTTGTAATAACAATTACATAAATTGTTTTAACATGGATTTTTGCGGTGATTAATCACACAAGTGTCATTCAGCCGACACAAAGGAGTTACCATGATTGATGTTGTTGATCTGTCGCGATTGCAGTTTGCATTTACAGCGATGTATCACTTCTTATTTGTTCCACTGACTTTAGGTATGGCATTTCTACTTGCCATTATGGAGTCAGTCTATGTAATGACTGGCAAGCAAATTTACAAGGACATGACTAAGTTCTGGGGTAAATTGTTTGGTATTAACTTTGCCCTTGGTGTAGCGACAGGCTTAACCATGGAGTTCCAGTTTGGTACTAACTGGTCTTACTATTCTCACTACGTTGGCGACATCTTTGGTGCTCCGCTAGCTATCGAAGCGCTTGTTGCATTCTTCCTAGAGTCTACTTTTGTTGGTCTTTTCTTCTTCGGTTGGGACAGGTTGTCAAAGCGTCAACACTTAGCAGTAACGTGGTTAGTCGCTCTTGGTTCTAACTTCTCAGCGCTTTGGATCTTGGTAGCAAACGGCTGGATGCAAAACCCAGTGGGTGCAGAATTTAACTTTGAAACGATGCGTATGGAAATGGTGAGCTTCGCTGAAGTTGTACTAAATCCAGTAGCACAGGTTAAATTCGTGCATACGGTAGCGTCTGGTTACACAACGGGTGCAATGTTCATCCTTGGTATCAGCTCATACTATATTCTTAAAGGTCGTGACGTTGCCTTTGCTCGTCGCTCTTTTGCGATTGCAGCCTCTTTCGGTATGGCGGCAATTTTGTCAGTTATCGTGCTAGGAGATGAATCTGGTTACGAGCTTGGTGAAGTTCAAAAAGTAAAACTAGCTGCTGTTGAAGCAGAGTGGCACACTGAAGAAGCACCAGCCGCGTTTACTGTTTTTGGTATTCCAAACCAAGAAACAATGAATACTGACTACGCAATTAAAATTCCTTACGTAATGGGTATCATCGCAACACGTTCTCTTGATAAAGAAGTAACGGGCCTGCGTGACCTACGTGATGATCACGTTGATCGTATCCGCACTGGTATGTACGCGTATGAGTTGTTAGAAAAGCTACGTGCAGGCGACAAATCTGAAGAAAACATGGCTGCGTTCGACGAAGTGAAAGGTGACCTAGGTTACGGTCTACTTCTTAAGCGCTACACAGACGACGTTGTTGATGCAACAGAAGACCAAATCCAAATGGCTGCGGATGATTCTATCCCAACAGTTTGGCCTCTATTCTGGTCATTCCGTCTGATGGTTGCTTGTGGCTTCATTATGCTGTTTGTATTCGGTGCTGCGTTTGTTCAAACGTGTCGTCAGAAGATTGAACAGAAACCATGGGTACTTAAAGCGGCGCTGTTCTCAATCCCATTGCCTTGGATCGCGATTGAAGCGGGTTGGTTCGTTGCTGAGTTTGGTCGACAACCATGGGCGGTTGGTGAAATCCTACCGGTTAACGTTGCCGCATCAGCACTAACTATCGGTCAGCTTTGGACTTCTCTATTCGCAATTCTTGCACTTTACACAGTGTTCTTGATTGCTGAAGTTTACCTAATGCTGAAATTCGCACGTAAAGGTCCAAGTAGCTTAAAGACAGGCCGTTACCACTTCGAACAAAACGATAGCTCTGTTGAAGACAAAGTTAGCCGTTCAGTTGAAGTATAAGTGAGGGAATATTATGTTTGATTACGAAAGCTTACGACTTATTTGGTGGGTATTGATCGGTGTTCTACTGGTTGGTTTCGCCGTGACTGATGGCTTCGATATGGGGGTTGCAGCCCTATCACCTGTTATCGGTAAGAGCGACACTGAACGTCGTATTATGCTGAATACTATTGCCCCTCACTGGGACGGCAACCAAGTATGGTTAATTACGGCTGGTGGTGCATTGTTTGCTGCATGGCCATTAGTTTACGCGACGTCTTTCTCTGGTTTCTACTTTGCTATGTACGTGACTCTAGCAGCACTTTGGCTACGTCCACTTGCTCTTGATTACCGTTCAAAGATAGAAGAACCAAAATGGCGTAAGGCTTGGGATTATGCACTTTGCTTCAGTGGTACCGTTCCGCCAATCATTTTTGGTGTGGCGTTTGGTAACCTACTACAAGGTGTACCATTCGACTTGAACGACCTAATGATGTCTAAGTACCATGGTACGTTCTTCGCTCTGCTAAACCCATTTGCATTGCTATGTGGCGTGTTGGCTCTGATGTTGTTCGTGATGCAAGGTGCTACATGGCTTCAAATGAAGACAACAGAAGAACTGCACAGCCGTGCACGTAACGTTGCTCAGATCACTGGCCTAATTGCTATTGCTCTATTCGTTATTGGTGGCTTCTGGGTTCAATCTATCGAAGGCTATGTAATTACGAGCACTATTGATACATTTGCTGATTCAAACCCACTAAACAAAGAAGTCTCACTTCAAGTTGGTGCGTGGATGACAAACTTCGAAACGTACCCTGCAATGTGGGCAGCACCGATTCTTGGTGTAGCAATGCCACTACTTGCTGTGATTGCATCTCGCCTTGAACGCGGTGGCTTCGCATTCTTGTTCTCGAGTCTATCTAATGCTGGTGTTATTTTGACTGCTGGTTTTGCAATGTTCCCATTCGTAATGCCATCAAGCCTGAACCCTAACCATAGTTTGACTATGTGGGATTCTACGGCAAGTGAGCTAACTCTTGGCCTAATGACTGCTGTTGCGGCGGTAATGGTTCCTGTGATTCTTGGCTACACAACTTGGACATATTACAAAATGTTCGGTCGTTTGGATAAGAAACACATCGAAGATAACGACGTTTCAGCTTACTAAGCTAGAAGTGAAATAACTTAGGAGAAATTTTATGTGGTATTTCGCATGGATTTTGGGTGTACTTCTAGCATGTGCATTCGGCATCATCAATGCTCTTTGGCTTGAGCATTCAGAAATGATGGACAAAGACAGTGAGTAATCTCGCAGAGCAAGTCGCTAAACTGCATCAACCAATGGATAAGACTCTGTTAAGAGCCTTATCCCTGATATTGGGCTTCATGCATGTTGGTTTAGTGATGTGGGATCCTGAAGCGTATGCGACAAGCATCGGTGGCTTTAACGCGATCATTGGGCCAATGTTTATTTGGGCAGTTTGCTCAAGCATGGTTTACGGTATCGGGTTTAAGCCAAGAGCTTGGATGTGGCAGTTGCTGTTTAGCCCATACGTTTCACTAACAATTTTGCTCTACCTAACGGCGTTACGCCTTATCTAAATAAGGCTGCGGATTAGGTTTGTTACAAAGTAAACCTAGGTCGTTGTTGGGTTTTTAGTCAAAAAGAGGTCATCTTATACAGATGGCCTTTTTTTTCGTCTCTTAACTCAAAAATTCACAGCCATATACTATTAATGATAATGAGTTAGGTTATAGTGATATCTTTATCGTTTTTGGGTTGTGGTATTAATTTGCAGGGATTATCTAAGCCGTTTACGTGGCCAGTAACCGTATATTACGAAGATACCGATGCGGGTGGGGTCGTGTACCATTCTAACTATCTCAAGTTTTTTGAACGTGCTCGAACTGAGATGCTGCGCTCGATTGGCGTTTCTCAACAAGTATTGTTAGAACAAAATATCGGTTTCGTAGTCCGACATATGGACATTGATTTTATTCGAGGCGCACGTCTTGATGACTCTTTACAAGTCATTACAAATATTTACGAATTGAAGCGAGCTAGCTTGGTCTTCTGTCAAGAGATCGTAAATCCTGATGGCAAAGCATTGTGTAAAGCAATGGTTAAGGTAGCATGTATCGACAATCAAAAAATGAAACCCAAGGCAATGCCAACATTTATTCTTACGGAGCTAACGAATAGTGACTGCTGAAATCTCAATCTTAGGCCTAATTTTAGAAGCCAGTTTACTGGTTAAAATGGTCATGCTAGTTCTTATGGGCATGTCTGTTGTTTCTTGGGCAATGATCATAAAAAGAAGTAAAGTGTTATCTCAAGCTTCTAAACAAACTGAAGTGTTTGAAGATAAGTTCTGGTCTGGTGTTGATCTTGCTAAATTGTATCAAGAGAGCAATAAACGCAAAGATGAGCTTTCTGGTACAGAAGAGATTTTCTACGCAGGCTTTACTGAGTTCGCTCGCCTACGTAAATCAAATGCGACATCTCCAGACTTCATTATGGAAGGTACTGGTCGTGCAATGCGGGTTGCGGTTGCGCGTGAAGTTGATGAGCTAGAAACCAACTTACCTTTCTTAGCGACCGTCGGTTCTATTAGCCCATACATCGGCCTATTTGGTACGGTTTGGGGCATCATGCACTCATTTATCGCACTCGGTGAAGTAAAACAAGCTACGTTAGCGATGGTTGCACCTGGTATTGCGGAAGCACTTATCGCAACAGCAATGGGTTTGTTCGCTGCAATCCCAGCAGTAATGGCGTATAACCGTTTCAGCAGCCGTGTAGGTAAGCTCGAGCACAATTACGCGACTTTTTCTGAAGAGTTCCACAGTATTCTTCACCGTCAAGCGATGGCTGGCAGGGAATAATAGATGGCTGGATACCAACCTAAAAAACGCAAGATGACAGCAGAGATTAACGTTGTACCTTACATCGACGTTATGCTTGTATTGCTGATCATTTTTATGGTGACGTCACCGTTTGTTACCCAAGGTGTTGATGTTGAATTGCCTCAGGCTTCAACAGCTAAGTCAGCACAAGACCTATTGGGTGATGACAACGCGAGCTTTATTATCGTCGAAGTGAACAAAGACGGTGAATTTGGTTTGAGCGTGAATAACGAAGAAGTACAGCGTGGCTTGTCACTGGAGGAGATTATCGTCCGAGTGAAAGCTGAATTGTCTCTGAAGCCAAGCTCTCCAGTAGCGGTTGGCGGTGATGCCGCAACACCTTACGCTGAAGTGGTTTTGTTACTTGATGAATTAAGCCGTGCAGGTGTGCCAAAGGTTGGCCTTTTAACGGATATAAGGGAATAGCTCCGTAGCATTCATGAAAGCGAATAATAAAAAATCCAATAATTTCAGAACACCGCTTCTTATTTCTCTTGGGCTGCACGTCATTTTATTCGTTGCGCTCATTTGGGGAGCGGATTTCACGATGTCAGAACCTAAGCCGACAGGGCAGATGGTTCAAGCTGTGGTGATTGACCCTCAGTTGGTTCGCCAGCAAGCTCAACAGATTCGTCAACAACGAGAAGCCGCGAGCAAGAAAGAGCAAGAACGTCTAGACAAGCTCAGACGTGAAAGTGAACGACTGGAAAAGAATCGTAAAGCTGAAGAAGAAAACATTCGCAAGCTGAAAGAGCAGCAAGCGAAAGAAGCAAAAGCGACTCGTGAAGCTGAAAAACGTCGAGTTGAGAAAGAGAAACAACGTCAAGCTGAAGAAGCGCGTTTACAGCAAGAGCAAAAGAAAGCCGCTAAAGCAGAAGCAGATCGTAAGTTGAAAGAAGCTGCGTTAGTGAAAGCAGAAAACGAGCGTAAGGCCAAAGAAGCTGCAATCGCAAAAGCGGAACAAGAACGCGTGGCAAAAGAAAAAGCCGCGCAAGAAGCAGCAGACAAAGCTCGTAAAGAGAAAGAAGCTGCTGAACGCGCCGAAAAGCAACGCATAGCGAAAGAAAAAGAAGCGGCAGCCGCAGCAGAAAAAGCCCGTAAGGCAAAAGAAGCTGCAGCAAAAGCAGAAAAAGAGCGTAAACAGCAGGAAGCAGCATTGAACGATATCTTTGCTGGGCTTGAAACTGAGTCGACTCAAAATTCTTCGGCGAAACAACAATTTATAAGTGATGAAGCACAACGCTATGGTGCGATTTATACTCAACTTATTCAGCAAAACTTACTGTTAGAAGACAGTTATAGAGGGCGCTCTTGTCGAGTGAACCTTAAGCTTATTCCAACAGGTTCGAATGCGATTTTGGGAAGCTTGAGTATTTTGGATGGTGATAGCCGATTGTGTGCAGCAACCAAGCGTGCCGTGGCTCAAGTGCAATCTTATCCGTTGCCTAAAGACCCAGACATTGTGAAATCACTGAAAGACATTAACTTAACTGTATCACCAGAGTAAAAGGACGAACTTGTGTTAAAAAAACTATTACTGAGTTTTGTTTTCATAATAGCGACAAGCAGCCAGTTTGCACATGCAGCGCTGGAGCTGGTTATTACAGACGGTATAAACTCTGCAAGACCTATCGCTATTGTACCTTTCCGCTGGGAAGGCGAAGAGCCATTACCACACGATGTATCAGCGGTTATCGCTTCTGACTTACAACGCAGTGGTAAATTCAGCCCTGTTGCAACAAGCAAAATGCCTCAAACACCCTACAGTGAAGCTGAGGTGGATTTTGATGCTTGGACGAATCTAGGTGTTGATTCATTGCTTACCGGTAGCATCACTAAGAATGCCGAAGGGCAGTATGTGGTTAATTACCAATTGATCGACATTGTTCGTGGTCAGTTAACCAAAGGGCAAAGCCGCGCGTTGAGTGATGAAGGCCAACTCGTACTTTCTAAAGACCACGTTCTATTTAACAAGAAAGCGACGGTTCCAGGTAAACGCTTGAGAGAGTATGCGCACCGTATAGCTGACTTAGTTTATGAAGAGCTGACTGGTGAAAAAGGGGCGTTTTTAACCCGTATTTCTTATGTGGTCGTAAACGATAAAGACCAATACCCATACCAACTTCGTGTGGCTGACTATGACGGTTTCAACGAGCGCTTAGTGCTTCGTTCTAAGCAGCCTCTGATGTCACCAGCATGGTCACCAGACGGTAAGAAGCTTGCTTATGTGAGTTTCCAAAATGGCCAAGCTGAAATATTCATTATGAATATTTATACCGGTGAACGTGAGAAGGTGACGTCATACCCTCGTCACAATGGTGCGCCAAGATTCTCACCGGATGGTAAAACATTGGCATTGGTATTATCGAAGACAGGCAGCCTTCAGGTATACACACTTGACCTTGCTAGTCGTAAGCTGACTCAGATTACTCGTGGTCGTTCAAATAATACTGAACCGTTCTGGCACCCAGATGGCAAGTCTCTTATTTTTACCTCGGATCGTGGTGGTAAACCTCAGATTTATAATGTAAATTTGTCAAATAACTCGACGTCTCGTATTACTTGGCAAGGTAGCCAAAACCTAGGTGGTCAAATCACCCCTGATGGACGATTCATGATCATGGTCAATCGTAGTAATTCAGGTTTCAACTTGGCGAAACAGGATTTGGAAACGGGTGCGGTTCAGGTACTAACAAAAACTCTGTTAGATGAATCCCCAAGTATTGCACCGAATGGAGGTATGGTTATCTATAGCTCTATTTACAATAAAACAAATGTACTATCGATGGTTTCTATCGATGGCCGTTTTAAAGCTAGATTACCGGCAACCAACGGACGCGTAAGAGCGCCGGCATGGTCACCGTTCCTCTAGGTAAAGTGATACATTCTATTAGCTATTGATAGTGTTAACTATTGTGGCATTTAACTATCTATAGCACTTAGTCGGCTGTAGAAACTAAGTTTGATAACGTAAGGAAAAAAAGATGCAACTTAACAAAGTTCTTAAAGGCTTGATGATTGCACTACCAGTGATGGCAGTAACGGCATGTAGCTCAACTGATGAAGCAACATCTGCAACATCTGGTACTGAAAGCAACCAAACAACTTCAGGTACAGAAGGCAACGTAGATACAACTGTTGTAACGCCAATTGACGCTAACGGTCAACTGTCTGAGCAAGAGCTTAAAGAGCAAGCGCTACGTGAAACTCAAACAATCTACTTCGCATTCGATAACTCTACTATCGCTGGCGACTACGAAGAAATGCTAGCAGCTCACGCAGCTTACCTAGTTAAGAACGTTGACATGAACGTTACTATCGAAGGTCACGCTGATGAGCGCGGTACTCCTGAGTACAACATCGCACTTGGCGAGCGCCGTGCACAAGCTGTAGCGAAATACCTACAAGCTCTAGGTGTTCAAGCTGACCAAATCTCTATCGTAAGCTACGGTGAAGAGAAGCCACTTCTTCTTGGTCAATCTGAAGATGTGTACGCTAAAAACCGTCGCGCAGTACTAGTTTACTAATTTTAGTAGATTATATAATTGAGGAATTGCCTCATGTTCAGTAACACAAAGCGAGTCATTTTGCTTTCGTTACTGGCAAGTGCAGCGAACATTGCGTTCGCTGCACCAGCCCCAGTATCCGATCTCAATAGCACCGCAACCAATTCAACATCTTCCTCTCGATCAGCATCTAACGAATCAGATATTGAGCGTTTAGAGCGCCTGCTTCAAAATCGAAACCTCGTTCAGCTTCAAATGCAACAGCAAATCGACGACATGGCACTGGAGATCAGTGAACTTCGTGGTGAGCTGGAACGAAACAGTTACGATATGAAACAAATGCTAGAGCGCCAACGTGAACTGTTCATTGAACTGGATCGTGTAAGAGGCGAGGTGAAAGCAGCCGGAACAGCAACGGTAGCAGTAGCAGCGAGCGAAGGCTCTAAAGATGCCTCTGGTACGTTCAGTACCGATGTTGATGAGCAAACCGCTTATCAAAATGCTGTAGACATGATTCTAAAGCAACGAGACTACACGGGTGCTATCGCAGCATTCCAAAAGTTTCAAAAAGACTTCCCAGATTCTACTTTCACGCCTAATTCTCATTACTGGTTAGGTCAGCTTTATTTTGCTAAGAAGCAAGATAAAGAAGCCGTGAAAAGTTTTGCCGCTGTTGTATCTTACAAAGACTCAAATAAGCGAGCAGATGCTCTGGTTAAGCTTGGTGATATAGCAACGCGTAACAACAATGCGACGCAAGCTAAAAAATATTACCAACAAGTCGTGACCGAGTATCCAAACAGTGCCTCGGCAAAAGTGGCTAAGACTCACTTATAAATCAAAAATAGAGGTGCTTAGGTACCTCTTTTTTATATCCGCAGTATTTCGATAAATACTGGCTTACTGCTGTTAGGTAACCAGTTACTCCCTTCGTAATAGTTACATAAAGACTTGTTTATGCTTTTTGAGTATTAGCGAGTAGCCGTTTGCAACCAATCCTTTTTGATCCCAATCGCTGTCCTGTGTAGAATACTCGGATTCTCGGAAGAAGTTGCGTAGAGCAAGAGCAATGAGTCATATACTAGATAAAATTGATACAGTTTACCCGTTTCCGCCTAAGCCAGTTCCTTTGAGTGATGCTCAGAAACAGGCACACATCGCGAATATCAAAACACTACTTCAAGAAAAAGATGCAGTTCTAATTGCACACTACTACACAGACCCTGAAATTCAGGCTCTGGCTGAAGATACTGGTGGTTTTGTTGGCGATTCATTGGAAATGGCCAAGTTTGGTAACCGTCATTCAGCAAGTACGCTGATCATCGCTGGTGTTCGTTTCATGGGTGAGTCTGCAAAGATTCTGACTCCCGAGAAGCGCATATTAATGCCAACGCTGGAAGCGGAATGTTCACTTGACCTTGGCTGTCCTGCTGATAAATTTACAGAATTTTGTGATGCTCATCCTGACCATACCGTGGTTGTATACGCGAACACCTCTGCGGCTGTTAAAGCTCGTGCAGACTGGGTGGTTACGTCGAGTATCGCTTTAGAAATCGTTGAAAGCCTAGACGCCGAAGGCAAACCCATTATTTGGGGCCCAGACCGTCACCTAGGTTCTTATATCGCAAATCAAACTGGCGCCGACATGCTGCTTTGGCAAGGTGAGTGTATCGTTCATGATGAGTTCTCAGCTGATGCTTTGAAGAAAATGAAATCGGTATACCCAGAAGCGGCTATTTTGGTTCACCCAGAATCACCAGCAAGTGTGGTTGAACTGGCGGATGCTGTAGGTTCAACAAGCCAGCTTATTAAGAAGGCGAAAGAGCTTCCTCACCCACAGATGATCGTGGCGACAGACAAAGGCATCTTCTTCAAGATGCAGCAATTGGTTCCTGAAAAAGAACTGATTGAAGCGCCAACAGCGGGTGCTGGTGCAACTTGTCGCAGCTGTGCACACTGTCCTTGGATGGCGATGAATGGCCTTGAAGCGATTGAAAATGCGCTTGAGAACGGTGGTGAGCAACACGAGATCTTCGTTTCTGACGAACTGCGTGTGAAGTCTCTTATCCCACTGAACCGCATGCTAGATTTTGCTGAGCAGTTAAATGTGCAGGTAAAAGGTAACGCGTAAGCCGTTCTTTTATCTAACCAACGAAAAACCAGCCAATAGTGCTGGTTTTTTTGTGTCTAAAGATAGCTCGCTAGTATCAATCTTGTGGTCATGTATCTTTTTCTGATGATACATCTTGTTGATATCAGGTATTTTTTCTAGCATGTAAGTAAGATCGAAGGATTTGAGGCTCGAATGATAATCTGGTTACAACTCAAACGTTGGGTCAAAGCAAATATCTTTGTTTTGAATGGAAAAAACTTACTGTTCACCTTCTTAGGCTACGTATTTCTGTCGTGGTCGAGTTTGTATTTAGCGGGTGAAACAGCGCTAACCAGCTCGTTTACCACGTTCGCTTACTACCTAGTCGTGACTGCGTCTACGGTTGGCTACGGTGATTTATCGCCCACAACAGAAGCAGGGCAATGGATCGTTATATTGTTTGTGATTCCGGGTGGACTGAGTCTTTTCGCGGCCTTGCTAGGTAAGGTAGCGACAGAAGGTGTTGAATATTGGCGAGCGGGCTTGCTAGGAAAAAGGAGAGTTAGAGTGGACAACCACATTTTGATGCTTGGGTGGAATGAACAAAGAACGATTCATCTAATTCGTATGTTACAGCATGAAGAAACGGGTAAGCGACCAATAGTGTTGTGTACTCGTTCGGATATTGAAAATCCGTTACCTGGAGAAATCAACTTTGTTAAAGTGAACAGCTACACTGATGGCAAAGAGATGGAGAAAACCGGTATCGAGTCAGCCAGTTGTATCTTGATTGATAACCCAGAAGACGACATTACATTATCCGCGGCACTTTACTGCGCGAATCGAAACCCTAAAGCGCATCTACTCGTTTACTTTAAAGATGAAGCATTGAGTGATCTGCTACATAAACATTGTCCTAATTCTGAGTGTATACCAGCAGTCGGTGCTGAAATGTTGGCAAAGGCTGCGGTTGATCCAGGATCAAGTGCGTTGCATCAAGAGCTATTGAGTTCTACAAGGGGGATGACACAGTATTCAACCTATTACCCTAAAGATGCCGAGCCTGTCACCGTTGCGCCAATCTTCTCGGCGTTTAAAAAGAAGTATCAAGCAACGTTGATTGCAATAGATTCCGGTAGCGGAATTGAACTCAACCCAGAATTGGATCAAGTGGTTAGTAGTGGGACCAAGTTGTTTTATATCGCCGATGAGCGAATTGATGATTTTGATTGGAAAGGCTTTTAGAACGCGTATTTGATTTCTTTTCAAACAAAAAAAGGCCTCATCGAGAGGCCTTCTTTATATCTAGCTAATCATTATTATTGAGCTTCAGCTAATGCGATGCCGCGTTGCGTTAGCCCACAAAGCATCACAGGAACAGCGTTAAAGATCTCTTCGAATTGTTCAAGACCTTCAATACCTTGCTCTGCAAGTGTTGCAATTGAGGTTTCAGGATCGTACAGCATACTTAGTGAAAGCAGTACACCGCCAACTAACGCGTTGTCTTCACTGTCTTCAGGCATCAGAGTCTCCCAGTCGTCACGTGCAATCTGCCAGCCTTGAAGTAAGCCTTCACAAAAATCACGAGCTGCTGTGTTTACCACTTCCTCGTCATCTAATTGACAAGCTTCAGGCCAAACCCAAGTGCCTTCGATTAACTCTGGGCGAGTTTTGTTCCAAAGCGCGATGATAACTTCAATGTAGCTTTCAAGCTGTTCACCATCAGTAAAAGGAGCGACTTCTTCCCCCCCCCAAAGGAATGGTAGCCACTCGTGCGGGGTTAACACATTAGGCGACGCTGCCATTGCAGTGACAAATCCCATAGTTTTGTGTTCTGTGATTAGCTTTCCTTCCAACTCTGGAAGCGCAAGAATATCTTGTAAAGTCAAAGTGAGGTACCGTAAAAGGGAACATATTTGCACTTATAGTACCAATGAACTTACACCAATCAAGCTTCAATCTAAAAAGGCTTGATGTCATTGATGATAAACACTAGGTTTAACAGAAAAGAAAACAATAAAAAATTATGCAGATACGGTCGTCTTTAAAGAAAAAAAGCATGGTAGCGCTTAGCTTATACCTTGCAATGTTTATCGCTATTGTCGGTAGTGTGACGTATTACGTCGTAGAATCCCCTGTGCGAGCCAAATTACAAGAGAACCTAGATCTCCGTACAGAGCTTCTTTCTGCATTGATTACAGAACCTCTCAATAGCTCTGAAGGCTTTGTTGACAGTTTAGTTGGTCTTGCTCAGGCACAACGAAGCGGTGCTGAGGTCCTTCCTTTGTTTAAGTCGATGTTGGCGGCAAGTGACAACACGATCGTCAGTGCAGGTATTTGGCCAGAACCTTATATGTTCAATCCTCAAATGCAACTGAATAGTTATTTTTTCAATAAAGCAGACGATGGCAAGATTGACCAGCTGTTCTCTTATAACAATCCTAAGACTGCACCTTATCATCAAGAGTATTGGTATACCTCCGTCATTAACAGAAGCCAGGGAACCATTTTGTGGAGCGATGTTTATATCGATCCATACACCCATGTTCGAATGATCACCGCTTCATCCCCTTATTATTATGATGGCATCTTTGCTGGCGTGGCAACGGTGGATCTCTCTCTCGAAGAGTTATTGGGTTTTATTAAGAACCATGCGGAAGAGTATGATCTTGGTATTACGCTTAGGGACAAACTTAACCAAGTCTTGGTGTCTCATAATTTCAATCTTGTTGAAGGGATCTACATCAGTAGTAATCAATTTGGTGAATTCGGTTGGCAAGTTGATGTGGTTAACTCTAAGTCACGCGTTGCAGACGAAGTGTTTCGTCAAGTCATGAGTATCGAAGGCGGCATTGTACCTCTATTACTACTGTGTGTGATGGCGGGTTATTACTTGTTAAACCGCTATTTGATTAGCCCAATTACCGCCATTGCAGCAAAGGTCGATGGTTCTAAAGCCGGTGAAATCATTGATGTTGAGTACTCAAGCCAAGATGAAATCGGTCATTTGATCAAAACCTTTAATGAAAAGACCATTTACCTCGAAGCGGAAAAGGTTAAAGCTCAAGCATCAACTAATGCGAAAACTGCTTTTCTGGCAACGTTGTCACATGAAATCCGTACCCCGATGAACGGGGTATTGGGTACCGCACAAATCCTACTTAAAACCCCTTTAAATACAGAGCAAGAAAAGCACCTTAAGAGTTTGTATGAGTCTGGCGATCATATGATGACACTGCTGAATGAGATCCTAGATTTTTCAAAGATCGAGCAGGGTAGGTTGGATCTTGATGAAACGCGTTTTCCTTTAGATTCAATCATTGGCAGTATCAACAGCGTCTACTACACATTGTCTTCTGAAAAAGGGCTCCAATTTAAGGTTTATTCTGAGGTGCCTTCTGGGCGTTGGTACTTCTCGGATAAGGCTCGGCTGCGCCAGATCTTGTTCAACCTATTAAACAATGCTGTGAAGTTTACCTCCAGAGGTTTTGTCGAGGTGTATTTTAAAGAAGTTGTTGAAGGAAATGACACCTACCTCAGTATTCGAGTTCGTGACACCGGGATTGGCATTTCCAAAGAAGCGCAAAAGCGTATCTTTAAACCTTTTGAACAAGCAGAATCTTCGACTACAAGACGTTTTGGTGGTACCGGCCTAGGCTTAGCGATCGTGAAGAAAATTGCTCAGCTGATGGATGGTAGTATTACGGTTACTAGTGAAGAAGGAATAGGTACGAGCTTCGACGTTCGGTTGAAAATCCAACCTTGTCAACCGGGTGAGATAGAGAGCTTGCCACACAAAAAGTTAGATTATTCTGGCTTAAAAGTGCTGATTGTTGAGGATAACCGAACCAATACCGTCATTATTGAAACGTTCATGAGCAGTAAAGGCTTCATGTGCAAAAGTGTCGAAAATGGTGAGCTTGCGATACAAGCTGTGGTCGCAGAGCATTTTGATTTGGTGTTGATGGATAACCATATGCCAGTGATGGATGGCGTTGAATCAACAACAGCTATTCGCGCTTTAATCGGTGATGTTTCATCAGTTTTAATATTTGGTTGTACTGCCGATGTCTTTAAAGAGACTCGCGAACGAATGCTCGGCGCTGGTGTGGATTACATTGTCGCCAAGCCCATTGATGAACGTGAATTAGACGACGCTTTATTCCGTTATTCGCATAAGCTTTACCAATTCCATGAAGATGAAGGTTATGAGGAAGGACGTATTGATGAAGTTCACCAAGAAACAGTTAGCAATGAAAAAATGAGCAAGGACGTGGTGCGTCATAATCATAATGTGAACTCCCAGAGAACGCATCTTCATGGACAGAAGAGCCAAAGTCGTTCTCTACCTAAACCCGATCTACGAAACAAAGATAATACTGAAGAGCTGTTAGTGACGTTGTATGTAGCACTTGAAGACAATAACCTAGAGTTGATTCAATTTGCATTGGAGAGCTTACGTCTACACATTAAGCCTATGAATAATCCCGAATTGTCATCTCAAGTCGATAAAGCTCTAGAGCAGGTTTCTATGGGAGCTCCTCCTACTCAAGACACTATTAATATCATTACTGTAAATTTACCTATGGCTTGAGTGTTATTTAATTACAGAAAGTAAACAACGAATTGCCCGTTATTTGACCTGTGTATGATTTTCTGGTGGAAGTGACTGCTTTTTAAATGGTTTTTGGTTGTTAATTTACAACTTGATTTTTAATTTGGAATGTATGACTGCTTAAGTTGTGTTTTAATAGCGACATTATCTGGCAAGGTTAAAAAACACCTTGTTTATATGTTACTAAATCACTATCCAAGTAGTGATATATTTTAGGTTTGTTGTCAATGAAATCTCGTGGTCCATTTTGTATTCGTAACGCCGCTGCGGATACATTTGCTATGGTAATTTTCTGTTTTATCTCTGGCATGATCGTAGAAGTGTTTATCTCAGGTATGACGTTCGAGCAATCTCTTGCTTCACGAACGTTGTCTATTCCGGTAAATATTGCTATTGCTTGGCCTTATGGTGTCTTTCGTGACTGGTTCTTGCGCAATGGTGCAAAGCTTTCACAAAGCTCTTTGATGAAGAATTTGTCCGACCTAATGGCTTACGTGTTATTCCAGTCTCCTGTTTATGCAGGTATCTTGTTGGCAGTTGGTGCTTCAAGCGAGCAGATCGTGACCGCAGTCACCAGTAATGCGGTTATCTCATGTGGTATGGGTGTACTTTACGGTTACTTCCTAGATATGTGCCGCAAATGGTTTCGAGTTCCGGGCTACTCCCAACAAGCGTAGGCACAAAGGCACAATGAAATTTGGTTTGTTTTTGAGCTAATGAGTTAATTTGTAATCGAACAAACTGAAAAAGGTACTTTTTTTGATAATGCCCCTTGACCAAAGCAAGCAGAATCAATAAAGTAGCGCCTCGTTGAGCAACAAGCTCGACACAAAATTTGTGGAAGGATGGCTGAGTGGCTTAAGGCGCTCGCCTGGAAAGCGAGTATACGTTTATAGCGTATCTGGGGTTCAAATCCCCATCCTTCCACCACTATTCGAAACCCCAGCAGAAATGCTGGGGTTTTCTCGTTCTAGAAACCCTACAATTCTACGCCTTCTGCACACACTCTCGTATAAGTTGTTGTAATGCTTTCCTGGTCATCATTTACTCTATTTATGCCGATTTAAATAGAATCATATTAGGCGCCTTTTTAACCGATAAAAGCTTGATTTTTTGGTATGGATCTAGATGATCAAGAGTAAGCAATAATATGAATAATCCCACAATCAGGAATCTAATACCCCATGACAGAAACCCTCGTTTCTCCAATGCTTTCCTTTACTATCGCGATCTCATTACTTTTTATCGGTAAAGGTTTGATTGAGCGCTCTGAAGTACTAAGGAAATATTCATTGCCAGAGCCCGTTATTGGTGGCTTTGTTTGTGCTGCGACCGTAGCAGCGCTTTACTATCTGTTTGAAATTCAAATTACATTTAGTTTAGATGTCAGAGATTTTTTGCTTCTCTACTTTTTTGCTGGTATTGGACTTCAAGCGGATATTAAAACGCTGATAAAAGGTGGGCGACCACTGTTCATTTTGCTGTGTCTGGCTACCGTCTTTATCGTGTTGCAAAACGTAGTTGGTATGGTTGTGGCTTCAGGTTTTGGGATGGACGCGAAAGCAGGTTTGTTATCCGGCTCTGTGAGTCTGATTGGTGGCGTTGGTACCACGCTTGCTTGGGCACCCATGTTTGTTGAAGAGTTTGGTATATCTAATGCGTTAGAACTCGGTGTGGCTTCAAATACGGTTGGCTTGATAGCGGCATGTGTAATTGGTGGCCCAATTGCAAACTATCTACTTAATAAGCATAAAATCAACCCATCTAATGAAGAAGATGTGACGGTTGGTGCATTTCAAGAAAGCGAAACACGTACAGAATTGAGTCATTATGGCGTTCTATGGGCATGGTTAATTCTTAACCTCACTCTGATGCTGGGTTACAGCCTGAGTGAAGTTATTGACGCTATGGGTTTGAAACTGCCACTATTCGTTAGCTGTTTAATCGCAGGCATCCTAATCGGTAACGTTGGACGTGCACTATTTAAGAAGCGTCGCACGCAAGAGAAAATCGCTCAAGGCCGTAAAGGATTGGCGATGATCTCTGATATCTGTTTGGGGATGTTCTTGACCATGGCGTTAATGGGGCTACGCATCTGGGATCTTGATGGGTTGTTTGGCTATATCTCTGTTGTCATGAGTATCCAGATTTTGCTTTCCCTGCTATTCACCATCTTTGTCGTCTATTACTTGATGGGAAGAAACTATGACTCAGTGGTGATATGTTCTGGCTTTGGTGGTATTACATTAGGTTCGACCGCTACCGCGATTGTGAACATGACCGCGGTGACCCATCGTTATGGTGCAAGCCCACAAGCATTCATTGTGGTGCCACTAGTGTGTGGTTTCTTTGTTGATTTGATTAACGCACTGGTAATTAGTTTCTTTGTTGGGATGTAGCTATTATCACGAACTATGTTCGTAATTTTATAAGCCTAGCGATACTAGGCTTTTTGTATTTCGCTATGTATTTTGTCTTTATTGATGCGTTTCGTATTCGACTAAATGACTGTTTAGTTCAGAAGGTAATTGGGTGTAATTCGTGTATATACGATCAAAATCACCCAGCTTTGCGACTTTTAGAGCGGCAAAGCGTCCCCATTTACTTGCGTCTGCGACAAGCCAACTTTCTCTACTGTTTTTGATAATTGATTTGGATAGGTCGGCTTCAACTTGTTCATGTTCCATTGCGAAATGGCTATCAGTTACTGAACCACAACCACAAATGCCAATGTCGGCTTCAAAATCTGAGAAGAAGTGAACTACGCTACTTCCCACCATGTCTTGATGTTCTCTTCGGTACAAACCACCCGCTAAATACACTTCAATCTGCTCGTTTGCTTCAAGGATACGAGCGACTTGCAGATTATTGGTGATCACTCGTAATGCCGGCTTTGCCACTAAGTATTGTGCGATACGGGTGACCGTTGTACCAATGCCCATCATAACCGTTGAACCTTCAGGTATCGCGTCTGCAACCGCCATCGCAATACTGTCTTTTGTTTCAGATTCAACACCTGAACGGAATCGATAACTGGTGTTAGTCAATGTTGTCGGTAAGCTGACACCTCCGTGCACTCTTCGCGCCAAACCTTGCTCACACAAGTGATTCACATCACGACGAATGGTTTGAGTGGTTACGGAAAATAGTTCAGCCAAATGGTCGATCTGAATGTCTTGGTTCGCTTTAAGTGTTGCGAGTATTTGTTTTTGACGGTGGTTCAGTTCCATAGAAGCTCACTAAAATTTATGTGGTACATCGGTGATGATGTTATCGACACCGAGGTTGAGATATTTGCTGGCCAATAGTGGGTCATTTAGCGTCCATATTTTAAGGATCGCACCAGAAGTCTTGATAGCTTTGGCTATCGGTTCATCAAGGATTCGATGGTCAATATGAATGCTATATAGGTCAAGCGGCTGGAGTGATTCAAGGCTGAAATCATTCCATACTTCACATATAAATCCTCGTCTAACTTCAGGCATTAGCTCTTGGCAAATACTTAATGCTTCCTTTTTAAAGCTAGAGATCAGCAGTTTTTCAATTGGGAAGTGTTTTTGTTTGATCAATGCGATCACTTCTTTAACTAAAGGCTTGATGGCTTTATCGTTATAAATCTTGATCTCAAGGTTCAGTGTTAAATCAAGTTCGAGACATTTGTCTAACGCTTCATTTAATGTAGGAATTGGAGTGCCTACGAACTCATTACCAAACCAACTGCCAGCATCTAAAGTCTTGAGCATTGTTAGATCTAAGTCGGCAATGTTTCCTGTACCGTTAGTACAACGATTCACCGTTTTATCGTGAAAAACCATAGGGATACCGTCGGCACTGAGCTGGGTATCAATTTCAACCCAGTTAGCGCCTACTTTTGCCGCTTGCTCAATACTGGCTAAGGTATTTTCTGGTGCTAAAGAAGCTGCACCACGGTGGGCTGTAAGCATAATTTGTTCTCGATGTTCATTTGAAAATTTAGGAGACAGTAGCTCCACTTTATTACAGATTTATTATCTACCTTCTATATCGAGCTATTTTAAATGAGATCTAGCTAAAATAAGTTGTATAGAGTTTGTACAATAGTGAGACCTCATCCTCAGTGTGTTCAAGTTACTAAGATAAATGTTCATATGAATGTAATAATTCACTTACATACTCTACGAAAACTTAATAACACCCTCTATATTTAGACAAGATAGCCACGATAAGGTGATTTAAAAATGAAAAAGCTATTAGGTACAGTAATTATGGCGGCAACGTTGCTTGTTGGTTGTGGTGAAGCTGACAAGGCTGGAACTGAAGTCAAAGGCGATCCGATCAACATCAACATGAGCCTTGTGTTCACTCAAAATGAGTTATTAACACAGGAGCTAATTAAAGCGACCGATAAAATTCGAGAAAGAACCGATGGTTCTGTAAACATTAAAGTTTTCCCTGGTGGTCAATTACCGGTTTATAAAGACAACTTGGAGCAAGTCGTTAACGGCGCAAACTGGATTGCCGTTGAGGATTTAACCTACCTAGGCGATTACGTACCCGACTTTGCAGCACTGGCAGGCCCAATGTTGTACAACACGTATGATGAATACTTAGCGATGATGGATACGGAATTTGTCGCGGGCTTGAAGGTTAAAGCTGAAGAAAAAGGCATTAAAGTATTGAATGCTGACTACATGTTTGGGTTCCGTCACATGATCACCAATAAAGAGATCGTGAACTCTAAAGACATGAAAGGGATGCGTATCCGTGTTCCACAAAGCCAGTTGTTTATCAGCACGCTTTCTGCAATGGGGGCGGCTCCAGCTTCTCTGCCATTCCCAGAAACCTATGCAGGTGTTCAACAAGGCGTTGTTGACGGTCTTGAAGGTTCTATCCTGACGATGTACTCAACTAAAATCTACGAAGTAGCGAAGAATATGTCTTTGACTAAACACTTCCTAGGCACGGTTGGTATCTACATTTCACCGACTCTTTGGGACAAGTTTACGCCAGAGCAACAGCAAATCGTCAATGAAGAGCTCGAAGCAGGCGCAGAATCTAATACTGCAGAGCTAGTTAAACTGGATGTTGAATACACGCAAAAACTTGAAGAGCTAGGTGTTACGTTTAATGAAGTTAACTCTGACGAGTTCAATGAGTTGACGGCTGACGTATACAACCAATTCCCAACATGGAGCGAAGGCATACACGCAACGATCATGAAAGAGTTGGAAACGATTCGAGCTGCACAGTAACTCTGCGAATGTAGATTAATTCGTTAATGAAAACGGCCTGATTCCCTTCAGGCCGTTTTATTCCTGAAGTAACCGACGTTATGTTGGATATTTCACAGGAGAAGTCTTTTGTTTTTATTGAAAAATATTGAAGAAATCCTCGCCTCTATTGCTATTTCGATTACCGTTCTAGTAGTCATTATTAATGTTGTTTTACGTTATGGCTTTGGATTTGTTGTCCCATGGAGCGAAGAACTCTCAGTTATTTGCTTCATATGGGCTGTCTATTTAGGCATTAGTTCCTGCTATAAACACAAGCTCCACATGGGTGTTGATGTGGTGGTCGCCATGCTGCCGGAAAAAGCCAAAACCCCGTTTAGGTTATGTGTTTCCCTCTTCCTACTGGCTCTTAACATCTTGATGGCTGTTCTGAGTTATCAATACCTGATGTTATCTAACAAGGTAACGCCAGTGATGGGCATGTCATATTTTGCTATCAATGGTGTGCTGTTAGTTTGTTTTTCATTGATGGCAATCCACACGGTTCGATTCATCGTCAGCGATATTGCTTCTCTAAAGCGCTCTTTTAAGTAGGTACGATTAATGGAAAGCTATCTTCCAATCCTCATTCTTTTTGTTCTGTTTCTATTGAATATACCCATTGCGTTTTCATTGATCGCATCGGCAATGGTGTACTTTCTCTTTATCAATGACTCAATTCCCGTCAGCTTGGTAATGCAGCGCTTTATTAGCTCGACAGAGTCATTTCCATTGTTGGCTATTCCATTCTTTATCATGGTTGGTTCGGTGATGAACTATGCGGGGATCAGTAAAAGCTTATTGGCTTTTGCAGATTCGATGATTGGCCATAAAACGGGCGGTCTCGCGCAGGTTAATGTGGCGCTGAGTACGTTAATGGGCGGTATTTCTGGCTCTGCGAATGCCGATGCCGCGATGCAATCGAAGATTCTTGCGCCTGAAATGACCAAGCGTGGTTATGATCTGCCATTTACAGCTGCAGTGACGGCGGCGTCATCAAGTATCAGCCCTGTTATTCCACCGGGTATTAACTTAATCATCTTTGCGCTGTTAGCGAATGTCTCCGTTCATCAGATGTTTATTGCTGGCTATGTACCTGCATTTTTGATGGCGTTATCGCTGATGGTGACAATCGCGTTTATCGCACGCAAGCGTCGTTATAAGCCTTCTCGTTCTGAGCCTGCTTCTGCGAAAGAGCGTTTTCATTACTTTCTAAAAGCGATTCCCGCGTTACTGATTCCATTCGGCATTATTCTTGGTATGCGTTTTGGTTTGTTTACACCGACAGAAGCGGGTGCAATCGCAGTATTGCTTTGTGCGATTATTGGTATTTTTGTTTATCGTCAACTTGGCCTAAGACATATCCCGCTAATCATGCGTGAAACGGTGCAGGGTACGAGTAGCGTGATGTTCATTATTATCGGAGCGATGGTCTTCGGTTACTACATGACCCTAGAGCAAATCCCGCACAATGTCGCGTCTGCTTTGATAGAGCTCACCGACAACAAGTTAGTCTTGCTGTTGTTGATTAACGTACTGCTATTAGTGGTTGGCATGTTCATCGAAGGCGGCGCTGCAATGATCATACTCACGCCATTGCTGCTTCCTGCTGTGCTTAACCTAGGCGTTAACCCGGTTCATTTCGGCATTATCGTGATTGTGAATATCATGATTGGTGGTGTGACTCCGCCATTTGGTTCGATGATGTTTACGGTTTGCTCGATTTTAAAAGTTCGTATGGTCGACTTCGTGAAAGAAGTGGCTCCGTTGTTGCTAGCACTACTCACGGTTCTGATGTTGCTGACTTTCTCTGAAAGCTTAGTGATGTTTTTACCGAATTTGCTTTAACACTGTTTTGTGATTAATTATTTAGAGGTGTAGAAATGAATTCGGTATTGAATGAATTGAACCCAAAATGGAAAAACATAGATTGGGTGTTAACCGATGTGGATGACACCTTAACATGGCAAGGTCAATTGCCACCGCAAACCCTAATAGCACTGAGTAAACTTCGTGATTCGGGGAGAAAAGTGGTTGCAGTAACAGGCGCTTGTGCCGGTTGGTGTGATCACATTGCTCAGTTGTGGCCTGTTGATGCGGTTCTCGGTGAGAACGGTGCGTTTATTCTGGAAAAGAAAGGCGGCTTTCTTACGTTGCGCTCTGATATCCCTTTACCAGAAGTCAGTGCCAACCAGAGTAAACTAAAAGAACAAGTATTGGCTATTTTGAGCGATTACCCAGGGCTCAATTTAACGCTAGATCAGTCTTATCGTTTGTGTGAGGTAGCGATCGATATTGGTCAAAATCGTCCAAAAGTCGACGACGCTATTATTGAAGAAATCGTAACTAAGATTCACGAGCTAGGCGCTCACGCTACAGCAAGCTCTATTCACATTAATGCTTGGTATGGTGAGCACTCTAAGAAAGCGACATCGACTGCTTTTCTTAAGGAGAAGGGGCTATCTAACCAAGAGATAGTTGAACGTAGTTGCTATGTGGGAGATTCGATGAACGACCAATACATGTTTGAAATTTTGCCTAACAGTGTCGGTGTGGCGAATATTCAGCATTACTGGAACCGTTTAGAGCATCATCCATCAGTGGTGATGAGCAAGCCTGGTGGGTACGGTTTCGCTGAGTTTGTCGATAAGCTGCTTGCCATAAAATAGCTCGTGGCTGTAGTCTTTGAACTGTCGACTATAGACATCAAACACAACTCACTTCTTTACTGAATTGAGTTGTGTTTTTGTTTTATGAAGATGTGTATGTTCACTTTTTGTATAGCGTTTTTGCCTGCTTTAAATGCTTTTCTTGGTGACTCAGCCCACAACTTCCAAACTTGCCGCGCTGCCATCTCAATTCCTAGATGGGTAAATTAGAGAATTATGAGAGGCTTACTTTGTGTTAGTCGAACCACAAGGAAGTTGAATGCACCACTTTAATATTCGAGCACTTGAATATCTGAATGCGTTATCAAAATATGGGTCACTACGCAAGGCATCAACGATGATGAACGTTGATCCTGCGGCGATGAGTCGAATGCTGACGCAGCTCGAAGCGCAAGCGGAAATGAAAGTATGGGAACGTAATAATCGACAGTCGCTTTTAACAGAAGCGGGTAACGAGCTACTGAATTACTACCGTTCAATCGTTCGGGGAGAGACGGCGTTAATAACTCGGCTAACTAAGCTGAAAAACCTGAAAGGTGGCAATGTCAGTATCGCAATTGGTGAAGGTTTTATAACCAACTTGGTTTCTCAGCCGATGCAAACTTTCATGACTCGTTATCCGGATATTAATTTGTCGATTGAGATTGCTGGAGCGTTAGATGCGGTTAAAATGCTGGAAGATCAACAGATAGATTTTGCGATTACCTACGCGTCTGCTCCACACCCTAAATTGCATTCACACGTTGAGCGTAGTCATCCGTTGGAGCTTATCGCTCCCAAAGGGCACTTTTTGACGATGAAAGAAGCGCCAGTAACACTTCAAGACGTTAAAGATGTTTCTGTCGCATTAATCGATAACTCGACTGGCATGGGACGGTTAGTGAAGCATGCAGAACAAATGTCTCACCTTACTTTGCAACCAAAGCTTCAAACTAACTCGGTAACGGCTCTCACTAACTTTGTGTCAGCAGGGTTGGGCGTCACGTTTATGCCAAAGCTTACCGTGCTTGATGAGATTAAATCGGGGCAAATCGAAGTGGTGACCACAGAGTTGGAAATGTTTTCGAAAGCGACCGTTAAGGTTCAGTCTTTAAAAGGCAGAGCACTGACGCTTCAAGCCGAAACGCTGTTAGATTTCTTACTCGAGAATGTGACGTTCTTGAGTCATGATGCTTATAATATTTAGGTTGATATAGAGATGCTCTAAATCGTTACCGTTGTGTATTTATCCATAGCTTACCAGTTCGTGTCTTCCTCTAGTTAACTCTCTAACGGTATGAGCAACTTATTCTTCCACTTAACTACAACTTAACTACGTACTCAACCTCACAGTTCTAAACTTCTGGGTTGGCCTCTAAGCCAAATTGACTTTTTATCAACAGTTTGACTATTGTTAAGTCAACGCCTGGAGAATAAGTTACAAACCATTAACGAAAGTAGTATCTGAATTGAAAGCGGTGCCCAGAAAATTGAGTTTTTGCTGGGCATTAGGGGAAGAGCATGGAAGTTATTGTTATTGGTAGTGGCGTTATTGGATTGACCAGTGCTTGGTATCTAGCGAAAGAGGGGCACTCTGTCACGGTAATCGACCGCCAAGATTCTAGTGGTAAGGAAACCAGCTTTGCTAATGCTGGCCAAATCTCTTACGGTTATTCTTCACCATGGGCTGCTCCTGGTATTCCATTAAAAGCAATGAAGTGGCTCACTCAAGAGCATTCGCCTTTGAAAGTGAAACCGTCACTGTCTCCTGACTTAGTTTCTTGGGCGACTAAGATGCTCACCAACTGCAATGAAGCCAAGTACGCCCAGAATAAATCGCGCATGTTGCGGGTAGCCAACTACAGCCGAGATTGCCTGACTCACCTAAGAACCAGTGAAGACTTGGTTTATGAAGGTAGGCAGAAAGGTACATTGCAAGTGTTTCGCAGCGAGAAGCAATTGGACTTCATTCAGCAGGATATGAAGCTGTTAAAAGAGAGTGGGATCGAACATTCTCTGTTTGATGTCGCTCAATGCTTAGCTGTAGAGCCGGGTTTAGCAGATGTTAAAGATAAGCTCGTTGGCGGCCTTTATCTACCTCACGATGAAACGGGCGATTGTCATCAGTTCTGTTTAAATTTGACCGAGAAAGCCAAGAGGTTGGGAGTCCGGTTCGAATTTGATACCGAAGTGGTTAAGTTAAATCATCAGAATCAAATTATTGAAAGCATCACCACCACCCAAGGTGAATTTAAAGCGGACGCTTATGTGGTGGCTTCTGGCAGTTACTCTCGAGATCTCCTTAAGCAGGTCAACCTGACAATTCCTGTGTATCCAGTGAAGGGGTATTCGTTGACATTGCCTATCATTAATGAAGAGAAATCACCAACCTCTACCGTGATGGACGAAACCTACAAAGTCGCGATGACCCGATTTGATGACCGTATTCGGATTGCAGGTACCGCTGAGCTGGCTGGTTTCGACTACCATATTCCTGAAAAACGCAAAGCTACGATAGATATGGTGATAAAAGATCTTTTCCCTCAGGCGGGGGATTTTACTAAGGCAGAATATTGGACAGGGTTAAGGCCAATGACACCCGACGGCACGCCTATTATCGGTAAAACGCCAATCGAAAACCTATTTACGAATACAGGACATGGGACGCTAGGTTGGACAATGGCGTGTGGCTCGGGAAAGTTGTTAGCGAGTGTGGTCAGTGGCTCTACAACTGATATTGAAGCCGATGATTTGAATATTGCTCGTTACTTGTAACTGAATGATGTCATGGTCGAGCCAGTATCTTCATCGTTAAGAATGGGGTACTGGCTCAAGTTTTATATCGAATATTTATCTCGTGGTTGTTTCTAATACATGAGTGAAGCGCTCCCACGATTTCTGGTCGGCCTCTTGTTGATAGTTATTTGAGCCGAACACGGTAAATGCGTGCGGAGCACCACTGTAGGTGATCATTTCATGTGGGACTTTGGTTGTTTCGAGTTGAGCTGCGAGGTTGCCAAAATCTTCCATTGATATCATGGCATCAGCGGTTCCGTGGAACACAACAACTGGCGCTTTTGTCTGAGAGTAATCTTGTCCTTTTGGTGTCGATAAGCCACCGTGGAAGGTGACGTAAGCCTTGGAGGATATACCTGCTCTCGCGGCCTCCAATACGGCTGCGCCACCAAAACAATACCCCATCATCACGTTGTTATCTAAGTTACCACCTAGCTTTTCCGCTTCCATGGCTCCAGCATTGAGCAGCGTACGCATTTTTTCTCTGTCTTGATACAATTCGCCTGTGTGTTGCTTTTTGTCTTTCACTTCGGTTGGACGAATGTCTTTACCAAATAGATCGATGGCGAACACGTTGTACCCCAGTTCATTGAGCATCTCGGAACGTTTCTTTTCGTAGTCGGTTAAGCCATCCCAATCATGTATTAGCAGCACCAAAGGCGCTTGGTCGCTGGCTTCACTCCAATAACCTTCATAGTCCACACCGTCAACTTGGTAAGTAACGTTTTCTCCAGAAATCACAGAAAAGGGAAGTAGAGCTGCAAGTAAACTTAGCGTAGTGAGTGTTCGCATGCGTTAATCCTTTAGATGACAAATGATAATTCAATCAAAAGTATAGATAACGCTAGGATTCTCGCCAGATTCCTTCTTGATATTTGATGTTTGATTTTTAAGGTAGACATAGAGTGATAGTACGATCAATAAAAAGCCACCGTAATGAGATGCTGTGGCTATTTGATTATGAGAGAGGGTAAAAAACGACTACCAAGATGCGTTGTTACTGTTGCTGAAGATATCAGGGTACTTGCGTTGATAGCGTGGCAGCATAGATTCATTACCTAATATGCCACCTTGATGGACATAGATAATGGTTTTAGTCAGGTTGTCTTGTTGCCACTGTTCTAAGCATTGCCACATTAATGGGTCATAAAGTAGATCAAACTCAATATCGGTTTGTTCTTGAAGATCCAACCAAGTTTGATAATCCTTTTTATATAATTTACCAAAGTGATGTTTAGTTTTGAGCGGTAAGATCTGTGGATGGTCGGCTTCACCAAGTTCATTGAATTGCTGCGTTAAATAGTCGCTACCACCAACACAGGCGCAAGTTAATACAGGGATGTTATGTAACTTTAAATGTTTATGAAGGTAGAGTGCAGTAGCACCTGTGCCTGCTGGCAAGGCAACGACGAACTCATGTTGACTTTCGAAACGTGTCCAGCTGAGTATTTCCATCGCCAGTTGTTTTACGCCATATTCAGACAGTTGAGAGCGTCCACCTTCAGGTAGCACAATACAATGGCAGTCAGGTTGTCTAACTTGTTCAATGTACTCTTTTGGATGCAGCTGCGACCCAGCATCTCTCACTGAAATGACTTTTGCGCCCAAGTCTACAGCGCCACGATAGTTACCGATTGGGCGTTCATGTAGCCATTGAGGCAGATGGTCGACGTAGAACTCAAGGGTCCATCCTTTAATCTTTGCCAGTGCAGCGAGCGAGAATAGCGAATTAGCTTGCGCAGAACCGTAGCTGATTAAGGTTGTCGTATTAGGGTGTTCGTCTTCGAGAAGTTTCATGAACTTTCGCGCTTTATTGCCGCAAAAATGAGAGTGGAGCTGATCGTCACGCTTCAAGAAAAAGGTGTGGTCGTTGTATAGATGTTGAGTTACAGGGCTATTATTTAGTTTCATTGCACTTAAACAAAATGCTGACTAAGAAGCCAGCATTTTTATATCAAATAGGACTAATGAGTATCTAGTAGCCTACAAGCGCTGTAAACCAACTAAATCAAGTTTTCATTGGATATCGAGTTCGATGTTAAGAGTTTACTTGCTCAGTTGCTATCGACGTCGATGAAGCTGAGCTCGTTTCAAAGGTGATCTTGGCGCTACATCCACCTCCATTACGATTGACGAGCTCAAAGCCCCAATTGAAGCGTTGGCATAAGTCGTCGACGATCAATAAACCTAATCCATGGCCATTGGGGTTGTACTGTTCCTGTAAGCCTTCACCTTGGTCTTCAATCATAATACTTTCTTCGGACAAAGAAACCATGACAGTGCCACTATTGGTCGCTGCAATGGCATTCCTTAATAGGTTGCCGACCAGCATATTCATGATAGCACTGGTGGCTTGAATGGTGGGTTCTGATTGAACCTGTAAGGATACTTCTATTTGTTTGTCATTTGCCTGTAACGAGTTCTTCGAAATGATGCTTTCTAACTCTTGTTGGCAAAATAAGCGCAGCGGCGCGTCATCACTGTTTCTTTCATAACGCACAAGGCCCAGTAAGGCATCGACCATTTCTGACATCTGTACAATCGCATCATCTATCCGTTCGACCTGACGAGATTGAAACTCCGTTGTTTCGCTTCTTAGTAATAACTTGTTTGCACCACGAGCAACCGTCAGTGGCGTTCTTAACTCATGACTAGAGTATCGAGCAAAGGCTTGTTCTCGTTTGAGTAATGAATTAATTTCACGACGATATTGATTCAGCTGATCAGTTAATTGGCGAAACTCAACGGCGGCGTTATCACTTACACCGAACTCTTCACTTAGGTTTAATTTATTTGTCTCGAGTTGCTCTGAAAGTAAGTTGAAAGGTTCTATCAGTCGTTTCGATAATCGATAGAGCAAAGCGCCAAAGCTAAAAATTAAAATGGAAAGTAATGTTAAAACGAATGTTGTTGCGTACACTAATTCGTCATGGCTAAACTCGACGCGGTCAACTTCAGATAAAAGGATGATTGGATAGGTTTTCCCTTTGTCAGAATACTCACCGACATACACCATTCGTGAATCAGGCTCTTCTCCTACCTCACCAACAAAGCTCTCTTTACCTTCAATGTATTTCCGGTATTCGATAGGGATGAATGAAGGGTCATTGTATGCCATGGTAAGACCATCGATGCGAATTTTACCACTCTCCCCTGACTGAAATTGCTCAACCGCATAGTTTCGGTCAATCAAGATACGTCTTTCGCCCACCCGATCTTCTGATAGATAAAGTGCAGACATAAACACTATGTAGGTAAAGACCGAGACAATGACCGCCATTGCCCCAAAGAAAACCGCTAGGCGGCCAGTTAGAGTTTTAGTGCTAGTGAGAACGTTCAAAATCAATTTGAAGACTCCAAACGGAATCCTACTTTAGGGACAGTAATCAACATTTGGTTGTTAAAGGGCTTGTCGAGTTGGTTTCGTAATTGATAGATGTGACTCCGTAACACATCGTTATTGGGCTCGTCTTCCTCCCAAAGCTGGTATGAGATAGCTTCACGAGTGACCACTTCAGGTGCACTTTGGCACAGCATCTCAAGTATGGTGTAAGTCGTTGGGTTGAGTGCGAGCAGTTTGTCTTGACGGTAAGCTTTACGGGTTTTTTGATCGATGGTGAGTTCATCGAATTGAAGTTTAGAAGAGGCTACTTTTCCGCGGTAGCGACGAACTAATGCGTTCATTCTCGCTTCCAAAATATCCAAATCAAAAGGCTTAGTGAGATAGTCATCGGCACCATGTGCAAAACCCTTCAACATATCTTCGCGGCTATCCAAGGCGGTCAGCATCAGAATCGGTGTCGCATTGCCTTGCTCTCGTAATTTATTACAAAGCGTTAGGCCGTCCATTCTCGGTAACATTAGATCCAATAGGATGATATCAAATGAGTTTTCCATTGCGAGCTGCAGTCCAAGTTCGCCATTGTCCGCGTAATCGAGTTCCATACCAATACACTCAAAATAATCAAATAAGACCCCGGCAATTTCACGGTTATCTTCGACTAATAGAACTCGTTTCATTTTGATTCTCATACAGAAATAGACGGTAACATTATCCTGAGTGAGCGTGAAAAATATGTCAATAACATAACTTTCACTTATGGGCGAGTAGATTGACTGCAGATTAGTCAATGGAAGAATGTATTATGTCTGAACTTCATATTAGCCGCCCTAAGATATCTACATCGCAGATCAACCCTGCTGTATCTCTGTCTATTATTGTGCCTTTTTACGATGAGCAAGAGGTGTTGGAAGAGTTCCACTCTAGGCTCACTAAAGTTCTTGATAGCTTGCCGATCACGAGCGAGATCGTTTATGTCGACGATGGAAGTAAAGACAACAGCTTGGAGTTGGTGAGTTCATTCACTTCAATCAATAGCTCAATTTCTGTTATCGGTTTAAGCCGTAATTTTGGCAAAGAATCAGCGATGAGCGCAGGCCTTGAGCACTGTCGTGGACAAGCGGTGATTTTGCTAGACGCTGACTTACAAGATCCACCCGAACTGATCCCGCAAATGATTGCCAAGTGGCGCGAGGGTTATGACGTCGTCAATATGCAGCGTAGCCAGCGCGACGGTGAAACATGGTTTAAGAAGTTTTCAGCAGCGAGCTTTTACAAAGTAATGAATGTGGCTGCGAAGATCGATGTTCCTGAGAATGTGGGTGATTTCCGACTGTTAAGCCGAGAAGTTGTCGACCATATTAATCAACTTCCAGAACGTAACCGTTATATGAAAGGCATTTTCTCATGGCCGGGTTTCCGACAAGCAACGCTCCAATTTAAGCGTGATGCTCGCTTCTGTGGTGAGACCAAATGGAACTACCTGAAGCTTATTGGATTGGCGATGGATGGCATTACCTCGTTCTCAATTCGACCACTGCGCCTTGCTACAGCATTGGGTGGCTTAGTCGCGCTGACTGCTTTTGTGTATGGAATGGTCATCGTGTTTAAAACCATGATGTTTGGTGAGCCAACCACGGGTTATCCATCAATGATGGTCGTACAACTGGCTCTTGGCGGCATTCAACTCCTGAGTATTGGTTTAATGGGGGAGTACATAGGTCGTATTTTCATTGAAACCAAGAATCGCCCTCTTTATCTGATCCAATCGGTGGTCGATACCCCTGCATTAAAAACACATTTTAAATTAGAGGAGTCAGCATGAGCCTGAACCGAACACACCTATGGTATTTGTTGGCTTTTGCACTGATTTTAAGACTTTTATCTTTGGCGACATACCCGTTAATGGACACCACCGAAGCGCGCTACGGGGAGATGGCTCGCTTGATGGTTGAAACTGGGAATTGGTTAACGCCTCAGTTTGATTACGGCATTCCTTTCTGGGGCAAGCCACCGTTGTTCACATGGATGAGTGCGGCTGGTATTGAGTTGTTCGGCCTGAGTGAGTTTGCTGTGCGTGCTCCGCATTGGTTAGCTGGTTTTACGACGATTTTGCTGGTTGCGTACATGGCTAAGCGAACCGGTCAAAGTGCCTTGGTCGCTGCAGTTGTATTGGCGACATGCGGCATTTTCTCTATCGCGGCAGGTGCCGTCATGACAGACATGGCATTAACGTTAGCTATGACTATTGCGATGCTGGGCTTTTACTTATGTTGGCTAGGTGGAGAGGATTGGGAAAGAGAAGGAAGTCCGCAGCCTAATGGAGTTTTGTGGGGCTATGTCGGCTTTATTGGGTTAGCACTAGGTCTGCTTGCAAAAGGGCCTGTTGCAATTGTCATTATGGGGATCGCTGTATTCCCTTGGTTGGTTTTACAACACGGCTTGTTTGGTGCTTTTAAAGTACTTTGGCAACGCTTTCCATTGTTGTCTGGCTTAGGTGTGATGCTAGTGATCGCTTTACCTTGGTACATCATGGCCGAAATGGCAACACCGGGTTTTATTGATTACTTCATTGTTGGCGAGCACTTTAAGCGTTTTGTGGTGAGTGGTTGGGAGGGAGATTTATACGGTTCTGCACATGATCAAGCGAGAGGTATGATCTGGGTATTCTGGATTCAAGCTGCTGTCCCTTGGTCGCTTGTATTACCTGTATTGGCGTTTACTCGACGTAAGAAAATTGCAGAGATTAATGCCAAAAATCGTGGGTTATTTTCCTTCCTTGTGTGTTGGTTAATTTCACCTCTGATTCTTTTTACTATGGCGGGAAATATTCTTCCCGCTTATGTGTTACCGGGTATTCCATCCCTTGGTTTACTGGTCGCGATACTTGTTGTGGAAAAAGATAAGAAGTGGTTTTCGAGCGTAGCTTTAGTTCTGCCAGTGTTGCTGATGATTGCGATGGTTTACCTAAACTTAGGTAAGGCGAACGAGAAGAGTGACCGTATTATCTTCGAACAGATCACCGATTCAGCGCCAAGTTTTTATGTAGGAAAACGACCGTTCTCTGGGCAATTTTATAGCCAAGGACAAGCGAAAAAGCTACTTGATGTAGAGCAACTAGACGGAATCGACAAGTTCTATTTGATAGGTAAAAGGGTGGAAGTAGAAACCAAGATTAAAGACAACGCGTTAACCTGTATTTTGGAACCTACGGTGAAAATAAAACGCGCTTTGTTCAGCTGTCATAGCCAAGCGAGCAAACCAACTTTGTCGTTGAGTCATATTAAAAGCCAAAGTGATGTTCAGCGTTAACTCAGGGCTACGAATGCTCAATAACAAGCTGCAGATACACAGTCAAAGGCTGCAGTCCCATCACAAGATGGTTCGGTTCGCAGTGGTTGGTGTTGGCGGTTTTGTTGTTGATTGCTTAGTGTTTGCATTGCTTCATTACGTCTTTGGAGTACCCCTAATGATTGCACGAATTGGTTCTTTCATTGCCGCTGCAACGACCACATGGTTTGGTAATCGCGTGCTTACTTTTGGGTTTAGAGGGCAGGGTAATTGGTCTGAAAAATTGATTCAGTGGCAAAAATTCATGTTTTCGGCATCGATATCTGCAGTACCTAATATACTGTGCTTCAAACTAATGACGGGTCTGCTTCCCCCTATTACTGGGGTTGTATTTATCGCAATGGCCGTCGGCACCTTGGTTGGTATGGTGACTAACTACCTGTTCAGTCAATATTGGGTATTTACTCGTTAGGCAAGTAAATGGAAGGCAAGCCATCCAATGACTTGCCTTCCATTTAAGGTGATTGCTAAGCGAGGAGAACGGTAGCTTTGACTCTGCTATTTTCCTGTGTTTGCCCGTTTGGGCTGGGTTTGTTTTGTTTTAGCGACTTCTAACTGCCAGTTTTTGATTGTGTAGCAAATTAAACCTAAACAAAGCCCCCAAAATGCGCTGGCGACTCCGGCAAAGTTAATCCCAGATGCGGTCAGTAAAAAAGTGAATAACGCCGCTTCTCTATGTGTTTCATCCGAAAGTGCGGTTGTTAAGCTGTTAGCCAATGTCGGTAGCAAAGCTAGCCCAGCGATAGCTACGATGATGGATTGAGGAACAGACGAAAACAGAGAGACAAAGGTTGTTCCGAATACTCCTGCCAATAAATAGAAACCGCCTACAGCTAAAGCCGCTTTGTAGCGGCTCTTCGGGTTCGGATCCGCGTTTGGGCTCATACATATTGCCCCTGTCAGTGCCGACAAATTAAAAGCAAAACCGCCAAATGGCGCAAGCAATAAACCGGTAACGCCTGTTGTGGTTATAATTCGAGATGCTGGTGGGTTATAACCATTGGCTTTTAATACGGCGAAACCCGGTAAGTTCTGGGATGCCATTGTCACAATAAATAGGGGAATCCCTACACTCAATAAAGATGACCAGTCAAAATCGGGTGTGATGAACATAGGTTGAGTCAGCGTTAAGTTCACATTCGATAAATCCAACTTTCCCGCGATGCCACTCATCATGGCTGCGAGTAGTAGAATAAAAGGTATCAAAAGATTCCCAAACCTAGGTTTAGCGAGAATATAAGCGGCTAGCATAGTGCTGATGATGACAGCTTCTTGAGACATAGAAGAAAACATTCCGATGCCAAACATCCACAACACACCAGCTAACATTGCAGAGGCGATTGACGTAGGTATTCGCTTAAGAAGTGTTTCAAAAACCCCTGTTAGACCTGTAATGGTGATGAGGAGCGAACTAAATAGGAAGATCGCGACGGCTTGTTCTACGGTGAGTCCATCCAGCGATGAAATGAGTAAAGCCGCACCCGGTGTAGACCAAGCCGTCACAATCGGTTGCTTATATCGCCATGACAGTAGAAGAGTTGACATGCCCATACCTATTCCAAGTGCCCAAAACCAAGATGCAATTTGCTCTTGATTCGCGCCAGCACTGCTAGCAGCTTGGAAAATGATCGCCGCCGCACTCGCATAACCGATAAATACTGCAATGAAACCAGTACTGATGTGAGAAAACTTAACTTGATCCATATTAACCACTCTCGTTGTGCGTTATAACATACATAGGAGTAACTTAGCACTTGTGCGTTATAGCGCACAAGTGCTATTTGTATAAACTTGTTCGTAATAGCTATTCGTAACAATTTAATATACGAGCAAACTCAAATAGGTAGATGAACGAAAACATGTCGAAAAACGTTAATACAGAAGACCGCTTGAATGTAATGGGTAGCCTGAATGCCGAAGGTCGTTTGAAAGCAGATGAAGTTTCGAATGCAGGAGAAGCTTTAAGTGTACAAAATAACTTGAACGTGAAAACCGAATTACAGGTAAGCCAAAATCTAAAGCGGATTCGTAAAGAAAAAGGATGGAGCCTCGATGCGACCGCGAAAGCGACTGGGGTAAGCAAAGCTATGCTTGGTCAGATTGAGCGTGGTGAGTCTAGTCCAACGGTCGCAAAACTATGGCAAATAGCTACTGGGTTTAATGTGTCATTCTCAAGTTTGATTTTGCCTTCTTCAAACAACGAACTGGTGAGCTTGTTCCGAGATGCGAATATATTACGCGACGAAAGCTTGAAGGACGGTTTCTCGGTAAGTGTTGTGTTCCCTTTTGAGCCATCTGTAGGCTTCGAATTGTATGAGCTTAGGTTGGCAGAAAACTATCAACATTTCTCTGAACCTCATAGTGCCGGTGTGACGGAGCATATTTTGTGTATTTCAGGTCAAATGGCGGTTTTCTTTGATGATAGTTGGCATGAGTTAAGCTCGGGACAAGCCGTTCGTTTTAATGCAGAACAGCGTCATGGTTATAAAAATACAGGGCAAGAAAAAGCCATTTTCCACAATATTATCCATTACCCTAATCAATGGCAGCGGTCATAGTTGGTGGAACTCAAGATAATGTCGTCATGTTTCAAGATACAAAAAAGCGCAGCTAAATAGCTGCGCTTTTTATTAATATGATAACCAAGTAAATGAAGTCGCTATAGCTATATTAACGCTGTGTTGCGCGTTGGCGATTCTTGCCGTTACTCGCAGGTTTACCACCTTGACCATTGCCCGCTTTACTGCGGTTTGGCTTGCTATTTCCGCCGCTATTGCCTTGCGATTGCTGGCTACCAGGGGCTTTTTTGATGAAGCCAGTCGCTGGTTTATTACCATTACCGTTCTGCTTTCCGTTACCCTGATTGCCGTTGTTTTGGCTACCTGTTGGCTTCTTACCACCCGGTTTAGGCTTATTGCCACCAGGCTTAGAATGGTTACGTGGGCTTTCGCCGCCAAGACCCGGTTGAGCTTTACTGTGCTTAGTTGCAAAACGTTGTGAGCCGTGACGACCAGATTTACGACGTTGTGCCGGTGTTTGCGCATCAAAGTCTTCTGCGGGTACTAGGCAGTTTGCTTTGTCACCAATTAGGTGCTGTTTACCCATGCTGATCAGCGCTTCACGGATGATTTTCCAGTTTTCAGGATCGTGGTAACGAAGCAGAGCTTTATGCAGACGACGTTGACGATCACCTTTCGGTACAGGAACATCTTCACGCTTTTTATATTTCACGCGTTTCAGAGGGTTAGTCTCTGAGTAGTACATCGACGTTGCATTACACATTGGCGATGGATAGAAGTTCTGTACTTGGTCACACTCGTAGTTGTGCTTTTTAAGCCACATTGCAAGGTTAAGCATATCTTCATCTTCTGTGCCCGGGTGAGCAGAGATGAAGTAAGGAATTAAGTACTGTTTCTTACCGGCTTCAGCGCTGTACTTCTCGAACATCTCTTTGAAACGATCGTAAGTGCCCATACCCGGCTTCATCATCAGATCCAGCGGACCTTTTTCAGTATGCTCTGGAGCAATCTTCAAGTAACCACCAACGTGGTGAGTCACAAGCTCACGAACGTATTCTGGAGATTCAATCGCTAAGTCGTAACGTACACCAGAAGCGATCATGATCTTCTTAACGCCCGGTACTTTTCTCGCAGAGCGGTACAGGTCGATGGTGTGTTGATGGTCTGTGTTTAGCTTTTCACAGATTTTCGGGAACACGCATGATGGACGACGACAGTTAATTTCTGCTTTTGGATCTGAACAACCTAAACGGTACATGTTCGCCGTTGGGCCGCCCAAGTCAGAAATAGTACCTGTGAAGCCCGGTACTTTATCTTTAATGTCTTCGATTTCATCCAAGATAGATTCTTTCGAACGGTTCTGAATGATACGACCTTCGTGCTCTGTGATTGAACAGAAAGAACAACCACCAAAACAACCACGCATGATGTTAACCGAGGTTTTGATCATGTCGTATGCAGGGATTTTCGCTTTGCCGTACATAGGGTGCGGAACACGCTTATAAGCAAGGCCAAACACGTAGTCCATTTCTTCTGTGGTCAATGGAATTGGCGCTTGGTTAACCCAAAGTTCGCGATCTCCGTGACGTTGGATTAGAGCACGACCTGAGTACGGGTTTGTCTCAAGGTGCAGAATACGGCTAGCGTGAGCGTAAAGAATACGGTCATTGTTTAGCTTTTCGTAGCCTGGGATACGAACCGCTGTTGTTTTTGCATCGTGGCGAGAAGGACGAATCGTAATCGGTTGTGCTTTTACTTCTTCTTTTTCGTCTTTCTTGGTATCACACTGCGTTTCAACTTCGTATGGGTTAACCGGAACATACGCTTTGTTCGGTTTTTCGATACGAGAAGAGTCAATGATCTTGAAGCCTTCAGGGGCTGCAGCAATATTGATTGCAGTACCACGGATATTCGTTAGCGTAGACATGTCTTCGCCATCAGCAATGCGGTGCGCGACTTCAACCAGTGCACGCTCAGCGTTACCAAAAAGAAGAATGTCAGCTTTTGCATCAAACAATACAGAGCGACGAACTTTATCTGACCAGTAATCGTAATGAGCTACGCGACGTAAGCTTGCTTCAATACCACCAAGCACGATTGGCGTGCCTTTGTAGGCTTCGCGACAACGCTGAGAGTAAACCAGAGTTGCACGGTCAGGACGTTTACCACCTTCGTTATTTGGCGTGTAAGCATCATCGTGACGTAATTTGCGATCAGAGGTGTAGCGGTTGATCATGGAGTCCATGTTACCCGCGGTGATGCCGAAGAATAGGTTAGGTTTTCCTAGCTTCATGAATGCATCTTTATTATCCCACTTAGGCTGGGCGATAATGCCGACGCGGAAACCTTGAGCTTCAAGAAGGCGGCCGATGATAGCCATACCAAAGCTCGGGTGATCGACATACGCGTCACCAGTTACAATAATAATGTCACAGCTATCCCATCCAAGAGCACCCATCTCCTTTCTACTGGTCGGTAAAAAGGGTGCAGTTCCGTAGCACTCGGCCCAGTATTTTTTGTGTTCGTGAATAGGAGTTATATCGCTGTACATATTTCAACCTCTGATTTTTGAGGCGGGAATTATAGCGGCATGAGACTAGACTAGCCAGTAGAACATGCCCCTGTTAGTTCTGATGTCTTTCGTCATTTTGGTCATGTAACTGACAAAAGAGCCATACAACATCATAGTTTAAGCTTTGAGTAACGTCGCTAATTTGTGATTTTGATTAGTGTTCGCAGCAGTTTTTGATATTATTCGGCGAAAATAAGTCTGAATAAGTAGATCCACAATGGTCGAAACGTTATTAGTACAATTTGCTCCGATGCTTCTAGGAGCCCAACTGATCTTAACTCTCATCTTGGTGAAAGGAGATATTTGCCCAGGACAGCGTGGTCGTATCCACAAGATGTTACCTGCGATTGGCGTGCTTTGGCTTGCTGTTGCTTCTGTAAAAATTGAAGCCTTTCTGGTCGTGTTCGCGATCTTTTATTTCTATTCTCAAGTTCAAACCAAGAAGACTCGCGATTCTGGTCCTATCTGGGTGATGTACTTGGCCTGTGGTTTAGCGTTGTCATATGTTGCTATACAAGCGACTGAGCAAGCAACCGCTGTTGGTATCATTACTACTTTGCTGCTAGTGGTACTGTTAGGAGCAGCGTTTGGCCATCTACTACTGACGATTGCAAGGACACGGTTGCAGGCATTTCATCGAGTGCTTCCTGTTGTGGGCGTGCTAACCGGTATGTTGGTAGTACTGGCGACCGTCGTGAGTGTTTACTCTTTGTCTGAAGCTCAATTAGAACCTGTGATTTCCACTTTGCTATTTAGTTTTGCTTTGTTGATCTCCTCAATCGTGGTGTGGTGTTGGCATTTACTGTTCGCAAGAACGCCTGAAAAGCTTCAACTGAGTATTTCGTTGTTGATGTTATTGGTGGCCGTTGTGGGTTTAACGCCAGTTTGGGCGCTTTAATCACGCACTTTCATTAATTACGTATTCTTGTTAAGAAGTGTGATCTGTTTTTTAGCGTGACGTTGGTAAGCGTTCTAAACTTAACTCTAGTCAGTGTGTTCGTAAGGAGTACGAGATGGATTTAAGCAACGTCAAAGGTTTCGATAGCATTATTTTGCTAGGAATCGTTAATGAAAAACTTCGCCTAGAATGTGATAGCTTTGAAGAGCTGATCAGCATGTATGAAATGGATACAGAAAGTGTTGTGGGCAAGCTCGATATGCTTGGCTATCAATACGATCCATTGACTAACCAGTTTAAGTCTTACTCGAGATAAGCTAAAGATTAGCGCATCTTTTATCGAAAATGACATGCATCGCGTGTTGTGGGTGTTGAGAGAAAAAAAGTCACAGATTATCTGTGACTTTTTTGTTTCTGACGAATCGATCGAGCTTAACTTAGCCATAAATCATCTTTAAACGACCTCTATGCCATCTAAGTGACTCTTACTTTGCTGTCTTGCCGTGCTAAAGAAAGCTTGCAGGTAACGTTTATCTTTCTCAGAGTTTCTTACCGCTGCGAACAGTCTTCTTGATAGTCCTTTGCCTAATGGCTTGCTGGCAATCAGCCCTTGTCTTGAGAATTCACTGATCGCCCAGTTTGGTAGAGCCGCTACTCCCAAACCTGCTGATACCATTTGAACTAGCATTAACGTGTTGTCCGCTTGTTTCCACTTTTTAGGTTCAACACCCGCAGGCTGTAAAAAGTGCTTCACGACATCTAAACGCTGTTTTTGAACAGGGTAGGTGAGCATGGTGAGATCGCTAAGATCTTGCGGTTCAATGCTCGCTTTTTCTGCCAAAGGTGAGTTGATTGCGGTGATCAAACGCATCTCAAAATCAAAGAGTGGTTCGTAGTGAACCTCAGAGCGAGGCTGTATATCAGAGGTGATCACCAAATCTAGCTCGCCTGCCATTAGCGCGGGTAGCGGCTCAAACCCAAAGCCTGACGAGAAATCTAGCGTTACGCTTGGCCAAGCCACTTGATATTCCTTCAAAGCAGGCATTAACCATTGGAAGCATGAGTGACATTCAATCGCCATGTGCAAACGACCATTCACATCCTCTTTCAGGCTCGCGAGTTCGTTCTCCGCTTTAGCTATTCTTGGCTGTATCTCATCGGCAAGCCTAAGCAAAATCTCACCTTCAGAGGTGAACTTAACTGGTCTAGTTTTACGTAGGAAAAGCTGACCACCGATACGCGCCTCAAGATCTTTCAGTTGGTGAGAAAGCGCCGACTGAGTCAAGTGAAGAGAAGTTGCCGTCGCTGTTAGCGAGCCGCTGTCTCTTAAGGTAGTCAATGTTCGAAGGTGTTTAAGCTCTATCATGAGTTTTCCTCATATTCCCTAAGCCAATTCAATATTTCTTAATAATCACCCTACGGGGTTTTCTTTCATTTGTAAACGTCTAGATGTCCAGATGGATTTAATTTTTTCAGCTTTAGATTATTCAAGATGAATATTTTTAATAAACAAGATGAATATTTGGACGTTGTTCATCGTTCAGATTAGGGAGATAGTTTAGCCATCCAGACGCCTTATAAAGAACTTAAACCATAAGCTAGGCAGTTTGATCGAACACTAAAAATTATTGAATAAGGAACAGGTTCATGACTACGACAACGCATATTTTAGGCTACCCACGTATCGGCGAAAAACGCGAACTCAAATTCACTTTAGAAAAATACTGGCGCGGTGAGATTAACCAATCAGATTTAAAGCAACTCGGTAGCGAACTAAGAAATCGTAACTGGAATGTACAAGCTGACGCGAATCTTAGCTTTGCAACTGCGGGTGACTTCGCATGGTACGACCATGTATTAACAACGACTTTACTTCTAGGCCACGTACCAAAGCGCCATACTGGTGGTTCTGAAGATGAAAAATCCTTCCCAGATTTAGATACTTTGTTCCGTGTGGGGCGTGGTCAATCTCAGGTTCAGTCGACTTGTTGCGGTGGTACGCATACGTCTAGTGACGGCACTAAAGATAGCTCTGCGGCTTCTGATATGACTAAGTGGTTCAACACCAACTACCATTACATTGTGCCTGAGTTCAGCAAAGACGATTCCTTTGAAGTGAGCTGGCCACAACTGTTTGACGAAGTGAGTGAAGCGATAAAATCCGGGCATAAGGTGAAGCCAGTTTTGTTAGGCCCGTTATCTTATTTATATCTTGGTAAAGAAGTGGAGGAGGGTTTTGATCGTTTATCTCTTCTTCCGCGCCTTCTTACCGCTTACCAAGCAATTTTGGCAAAACTCGCTAAGTTGGGGGTTGAGTGGGTTCAAATCGATGAACCAATTCTTTCTCTTGAGCTTGAGAGTCAATGGGCAGATTCATTCAAGTTGGCGTATCAAGTGATTCAAGGTGATGTAAAACTGCTGCTCACTACTTATTTTGATTCGGTGACTGATACCTTAGATAAGATAGTAGAGCTACCAGTTAATGGCCTACATATCGACTTAGCAGCAGCACCACAGCAACTTGATGAAGTAGTGGGTAAGTTACCTGAACACTGGGTACTTTCAGCAGGGGTGATTAATGGACGAAACGTTTGGCGAGCTGATTTAGCCGCTCAACTAGAGTTACTACAACCAGTGAAAGAGAAGCTAGGAGACAAACTTTGGGTAGCAAGTTCATGTTCACTTTTGCATAGTCCAGTCGACCTTGAGTTAGAAGATTCACTCAGCGATGAAGTGAAGAGTTGGTTTGCTTTCGCGAAACAGAAAGTGACCGAGGTGAGTATATTGGGTGCGGCACTAGACGGTAACCACAATGCTATCTTGGCGTGTGAAACCTACAGCCAGCCGATTGTTGCACGCAAGAGCGCGACTCATGTGAATAAGCCGCAGGTTCAAGCTCGTATTAACACCATTACCAAAACCCTAACCGAGCGAAGTGCTCCTTATGCCGAACGCGCTTCACATCAGTCTGAGGTGTTAGGTTTACCATTATTGCCAACCACAACAATTGGTTCATTTCCACAAACCGGAGAGATCCGTGTTCAGCGTAGTGCTTACCGCACTGGCAAACTGAGTGAAGCGGAATACAACACCGCGTTGAAAGGTCATATTGCGGATGCGGTGAAACGACAAGAAGCACTTGATTTGGATGTACTGGTTCATGGTGAAGCTGAACGTAATGATATGGTGGAGTACTTTGCTGAAAATCTAGCAGGCTTCCAAACTACCAAATTTGGTTGGGTACAAAGTTATGGCTCTCGTTGCGTGAAACCTGCGATTGTGGTTGCGGATATCGAGCGTGAAAAACCAATGACGGTGGAATGGTCGACCTATGCTCAATCTCTGACTTCAAAGCAGATGAAAGGCATGCTAACTGGGCCTGTTACTATCTTGTGTTGGACATTCCCACGTGAAGATATTTCACGCAAAGAGATAACCAATCAACTGGCGTTTGCGTTGCGAGATGAGGTGTCTGATTTGCAAGACGCAGGTATCAACATTATTCAAATTGATGAGCCTGCCATTCGTGAAGGTTTGCCATTGAAAAAGCGTGACCATGCAGAATACTTAGAGTGGGCAGTGGATGCCTTTAAGATTTCAGCTGCGAGTGCTAAACCAGAAACTCAGATTCACACCCACATGTGTTACAGCGAGTTCAACGAGATCATTGATTCAGTCGCTGCGCTAGACGCCGATGTGATTACCATAGAGACTTCTCGTTCGAACATGGAACTGCTGAAAGCGTTTGAAGAGTTCAACTACCCGAATGCGATTGGGCCTGGCGTTTATGACATCCACTCACCAAACATTCCTTCAGAAGAGTGGATTGTTGATTTACTTAAAAGAGCGGCAAAGAAAATCCCAGCAGAACGTTTGTGGGCAAACCCTGATTGTGGGCTGAAGACGCGTAACTGGGCAGAGACAGAAGCGGCACTGGCTAATTTAGTTTCAGCGACTAAAATGCTGCGTAAAGAGTGGGAGTCGGCAGAAGCATCAGCATAATTAAAGCTAGGGTGTTATCGTTCTAAAAACAAAAGTCTGAGAAAAGAAAGGCCTCGCATCTGCAAGGCCTTTTTTGTTTGTACTAGCTTAACGTTAGAAATCAAATCTAGTTAATGCTCTGACATGTCTCTTTGCTGATTAGCTTTTCAACCATCAGTTGTCCGCGAGTGTTGCGAACCTTAATGTTGTAAGCCAAGCCCATGTCAAGGTTTGCTCTAACTTCAGAGTTGGTGCAGTAGCTGTTAACACTCATATCTACGACTTGGTTTAAAGGCTTAGCACCTTTAGCGTCTTGGTTGTAGATCATCATGATCTCGATAACGGTATTTTTTGCCAGTACACGCATGACTGACAGTGGGCCATACTCAATCGGCAGGCCGGCAGATAAAACGCCAGCACGGTGTTGCGCCATCATTTCAAGCTGTCTTTGTTGGTCTTGCTCACTTGAAGCACAGCCTGCGAGCAGAGCTAAAGCCAGAGAGCCAATAATCCATTTTTTCACGTTAAAATACTTTCTTGAATGGTTTTACAATGACATTTTGGTAGACACCTGCCTCAATGTACGGATCTGCGTCTGCCCATACCTGTGCGTCTTCTAAAGAATTAAACTCAGCAATTACAGTAGAGCCAGTGAAGCCGGCTTCACCAGGGTTGTCTGAATCAATCGCAGGCATTGGGCCAGCAGTCAAAAGTCGGCCTTCATCGTGAAGTGTTTGCAGGCGTTCTAGATGTTGTGGGCGAACACTTAGGCGCTTTTCTAATGAATTTTCGACGTCTTGAGAAAAAATCACGTACCACATATTGGTATATCCTTATTTTACTTCACTGAATTGGGGGCGTTTAAATTCGCTATCTTGCTAATTTACGCGAACTAATTGGTATTGGAAGAGCTAATGATAAGAAATTGTGAAATGGTGCGAGAGAGAAGTATGGTCTTTAGCGATTTCATTCGTTGAAACTAAAGACCGTCTACATTAGCAGCTTGGTGAAAAGTACTATTTATTGATCGGGCGAGGCTTACCACCCTCATCGACAGCAACGTAGTTGAACGTTGCTCCACAAACCTTATATCGGTCGCCGATGCCGTGATCAAGTACAGGCTTAACCCACACTTCTAGGTCGATATTCATCGAGCTACGGCCAATCTTGGTGCAGTCACCATAAACACACACAACATCACCCACTGAAACCGGCTGTTTGAACTCAATACTCGATACTGAAACAGTGACAATCTTGCCGTTAGAGATCTCCTTCGCCAGTATGCCGCCAGCAAGGTCAAGCTGAGACATTATCCAACCACCGAAAATCTGGCCTGCTGCATTGGTATCAGAAGGCATCGCCAATGTGCGAAGAAGTAAAGAACCAATCGGGTTCAAAGTTGATTGAATAGTCATTGTTGTACTCTTAATGGTATTGATTGTTTTAAATTTAAATAGATGTGTTTGCCGCGCTCGCGGTGGTCGTATTTTTAACGTATTCACCGAACACAAACAATCAGTGGCCAATGATCACGAGTATCATTGGCCACTGTTAAATAGCATATTGATAATAATTGTATCAAAAAGGGGATGAGGACTCATCCCTTAGGGTTACTTCTCGTCGGTATTTTTATCCGTTAACTCGTTCTGCTGATCTTTTGGTAGATGCTTATAGATGTAGACACCCGTTAGCAAGGTAAATGCAAAAGTAGCGATCAGTAAGCCAAACACTTTGAAGTTTACCCAAACATCCAAGGGTAGGCTGAAAGCAACGTAAACGTTGAGAATGGCACATAGAGTAAAGAATAAAGTCCAAGCCCAGTTGATCTTGCTCCATACCGCTTCAGGAAGTGTGATCTCTTTACCCAGCATGCCTTTAATCGCTGACTTGCCCATTAGGTGACTGACGGTCAGGCCGATAGCGAACAATGCATAAACGATGGTTACTTTCCATTTTATGAAGTTATCATCATGCAGAAAGATGGTCATGCCACCAAATACGGCAACCATCAAAAATGTGATGATCTGCATTTTCTCTACTTTCTTGTAGACAATGTACGTCAAAACGATTTGTACTGCGGAAGCAACAATCAATGCGCCTGTAGCTGTGTAGATGTCGTACATCTTATACAGCGCAAAGAAAATCATGAGAGGAATGAAATCAAGAATTTGTTTCATGTGGCACTGAATGTCCAGTTAGTTGAGTTGCCAACAGTCTAACGAAAACTGTCCCGATGCTAAATAGCCCGAGACAATTGGGTAACAATTAATTCCATCTAACCGCTAATCGTTTATAACGATTTCAAGCCAGTTATCGCATTGATGTGGTTTGGTAGCGAGGTATCAGTTTCTTGATGTCTTCAAGGTAACCCTCACTTTTCAAATCATCTAGCGTATTTTCGAGTTCTTGCTCGCTCATCGCAAAACAGGTTGATTTGCCAGTCGTTAGGTCGAGAAACTCGTGATATTCACGCTCTGTGAAGTGGCCGATTCTATCCATTAATAAGGTTTTAACCCCATGGTGAATTAAGCCGTAATATGTATGTCTTTGTAAGGTCATAGCCTATCCTCCGTGACAGGGTGCGAAGAAAAGACAACCTGCTGTAAATTGTTTGGGTTATCTATGACAAAGCAATTCGAATGCCATTTGGGTCACAGACACAGAATATTTCTGTTATCAAATTGAATTGATTCTTTTTTCAATCAGTTAAATGAAAGCTAATTCTGTTCTCAACCAAACAATACGTCGCTGACGGAAAATAGTTTTATTTTGAGAACGTTGTCATTCTCATTATGACGCTTTACTGAAGCCTTATGGTCTTTGAGCTTGGCAATTTCCCCGTTGTTAACCGACAAGCCACTCGACCAATGTAGTTAGGGATACATTTTGGCGATTCTTGGGCTGAATTAAGAAGTAACCATTTCCTGAAAAGACACTGTCTTCACTCACTTTGACTAATCTGCCTAAATCAATATCTTGCTTGGCAAGCGTGATGTCGCCTATCGCAATTCCAAATCCTTGAATAGCTGCATTCATCGCTTGATCGAGTGTCGCGAACTGTTGGTTATTCTTGCTCGAAAGGTCATGACTTCCTATGTGCTCCAACCAAAGTCGCCAATCACTTTGTTCATTGTTGGCGTGTAACCACGTGTAGTGAGCGAGTTGGTGCGGTTTGATTAGAGAAGAGGAACCACTGGTAAGGTGATTGGGTTTGATGCTTTGCGCTTGGCAGACGGGTGCGAGTTGCTCGTTGAACAATAACTGGCTGACGATCGATTGTTGGCTCGGCTTCTTGCCATAGGTAATCACGGCATCGAACGGGTCAAAACTTGGCTCAAAAACATGCTTGATGGTAGAAGTGAGCTCAACATCAATCTCAGGGTAGGCTTCTTGAAAAGACATCAGTTTTGGTAGCAACCAAGAGGTAATGCAACTCGGTGCGTTTAGCTTAATTTTGGAAGGGGAACTCGCCACTTGGTTCAGTGCGGATTGCAGTCGCTGAATTGTATCTTGGATGAGCGGAACCAGTTCTTCTCCTTTGGGTGTTAATGACAACCCCCGAGCATGACGATAGAAAAGGTCGCACCCAAGATTTTCTTCAAACGTCAAAACTTGCCGACTCACCGCGCCTTGCGTGACATTGAGTTCATGTGCCGCGCGTGTAAAGTTGAGATGCCTTGCCGTTGACAGAAAGGCGAGCAAGGTTTTAGTTGAAGGCAACGTGTTATTCATGTCTATACCTATGAATTTTAATCATGGCTATTATGTAATTATTTCGATTCATTTATCAATAGTGTTCTGTTTGAATGCAAATACTTACTCATCATTTGTGATTCAATATGTGTATAACGCATCTATTTTGAATATGAAGGCAAGTGGTGAAGACATTGTGATTGAGTGGAAGGGATAGTTCTTTGACATCATTTATTGACAACTTAGTGCCTCAGGCTGTAAAAAAATTAATACCTTATCAATCGGCAAGAAGAATTGGTGGTGACGGACGTGTTTGGTTAAATGCCAACGAGTTGGAAAGCGCTTTGTTTCAAAACGAGACTAGTTATAACCGTTATCCAGATTTTTTTCCGCAAGATATTGCCAAGGCTTACCAAGCTTATTGTGGAACTGATGCCGAGACCTTAGCCGTTCGAGGAGCAGATGAAGCGATTGATTTGCTGATCAGAACATTCTGCAAACCAGCGAGCGATAATATACTGATTTGCTCCCCAACGTACGCGATGTATGAATTTTGTGCCGACGCATTGGCGATTGAAACACTCGACTCCCCATTACAGGAAGATTTTAGCCTAGATGTCGCTGATATCGTCAAAAAAGCCGATCGAGCAAATATTGTTTTTCTGTGTTCACCAAATAACCCGACGGGTAACGTGATTCCTAAATCAGATTTGATTCAGGTGCTTGAGGGAACCGAAGGTAAATCTTTGGTGGTGGTGGATGAAGCGTATATTGAATTTGAACCTCAGACGTCGGCGGTGAGCCTTATTGAGCGTTATCCTCATCTAGTGGTGATTCGTACTTTGTCGAAAGCGTTTGGATTAGCAGCTGTTCGTTGTGGTTTTATTCTGGCGAGTAAAAATGTGATGCAGTATGTCGCTAAGCTTATTCCGCCTTACCCAATGCCTGATTGCTCTTCTCAAATTGTATTGGAGGCTTTATCCGCTGAACGAATCTTGGTGATGTCAGATGCAACTTCAAAGCTTGTGGAGTTACGTGACCGATTTGCTGACGAGTTAACGCAGTTTGATTTCATAGAACATGTCTATCCATCATCGACCAACTTCATTTTATTACGCCAAAAGCCAGGGCATGAAGTGTTCAGTGTATTGGCGAAAGATGGCATTGTGACCAGGAACCAAAACCATGAACCTGCATTACGCAACTGTGTTCGGATCACTATTGGTAGCCCTGAGAGTATGACTGAAGTTATAGCGTCACTAGCAAGCTACCAAGCACAGTTACAACAGAAACAACAATCTCAAGAACCTCAATTTCAACTTGATAAAAATCATATCTAGGATGGCAATGATGAAAAAGATAATACTAGGAATCGCTTGTGCGGCCGCTTTACTTGGTACCACTGTACAGGCAAAAGAAATCCGTTTGGCGTCAGATTTTACGTATCCGCCATTCAATTATAAAAATAGCGAAGGCGTACCTGTTGGCTTTGATATTGAAATAGCTGACGCCTTGTGTGAACAGGCAAAATTAGAGTGTACTTGGGTTTCGCAAAGCTGGGATTCATTAATTCCTAGCTTATTAGCAAGAAAGTCAGATGTGATTATGGCGTCTATGCGCATTACCGAAGAACGTAAAAGCAAAATATTGTTTACGGATAAGTACTACCAAACACCCGCTGTGTTTGTTGCAGCCAAAAGTGCAAAGTTTGATATTGATAAGCAAGGTCTCGATGGTAAAACTATTGGAGTACAGCAAGGAACGATTCACGATCGTTACGTAACCGACAAGTTTGGGGATGTCGCAAACATCAAGCGTTACACTGGGCAAGATGAAGTTTATTTGGACCTGCAAAATGGTCGCTTAGATGTGACTTTTGGTAATTCAGATCAACTTTCACTGGCTTTCTTAGATAAGAAAGAAGGTGAGGGTTTTGAATTCAAGGGTAAAGCCGTAACGGATAAAGCCTATATCGGTGAGGGTACTGCGTTAGCACTTAGAAAGCAGGATTCGAAGCTAGCTAATCAATTCAATGTTGCGATTGAAGAGATCAGAGCTAACGGTACTTATGACAAAATTGCTGCCAAGTACTTCACGTTTGATATCTATGGCAGTGATTTATAGCCAAAGATCAGACAGCTTTTTTAGATCCAACATAATGAATGGGGTGGTTTCAGTTGATTGAAACCTTCTTCTCGAAAGCTTAATCCGAGGGCAAGTTGGCCCTCGGATTTTCTATTCTATCTATATGGTTAAGTATGGATAGTCAAATATGGCAAGACGTCTTCTGTTGCTCTGTTACGGAATGCTAACTCTGGCTCGAATAGTCAGTTTAAATCAGTACTTTTTCAGCTTAATCTTCAACTTATGTTCTATTTCAAGCTATTTCTAACTCACTTGTTTCTAGTTAGAGACCTTTCCAACTTATGCCATATCTCTAGGTAACCTGTACAAATTAAGTCTTAAAATAACACAAAGATATTGTGCTATTTGTAACTAAGGCTTTTTGTGTCTGCTTTAAAAATCAACGAAAATTAAAAATTAGCGCTAAATTAGGTCGTTTTACGATCTAAATGACAGGGTGGTATAGCAAGTATGATTGATATCACAATCAAACCATCTCTCTGGTTGATTAATGAGCTTCAGACCACATTATTTTCACATCGTATTGTAATACAAAAATCATAAGGGTAAGAATATTGTAATGAAACGTTACTGCTATGAGCGATATGCAATTGAACGTTAGATTTCAAGCTCAGCTATAACGTGCCATATACAAACTGTACCTCTTACAAAAATGGATTCTGGAGAAGAACATGAAAAAACACCTACTGACGATTACAGCGGCATCAATTCTTATGGCATTTGGCGTTCAAGCAAAAACGTTGACTTTAGGGCATGCAATGTCATTAGAAAGCGCGGCTCACCAAGGGATGGTGATCATGGCTGATAAGGTTAAAGAAAAATCGAATGGTGACCTTACGATTAAGATCTTCCCAAACGGTCAACTAGGCTCTGAACGTGACCAAGCTGAGCAAGTTGTTACCGGTGCGATTGATATGGCTAAAATCAACGGTGGATTAGCAGAATCTTTTGAACCAACTTTTAAAGTTAATGCACTGCCTTTCTTATTCCGTGATGTTCCACACATGAGAACGTTCATGCGAAGTGAAGCTGCACAAGAGATGTTGCTTTCAAGTGAAGGTAAAGGCTTCATTGGTCTTACATTCTATGATTCAGGTACACGTAGCTTCTACGCTAAAAAAGCAATTAACTCACCTGCCGATCTTGCTGGCATGAAAGTTCGAGTCCCTGGTTCTCCAACCATGATGGAAATGGTGAACCTATTAGGTGGTAAAGCGACACCTGTCCCTTTTAATGAGGTTTACACAGCACTTCAGCAAGGCGTAATTGATGGTGCTGAAAACAATATTTCTAGTTTAGTTGAAATGAAACACAGTGAAGTCGCTAAATTTTATTCTATGGATCAGCACATGATGACACCTGATGTGATCATTATTTCAGAATATAAATGGGGTTCATTAACTGCAGAAGAGCAGAAAATCTTAAAAGAAGCAGCAGCAGAGTCTCTTGAAGAGCAGATTAAAATCTGGGACGCAACAGATGACATGAACAAAGAGAAAGGAATGAAAGAAGGCGTAACGTTTGTTGAAGTTGATAAAGCCCCTTTCCGCGCTGCTGTTAAACCTATGATTGATGAAGCGAAAAAAGATCCAAAACTAGCTCCATTCATTGAAAAAATTGAAGCTCTTTAATCAGTATTAGTGAAAATATAATTTTGCCTTGGCTTTGCTAAGGCAAAATTTTTTGAGGTATCACACCATGTTAGCAACTTTCAGAAACCTACTTGATAGGTTGATTCTTTTTGTCTCTTCTTTTGCATTAATGTTACTTGTCGTTACAGTTACTTGGCAGGTTTTTAGTCGTTATGTTTTGAATGACCCAAGCAACTGGACTGATGAACTTGCTCGTTATGCGATGGTTTGGCTTGGCTTATTAGGAGCAAGTTATTTATTCGGTATCAAAGGACACTTAGCAATAACGTTATTGGATGGTTATCTTAAGGGTAAAGCACATATCGCATTACAAGTACTTATCAATGTGATCTCTGGTTCGTTTGTCTCTTTAGCCATGCTTCAAGGTGGCATCGCTTTAATGGGAAGAACCACGCAACAACTCTCTCCAGCATTACAATTACCGATGTCGACGGTTTATTCAATATTGCCGATTTCAGCCGTTATTATCCTCATCTATTTGGTCATGAATACGTTTGATCTTTTTTGTGAACCCAACAAAAAGTAAGTTTTAAAAGGACTCTATATTATGGATTTGTCCATTGGTGTTTGGCTGTTAGGCCTATTCTTATTCATGATCGCGATAAGCATGCCGATTGCGATTGCAATTGCCATGTCATCTTTAACGATCATGTATTTCATTTTGCCGTTTGAAGTCGCCAGTATTACTGCGGGTCAAAAAATTATTACCGGTATTGATAGTTTCAGTTTATTAGCAATCCCTTTCTTTATCCTCGCTGGCAATATAATGAATGTGGGTGGTATCGCTAGTCGGCTTATCAACCTTGCAAAGCTCTTGGTTGGTTGGATCCCTGGCTCACTTTTTCACGTTAACATCTTTGCAAATATGATGTTTGGCGCTGTTTCAGGATCCGCCGTTGCAGCAGCAGCAGCAGTGGGTAAAACCTTAGGCCCTGAATTAGAAAAAGATGGTTATGATAAAAATTTAGCAACAGCAGTAAACGTTGCATCCTGCCCAGCAGGATTATTGATACCGCCGAGTAATTCATTGATCGTATTTTCAGTGGTATCGGGCGGAACATCTGTCGCGGCTCTGTTTATCGCGGGTTATGTCCCAGGTATTTTAATGGGCTTGAGCTGTATGGTCGTAGCCTATTTCATTGCTAAAAAGAAAGGCTACAAAACAAGTGCGAATGACGGCTTCACAACGAAAGATGTGTTGAATATTGTTTGGCAAGCAACGCCAAGCTTAGGGCTTATTGTTGTTGTTATTGGCGGTATTATTGGTGGTATATTCACTGCAACAGAAGGGGCATGTATAGCGGTTCTTTACTCTTTTATTCTGTCACTCTGTTACCGAACCCTCAAATGGGCGCATTTTCCGATAATCTGTAGAGAAACCGTTCAGGTCACGGGTATCATGCTGTTCTTGATTGGTGCTTCAACCATCATGTCATGGGCTATGGCTTTTACCGGTCTACCAACAATGATCAGTGATTGGATGCTCTCTATTTCAGATAATCCGATCATCATTTTTATCCTGATGAACTTGATTCTACTGATTGTGGGGATGTTTATGGATCTTACGCCTGCCGTATTGATCTTTACCCCTATCTTTATGCCGATTGCTGAACATTTAGGTATGCACCCAATTCACTTCGCGATGATGATTATCTTCAACTTATGTATTGGTATTGCAACGCCACCCGTTGGTACCGCGCTATTTGTAGGTTGTAGTGTCAGTGGATCCAAGATTGAGAATGTTATAAGAAGTATCATGCCGTTTTGTGCCGTATTGATCGTCACATTGCTGGCTATTACGTTCATTCCTGAAATTAGTTTAGCGTTGCCTCGCGCATTTGGTTTAATAAACTAATGGCAGATAATAAATAGTGACAGTTCTATACCGAAAGTTAACGAGTGATTTTCAGGGACTGCTGATTATTTAAAATTAAAAAACCGCCTTCAATGAAGGCGGTTTTATTTATTAAAAGACATCATTGTTAATTTGCTTAACTTACGATTAAGCCGATTGGCTTTTAATTAAGCTTGTTGCTTCTTTAGCTCAGCTTCTTGTACTTCGTCTTCGATCAGAGAGTCAACGATGACTGCACATGCTGCATCACCAGTGATGTTCAGAGCAGTACGGATCATGTCGAAGATACGGTCTAGAGCGAACAACAGAGGTAGACCTTCGATAGGGATACCAGCCGCTAGAAGAACCGCAACTACTAGGAAAGAAGGACCTGGAACACCGGCTTGACCAACTGCGCCTAACGTAGAGGTTACGATGATAGCAACGTAAGCACCCATAGACAGGTCGATGTTGAACAGCTGTGCGAAGAAGATAGCAACTAGGCCGTAGTAAATTGCGTTACCAGACATGTTGATCGTCGCACCTAGAGGAAGAACGAATGAAGCCGTTGAGTTACGAACGCCAAGTTCCTTCTCTACCGTTTCCATTGTTACTGGTAGTGTCGCCATTGAAGAGGCTGTTGATAGTGCAACCGCTTGAGGCTTCTTCATTGCAACGAGGAACTTCTTCGCAGAAGTCTTAGTGAAGATTTGAATCATCAGTGGGTAAGCCACAAAGCCGAAGATCAGAATCGCAGCGATGTACACGACGAAAAGTTTGAACACAACCATTAGTGCGCCAAAACCGAATGTACCAACTGCTTCTGCCATTAGGCCGAATACGCCAAGTGGTGCAATGATCATAACCTTGTTGATCATCCAAACCATAGCGTCAACAATCGCGTTTACGCCATTGATGATTGGGTCACGTTTCTCTTTTGCTTGTTTAGAAATCGCAATACCAAAGAACAAGCAGAAAACTAGGATTTGCAGAATGTTTGCTTCATTCAGTGATTGGAAAACGTTGGTAGGGATCATGCCAGTGATGGTTGCCCAGAACGTTGGAAGTTCGCCCTTCGCAGCGTATTCAGAAGAGAACATGCCTTCAACGCCAGTCACATCGATACCACGACCTGGTTCGAATATTTCACCCATAACAAGTGCTAGTGCTACAGCAAGTGCAGATGTTAGTGCAAAGTAACCCAGTGTAGTTACACCAACTTTACCTGCAGATGAGCTATTGCCTAAGCCAGCAGCGCCTGAAATTAGTGCAACTGCTACTAGAGGGATAACGAGCATCTTGATCAAATTGATGAAGATAGCACCCAGTGGAGCGAACATTGTTGCACTCTCACCCATCATCGCTCCGACTAGGGTACCGATGATCATTGCAATAACGACTTGAACGCCGATGTTGCTTAGTAAACTCTTTTCTTTTAACACTTCCATAACCTCTGTGCTACTAAATATAAAAATCCCAGAACTACCCACCAATGTACGATGTACCATTGGCGAATTATTTCGTGAAGAGTTTTACACGTATCCTTTACATTTATCAATATGAGCGGATGTGAAAGTCTATCAAAAAGCAGTAATCAAATGTCACTTGATGATTTTTTGCACTAAGGCAAACGATTGCTTTTTAGTTTGCCATTATTTTTTATAAATAATAGTGATGTTTTGGTGAGGTGTTATAGATGTGCTACAGGTTTGTATGAAGTGTTGTTTTTAGCATAAATTTAACAATTTAGAGGGTTTGGGCGTGTTCTCGGAGAAAAACTCCCACAGCGCAAATTATCGCACTAGTGGGAGTCTATTTATTATTTTTGCGTCGCAGCTTTCATTGGTGTAACAAATTCAGCTAATGCTTTTAGCATTTCTTCAGGTTGTTCTACGTTACTCTCAATGATTTTCACGACAGCTGAGCCAGAGATGGCACCGGCAGCGCCTGCTTCAATGGCTTCTTTTACTTGCTCTGGTGCCGAGATACCGAAACCAAGCAATGCTGGTGGCGCGTCAAACTTGTTCAAGCGGTCAAGCAGCGCCGTTACTGGCATGTTTGCCTTTGTTTCAGCACCAGTTACGCCTGAGCGAGAAAGTAGGTAAGTGTAACCACCACCTAACTCAGATACTGACTGAAGTGTTTCATCGCTTGCTGTTGGCGGAGCAATAAAGATTGGGTGAATACCAAACTTCTTCGCTGCAGCAACAAACTCTCCGCTTTCGTTGGTTGGTACATCAGCAATCAATACTGAATCGATACCTGCTTTTGCGCAGCGTTCGTAAAAATTTTCTATACCACGTGCGTAAACCAAGTTCGCGTACATCAGTAGGCCGATTGGTAGCTCTGGGTATTTAGCGCGAATTTGACCAATAAGATCAAAACACACATCTGGCGTTACTTTAGAATCTAAAGCACGAATGTTTGCGCCTTGGATTGTTGGGCCATCAGCAAGTGGATCTGAGAATGGAATACCAAGCTCAAGTGCATCAGCACCCGCTTCAACGAGTGTTTCCATGATCTTAAGAGACTGCTCAGGATTAGGATCGCCAACCGTTACGAATGGTACAAATGCGCCCTGATTCTTTTCAGCTAAGCGAGTGAAGAGTGATTGATAGCGATCCATTATAATGCTCCTTTCTCTTTAAGAATGTCGTGTACGGAGAAAATGTCTTTGTCACCACGACCAGATAGATTAACCACTAATAGCTGTTCTTTCTCTGGGTCGTCGTGAGCCATTTTAACAGCATGAGCCACAGCATGAGATGACTCTAGCGCTGCGATAATACCTTCTTTACGTGCAATCAATTGGAACGCTTCTAGCGCTTCGTCATCGGTCACGTTGTCGTATTCAGCACGGCCTATGGCATTTAGGTGCGCGTGTTGAGGACCAACTGATGGGAAATCTAGACCCGCAGAAACAGAGTAAGACTCTTCTACTTGGCCGTTCTCATCTTGCATCAATGGTGCTTTCATACCAAAGAAGATACCCGTTTTACCGTGCTTAAGTGGCGCGCCGTGTTGGTCGGTATCAATACCTTTACCAGCAGGCTCAACACCGATTAGGCGAACAGACTCTTCTTCAATGAAATCAGCGAACATGCCGATAGCGTTTGAACCACCGCCGACACAAGCGATAACGGCATCAGGAAGGCGACCTTCACGAGCTAGAATTTGGTTCTTCGTTTCTTCACCGATCATGCGTTGGAAATCACGAACAATCGTTGGGAATGGGTGCGGGCCAGCCGCAGTACCCAGCAGGTAGTGAGCGTCTTCATAAGTTGCTGACCAGTCACGTAGCGCTTCGTTACATGCATCTTTTAGCGTTGAAGAACCAGAATGAACAGGGATAACCTCTGCGCCCATCAGCTTCATACGGAATACGTTCGGGCTCTGACGTTCAACGTCTTTTGCACCCATGTAAACGCGACACTTAAGGCCTAACAGAGCACACGCTAGAGCTGTTGCAACGCCGTGTTGGCCTGCGCCTGTTTCAGCAATGATTTCTTGCTTACCCATACGTTTTGCTAGCAATGCTTGGCCAAGAACTTGGTTTGTCTTGTGAGCACCGCCGTGAAGTAGATCTTCACGCTTTAGGTACAGTTTAGTTTTTGTACCTTTAGTCAGGTTACGCGTTAGCGTTAGTGCCGTTGGACGACCTGCGTACTCTTGCAGAAGCGTCATGAATTCACTGCGGAACTCAGGATCGGCTTGTGCATCGATAAATGCTTGTTCTAGTTGGTCTAGTGCTGGCACTAGGATCTGCGGTACGTATTGACCACCGTATTCACCGAAGTAGGCATCGAGTTTAGCCATTGTGTTATTCCTTCAATTCTATTGATGTGTATTCACACCAAGACATTTAATCTTGTTTGAGCTTCGCTAAAGCAAAGCTCACAAATATGTTTTTAGTTTCTGCTTTCTAATTCCTAGAGCCGAGCTTGGACTAGTAATTACGAATCGCTGCAAAGGCGTGTTGCAGTTTGTCTGCGTCTTTTTTACCCGGAGCGGATTCAACGCCAGAGTTGAGGTCTAATCCTAAACAGCCCAACTTAGCCGCTTGGTTAGCATTTTCTGGGTTTAGGCCACCCGCCAACATGATTGCGCTTTGGTTGTTGATCAGGCTCCAATCGAACGCTTGACCTGTACCACCTGTTTGAGAACCCACTTTAGTATCTAGCAGGTGACGAGTCACGTTGCTTTCCAGTAATTCTGGTAATGCGCTCTCAGCGCCGCAAGCCACACCGTAAGCTTTCCAAATCTCAACGTTTTCAGGCAGTGATTGTTTTAGCTCATTAACATACGCTTGAGACTCATCACCGTGCAGTTGTACTGCAAACAAACCGAGCTCAGAAACCGTGTTAGTAACATCTGCCACGCTGTGGTTTTGGAACACACCCACGTAGTTCAATGGCGCGCCGCTCATCGTTAAACGAGCCGCTTCGATATCCACATGACGCTTAGACGCTTCAACGAAAATCAGACCACCGAATACTGCACCTGCTTGATACGCTTTGGCAGAATTGTCAGAGTGAGTTAAACCACACACCTTGTTTTCGCCCAGCGTTACTTTACGAACGGCCAGTTCAAGGTTCTTTTCAGCCATCAGAGAGCTGCCGATTAGGAAGCCGTCTGCAAATGTTGAAAGGTCACGAACTTGTTGATGTGTGTAGATGCCAGACTCTGAAATCACGACTGCGTTTGGAGCCAGTTCGCGAATCAGCGGAGCCAACTCTTTAGTACGGTTCAGATCCGTCGAAAGGTCACGTAGGTTACGGTTATTAATGCCGATCACCTTAGCGTTTAGAGCCACAGCACGGTGAAGTTCTTCTTCGTTACTGACTTCAGTAAGCACACCCATGTTGAGTGAGTGAGCGACGTCAGCAAGTGCTTTGTATTCTTCGTCATCCAATACCGATAGCATTAGCAAAATTGCGTCAGCTGAGTAGTGACGAGCTAAGTAGACTTGGTAGGTATCAACCATGAAGTCTTTACACAGGATAGGTTGCTTAGCAATGCTACGAACCTTAGGTAAAAACTCGAAGTCACCTTGGAAGTATTTCTCGTCTGTCAGCACTGAAATTGCGTTTGCGTGGTTGTTGTAAACCGATGCAATGTAGTCCAAATCAAACTCGTCACGGATTAAACCTTTTGACGGTGATGCCTTCTTACATTCAGTGATGAAAACAGTTTGCTCGCCGCTCAGAGCATCATAAAAGCTGCGGTCTGTTGCAGTTAGTGACGCTTTAAACTCGTCCAATGGTTGAGTCTGCTTACGCGCTTCAACCCATAGGTATTTATCACGAACGATTTTTGCTAATACTTCCGCCATTTCAGCTTCTTTGACTGAAACGTGGGTCGACAACTTATCGGTAGTCTGTGTCATGTTCTTTGTCTCAACTCCGTCGTTCATTAGGCGTGTGCAGCAAGCTTTTGTACAAGCTCGTATGCTTTGCCAGAGTTCATTGCGTCAATCGCTTGCTGTGCATTAGCTTTTAGATCTTCGTGACCAAATAGGCGCATCAGCAGAGCAACGTTCACGGCTACTGCACCAACTTGAGCTTCAGTGCCTTTACCCGTAAGGATATCTGTTGTGATGGCTTTGTTCTCTTCTGGCTCGCCGCCCTTGATAGCTTCAAGAGGGTGAGTGTTTAAACCAAAATCTGCCGGTGTCACTGTGTATTCGTGAATTGCACCATCTTTGATTTCAGCAACGATGGTTTCGCCGTGAATCGCTACTTCATCAAGTCCGCTACCGTGAACAACCGCCGCGCGCTTCATGCCCATTTGCAGCATGGTTTCCGCGATAGGGCGTACAAGCTCTTTGCTGTAAACACCCATTAGCTCGATGTTAGGGCGAGCAGGGTTAATCAGTGGGCCAAGGATGTTGAAGATAGTACGTGTTTTCATGGTTTGGCGAACAGGCATCGCGTGACGCACGCCACCGTGGTATTGCGGAGCAAATAGGAATGCGACGCCAAGTTCATCGACAGCCGTACGCGTGTCTTCCGCAGTCATTGCTAGGTTGATGCCAAACGAATCCAGTAGGTCAGAAGAGCCTGATTTGCTCGATACACTGCGGTTACCGTGCTTCGCGACTTTTAGGCCACAAGCGGCTGCAACGAATGCTGAAGTCGTCGAAATGTTAATGGTGTTATGACCGTCGCCACCTGTACCTACGATGTCTGCAAAATCGTAATCAGGGCGTGGAAACGGGTTTGCATTGGCAAGCAGTGCTTTCGCCGCGCCAGCAATTTCGTCTGGCGTCTCGCCTTTGATTTTAAGTGCAGTCAGTGCAGAAGCCATCAGGATTGGATCGAGCTCACCCTTGATGATCACATCAAATAACTGTTGGCTTTCTTCTTGAGTAAGAGACTGCTGTTCGTAAAGTTTATTAATCTGTTCCATGATCGTTTCCTATATCGTCTTTTTCTCAAGAGCCCATTCGATAGCGTTCGCAAGAAGCGTTGCACCGTAAGTTGTCATAATTGATTCAGGGTGGAATTGGAATCCACACACCTTGTCTTGTTCTTGAACCACAGACATGACCAAATCATCGACTTCAGCGGTCACTGTTAGGCTATCGGATACATGCGTTGCCACCAAAGAGTGGTAGCGAGCGATAGCCAGCGGCGAAGGTAAGCCTTGGTAAGTCGCATGGTTTTGGTGTTCCATCATCGACACCTTACCATGAATGATTTCGCCTGCGCCTGCAACGGTGCCACCATAGGCTTCAACAATCGCTTGGTGGCCTAAACAAATACCAATCATTGGCACTTTGCCTTTTAGTCGCTGAATCAGCTCAGGCATGCAGCCCGCATCAGCCGGAGCGCCAGGGCCTGGCGAAAGCAGTGCAACAGGGTTGTCTAGTTCGTTGATCGCCGCTTCAACTACTTTTGCAGGAATGTTGTTACGGTAAATTTTCACACTGTGACCTAATGAACGAAACTGGTCTACAAGGTTGTAAGTGAACGAATCGAAGTTATCGATGAATACAATATCAGCCATGATTACGACTCCTTCTTACTTGCTAGGTTTTTAGTATGAGCTGCTTGAATCGCAGATATGACCGCTTGAGCTTTGCCGCGAGTTTCGTCAGCTTCTGCTTGTGGGTCAGAGTCGAACACCACGCCCGCGCCTGCTTGTACTTGTGCCATGCCATCTTCAACGTAAGCAGAGCGAATTACGATACAAGTATCTAAAGTACCTTCGCCGGTTAGGTAACCGACTGCACCGCCGTAGCTACCACGGCGCGTTTTTTCTACGTCACGAATAAGCTGCATTGCACGGATTTTTGGTGCGCCCGTTAGCGTACCCATGTTCATACAAGCTTGGTAAGCGTGTAGGGCATCTAAATCTTCACGTAGCTGACCTACAACACGAGAAACCAAGTGCATCACATGGCTGTAGCGGTCAACTTTTAGCAAGTCTGCTACGTGGCGAGTGCCTGCTTCAGCAATACGAGCCACATCGTTACGCGCTAGGTCTACTAGCATCATGTGTTCTGCGTTTTCTTTCTTGTCGGTGCGCAGTTCAAGCTCAATACGGCTGTCTAGATCGAAATCGATTTGGCCATTCGGGCGCTTACCGCGGCGACGAGTACCAGCAATTGGGTAAATTTCGATTTGGTTGGTTTCAGTTTCGTATTTCAGCGCACTTTCTGGAGAAGCGCCGAACAGAGTAAACAGCTCATCTTGCATGTAGAACATGTAAGGGCTTGGGTTGCTTTGCTTAAGCTCTTTGTAAGCTGCCAGTGGAGCAGGGCAAGGCAGCGTAAAGCGGCGTGAAGGTACTACTTGGAATACATCGCCTTTTACTACGTACTCTTTTAGGTCACGAACCGTTTGGCAGAAGTCTTCATCTGAAACGCTTGGTACAGCGTCAACGTTGTTGAGCGGTGTTACTTCTGTGATGGCTTTCAGTGATTGACACTGAGTTTGAATTTCGGCTAAGCGCTCAGTTAGCCGTACTTTGATGCTGTCATCTTGAGCGAACAAGCTCGCATGAAGTAGGCCTTCGTTCTCTTGATGGTCGAAACGCAATAGTGTTTCAGCTACGTAGAAGACAAAGTCAGGACAATTGTTGGTTGCTTCAGCATCACCTAGCGGTTCAAAGTTCGCCACGATGTCATAAGCGAATAAGCCCGCCATGAATAGTGCGTGTTTGTTATCTGCGTCTTGCTCAAAGCTGTGCTGCACTAAACGTAGAGCATCGAATGAAGAGGCTTCTCTTAAACGTGAGTCTTCATCTACTTCGTTGCTTGGCTCGATAAAAGTCAGCGTCAAAACGTTATCAGTCAGGTCAGATTTAATTTCTGCTTTCACATTTTGAGTTAGGTGTTCGATAAGCGCTTGACCGTTTTCAGTCAATGCTTGAAAGGTTACTTCATGTCCGCGACATACGATGCGAACAGCAGAGTCGATAAGGAGTAGGCTTGTCAGGTTCTGTTTAGATTCAATCTCAGCAGATTCCAACAACAGACTGTCTGTTTTGTTTTCACACAAAGTATGAAAAACGCTGGTTGGATCTTGCGAGTAAGGAACTGAAGAATTGATGACCTCAATGGTTCCCAGCTTTTTGATTTCAATGGCCTTGTTCACAAGACCTCCTTTATGATTCTTTAAATTTCCTGTCGTACATAGTCGCATAAAGATACTGTTCACCCAATCTAGAATATGGTCAATTCGTTGATTTGTTAGTCAGTTGAATGTGAGATGTTCGACAAATTAAAAAGCCCGCTATGAAAGCGGGCTTAGTGATAACTTTTTTATAAACAAACTGTTTAACTAGAAGTACACGTTAGCCCACCAAGAACTTGTCCAAGTGCGCCACCAATTAAGCTCTGAACTTGCTTCTATTGAAGAAAGTTCTAAAACTTTATCTTTATGGTTTTGGTTAAATTCTTGTAACATAGTGAACCTATCAAATGTGATACTTCGTATTTGTGTACTAGTTAACTAGTTTTGCGCTTGCAGGTCAAGTGCATTGACACAAATATAACGATAAAAATTGAAAACAATGAAAAAGAATATATGAGAATTGATCTACATAGTCATACAACAGCCTCAGATGGCCGACTTACCCCTCCTGAGCTGATTGACCGAGCGTTAGGCTTTAACATCGAAGCGTTAGCGATTACAGATCATGACACGACTGATGGGCTTGCAGAAGCACGCAGCTATATTGCTAATAACAATCTTCCTATTCAGTTGATTAACGGCATCGAGATTTCAACGGTTTGGCAAAATAAGGATATCCATATTGTTGGGTTAAATGTCGATCCTGAGTCAACAGAGTTGAAAGCACTCATTGACCAACAAAAGCAACATCGTATTGGACGTGCGGAGATGATTGCTCAGCGCCTTGAGAAAGCGACCCAAGAAGGGGTTCTCGATGAGGTTAAGTTGATTGCTGGTGATGCGCCGATTACTCGCGCTCACTTTGCTAAGTGGCTAGTTGATAACGGTTATGCGAAAACCATGCAGCAGGTGTTTAAAAAGTTTCTAACTCGCAATAACCCAGGCTACGTGCCGCCAACTTGGTGCTCTATGAGCGATGCTGTCACGGCAATTCATGCAGCCGGCGGACAGGCTGTATTAGCACACCCTGCGCGATATGGCCTTACAGCAAAGTGGGTTAAGCGTTTGTTAGCCGCATTTGTTGAAGCAAAAGGTGACGCTATGGAAGTAGCTCAACCTCAACAAGCACAACAAGAAAGACGCACACTTGCGGATTATGCTATACAATACAAACTATTAGCCTCCCAAGGCAGCGACTTCCATTATCCATCCCCGTGGATGGAACTTGGACGTAATCTCTGGCTACCTTCTGGGGTCGAAGAAGTATGGAAAGATTGGGAGTTTCAAACGGTTCCACCATCTGATACCGATGACAGTATTTAGGTGAACCAGCTCCTTCTGATGATAGAGTCGAGAGATTCGATAACGAGGATCAACAATGAGCCAGTTTTTTTATGTACATCCAGATAACCCACAAGCACGCTTAATTACCCAAGCGGTTGCGATTATTCGCAATGGCGGTGTGGTGGTTTATCCAACAGATTCCGGCTATGCGCTGGGCTGTCAGCTTGAAAATAAACAAGCACTTGAACGTATCTGTAAGATCCGTCGAATCGATGACAAACACAATTTCACGTTGTTATGCCGTGATCTTTCTGAATTGTCTCTGTACGCACGAGTAGATAACGTCGCATTCCGCCTGCTTAAGGCGCATACGCCCGGTGCTTACACGTTTATTTTTAAAGCAACCAAAGAAGTGCCAAAGCGTCTGATGAACGCCAAGCGTAAAACGATTGGGATTCGTGTCCCAGACAACAAGATTGCACTCGACTTGTTGGAAGCGATGGGCGAGCCATTGATGTCGACGTCACTGATTCTTCCGGGGAACGAGACAACTGAATCGGACCCTGAAGAAATTCGTGACAGCCTAGAGCATGCGGTTGATGTCATTTTGAATGGCGGTTACTTAGGTGAGCAACCAACCACAGTTATTGACTTCAGCGACGATGACGCCGTTGTTTTACGTCGTGGTGCCGGCGATCCAGCACCGTTTGAATAATAGCGTTACTGATTAACAGTCTGTAACGAAACAGCAAACTTGCTTGAGTAAATAACAAGTGCTTTTTGGCAGGTTATTTGCGATAATACGCGACCGCGATTTGGTCGCGAAAAAATTCATTCGACGTCTGTGAAGACGACAATTAGGTAGAAAAGAGTAAATGAGCGAAAAATTACAGAAGGTTTTAGCGCGAGCTGGTCACGGTTCTCGTCGTGAACTAGAAGGTTTAATCAAATCTGGTCGTGTAAGTGTTAACGGTCAAGTTGCGAAACTGGGCGAGCGTCTTGAAGACGAGAACTCAGTGATTCGTATCGATGGTCACACTATTACTGGTAAAGCTTCTGAAGAAGTAGTTTGTCGTGTGCTGGCTTACTACAAGCCAGAAGGTGAGCTGTGTACTCGTCACGATCCTGAAGGTCGCCGTACTGTTTTCGATCGTCTACCTAAGATCCGTGGTTCTCGTTGGATTTCAGTTGGTCGTCTTGATGCAAACACATCGGGTCTTTTGCTTTTCACTACTGATGGTGAACTTGCAAACCGCCTAATGCACCCAAGCCGTCAGGTTGAACGTGAATACCTAGTACGTGTATTTGGTGAAGTGAACGAGCAGAAGGTTAAGAACCTTGTGCGCGGCGTTGAACTAGAAGATGGCATGGCTCGTTTCGAAGATGTGGTTTACGCTGGTGGTGAAGGTATGAACCATACTTTCTACGTAGCGATTAACGAAGGTCGTAACCGCGAGGTTCGTCGTCTTTGGGAATCACAAGAAACGACAGTAAGCCGTCTAAAACGTGTACGTTACGGTGATATCTACCTTGATAAGAAACTGCCTCGCGGCGGTTGGAAAGAGCTAGACCTTGAAGAAGTTAACTACCTACGTCAGTTGGTTGAGCTAAATCCAGAGAAAGAAACATTGTTGGATCTTGATCCTTCAAATACTTCTCGTAAGCGTGAGCGTTCTCGTAGCCAAAAAATTCGTCGTGCTGTTAAGCGTCACGAAGAGCGTGCAAATGCACCAAAAGGCCGTAGTAACCAGACTAAGCGTAAGAAGCCTGCAACTCGCGGTACTACAACTCCAGAATCAGGTCGTAGCACTCCAACAGCAAGCAAAGGCAAGCCTCAGACTAACAAGAGCAAGCCTAAATTGAACAATGGACGTCCGGCTAAACCAGCTAAGCCAAGAACACGTCAGTAATTACGCAAGTAGTTACTTCAGTTTTTAAGCTTAAAGCTTTATTAGTTGAAAATACTGAATACTAAAAAACCTGCTCATTGAGCAGGTTTTTTTACGTCTAGAAGAAATAAAAGATGCGGGATGCGAGTAATCGAGTAGAGAAAAGCGCAGAAGTAATCGACAGCAATTGTGCTTTGCGCCTTGCGCTTTTCTTGCGTGAAGCTACAAATCTCTTCGTATCTCGTTCTATTTACTTGTGATTCGAGAAGTTATCGCCTTTCGCCAATCGGTCGTAGAGCACAACATTCACAGAGGCCGCTAGATTCATGCAGCCGTTAGTTGGAACGTAAATCGTGTCACGACAGAAATCGGTGATCTCTTTCTTTAGCGTGCCGTCTTCTGGACCAAAAATGTAAAACGCGCGTGGTGGGTGCTTGTAATCAGGCAGAGGCTTAGCACCTTCAATCAGATCAACAGCAACAGGCACGCAGCCTACTGGAATAATATCTTTTAGCTCTTCAACACCAATTAAAGGCAACGCTAGGTGCTTTTCTTTGGTATCTGTGTGGAATTTTCGCGCATGGTCGTAACGTGTGCCGGTGTAAAACACAGAGTTGGCGCCGTAGCAGCCAGCCGCTCGCATAACTGAGCCTACGTTTTCAGGTGTCTTTGGGTTAACTAGGCCAATGCAGGCGTAGCCTTTTGATTGTGTGTCTGTTTTTGCTTTGGTCATAATCAGTGAATCTAAAGTTGATGATGAAAGTGAGTAATCACGATGGGAGATAGCGTGATAAAAATAGCCGAGCAATCGGCTCGGCTAACTTTTAACTCGCTTACATGAATACTTGTTTACTCATGCAGATGAGCGTCGACAGTGGTATTAGTCGCGTTTCCACAGCATGTGACAGAACTTATGTTCTGGGTCACGGCTGATTAGCATGCGAGCAAATACATCGTCTAGAACGTCATCAGCTTCATTCACAAGACCAATGCGCACTTCAGCGTAGATTTCTTTGTCGACTTCAAAGCCAACATGTTCAACCCAATCATCGCCAGTTTCAACAAGTTCTGCAGCGCCACGATCTTCAAACTGCGCTGTGAATAGAATCACGTCTGCAGGTTCAAGATTGTCAGGTGCCATCTCTAGAAAGATGTCATATGCAGTATCAATTGCATCGTCGTAAGACATAAGGTCGTTAGCTTCGGTCATAATAAGTATCTTAGCTTGCGCGGTTCATGTATTTACGTTCAGCGGTGTTCACTACAACTTTGTCGCCAGTCGCGATGTATTCAGGAACTTGAACAGTAAGGCCGGTAGATAAACGAGCTGGTTTAGTACGAGCTGAAGCAGACGCGCCTTTGATTGAAGGGTCAGTTTCTTCGATCACTAGTTCAACTGAAGAAGGAAGCTCAAGAGTAGCTGCGTTACCATCGATAAGAATAGCGTACATACCTTGCGTTTCTTCATTGATGAACAGCAGTTCGTCTTCGATCATTTCACCGTTGAAGATGAATTGTGTGTAATCTTCGTTATCCATGAAGATGTACTCGTTGCCATCAACGTAAGAGAACATCACTGCACGCTTAGTCACGTCGATAGTTTCAACGATTTCGTCAGCCTTGTGACGAACTTCTGTTTTAACGCCAGTTGCTACATCGTGACCTCGGAAGCGGTAAATCTTTTGACCACCACGGCCACCTGGTGTTGTTACTTCGATATCTTTTACGAGTATTGTTTTACCATCAACATTGATCGCAAAACCTTTTTTAATCTCACTTGCTCTAGGCATTTTGTGTTTGTCCTTATTGGGTCTATCCGGTGATTATATCTCGTAGACGCTATAAATAGGAATAGCTTGAATCATAAAGTCACCTAAGCGATCATAGAGAGACAGTTAAATCATTATTTTATTTACCGAAACGACCTATGCAGCTACCTGTTATTGACCCAACACAGCCTTTTCAACCTGAATTCCAACCTGTGGTTAACGATCTGATTACCTTTCTAAAAGGTGGGTTAGGTTCTAATCTACACAGTGTCTATATTTATGGCAGTGTAGCGCGTAAGCAAGCCGTCGTCGGTCGGTCGAACCTTGATGTTGTTGTGGTTACTCATCGTCCTTTCCCAGACCAACGAACCACGTTGTTAAACACCATTAAGTGGCGTTTTCAAAAGAGCTTCCCTCAGGTCACACAAGTGGCGATCAAAACCACCTTGGTGAGCGAGATCGTTGATTTCGACAACATATTCACATGGGGCTTTATGCTGAAACATTTAGCTGTGTGCGTGCATGGTGAAGACTTATCGGATTGTTATGGTGATTTTGAAACAAGTTGGGAAATCGCTAAGCACTGGAATATGGATGCGGAAAACTGGTTAGCGGTGTATCGCAATAAGATCGCCCGAGCAACAACGCCAGAACAACAAGTGGCCGCGCAAGTGGTCATTGCTAAAAAGCTACTGCGAGCGAGTTATTCTTTGGTGATGTATCGTGACAAATATTGGTTCGATGACCCAATAGAGTGTGGTCAACAGTTCTTGAAGTATCACCCAGATAAAGACGTCGAAATCCACAGGTTAGGCATTTTACTTTCTGGTAAACCGATTCCTAAACGTTCGGTAATAGGGATTCTTGATGGTTTTGGGGAATGGCTGGTTAAGCAATATCAAAAAACTGAGTTTCGTATCGGATAGAGATTAGTAACCTCCCAATGAATACTAAAAAGCAGAGTGGGCTGAGTAACACAGCACTTCTCTGCTTTTTTGCTTCAATGACCACTTTGGAAGAGGATTCAATCTAGAACAGACCTAGCTGCTGCCCGCTAACTCTTTCAAAATCCAGTCCTATAAACGGCAAAATTGCTTCTGCAACCGGTTTGATTTGTTTGTCGATATAGTGCTGATAATCGATGCCACTTTTTAAATACTCTTTGGGCTCAGGACCACTCATAGTAATCAAATACTCAATACGTCCTTTGTTTTGGTATTGAAGAGGGCGACCAAGCTGAGCATTGATCTCGTCTGCTAATCTTGCTGCGCGAACCTGTGGTGGAATGTTCTTTTGGTATTCGTGTAATTTGCGGCGTAAGCGCTTTTGGTACACCAGTAAATCATCGTGTTTACCAGCAGAGGTTTCATCGACAAATTGTCTGATATAGTCCGTTGGGTCTTGATCGTTAAATACCATTTCATACAAAGTTTGTTGGAATTGCTGCGCGAGAGGTGTCCAATCGGTTCGCGCACTTTCAAGCCCTTTGAAGATGATCTTCTCTTGGTCGCCTTGATTGATCAAGCCTGCATAACGTTTCTTCGACCCTGTCTCAGAGCCTCTAATGGTCGGCATAAGAAACTTGCGATAGTGAGTCTCGTATTCTAATTCGAGTATAGAAGTCAGGTTGTAGGTTTCTTTTAAGTGATTCGTCCACCAATCGTTGATGTAAGCCGCTAATTCATGGCCAATCTCGTCGGCTTGCTGTTGGTCATAACTGCCATTCAGAGACACGAAGGTTGAATCGGTGTCACCGTAGATAACTTGATAGCCTTTGTCTTCAATCAGAACTTTGGTTTGTTTCATGATTTCATGACCACGCATGGTAATGGATGACGCCAGGCGAGTATCGAAGAAGCGACAACCTGAAGACCCCAACACTCCATAAAATGAATTCATGATGATCTTAATCGCTTGAGAAAATGCTTTTTCGTTGTTCTTCTTAGCCACATCACGTGCTGCCCATAGGTTCTCAATCATTTCTGGCAGAAAGTGTTTAGAACGGTGGAACTGACCACCTCTAAAACCTTCGACCGCTTGGTTTTCTCCTGGGCCTAGTTCCAGCTTTAACCCTTCAATCAGCCCCATAGGGTCAATCAAGAAAGAGCGGATGATTGATGGATACAGGCTTTTAAAGTCGAGAACTAAAACTGAGTCGTACAGGTTGGGAATCGAATCCATCACATAACCGCCGGGACTCGCAATCCAGTTCTCCGGCTCTAAGTTAGGCGCGACATACCCCGCTCTGTGTATCTGAGGCATGTACAAATTGGTAAATGCTGCCACTGAGCCACCAACACGATCCAGCTCTACACCGGTTAATCGAGAACGCTCAATCGCGAAGTCGAGTAGGTGAGTGTGTTCAAAGATGCGGTTTACGAGCACACAGTCTTGAAGGTTGTACTTGGCGAGTGAAGGTTTATCGAATTTAAACATCCGATTGATCTCATCCATGCGATCGTGAACGTTATGGATGTCTTTGCCTTCACCAAGTAGCTCTTGGGATACAGATTCAAGAGACCAAGAGCGAAAGTGATAGGTTGCCGTTTTTAGCATATCGATGCCATCTAGGACAACGCGCCCGGGAATGGTAATAAAGCCTTGCTGGTTTTGTGCAGAACTGCGAAAGAAGCTTGGTTGGTTGTCTCTACCAATAGTGAGTTTTACCTCATTCCATTCAGCTCGTTTGTGCAGAAGCCTAAAATCGAAGTCGATGACATTCCAACCAATGATGATGTCAGGATCAAACTCCGAGAACCAAGCTATCATCGCTTCAAGCAGCACTTTTTCGTTGACAACCCATTGGATGTTGGTGTCTGCTTCTTGTGGTTCGCCGACCATGATGACTCGGCTGTCCATCGGGCTGTCTAAGCCAATGGAATAAAGCACGCCTTTTTCTGAGCATTCAATATCAAGTGACACTACTGACAAGTTAGGTAAGTAATCGCCTGATCTACACTTTGCATTAGAAACTCTACGATGTTTGTTCTTTTGGATGGCAGCCCCAGTAAACTCGATACTTCCTTTGATAAAGCGTTCCATCAAATATCGGTCAGCCAATCGAACATCACTTTCAAAAGTCTGGATTTCGTCGTTGTGAAAGGCTTGCGCTAAACCGAAGCTACTTCTCGATAAAGAGGTATAACACGCGGCCAGAGGCGTTTGCTCAAAAGTGGCCAATTCTAGTAGTTTAAATTGGCAGTCAATAGCTTCTTTAGTCGCAATCGCCTGACATGCTTGCACGTCAGATTGAGCGACAAAGAACACAGGTTTTTCATTTTGAATCGTCAGCAAAGTAGGGCCTTGGGGAGTACTTAGCCATAAATCGATTTGAGTACGCCCTGAAAAGTCTCTTGCTTGTCTTGTGAGTACGAATCCTTGCTGAATATCCAATGTAGTAACCTATTGAAATGGGGAGTCGAATACTACCATTTAGCTATCCTTTACGCACAATAGACGGCAGAAATAGTCACTAAATTCTAGTTAATCGTTGTAAATAACGGGACTCTATAAGCAAATAACCGAAATTGTCGCGAATGGTGATTTAATGTTATTGAAAATATCTTTGTCTTGTGTAATTTTATTGGGTGTTGTCTTAACTAGTTGATTTTAACCAAAAGCTTATTGTTTTAGTTGGCTTATTTATAAATAAGTACTTGCTAAAGTTCGTGTTTCAGCACATATTCAACAGAGCTTTTTTTTACTAATTAAGTTAAGATGTACTTGATGCTGCGATCCACTGTTCCTTTGTTTAATTGTTTCAAACAGATGAAACGACACAGTGGTTGCAGAGCCAATTAATAGTGTGGAGATACAAGTTTGATAAATGTTTTCCTTGTAGATGATCACGAGCTGGTTCGCACAGGGATACGACGTATTATTGAAGACGTCCGTGGAATGAACGTAGCAGGGGAAGCTGAAAGCGGTGAAGATGCTGCAAAATGGTGTCGTACTAACAATACTGACGTTATTTTGATGGATATGAATATGCCTGGTATTGGTGGCTTAGAAGCAACCAAGAAGATCTTGCGTTTCAACCCTGATATTAAAATCATCGTTTTAACTGTTCATACGGAAAATCCGTTTCCAACTAAAGTGATGCAAGCTGGAGCTGCAGGTTACCTTACTAAAGGTGCAGGTCCGGATGAAATGGTAAATGCTATTCGAATGGTCAACAGTGGCCAACGATACATTTCACCAGAAATTGCGCAGCAGATGGCTTTGAGCCAATTCTCGCCTGCGTCTGAAAATCCATTCGCAGACTTATCTGAACGTGAACTTCAAATCATGATGATGATTACCAAAGGTCAGAAAGTGACGGATATTTCGGAACAACTCAATCTAAGTCCTAAAACAGTTAACAGCTACCGCTACCGTTTGTTCAGCAAACTGGATATCAGTGGTGATGTAGAGTTGACGCATTTAGCGATTAGACATGGAATGTTAGACACTGAGACCCTTTAACACTGAGATCGTATAGTGACCAACTTGTTTGACTCAGTCTCATTCCTTAAGACAGTAACAGAGCAGCCTGGCGTTTATCGAATGTATAACGCCGAGGCTGTCGTTATTTACGTCGGTAAAGCTAAGAACCTCAAAAAACGCCTTTCCAGCTATTTCCGTAAAAAAGTAGACAGTGAAAAAACACGTGCTCTAGTCAGTAATATCGACAAAATCGATGTCACTGTGACTCATACGGAAACAGAAGCTCTTATTCTTGAGCACAACTACATCAAGCAGTATTTACCGAAATACAACGTACTTCTGCGTGATGATAAGTCGTACCCTTATATTTTTATTAGTGGCCATAAGCATCCTCGTTTGTCGATGCATCGCGGTGCTAAGAAGAAAAAAGGTGAATACTTTGGTCCTTATCCTGATTCTGGCGCTGTGCGTGAGACGTTACACTTAATACAAAAAATTTTTCCTGCTCGCCAGTGTGAAGATACGGTTTATGCCAACAGAACGCGCCCGTGTTTGATGTATCAAATTGGCCGCTGTGCTGCGCCATGTGTCAGTTCAATTATCTCTGATGAAGAATACAGCGAGCTTATCGACTACGTTCGTCTATTCCTTCAGGGGAAAGACAAGCTCGTCCTTGAAACGCTTATCGACAAAATGGACAAGGCTAGCCAAGAGCTTCGCTTTGAGCAAGCGGCCGCTTTCCGCGACCAAATCCAAGCGATTAGACGGGTGCAAGAGCAACAGTACGTATCTGATGATTCAATGGAAGATATGGACGTGTTGGGCTTTGCTCAAGAGAATGGCGTGGCTTGTATTCATATCTTGATGATCCGTCAAGGTAAGGTATTAGGCAGTAGAAGCCATTTTCCTAAAATTCCCAACAATACGGTGCGAGAAGAAGTTTTTTCGAGCTTTTTAAGTCAATATTATCTCGCACATAACGAAGCGAGAACTATACCAACTCGCCTCATTCTCAACGCCGATTTGATGGAAGATGTCACACCGATTCAAGAAGCTTTGTGTGAAGTTGCGGGTCGGAAGATCCACTTCAATACCAATCCTTTAGGGACTCGAGGTCGTTACCTTAAATTGTCGAATACCAATGCTTTAACGGCAATTACCACCAAGATTAATCATAAGATGACCATCAACCAACGCTTCAAAGAGCTTCAAGAAGTGTTGTCGATGGATGCTATCAAGCGCATGGAATGTTTTGATATCAGTCATACTATGGGTGAAAGTACGATAGCTTCTTGTGTAGTGTTCAATCAGGAAGGCCCCGTTAAACCGGAATACCGCCGCTACAATATTACTGGTATTACTGGAGGCGATGACTACGCCGCGATGGCTCAGGCACTTGAAAAGCGCTATTCAAAGCAACTTGATGTCGACAAGATCCCAGATATCATCTTCATTGATGGTGGTAAGGGCCAACTGAATCGTGCTCATGAGATTATTTCTCAATATTGGGACGATTGGCCGTTTCGACCAAGAATGATGGGTATAGCGAAAGGGATAACACGTAAACCTGGTTTGGAAACCTTAGTGACCCTTGAAGGTGAAGAGTTCAATTTACCAAGTGATGCGCCAGCACTACACCTTATCCAACATATTCGTGATGAAAGCCATAATCATGCGATTGCAGGGCATAGAGCGAAACGTGGTAAAACGCGAAGAACGAGTGCTTTGGAAGGAATTGAAGGTGTGGGGCCTAAACGTCGTCAAGCTTTGCTGAAATATATGGGTGGCTTACAAGAACTTAAGCGTGCAACTGTCGAAGAAATAGCCAAAGTACCGGGCATTAGTCATTCTTTGGCAGAAAACATTTATCAAGCATTGAAACAATAGTAAAAATCCCGCACCATTAAAGCGCAATTAATAAGAGCCCAATAATATGCGTTTGAATATACCTAACATTTTGTCCTTACTGAGACTATTTTTGATCCCAGTATTCGTTGTCGTTTTTTACCTACCTTATCAATGGGCTCCTTTTGCTGCAGCGATGGTTTTTTGGGTAGCGGGTTTTACAGATTGGCTAGATGGCATGCTAGCTCGTAAACTTGGACAAACTTCTCGTTTCGGCGCATTCATTGATCCTGTAGCCGACAAAGTACTGGTTGCTACGGCTCTTATCTTGATTACTGAGCATTTCCACTCGATTTGGATAACTATTCCAGCAGTGACTATGATAGCTCGTGAAATTATCATTTCGGCACTTCGTGAATGGATGGCTGAAATCGGTAAACGCGCAAGTGTTGCGGTATCTTGGGTTGGAAAAGTAAAAACCGTTTCTCAAATGTTCGCCCTTTGGGTGCTTATCTGGCGCTATGATGATTGGATGGTATGGGTGGGTTACATTGCACTTTATGTGGCAACTGTTCTTACTTACTGGTCAATGGCACAATACTTGATGGCTGCCAAAGACGATTTGTTGGATGAAAAACACCATTGATGAAGAAGCGAGCTGAGGCTCGCTTTTTTGATCTTTAACCTAAGTTTAAGTGATCAATAGTGGATATCTAATGTGATATAGATCTCCTTTGAAGAGCCTGTTCACAGCGTGCTTTGCACATAAAGTCAGCTATTTAGGCTGTTTCGTATGAAATCTATTCAAACGAATTAAAAATACAAAAATAATATTGACTCAATCGTCTGAATCCGTAGAATGCATCCCGTACCCAAGAGGATGGCAATAAGCGATTCGGTTGGAGTTACTAAGGCGCCTTGGCAGAGTGGCTATGCAGCGGATTGCAAATCCGTGGACCTCGGTTCGACTCCGGGAGGCGCCTCCATTCTCTCTTTCTTACTAGAAAGAACATGAATGAAAATGCGATACTAGCTCAGTTGGTAGAGCGCAACCTTGCCAAGGTTGAGGTCATCGGTTCGAACCCGATGTATCGCTCCAAAATTTGTAATGTTGATTGGCGTCAGCATTAAGATGGTGTTTTACTTTTCAGTAATCGGCATCGCAATAAAGAATTGCGTGCCCTGGTGGTGGAATTGGTAGACACAAGGGATTTAAAATCCCTCGGCGTTCGCGCTGTGCCGGTTCAAGTCCGGCCCGGGGCACCATCTATTAAAGTCTACGTCTTAACGGATGTAGCAAATGCGATACTAGCTCAGTTGGTAGAGCGCAACCTTGCCAAGGTTGAGGTCATCGGTTCGAACCCGATGTATCGCTCCAAATTAAAAAGCCCGAACAGAAATGTTCGGGCTTTTTGGTTTCTGGCGTTTAGCTTTACGTTTAAGAACTCTTGTTGTTCGAACTCAAAATTCATACCTATTTCTAACTCTACTTCAAAATTTCGCAATCAAGTTTGTTTAGACAAGTTAGTTTTAAAAAGCGAGATTCTCTATGAACTCGTTTCTCGCTCTAGGGAGTGACGCCCAGACCTCAAAGCCTCTCTAGCAGCTTTAAAGTCACCGTACTAGCATTTGTATATTCTCGTCATCCTCCTCGGGCATGAGGAACCAATGAATCGGGAATCTCTTTCTTAAACGATAGTGTTGACGATATTTACATCAATTCCTCAATCACCGTTGTTATTTATCAAGCTATTATTAAAAACTATTGATCGTTCATTTCACTTTATGTTACTTTCCCGCGCAATCTCGGAATGACCGATGTTCAAAAAGAGCAGCGATCGCTTCTGGGGGATACGCGTAATGACCATTCTTGCTGATTGGGACATTACGTAGGGTAGGTATTGGCTAGTCCTTTAGCTGATAGACGGGATACTTATGGCGCAATTCGTCATGTTAATGGGAAACCCAACATTGAACTCATTTAAAACTACATTGCTAATCAGCTCTGCATTTCCAAAGGGGCCAGCTCCTCATAGCTGCCCGATCCTGCAAAAATGCCCAATTCTTCAAAACAGTAGTATTACTGAACCTTGAGCTCGCGCTAACCAATTTTTGCTGTCCTAAGACGGCCTAATTTCGTATTTGTCATTTGACTTATGCGAGCGTACAGCTATATCTCATTTCTAGACAATACGCGTGTTTCACTATGAATTCTCTCTAAATCAATAGAGGGACAGAGTGTAATTGCGTCTGATGGAGGTGAGTATGAACACATTCAAGGGGACTTTTATGACTACAGCCTTTGAAGTCGATATCAACAGTATCGCAAACTCATTTTCAACTATGGTTCCTATCTTAGAAGGAACGCACGATCTAACACCCGACGCTATTTTGCTTGAGCAAGAACAGCATGAATCGGATGTTCGCTCTTACCCAAGACGCTTGCCAATTGCAATTAAAAGAGCATGTGGCGTTTTAGTTGAAGATACTCGTGGCCAACTATTTCTCGATTGCTTAGCCGGTGCAGGTACACTTTCTTTGGGTTACAACCACCCTGAAATTAACCAAGCACTTAAAGACCAACTTGACTCAGGTTTGCCATACCAGACTCTTGATATCACGACTCAAGCGAAAGAGACGTTTATCAAGCGAGTTAAAGCTTTTCTTCCTCAAGACTTTTCAGATAACTCGGTTCTTCAATTCTGTGGTCCATCAGGCGCTGATGCTGTAGAAGCGGCTATCAAGCTAGCGAAGCAAACCACAGGTCGTAACACCATGTTTGCTTTCCGTGGTGCTTACCATGGCATGACAAACGGCACTATGGGCATGATGGGCAACCTCGGCACTAAAGAGCGTCGTAGCGGCTTGATGTCTGATGTGCACTTTATGCCTTTCCCATACAACCTGCGCTGTCCGTTTGGTATTGGTGGTGAAGCAGGTGCTAACGCGAGCATTCGTTACATCGAACGTATGTTGAATGATGATGAATCCGGCATCATGAAACCAGCTGCGATGATCGTTGAGCCTGTACAAGGTGAGGGCGGTGTGATCCCTGCTCCAGCATCTTGGTTACAAGGTCTACGTCGTATCTGTGATGAACACGGCATCTTACTGATCTTTGATGAAATTCAGTGTGGTGTGGGTAAAACGGGTCATCGCTTTGCGTTTGAAGAGTCAGGTATTAATCCTGATATCTTATGTTTGTCTAAAGCGATTGGCGGCGGACTGCCGATGTCGTTGCTTGTATTCGATAAGAGTATCGATACTTGGAAAGCTGGTGAACACACCGGCACATTCCGTGGAAATCAGTTAGCAATGGTGTCTGGCGCTAAGGCGTTGGAAATCATCGAGCGAGATGGTTTAGTTGAGCACGCAAACATCGCAGGCCAATACTTACGTCATGGGCTTGAGAAGATTCAATCGCGTGTGAACTGTATTGCTGAAGTTCGTGGTAAAGGCCTGATGCTTGGTGCTGAGATCAAGCAACCAAACGGCGAACTCAACAAATTTGGCGAGCCGCAATCAGACGGCCAATTAACCCTAGCTATTCAACGAGCAGCATTAGAGCGCGGCTTGATGGTTGAAAAGGGTGGTCGTGATGGTTCGGTAATTCGTTTCCTTCCACCTATGATTATCTCTTTTGAGCAGATCGACTTTGCATTGCGCGTCATGGAAGAAGCGATCATCGCAGCGGGTGGTGGTTTACGACAAGACCAAACACAAAGCGAAGAATCAAATCAGGAATGGAACAAGCATTTCATCCAGACGGGTTTAGGCGGTAGCGACGAATTTGCTAGCGTGATGAACCAAACTACTCAAGCGATGAAAGCCGTTTTTGAACAGGTTGAAAGCCCTTATTCGGGTTTAGATCCAAAAGTGCTAGAAGCCGCCATCAATGCTGTCGATCTCGATAACAACCAATACGCTTTGGTTGATGTTGTAGATAGCACTGCAGACCTTGTCGCTGCAAACTCTATCTTTGTGCAACACCCAGACTGTATTGCACACCTTCACACTCCACCTCTTATGGCTTCGGTAGCCGCTGAATCGATTATCGCGGCGTTGAATCAATCGATGGATTCATGGGACCAAGCATCGGCTGCGACTTATGTTGAGCAGCGCGTCGTGGATTGGATGTGTGACAAATACCAACTTGGTGCACAAGCTGACGGTGTTTTCACCAGCGGCGGTACGCAAAGTAACTTAATGGGCTTGTTGCTAGCAAGAGACTGGGTTGCCGATAAGCACGACGGTCACTCGATTCAAAAGTTGGGGTTACCTGAGTACGCGAGCAAACTGCGTATCCTATGTTCAAAGAAATCTCACTTCACGGTTCAAAAATCCGCATCATTAATGGGATTAGGCGAAGCTGCAGTGTGCTGTGTCGATACCAATGCAAACGGCACCATCAAAGCTGACTTGCTAGATGCAGAAGTGAAAGCACTTAAAGCACAAGGTCTGATTCCTTTTGCTGTGGTTGGCACGGCGGGCACAACCGATCATGGTGCGATTGATGACCTGGAAGCGATAGCTGATATCGCTAACCAACAAGATCTTTGGTTCCATGTCGACAGTGCTTATGGTGGCGCGCTTATCTTAAGTAGTCATAAAGCTCGTCTAAAAGGCATCGAAAAAGCGGACTCTGTCAGCGTTGATTTCCACAAGTTGTTCTTCCAAACAATCAGCTGTGGTGCGGTGCTGCTCAAAGACAAAGCGAACTTTAAGTACTTACTGCATCACGCAGATTACTTGAATCGTGAGCACGATGAGCTGCCGAATCTGGTCGATAAATCCATTGCTACCACCAAGCGTTTCGATGCACTGAAAGTTTTCATGACGATGCAAAGCGTTGGGCCAAAGCAATTGGGCGATATGTACGACCATCTCTTAGAGCAGACGCTTCAAGTTGCCGATCTGATTCAGAAGCATGACGATTTTGAGTTACTTGCTGAGCCGTCACTGTCTACTGTGCTGTTCCGCTCGGTGCCTAGCAATGAGCAATCGGCAAACGGCGTTCTTGATTTAGACAAACTGAATCAGACGTTAAGACTGGAGGCGCTGACTCGTGGCGTTGCCGTTCTTGGCGAAACGGTCGTCGATGGTAAAAGCGCGCTGAAATTTACTATCTTGAACCCGTGCTTAAAAACATCAGATTTCAAATCTCTAATTAACAAAATTCAGACTCTAGCCACTGAGCTAGCAGAACAACAAGGGTAATTAATACTATGGCTATTCTACAAATTGGTGCAGGCGGCGTTGGTTGGGTTGTTGCACATAAAGCAGCACAAAATAACGAAGTACTGGGTGATATCACAATCGCTTCGCGCACAATCGCGAAATGTGAAAAAATCATCGAATCGATTAAAGGTAAAAACAACCTTAAAGATTTAACTAAGAAGCTAGAAGCACGTTCAGTAGACGCTGACGATGTTGATGCGCTTGTTGCTTTGATTAAAGAAGTTAAGCCTGATCTAGTTATCAACGCTGGTCCTCCTTGGGTAAACATGGCGATCATGGAAGCGTGTTACCAATCTAAAGTATCTTACCTAGATACATCGGTAGCGGTTGACCTATGTTCTGAAGGTCAACAAGTACCACAAGCTTACGATTGGCAGTGGGGCTACCGTGAGAAGTTCGCTGAAGCGGGCATCACAGGTATTCTTGGTGCTGGTTTTGATCCAGGTGTGGTATCAATCTTTGCAGCGTACGCGGTTAAGCACTTGTTCGATGAGATTGACTCAATTGACGTGATGGACGTGAATGCTGGCGATCACGGCAAGAAGTTTGCGACAAACTTTGACCCAGAAACCAACATGCTTGAGATCCAAGGCGATTCTTTCTACTGGGAAAATGAAGAGTGGAAACAAGTACCTTGTCACTCTCGTATGCTTGAATTTGAATTCCCGAACTGTGGTTCTCACAAAGTTTACTCAATGGCGCATGATGAAGTTCGTTCAATGAAAGAGTTCATCCCAGCTAAGCGTATCGAATTCTGGATGGGCTTTGGTGATGCATACTTGAACTACTTCAACTGCATGCGTGATATCGGTCTTCTTAGCCCAGATCCGCTAACACTGCACGATGGTACTGTGGTTCAGCCTTTGCATGTTCTTAAAGCACTACTACCAGACCCAACATCTTTGGCTCCGGGTTACACGGGCTTAACGTGTATCGGTACTTGGGTTCAAGGTAAGAAAGACGGTAAAGAGCGCAGCGTATTCATCTACAATAACGCAGACCACGAAGTGGCTTACGAAGACGTAGAGCACCAAGCGATCTCTTACACAACAGGTGTTCCAGCGATTACGGCTGCACTTCAGTTCTTCCGTGGCGAATGGGCTGATAAAGGTGTGTTCAACATGGAACAGCTAAACCCAGACCCGTTTCTAGCAACGATGCCTGAGATCGGTCTAGATTGGCATGTCCAAGAGCTAGAGCCTGCAGCTGGTTTACCTCTGATCCATACTTTGAAGTAATTCTGGCTCTTTGCCCTCGTTGCGTTGTCCATCGTGCTTATTTACATTCGTAAACTTCGCGCGATGTCCTAGCTACAAGGGTAAAGTTCTGCGTATTCAATCCAAAGTTTTCAGAATGACAAGAACGTACAAATACAAGCCGATGCTGTTGCGTCGGCTTTGTTCGATTATCATGTGCCTTCGTGAACTCGAGGGCCGCAAGGTATTAACATGCAAAACAACGAACTAAAAACCCCATACTTCATGATCAACGAAGACAAGTTGATTGCAAATTTAGAGATAGCTAAGCAGCTGAAAGAGATTTCAGGTGTGAAGTTGGTATTGGCACTGAAGTGTTTTTCGACATGGGGTGTGTTTGACATCATCAAACCTTACCTCGATGGCACGACAAGCTCTGGCCCATACGAAGTGAAACTTGGTCACGAAACCTTTGGTGGTGAGACGCATGCTTACAGTGTGGGTTACAGCGAAGATGACGTGAGAGAAGTTGCGGATATTTGCGACAAGATGATTTTCAACTCACAAAGCCAATTCGAAGCTTACCGCCATATTGTTGAAGGTAAAGCGTCGCTGGGTTTACGTCTAAATCCGGGCGTAAGTTACGCAGGACAAGACTTAGCAAATCCGGCGCGTCAATTCTCTCGTTTAGGTGTTCAGGCTGATCACATTAAGCCTGAGATCTTCGACGAGATTAATGGCGCGATGTTCCACATGAACTGCGAGAACAAAGACGTCGATGCATTTATCGGCCTGCTTGATTCAATCTCAGAGCAGTTTGGCGATCACCTCGATAAGTTGGATTGGGTGAGCATGGGCGGAGGTGTGTTCTTCACATGGCCGGGTTATGACATCGAGAAGTTGGGCCTTGCACTAAAAGCCTTTTCTGAAAAGCACGGCGTGCAGATGTACCTTGAACCGGGTGAAGCGATCATTACTAAAACGACGGATCTGGTCGTGACAGTAGTTGATATCGTAGAGAACGTGAAGAAAACGGCAATTGTCGACTCGGCAACCGAAGCGCATCGCCTTGATACGCTTATCTACAATGAACCGGCATCGGTATTGGAAGCTTCAGAAAATGGTAGCCATGACTATGTAATTGGTTCGTGTTCATGTCTTGCGGGCGATCAGTTCTGTGAAGCAAGCTTTGATGAGCCACTTAAGATTGGTCAAAAGCTGCACCTGCTAGACAGCGCGGGTTACACCATGGTGAAACTGAACTGGTTCAATGGCCTAAAAATGCCGTCAATCTACTGCGAGCGTAGCGGTGGCGAAGTTCAAAAGTTGAATGAGTTTGGCTATGAAGACTTTAAACGTTCATTGTCACAATGGTCGGTTAAGTAACCAAACATTGCATTAGAACGATAAAAAGAGCGGCCGATGAGCTGCTCTTTTTTGTTTTTAGATAAATGTTACCAGTGAAAAGATAGAAGTTAAGCGCTATCTGTTAGCTCTCAATCATCACTCGAGTATCTTCACTGAGTGTTTCGAGTTCATTCACTACGTCATCAATCAAAACTTCTATTGGTAGCTTAACGGCGATCTTGGAAGTGAACAAACTTGAGCTAACACCACCGCCGCCAGCGATGAAGACTCGGTGGCAATCCATATCGAGAATGCTGATCCCTTGTCTATCCAATACATGTGTTACTTCGTTGACGATACCTGCTCGGTCGTTCGAGTCGAGTCGTAGGTGATGTATTGTATCTTGTGCGTTATGAGTATGGTCTGAATCAACAAACTGCACGATCAAGTCAGTATTGGCGCTGAAAGCTTCTTTGACAATTGATTCGTTGATGGCTGGAAGTTGAACCTTGAGTACGCCTGCGACTTGGTCTTCAATAAAGTTCACTTTACTGATGAGCCATTTCCCGTCGTTTTCGTGAGTAACCGCAGCAAGTTGTTTGATTGTTGCTGGTGATGCCTTTCCAATAAAGTTTACGATAAATGTACTGTTCATATCAGCCCCCAAAGTCTCAATTAATCGTTACTAATTAAATGTTTGATATCATGCGATAAAGTTCTTTAATTTCAGTGTAGAAGTTTACATCGAACAATGTTTGACCTACGTCAATTTTTGAAACTAAGCTGTGATACAAAAAAAGAGAATGAAGAGTAGGGCACAAAAAAAGCGGCTAGAGAGCCGCTTTTTGAAAGAGTTGTCGCTGTTATTTGTGATTCAGAAGCTTAGCAAGCAACGAGTAAACGGCTTAGCAAGTCACGTGGAGGCTGGTTTAGAACGTGACTTTAAAGTTCATACCAACAAATTGAGAATCGTATGGTGCGCCTGCGTCGTAGGCAAATCGCGCTGCGTCTTGGTTATCCCACCAAGGGTTAGTATTCAGGTTCACTTCTGCGTCACCGCCCCATGCATCACTTACCCAGTAATGGATATGGCCAACAGGGTTTAGGAAGAATAGAGACACATCCCCCATGGTTTGAGAGCCCATCACTTCGCCACCTGAAGCAACGATGTCTTGTTCTGCTTCTAGCATCATTTCACCGACAACGGCACCGAAGAATGGCGTGATGAAGAGATCTTGCCAGGAAGGTACTTCCGCGAATGCTTCTACGCCGTATTCCCAGAAAAATGTCGACATGGTCCAAGAGTATAGGAAAGACTCAAATTCATCGTAACCCGCGTGGCGAGCCGCGGTGTAGTAAACCCCACCGAAATACGGGTGCATCACGTAATTTAAGAAGTGCTCATCACGGTCCCATACTGGGCCATCAGAAACGTTATCTTTCCACTTTTTACCTAACGAACTGATATCACGTTGGTCATCATCCCACTTAGTGATACTTTCAGGGAGAAGAGTCATTAGACCTACTGTCGCGACACTTAAGCCAAGAATAGTGTAGGTTTGACCCATTAGGTAATCCCAATCTTTCTCCTGGCTCACCAACAAATGTTTTGGTTGTTGGATTGAGAAGTCGTACTCGTCACTTGGTTCGCTCAGTGCGTAATTGGTACTAGGCTTGTAGGTGTACAAGTTGTCATTAAAACAGTAATCTTGAGCACATTCATCCGAGTAAGAAAGGTTGATTGGCTGGTCGAAGTCGTATTGGCTTGCAACCGAGTTAACTGACATTAGCATTGAAAATGCAGCAGTAACCTTTGCTAGTAACGGTGATTTGGCCACAAGGGTCTCCATGAGAAAGTTTGGAATTGATCAGGGTCACAATTATCTATTAAATGCCTGATTTAGGGAACTAATAATTTATCGCTTTTCCTAAGAAAACCTTAGGTTTAACATGATTAATATTAGTGAAAAGGCGAATTGTTCCAAATTCAACCATAGACCAGTTTGTAAATAATGCAGTGTCTTTTTATGACAACAAGGGATAGAAATATGACGAAAATCGCAATGTTAAGCACAGGTGAAGAAGTTCTTCATGGAGACATTGTAGATACAAACGCAGCTTGGATGTCTGCTGAGTTTTATCAGCATGGTTTTGCTCTTGCTAAGCGCTCAACCGTGGGTGATCAAATGAATGCTCTTGTTGAAGAACTGCTGATGCTGAGCTTTAACTATGATGTGGTTATCGTTAATGGTGGCCTAGGGCCGACAACCGATGACATGAGTGCTGCAGCGGCAGCTACTGCTTCCGAGCAGAAACTCGTCATGTTCCCTGAATGGCTTGCTCGTATGGAAGAGATGTTCTCTGGACGTGGTATGCCAATGCCTGACAGTAATCTTAAGCAGGCACTGCTTCCTGCTAGCTCAGAGATTGTCGATAACCCAGTTGGTACTGCGTGTGGTTTCAAACTTAAAATCAACGATGCGACTTTCTATTTCACGCCGGGTGTCCCGAGTGAATTCAAACGCATGGTGACGTTTGAGATTCTTCCTGATTTATCGCGTACATACCCTCAAGTGGTTGCTTCTGAATGCAGCAGGCTGTTTACGTTTGGTTTATCTGAGTCCGGTATCTCTGATGTGTTAGACCAACTGAAGCTTCCTGAAGGCTATGAGCTAGGTTACCGCTCTTATCTGCCATTTATTGAGGTGAAGCTGTTTGGGCCAAAATCTGGTTTAGAAACTCGCGTTAAGTTAATGCAGATGGTTTACAAACTATTAGAAAGTAACGTAGTCAGTGTTGACGAGCCGATGATTGACCATATTGGCCACATCATGGCGGAAAAAAAGAAGACGCTATCTGTGTCTGAAGTGTCGACCAAAGGCGCACTGTCAGCGTGGCTGCAATTGAATGAGCAGGTTGAAGATTGCTTTGGACATTCGTGGGTGATGGCTGAGCCAAAAGAGAGCGAACTTGAAAAGAGCGATCCGTTAGCCGCAACCTTTGCTCTGGCTGGAGCAACAAGAGAGAAATGCGGAACTGAATTGGCTTTGGTGACTGGTAAGCTGGAAGGCAATACATTCAGCGTTGCATTGTCGACTGAAGCAGGCGAATGGGGTCAGGTGCTTGAATTTTATCGCCAGTACTCGCGTGAAGATCAACGCAACGTGATTAAGACCGTTGCCGCCGATATGTTGAGAAGGCATCTAGATAACAAACCGATGTTCGGCACATACTCTTCAGTTAAGCGATTGAAAGACATGTTTATTCCGGCGACTATTATTAAGTAAGCATTTAGGCGAACTCACGGAGCCTGTACTGGAAATGCTAGGAAAAACGAAATAAAAAGGCCCAACATCTAAATAGGTGTTGGGCCTTTAGTTTATCTAGCCTTCTAGATAACCAAACCAGCAGCGATGTTTACACGTAACTCATGTCTGTAAGAACTCGATTACAAACCGCTTGTCATGTGTAGGCTGTAGAACAAACCACGGCCGATTAACTCAGAAGCTAAGAACAGTACCAATGCTAGGCTTAGGTTTACTGGATTCACTTTTGCTTTGTTCAGCATAGGTAGAATCCAAATCAGTAAGCTTGCCATCAGTAATGCAACTTGAAGAATCACATAGCTGCCTAAACCGTCAACCAACTCAGATGCTTTTGCTGCTGAAGTTTGGATGTCACCGATTAGGTTCAGTTTGCCTACTGTCACAAGTAAGCTTATCGCAACAGTAATTACAGCCAACATGGTGATGTTACGGTCAACCGTAAAGTGGCTGTCGTTTGCGAACACAAGAACGAACTGAGATAGCAACAAACCACCCACAACCATCGTCATGATGAAGCTCAGTGGTGTATAGATGTTGTCCCACGTGGGTACGGTGTTGATCATGTATACGTTGATCATCGCATACATGAAGATAACACCCAGTACCATCGCGCCAACCATCAGTGCTTTCTGGATAGCTACGCCACCTTTCTTAACCACAGACAATAGCCATTGCAGGCCACCGACAGCGAAGAATGCCGCACCGAAGAACACTTCGTTAGACAACCAAGCCGAACCGAGCTGATTAAAAGCGTTAAACGCGCGCAGTGGAGAGCCAAGGTGCGTTGTCGAGAACATGAAGCCAAGACCCATTAGTGCCCATAGAATGAACATTGGAACCTTGTAGCTGTTCAGCTTCTCTTCGTCATGACCCAGTACCAGTGCACGTGCGCCAATCAATAAGTAACCACCCACTGCTGTTTGAGCCAGCACCGTAAAGAAGATTAAAGACCACTCATGAAAAATCATCTTAAACCTCCTTCGGGTTTGCTAGGTGACCACTGGTATCGCCAGTCGGCTTCGCGTTTTTGTTCAGCTTAATCACGATGTTCGGTAGCGTTTCGGTTGAAGATGGCAGTGGAGCCACATCCGCACCAGAGCCGTACTTCTCGCGAAGTGTATTGATTTCGCCAAACTCCAATGCACGAAGTGGGCAAGACTCAACACAGATAGGCTGTTTGCCTTCAGAAACACGTTGGTAACAACCGTCGCATTTGGTCATGTGACCTTTCTTCGCATTGTATTGTGGTGCGCCGTAAGGGCATGCATTACTACAGTGCTGACAACCAATACATACGCTCTCATCAACCACAACCAAACCGTCTTCATCACGTTTGTGCATCGCGCCCGAAGGACACACTTTCACACACGCTGGGTTAGTACAGTGGTTACAAGCGATAGATAGGTAGTAAGAAAAGACATCTTTCTGAACCCAAGTATCACCATCTTGAGTGAAGCCACCACCTGCGTATTCGTATACGCGACGGTAGTTCGTTTTGATGTCTAGATCGTTATAATCTTTACAAGCAAGCTGACAGGTTTTACAACCCGTGCATTTACTTGAATCAATGTAAAAGCCGTATTGTTTCATTCCAACCTACCTTATGCTTTGTTTAGCGCTTTGATTTGAACTAGGTTTGTATGCTGAGGGTTACCCTTAGCAAGTGGGCTCGGGCGCTGAGTCGTCAGCACGTTGATGGAGCCTGCATGGTCGATCTTCTGACCATCCGGTGCGTACCATGCACCTTCGCCTAGTGCGACAACTCGAGGAAGAATCCTTGGTGTCACTTTCGCTGGAATGTGTACTTCGCCACGGTCGTTGAAAATACTCACCATGTCGCCGTTTTCGATACCACGCTCTTTTGCATCGATTGGGTTGATCCATAACTCTTGCGGTGCTGCTGCTTTGATTTCTGCAACGTTGCCGTAAGTCGAGTGAGTACGAGCCTTGTAGTGGAAACCGGTTAGCTGAAGTGGGTACTTCTCTGCTAGTGGATCGTTATGACCTTCAAACGAATCCGCGTAAATCGGAAGTGGGTGAATCACTTCGTCTTCTTTCAGCTTCCAAGTCTTCGCGATATCAGCCAGTTGCTCTGAGTAGATCTCAATTTTGCCACTTGGTGTGGTCAGTGGGTTCGCTTCAGGATCTTTACGGAAATCTTCGTAAGCGATGTAGTGGTGGTCGTAGCTACGTTTGTAGATACCCAGCTCTTTCATCTCTTCGAAGGTTGGCAGTGTTGGATCGTTCTTACGAGTTTCTGCGTAAAGGTGCTCAATCCATTGCTCTTGAGTACGGCCTTCTGTGAACTCTTTTTCTACGCCCATGCGTTTAGCAAGTTGCGTACACATCTCGTAGATAGATTTTGCTTCGAACTGAGGCTCAATCGCTTTCTGTGCGTAGATGAAGTAAGGCATATTCGATGCTTTACCATCCATACACCAGTCGTCTTGCTCTGATGTCGTTAAGTCAGGCAGGATGATGTCGGCGTATTTCGCAGAAGAAGTCATATGGTTATCAACCACAACGATCATTTCACAAGCACTTTCATCTTGAAGAATCGCGTGTGTCTTGTTGATGTCTGAGTGTTGGTTGATGATGCAGTTACCTGCGTAGTTCCAGATCATCTTGATTGGGTTCTTAAGGCGCTCAGCACCGCGAACACCATCAGTGATGTCTGTCATCTCGTGGTGACGGTGAATTGCGTCAGTCCACATGAACATTGAAATTGACGTTTCAACTGGGTTTGGCACAGTAGGGAAGCGAACAAACGGAATGTTGATGTCACTTTCACGAGCGCCTGTTGAACCGCCTGATACACCCACAGAACCGGTGAGTAGCGATAGCATCGCGATTGCACGACAAGCTAGTTCACCGTTCGCAGTACGTTGCAGGCCCCAACCTTGGTGGATGGCACATGGTTTCGCTGTGCCCATTTCACGGCCTAGTTTAACGATAGTATCAACCGGAATGCCTGTGATTTTAGAAGCCCACTCTGGTGTCTTCTCTACGCCATCTTCACCTAAACCTAAGATATAAGATTTGTAGTCACTGTTTTTAGGTGCTGATACAGGAAGGGTCTTCTCATCATAACCGACACAGTATTTGTCTAGGAACGGTTGGTCTACGAGGTCTTCAGTGATCATCACGTGTGCAAGACCGGCTACCAATGCAGCATCCGTAGAAGGACGAATTGGGATCCACTGATCTTCACGGCCACCGGCAGTATCGGTGTAGCGTGGATCGATGATGATCGTTCTTGCGTTTGATTTGTTTTTGCTTTCTATGTAGTGGTGGATCAGACCGCCGCCAGACATGCGAGTCTCAGCAGGATTGTTACCAAATTGGATGTTAAGCTTAGTGTTCTCTAAGTCAGAGAAAGAGTTGTTGTTTGCCCAACCACCGTAGGTGTAGCTCAAGCCTTTCGCGATTTGCGCTGTTGAGTAGTCACCGTAATGGTTTAGGTAACCACCACTTAGGTTCATTAGACGCGCAATCAGCGTTTGTGCTGGTGGCCAAGACTTAGTTACCGTACCACCAAGCGTACCTGTGCCGTAGTTTAGGTAGATAGTGTCGTTACCGTAATCTTTGATAAGGCGTTGCATAGTGCCAGCGACTTCATCAAAAGCCTCTTCCCAGCTAATACGCTTAAACTTACCTTCACCACGTTTACCCACACGTTTCATTGGGTATTTCAGGCGATCTGGGTTGTAAACACGGCGGCGCATAGAGCGACCACGTAGACATGCACGCACTTGGTGATGACCGTATTCGTCAGTACCCGTGTTATCTGTTTCTACGTATTTGATTTCACCGTTTTGTACATGCATACGTAGTGGACAGCGAGAGCCGCAGTTTACTGTACATGCACTCCATACGATTTTCTCATCCACATTCTCAGCAACCGCAGCCGCTACTGGTTTGGATTTGAAAGGTAAAGCGATACCGCCCGCAAGTGCGGCTGCACTACCTACTGCAGAAGAAGCTTTCATGAAGCCTCTTCGAGTAAGGTTCATTACCCCAGATTCTTTCTTATTCGTCATTCTAAGATGCCTTTTGCTATTGATGGCTAGTACTTTATAGGTAGTTTGTTCTTTATTTTTTTATTTTGGATTGTTGATTGATTGGCATCAAATAAGAGCGAAATTTAAATCTTATGAATCGAATGTATAAAATAGATCAAAGAATTAAATCGTCTTATTTATATAATTATCTTTAAACCTATAACGGTATAAATAATAATGATTATCGATACGCATAAATTATTGGGTTCGCTATTTTATCAAGCGACAAGTAAAGAACAGTTGGTCACCATTGTTGAAGCTTTGGTTGAGAGCGAAGTGCTCTCTGAAGAATGCTTGCAGGCATTGAGAAGTGAAGATGAAGATGCGCTCGCAGCAGAGTTCAGCCGCTTGTTCGAAGGTGTGGGAGACATGCCAGCTCCGCCTTGGGGGTCTGTGTACCTAGATAAAGACCGTGTGGTGTTTGGTGCATCGACTGTGGAATATCGACAGTTTCTAGAATTAAACCAAATTGAATTGGATACAGGTTTAAGAGAGCCAGAAGATCAATTTGGTTTAATGTTATTCGCTCATGCGTATTTGTTAGAAAATAATAATATTAATTCAGCTCGTGAATTGCTTGAGTGTCACTTATTACCTTGGTCTTCTACTTATTTAGATAAATTAAATACAGCATCAGATTTATCATTTTATAAGAAGCTATCAAGTGATGTAATAAATTGGCTTAATCAATTAACATCTGAATATAATTTAAACGTTGCCACTAAAAAGTTATATATCGACTAATGTCTGAGCAAATAAATTCGAATAGGCGTGGTTTCTTAACTCGACTCTCTAAGCCAGTTAAAGCTGCTGCAAGTTATGAAGAGAAATCACAGCGCTTACATGCTAGACCACCTAGGGCTGTCGATGAGGTGCTGTTTGAGCGCCTTTGCGACAGTTGTGGACTGTGTGAGCAAGCGTGTCCGAATAGCGTGATTGAGACGCTAGAGGGTAGTGCGCTGTTGAATTTGGATTACAACAGTTGTTCTATGTGTAACAAATGCACTGAAGTGTGCCTAACTGGCGCACTTCATCCAACGGTCACGCCTTATATCGACCTCAAGCCGAGCTTTGCTGATAGCTGCAATAATTACATGCAAATGGACTGTTCAGCATGCAAAACTGCGTGTTCAGCAGGTGTGATACACATTGAAGTAGGAGAGTTGCCTACAGTGGACAAAGATAAGTGTAACGGCTGTGGAGAGTGCCGAAGCGCTTGTTATATTGGCTCTGTGACTCTTAACCTGACTCAGCAATAAACGTTTGGTTTTGTATGACACAAGCGAACAGGAAGATTTTGGTTGAGTGATAGACGAGTTGTTTCAGATACCTAAAGACATAAACAGAAAAGGGTCCGCACTCCTAAAGGAAGCGGACCCTTTTTAATTCTTATTGACGATATTCGAACAAAGCGACCTAAAGCCAGTTGGCTTATGCGCGTTTTTGCTTGTTTCTGTGAATAACGTTACTCAGCGATAGCTCAGTCTTTGCTTTACAGATACAAGGTAATATTTCATTACCTTGCGTGTAAGCCATAGCAAAACCAACGTACTCGACTTCCCCAGAATCCAACGTGCAACGACAAGCGCCACAATGCCCATCTCGGCAGTTGTATTCTGGCTCTAACCCAGCTTGTTCCATTGTTTCCAATAGAGTGTTTGAAGGGTTAGATTCAATCGAAGTCAGCTTGTTGATTTTGATTGTTGGCATTACAGCTCGAATCCTTCAAAGTCGTCAGCTTTTACTTCGTTGTCGATCTGACCAACTAGGTAAGAACTGATTTCAGCTTCTTGTGGAGCAACTTGTACGTTATCTGAAGATAACCATGCGTTGATCCATGGGATTGGGTTCGACGTTGCTTCTGGGTAAGCAGTACCTAAACCAACCGCTTGCATACGGATGTTAGTGATGTACTCAACGTATTGGCAAAGAATGTCTTTGTTCAGACCAATCATAGAGCCATCTTTGAATAGGTATTCTGCCCACTCTTTTTCTTGCTCTGCTGCTTCTTTGAATAGGTCGAAACACTCTTGCTTACACTCTTCAGCGATTTGCATGAATTCGAAGTCATCTTGGCCATTACGCAGTAAGTTAATCATGTGCTGTGTACCAGTAAGGTGAAGAGCTTCATCACGAGCGATTAGCTTGATGATCTTCGCGTTACCTTCCATTAGCTCACGTTCAGCGAATGCGAATGAACATGCAAAACTCACGTAGAAACGAATCGCTTCTAGTGCGTTTACAGACATTAGACATACGTAAAGCTTCTTCTTCAGGTCGTGAAGTGAAATCTTAACGTCTTCGCCGTTAATGTTGTGGTTGCCTTCGCCGTAGCGGTGGTAGTCAGCCGTCAGCTTGATTAAATCATCGTAGTAAAACGCGATGTCTTTCGCACGCTTCAGGATCTCTTCGTTTTCAACGATGTCGTCGAATACTACACCTGGATCATTGACGATGTTACGGATGATATGTGTGTAAGAACGAGAGTGAATCGTTTCAGAGAAAGACCAAGTCTCAATCCAAGTTTCAACTTCTGGTAGAGATACCAGTGGAAGTAGGGCAACGTTAGGGCTGCGGCCTTGGATAGAATCTAGAAGCGTTTGGTACTTCAAGTTAGAGATGAAAATGTGCTTTTCATGCTCAGGAAGCTTGTTGTAGTCGATACGGTCGCTAGATACGTCTACTTCTTCTGGACGCCAGAAGAAAGAAAGCTGCTTCTCGATCAACTTTTCGAAGATTTCGAATTTTTGTTGGTCGTAACGTGCAACGTTTACCGACTGACCCAAGAACATTGGTTCTTTTAGTTGGTCATTTTTTTGCTGAGAAAAAGTACTGTAAGCCATAAATGCCTCAAATCCTTTAAAGACCCGTAATAAAACGGGCCCTGTTAATGCTTTAAACCCAGAGAAGATAACTCTTCTCTGGGGTCTTAATGTTTATTGCGGTTTAGATCTTACAACCGCCGCCTTCACAATCTTCTTCCGGCACTTGAACTGCATCGCCTTGGTCGTCTTTAGCACCATCACGAGTGTTATGGTAGTAAAGCGTCTTAACACCGTACTTGTACGCTGTAAGTAGGTCTTGAAGCAGCTTCTTCATTGGTACTTTACCGCTGTCGTAAACACTTGGATCATAGTTAGTGTTTGCAGAGATAGCTTGGTCAACGAATTTTTGCATGATACCCACTAGGTGCAGGTAACCATCGTTCGAACCAATGTTCCAAAGTAGCTCGTAGTTCTCTTTAAGATTTAAGAAGTCAGGAACCACTTGCTTAAGGATGCCGTCTTTCGATGCTTTCACTGATACGTAACCACGTGGTGGCTCGATACCGTTAGTTGCGTTCGAGATTTGAGACGAAGTCTCAGAAGGCATAAGCGCTGTTAGCGTAGAGTTACGCAGACCGTGCTCCATGATCTCTTCGCGTAGCGTGTCCCAATCGTAGTGCAGTGGCTCTTCACATACTAAGTCGATATCTTTCTTGTAAGTATCGATTGGCAGTAGGCCTTTCGCGTAGTTGGTCTCGTGGAAAGATGGGCAACGGCCTTGTTCTTTCGCCAGTTCAACAGACGCTTTTAACAAGTGGTATTGAATTGCTTCAAAAGTACGGTGAGTCAGACTGTTTGCGCTGCCATCAGAGTACTTCACGCCGTTTTTCGCTAGGTAGTATGCGTAGTTGATGACACCCACACCTAGAGTACGACGGTTCATTGTCGACTTGCGTGCTGCTGGAAGTGGGTAGTCTTGGTAATCAAGCAATGCATCAAGTGCACGAACAACCAGTTCAGAAAGCTCAGCAAGGTCGTCTAGCTCGTTGATTGCGCCTAGGTTAAACGCTGAAAGCGTACATAGTGCAATTTCACCTTCGTCATCTTCTACGTTAGAAAGTGGCTTAGTTGGTAGCGCGATTTCTAGACATAGGTTCGACTGACGAACAGGAGCCACTTCAGAATCAAACGGGCTGTGTGTATTACAGTGGTCAACGTTCTGAATGTAGATACGACCAGTCGAAGCTCGCTCTTGCATTAGCAGAGAGAACAGCTCAACGGCTTTAACCGTTTCACGCTTCACTGAAGGATCGTTTTCGTACTTAACATATAGTTCTTCAAAACGGTCTTGGTTTTCGAAGAACGCATCGTAAAGGCCAGGTACGTCAGAAGGTGAGAACAGGCTGATGTTGCCACCTTGAACAAGACGAGAGTACATGAGTTTGTTCAGCTGTACGCCGTAGTCCATGTGACGAACACGGTTCTCTTCAACGCCGCGGTTGTTTTTCAGTACTAATAGAGACTGAACTTCACCATGCCATAGTGGGTAGAATACCGTTGCCGCACCGCCACGAACACCACCTTGTGAACAACATTTTACTGCTGTTTGGAAGTATTTGTAGAAAGGGATACAGCCAGTGTGGAACGCTTCACCATTACGGATTTCAGAACCCAGCGCACGGATACGACCTGCGTTGATACCAATACCAGCACGTTGAGATACGTAACGAACAATTGAGCTTGCTGTTGCGTTGATTGAATCAAGGCTGTCACCACATTCGATCAGTACACAAGAGCTGAATTGACGCGTAGGCGTACGTACACCAGACATGATCGGTGTAGGTAGAGAAATCTTAAACGTAGACGATGCGTCGTAAAAACGTTTGATGTAGTCAAGACGAGTCGATTTAGGGTATTTAGCGAATAGACACGCAGCCACTAGGATGTAAAGAAACTGAGCACTCTCGTAGATTTCTTTTGTTACACGGTTTTGCACGAAGTATTTACCTTCAAGCTGCTTAACTGCCGCGTAAGAGAAGTCTAAGTCACGCTTATGGTCGATGTACTGGTCTAGCTCTTCAAACTCAGCTTTCGTGTAATCTTGCATTAGGTGGCTGTCATATTTACCCATATCGACCAGTTTTGAAACGTGGTCATAAAGCGCAGGTGGCTCGTATTCGCCATACGCTTTTTTACGTAGGTGGAATACTGACAGACGTGCTGCTAGATATTGGTAATCAGGAGTCTCTTCAGAGATTAAATCCGCTGCTGACTTGATGATAGTTTCATGAATGTCAGTCGTGGTGATGCCGTCGTAAAACTGAATGTGAGCTTTCAATTCTACTTGTGATACAGAAACATTGTGCAAGCCTTCAGCTGCCCATGTGATCACGCGGTGAATCTTCTCTAGATCGATGGTTTCTTTGCGCCCGTTACGCTTGGTAACAGTAAGTTGTTGGTTCATTCTGCTTAATTTCCCTAACAAAACTGAACAAGGCCGTGTTTTTGTGTATTTCTGTGTAATTTTTGTAAATTACGTGTCGGCTTTGTGATCTTGGTCTACCCATATATTGTAGTTCAAACACAACATATAGGGGTCATTTGTTTGTTGGGTTACAAGATAGTGCTACAACCGAACTTTTTCAAGGTAAAGAAATTGGGTTGCTTGTGGATAAGTGGTGGATTGAAAAAAAACTGTAAGTGACCACTAACTGATGAAGATAGATGAGACTTGATTGTATAAAAGTCGGCTTTTAATGATGCTTTATTTTTGCACGCCTATAAAAAAAAATCCCTTGATCTTTGAGCAAAATGGGCGATGGATTTTAGGCGATTAAATTTAAATCTAGGTGGTCAAAATGGAAGCTAGCGCACGAAATTTAGACTGAAAAAAGTCGCAAACTTATGTTAATTGCAACCTTTTTCATTAGTCTTTTTTAGAAAAAATTTTACGGTAGGATAGCTGATATTTTTTAAGCGAAATTTTGCGTATGCACGATGTAATTGACTTCAACACTGCGACCTAATCGGTAAGTGTCTGTCAGTGGATTATAGTGCAGCCCAGTGATGCCGAGTTCTTGTAGAGATGTATTATCAATCATCTTGATAAGTTCAGCTGGGCGAATGAACTTGTCATGCTCGTGAGTGCCTTCAGGAACTATCTTTAGTAGCTTCTCTGCACCAACAATCGCAAACAAGTAAGATTTAAAATTGCGGTTCAACGTAGAGAAGAAAACGTGGCCATCCGGTTTGACCAATTTTGAACATGCGGTGATCACTGATTGTGGATCAGGCACGTGCTCTAGCATTTCCATGCAAGTGACCACGTCGTAAGTTTGTGGATTCTCTTCTGCGTGGTCTTCAATGGTACTTTGGATGTAATCGAGCTTGGTGCCAGTTTCTAGTGCGTGCAAGCGTGCCACTTCAAGTGGTTCTTTGCCCATGTCTAGCCCTGTCACTACAGCACCTTCGATTGCCATACTTTCCGCTAAAATGCCACCACCGCAACCAACATCGAGCACTTTCTTACCAAACAAACCTTCAGTTTTTTCTAGCACGTAGTTTAGGCGTAGTGGGTTGATTTGATGTAGAGGCTTAAATTCGCCTTCTAGATCCCACCAGCGTGACGCCATGTCTTCAAATTTCTTGATTTCTGCTGGGTCTACATTCTGTGATTTAGTCATAATCGGCATTTCCAAGTTAAATACGGCATCCATGAAATTGCAGGCATTATAACTTGCCTTTTCGCCTTGACCAGAAGATCTACAATTTTGCGAACTTATTGGGTGTAAAGTGACCATGTTTCAGCGAGATATGATGCGGAGGTGCAATTTCTCATCAATTGATTGGCTACAAGGGTCACAAGATGGTAAAAGGAGAGGGAAAGTGATGCCTCCGTAGGTAAATTTGTGTTATATTTTTCGGTCTTATACGTATTCAAAAATACGATCTGACTATAGAGGGAAAATGGCTCTATGAGCGATCTAGCGAAAGAGATCACGCCCGTAAATATTGAAGATGAGCTTAGAGGTTCATACCTAGACTACGCGATGTCCGTCATCGTTGGTCGTGCCCTTCCAGATGTGCGTGATGGCCTAAAACCTGTACACCGCCGCGTTTTGTTCGCGATGAATGTACTGGGTAATGATTGGAACAAACCATATAAAAAGTCTGCTCGTGTAGTAGGTGATGTAATCGGTAAATACCACCCGCATGGTGATAGTGCTGTATACGATACTATTGTTCGTATGGCTCAACCGTTCTCACTGCGTTACATGCTAGTTGATGGCCAAGGTAACTTTGGTTCTATCGATGGCGACTCCGCGGCTGCAATGCGTTATACCGAAGTTCGTATGGCGAAAATTGCTCACGAGCTCCTGGCTGACCTTGATAAGGAAACTGTGGACTACGTACCGAACTACGATGGTACAGAACAAATTCCAGCAGTACTTCCTACAAAAATTCCTAACCTATTGGTAAACGGTGCTTCTGGTATCGCAGTAGGTATGGCTACCAACATCCCACCACATAACCTTGGTGAAGTTGTTGATGGCTGTTTAGCATTTATCAATAATGAAGATATTACTATTGATGAGCTAATGGACTATATCCCTGGTCCTGACTTCCCGACAGCAGCACTTATCAGTGGTCGTAAAGGCATCGTAGATGCTTATAAAACTGGCCGCGGTAAAGTTTACATGCGTTCAAAAGCGAATATTGAAGTAGAGAAAAATGGTAAAGAAACCATTATCGTTACTGAGATTCCTTACCAAGTAAACAAAGCTCGCCTGATCGAGAAGATTGCTGAACTGGTTAAAGATAAGAAAGTTGAAGGCATCAGTGCTCTACGTGACGAATCTGATAAAGATGGTATGCGTATTGTTATTGAATGTAAGCGTGACGCTGTCGGTGAAGTTGTATTGAACAACCTTTACTCACAAACTCAACTGCAAACAACTTTCGGTATCAACATGGTTGCGCTGAACAATGGTCAACCACAGTTGTTCAACATCAAAGACATGCTTAAGTGCTTCGTAGACCACCGTCGCGAAGTTGTGACTCGTCGTACTATCTTTGAACTGAAGAAAGCGCGCGACCGTGCACACATCCTTGAAGCATTGTCTCTAGCACTTGCTAACATTGACGAAATCATCGAGCTTATCCGTAACGCTCCAACGCCTGCTGAAGCAAAAGCTGGTTTAGTAGCTCGCGGTTGGGAACTTGGTAACGTTGCAGCAATGCTTGAACGTGCAGGTACTGATGCGGCTCGTCCTGATTGGTTGGAAGATCAATACGGCATCCGCGATGGCCAATACTTCCTAACGGAAACACAAGCACAAGCTATTCTAGAGCTTCGTCTTCATCGCTTAACTGGCCTTGAACATGAGAAGATTCTAGACGAGTACAAAGCGCTTCTAGAAGAAATCGCTGAGCTAATGCACATTCTTGCAAGTACTGAGCGTTTGATGGAAGTTATCCGTGAAGAACTTGAAGCGGTACGTGAAATCTATGGCGACGCTCGTCGTACAGAAATCACAGCAGCGGTTCATGACATCGACATGGAAGAGCTGATTGCTCAAGAAGACGTTGTAGTAACGCTTTCTAACGCAGGTTATGTTAAGTACCAAATTCTAAGCGACTACGAAGCTCAGCGTCGTGGTGGTAAAGGTAAGAGTGCAACTAAGATGAAAGATGAGGATTACATTGAGCGTCTGCTTGTTGCTAATACTCACGATAACATCTTATGTTTCTCTACTCGTGGTAAGACGTACCGCCTGAAAGTTTACCAACTGCCTCAAGCAAGCCGCACCGCTCGTGGTAAGCCTATCGTTAACATTCTTCCTCTAGAAGAAGGTGAGCGTATTACGGCTATCCTGCCTGTCTCTGAGTTCTCTAACGAGAAATTCATCTTCATGGCAACAGGCGACGGTACAGTTAAGAAGACATCACTGGATCAATTCGCAAACGTACGTGCTAACGGCCTAATCGCAGTTAACCTACGTGACGATGATTCACTGATTGGCGTTGATATTACTGATGGTAATAGCGACATCATGCTGTTCTCTAAATCGGGCAAAGTTGTTCGCTTTAACGAGGACAAAGTACGTCCAATGGGTCGTACTGCATCTGGTGTTCGTGGTATGAAGCTTCCAGAAGACGATCAAGTGGTTTCACTGATTGTTCCTTCAAATGAAGGCGATATCCTAACTGTGACTCAAAACGGTTACGGTAAGCGTACTGAGTTGGCTGAATACCCAACGAAAGGCCGTGCAACGCAAGGTGTAGTATCTATCAAAGTCTCTGATCGTAATGGCCCAGTAGTTGGTGCTGTTCAGGTTGAAGAAGGCGATGAAATGATGATGATCACCGACGCAGGTACACTAGTACGTACTCGCGTGGCGGAAGTCAGCCAAGTTGGTCGTAACACTCAAGGTGTAACACTGATCCGTACTGCTGAAGATGAGAATGTTGTAGGTCTACAACGTATCGACGAAGTAGAAGAAGCTGAGATTGTTGAAGGCGAAGAAACTGAAGAAGCAAATGCTGACGCAGTAAACGCAGAAACAGTTAATGCAGAAGGAAAGGTCGTTTCTGAATCAAATGAAGAGCAAGCATCCGATGCTTCTGACTCTGAGAGTGATAGCGAGCAAGATACTGAGTAATCTCGATTACACTAAGTAATTAAGAGTACCAATGAAAAAACCGAGCCTAAGTGCTCGGTTTTTTATTACCTGTCATTTCATTTTTCTTATCAGTTCGTTTAGGTCTTAGAGCAGACCTTAACCTGTCGCTTTTATGCAAAAGTTTGAGCACTAAATCTCGAACGCTAAACTTTGATCAATAACGAGGCAGAACGAAAGCGATAGAGTAGGAGATAAAGCTAAATAAAAGGATGTGGAATGGATATCTGGTTGTTGGTTGCTTTACTATTAATGAGTCTGTTTTTTATCGCGTTTGTTATTGCCGCGAGCAAAAATGGCCGTCATTTAAAAGGCAATGCGATGATTTCGCTTATCGCTGTGGTTTTGAGTGTGCTTGTCTGGTTTCAGCTTAAACAAGAGTTACCTCAATTTCCTTTAGATGATAGCGATAGCTACACGGCAACAGATTTCCAAGATGAGCTTCAGCAGAGCCTTGAGCAAGACCCAAATCAATCCGATTTGTGGTTTAAGCTTGGTGGTGTGTACATGCAAAAAGGGGAGTTTGATGCGGCATTCACTTGCTACGATTATGCGATTCGATTAGATCCTCAAGCACCTTCTGGTATTTATGCTGCTAAAGCTACTGCACTTTATTACCTTAGCTCCCAGGCGATGAGTGATGAGGTCAAGAGGCTATTAAATCAGTCGATGCAGCTTGATCCAAACGATCGTACCGCCTTAATGTTGATTGCGACCGATCACTTCATTAGTATGCGCTATCGACAAGCGATCGATGCGTGGACTCAAATCCTCGATTCCAATCAAAAGGGCATTGATCGTGTTTCGATTATTCATTCGATCAACCAAGCCAAAGAGATGATCCGCTAGGCTTGGTCAATAAGCTTGTTGTTCCTGAATAAATTTTGAAACTATTTACCTTTGAAGTAATTCGACTCTAAAGTGATTAATTTCTAAAATCATTATTTTCCGTATCTATTGGCTTTCGATCATTTCAGTTAAACCACCTGCGTTATGGATTTGAGTAAATCCTTGATCACGCAAGAACTGATAAGCTTGCCCTGAGCGATTACCACTGCGGCAATACAAAACGATCGGTTGGTCTTTCTCAATATTAGCAAAGTGAGTCGCTACTTCTGAAAGAGGGTAGTTGATGGCGTTGTCTAGATGCCCTTGTTCGAACTCTGCAGGTGTTCTTACATCAATGACTAATGCACCTTTCTCTATCAACTCCCACCCTGTCTCTGCGCGCTCTGATGCGTTAACGCCTGAACTGAGTAGTGTAATGCATAATGCTAAAAGCGAAAATAAGGTCTTCATTTTTGACTCCTTGAATTAGCAAACGGTCATTGGAAAGTACGTATTGATTTGAATGCTTCAAACCCAACACTGAATATTTAAAACAAAAAACCAGCCACACAACAATAGTGTGACTGGTTTTTACCTAACGGTCTATTTGAAGAAACTAGTATTCGTAGTTGGCTTCACGCTTTTCAGCTTGCTCTTCCCATTTAGGAACAACCGTGTCTAAGAAGTGCTGTTTCTCTGCGTTCATCTTATCCATGTCCATTCCAAGCGCTTTTTGAGCCGCTTCTTTGGTCGAGATATCTGGAATTTCGATTGGATCGGTGATGCCTTTCTTCGCCAGTAGACGAACAATTTTAGTTCGAGCATCCGCTGCGCGATCAACGGCAGTACCTAGTACTTCTAGAGCGATTTCAGGTGCGTGCATATGAATACCGTGAGACGCAATAGCGTAGTCCCAACGCCATTGAGCGTGACGGATATCCAGTAGGATAGGCTCCATCTCTTGCTCTGTCGCACCGGCTTCCCATGCCGCACCTGCTTCAAAGTGAGCGGCTACGATTTGCTTCTCAGCAGTCAGCTTCATGTTCAGAACTTGTGCTTTACGGCTTGAAACGATGTTACGCATGGTTTCTTTCGATTGAGTGTGACAGTTTGCACATGTATCTTCGAAGCGGTCGAATGGGTTACCCACTTTATGGTCGGTATAAACAGTGCCATCTTCTTTGGTCACTTTCGGCATATGACAGTCTGCACAGACGACTTTATTTTTGCCGTGGATACCTTCACGCCATGTTTCGAAACCAGGGTGCTGTGCTTTCAGCATTGGTGCTTTCGATACTTTATGAGTCCAATCTTTAAAGTTGATCGCATCATAGTAACGTTCCATATCGCCGACGGTTGTACCTTGGTCCCAAGGGAATTTCACGCCTTTGGTTGGCCCGGTGAAGTAGTATTCCACATGACATTGGGCACAAACTGAAGCTTGTTGGTCTAAACGGCTTTGCTCATCAAACTTTTTACCAATTGCTTCAAATGCACGTTCAACATAAGGACGAGTGACCTTCAGTGCTGGCTCACCATTTTTGAAGCCTTCGCTTTGGGTATCGTGACAGTCTGAACATCCAATAGGGTTAATGATCTCGTTACCAAGACGCGCCCATTTACCCTCGAAGTAACCATCTTCGCCACGCTCTTCGATAACACGCGCTACATCTGGGCTCTTACAGCTCCAACACGCCATTGGCATAGGGCCAGAATTTTCGTCCGTCGGTCCGCCAGTACGAAGTGTTTGTCGTACATCGTCAATCGCATAAAAGTGACCACGAGCCTTGTTGTAATCTTTTGCAAAGCCGTAGCCAGCCCACATGATAACCATGTTCGGATCTTCTTTTAGTGCGTCTTCAATGGTTTCGCTTTCTGACGTCTGTCTCCATGAATGATATTGATCTGGGTGATTTTGCTCGAACTGATCGTTACGAGGATCGCCAATTTCTTTTTGTTCAGGCGCAGCAAAACTGGTCGCGCTTGCTAGTGATGCGCTAACCATTAATAGTGCTGTGACCGAATTACGTATCCAATGCTTTTTCACAGTGATATCTCCAATATACTGATTTTTATACCAAGCGTTGTGAGTTTGCTATTCAAATTAAGAACTGGAGAATTCCTGTTTATATTAATTCATAATTGAACACATTTTGTTACGTGTTGGATATAGATTGTCCCAGATCAATTTATGACAGTGACCTTAATCACGCTGAAGTTTATATAACCCTAAAGTGGTATTTAAAGTTAGATTGATTAGAATTTAACTGAGAATTATTATCATATATAACAAACAATTACCTAAATTGACCATGATGTAAATAGGGTGATTGCGTTCACAAATTAACCTGTCGAAATTTCATGTTACCCAATTAGAGGTATATTCTAACAATAGAAAGCGTTGTGGCTTATCCAAAATAAGAATTGATATCATTTAAGCGGTAATAATATCGTTTAAGGGTACTTTTGTTTAACCGGAATATTATTTAGTTGAGAGTTAAATAATGCCGGTATAAGGAAAGGATAAAATGGGCAATATTAAATTGGCCATAGTCATAATGCTTAAATCCCTTCTAGCATTCTGCCTCTATGGTTATTCCATTCATGCTGTTGCTGAGCCTGCTGTTACGCCAGTAGGAGAATCAACAAGACATGAAGTCGAATTAATCCGCGACAAAGACTACAAGTGTGTTCAATGCCATAAAGATTCAAAAGAAACGGTATTGGGTTCACATGGTGAAAGTGCACACGCTTTGCTTGGCCGCGAAGTAAATTGTACCGACTGTCATAGTTCTATTAGCCCCGATCACCGTGAAGGTGCACCTAAAGTGGTGAAGTATCGTGAGGCTCAATCACAACCTGGAACCGAGAAGGTTTTCTTAGACCCTAAATTAATCCTAGATGCCAATAGCCAATGTATCGATTGTCACCAACCTGATGATCTCCGCGAAGCGAGTTGGACTCACGATGTTCACGCGCAAAACTTAACGTGTTCAAACTGCCATGATGTTCATGCGACTGAAGCAAAGGTGTTGGGCTTAGATAAGAAGCAAACCATCAAGCTGTGTGTGGATTGCCATTCAGACTTCAACCAGAAGAAAGAAGAGGAGTAATCTATGAGTTGCTCAAGAAGAAACTTTTTAGCAGGCGCGGGTGCCGTTATTTTTACCACAGGTGTAGCGGGAACTGCGGCGGTAACAAGTCGCAAGACGCTAGCTAATGTTCAAGAAGATGGCACTAAACGTTATGGAATGATTCATGACGAAACCGCTTGTATTGGTTGTACCGCCTGTACCGAAGCATGTCGTGAAGTAAACAAAGTACCTGAAGGTGTATCGCGCTTAGAAATTATTAAGAGTGAGCCCCAAGGCGAATATCCCAATGTTGATTACCGTTTTACTCGTAACTCTTGCCAGCATTGTGATAACGCACCTTGTGTGATGGTTTGCCCAACAGGCGCGGCCTACAAAGATGAAAAAACGGGCATTGTCGATGTGCATCAAGAGAAGTGCGTCGGTTGTGGTTATTGTCTATTGGCTTGCCCATACCAAGTGCGCTTTTTCCATCCAGAAAACAAGTCCGCAGATAAGTGTAACTTCTGTCGAGACACTAATTTAGCACAAGGGAAGTTGCCGGCTTGTGTCGAATCTTGCCCAACCAAAGCGCTGACATTCGGTGATTTGAATGACCCTAAGAGTGAGATAAACCGAGTACTTCAATCCGAGGTGGTTTACAGAGATAAAGCCTATCTAGGCACTCAACCAAAACTCTATAAAGTGCCACACCAAAAAGGGGAGATTTGATTATGAGTGCATGGGACGCAGCTTTTCAGTCTGGTACGGTGGTATGGGACTGGATTATAGCAATCTATCTATTTCTCGCGGGGATGTCGGCGGGTGCCGTAATGATCTCCATTTACCTAAAACGTAAGGTCATTGAAGGCGATCCTGCTCATAATGGTGTGCTAAAGGCCACGGCTTTTCTTGCGCCATTTGGGATCATTTCAGGTCTGCTTATCTTGGTTTTCCACCTGACAAAACCGTTATCCTTTTGGAAGATCATGATCTTCTATAATCCAACGTCTGTGATGTCGATGGGTGTGATCTTATTCCAAGTATATATGGTGATCCTATTCCTTTGGATCGGCATTATATTTAGAGATCAAATAGTCGTGTTTTTGAATGATCAAGCATGGCTAAAAGGGCGACTTGATTTTGTCGGTAACTGGATTGGCAAATTAGAGGTGTTTGAGAATGCTTTGGAAATATTCCTAGCGGTTCTCGCATTGATGCTTGCTGCTTATACGGGCTTCTTGCTGTCAGCTTTAAATACCTTCCCACTATTGAATAACCCAGTACTGCCGATCTTGTTCTTGTTCTCGAGTTTATCTTCGGGTGCGGCGGCGTGTATTTTATTTGGTGTGTTGGTCTTTAAAGAATCACCTCATAGCCCGAGTATTTCATGGATCCACGGATTCGAACGCCCGGTCGTGATGTTTGAGTTGTTTGTTCTTATTACTTTCTTTACTGGGCTGATCTTCGCTGGTGGTCAAAGTGAGCAAGCAGTCTGGAACGCAATCGGCAGTGGATTCTGGGCGAACTGGTTCTGGTACGGCGTCATCGGTGTTGGCATGGTTTTACCATTGTTGTTGAATGCAGTGACACCAACTTCAATTCGCCATAGCTCGGTGTATATTTTCTCCGTGACTTCGCTAAGTCTAATGGGCGTATTAATGCTGCGAACTTTTGTTCTTTACGCAGGGCAATTAACGCTCGCTTAAGTTTGTTAGTGAGTGGATGTTGGACAATTGACATCTGCTCACTAGATACCGTTTCGTTGAGCAACAGAAGCTAGTTGAGTAACAGGAGCTAGTTGGTCAATAAAAGCGAATAACGGTTTAACTTGGCTCTGCTCCGGTAGAGTCTTATTGAGGTGATATGGTCGGTTCTTTGGGGCTGTTTAGTTTAGTGTTGGTTGCTGTGCTCAGTAGCCTTATTGGCGTGCATTCGTTTTATCAAATGCTAAATAAACGGGCGCAAAATCTAGGCTTAATCCGCAGTTTCTCTCTTTCAAGTGCATTTTTTTCTCTCACTTCTGTCGCATTGCTTGGCTATGCCTTTGTCAGTGATGACTTCTCTATTCTCTATGTCGCTGAACATTCAAATACCCAATTACCCTCATTTTTTAAGCTTGCGGCCGTATGGGCAGGACATGAAGGTTCCTTGTTGTTTTGGGTACTGACGATCAGCGTCTGGTCTGGCGTGATCGCCTTACAAAAACACTATTCGAATGAATACCAAAGCCGAGTGCTGTGGGTGATGAACCTACTGCTCGCGATATTTGCTTGGTTCACGTTATTCGCATCAAATCCGTTTGAAATGAATTCGATCTTGCCGCTAGAAGGGCGTGACCTTAACCCAATGTTGCAAGATGTCGGTCTGATTTTTCACCCGCCATTGCTTTACCTTGGCTATGTCGGCTTTTCTGTGGTGCTGGCATTTGCAGTTGCTGCTTTGCTGGTTGATCCAATAGAATTTGATTGGGTTGTCCATTGCCGAAGTGGGTGTCTTGTTGCGTGGATCTTTTTAACTGCAGGGATCATTCTTGGCTCTTGGTGGGCGTATTACGAATTAGGCTGGGGCGGCTGGTGGTTCTGGGATCCGGTTGAGAATGCCAGCTTGCTGCCATGGCTTACTTCGACAGCTTTACTGCATAGTCTAGGCGTTGCCAAGGGTAAGCAACAGCTTCTTAAGTGGTCTCTTAGCCTTGCTTTCATTACATTTTGCTTGAGTATCTTAGGCACGTTTATTGTTCGTTCTGGCGTACTTACATCGGTACACGCTTTTGCAGTTGACCCAACCAAAGGTATCGCACTACTACTTATATTAGTGCTGGTGCTGGTGAGTTCATTTTCTCTGCTTATCATCAGAGAGGAGTCTTTTGAATCAAGTCCGATTACGAGTTTCGCCAGTAAGAGCTTTTTGAGTTTAGTCGCCGTGCTCATTTTTGTTTTGGCAACGACAGTTGTGGTGTTTGGTACGTTTTATCCAATGATCTTTGAACTGCTTGGGTTAGGGAACATATCGGTAGGTGCGCCTTACTTTAACCTACTGATTGCGCCTTTGGCTTTGCTCGCACTTGGTGTGATTGGTTTAGCCCCATTGTTGAGCGTTAAACCTCAAGCAACCAAAGGTGTTATTTTATTGTTAGCTGTGTTGTCGTTGGCATTGGGTTACGTTTGTTATTCATGGCAAGTGGAACAAGTCCAACGACAAGTGATGGTTTTGATGACATGGTCACTCGCATTTTGGGTTTTACTTACTCATGTTTATGGCTTAGCGGTAACGCGCAGTTCCAAGTTCCAACGCAAAGTCTGGGTGATGACATTTGCTCATGTTGGTATTGCGGTCTTGGCTATAGGCGCTGCAATGAACAGTTACCACTCGTTTGAGCGCAGCTATAAACTAAGCCCAGGTACACAAGTAGAGTTCATGGGTTGGACGCTTTCTCATCGGGATACTGAGCTTTATGTCGCCTCAAATTTTACCGCAGAGAAGGCGATACTTAAGCTAGAAACTGGCGAGCAAAGTTTTTCCATTACACCTGAAAGAAGACATTACCAAGTTCGAGTGATGAACATGAGCGAGCCCGCAATGAAATGGTTCTGGCATGGCGATGTGTATATCACCATGGGCGAGAAAATAGACTCAGCAGCCTATGCATTTCGTGTTCAATACAAGGCGTATGCGCGCTGGATCTGGTTTGGCGGGTTGTTCTCCATTATCGGCGCTTTACTCTCATTGACTCATCGTAAAAAGAAAACTGATAAGGCTGCACAGTATGCATACCAGCGTTCGTAACAAGCTAATTACTCTCATTGTCTTGGCATTAATAGTGGTGTTGGGATTTGTCTTTGCGCTTGACAGTAAGCAACAAACGACCAGCGTTTCAGAGCAAAAAAGGGCATTTCCAGAATTCATATCTACTGCGTTAGTGAATAGTGAAAGCGTCAGTGGTCAGCAGGAAATTACGCTCGCTGATGTCACACAGCATCCTTACCAACTGGTCAATGTATGGGCTTCATGGTGCGGTATTTGTAAAACGGAACATGCTTTTCTGACCGAGTTGCGAAAGAAAGGCATTCCAATTGTTGGGCTAAATTATCGGGATAATTCAGGGACAGCGATCAATGTGTTATTGAGCGACGGCAATCCGTACTCAGTAGTGATCAGTGATCCTCAAGGTAAACTGGCGCTAGAGTTGGGCGTAATTGGAACCCCTGAAACGTATCTAGTCGATGCCAATGGCCAGATCATTAAAAAGCTATTGGGCGTGATTAATGAAACGGTATGGAAAGATGAACTTGCGATGTATTTTGATGGTGTGAATGGATGATGAAGTCTCTAATACAAACGTTGTTTATGCTGTCAGCTCTTGTAGTGATTAGCCTTCCTACCATGGCTGAAGAGTTGTTTACTGCCAGTAATAAAGATACGAGTATTCAAGTTGAACTGTTTGAGTTTGAAAACCCAGAACAACAGCAACGTGCTATCAGCTTGGCGAAAACGTTACGCTGTCCACAATGTCAAAACCAAAATCTGATTGAATCCAACTCACCGATAGCAAAAGACTTACGCCTTATTGTGTTCAATATGGTGAAAGCAGGGCATAGTAATAATGAAATTACTCAATATATGACGGAAAGGTTTGGTGAATTTGTGCTTTATAAACCAGCAATGAACACCTCTAACTTATTGCTCTGGTTGATGCCAAGTGTTCTTTTTTTTCTATTTATATATTTATCAATAAAAAGCGTTAGAAAGAGCTCATAAAAATTATGTATTACTGTTTACGAATTGACCTGTATTTTGTAACATTAAAGGATTATAAAGGCTAAGCACTGTTATATAAGGATGTATCTGTGGACAACGTAATCTCAAATTTAAAGAAAGAGTTCTATACTCATGTCCGATCTGACAAATGGGCAAAAAAATACAGTGCTAAATCGAGCATTTCTACGCTTACGCAGGAAGAACTGACTGAACTTGAGAATGCTTGGGTGCAACTTGTCATCTGGAAGCAAACCCAAGTAAGTTGATCGTGCTGTAAAAAGTATCGCCTTAGCCGCACCAGATAAATTTATAACCCCATGTTGGTCATCCCAATGTGGGGTTTTTTGTTGCTTGAAAAATAATTGTTATAATATAACAATTTGTGCGTGGTCGACCTTGAAAAAAATTGTTAACAGCCTCATAGTGTCTATCATTAGATAGTTCGCTACAAAATATTGCCTAGACATATAGCGTAGTGTTGTTAAATACATAGAATTTTCAAGTGAGTATAGCTATGGCGGAAGTACGTGCCAGAATAGATTTCAAAGTAGGGGTAACAAGCAGCATTGATGCTGAACTTCTGTCTTTTCATGGGTTGAAAACAGATAAAGAGCATGTTGCTGTGATATTTAAGTCAGCAGATAAGACACAAGACATACCTCTTGTTCGTATGCACTCTGAGTGTCTTACTGGTGATGTATTCCATTCTTCTCGCTGTGACTGTGGCGAGCAGCTAGACGAAACTATAAGAATTATGGGCGAAACGGGCGGAGTGATTCTTTATCTTCGTCAAGAAGGCCGCGGTATTGGTTTGTACAACAAAATCGATGCATACCGCCTTCAAAGTGAAGGTATGAACACCTACGAAGCCAACAACCACTTAGGTTTTGGTGATGACTTACGCGATTTTACTGAAGCAGCTGAAATGCTACGTGCTTTAGGTACGACCAAAATCCGCTTGGTGACCAATAACCCTAAGAAAATCAATGAATTGAAATCTTTTGGTATTGAAATTGAAGAAGTAGTGAACACGTCTGCTCATATCAAATCAGGTAACGAAAGCTATCTGAAGGCGAAAGTCTCACACGGTAAGCACAACCTGGATATCTAATCCATTGACTTGTTGCGCCTAACACAAAAATGTTTAAAGACCTCACTCATGTGAGGTTTTTTTGTATTTATCTTGCAATAAAATTGTAAGTTTGTATTATTCAAATCCGTAGTGTAAATGATAATGGTTTGCACTATTACTACGAATAATAATTTAAAGCTCAACAAGGATGCTTCATGACCATTAAATCTTTAGTGACAAAAGCGGTAACTTCGTCACTCATTTTTGCCTCGGCTTCTACTTTCGCTGCAGTAACTCAAGATCAAGTTGTAGAACACTACGCAGATATTGCTCATGCGGTGTTCGCTGATTCAGTAATTACAGCAAAAGCGTTGAATTCTTCTATTGATACCTTCTTAGCTTCTCCTTCTGCTGGCAATTTCGAACAAGTAAAACAAGCTTGGCTTGAGTCTCGCGTACCTTACCAGCAATCAGAAGTATTCCGATTCGGTAACGCTGTTGTTGATGATTGGGAAGGTCAATTAAACGCATGGCCACTTGATGAAGGTTTGATCGATTACGTATCTTCGGATTACCAATATGAACTTGGTAACGAAGGCGCAAGCGCAAACATCGTTGCGAACAAGACTTTCCAAATTGGTCAGACTACCGTTGATGCAACGAACATCACTCCTGAGCTAATTGCAGACCTTAACGAGATCGGTGGTTCTGAAGCAAACGTAGCGTCTGGTTATCACGCAATTGAATTCCTACTTTGGGGTCAAGATTTGAACGGCACAAACAGCGGTGCAGGTCAGCGTGCTTATACTGATTTTGTTGTTGGTGCTGAATGTACAAACGGCAACTGTGACCGTCGTGGCGCATACCTAAAAGCATCAGCTGAACTCCTTATCCAAGATCTAGAGTGGATGGAAAAGCAGTGGGCTGAAGGCGAGAAAGGCAACTACCGTCAAGAACTTCTTGCTGAATCTAGCGAAAACGGTTTGCGTAAAATGCTATTTGGAATGGGCTCACTATCTCTAGGTGAGCTAGCGGGTGAGCGTATGAAGGTGGCTTTAGAAGCTAACTCTACTGAAGACGAGCACGATTGTTTCTCTGATAACACTCACAACTCTCACTACTACAACGAGCAAGGCATCTACAACGTTTACACGGGCCTATACAAGCGTGAAGACGGTACTCTACTTTCAGGTCCAAGCCTGTTTGACCTAGTAGAGCAAAAAGATGAGCAAGCTGCGAAAGAGATCCAAAAGCAGTTTGACTTAGCACGTGCACAAGTAGGTGAATTAGTAACGTCTGCAGAGAAAAACAACCAGCATTTCGATCAGCTAATCGCTGCCGACAACGCTGCGGGTAACGCATTAGTGAACAAAACAATTGTTGCGCTAGTATCTCAAACCGCTGCAATCGAACGCGCTGCTGGTGTTATTGGCATTGATAGCCTAAACCCAGACACGGCTGATCACGAGTTCTAAGAACCCGAGGTTAATACCAATCGTAGTAAATAACTGGTCAGCCTAGCTAGTTAAAACGCTCGATAACGGCGTTGTAATTTTTGATTGTAGAATAACTACTTATCAGAAAATCACGCCTTGTTCTCAAGCCTTTTTCTTACGCTATTTCTGATCACTTACTGTGATTGGTATAGAACCAATGTAGGGGCTCTCATTGAGCCCTTAATTGTTTGCTACTCAAGAAAGTTATTCCCTAATAAAAACTAAAATCAAAACACAGCAAGGCAATGTATGAAGTCGTATCTATCAGCCTCACTATTAACCGCACTGTTTTTCTTATCTCCATTACACGCCCATGAAACCTACTCTGGTGGTAAAACTACCGTAAAGAAAGAGGGAGCGAATGCTTTTTCTCTTCCTGCTGCCAATTTACCAATGAGTAAACGCTTAGATTTCAGTGTAGGTAATAGCTTCTTTAGAAACCCTTGGGTACCCGCTCCGTCATCGACTGATGCACGCGATGGCCTTGGCCCACTATTTAACACAAACGGCTGTCAAAATTGTCACATCAAAGATGGCCGTGGTCATGCACCTGAAAAAGGTGATGAGAACGCGGTTTCGATGTTGGTTCGCTTGAGTATTCCCGCTGAAACACCAGAGCAAAGACAAGCCTTTATTCGTGATGGTGGTATTCCTGAACCGACCTACGGCGGCCAGCTACAAGATTTCGCTCTTCAAGGGGTAAAACCGGAGGGCCAAGTAAACATTAGCTACAAGGATGTTCCTGTTGAATTCAAAGACGGCACCGTCGTTACCCTACGTAAACCTACTTTAAAGATTACGGATCTTGCCTTCGGCGAGATGCATCCTAAAACTGAATTTTCTGCTCGAGTTGCGCCGCCAATGATTGGCCTTGGTCTGCTTGAGAGCATTTCAAAAGAAACGATTCTTGGATTTTCTGAGCAGCAATTAGCTGATAAGCAAGGCGTGTCGGGTAAGGCTAACTACGTTCTGGATGTTCAAACCAACGAAATAACCTTAGGTCGTTTTGGTTGGAAAGCAGGACAGCCAAATCTGATGCAACAAAATGCTGCGGCATTCAATGGTGATTTGGGCTTAACGAGCCGCCTGTTCCCTAATGAGAACTGTACATCAGTACAATCAACTTGTAATGATTTTCCAAATGGGGGGGATCCAGAAGTTAGCGATAACATTCTAGATTTTGTTGAGTTTTACTCACAGCATTTGGCTGTACCTATTCGCCGTAACGTTGGGAACCCTATGGTTGTTCAAGGTAAAAAACTGTTTAAAGATATTGGTTGCCAAAGTTGTCACCAATCTGAAATTCGTACGGGTGAGCGTGAAGGTTTGCCTGCGTTATCTAATCAGTTAATTAGTCCATACACCGATATGCTGCTGCACGATATGGGTGAAGGCTTAGCGGATCATCGCCCTGAGTATTTAGCAAGCGGCCAAGAGTGGCGTACAACACCATTGTGGGGGCTCGGTTATACCAAAGAAGTGAATGGTCACACCTTCTTACTTCATGACGGTCGTGCAAGAAATGTTATGGAAGCGGTGCTTTGGCACGGTGGTGAAGCTGAGATGGCGAAACAGAAGGTTCTGTCTTTGAATGCGACTGAGCGCGAAGCACTACTGGCATTTTTGAACTCGCTATAGGCAGTCTTAAGCTTAGCGCCTCAACGGCGAGTTAGCCAAAACATACTACCGCTGAACTTGTAGTAATACGAGCTCAGCGGTCGTTTCATATTTATTGAATTCATATAATTAAAAGAAAAACTAGGAAGTAAGGTAACAGCATGACACATAAATTTTTGTTAATGCCTTTGTCGGTATTAATCATGGCAGGCTGCCAATCATCGGGTGAGCAAACGGCTTCATCTGAGGTTAACGGTGTTTCTTATCAAGCAGACATGACCGCTCACATCAGTCGTAGCGTGTACCAACAAGAGTTTGATTCAGCCGTCCTATTCGCTAGGCAAGCCAGTGAACTGGAAGTCTTGATGCAAGGTTACTGTGAAACCAACAATGTTGAGCTGGATGCTTTGAAAAATCAGTGGCAGCTCACGATGAACAGCTGGATGGCACTGCAAGGTCAAGAAAGAGGCCCAATAGCGGCACTGGAAGAGAGCTGGAATGTTCAGTTTTGGCCAGACAAAAAGAACACCACAGGCTTAAAAATGCGTCAGCTGACTCAGCAAGAGAAAGCTTGGTCACAAGACGAAATCGCACAGCAGAGTGTTACTGTTCAAGGACTTGGTGCCTTAGAGTGGTCTCTGTATGACGAGCAATCTCCACTGCTTCAAGACAAAGCTTCAGGTTGTCTATCTTCACAAGCTATCGCACAAAACTTGGCTGTGAAGTCTACCTCTATTGCTGAGGCCTGGCAGGTTAACCCTTGGCTAGCACTGGACGAGATGCGCTGGGAGTCGGAATACATCGCTTTATTGACCAACCAACTTGATTACAGCATGAAAAAGCTGAGTCGCCCAATGGCTAAGATTGGCCACCCGCGACCATATTTCTCTGAGTCGTGGCGCGCACAAACCTCAATGATTCAGCTAAAGGCGAATGTTGCTGCGCTTGAGAAGCTTTACCTCGCAGATGGTAATGGTCTTGATGGTTTATTGAGAGAGAAGGGCTTAAACGATCTTGCTGATCGTGTTGCTGCCCAGTTCACGCTAACGCTAGATACTTGGCCTACAGAATCAAGCCTGTTTACTCTGCTACAGAGCAAAGAAGGTTACCGAGAAGTACTGACTCAATACAATAAACTAGAACGTTTGAAGTACCTGATTCATGAAGAAGTGGCGATAGAGCTTGGCGTGGTAATAGGATTTAATGCTACCGATGGTGACTGATACTACACGAAGAAGTTTACTTAAGGCTGCACTAGGTTGTGCAGCGGTTCCTGTATTTCCATTTGGGTGTACTAGTCTCTCTAATGTCGTGAGTTCATCTAATGAGCCTCAATTAATCGGTTGTGCGCTTAATGGACGAGGCCAATATTCAGCCGTTGTGGCTGATGAATATGGGATGCCATTGAGCCAGCTGCCGATTCCCGATCGTGGTCATGGCGTCGCTATTTGCCCAACTCAATCACATGCGGTGGTTTTTGCTCGTCGTCCTGGTGATTATTTTATGGTGTTTGACTATAAAAAGGGTGAACAAATCAAAATGGTCGTTAAGGGGCGTAATCGTCACTTTTATGGTCATGGCATTTATTCATTAGATGGCAAATTACTGTATGCCACTGAAGGTAAAACTGACAGCAGCCAAGGTGTGATTGGCGTTTACGATGTCGCGCAAGGGTATCGTAAAGTTGAAGAATTTACCGGTTTTGGCATTGGACCTCATGAAGTCATCATCATGCCTGACGGTAACCTCGCAATCGGTGTTGGTGGCGTTCATACTGACGGTAGAACACCGAAAAACCTTGATTCGATGCAACCGAGTTTGAGCTATGTTTCACCTGAAGGCGTGCTACTTGAGCAGGTTGAATTGCTGGACAAGAAGCTGAGCATTCGACACTTAGCGCATGATGGCGCTGAAACCGTACTATGTGGCCAGCAATATCGTGGCGAGCCCGATGAGTATCCTTCACTTTTAGCGATGCACACTAAAGGTGGACGATTTGAATCACTGAACGCGGAGCCAGAACAATGGGCAAGGTTCAATCACTACATCGCGAGTATTGCGGCGTCAGATGATTGGATTATTGCGACCTCGCCAAGAGGAAACTGCTACGGTATTTGGTCTAAAGACACTAAAGAACTCGTAGAACTATCTGCTTTATCAGATGCTTCTGGCGCTGTGCTGCTTGATGGTGAGTTTAGATTGAGCTCTGGAGCGGGTAGTGTGGTGAGCCAACGAAAGCCTTATGAAAAATCAATTCAGCAATCATCTATTCAGTGGGATAATCACTGGAGTGCAATTTGATTTATAAAACTCCTTAAAAAATAACATGCTTACTCCAATTTCTTTGCCATACTTATGAGATTGTTGGTGATGGAGTTAAGCATGTTAGCGAAGTACTTCTTTGGATTATTGGTGTTAGTCTCTGTGCATGCGTGGAGCTATACGAGTTCTGACGAGAGCGGATTTATTCCGGCTGATTCAGAACTCTCTTCCATGCTCATTTATCCAGAGCTAACCCAGAGTATTTATCAAGACTCTTCTCTTCCTATTCTTTGGGACTCTCCTGAACTTGTTAAAGCATTTGAGTTCCAATTGTCGCTTCTAGAACAAGCCCAAATGGCACCGCTCTTTGAGCGTCAACTCAAGCAAATTCGTCAATACCAAGCCCAACGCCAATGGAAAGAGTTGGACATATTATTGACCGATACCTTTATTTATTACTTGAGTTACGTAGAAAATGCGCCACTGGTCGGTAAAGAGTGGTACTTCTCAGGCAAGCTACACTCCAAATTACCTGCACCTTCTCCTCATATTTTGATGAGATTAAAGAGCAGCGTCGCCAATGATTATTTATTGGAGATGGTGCTGTCTTACGCGCCGCCTGTTGGGAATTTTGATCAATTCAAGGCGACCTATTCAGTGTTAGAAACTGCATCCGAGCTTAATATCGAGCGATATAGACAGGAAGGTTTGAAACGTTTAGGTGACGATCTTTCAGATAAAGTAGCGCTTGTAGAACGTATCGCTCTGGTGGGTGTAGACACATCAATGGTGGCTGTTGATCTTCCAGTGTTCGATCGAGATTTGCAAAAAGCGATTAAGTCCTTTCAACACATGCATGGCCTGACAGCTGATGGGATTATAGGGCCTGACACGATCAAATGGATCAACATGAGTTTTGATGATCGATTGAATTCATTAGCGTTGAATGCAGAGCGCGTTCGTTTGTGGCCAAGAGATAGAGATTCTCTCATCGTCGTCAATGTACCTAGTTTTGATATGAAGTACTGGGAAGATGGTGAAGAGGTATTTGAGTCCAAAGTCGTCGTGGGCAGAAAGTCGCGAAAAACACCGCTTTTAGAGATAAATCTAGATTCGGTGATCTTAAACCCAACTTGGAATGTGCCATGGAAAATAATGGTGAAAGACATCTTGCCTAAGGTGAAAGCCGATGAAAGCTACCTTGAAACCCATAACTTCCAAGTGATTGATGGTTGGCGTTCTATGGAAACTGTCGATACCACCGAGATTGATTGGCAAACCATTAATTTCAACTCGTTCCCATATCGCATGCGTCAACAGGCGGGCTCTCGAAATGCATTGGGTTTGTATAAATTCAACACCCCCAATAAACGTGCGATATATCTACATGATACGCCAAGTAAAGGCCTGTTTAATGATGACTTTCGTGCTTATAGCTCAGGTTGTATAAGAGTCGAACATGCCGAACAATTGGCTGAATTGCTATTTGCGACTAAGGTTAGAAAGGTTCCTAATCAAGGCGGTGACTTAGCACCTAATACCAAGGTTCGACTCAAGAAGAGAATTCCAGTGCATATTATCTATCAAACTGTATTGTTTGAAGAAGAGGGCATTCAGTACCGTGGTGATATTTACCAGTACGATAAAGCGGGTGGTTAACAAACGGCGAAATCAACAATGGTGATCTTGACCGAAAAATGACAACCAAGCTTCTATTGATAAAATTATAATGTGTATCAATAACTAACCGCACAAAGGTTACAAATACTAACGTTTTGGGTGCTTTTCGTACGTTGACGCAGCAATTTTCATTATGTATCGTGCATTTTTCGTTCGATATAATTGGTTTTTTTGCTGTATGTCTCAAAGTTTATTTTCTCGCCGTCAGTTTCTGACTTACGCTGGTGGTACTGCTGTTGTCGCCTCAATCACACCTTCTATCGCTTTTGCTTCATACCCAGATCAGCCTAGAACGATCAGCATGAACAATCTTCACACTGGTGAAAGGTTGGAGACCTGCTATTTTGATGGCACGAACTATGTTGGTGATGAGATGGCTCGCCTAAGCAAATTGTGCCGTGACTTCCGCCGCAATGAGATTCACCCGATGGACAAGAATTTGTTTGACCAGATCACTCAGATTCAAAATGTTCTAGGTATTCAAAAAGAAGTTCAAATTATCTCTGGTTACCGTTCGCCGGCGACCAATGAAGCACTGCGAGCAAACTCGAATGGTGTCGCAAAAAAGAGTTATCACATGTTGGGTAAAGCGATCGATTTCCGTATTGATGGCGTTAACCTAAAAGAATTAAGAGACGTAGCCAAAAGCCTGAACGCGGGTGGTGTCGGTTATTATGCGCGTAGCAACTTTATCCATATTGACACAGGTCCTGTACGCAGTTGGTAACGTTAAGCTGAATTTGCGAGCGAATGCTAGGTACTTGTCAAAGTAGACATCCAATGTCATAGTTTGCCCAAATTTCAGTTTGCCCTCTAAGGTTTGTATATGTCTCTTAAGTATCAAGTTGTTCCTGTTACCTCTTTCTCTCAAAACTGCTCAATTGTGTGGTGTGATGAGACAATGGAAGGCATCGTTGTCGATCCGGGTGGTGATGTTCAGCAACTGGCTGCTATCATCGAAGAGTTAGGTGTTAAAGTGGTGAACTTGGTATTGACTCACGGTCACCTAGACCATGTAGGTGGAACAGTACCACTTGCTGAAATCTTGAAGGTGAACATTGTTGGTCCACATAAGGCGGACAACTTTTGGCTTCAAGGTTTAGAGAACCAAAGTCAAATGTTTGGTTTCCCACTGTGCAAAGCTTTTGAACCAAACACATGGTTAGAAGAGGGTGACAAAGTCACTTTTGGTAACCAAGTGATTGATGTGATCCATACGCCGGGTCATACACCGGGTCACGTCGTGCTATTCAGTGAGCAAGCTCGTTTAGCGTTTGTGGGTGATGTATTGTTCAATGGCGCAATTGGCCGAACTGACTTCCCTCAAGGCGATTTCAATACGCTGATTGCTTCAATCAAGACTAAGCTTTGGCCATTAGGCAGTGATGTGACATTTGTACCGGGTCATGGTCCTGAGTCTACATTTGGTCGTGAGCGCGCATCAAACCCATTCGTAGCCGATGAAATGCCACTATATTAATTAAGTCTGTGATTAGCACGCCGATCATTCGTGTTGCGGTTGATTGAAATGAAGCTTAGCTTTTGTTTGAACGCTAAGCTTTTTTAATTCAATGCGTGTTCGTTTATTCTAAACGTCTTCGCTTTAATCAGAAAAGCGCTCAGCAGCAGCCAAGTAACGTCGAGCTAATCCAATGAACTCTTCCCCACTCATATTCAAATCTTGAGTTGATATGAAAATATCATAACCGTGGAAACCCCTTTGGTACTTCATCCTATTGGCAAGCATCGCCTGTAATCCAGAATAGTCCTTAATCACCGTTTCTTTATTATTTCTATCATCAGATGTATCCAAGTTGCCCTGCTTTTGACTATCGTTGAAACAAACGTCGTCTGAATTTTGCGACTCTTTATGTCTGCTCTGTCCAACACAACCGTTCTCAGTACGACGTGCATGGTAATGCGATGAGTCGAGAACCATATCTTCAAAGTTTGACTCTTTACCCGCTTGCTTGGCGCCCAGATACAAAAGTGCTCGCTGGCTCAGTAATAACTCGCAAGTGATTTTAGGGCAAATTGAATCGAGGTAGGGCGAGTAATCTTTAATTTTAATACCGACCCAAGGTAAAGGTTGGTGCCAGCCTTCTTGTTCATAAGTACAAAGGCCAATTTTTTGGATGTTGCGCCATTTTAAAACCCAACCCCCCTTGTAGAAATGCTGCTGAAAGTGAGTGGGGGTGAGCGTGAACATGACTCTGCTGCGCAACATTAAATAATAGCCCGTACCCAAAAGCGCAATAATGCAAAATGCCCCCACGATCAGTAGCTTTGGGTTGTCGCTGTATAACGCAGTGATCAAGCAAACGAACCCCAAAATGACGGCGATAATTCGATACGAGCGTGTGAATGAAGGCAAAGAGAAGTTTGTAAGGTGACGAGTGTCCATAGGCAACACCAAGTTTTCATATTTTTGTCTGGATGGATAACCAGTGTATATGACCCTGAATTGATAAGTCGATGTTTAAATAATAGACGCTAATAGACAATATCGGTATTTTTCGTCGACTTTCGGCGCTTCACTCTACAAATAGCTCCTGTTTTTTGGTATAAATCGCGCTTCAAATTTTCACCACTGCGAAAAGAGCAGTGAACTGGAGAAATATTCAATGAGACTTGCTCATAAGCGTAAGGTGCAGGCTAAACTGCAGAAACGCACTAAAGCGGCTGTAGTTAAAGCAGTGGCAACGCCGAAAAAAGCGAAGCCTGTCGCAGAGAAAGTTGTAGCAGAAAAAACTGTAGCAGCAAAACCAGCGGTAGAGAAAGCAGTAGCAGCAACGAAAGAAGTTGCAGTAGCACTGACTCCTAAGCAACAACAAGTTCTAGACATCGTTGTTAGCAATGCTGAAGGCATTAACCCTAAAGGTATCGGCCTAGCAGCTGGTCAAGAAGACGCGAAAGCAGCTTCATGGGCAACAGGCGCATTGAAAAAACTTCTTGAAGAAAACCTAGTAGCGAAAGAGCAGCTAGCAGGTAACAAGGTTATCTACAAAGCTATCTAATCCTGTGGGATTACATTCGCTTCGTTAAGTTTTTAAGCCTCGATTTTCGAGGCTTTTTTTGTATCTAGCAAATAATGCCAACCCCAGTTTTGCCACTTCATTTCCAATCTATTGTCCTGCGAAAGCGATTCCCTTGCCTGGCACTCTTGCTCCTAATCAGCAAGCCCCAAAGTAGGGCGTCCATAGTGATAGATCGCTAGTTGATATCACCAGAATGTAGCAAGGAATAGAGTCTCATCACGAAATGGGAATCAATTGTTAATTTCGATTCACTATAACTACTTAGGTATTTATCAATACCTGTTTCTATAGTGAATAACCTAACTCCTTTAAAGTAGGTGATATTGAATTATCTCCTACGTAGTTATACGTAATCCTTTGGTCTAATACGTACATTTAAACCAACCGTTCGTGCGTGCTCTCCCTGATATCTTGTTGCTTCATCACGGTGCACTCTTATGTTGAATCATAAAAAATGCTCAATGAAAGAGTGTTAACCCAACAAAGGACGTGAACATGAGTCTCATCTCTAACTCCCTCACACGAGTTTTTAAAAACGTTGCGGTAACTGCAGCGGCTTGTTTAGCTTTAGTCGCTACTGGTGCAACAGCTGCTGATAAGGTTTACCGTTTAAAGCTTGCCGAAACGTGGGGACCAAACTTCCCTGTTTTTGGTGATGCTACTAAGAATATGGCTGCTATGGCTGAGAAAATGTCGAATGGTCGACTGCAAATCCGCATCGATTCAGCCAATAAACATAAAGCTCCGCTTGGCGTATTTGACATGGTTAAGTCTGGTCAATACGACATGGGTCACTCAGGCTCTTATTACTGGAAAGGTAAAGTTCCAAACACACTTTACTTCACTTCTATGCCTTTCGGTATGACGCCAGCAGAACAGTACGCATGGTTCTATCACGGTGGTGGTATGGAGTTGATGGAGCAGGTTTACTCTCCACACAACTTGATGTCGTTCCCAGGTGGTAACACTGATATTCAGATGGGCGGTTGGTTTCAAAAAGAAATCAATAGTGTTGAAGACCTACAAGGCTTGAAAATGAGAATCCCAGGCTTCGCTGGTGAGATTCTTGCTGAGCTAGGCGCAAAACCAACAAACATTGCACCGGGTGAGCTTTACACGTCTCTAGAGCGACGCACAATTGATGCACTAGAGTGGGTGGGTCCATCACTTGATTTACGAATGGGTTTCCACAAAATTGCGCCTTATTACTACACAGGTTGGCATGAGCCAGGTTCAGAGCTTCAATTCCTAGTGAACAAGCGCACATGGAACAAGTTGCCTGAAGATCTACAAGAAATCCTTAGAGTTGCAATGCGTACTGCTGCTTATGACATGTACACACAAGCAACGCATGAAAGTGGCAAGAACTGGGTTTCAATGAAGACAGAATTCCCAGACGTACAAGTTAAAGATTTCCCACCAGAGGTTATGGCTGCATTGAAAGAAGCAAATGATCGCCTATTAGCTAAGCATGCTGAGAAAGATGAATTAGCAAAAGAGATCCAAGCTTCACAAGCAAGCTACCTAGAACAAGTTCGTTCATGGACGGATATTTCACACAGAGCTTATTTAAATAGCCAAGCGAAATAGTCGACATTTGTTGAACTAAAGATAAATGAACCCAAAGCTTTTTTTACTAGGTAACTGAGAGTGAGTAAGCGGCGGGTTCATTCAAATCATAATAATTAAGCAGGATAAATCCTGTATACGATCCCAAGAACCCTTTCTATGTCGTGAATCTGGTTAGCGCTACTCGTTTTAGCTGCACTAACTCAATACGCGATGTCTTTTCAAATTCCATGGAGTCGGGAATGCGAAGTCTAATTTATATTGAACGCCTGTTTAATCGTATCGGTGATGCACTGGGATGGCTTTCCAGTATGTTGTTTATTTTACTTATCGCTAACGTCGTGTATGACGTTGTCATGAGATATGCCTTCAACGATGTCTCAATCGCCTTTCAAGAGATGGAATGGCACCTTTTCTCAGCCGTATTTCTGTTAGGTGTTCCTTATGCCATCAAAGCGGGTGGGCATGTTCGAGTTGATGTGTTTTACGAGCAGCTGAGTTTTAAAGCTCAAGCCATTATTGATTTGCTTGGCACGGTTGTCTTCCTGCTTCCGTTTTGTTTGTTGGTGGCTTGGTTTGGTATCGATGTTGCTAAAGAGAGTTATGAGTTGGGTGAGACCTCAGGCGATCCCGGTGGTTTGCCTTATCGTTGGATCATCAAAGCTATGATCCCGCTGTCATTCTTTTTAATGGCGCTCAGTGGCGTGGGTTTGATCCTGCATTCACTGAACAAGATTTTTAATCCGCACCTTATCCACGCAAATAATATTCATACAAAGAATTAGTAGAGGCTGACATGATTGGAATAGTAATGTTTTTTGTCGCCTTGTTTGCACTTTTACTTGGCTTCCCAGTAGCGTTTACCTTTGGCGGTATCGCATTAATCTTTGGTGTTTGGGCTGAGGGCATTGAGATGTTTGCCTTCATGCCATATCGAATTCAATCGATCATGGAAAATACGGTGCTGATGGCCGTTCCATTGTTTGTTTTCATGGGGCTTGTTCTACAGAAGACCAAGCTTGCTGAGCAGTTGCTTGAGTCTATGGGCAGATTGTTTGGTGGGGTTCGTGGTGGTATCGCAATTTCGACGGTATTAGTAGGATCATTGCTTGCCGCTTCAACCGGTGTAGTTGGTGCTTCTGTGGTAGCGATGGGCCTGATTTCTCTGCCAGTAATGTTGAAATACAACTATGATAAAGGCTTAGCCTGCGGCACCATTTGTGCTTCTGGTACGCTTGGGCAAATCATTCCACCATCGATAGTTCTCATTCTATTGGGTGATGTGCTAGGTGTGCCAGTTGGTGACTTGTTCCAAGCGGCGATTTGGCCGGGCGTGATGTTAGTCGGTGCTTATATCGTGTACATATTGATATACGCGAAGCTAAACCCTGAAGCAGCTCAACCGATTGAACGTGATGACTCAATTAGTCGTAAGCAAGAAGTCATCAATGCTCTGAAAGCTATCGTACCGCCACTTGCGCTGATCATTGTCGTATTGGGCTCTATCTTCGCCGGTGTTGCTACGCCGACAGAGTCTGCTGCATTAGGTGGTGCGGGTGCTATGGTACTTGCTTTGCTATACGGTCAGTTTAGTTGGTCGATGGTGTATGACGCATCTAAAGAGACGGTAAAAGTAACGGCAATGGTCTTTGCTATCTTACTTGGTGCAACCGCGTTCTCAATGGCGTTCACTTACACTGGCGGTGATTATCTGGTTGAAGAGTGGATGTTACAGCTACCGGGTGAGAAGTGGGGCTTCTTGATTATCACCATGTTGGTTATTTTGATCCTCGGCTTCTTTATCGACTTCGTTGAGATCTGTTTTATCATCGTACCGATTATTGCACCTGTCGCTGAGTTGATGGGCATAAACATGACTTGGTTTGCTATCCTTATCGCGATGAACCTACAAACCTCATTCCTAACACCACCATTTGGTTTTAGTTTGTTCTATCTAAAAGGGGTGGCACCAAAAGGCGTAACCACTAAGGATATTTACCGAGGTGTAATGCCGTTCATTCTGATTCAAATCCTCGTGCTTGGATCACTTCTCGCTTTCCCATCTTTCTATGGAATGTGAGTGAAGCCAAGAATGTGAATGATATGTTTCAACGGTTAACGATAAATTGCTAAAATAAGACGGCTTATTGGTGTTCAATAAGCCGTTTTTTATGAGGAAAAGGAATGCCTCTAAAGGCTAAGCTGATTTTGCTGACGCTGCTCCCGTTGTTGCTTGTGACGGCGAGTATTAGTTGGATCTCGTTGCATCAAACCAAGACATTGGGTGCAAAAGAAGTGGAGATCTTCAGAGACAGCCTGATCAAGTCTCGTGAAAATGCCCTCAAAGACACTGTCGACCTCGCATTTGATGCCATCGAACATATCTACAATGATCCTGATATCCAAGAAGCCCAAGCTAAAAGAGAAGTTCGAATCATATTGTCTAAACTTAGGTATGGTTCAGATGGATACTTCTTCGCGTACGACCGTCACGGCACCAACCTCGTTCATCCAATACAACCTGAATTGATTGGAAAAAACCTACTTGAGTTACAAGATGAAGATGGCGACTTTCTTATCGAAGCACTGTTAAGGCAAGCGCAAACCGGAGGCGGATTTCATCAGTATTTGTGGCAAAAGCCATCGACGGGAGAAGTGGTATCTAAGTTAAGTTATGCGGCTTGGTTAGAACGTTGGGACTGGATGATTGGCACGGGTCTGTATATTGAAGATGTACACCAAGAAGTCGCTTCCATGCAGGCTGCGATTAACAAGAATATAGAGACCACGTTCTTTTCGATTGTGGTGATTCTTAGCGTGACAGTTGCGGTCATTATCGTGCTTACTTTGGCGATCAACATGCACGAGCATCGCATCGCCGATAATAACCTGAAGGAATTGGCCCACAAGACGGTGATGTTTCAAGAGGATGAAAAAAAGCATTTAGCGCGTGAGTTACATGATGGCATTAACCAGTTATTAGTATCGAGCCGTTGTCACTTAGAGTTGCTCGGAAACAAGTTACAAAGTGAAGACCTCAAAGCGCATCTAGATAAGTCACAGCATTCGCTGATGAGAGCGATTGAAGAGGTGAGGCATATCTCCCACCAACTTCGTCCAAGTTCATTGGACGATATTGGCTTAGAGGCAGCGTTGTCTTCTCTATTATTAGACTTTCAGGCGCACTCTGGTATTGAGGTGGAAACCTTGTTTAGTACGCAGCCAGGTCAGTTGAAATCAGAGGCGGCGACGACCTTGTATCGAGTGGTTCAAGAGTCATTGAATAACATTGAAAAGCACGCACAAGCGACTAAAGTTACGGTTATCGCGCAGCAAATTGGCAATGTATTGCAGCTTTTAATCCAAGATAATGGTGTGGGTTTTAATACCTACAAAGCGATGGAGAAACGAGGGATTGGGCTGCGTAATATGAGAGAGCGAGTTGAATTCATTGGTGGTGATTTTGAGCTGATGAGTGAAATTGGCTTCGGAACGGAAATTACCGTGTTGCTGACACTAGAGGGATTAATGAATGAGTGAAGTTATTCGAGTTGTGATCGCTGATGATCATCAAGTGGTATTGGATGGCTTTATGGCGAGATTGGAACTCGAGCCGGATATTAGCGTGATAGGTACTGCCAGCAATGGCTTAGAGGCGGTAGAGGTAGTAAAAACTCTGCGACCTGATGTGGTGTTGATGGACATTAGCATGCCTATCATGAACGGCATTGACGCAACCCATCTAATTAAAGAAGAAGACCCTGATGCGAAGGTGCTAATGTTGACCATGCATAACAACCGTGAATACATTATGAAAGTGATGCAGTCGGGTGCTGTTGGTTATATGTTGAAAGAGATTTCTGCTGAAAAGATGGTACAGGCGATCAAAACCGTGAATCAAGGTTCGACCTACTTCTGTGAAAAGGTAACTCAGAATTTGTTCACACAGCCTATTACTCCCACGCCATCCATCAAGAATCCGTTAAGTAGACGTGAAGAAGCAGTGTTGAAATTGGTCGCAAAAGGGGAGAGCAGTAAAGAGGTAGCTAAGGCGCTGAACATCAGTTATCGAACGGTTGAAACGCATAGACAAAACATTAAGCACAAGTTGGATATTCACTCTACGGCAGAGCTAGCTAAATATGCTGTTAATTCTGGGCTTGTGGAGTGATCTTACGCTAAATTACATTAAATGTGTAATTTAATTACTAAAACTGCCATTTGGACCTGATTTTTGACGGTTTTTTTAGTATTTTTGCGACAGGTTGATATGCTTCTTTTCGAAATTTAAGCGCCGAATGTAATGTTGCAAATAGTGCGCTGCAAATTAGAGAGGAAACATGGAGCCTGTAAAAGATAGGTATAGTATTGAAAATACCGATTATACAGTAGGACAAGATAACGTTCAGAAATGGGGTTTTGATGTTCATAATCCTGTATTTGGTATCAGTGCAGGAGCGATCATTATTTTCCTGCTTGCACTTCTGGTCGCTGAACCTGAAACAGCAAAAGCTGCGCTCGATGGTATCAAATGGAAAATCATCGGCAACTTCGATGGCTTCTTCATGTGGGCTGCTAACATTTTCGTGATTTTCTGTTTTGCCCTCATTGTCTCCCCGTATGGCAAGATACGTATTGGTGGCAATGATGCCAAAGCAGAGCACTCCAACCTATCTTGGATGTCGATGTTATTCGCCGCGGGAATGGGTATTGGTTTGATGTTCTGGGGTGTTGCTGAGCCAGTAGCTTACTTCACGGGTTGGTATCAAACGCCATTAGGTGTCGAAGCTTACTCACCTGAAGCGGCTAAGCTGGCACTTGGTGCAACCATCTATAACTGGGGTTTACACGGCTGGTCTATCTACGCTGTTGTTGCTCTAGCACTTGCCTTCTTCACTTTCAACAAAGGTCTGCCTCTTTCAATCCGCTCGATTTTCTATCCTATCTTGGGTGACAGAACTTGGGGATGGTTTGGCCATATCGTTGATATCGTTGCAGTACTGGCAACCTTGTTCGGCCTTGCAACATCGTTAGGTTTGGGCGCACAACAAGCAACCAGTGGTATTAACCATGTATTCGGTACCGATGGTGGTATTGGCATGCAGTTGGTTGTTATCGCAGTGGTCACTTTCTTAGCAACAATGTCAGTGGTTCGTGGCATCAACGGTGGCGTGAAGGTTTTAAGTAACGTCAACATGTTGGTTGCTTTGGGTCTACTTATCTTCGTAACGATCGCTGGTGGCCTGGCGGGTATTAAAGCAATCCCAACGGCACTCATGGGCTATATTGAAAACTTCATTCCTCTTAGTAATCCTCATGGTCGTGACGATGAAACTTGGATGCAAGGTTGGACTGTATTTTACTGGGCATGGTGGATGTCCTGGTCACCATTCGTGGGTATGTTTATTGCTCGCATTTCTAAAGGTCGTACGATTCGTGAATTCATTGTAGCTGTATTGTTCATTCCAACGACAGTAATCATCATCTGGATGGCTATTTTTGGCGGAATCGCGATTGACCAAGTGGCGAACAAGGTGGGCGAGATCGGTGTCAATGGTCTGCAAGATATTACGCTTTCTCTATTCCATACTTATGATGCGCTGCCAATGAGTTCTGTGCTTTCAGTCGTTTCGATTGGTCTGATTATGGTGTTCTTCATCACCTCTTCGGATTCAGGTTCGTTAGTTATCGATAGCATTACCTCTGGTGGTAAAGTCGATGCGCCAGTGCCACAGCGTGTATTTTGGGCGCTGATGGGTGGTGCGATTGCCGCGGTTTTACTTTGGGTTGGCGGTACTGAATCCATCCAAGCACTACAAGCCGGAACGGTATCAATGGCGTTACCATTCGCGTTCATATTATTGCTTATGTGCCTAAGCTTATTGCTAGGTTTACGAACTGAAAATAAATTAGTCCAACAGCAAAATGCTTTGAGTTAAAAGTATTTTTTAGTTAAAGGTCGACTCGGTCGGCCTTTTTTTCGTCAGTAGTTTGGGTAATTACGTATATTTTGTTTGAAAATTCGGCGAACTGATTCTGGTTTACTGAAAACAATAATTTAACCTGCTAAACTTCAGACATCCAAGTATTTGAATAATTGTGATAACAACTTGTACTGCTTGGATCGTTCGTTCGAGTTTTGACTAGGTCACAGGTAAATAAGGGATATTGAGGTTAATAGACCCTATTAATATTCCGTAGAGAGGGATAATGACTAAAGGTATAGATAAATACAGTATCGACAGTACGGATTACACTGTCGGTCAAGATAATGTCCAAAAATGGGGTTTTGATGTTCATAACCCAGTATTTGGTATCAGTGCGGGACTTATTGCTTTGTTCCTCATCGGGGTTCTGATTACAGATACCGCTTCAGCAAAGGCTGCACTAGATGGCGTTAAAGGCCAGATTATCAATTCGTTTGATTGGCTCTTCATCTGGTCGGGTAATATTTTCGTAATTTTCTGCTTAGGCTTGATTGTTTCTCCGTATGGTAAAATTCGCCTTGGTGGTGTTGATGCGACGGCAGATTACTCCTTTATGTCTTGGCTATCGATGCTGTTTGCCGCAGGTATGGGTATCGGTTTGATGTTCTGGAGTGTGGCTGAGCCTGCTGCTTATTATACAGGCTGGTACGAAACTCCGCTTAATGTTGCAGCGAATACACCAGAAGCGGCTAAGTTGGCGCTAGGTGCAACCATGTATCACTGGGGTCTGCATCCTTGGGCGATTTATGGCGTAGTAGCATTGTCACTTGCTTTCTTCTCTTACAACAAGGGGTTGCCTCTTTCTATCCGTTCTATCTTTTACCCAATTTTAGGTGATAGAGCTTGGGGTTGGGCGGGTCACATTGTTGATATTCTTGCTGTACTTGCAACCCTGTTTGGTCTGGCGACATCGCTTGGACTAGGTGCACAACAAGCAGCAAGTGGTATTCAACATGTATTCGGCATTGAAGCGGGCTTAGGGCTGCAAGTTATTGTGATTACTGCGGTGACTTTATTGGCGGTAGTATCAGTACTTCGCGGTATTGATGGCGGCGTTAAAGTTATCAGTAACATCAACATGCTGGTTGCCTTCTTACTGCTGATTTTAGTGGCATTAATTGGCTATGCTGTGACGCTGGGTTCAATCCCGACAACATTGATGGCATACATCGAGAACATCATCCCGCTGAGTAACCCACACGGTCGTGAAGATGAAGCTTGGTTGCACGGTTGGACTGTATTCTACTGGGCTTGGTGGATTTCATGGTCACCATTCGTAGGTATGTTTATCGCACGTGTTTCTAAAGGTCGTACAGTCCGTGAGTTCATTACAGCAGTACTTATTGTACCGACGACAGTGACTATCATTTGGATGTCAGTGTTCGGTGGGATGGCAATTGATCAAATCGTGAATAACGTTGGTATTCTTGGGCAAGACGGCCTAACGGATGTATCACTAGCAATGTTCCAAATGTTTGATGCTCTGCCGTTCGGTACTCTGCTATCAATTATTGCGGTTGTATTGGTTCTAGTATTCTTCATTACATCGTCTGACTCAGGCTCTCTAGTTATCGACAGCATCACCGCAGGTGGTAAAGTTGATACACCAGTTCCTCAACGTGTGTTCTGGGCATTCCTTGAAGGTGCGATTGCTGTAGCGCTATTGTGGGTTGGTGGTACTGAAGCAGTGCAAGCTCTGCAAGCGGGTGCAATCTCGACGGCATTACCATTCACCATCATTCTATTGCTGATGTGTGTTAGCTTGCTAATGGGTATGCGTACAGAAAAACGCTAGGCTCTAAAGCCGAAATCTATCGAAGCTTATATGCGATAGAGCGGTAAATAGTATGAAGGCAGAAGAGGAAACTCTTCTGCCTTTTTTGTTTCTTCTTTATCATGTGTCCGCCTCTCTTTAACATATGAGATGTGATATAAATTCTAATAACCATATATAAAATACCGCCTTAAATTTGGCGAAATGACAAGGAATTGGCATTAGCTAAGCTTATGGTTTACCTAAAATTATATTCCGATATTAAATTGTGAAATCGCTCGAATTTAATACTGATTTTGGGTAGTATGCGCGAGATTTCCCACCACTCGTGAAACTTTGACATGAAACTAACACTAAAGCAGAAGTTGATAGGTGCTAGCCTATCTGCTGTTGTGGTTATGGCAACAGCGTTGACCTGGCTATCAGCAAACCAACTATTCGAACAGACTCGCAATGGCGTATACCTACGAGCTGAAAGCGTATCTGAAGCAGCATCTGAAGGTATTAAAAACTGGATTGATATCCGTACAGATATCGCATCAGCATTTAATGACTTTTCACGAGAGGATGATGTTGTTCCTTTCCTTAAGCAAGCTCGTGTTGCGGGTGGCTTTGACGATATCTTTTTAGGTACTCCAGAAGGTGGAATGTACCGTTCACACCCTGAACGTAATCGTGCAGATTACGACCCTCGTCAACGCCCTTGGTACCAAGAAGCAAACGCTGCAGGTAAGCAAATCATCACAACCGCTTACCAAGATGCGATCACCAAAGCTCTTCTTGTAACGATTGCTGAACCGGTTCGTCACAACGGCCAACTTGTTGGTGTCGTGGGTGCTGACGTACTTATCGACCAATTGGTTAACGATGTAATCAGCCTTGATGTTGGTGACAACGCTTACGCCATGCTAATTGATGCCTCTGACGGTACATTCCTAGCACACCCAGATTCAGAGCTAAGCTTGAAGCCAGTAAGCCAGCTTTCAAACGATATCTCTATGCCTATTATCGAGAACGCAGTACGTACGGGTAGCATCGAGATTATTAAGCAACGTGGCGCAGAGAAGCTGCTTTATTTCACGAAGGTGCCTAACACTAACTGGATCTTCGCGGTTCAGATGGACAAGGCAACAGAAGAGGCGAACCACTCAACACTGCTTACTCAATTGATCACAACGGCTGTTATTATTACGTTAATCGTAATCGTATTAGTGTCTTGGTTAGTGAGCTTCCTATTCCGTGATTTGAACCGTGTTTCAGCGGCACTTGAAGAAATTGCTTCAGGTGAGGGTGACCTTACTCAACGCCTTGAGCCTAAGAGCGATGACGAAATTGGTAAGCTTGCTGAAAACTTCAACCGTTTTGTAGGCAATATGCACACCATGGTGATCAAGCTAAGCGAAGTATCTGCTGCGCTAGGCAACCAAGCACGTCAAACGGCTTCTCAAGCTGAAGAACGTAGTGCTCGTATCCAAATGCAACAAGACGAGATCAACATGGTAGCAACAGCCGTCAACGAAATGGCTGCAGCAACACAAGAGATCGCGGGTAACGCTGACCACACTGCACAGAACTCATCAGAAGCAGTTGGCGCGTGTGAGCACGGTACTGGTCAAGTGACACAGACGCAAAGCTCTATCCAAAACCTTGCTCAAGAAGTTCAAATCGCAACGAACGTTATCCTAGAACTTGAAGAGCACGGCAACAGCATCAACGCTATCTTGTCTAACATTCAAGGTATTGCAGAACAAACGAACCTACTTGCACTTAACGCTGCGATTGAAGCTGCACGTGCTGGTGAGCAAGGTCGTGGTTTCGCAGTAGTAGCGGATGAAGTTCGAGTTCTGAGCCAACGTACACACGGCTCAACGCAAGAAATTCAACAAACGATTGAGTTGCTACAAGGTACAACAGGCAAAGCGGTTAATATCATGAACGATAGCCGTACACTTGCTGAAACCAGTGTTGATGACGCAAACTCAGCCGCAGCGAGCCTAACGCAAATCCATGCAGCTGTTGAACGCATTAGCGACATGGCGACACAAATTGCTTCCGCTGCAGAAGAGCAAGCATCAGTAACGTCTGAGATCACTCGTAACACTGAAGGAATCCGTGACGTATCTAATGAGCTAGCAGACGAAGCGCACCAAGCTGCGGAACAAGCTGCTCAGTTATCTGAACTGTCTCACGAGCTAGAAAGCGAAATTAGCCGCTTCAAGCTTTAAGTACTAAGTTCTGAGCGAATAGCGATAACTTGATAGCTAAAACGACTAGCGAATAATTCGCGATAACGTTATCAAAAAGCCGAATGTGATTATCACATTCGGCTTTTTTGTGCGTTCTAGTTAAAGTTATGAACCCTAATTAGTTGTTTGGATAACCTGGGAACTTAGTTTTGAGGGCCGCGCTAGTAGGAAAGCAGTGCTCCATAAATTTCACCATCGCAGGGGCTCTAGCTTGTCGTTGTTAAGCTATTTTCTTTTTTACATCAAGGTCAGCCACCTATTGGAAGTGGAAGTGGAAGTGACGGGTTAAACTTGATTGAAGAAGGGTGTAGCTCAGAATAATTAAAGACACAAAAAAGCCCGAGCATAAACTCGGGCTTTGAACGGTTATCTTTATAACTGATGAAGGCGCTAGATTGCCTGACGCAGTTGGAAATAACGTCCTGCTTCGTTTAACAGTTTCTCATGAGAGCCGTTTTCAACAATCTCGCCTTGTTCAATCAGAACGATAGAATCCATCGATTCCAGACCAATCAAACGGTGCGTGATGAAGATAACCGTCTTGCCTTCGAAGTGCTTCTCGAAAAGAGTCATGATGCTTTGCTCGGTTTGCTTATCTAAGCCTTCTGTCGGCTCATCTAAAAGCAGGATAGGAGCATCATGAAGAATGGCACGTGCGATGCCAATGCGGCGCTTCTCACCGCCAGACAGTTGACGACCACCATCACCTAACCAGCTATCAAGCGCGTTGTTCTCAAGCAGCTTTTCTAGACCAACGTCTTTAAGGATGTTCGCTAAGTGATCATCGGTTGCTTCTGGTCTTGCAATCAACAAGTTGTCACGCAAAGTACCATTGAGAATGTCGACACGTTGGCTTACTACACTGATTGATTCACGAAGCTGTGATTCATTCCACTGCGTCAGTTCAACTCCCGCGATTGAGATGTCGCCTTTTTTAGGATCCCAGTAGCGAGTCAGCAGCTGAATCAAAGTCGACTTACCAGAACCTGTTTGGCCCACAATCGCAACCTTGTGCGTTGCAGGAATCGTTAGGTCAACAGCGTTCAGAACACTACGTTCAGAATCAGGGTAGTTGAACGTCACGTTTGAGAACGTAATATCAAGCGGCTTGTTGATGTCGAGTTTCTCTTCAGCAAACTGAACTTCAGGCTCCGACAGAATAACTTCGTTCAAGCGACGTGCTGAAGACAGAGTTTGACCTAAATGCTGGAACGCGCCTGCGATTGGCATTAATAGCTCAAAACTTGCCATGGTTGCGAATGCCATTAGCGCGATGAACGGGTCTGGTACATTACCACCCACGCCATCAGCCGCAAGCCAAAGCATAAGAACCAACGTCAAACCGTTGAACAGCATCAGTGCTGCTGACGCCATACCAGTTAGGTTAGCATTCACAAACTGATTCGCCATCAGCTTCTGCTGCGTTTCTAGAATCGCATTGCGGTAACGCTCTTCAGCACCAAACAGAGTCAGTTCGCTGTAGCCTTCAATCCAATCCAGAGTGGTAACACGAAGATCCGCTTTGTTTTGTGTCAGTTCACCGCCGTTACGTTTACCTAGCTTGTAAAACAAGATTGGCCAAACCAACAGCATGATCAGAAGGATAGAACCCAAGATCAAACCTAGTGAGCTATCGAACCACATCAAGAAAATAGTAAGGAAGAAGATCCCGAACACACCAACCGTCACTGGGCTTACTAAGCGCAAGTAAACGTGGTCCATTGCATCGACATCAGCAACCAAACGGTTGAGAAGGTCAGCATCACGAAGGTTCGAAATACGGCCTGGGATCAGCGGAGCTAGCTTCTTGAAGAAGAAGATACGTAAATCAGTTAACAATTTGAATGTGGCATTGTGGCTGACAACACGTTCACCCCAACGACCCGCAGTACGGCTCATTGCCAAACCACGTACGCCGCCGCCCGGTAGCATGTAGTTGAAGGTCTCACGTGCAATCGTAAGGCCTGCAACCGCAGAAGCTGAAATGAACCAGCCTGATAGCGTTAACAAGCCGATAGAAGCCGAAAGAGTAGCAAAAGCTAATAGCATGCCTAGCGATAGGCTAAACCAATGCTTTTTATAGAGTTTCAGGTAAGGCAGTAAATCACGCATCTAAATTACCCTTATTATCTTGTTGAGCTAAGTTCGCGTTAAGCATCTTTTCGAACAAACCACCCGCAGTCGATAGCTGAGAGTAATGACCTTGTTCAACCAGACCACCATCGCGCATAACCAGAATATTATCGACTGATTTAAGAGGGGCAAGTTGGTGCGTTACAAGCAGGGCTGTGCGGCTTTCAATATTGCTATTGATTCCTTTCATTACTAACTGTTCGCTACGAGTATCTAGGCTAGCTGTTGGTTCATCTAACAACCAGAACTGACCGTCTTGAATCATGGCGCGAGCCAGAGCCAAACGTTGAGATTGACCAACAGACAGGCCGCCAGAGCGATCAGAGATCATATAATCTAAGCCATGCTCGCTAACGAACTCGTTAGCAAAAGACTGCTCAAGCGCATTCTCGACAACTTGGTCAGTGATATCGAGCTTACCTAGAGTGACGTTGTCACGAATTGTACCGTGCAGTAGCAACGGGTTTTGACCAACCCAGCTAATCGTCTTACGCCAAGAGGCTAAGTCTAGGTCACGCAATTCAATGCCATTGATTTTCAAGCTTCCTTCATAAGGCATGAAACCAAGAATAGCGTTGATCAAACTTGTTTTACCCGCCCCACTTGGGCCAACTAACGCAGTCGACTGTCGAGTGTTAAGTGCAAACGAGATAGGGCCAACCAATTGAACACCTTCAGGGCTTAACACTTTTAGAGCTTGAGCTTCAATATTGATGCCTTGAGCCTGATCGAGTTGAGTGTCGCCTGATTTAACCTTAGTGATGTCTGTTTCTAAGAACTCGACAATACTTTCCGCAGCGCCAACCGCTTGTTGCTTCGCATGGTAGAAAGTACCTAAGTCACGCAGAGGTTGGTAAAACTCTGGCGCCAAGATAAGGATAAACAAACCAGCGAATAGCGTAATGCCGACGCCGTAGTGGCCAAAGTTAAGCTCACCGATGTAGGTGAAACCAAAGTAAACCGCTGTCATCGCGATAGAGATCGACGTGAAGAACTCAAGTACAGCAGAAGACAAGAAAGCGATTTTCAACACATCCATGGTACGCGTTCTAAACACTTCAGATGCACCTTTGAGTACTTCTGTTTCAGCGTTGGTGCGATCAAATAGACGGATGGTTGTCATTGACTGCAAACGGTCGTAAAAGTGACCAGAAAGACGCTGAAGCGCTTTGAAGTTTTTACGGTTGGCATCGGCTGCTTTCATACCAACAAGTGCCATGAACATCGGCACCAGTGGAGCCGTAAGCAAAAAGATCAATCCAGCTGCCCAGTTTACTGGAAACACCACAACCAAAATAATGAATGGAATCATTACCGACAGAGACATCTGAGGTAGATAACGAGAGAAGAAGTCTTGCATGTCTTCTACTTGTTCTAGCAACAGGGTTGCCCACGTACCCGCAGGTTTGCCTTTGATGTAGGCAGGACCAAGTTCGCGTAACTTATCGAGAATGAGCTGCCTAATGTAGATACGGATCTGCTCACCACAGCGATAGCCGGCGATTTCACGACCCCATGTACAGCCTGCACGGCCAACGACCGATAGTGCCAAGCCTGCGAAATGACCAACCAGTTCAGATTTATCGACATTCTCGATGATCAGCTGATGAAGAATAGAGGCGAGAAGAGCTGCTTGAGCAATTAAAAACACGCTTGAAAGTACGCCAAGGCCAATCGCAATCATAAGCCAGCGTTTCGCTAACTTACTCTGTTGCTTAAGCCACTTGTTCAAGCTGCGTTGTTTTTTCTTATCCATTATGAAGGCTTAATGATAATTATTATTTGTTGAGGGCGGCTAGTATACAAAAGAAAGCCCAGTGGATATACCGCTGGGCTCTAGGGATTTACAACAAAATGTGATGACGCCCTGCATCTATTGAGGTGAGGGCTTCGATATTTAAATCTGCAATCTCAGATTTACTTATCGTTAAGGCCATCTAGGAAGCGTTCAGCATCCAGTGCAGCCATACAACCTGTACCAGCAGAAGTGATTGCTTGGCGGTAGTTGTGGTCCATTACATCACCTGCAGCGAACACGCCTGGGATGCTGGTTTGTGTTGCGTTACCTTCAAGACCAGACTGTACGATGATGTAATCATCTTTCATGTCGACTTGGCCTTTGAAGATTTCAGTGTTTGGTTGGTGACCGATAGCAATGAATGCGCCCATTACTTCGATCTCTTCTGTTTTATCAGACTGAGTATCTTTAATACGAACGCCCGTTACGCCCATGTCGTCGCCTAGAACTTCGTCTAGCGTGCGATCAGTGTGAAGAACAATGTTGCCGTTCTCTACTTTGTCCATTAAACGTTTCACTAGGATCTTTTCAGCGCGGAACGTGTCACGACGGTGAACTAAGTGAACTTCAGACGCGATGTTAGATAGGTAAAGTGCTTCTTCAACAGCGGTGTTACCACCACCAACAACCGCTACTTTCTGGTTGCGGTAGAAGAAACCATCACACGTAGCACAAGCAGAAACGCCACGGCCTTTGAATGCTTCTTCAGAATCTAAACCTAGGTACTTAGCTGATGCACCCGTTGAGATGATCAACGCATCACACGTGTACTCGCCTGAATCGCCTTTAAGACGGAAAGGGCGGTTAGATAGGTCTACTTCGTTAATGTGGTCAAACAGGATCTCTGTTTCAAAGCGCTCTGCGTGCTCTTTCATGCGATCCATCAGTGCTGGACCCGTTAAACCTTCAGCATCACCCGGCCAGTTTTCCACTTCTGTTGTGGTTGTAAGCTGACCACCTTGCTGCATACCGGTAACAAGTACTGGGTTTAGGTTTGCACGAGCAGCGTAAACTGCAGCTGTATAGCCAGCAGGGCCAGAACCAAGAATCAATAAATTACAGTGCTTTACGTCGCTCATGAGGACTCCGAAATTGAATTTGTTTTTATTTATAATCGATTAGGATTGTATGGAAAATATGGAGGCAATAAAAGGTTAAACAAGGGTAGAAGTGTAATTAATCGTTATACGTTAGAACATAACCGAACTAAATGATGGTCTTGTAATCCTGTGTCTTAGATCAATAGCGATAAGTCAAGGAAAGTGCTCTTGCAAACAGCTATGCATATTGCTCACTTTTAGGGTCTTCTTGATCATGGTGTTTCTATAGCAGTATTTACTTTTTTGCGTATACATTGATGAGTAGAAAAACAAGAGAACCTGAATCCTATGTTTTATTTTAAAAAGTTTGAGTTAAAAGACGCTGTAAGAACTCATCAAAATTAGCGTGCAGATAAACGACCACAAGACGCACTTTTAGTATGAACGGCATGATTACAAACAGGTGTAATGTTGGTTAATACTTGAACTGTTGAGTGTTTCTCAGTTGTTATTTTTTTGTATGTGTTATTATTGATATTTATATATTGCGCGGAATTATTTGAACTCTATGCAGATTCTAATCCTTTTTATCAATGTGTTTATTGTGTGCCTGAATTCGGTTTTTGCTTCTCCGCTGCAGGTCAGCGGGGAACAATCTGTGTTAGCTAATGAAGCTGTAAGATGGTATGAAATGCCTTTGTTATCTGATCCAGTCGATTTTCCCATATTAAAAAAACACATTGAATCCTCTCCAAGGATTGAAACGATATTTGGTGGTGAAGGGGCGTTTGGGTTGAGAGTTGATTTGGCCAACTCCGATATCAAGTCGTCACAACAAATAGTTACACTCCGTGCAAACTATTTGGATCAAGGTTGGGGTTACTGGCAATCAACAAATGGTCAAGTAAGGCGAATACTTGATTTTGGCCAATTAAGTAACAAGAGTATCTTGCATCTGCATAGGCAAAGCTTCCCGTTAATATTGAATGCGGAGGAATCTGGAACACTTTGGCTCTACTTGGAAGCAAAGAAATTTCCAAAGGCAGTTAACTTCACTCTTCAACCTGAATATCCATTTTATATTCACGTTTTCCGCAACAATACGCTCACATTAGCTTCTATTACTGTCATGCTAACGTTGGGAGTTTTCGCTCTTTTTTGTTACTTTCAAACTAAACATCCAGTCACACTGGCTTGTGCTGGTTATGTTGGGCTACATGGCCTGGGATGGTTCGCCGCTTCAGGCGCTTGGGGGTACTTATTACCAAGCCAAAGCTGGAACCCAGTTTATTTTGGAATGGTATTGTTTCCGTTTGCGGTTGCTTTTTCTTGCTATTACACAAGATTATTGTTTGGATTTCCGCAGCATTTTATTCGTATTAATCTTACCTTTCAGGCCTTTAGTTGGCTGTGTGTCATTATCGGGTTTATTAATGTCTTTGCCCCGTTTTCGTTGACTTTTGTTATGTCCCATTTGATTGCGGCAATCTGGGTGCCGACAATGATAGTGACTGGCGTATTGATGGTTTATCAACGAAACTTTGTCGCTAAATATTATTTGATCGGTGGTCTTTGTTATGGCACGGCTTTGGTATATTACATTTTTGCGCATTTTGCACCATTGCCGACTCAGAGATCGACAGAAGTTATCGTTGTTGTTGCATTAGCAATAGATTGTGCCTGCATTTTATTGTCACTGACTGAATGGTTGCGGATTCAACAACATCAACATCAGAAAACCTATATCCAGTCGAGGGTGGATAGTTTAACGGGGCTTGGAAACCGGCTGGATTTTAATGATGCCAGTAAACAATTAGTACATCATTCCTATTGTATCGTTTTCATCGATTGTGATGGCCTTAAATCGATTAATGATACTTATGGTCATGATGAAGGGGATCGCTTTTTAGAATACACCAGCCGCATGATGCGAGAAAAATTTACAGACCTTGGAATGGTTTATCGAGCTGGTGGCGACGAATTTATCTGGTTGTTGAAAGTGGATAAAGAGAAACAAGTTGAGGCTCTCTATTCTCAGATTGAGCTTAGAGTGACTCAGGTGGAAGAGCAAATTCGCAGTGCTGATTGGCCTCAGTCTGGCCTCAGTTTTGGAAGCGCATCTAGTTTTGAATGTGTCAATTTTTCTGAGTGTTTGAGCTTAGCTGACCAGCGAATGTACCAGCAGAAGCGCTCGAAGAACGGTTTTAAAAATCAGTCCAGTGAAATTGAGTGTTAGCTAAATTCCCTATTTTCTAAGTGAATCGTTTTAAGTCTAGTTAACTTATTTTCGTTTTGACTTTTGGTGTAAATGTCACCAAAGGTGGCTTTTTTAGCAACCAACCTTTCAAGCTTGCTTACCCTCTCATCTGTTTTGTGTAGAACATTCCCAATCTTTATAGTCGCCTATTTTTAACGAATTCTAAGTTAGGACATAAAGGCAGACCATCATATTCCAAATAAACGCATCATTTATAATTGTAGGTTTTATTAGAAAGCACTCTATTTGAGGGCGGCCGAGTTCCCCCCGAACTCGACCTGTTCCAGACGCGCAAGCAAAGGCGTTTGGTTTCTGGCGTACTCATAAATTAACCAATTTCAGTTTGTTGTGTAAATAATCAATAGCTTGGTGACTGATAGGTAAGTCGTATTTCGCTGTGCAAAAGCATAGAAATGGATGGTGGCGAGCGTGATACCTGAACTTATGCAGGAGGCTGGTTTGTTGGAGCGCAAGGGCTGACACAATATGAAACACCACTTCCTAGTTAATAATGTCGTTAAATTTAAATTTATAGGGATTTATAACTAGCTAGTGGAGTGTGCTAGTTTTAAGAGTTGGTCATCTTTTATTCTGGTGTTATACACTGCTTTTTAATTTTAGATTGGATTTAGTGTCTGAATTATTAAATCTGACGGGATAAATGATTGTTTAATGTTGATTTGACAAGATCTTCAAGTATCCTTTATGTAAATAAAACGTTAAATATTGAAAGTAAATTAACAATCATTAAGGAGTCGATGATGTTACATGCTCACGAAAATACCCTACATATTACCCATCTCAGTAACCATGCTGTTAAGGAGTTGTCTCCGTCATTCTCTCAGCTACCAAGCACAGAGCATGCGGATGGCCAGTTTCGATTGAGAAGATACTCGGTGGTTCAATTCAGTAATGGACAAGTCGTTGAGCAAGACAAACATAACTTTGTTCAGTCTGAAGACATTAATCACTTTCAAGGTGACGTCGTTCGCCAGTTCGAGCCGATTGAAGCGAAGATTCTAAGCAGTGAAGGCATGCAAGAAATGTGTGAACTGTTTATTGAGACCAATGGACTTGAAGACGGGCAAGAAATCGAAATCCATCAGATTCGCATTGCTGCTATTTTTGAAGAGACTCAAGTAGCACCAGAAGGTGTTCATCAAGATGGCTTTGACCACATCGCGATTATTGGTGTTACTCGCCATAACATCGTGGGTGGTGAAGTGATGCTTTATCAAGATAGCCACGAAGCACCATTCTTTAGAAAGGTGTTAGGCGATGGCGAGGTGGCAATGCTTGCTGATAGTAAGCTTTGGCACAACGCACAACCAATTCGTACCATAGACCACGGTAAGATGGGCTATATGGATGTGTTTGTACTAACGGCTAAGGATGCGCGTAATGTCCTTCACTCTTAATGATGTACGCCAACAGTTTAGTGCTTTAGGCCAATATCATAACGGCAGGCCTGTGACCTTTTTCGATGGTCCCGGTGGGTCTCAGGTACCTGAGAATGTTTTAGCTTCAATGACGGAATACCTAGGGCATTTCAATTCAAACCTAGGCGGGCACTACTTTTCTAGCCAAAAGACCACAAGCTTAATGCAGCAAGCGCGAGAAGCGGCCCAAGCACTACTCAATGCGGAGTCTTCTGGCAATGTGGTGTTCGGTGCGAACATGACATCGTTGACCTTCCAACTTAGCCGAGCGATCAGCCGCGATTGGAAAGAGGGCGATGAGGTTATCGTCACTGCGTTAGACCATTACTCAAATGTATCGAGCTGGCAGCAAGCGGCAGACGACAAAGGCGCGATTGTTCGCCAAGTTAGTGTCGACGAATCCGATTGCAGTTTGGATATGGCGCATTTTGAATCGCTGCTGAATAAGAAAACCAAGCTTGTCGCGGTGACGTTTGCTTCGAACACGACAGGTTCTATTGTCGATATGGCTAAAGTTATTGAGCTTGCACATCAGCATGGCGCTCAGGTATATGTCGATGCCGTTCATTACGCACCTCATCATTTGATCGATGTTCAGCAACTGAATTGTGATTTCTTAGCGTGTTCTGCTTATAAGTTCTTCGGCCCGCATGTCGGTATTGCTTATGTTGCGCCTCAATGGCTGCATACTTTAAAGCCTTACAAGGTTGAACCTGCAACCAATATCGGCCCAGGTCGATTTGAAACAGGAACACAAAGTTTTGAAGGCCTTGCCGGTGTGATTGCGGCGGTGGATTACTTGGCGCAGTTAGGCGATCCAGCCGATTCATTGCGTTCTCGTTTAGAGCAAAGTTACGCGCTGTATAATAAGCATGAGAGCCAACTCAGTGAATACTTCCTTAAACGCTTGTCCGATCTTGAAGGTGCAAAACTTTATGGTAAAACTGAGTTTGATTCGAATCTGAGAACCCCTACATTTGCGATTACCTTTGAAGATCACTCTCCAGAGTTCATCGCTAAGAAGTTAGGCGAGCATAATATCTGTGTGTGGAATGGACACTTCTATGCATTAGGGCTAGTGAAGCAGTTGGGTATTGAAGAGCAGGGCGTGGTGCGTATTGGATGTATGCATTATAACTCGATTGATGAGATTGACTTACTGTTCAATGTGCTTGAAGGGATTTTACGTAGCAATAGCTAACAATTTTGGCTGTTATAGAAATTAGAAAAGAGCATGCTTCTCTCAATAATATTGAGTAGGAAGTCTGCTCTTTTTGTTTCATGAACTTATATCTGTTTAGCAAAGTCTACTACGACTAAAACCGCTATTCGATTAAGCCCGTGATTGAACTAAGACAACAGCTTAACCAGAGCTGCACCTACTGCGTGCGCACTGGTTGGGTTCTGACCGGTAATCACTCGCTCATCAACAATCACAAGCTCATGCCAAGGTTGAACTTTGTTGAAACGCGCTGCGCTACGAGTAAGCGATTCTTCCAATAGGAATGGGATGTCATTGATGGTCCCAAAGTCGATTTCTTCTTCACGTGTAAAGCCTGTCACCGATTTAGAGCTTAATAGCTTCTCGCCGTTGCTTAGGACAATCGGAAGCAGTGCTGCAGGGCCGTGACATACTGATGAGATAACGCCACCATCTTCATAGTGCTTAGCGGCGATGGTTGCGAATTGCTCGTCGGTTGCTAGATCTGAAAGCAAACCGAATCCACCGGGGTAGAAGATAGCATCGTAGCTTTCTGCATTAATTTGGCTTACAGGAATCGTATTGTTGATGCGGTTCTGGAAGTCATCATCAGCCAAGATCTCGGCGTTTACTGAATCCCCTTCAATATCGGTTCCATACAGTGGACCTTTACCACCCTTGATAGAAGCGATGTCGTATTCAAAACCTGCAGCAATGATCTCTTTGAGAGCATGAGTTAGTTCAGGAGCGTAAGTACCGTTCGCTTGATCTGTATTGCCAAGTGTTGCGTGGTTAGTCACAGGTATTAGTATTTTTTTCATGATTCGTCCCTTTGAGCACGTTTGTTTGGTTTCAGCGTCGTTTTTTTGCTTTAGGTATCGTGGTTTTTATTTAGAAAACCAAAGTTTTCAATTTAGATACCGCTGTTTCGTTATCTGTAATACTAGTAGCAAACCATTTGAGTGATAATATACCGAATAGGCAAAACATTATTGCTATATAGCAATAGTTAGATATGAATTAGTCGATGTGAATTCGTTAGATGTAAGCAGGTGAAGTATGGATAGCTTTGAAGGTATTAATGAGTTTGTTGCGGTAGCAGAGTGTCACGGCTTTTCTGCGGCCGCAAAGCAGTTAGGTTGCAGTACCAGTCATGTCAGTCGCCAAGTTTCAAGGTTAGAAGAAAGGGTAGGTGTTGCCTTGCTTGCTCGTTCTACACGCATGGTAAGCTTAACTGAATCGGGTCACACCTATTATCAGCAGTGCAAAGATCTAGTTATTGGGCTGCAACAGGCAAATGAACAAGTGACCTCTCAACAAGCTCAGTTAAGTGGCACATTACGAGTGAGTGCCGCAGGCGCGTTTGCAGAAAATCATGTGGCTGCTGCGTTGATGGAATTTGCCAAAGACCACCCAGATCTAACTATAGAGATGAACTTTAATACCAAGATGGTTAACTTCATCGAAGATGGCATCGATTTCGCGATTCGATATGGTCGGTTGGATGATTCGGGGTTGGTGGCAAGAAAGCTCGTTGATCGCCCAATGGCGGCAGCAGCCAGCAAAGCTTATCTTGATCAATTTGGTACACCAGTTCACCCAGAACAGTTGAAATTACACAGTTGCATCATTGCCAACAGTGATCAGTGGCTATTTGAAAAAGATGGAAAACCGCTTAATGCAGTACGAGTGCATGGTCGCTGGAGAAGCAATAACTCAAGCGCAGTGATTAAAGCATGTGAACAGGGGCTTGGCATTGTCTACCTACCAAAAAGCAGTTTCAATGGCGCTCTTGCTTATGGAAAACTGGTTCCAGTACTAGAAGAGTATTGGGGAGCAGGAACCAGCAGTTGGATTGTTTACCAAAACCGTCGCTTTCTACCACAGAGAGCACGGCTTGCGATCGATTTTCTCGTCTCTTACTTTTCTGACTGGCAAGAATAGTTAGAAAGCGATTAAGGAAAAGAGTTTGATGCTTTCAGCGGCCCAGGTTTAGTAAACGAGAGCAAGGCTAAGGAAACGTTTACATTGATAGGTGTTATCTTTTTTTGTTTTTTGACACGCGTAACAAGATTGATGTTCTTGCTAGCTTTTGATGTCTCGTGTAAGCAATTGAATTGTAGAGAAGCGTGAAGCAGTACGATATACTAGTTGATATATTAATGTGTCTGGCGTGCGATAGATTGTGTTAAGTCGCTAGTAGGATATGTCGTTATACTCCAATTTACGAAGTATAGCTCTAGTGCGGAGTGGGCAATGTCGTCAATAAATTTCGAATCCACATACGGTGTAATAACTATTCAAGATATGAATGTAGTTAGCGTTGATGCTAATTATGCGCGTATTTATGGATACCAATCACCCGAAGAACTACTGCTTAATATAGATAGCTTTTTAGATCTTATATCAGAAGAATTTCATGTTTTAGCCTATCAAAACTACCTTGAAACGGTCAGCGGTCAACGAGATCCTCAGGTTCATACTTATACCAATGTTGATCGTAACGGTAGAGAGTTCACAGTGTTTTCTATCGACCATGTTACGGAGTGGCAGGGAAGACCTGCACTGCAAGTCACGGTTATCGATCTATCTCCTGCTATTCAGTTGCAAAATGCGGTGCGTGAGCAAGATAAGATGTATCACGATATGATCATGCAATCAGGACAGGGCATCTTGGTTCATCGAGATTTCAAACCGTTGATGGTCAATCAATCTTGGGTCAACATGCAAGGCGGCACGTCCATCGAGCAAGTATTAGAGCTAGAGTCGATTCTTGAATTGGTACCAAAACAGAATACGGATGGTATCAGTAAGCATTATCAAGCGATTGTGTCTGGTGAGTTGTCAGGAACTAGTACTGTGGTTGAAAATATAGGGTTCGACGAGGTTCACCGGTTCTTCAATATTTACGACAATGCGATTACTTGGAAAGGTCAGCCAGCGGTTCAGGTGGTGCTCGAAGATGTGACTCAAAAAGTAATGTTGGAGAAACAGTTACTTCATCAAGCGAATTACGATGAAATGACCAATTTGCTCAATCGAAGAGCGATTTACGATTGGCTGAAAGCGTATCTTGCTTCCGATAATCATGTTGTATGTATGCTACTTGATATCGATGACTTTAAATCGATCAATGATACTTACGGTCATATGGTAGGTGATGAAGTTATTTGTGCTTTGGCTAGTATTACCAAGCGTAATGTAGAGCAAGCTGGTGGTGTTGCAGGGCGTTGGGGTGGCGAAGAGTTTATCGTGTTTCTCCCAAATGCTTCTCCTCAAATTTCACGCGCAGTATCTGACCAAATTCGCCAGCAATTTAATCAAACTCAGTTTAACATCAGCAAACATGTTCGATTTAATGTGAGCGTCAGTATTGGAGTCAGTGACAGCCGATCGTGCGAAGGGAAAGTGTCCATTGATGCGCTCGTGAACTTAACGGATCAATCTCTGTACCAAGCTAAAGCGAGTGGAAAAAATTGTGTATGCGGAGAAGTGAGCACATCTTAATGTTGACTAAACATGGTTTAGTTAGGCGGCTAGCATAGAATCGTATTGATAATAAAATGCCCTTAAGCAATCGCTGAGGGCATTTTAGTTTCTATCGTCATGATAAGTTCAGTGTAATCTGGTCAAAGTTGTTTAGATTTCACCGCTTAAATGAACTCAGCTTTGGCTTATCAAAGTAGTGTCTAATAAAAGCAGTTGCTTATAAAACCGTTGGCTTACTAAGCAGAAACTTCTACTTCGTAAGAGCCAAATTTACGAATGTTAATCACACCAGTATCTAGGATTAGGTACTGGCCTTTAATACCTTGAAGTACACCAGTTACCTCTGGGTTCTTATCAAAGTTGTGCGATACAATTTTCACTGGGTGCTGTTCAACTGGGTAGCTCAATGAAGTGATGTTTTCGCTCAGAATCTCGATAGCATCGTCACCAAACTTCGCTCTGATCTCTTGGATTTTATCCTCAACCAATGGCAATAGTTCTTTGGCTTTTTCTATCAATTCCATATCGTCACCGTCGCCTTTGAGTAGCGTGCGCCAGTTAGTTTTGTCAGCAATGTGCTTTGCTAACTCAACTTCGATCAGGCCAGAAATCTGACGTGTTTTCACCTTCAAGATAGGCAGGCCTTGAGTTGCGCCTTGGTCAATCCAGCGAGTAGGTATTTGAGTATGACGAGTGATACCCACTTTAAGGCTTGATGTGTTCGACAGGTAAACGAAGTGATCAACCATGCAGTTCGCTTCACCCCACTCAGGCTCACGACAAGTGCCTTCATCGTAATGGCAAGTCTCTGGCTTCATGATGCACATATCGCAACTTGCCAGCTTTCTCATACACACAAAACAGTGTCCTTGCGAGTAGCTTTTCTTGGTTTTTTTGCCACACGAGCAGCAAAAAATATTACCGGTGTGAGAGAGGTTAATGGTTTTACCAATCAGAGGGTTTAGCTCTACAAATTCTTCACCGACAGATAAACGGTAGGTAACCGCACCATCAAGCGAAGCACTCATTTTCTTGAGTGTTCCTTTTGCTAATAAAGACATGACATTACTCGTTGTATTTTGATTATTATTTCGTCGACTCGGATGCTCTTTAAGCAGGCGCTACGGTTAACGATGATTATGCGATGAGTATAACAAATAGAGTTTGTTTTTATACGCAATATTACTTGATTCTCGGCGTGAATAATTACCAGTCAACATGCACATGAAAATATAGTATGACATTTTGTTCTGGCGTGATATAACGTTTTTCAGTGAGTTGTTGGAATGAAGATCACTGATTTACTTAACTTATTTTATATCGTGAAATCCCAACTATAGGGACCTTAGCCGGAAGTTTAGACGTGAAGTGGATTCATAAGATTGTTATCTTTCTCGTTATCACAACGCTTGCCATTGTGCAGTATTACCGTGTGAGCGGGAGTCGTGTGATAACTGCTATTACTCCTGATAAATATGAATTTGTCGCAACTAGCGATAAAGTTGACAGGGGTATCAGTACCTCTCAAATATCTTTTAAAAATGGCCAGTATATTCTCGACTGTGAATTGAAAGAGTCTGAGTATCCGTGGCCTTATTGTGGCCTGTCAATTCGTATCAATCCAGACATTACCGCTGGCCTTGATCTTTCCCAATACCATACCTTCAGAGTCAATATTGATTATCATGCGGAAGCGGATTCTAGCGGTCGTTTGAGAACCTATCTACGCAATTATAATCCTGCTTACTCTGTATCTGATGACGAATACACGCATAAGTATAATGGTATGGAGTTTTCACCTGGTGTAGATGGCGGTGTGATTGAGATTCCTATTGCTAACCTGCAGGTGATGACATGGTGGCTTGCCGATAACGATATTGCGCTAGAACATTCGGCTCCAGAATATTCAAATGTCAATATGGTTGAATTTGCGACCGCCTCTGGAGCAAAATTAGGTCATCATCGAATTGTTATTCGCAGTATTGAATTTGAAGGATCCTATATATCAGCAGAAAGTTTGTTCTTAATCTTGCTGTTCATTTGGGTAGGCACAGGTACTGTATTTTTACTTTCTGAATTGCATCACTCACGCAAGCGTATGGTGATTGCAGAAAAAAGGCACCACCACCTTAAGAGTGTTAACCGTGCATTACGAGAGCAAAACTTTGAGTTTTCAGAGATGGCTCACCGAGATGAGTTAACAGGCATACTTAACCGACACGCGATCCGTGATTGGTTGAAGATGCAGTCTCAACAGGTGAAGCAAGGGCATGGGAAGCTAAGTATGCTGTACCTCGATATTGACTACTTCAAAAGTGTGAACGATAAGTACGGACATCAGATGGGCGACCATATTTTACGTGAGTTTAGCATGGTAGTGGGTAGCTCGATCAGCGCTACCGACAAGTTGGTGAGGTGGGGCGGGGAAGAGTTTATTGTTTTTTGTCCTGAGACAGACGCTGGAGAAGCGCAAAGAAAGGCAGAGAAAATAAGGCTTTTGGTTAGTCAACACCTATGGGTTCATGGCGACCCTCTTACTTGCAGTGTTGGTCTTGCCGAGATGAAGCAAGAGCGGGTGACAGAGACTATTGCTCGTGCTGATGAAGCTTTATATCAAGCGAAACATTCGGGTCGAAATCAGGTGTTCTTGAGTCACTAATCTGAGGTTGTTCCGATTGTGAAAAAACCATAAGTGAGTATGTGGCATCGCTATGGCTACCATTCTAAAAGCAAAAAAGGTGACGAAGAGCCACCAAAAGGTAAAAACGTTTATTTTTCTTACGATGCCCGCTCAACGCCCTCGTTCGTAGCGAATTTTGTTGAGCGGGCTGTTTTAGAAAGGCTGTATCAGGGAAACAGTAATCATCTTAGTTGGAGTATCACCAACTAGGCGTTTATGCTTACCAGAAAATCCAAGCGAACAATGTCAGAACTAGGATACAAACTAGGTTTAATACCATACCGATTCGCATCATCTCTTTCTGCTTGATGTGACCCGAGCCAAACACTATTGCGTTAGGTGGTGTCGCGACTGGCAACATGAAAGCACAAGAAGCGGCAACGGCAATTAGCGCCGATAAGATAACTGGAGACATACCTAGCGCTTCAGCAATAGTCGCAAATACAGGGACAAGCAGTGCTGCGCTTGCAGTGTTACTCGCAAATTCCGTTAGGAATACCACGAACGCTACCACCGCTAGAATCGTAAGAAGAACACCAGCTGTTTCTAAAAATCCGCTTAGAGAGTGCGCTAGGAATACACTCGTTCCTGTCGCTTTAAGAATGTTACTTAAACAGATACCACCACCGAACAGGATAAGTACACCCCAGTCCGTTGTCTTCTCAACATCTTTCCATTCAACCGCTCTAGAAGCGCCAAGTAGTACAATTGCGCCAATCGCTACCAAGCTATCGAACTTAGAGAAGCCGCCGATCATAGCATTGATTGGTTTACCGAATATCCAAAGCGTTACCGTTAGAAGGAAGATAGACAGTGTGATTTTCTTACTGTTTGTCCACTCAACAGGGGCATGGTCTAATTCGAATTTGTGGTCAAGTTTCGGCTTAGTCATGACGTACAAAATAATCATCGCGATTGGTAACAAGATCATTGAGATTGGTAGGCCAAGCGCCATCCACTCAGTGAAGCTTAGGCCAACTTCTGCCGCCGCAATAGCGTTTGGTGGGCTACCAACCAAGGTTGCAATACCACCGATTGAAGCACAGTAAGCAATACCAAGTAGCACGAACACGTAGGTGTTGCGGTCTTCACTTTGGTCGACTTTGTTCATGATACCAAGAACAAGAGGAAGCATCATCGCTGTGGTGGCTGTGTTGGAGATCCACATTGATAGACCAGCACTCACACCAAACAACATGAATACGGCGACCGACATTCTGCCTTTTGCTATCAGTAATACTTTGTCGGCAATCGCTTTATCCAACTCCTGTTTGTTCAGTGCGGCTGCCAGTGCGAAGCCACCCATGAATAAAAAGATGATTGGGTTCGAAAAATTAGCCAGTGCTGCGGGCGTATTGAACACACCAAACAAGACAGCCAATAGAGGAACAAGCAAAGCGGTGATGCTGACGTGAATCGCTTCGGTTAACCATAAAATAGCAACGAACACGAGAATACTTAAACCCGTATTCACTTGTGCTTCGAATGGTAAGGTGTTGAGCAAGAGTGCAAATAGTGTGAAATTACCAATTAATATCATGCTGTTGCGGGTAAACAACCAGTGTTTCAGTGTAGTAACAAGTGCCGTCATAAGACGCTCCTTTTGTTTATCCTCGTTTTATTGGTGTACTGACTTCATTGAGTAGTGCTTATTCTGTACGAGGTATATAGCTTGATGTAGGGTCGGACTTTGTTGGGGGAATGTTACTTAAGTTAAGAAAGGAGCGTTGGTGTGTTTTTGTGTAACAGTAGGGAAATGTGAGGCAACAAATTCAAAATGTGTAGGTTTCTACACATCGGGATCTGAAGGGTCTGCGATAGGGCTAGGAATAGGCAGTGTTTCTTGCTTAGGGCTGGGTTGAATTGGTTCTTTAGGTCCAAGGAATTTGGGTGCAGTACCAATAATATACAAATCAAGGAACGCTTTAGTTCGCGCGAACACTTCACGTAAACGTATGGTTGTTCCAGAGTGGTGAGTCGGACCTGAAACTGCTAAACATTGGGCGTGAATATCGTAAGAGCTTGCGATCAATAGTGCTCTTTCACAGTGGAATTCCTGTGTGATAATTAAAAAGTTATCGGTATCGAAGATCTTTTTGGCGCGAACAATTGAATCTAAAGTTCTGAAACCAGCGTAATCGAGATTGATGCGTTCATCGGGCACACCGGCTTTTAATAAGTCACGTTTCATTGTCCACGGTTCGTTATAAGAACGATGAGCGTTATCGCCACTCAGTAGAAATTGCTCTACTTTTTCACGATCGAATAACTCAATAGCAGCGTCAATTCGATGTTTGTAGTATTCGTTGAGTGTTCTACCTAGGTATTTACTGGTACCAAGTACAACGGCAACTTCGCGCTCTGGCACATCATCGATATGGTAGATGATGCGATCTTTTGCTTGCCATGAAACCCAATAATCAATCGCAATAACCGCAGCACTACCTACTAAGAACACGAGGAAAGCGCCAAACAGAAAACCTTGTAGTTTTTTGTAAGCTTTTTTTAAGTAGCTACGGAAAATGTGAGAATCAAATTTCACTCTCGGTATGGTCCTTTGGCTGAGCATTAATTTTTGAGTGCTCGATAATACCAAATAAAAATGAGAAAAATCAGCTAAAAAGACAAGACAGTGAAAAGAAAAAAGCCTCTGCATTGGCAGAGGCTCTAGTAAGAGTCGTTAACGCTCTTTATTTAGAATACAGTTCAATTTATTAGAACGCAGTACGCTTGTAGCGACGGTAAACCGGTTGCCAGAAATGTTGGTCAATTGCTTGTTGAAGAGCTTCATCTGTGATCTCTAGCGCTACACCTTGTTCAATCGCTTTCTTACCAACAGCAAAAGCGATCTTCTTAGATACTGTGTGGATCTCTTCCAATGGTGGAAGTAGAGCGCCTGAACCGTTGATTGCTAGTGGAGAGCACGTTGCAAGCGCACGGCTTGATTCCATTAGCATTTCGTCAGTAATGCGTGAAGCGTTCACAGCCAGTACACCAAGGCCAATGCCAGGGAAGATGTAGCTGTTGTTACACTGAGCTATTGGGTAAGTAGTACCGTTGTGAACCACTGGCTCAAATGGGCTACCTGTTGCAACAAGTGCTTGGCCATCAGTCCAACGAATGATGTCGTTTGGTGTTGCTTCAACACGGCTAGTAGGGTTCGACAGTGGGAACACGATAGGGCGTTCGCAGTGAAGGTTCATCTCTTTGATAACTTCTTTGCTGAACAGACCTGGCGCACCAGATACACCAACCAATACAGTTGGTTTAGCGTGACGAACAACGTCTAGTAGAGAGAAGCCAGTGCCATCGCTTTCCCAGTCTTTAGTATTCGCGTTGGTTTGAACTAGGCGCTGTTGGAAATCAAGCAGGTTCTGCATGCCTTCCTGTAGCAGACCCCAACGGTCAACCATGTAAACTTGAGAGCGAGCTTGTGCATCGCTGATACCTTCAGATACCATTTGTGCGATGATCGCTTCTGCAATACCACAACCTGCAGAACCCGCACCTAAGAAGGTTATTCGTTGATCTGACAGTTTGCTGTTTGCTGCTTTACATGCTGCAAGTAGAGAACCTACCGTTACTGCTGCTGTGCCTTGGATATCATCGTTGAAACAACAGATGCGATCTTTGTAGCGCTCAAGTAGAGGCATTGCGTTCTTTTGTGCGAAATCTTCGAACTGAACTAATGCATCTGGCCAGCGACGTTGAACCGCTTGGATGAACTCTTCAACGAATGCGTCGTAGTCGGCACCTGTAATACGAGGATGACGCCAACCCATGTACATTGGATCTGCAAGACGTTGAGGGTTGTTAGTACCCACATCGAGCACGATTGGTAGCATGTAAGCTGGGCTGATACCGCCACAAGCTGTGTAAAGCGCTAGCTTACCAATTGGAATACCCATGCCACCGATGCCTTGGTCTCCCAAACCAAGAATGCGTTCACCGTCCGTAACCACGATAACTTTAACGTTGTGGTTTGTCGCATTATTCAGTAGATCATCGATACGATCGCGATTCGGGTATGAGATAAACAGACCACGGCCACGACGATAAATATTTGAGAAGTTCTCACATGCTGCGCCAACTGTTGGCGTGTAAATGATAGGCATCATTTCAGAGATGTGGTTTTGAACTAAACGATAAAAAAGCGTTTCATTAGTGTCTTGGATGTTACGTAGGTAAATATGCTTATCCATATCACTTTCGAAGTTACAATATTGTTTGTATGCACGTCCAACTTGCTCTTGGATTGTTTCGGTTGTTTCCGGTAACAAGCCTTCAAGGTTGAAAGAACTGCGCTCTTCAGCAGAGAATGCGCTGCCTTTGTTAAGAAGAGGGGTACTTAGTAAAGCAGGACCAGCATAAGGGATATACAGAGGGCGTTTATCGTTGTTCATTGGATGCCTAATATGGGAGAAAGGGTAACTGAAAAATGATAACGGTTTAGTTATTCAATTGTAAATAGTTTCCCTCCGATCTGAGCAAACAAAATGATATTCTTACCTATGTCCCACACTTATCGAATTTGAATGCCATAATTCGTTATACTTTGCTCACATTTTTTCGCGACGCTTCCTTTTTATGTCTCTACTTCCCATCGATTCTTATCAAAATGCATTCCACGATCAAATCGGCAGTTCTCACCTCGTAGTCGAAGCAGAAACCGGATCGGGCAAATCAACACGTTTACCGGTGTGGGCGTCTCAGCATGGGCGAGTACTTGTGGTAGAGCCAAGACGAATCGCCTGTACGTCATTAGCTAAATACCTCGCACAGCAATCGGGTGAGAAGTTGGGTAGCAAGGTCGGCTACGCCATTAAGCTTGAATCTGAATATAGCGAGCAAACCGATGTGGTTTTTGTGACTCCCGGAATCGCATTGCGTTGGTTATCTGAAGATGGACTTGCTAGTTTCGATGTCATTGTGGTGGATGAATTTCACGAGAGGCGCTGGGATATTGATCTGCTGGTGGCGATTCTGAAACAAAAAGCGAGTCATCGTTTGGTGATCACTTCTGCCACCATTGAAGGTGAGCGCCTTGCTCACTATCTGAATGCGAATCGAATAAGCTGTGAAGGCCGAACTTATCAAGTTGCTATTGAAAATAGGGCGAATGAATCAAGAGTATTACCCGATATTCGACATCTAGAGCAACGTATTGCTGAAGAAGTGAATCACCAACTGATCGCTTCTCGTGGCGATATTTTGGTTTTCCTGCCGGGTAAAAAAGAGATCGTGCATTGTGAGCAAACCTTGGCAAAGAATCCAGATATCCAAGTTGTTAAATTGCATGCATCAGTGAGTGATAAAGAACGAGGTTTAGCGCTCTCTGGTCGTAATATCGATACTAAAAATGACGGCGACAGTTTACGAAAAGTCATTTTGGCGACCAACGTTGCTGAAACCTCACTAACTATACCCGACATAGGTGTGGTGATAGATTCAGGGTTAGAAAGACGCACCGTTCAACGAAACGGAAGAACGACACTGATGCTTAAATCGATATCACGAGCGAGTGCCAAGCAACGAGCTGGCCGCGCGGGTAGGGTGATGGATGGTGTCTGTGTTCGTCTATATGGCGAGCATGCGGCGTTAGAATTAGTCACACCACCTGAACTGCAACGTGAAGAATTAACAGAACCTATGTTGGCCGCGGCATGTTGTGGTGCTCCGCTTGAGAGCTTGTCCTTCCTTGACCCTATTCCAGAGAAGTCATTAAATAGCGCGACTCAAACCTTGCTTACGATGGAGGCGATTAATACCGACCATCAAATTACCGAGCATGGAAAGAAACTTTACCCGCTGCCAATTGATGCCTTGTATGCCGATATTGTTACTCGAATTAAAAACAAAGCATTAAAAGAGGCGATGGTGGATCTCACGGCAGCGCTTTCAGTTCCGGCTCGTCTATACCAATTACCTAATAATGCAGACCATTTGGAAGCACTCGCTCAACAAGAGAAAGAAGGATGTGATTTATCCCTGTTAATTCAGATTGTACGCGGTCGTGATTATCCACATTTAGAAATAGATAAGCAGGCATTGAATGAAGCTCAAGGGTTGGCGACGCAAATGCGTGAGGTGTTTGAGCTTCCTCAGTTAGAAGTCGCGTCACGTTTCCAACGCATTGAACTGCTTAAGACTATTGTTAATTTACATCCTGAGCTCGTGTTTGTGCGCCGACTGAAGAGGAAAGAAGCCTTTGCCAACGGGATGTTAGAAGTAGTACTCGGTCGCCAGAATCGTTTCCCTGACAATGCGCAAGCTATGTTGGTGTTGGACACTCACAGCTTACCGGGTCGTGGTGTGAAGCAAACACTGATCTTAGCTACGACCACTGCGCCTATTCCTTTAGAACTCGTTGTTGAAGCAGATTTGGGTGAATGGCAGCAAAGTGAAACCGTGGTCAATGACGAGGGCGTGTTTACTGAAATGGCATTGGTGTACGCTGGCCGCACGATTACGACTAAGCTGGTAGAGGCAGAAGGACCGTTGTCTTTAAAGCCTATCGTTGATCTCGTGGTAAGCGGTGCTCAGCTTCCTGGTTTTGCAGAGGCCCGTACTCAAGAGATTAAGCATTGGCAGCTTTACGTCAAACTCGGGCTAGATGAGCAGACTCAATTTACACCAGAGATCGAGCAATTGAGCTTTGAACTATGGCTTATAGAACAACTGGAAGTGTTAGGCGTGACGGATGTCAGCGAGCTGGAAATGTTTGAACATAACGACATTCCCTTTGATGGTATACCTGCTTGGCTGTATAACGAGTTCTCAGAAAAATATCCGTTTTCATTGTGCCTTGCCGACTTGCAGCTTGAGGTGGAATACTTGACTGGAAGGAAGCTGATTTACGTGCATTATCAATCGGGTAGTCGGAAGTTATCACCAAAACGCTGGGAGTTGCCTACATGGTCTGGATGGCGTATTCAGTACAAAAAAGCGAGCCGAATAATTGATATAAAATAGATGGATAAGTTTTATCTCTAAAATATTAATCAAATAGGCGCATATATTATTTTTCAGTGCTTATTATGTTACGGTTTTGATTTTTATATGCCTTTTTAACCAATCAAAAGGTCATAAAAGACTATTCTTCTATATCCTATTGCTATAAAGAAAAAGTTGATAGATATTGAGTATATTGTGTTGCCAAAGTGTCGGGGGACATCATGGATAAACAGGAAGAGACGCGTGTAGAGTTCGATTACACAACATTTCTTGGCGCCTCATGCAGTAAAAAGTGGACTTTTCTGGAAGCTCTTACCACAATTGCGCCAGTGTTCAGTACCGTCTGGCGAGATAGCATCAAAGAGTTGGGCACCCCAGAAGATCGTTTATGGCAGATGGCATTGAAATCAATGTCTACACGTAAAAGCGATGAATCAAATATTGTTACCTTGCTTAAACTTGCCAAACTAGAAGGGATCAACGAACTCAAAGTTGTGATGCCTTATTCTCTTGAAGAAGAGCAGATCGAATATATCGAATCACGTAGTCACTTAATGATTGCGGGAAATACTGGAGAAGAGCTTACCATTAAGCTTTAGCGACCAGTTTCAGCCATCAGTTTTAACCTACACTAAAAGTGTTCGGCAACTTATCAACAGACATAAAAAGGGCCTCAATGTTGAGGCCCTTTTTGTATCCAAGCTGTATTAGTCATCTAGCGTAATTAATCGATCAGTCCGTAGTCGGCACGTAATACATCGATGATCTCTTGCTTAGGGTTTTCACTCAGTACTATCTCTGCACCGGTGATTTTCGCTGCGATATCAAGGTAAGTACGAGAAAGAGACATCAATGCATCCAAAGGAAGTTCATTGTCACGAGCTAGAGCTTCACGTTCTGGCATACGCTCTTTGTTCAACAGAATGTCTGCATCAGGGAAGTAGTTAAGTAAGAACTGACGGAAACCTTCTTTTGAGTTCTCGACGATGTTGCCTTTGTTGTATTCTTGAGTATCCCAAATACGAGATGAATCAGGTGTACCGACCTCATCCATATAGATAAGCTTTTCTTTACCTTGAGCATCGTTTACATAACCGAACTCAAATTTAGTATCAACAAAGATTTGATCGACGTTTGCGAGTGCTTGGCTAATTACGTTGAAGCCTTCTTTTAGAAGTTTTTCGTAATGCGTAATGTCACTGGCTTGAGTAAAGTTGAACGCAGCGAAGTTGTCTTCGATGTTGTTACGTGTGATGTTCACATCGTCAGCTTCTGGTACGCCAGGGATGCCTTTCAAAATCCCTTTTGTTGAAGGTGTGATCAGCAGTTCAGGTAGCTTCTTGTCTTTCTCTAGGCCTTCAGGCATCTCGATGCCGCAGAATTCACGTTCGCCGTTTGCGTATGCACGCCACATTGAACCTGTGATGTATTGACGACAAATCGCTTCAATCATTACTGGACGAGCTTTTTGAACAATCCATACGAATGGGTGAGGGATATCAAGAATATGACTGTCAGCAAGCCCGTTGTCTTTAAACAATTTGAACCAGTGATTAGAGATAGCATTCAGAGCTGCTCCTTTCCCCGGAACACCTTTAAGATTCCCTTCACCGCGCCAGATACAATCAAACGCAGAGATACGGTCACTGATCACCATGATGGCTAAAGGCGCATCCGGTGCTACGTCGTAGCCTTTGTCTTTAATTAGTCGTTGGCTATCTTCTTCAGTTAACCAGTAGACTGAGCGAACTTTGCCGCTGTGGACAGGTTTGTCAGTACGGATTGGTAGGTCATCATTTACGGCAAGAACTTGATCAGCAAGGCTCATTTAGACATTCCTATCTTTTATCAAACGTCATACAGAGAAGTGCGGTGTGCACATGATTAGACGGGCATTATACCCAATCTAGTCTTTGCTTCCAGAGAAAAAGCAATCGATTGCTAAATCTATTGATCAAATAAAAACCCCCCGCCTAACGACCCGCTTAAAAATTGGCGAATTGTAGGGCAGGGGAAGGCAGTCTATTGGCTGTGTTTTGGAGCTATGTTATCGAGCTATGTTTGTTAGCTAAATTGTTAAGCGAGGTGGCTTAGTGAATGCGTTCTGAATTGTCATCGATGAAGAACACTTCGCATTGAAAGCGTTGTCCTAACATTCTTAGATACTGTTGGCTGAATGAGTCGATAGAAGCACTTGCAACGATTGCGCTCGCATTCTTAGAGCGAATAGCTTTCTCGACTGTTTCTACTTCAGTCATTTGGTGAGAGGCTTTCATATGAATAACGCGGTCACAGCAAACATTATGTTGCTTCAGCTGCTTAGCGGATGGTCTCGGTGTTTGAGCCGTAAACAGTAACCACTGATGTTGATTGGACAGCAACGCCATTCTAGCGAACAACGCTTCCTCGTTTGAATTTTTGCTTTTACGAGAAACTGATGTAAATACGCAGTGAACTAGCGGGCTAGAGTGTTGGGCTTTAACGTGTGCTTGAATCATTTTGCTGTCCTTATATACATGCTGTATGTGTATACAGTAGTTTTAGTTGCTTATAAGATCAAGCATTTTTTGCGGGATTATTGGACGATTCCTATTGGTAATATAGGTGGGTTTAATTTAAGTTATTGAAAATAATAAGTAAATTAAATTTGAATGAATTTTCTATTTTGTCTCAGAAATTGAAAAAATGTGATTTCTATACAGATGTATACAGTGGTTTTTACAGAAAAGTACTGTATATACCTGTGTAGAAGATAAGAAGACAAATCCCAGATACAAAAAAAGCGCCTCAGGCGCTTTCTTATATTTCAATGTTGTTGCTTATCTTAATGTGGCTTGGGAGAGTTTTGTTCTCATCTCCATTTCACCAATATTGAACTGGCGAACATCAATGGTTGCAATGTCATTGCACTCTTTACATGCATGATGACACTTACCATCTAGGTAATCGTGCTTTTTAACTAGGCTTGGCTTTTTGCACCAATCACAAACGCCTTCTACTGTGAACATATTTTCTCCTCACCTGTATACGTCAGGTGTATTTTCGGCGCAAATTATGACATAAGTAAGCCCCATTAGTTAATAGTTTGTTACCTGTTTTTGAGAAGGGGATCGATTGCAACACTAATAAAATCGATATATTTGCGAATTGGAAAGCCAAAGGTGTGTGGTTGTTTACGGTTTTGTAACATTTTGTAAGATGGTTTTTAGCGCATTGTTCAAACGTTTCATTTCTTCGTCACATCCATGACCATCCGGATGATAGATCTTAGAGAGCTGCTTGTATCGGGTTTTGATATTTTTTTGATCAGGAATCGAGCTTGGCGTGTACCCGAATAACGCGCAGGCTACCTGCAAGTTATTCAGACCTTTGCTGTTTTTTTGTTTTTTTAATTCGTTGTAAATGGTTTGAAGCTGACGCTTTTGTTGCTTAATGGTCAAATCTTTCGAGCTAATCTGTGCTTCAAGTGTCTGTTTTTGCTGACCCAATTCACCCGATTTCAAAGTCAGTCTTTTTTTAGATATGACCAGCGTCATGATGATACTGGCAATTGAAATCAACAGGGCCAAGGCTACACCAATCAGGTAGTCCGAATGCGTTAGGTTAGAACGGATAGCCGCCTTTTTAGAGGACTGAACTGTGCTAGCTTCAGCATTGACGTTGTCATTAAGCTGCTCAATTGAAGAGATCTGCTTTGCACGTTGTTGATTAAATTGTTCTTCTAGAATGCGATTGTAGCCCTCTTCTGCGTCAGAATTGTCTTTCAAAGCAGCTTCATACCATAGCTGTGCGGCATCTAATGGCTGAAGGAGATCTTCATCAAGTGAGGACTCATAGATCTTAGCCGCCTCAAAGGGGGCGCGCTTGTTGCCTTGCAGTGCCGCTTTGATGAACCATTCTAAAGCGAGCTTGCTATCTTGCTCTATTCTTGTTCCTGCCAAGTACCATTCGCCAAGTCTAAATTGTGCATCTGGATTGCCATTGTCCGCTGATTGCGAGTACCAATAGAATGCGTCGTCGATATTTTGAGGCACATTAATTCCCAGCTCATACGCTTGAGCTAATTGATACTGAGAAGCTGGGTCTTGAGGTTGTGAGTTCAATGAGAGTTGAGCATGAGCTAAATTTGGGGCGATCAGCGTTAGGGCTAGAAATAAAGTTCTAAGAAGTGACGATGACCAGAAGTTGGATAAGATAAGCAAAAGATAAGTCTCGTAAAAAAGCCCAGTGCTGATGTATCAGTATGAATACGCTATGTGGCTGAGTGTTAAGTCGCAACGCTTAAAATAAACCATACGACTGACAAGCAACTATATAGTGGTTAATTCAATAGATAAAGGTTACTGGGCTTTAATCGTGCTACTTAAGCGGCAAGATTTGAATTTCTACGCGACGGTTACAAGCACGACCTTGAGACGTGTTGTTGTCACATAGAGGGTAACGTTCGCCGTTACCACGAGCGATGGCACGGCCTGCAGCGACATCTTGAGAAATCAAGAATGCGCGAACCGATTCAGCACGACGCTCGGAAAGAATTTGGTTAGTTGATTCACTGCCAGTGCTGTCTGTATGGCCGTCGATCACGAGGCTTGTGTCAGGGTATTCAACTAAGATACGAGCAACACCGCGTAGTGTGTTGTGAATGCTTGATTCTAAAGCGTAAGAGCCCGAATCAAAACCGATCCCATTTTCTAGGCGAAGCAGGAGTTGGTTCTCACCAACACGTTCCACTTGAACGCCAGAGTTCATGAGCTCTTCACGAAGTGCAGCTTCTTGTTGGTCGAAGTAGTAACCAATACCACCACCGACAGCCGCGCCACCTGCAGCGCCGATCAATGCACGCTTGCGGCGATCTTTAGAGTCGTCACCTGTTGCAACACCAGCTACTGCACCAGCGATAGCACCAATTAGAGCACCTTGAGTTGCAGAGTTCGTCTCAGATTCACCCGTTGTCGCATTTTGGCGTTGAGTTGCCTGACACCCCGTTAAAGCGACAGTGAGCGCTAGGGCTAAAGTGATTTTTTTCAACGTATTTCTCCATCATGTACTTCTGTCAAACCTATGGGTAACGAATGACAAGCATAGTCCTGTAAATATTAATAATGGTTTTATCAATACGTTGAAGCAATGTAAAGCGGCTCTATGATTTTGTTATCTTTTTAGCAGCCTGGGCCCCGGCAACTGGTCTATTAACAGACAATTTACGACCTTTCTTCAAGCCAACTTCATAATCAGCGGTGAGGTTTTTCATCGCTTCTCTTAATTGTTGCTTGAAGGTCTCACGGTCGATATTTTTGAATTCTTTATCGATGTAGTTATTGATCTTGTTGTTTGATTCATCGTCTGGAGTAATGGTTGGTAGCTTTTCCAGTGCGCCTTCAACCCAACCAGAGACAAATGAATTCACACGACGTGTCACTTCAAGCGACCCTGTTCCAGAACCAGCAAAGCTATTTCTGAATTGGCCTGTATGTTCATTTAGCTCGCGATAAATAATATCGAATGCGAATGCAGCAAAGATAGCGCGATCCGCTTCACCTATAAACTCCACTCGTTTAAGGCCTTTGTGATTCAATAACACCGCCTCTACGCCAAACTTGGTGTTAATACCGCGAATAACACGCAGCAGTGTAGAACTGATATTTGCAGGTAGCAGGTGAGAGGATTGAGTCTTTCCCATCTTGATAAATTCAATATCGTCTTTTTCGAGACCATATTTCAGCATCAAGTTATGCGCCATTTTTATTGCATTGGCAGCTTCATTGACGTTCGCAGAATTTCCAAGCTCAAGACACTTGGCAATTTTCTTTAGGGCTTTTTTCTTATCCATCGACTACTTAATCATTACCGCAAATTTTTAAAAGTCCGACATTTTACATGTTTTGGCGGTTAACAGCAAAGTCAAAAGTCATTTGTCGGTGTGTGGCCATCCGCTATTAAGGAGGGTAAAGGCGGCTTTTGAAGAATACAAAAACGCCATCAAGTGTATTGATGGCGATAGTGACCCGATTTTCTGGATTAACTAGTACTTTCGCAAACTAGATACCAAGTTCATCGAGTAGATCCGCTGCAGAATCGTTGCCTGAGTTTTGTGCTGGCTTGTTGGTTTCTTGCATTTTCTTCTGAGTCGCCTCAAGAATGCTATCTGGGCACTCGTCTTCAGTGATTTCAAATTCTTCTAATTGGATGAATTCCGTCTTATCCATTGCAAGCTCAAGATAGAAGATGTTGTTGTTTGCAGTCGAGAAGGTCACACGACGGGCTTGTGGACGATCGAGGTTGGTATCAACAGAAAGGTTTACTTGTTTATTCAGTGCCAGCATTTTCGGTTGGTTCTGCGTGATGTTAGTTTGCAGTTCCTTACGGATTTTGTTGGTGAAATCACCGACAAGTTGGTTCATCAGCTCGCCCAATACATCACCCACTTCGTCTGAAGTATGCAGTACCGCCAGTTCGTCTTCAGGCATGCCCATATTACGCATGTAGTTGGTATAGATCTCTAACGCGGCTTTCGACGTAAAATTGATGACAACAAGACCAGAAAAGCCACCGTCAAATAAGACGAAACAACCAAAGTCTGGCTTCAGACTTGTCTTGTTGATCTTTTGAACCATAGCTGAATAGGACACCTGAGAAGCCGTCGCTGAAGTGAGTACGCTTGAGACTGATTGGCATAGCTTAAGAAGAATATCTTCAGTTGTGACTGTTTTGTTTTTTTTCATTGTGATGTGCTCATGGAGATGTCTTAAACAAAATGTTATTCAGTATATTGTGACTGAATTAAGACGAAAGTGACTATTTCTCCATTCTTGCACTGAGATTCTGATTTGATCACCTTTTTATATGATCTTAATAGTAGTAAAGTGACGAAATTCAAAGAAAATTATTAAAAATCTCAGATAACCCAATGCTGATAGGATCAGCGAAGTAGGGGCAGGAAGCAAATGTTACCAAGACTTCAACTCAATGCTGATGTCGATCCAGTTGTCGTACGCTTTTTAGATGAACTAAAAACAGCGGGCTTTACTGGCGACATTGAATCTCAATATTCTAGCCGTTTGGCTGTGGCGACTGATAACAGTGTTTATCAACAGTTGCCGCAAGCGGTCATCCTTCCCAAGACAACAAACGATGTTGTGTTGATCGGTAAAGTGGGTGCTAAATCCACTTACGAGCGTGTGACCTTTTCCCCTCGTGGCGGTGGTACCGGAACCAACGGACAATCTTTAACAAAAGGTGTCGTGGTTGACCTATCGCGTTACATGAATCAAGTTCTTGAGATAAACGAAAAAGAAGGCTGGGTCAGAGTTCAGTCTGGTATCGTTAAAGATCAATTAAATGATGCTGTACGCCCCTATGGTTACTTTTTCTCGCCAGACCTTTCTACCAGTAATCGAGCAACTTTAGGTGGCATGATCAACACCGATGCGTCTGGCCAAGGGTCGTTGAAGTACGGAAAAACGTCAGATCATGTATTGTCATTGCAAGCGGTGTTTGCGGATGGCTCATGTCTTGAATCTGATTTATCACATGGCTTACCTACTGAAGGTGAGTTTGCCCATCATGCACTTGCCGTTACTGAAGCCGTGTGTCGAGATAAGCGTGCTCAGATCCTCAATAAATTCCCTCCGTTAAACCGCTTCCTTACGGGTTACGACCTGAAGAACGCGATTAGCGAACAAGATGATAGCTTTGATCTTACACGTGTACTGTGTGGCGCAGAGGGCTCATTAGCATTCATTACGGAAGCAAAATTAAACCTAACGAAGATTCCAAAAGCGCGGACATTGGTTAACGTGAAATACAATACGTTTGATTCAGCGCTGCGTAATGCTCCGTTCATGGTAGAAGCGAAAGCGTTGTCTGTAGAAACGGTAGATTCAAGAGTATTGAACCTAGCGAAGCAAGATATCGTTTGGCACACCGTGAGCGACCTGCTGATGGATGTTCCAGATAAAGAGATGCTTGGCATCAACATGGTTGAGTTTGCAGGTCAAGATGAAGCGGAAGTTGAACAACAAGTTCAAGCGCTAACTGCACAGCTTGAAAGTATGGTAGAAACCGAAGAAGCGGGTGTGATTGGCTTCCAAGTGTGCAGCGACTTAGCGAGCATAGGTCGAATCTACAACATGCGTAAAAAAGCGGTGGGTCTATTAGGTGCGGCGAAAGGCCGAGCTAAACCGGTCGCTTTTGCTGAAGATACCTGTGTTCCACCGGAAAACTTGGCGGACTTCATCTCTGAATTTAGAGTGCTGCTCGATTCAAAAGAGCTGAACTACGGCATGTTTGGTCACGTTGATGCGGGCGTATTACACGTTCGTCCGGCACTTGATCTGTGTGACCCGATGCAAGAAGCACTGATGCACGAAGTCTCTGATGAAGTGGTTAAGCTGGTGGCGAAATACGGCGGCTTGATGTGGGGTGAACACGGTAAAGGTTTCCGTTCTGAATATGGGCCAGACTTTTTTGGTGAAGAGCTGTTTACTGAGTTAAGACGTGTTAAAGCAGCGTTTGACCCGCACAACAAGATGAACCCAGGCAAGATCTGTACGCCATTAGAAAGCGACGCTGAATTGGTGAAAGTCACCGATACCAAGCGTGGCTTCTACGACCGCCAGATCGACGTACAAGTTCGTGACAGCTTCAAACAAGCCATGGAATGTAATGGTAACGGCTTGTGCTTCAACTACGATACTAGCTCGCCAATGTGCCCTTCGATGAAAGTCACGGCTGACCGTCGTCATTCACCAAAAGGCCGTGCAGGTTTAGTAAGAGAGTGGTTGCGTCAGCTAACGGAACAAGGCGTCGATATTCTCGATTTAGAGCAAGAAGCGCTGAAGGACAATACTCCGGTCAAAACCATGGTGGAACGTGTTCGCAATACAATGAACAAACGCCATGAATATGATTTTTCTCATGAAGTTCACGAAGCGATGAATGGTTGTCTCGCATGTAAAGCGTGTGCGAGCCAGTGTCCGATTAAAGTTGATGTTCCGAGCTTCCGTTCTCGATTCTTAAACATTTATTACTCACGCTACCAACGCCCTGCAAAAGACTACTTAGTCGCTAACATTGAAACCATGCTGCCGCTAATGGCGAAAGCGCCAAAGGTTGTTAATGCTGCCTTGGGTCAAAAGTGGATACAAACCGCAACAGCGAAAACGGTTGGTTATGTTGATGCACCACTGATGTCGGTGCCTACACTTAAAAATCGCCTAGCGAGCAAAGAGCTGCAACTGTTCGATCTTCAATATCTAGAAGGGCTCTCTTCTGAGCAGAAGAAACAGCACGTGTTGATCGTTCAAGACCCGTTTACTAGCTTCTATGATGCAGAAGTTGTTGAAGACTTCGTTACTCTGGCTCAAAAGCTTGGTAAAACCCCTGTGTTACTGCCATTCAAGCCGAATGGTAAAGCACTGCATATCAAAGGCTTCTTAAGCCGTTTTGCTCGTGAAGCTAAATCGACCTCTGATTTCTTGTCGATGGTGGCTGATATCGGCATTCCTTTAGTGGGTGTCGACCCTGCACTAGTGCTTTGCTACCGTGATGAATATGTCGAGATCTTAGCTGATAAACGTGGTGATTTTGATGTACTGACAGTTCATGAATGGTTACTGCCATCGTTAGGTGATTTTGAAGCGCGCTCTGCAAGTGAAGAAGTTTGGTACTTGTTTGCTCACTGTACTGAGAAAACCAAAATGCCGAACGCAGAAAAAGAGTGGGGCACTATTTTCAAGCACTTTGGTGCTGCGTTAACCAGTGTTCCTGTCGGCTGTTGTGGTATGGCGGGTACTTTTGGCCACGAAGTGGATAAGCTACAAATGTCGAAAGACATATACGGTTTAAGCTGGAAGCCTCAAATGCAGGACTTACCAAAAGATCGTTGCTTGGTGACAGGTTATTCCTGCCGCAGCCAAGTGAAGCGTTTTGAGGGTGAGAAGCTTGCCCACCCATTACAGGCGCTTGCCAAAATTCTTTAAACTATTTAGCCCAGCAATTGCTGGGCTTTTTTCTAAACTAACAATGGAATTGTTAATAAGGAAAGCTATGAGATTTCTAGAGTTAAAACTCCCACCCGTTGCTCTGTTTATATTGGTATTCATCGCATCTTATTTTAGTGCTCATCAGCTGAGTGCAGGAATGGTGTTATTACCTTACAAGTTCATCGTTTTAGGGCTCGGAATTGCTTTGAGTGGCGTAGTTGGGTTGGCAGGTATATGGGAGTTTCGAAAACAGAAAACCACCGTTAACCCGATTAAAATTGAAACCGCTTCTTCAGTTGTGGACAGTGGCATTTTTGGCTACACACGCAACCCTATGTATCTAGGGTTATTCATACTACTGTTTTGCTTTGGCTATTTCTTCCAAAACCTGTTCAGTGTTTTATTCAGTTTTGTATTCGTAGTTTATATGAATCAGTTCCAGATTAAGCCAGAAGAGCGCGCTCTAGAGCAATTATTCGGAGCTGAATATGTTGATTATAAACAAAAGGTTAGACGCTGGATCTGATGTAAATTTTAATACAATTAAGTAAATAAATAGGAACTGTTATCATTTAGTTGAGCTTCATCACAAAATAATATAACTAATGTTTCATATTGTGTTTTTATAAAATAGCCTGCGCGTCATTATTAAAATATATAAAAGGCTAGGTAATAAAAATGGTTCAGGCTAAATGGTTGTCGTTAGGTATCTATGCAGTGAGTCTGTCTTCAACGTCGGTGTTGGCAGATGTTTCAGCTCGAATTATAAACGGTAAAGAAGCGACAGAGGGAAATTGGCCATTTATGGCTGCGTTAGTCTCAAGGAACGTGAGCGCTTATGACGGTCAGTTTTGTGGTGCGAGTTTCATTGGTGAGCGATATGTATTAACTGCCGCTCACTGTGTGGAAGGTAATGGTCGTGAAGATCTAGATGTGGTGATTGGTGTATCAAATCTTTCTGCCTCTCAAGCTGCACAACATAGATACGCTGTTGATAATATTTATGTACATGAATATTACAACTCTGCAGCGACAAGCAATGATATCGCCATTATTGAGCTCGTAGAAAAGCCAGTTGAGTCTGTGGTTAATCTCGTTGATGGTTATGTTCGCGGTAACCTGAATGATGGTCAAATGCTAACGGTCATGGGCTGGGGTGATCAGGACGCATCTGATAGATATTCGTCGAAGAGTGAACTGTATCAAGTCAATGTTCCCTTAGTTAACCAGTACCAATGTACTAGTGTCCCTCACAGTGGGTATGCCTTTATTGGTAGTGATGCATTCTGTGCGGGATACAGTGATGGCGGTTATGACTCTTGCCAAGGTGACAGTGGTGGTCCAATTGTTGTCTCGACTAATGGAACGTATGAACAACTGGGTATTGTGAGCTGGGGTAAAGGATGTGCAGAGGCTAACGCTTACGGTGTCTATACTAATATTAGCCACTTTGATGATTGGCTTGATGAGCAGAAAACAGGGTTTAGTTACCGTCAAATTGAAATGCTAGGTGCAAAATTATTGGCTCCTATTTCACATACCTTTAAATTCACAAATAAATCTGATCAAAACATGCAAGTAAACAGTGTCTATCCAATTTCTGGTAATGATACTGATATAACAGACAATGGATGTAGCACCTTAACTGCAGGGCAAAGCTGTGAAGTTATGGTTAGCTACAATCTAAATTCAATTGGTGAACATGAATTTGGTATTAATGTAGATACTGACTTATTGGTAGGCACGGTTACTTCAACGGCTTCTGTTATCGGGGTAAGATCTGTAAATAATAGTGTGAACTCTTATGTCAACGTACCTAACAGTGGTGTCTACAACACGCAAGCTTGGATTACCGAAGGTGATTTTTTGGCCTCACCGTCGATTAGCCACGGTACATCTACAGCGCTTATTGTTGAAGGTATCCCTTCTGGTACGGTTTCGTTTGACCTAAATGCATCGTCTGAAGCAGATTATGACTTTGTTGCGGTTTATATTAATGGCCAACAACGTGATAGTGCCTCTGGTGAGTTTTCTGGCTCGTTGAACCTACCGCTGGTTAGAGATACTAACAATAGTTTTATGATTGAATATGTGAAAGATGGCTCCGTTTCTGGTGGGGACGACAGAGTTACGATTACTAACTTTGCCTATACCGATGAGATAAAAATATCTAAGTCTGAAGGGACACAGAACGCAAAAAGCTCAGGTGGTGGCAATGGTGGTTCACTGGGGTGGCATTGGTTATTAGTTCTTTTTGGTGGTTTGATTGCACGTAAATCGTTTTCACAACTAAGGTTTAAAAGATAACCAGTGAAAATATAACTTGATAACTATGTCCTAACTCGAAAGTTACGCACTACATAAAAAAGCCCAGCTTGAGGATATCAAGCTGGGCTTTATTGATCTTGTTCTAGAGCTTATTTACATCGAGATGTGTAAATAAGGATGCTGATTAAGCGGCAGCTGCGAACTGAGCTAGAAACATCTCTTTACGCTCGTTGAAGCGGTTTACTAGGTCGTCTACAGAAGCTTGGTCGTATGGCTTAAGGCCACTTGCTACCATGCGTTTCACGCCTTTACCGACAACTTCGCCGTCTTCTTTGAAATCAAAGTTCAGTGTCACGATGCCACGCTTGCCTTCAACATCAAAAGTCGCACCTGAGAATTCAACTTCTGGGTGAGATAGGTCTAGGCGAGTAAATTCAACTTCCATGCTCTCGTAAATCACAAGAGGGCGTTGGCAGTTGATCATCATCTGTTGCTCTTCCATAAGAGGAACCATGATGTGTGGGAAGTTCATACCAGAGAACTTAACGTAGTTTGTTACTACGTGTTCGATGAATGCTTGATCGTGGCTCTTTTCACCTTCACAAGACATGTGTAGGTACTCTTTGCCTTTCTCGTCAACCAGTGAGCTTTCTTTCTCACACTTGTTGTCAACGCTAAGCGCAATACCGTTCCCCACCATACCAGAAAAATCAAAACGCATTTTTTGGCTGATGCCTTCTTTTTGTAGAAGCACTGCAAACAAAAGATCGCCAGGCACGCAGAAGCGCTTGTTGTCTTCATCGTGAATTGGGTTGAAGTCAGCGGCTACTTTTTTAGCAAAGTGGCTAGCTTGTTCACGAGTGAATTGAAATTGATTGTCTTCAGTTGAAAAGTAAGGTGTCAGAAACATAGTATCGCTATTAGTCATCAAATCTGGGGGGGATTATAGCTAACTAACTTCGTTCTAATGGTCTATCCAGTTAACTTTGCTTATATATCAGTCAATTAGATAAATACGTTGGATGGTATGTGACGATTTTAAGGGAGATATGGCCTTTGGCTCAATGCAACAAGGGCCAATTAATAGCCCTTGTTTATATGATACTTTAATTAGTGTCGACTAAAGTATTTTAAGTACTAGAAACTGCACAAAGTACCTTCTGGCATTAAGTGGTTATGAACGGATAATTTGAGTAACAGGTTAGCTTGCTCAATATCTGGAGCAAAATATCGGTCTTTGTCGTAGAAACTCACTTTCTCACGCAGAATCTGCTTCGCCTCTTCCACACGAGGAGAAGATAGATTAGGCGCTCGGAAGTCTAGCCCTTGTGCTGCTGCTAAATATTCTACTGCCAATATTCCACGGGTGTTTTCAGCCATGTATCTAAGCCTACGCGCGGCAAAGGTGGCCATTGATACGTGGTCTTCTTGGTTGGCAGAAGTAGGTAGGCTGTCTATTGACGCCGGATGAGCCAAGGTTTTGTTCTCACTTGCCAATGCTGCAGAGGTAACCTGAGCAATCATAAAGCCAGAGTTCACGCCGCCGTTATCGACCAAGAAAGGTGGAAGTTTGCTTAGCGCGCTATCGATTAGCAGTGCCATTCTTCGTTCTGACAAGCTGCCTATCTCAGCGATTGCTAGTGCCAGGTTATCGGCTGCCATTGCGACGGGTTCGGCGTGGAAATTACCACCTGAAATGATGTCACCATCGTCAGCGAAAACCAGCGGGTTGTCGGATACTGAGTTCGCTTCAACATTTAAAATTTCAGCTGAATTGCGAATCTGCTGTAAGCAGGCACCCATCACTTGAGGCTGACAACGCAGCGAGTAAGGGTCTTGAACCTTTTCGCAGCAAGTATGTGATTCACCAATCTCACTCTTTTGATCAAGCATGTGACGGTAAGCAAGTGCTGCATCCATTTGGCCACGATGACCACGAACGCGGTGTATACGAGGGTCAAACGGACGACGACTACCTAGCGCTGCTTCTACAGACATCGCACCACACACGGTTGCAGACGCAAACAAGTCTTCAGCTGCGAACAGACCTTCTAATGCAAAGGCGGTTGATGCTTGTGTGCCGTTTAACAGCGCTAAACCTTCTTTAGGCGCTAGTGTGATAGGTTCCAAGCCAGCGATTTGCATTGCTTCTAAGCCTGTGATGATTTTTCCGTTGTGACGTGCTTGGCCTTCACCTAGTAGAACTGTACTCATGTGTGCAAGGGGAGCGAGATCTCCAGAAGCTCCTACTGAACCTTTCTGTGGAACACATGGGTAAACCTGCGCGTTCACTAGATCGATAAGAGCATTGATAACCTTGAGTCGGATACCCGAGTAACCACGAGACAAGCTGTTAATCTTAAGTACCATCATCAAGCGCACAGTTTCATCAGACATGAATTTACCGATGCCGGCAGCGTGAGAAAGTACGATACTTTTCTGTAGTACTTCTAAATCTTCAGGGGCAATTTTGGTATTCGCTAATAAGCCAAAACCCGTGTTGATGCCATACACTGTGCGATCTTCAGCAATCACTTGTTCGACAACGTGCATGCTCGCTTCAATATCAGGGATTGCTGCTGGATCGAGTGATAAATTTACAGGGCTGCGGCTAATCTTACGCAGTTCAGGTAGGCCTAGAAGTCCTGGTTTAAGTAATAAATTCAACATGTTTTCTCCAGACATTAAAGGCGACGAAGTTCTTCGTTTAGCATAGGTAAATCAAGCTTCTGCTCTTTAGCACACTGCTTGGCAATATCGTAACCCGCATCAGCATGACGCATAACGCCAGTTGCTGGGTCATTGTGAAGTACACGAGCAATACGCTGTGATGCATCTTCACTGCCGTCACAACAAATCACCATACCTGAGTGTTGTGAGAAGCCCATGCCAACGCCGCCACCATGGTGGAGAGAAACCCATGTTGCGCCGCCTGCAGTATTCAGCAGAGCGTTCAATAGAGGCCAATCTGAAACGGCATCTGAGCCATCCATCATGCCTTCTGTTTCGCGGTTAGGGCTTGCAACAGAACCTGAATCTAGGTGGTCACGACCAATAACAACTGGTGCTTTCAGTTCACCATTTTTCACCATTTCATTGAATGCTTGGCCCAAACGTTCACGGTCTTTCAAGCCCACCCAACAGATACGAGCTGGTAAACCTTGGAACTGAATGCGTTCACGCGCCATGTCTAGCCAATTGTGTAGATGTGGGTTGTCTGGAATCAGTTCTTTTACTTTTTGATCTGTTTTGTAGATGTCCTCTGGATCGCCAGAAAGAGCAGCCCAACGGAATGGACCGATGCCTTCACAGAATAAAGGACGAATATAAGCAGGAACGAAACCTGGGAAATCAAATGCGTTTTCCACGCCTTCTTCAAGTGCCATTTGGCGAATGTTGTTGCCGTAATCTACAGTCGCAGCGCCACGGTATTGAAGATCTAGCATGGCTTGTACTTGAATCGCCATAGATTGCTTAGCGGCTTTCACTACTTTCGCTTCATCAGCTAAACGTTCTTGAGCCGCTTTTTCCATTGTCCAACCTTGAGGTAAGTAGCCGTTCAGTGGATCGTGGGCAGAGGTTTGGTCAGTCACTACGTCAGGCGTGATGTTGCGTTCAACTAACTCTGGGAATACATCAGCAGCGTTGCCTAATAGGCCAACAGAGATTGGCGTGTCTGATTCTTTAATCATTGTCATCGCTTCATCTATGCTGGTGGCTTTTTTGTCTACATAGCCAGTACGCAAGCGGTAATCGATTCGTGATTCATCGCATTCAACCGCAATCATTGAGAAGCCAGCCATTGTTGCAGCGAGAGGTTGAGCACCACCCATGCCGCCAAGACCACCCGTTAGAACCCACTTGCCGTTAGCTTCACCTTGGAAGTGCTTCTTCGCGATTGCAACAAATGTTTCGTAAGTACCTTGAACGATGCCTTGAGAGCCAATGTAGATCCAGCTGCCTGCTGTCATTTGGCCGTACATCATCAAGCCTTCTTTATCGAGCTCGTTGAAGTGCTCCCAGTTCGCCCAGTGTGGAACAAGGTTAGAATTCGCGATCAGTACGCGAGGTGCGTTTTTATGAGTCGGGAACACGCCCACAGGTTTACCTGATTGAACAAGTAACGTTTGGGCGTCTTCTAAACGCTCTAATACTTCAACAATCTTGTCATAACATTTCCAATCACGCGCAGCTCGACCAATACCACCATACACAACCAGTGCATGTGGGTGTTCTGCCACATCAGGGTCTAGGTTGTTCATCAGCATACGCAGTGGTGCTTCTGTTAACCAAGATTTAGCGCGCAAAGTGGTGCCATGAGGTGCGCGAATTTCGCGAGTCGTGTCGAGACGAGGGTCACTGTTGTGGTGTTCCGTCATTTTGGAATTCCTTCTGTTTCACGTTATATCGTTGTAGTTGTAGTTGTAGTTATCGGGTATAGCTGGATTAGTCGCTGGCCATTGCACTGGCTATATCCCAACACAAACGTGCCGCCAACCGAGCTGTTTGGCCATCGATGTCGTAGTCCGGGTTGTATTCCGCAATGTCCGCGATAATGAGTTTTTCACTGTGTTTGAAAATCTGTTCTAGAAAAGGAGCGAGTGCTTCATAGCTCACGCCTCTTGCCGCTGGTGCACTTACGCCCGGTGCAGTCGCAGCGGGGAACACATCAAGATCAATAGTGAGATAGAGGTAATCACACTCAGTGATGAATTTTTGCAACTTAATGAGTTGAGCGACTTGGTTAACTTGGGTCATGTTGCGGTCGTGTTCATACCAAACGCCCAGTTGGTCAGCTTTATTAAACAGCGCTTTGGTATTACTAGCGGCACTCACGCCAAGGCAAGCGTATTGGAATGGCCATTGATGTTTGTGGCAGTAATCGCTGATTTGATTAAAAGGCGTACCTGAACTGGGTTTAACATCTGCAATGTCGCTTTCAAATTCACGAAGATCAAAGTGAGCATCAAAGTTAACGATGCCGATCTTAGGTTTCTGTTCTGGCTGATCTTTATCAAGACGTTCTGCTTTATCTAGGTTTTCCACTTTATGTAAATGTTCAGCGAGGCCTTGGAACGATGCCCAAGCAACTTCGTGACCACCGCCAAGGGTAATCACTTTGTTGGTTGCTAAAGCATTGGCAATCACAGAAGCACACTGTTTTTGACTGACTTCAAGTTGGCCATCATTGCACTCGATATCACCAAGGTCTGCGATGTGAGCGTCACTGTGCCAAGCCATATTGGCCAACGCTTGGCGAATCAGGTTGGGGGCTTGTTTCGCGCCTACGCGTCCTTTGTTTCTTGCAACGCCTGCATCGCTGGCAAAGCCGACCAAAGCGATAGCGCCATCAGTAAGCTCGTTACTTAAATCACTACTTTGCACTTGTTTAGTAATGTGATGTACGCGTGTGCCGAGTGCGCCATCTTCAAGGTCATTGCGTCCCGTCCACACAAAGTTATGTACGGTTTCTGCGTTCTTTTGAATGCTGTTGGACTTAGATTGAGTCATGACACACCTCGCCATTAACAATACGTTTATGCAGATGAGGAACACCGACTTGATAGCTTAGATCTGCAGGGTGCTCGATATTCCAGATAGCCAAATCAGCGGCATAACCAACTTCGATTTTGCCTTTGATTTGTGAGTCGCCAATGGCTGCCGCAGCGTTACAAGTTACACCGCGTAGCGCTTCTTCAGGCGTTGTGCCAAATAGGGTGCAGCTCATGTTCATCATCAGTGTTAAATCAGCAAAGGGAGAAGTGCCGGGGTTTAAGTCGGTCGCGATCGCCATTGGAATGTTGTGTTCGCGAAGCAGGGCGACTGGCGGCTGTTGAGTCTCTTTAAGGAAATAGAAAGCACCGGGAAGTAAAGTGGCAACTGTGCCTGATTTCGCCAGTGCTTTGACTCCGATTTCATCAAGGTATTCAACATGGTCAACAGAGAGTGCGCTGTATTTTGCTGCAAGCGCACTGCCACCCATATTCGAAAGTTGTTCAGTGTGGCCTTTAATCGCGAGCCCGTGTTCTTGGGCTGCTGCAAATACACGTTCGGTTTGTTCTAGATTGAAGCCGATAGATTCGCAGAACACGTCAACTGCATCGGCGAGTCCTTGCTCTGCAGCTTTAGGAATGATCTCTTGGCAAACCAGATCGATATAGCTGTCCGGTTTCTCTTTATATTCTGGTGGAATAGCATGGGCAGCAAGGAGAGTGGTCGTGATCTTAATACGGCGATGATTCTCTAACGCTTTGGCTGCACGCAGCATTTTGAGCTCATCTTCAAGTGTTAAACCATAGCCAGATTTTACTTCGATGCTGGTTACGCCACTTCTTAGCAGACCATCAAGTCTCGGCAAGGCCATTTCAACCAGTTCGGATTCTTGCGCTGCGCGTGTTGCAGTGACTGTCGCTAGAATGCCACCGCCTTGCTTGGCGATGTCGGTGTAAGACACACCATTCAAACGCTGCTCAAACTCGTTGGCGCGATTACCCGCAAATACGAGATGAGTATGGCAATCAATTAACCCAGGTGTTACTAGCTTGTTTTTGCAGTCATAGGTGGCGTAATCCAAAGAACCATCAACACTTACTTGTTCTAATTCAGAAGCAAGTGCGCTTTTGTTTGAACAAGATATGGACACGATCTTACCGTCTTCGATAACGATATCTTGAGGGGAAGAAGGCTGATAACCATCGGCTCCCGAACTCATGGAGACCACTCGTGCGTTTTTGAGGATCAAATTCATAATCACCTAGATCTTTGCTAAATATTAAATGTATATACAAATAAATAGGCTAAACGCTGACCCGAATCAAGTTGATGTTGCAAAAATGTGATCGGCGATCAGGATGATGTTCTTTAATCTAGAAGTATCTTGGAGCTTAATTTGTACTTAGAGCCAGGATGGTAGAGCAATGCAAAGCTGATTAGGCGCTCTTTGCTCCATGTTCTTCTATTCAAAAGAAGGCAAGGCTCTGATTCAGATAGCTTAAGTGACGTTCTGATTTGTAAGTCTGGAATAATGGCTTCAACTGTGTGCTCGATAGCACTTAACGGGCAGCTTTTTGAAAGGTATTCATTGGGTGTCGAGGTTGAAAAGTCTTGCTCTAGATATTTTGGAGTGGCTTGAGAGTTCACCCAGCGCGCTTCCAATTGAATCGGTGTGTTGTCAGCAAAGTGAATGATTTCACTATAGAATACTTCGGCATTGATCATCACACCTAGCCGTGTGGCGGTGCTTTCATCAGCCTTGATGCTCTTGTGCTTGATAACTTGACTAGCATACGTTTGGCCTCGATCTTTGATCTCTTGCGCGATGTTGTTGATATCAAGTAGGGGAGACTGCGCTTTTTCATCTGGTTCACAAACAAAAGTACCTAGCCTTGGTTTCCTAATGAGCTTGCCTTCAGACACCAGATCTCGAATGGCTTTATTGACCGTCATTCGACTCACATTGAACTGCTCTGTGAGTTCGAGTTCTGTGGTTATCTGGTAACCCACTGGCCAGTGACCACTGGTGATATTGTCGTCTATGAACTGTTTTATCTGAAGGTAGAGCGGCGCTTTCGACATAATGAAACCTTATTTGACTATACAAATAGAGTAACGGAATTTTTCACGATTTCAACATTTCCTCGGGCAATGTGACGTTATTCAACATAGATGGGGCAAATTGCTTGATTCTGTGAGGTAAGTGTCGCAAATTGTCACGCAATAACTATTCGTAAATCAGATAATTAGAAAGGGAAATAATATGTTTAAGAAATTAAAGGCTTCGTTGGGCATCGGTGCAGCAAAAGTTGATACCGTCTTAGATAATATTGAAGTTTTCCAAGGTGGAGAGTTGTCTGGCAATGTTCACATTGTTGGCGGCGACGTTGAGCAACAAATTGACCTGATCAACTTGGTTCTCAACACAGAAGTTAAAGTAGAAACAGAAGACAGCACCAGCTACGAAACCTTTTCATTGGGTCGTATTCAAGCCGTAGAACCTTTCGTTATCCAACCGGGCGAAACCAAACTGGTTCCATTCCGTCTTAAGTTAAATGACGAAACGCCAGTCACCGCCTTGAACGCACAAATGAACCAATGCCATGTGTGGGTAGAAACTAACCTAGATATTGGCTTCGCGATTGACCCTAAAGACCGTGACTTTATCTCCGTATACCCACTGCCAACAGTTGCTAAAATCATCCAAGGTGTTGAGGCATCGGGCATGGCCATGGTGAAAGCAGACGTAGAGAAGGGTTTCTTAAAAGGCAACAGCTTTGCTTCTCGTTCGGGCTGTTATCAAGAGATTGAATTTCGCAGTGGCGGTTTCATGAACAAAAAAGAGATCGAGCTGTCATTCATCGTTGAAGGTTCAATGGTTCACTGCCTAGCAGAAATCGACCGCTCAATGAGCTTCCGTGGCGACCAATACATTTCATTCAGCTTACCAGCAAACGCGGCTGACTCAGATATCCGCAACGCTGTATCAAGAATCATGAGTGCGTAGTTCCCTTTCTGTTAGTAGTCGCTTTTTTCTATTAATAGAGACAACATAGACTCCCTAAGCCGAACCCAAACGTTCGGCTTTTTTGATTTTACTCTGTCGACCTGAAACGTGTTTACCACTGATGACGATAGGCCAATTGGAAGGCAACATCGGTTGAGTTGTCCATGTTGAAGATGTTCTCGATAATGGATATCTCGATAGCTGAACGTTGCATGAGATAACGATAGCCAAGCATCATTTCATTCGCGGCTTCTGAAAACTCTGTGTCGCCATCTTCTGCACCTTCATACCATCGATACTCTAGGTGTAATTCATGGTTTTCAAATAACGTAAGCTGATAGCCTCCCATCCATGACCATGTCGTTTTCTTATGTGAAAAGCTATTTTCCACCTCTCGACTGGACTGATTCGCCACCCCCAAGCTTGTATAGAAGGTATTGATGCCTAGCTGGTATGCATAGTTGAATTGAGCGCTTTGCTCGTTGCTGCTTCCTTCGAAGGCGCCGTGGCTGACATTGTTGTGATACAGAGATACGCCAAAAGACAAGCCGTGGTTTTCTATATTTATGATCTGATATTGAGTGTAGAGCGTGAAAGCACTTGTCAGAGTGTCGCCAGAGAAGTCGCTAATATTGATGCCGTGATCTGGCGCGTAAACATCAAATTGGTGTCTGTCCTTACGATCTCGGCCAGCTTGGTCGATGCTAAATAGATCGTGATAGTTGATGGTGATTTTATCGAGATGATTATTGGCAGCATATAGCCAACGGTAATTGAGCTCGACTTGCCATGCAGTCGTTAGTTGCCATTTCAATCCTGTTTGAAGTTGGTTCTGGTAATAGTCTAAATGATAGTCGTGGGAATTGGCCCATACACTGGCCGCGGTTAAGGCGCCAAATACTTCAATTTTATTCTCTTCGAGTGGGAAGCCTGAGCGAAGTGTTGGGGTATGACGCATTGATTGTAATGGTGCTTGAGTATAGCTGATTAAGGGGCCGTAATTTTTGTTGGCCGATGTCGCGGGAGCATACATAACTGCGGCTACTATTAACGATAAAGTTGGTATGAACGATATAAAAGTAGTCTGTGTTCCCATATGCATTTCATCCGCATTCCATTGCTTCTATATAGCTTAGTTCTAAATACCGAATTCGTGGGGTCTAAGTCGGAATACATAAGGTGCAATAAATAAGACGAAACAACAAATTAGGGCAGCTCGATTTTAAAGGTGGCTTGAAGGAGAGGGGAAGCCGCTGGTTAGCACGATGAGATCTCATGTATTGGGCCTATGGGAGAGTCGAGAGGCTCTCTCTGTCATTGTCATTTCATATAATTTCGTTACAATGTTCGGCTACTCACAAATGGGGCATCTGTATTTGCTTCTATGTGGGTATCTTTATTATGCATATATCTCCGATCAACATACTTGTTGGTTGAAAAACATATATTAAACATTTTCATGTGTTGCTTGGTGTGCAACACCACTGTAAAGGACAAATAATGCCAATTATTACTCTTCCTGACGGTAGTCAGCGTCAATTTGACAACCCTGTATCAACTCTAGATGTTGCCCTATCAATCGGTCCTGGCCTTGCGAAAGCAACCATTGCTGGTCGTGTAGACGGCGAGCGTGTTGATGCTTGTGATCTTATCGAAAACGATGCAAGCCTAGAAATCATCACTGCTAAAGATGAAGTTGATGGCCTTGAGATCGTTCGTCACTCTTGTGCTCACCTTTTAGGTCACGCGATTAAGCAGCTTTTTCCAGAAGCGAAAATGGCGATCGGTCCTACCATCGATAACGGTTTCTACTACGATATCGACCTTGAGCACTCTCTAACGCAAGAAGATCTAGAAAAGATTGAAAAGCGCATGAAAGAGCTAGCGAAGACCAAATATCAGGTTGTTAAGAAGAAAGTTAGCTGGCAGGAAGCGCGTGACGCATTCGAAGCTCGCGGCGAGACTTACAAAATCGAAATCTTGGATGAGAATGTTTCTAAAGACGATCGTCCAGGCCTGTACCATCATGAAGAATACATCGATATGTGTCGTGGTCCACACGTTCCACATATGGGCTTCTGCCAACACTTCACGCTACTTAACGTAGCGGGTGCTTACTGGCGTGGTAACAGTGACAACAAGATGCTTCAACGTATCTACGGCACTGCATTCCACGATAAGAAAGCGCTTAAGGCTCACCTAGTGCGCCTAGAAGAAGCGGCTAAGCGTGATCACCGTAAAATCGGTAAGCACTTAGATCTATTCCACATGCAGCAAGAAGCACCAGGCATGGTGTTCTGGCATCACAACGGTTGGACTATCTTCCGTGAGCTAGAAGTATTTATTCGTCAAAAACTGACTGAGTACGATTACCAAGAAGTTAAAGGCCCATTAATGATGGACCGTGTTCTTTGGGAACGCTCTGGTCACTGGGATAAGTACGCTGAAGCGATGTTTACTACTTCTTCAGAGAACCGTGAATACGCTATCAAACCAATGAACTGTCCTGGTCACGTTCAAATCTTCAACCAAGGTTTGAAATCTTACCGTGATCTACCGCTACGTATGGCTGAGTTCGGCTCATGTCACCGTAACGAGCCGTCTGGCGCACTTCACGGCATTATGCGTGTTCGTGGCTTCACTCAAGATGATGCTCACGTATTCTGTACTGAAGACCAAGTTCAACAAGAAGTTAAAGCTTGTATTGAAATGGTTTACGATACTTACACAACTTTCGGCTTCGAAAGTATTGTTGTTAAGCTATCTACTCGTCCAGAACAGCGTGTAGGTTCAGACGAAATGTGGGACCGTGCAGAGGCTGACCTTAAGCAAGCGCTAGAGGCAATGGACATTGCATACGAGATTCAAGAAGGCGAGGGTGCGTTCTACGGACCTAAGATTGAATTTACTTTGCATGATTGTTTGGACCGCGCATGGCAATGTGGTACAGTGCAGCTCGATTTTGCATTACCAGAACGTTTAGGTGCAACTTACGTAGGTGAAGATAACGAGCGTCACACGCCAGTTATGATTCACCGCGCGATTTTAGGTTCACTAGAACGCTTCATCGGTATTCTTATTGAAGAATACGCGGGCTTCTTCCCAACGTGGTTGGCGCCAGAACAAGCAATTGTTATGGGCATTACAGACAAACAGTCTGAATATGTACAAGAAATTGCGAAAAAACTGCAAAAAAGTGGATTTAGAGTCAAAGCAGACTTGAGAAATGAGAAGATTGGCTTTAAAATCCGCGAACATACTTTGAAACGTGTACCGTTCATGCTTGTGTGTGGTGACCAAGAAATGGAAGCCGGCGAAATTGCAGTACGTACACGTAAAGGTAAGGACCTTGGCAAATTTAAAGTGGATGACTTTATTTCATACATCCAAGCCGAGGTTTCAAGCCGTAAGCTCAATCTGGAGGAATAGCTATTAAAGGCGGAAGACGTGGCCAACAACCGGCCAAACAAAACCAGCACCGTTTAAACGGTGACATTCGTGGCGTTCGTGAAGTGCGTCTAACTGGCGCAGACGGCGAAGCTGTTGGTGTAGTAACAATCGCTGAAGCGATGGAAGCTGCAAATGAAGCTGGTATGGATCTTGTAGAGATCAGCCCTAACGCCGAGCCGCCAGTTTGTCGTGTGATGGACTACGGTAAGTTCCTCTTCGAGAAGAGCAAAGCTGCGAAAGAGCAGAAGAAAAAGCAAAAGCAGGTTCAGATCAAGGAAATTAAATTCCGACCTGGAACTGATATTGGAGACTATCAGGTAAAACTACGCAACCTGACTGGTTTCCTTGAAGACGGCAACAAAGTGAAGGTAACAATTCGCTTCCGTGGCCGCGAAATGGCTCACCAAGAAATCGGTGTTGACGTTCTTAATCGTTTGAAAGTAGATACTGAAGAATTTGCAGTTGTCGAATCTTTCCCAACGAGAATTGAAGGTCGCCAGATGATCATGGTGTTGGCCCCTAAAAAGAAGTAATTAACGGCTTTGCAAGTAATTAAACCCTGCAGCCTCAGGTTGCGGGGTTTTATTCGCCCTAATTACTATGTTATTAACAACTCAACAATGCGGAGTTATTCATCATGCCTAAGATGAAAACCAACAAAGGTGCTGCTAAGCGTTTCCAGAAAACTGCTGGTGGTATTAAGTTTAAGCACGCTGGTAAACGTCACATCCTGACTAAGCGTACTACTAAGAACAAGCGTCAGCTTCGTCCGAACTCGATCCTTCCTAAATGTGAAGTTGCTCAAGTTCTACGTATGATGCCATACGCTTAATTCTTTTTAGTTTATAAATTCGTTTAGTTTAGGAGAAGCATAATGCCTCGCGTAAAACGTGGTGTACAAGCTCGTGCACGTCATAAGAAAGTTCTAAAACAAGCTAAAGGTTACTACGGAGCACGTTCACGTGTTTACCGCGTAGCTTTCCAAGCAGTTACCAAAGCTGGTCAATACGCTTACCGTGACCGTCGCAACAAGAAACGTCAATTCCGTCAACTTTGGATTGCACGTATCAACGCGGCATCTCGTCAAAATGGTCTATCTTACAGCCGTTTCATCAATGGCCTTAAGAAAGCATCTATCGAGATCGACCGTAAGATTCTTGCTGACATCGCAGTATTCGACAAAGCAGCATTTGCTGTTCTAGTTGAAAAAGCGAAAGCATCTCTATAATTTAGAGTTAGCTTAAAGGTTTAAGAAAAGGAGAACTTCGGTTCTCCTTTTTTATTGCTTCTAATTTGACTTTTAAAGACTCCCAACTCCTTCCTTCGTCAGTCTTGGGAATGACGAGATGAACTTCCGCATCTAATTTTTATTCGCTTGAACAGGCATTCTGGTATATAAACATCTACCTATTCTTTAATGTTAAGCGACCGAATAAATGAGCGCACCTACCACTATGACGTTCTTCGAACGTTTTGAAGCCGATATCCTTTCTGGCAAGAAGACAATTACTATTCGCGATGAATCTGAGCGCGACTACCAACCAGGTAGCGTTGTGGAAGTATCAACGCTAGAGCAGGGACGTGTATTCTGTAATCTTAAGATTGTTAGCGTTGAACCAATTCTGTTTGATGACTTAGGTGAGTTCCATGCTCAGCAAGAGAATATGACGCTGCAAGTACTGAAAGATGTGATTCAAGATATCTACCCAGGCATTTCTCAGCTGTACGTAGTCTCTTACGAGTTGGTAGCTTAAGCCTTGTTGGATTGGATTGACTAGCTAGGGATGGCGATTGATGAGTAATAACCAGCAGACACTGCTTCAGCTTTACTGTCGCGAACAACAAGACCAGACGTTACTGGCTAAGCATGACTTAGATAGTGATTTGAGCGAGAGTGCCGATTATTTAAAGTGGTGCGAGAGCAAAAGAAACTTTGTTGAAGAAGATGTCTTAGGGCAGACTTGGGTAAAAAGTTGTCCAGCAGGGTACATTACTGAGGTGCACTTTCATTTTGATGGTAGTTTAACGGAATATCGTTTGTTTGACCGATTTGAAACCCAAGGTCATTGGCAGTTAAGAGACGGTTTGTTACACGTCGAGATTCTGAAGGGTGAGAACCACTACCAGTTTGCTGTTGTGGCTCGCGCTGACCTTAATATTCACTCTGCGGTTGAGTATAAGAACGGTGAGTTGCATTCTTACTTGAAGCTGGTTCAAGTTGAACGCTAAACGTTTAGCGATGATTCGTTTTATGAACATATGAAAAAGCCAACAGTGATGTTGGCTTTGTTGTTTTCAATTCGACTGAGTAGTTTAAGTTATTAAGTTATTAAGTTATTAAGTTATTAAGCTTCGAAGTTCGCCAATCGAGTATAAAGCTCGTTGCCTTGATCTTGTTTTGCACATACCGTCAATAGGTCTTCAATAAAGTACTTCAGTGCACGCGCTTCAATTCGACGAATGCCTTGTTGCTGCTCTTCAGTCAGATAACCGTAGATAGTTGCCGCTCCGAAGTCACCAAAGATCATCTGACCTTGCTCGTTAACTAAAGTGTTGTGTGCGTATAGATCACCATGACAAACTTTATTGGTATGAAGGTGTTCAAACACATCAATCATCTGTTCTGTAATACTATTGATCTGAGCAATTGAAAGCTCGAAGCCTTCGTTGAACGTATCGCGAGTGCAGCTTTCAAGAGTAGGCGGCAAACCTAGGTTGTAGTAGTTGCTCGGGATAAGCTCCATCACCAATGCTAGGTAGTTCTCTTCATCAACTTGAGCGATAGACTTCACTAGATTGCTATGATGACCAGCTTGAAGGCACGCTTCGAGTTCATCGTGTGGGTAACCGTCGCTTGTTACTTCGCCTTTGAATACTTTAACCGCCACTTCTTGTGGGAAATTAAAGTCACCATTTAACCAGTTAGCATGAGAAATCACACCAGACGCACCTTGGCCCAGCACTTGATTGAGTGAGTAGCATTGCGAGCTTACGGCAGGCACGCTATCTAAGCTGCTCGGATGTTTGCAAAACGGGTTACCCGAAAACGCTAACCAAGCCAGTTTTGGTAGCTTGATAAGGAACTCTGGGAATTCAGTCAGTTGGTTTGCAGACAGACGAACCAGTTCAAGGTTTGATAGGTTTTCCATGCTTTCTGGTAAAACGCGAATCTTGTTGCCTGCCAATGCCAGTTTCTGTAGTCGCGGTCTTTCACCTAGCGAGCTAGGCAGAACCTCGATCTCATTGTCGGTCAGGATTAACCAACGTAGTTGAATCGGCAGAGACTGCTCGCTAACGATTTTGATTTGGTTGGTTTTGAAGCCAACCATTTCGAGCTTAGGAAGTGACCCCAGAACATCAGGCAGGTGCGTGAACAGGTTATTCGACGCGAAGATAATACGCAGGTTAGTCAGCTGTGATAACTCTTCTGGTAGATCTGACAGCTGATTGCCTGAAAGGTCTAGGATCTCAAGAGAATCTGCAAGCTCGATGATTTCTAAAGGAAACTCGGTGAGGCCTTCTGACAGTTGTAAGCGCTTAATACCGTTTAGTTGCCCTGATTTTAATTGTTCTAGAGTATGCAAACCTTAGCCTTATGAATAGATGTTCGAGGCGCGTAGTTTACTTGTCTCAATCAAGAAAGGCGAGCACCGGAACGATGCTCGCTTAACTAAACTAAGTGAACGAATTTACGAAGGTTAAAGTCGTATATGGTTTTGGCTGACACCGACCTCCTCAACAAAGTCGCTGTCATGACTCACCAAGATAAATGCGCCTTGGTATTCACGTAAAGCGGACGCCAATATTTGCTTTGAGTCGATGTCTAGGTGGTTGTCCGGTTCATCGAGTAATAGAAGCGGGGAGTCTTGCTTGTGGCTAACGATCAACATCGCCAGCTTCATTTTTTCACCACCACTTAAATGTGCCACTTTTCGGTATACGGAGTCTCGCCTAAACCCGATGCCAGCTAACAAGGTGCGTGCGTCACTTTCTGTCATGCCGCAGCTATGTGTCACCAGGCAATCGAACATGGTATCGTTGGTGTCCAGCAGTCCAAAGTGTTGATCCAAGTATACTGTGGTTCCTAAGCGTTTAATGTAGCCTGTATAGTTCGAGTGTTGCCCATGAATGGCCTTTAACAGCGTCGACTTTCCACACCCATTAGCACCGGTTAAAGAAGACCGTTCCCCTTGCGATAGAGAGAAACTAATTGGTGCACCAGAGCCGTAAACAAGGCGGCAGTTTTCAACGGTTAACAAAGAACTCTTTTTACTGATATTGCTCTGCTGCAGATACAAAGTTTGCGGTTTTAACCGCTCCTTCTGCCCTTTAAGCGACTGAAGTTTATGTTGGTTTTGGTCAATGAGGTTCCTTTGGTTTGTCGCCAGTGCGGCTTGGCTTTGACCTGCTTTATCTTTCATTGCATCCAATAATATCTTGGATTGACTACCTGACTTTCTTAGTCGGTTACCCTGAGACTCACGTTGTTGTGCTTTTTCCTTGTTAGTCTGAGCTTGGCGCTCGAGTCGCTTTTTCTCCGATTGATGATGCGCGATCTGCTTGTCTAGCGCTTCGCTTTGGCTAGAAATTTGTTTGTAGTAATCGTCGTAATTTCCTTTATAGAAACGTAGGCCCAAGCTGCTTAAGTGGTAGATCCCCTCCATATGTTTTAATAAGCTTCGATCATGGCTAACAATAAGTACTTTGCCTGCAAACAACTGGCATTGTTCGAGTACCCAGTTGCGACCGTCACTGTCCAAGTGGTTTGAAGGCTCATCGAGAATTAGTATCTCGTGGTTTGATGTGAATAATTGATGAAGCTGTAACAGGGCGAGTTGCCCGCCACTCAGAGAGCAACAAAGCGTGTTCAAATCACTAATTATTTTCAATGTAGCGAGAAGCTGCTTAGTACGGGCGACTAAATCCCAATCATCGCCAATGATATTGAAGTGCTGAATTTCGCAGCTACCTTGTTCTATGGCGTGTAATGCGCCTAACTTTTTGGTGATCCCCAAGAAGTCAGCGATGGTGATGTTTGTATCCAGTAGCGCTGATGGCAACTGAGAGTAAAAACCAATCGAACCTTGGCGCGAAACATTGCCTGATGTTGGCTGTATTTGCCCGAGCAGTAACGAAAGCAGTAGTGACTTCCCAGCTCCATTTCTGCCGACTAGGCCGGTGAGGCGAGTGCTCAAATTAAAGGTGATGTCTTTGAATAACCATTCACCAGTATCAAGCTGGAATGAGAGATTGTTGGCTAATATAATAGGCATGTAAATACCTCCCTTTACGTGTAAACGAGTAAAAGGGGTGAGGCGCTTTTCTGGATAGACTCCTACGTGGGATTCTATGTCTAGATCGCCAAAGACGTTACTTAAGTAGGATGACAGCAAAAGATAGAGATTATCTTGCTGAAATGTTCTCTTTATTCAAGATACTGATCTTAAAGAGGTTGGCCTTAAATCGACGGCTCTTCAATAGCTTGATTTTTCAAGAAATAGGTGACGAAGTAACGCCCACTAACCCCCGAGTGTCCAAATGATTTTTATAAAAATAAATCGGATGTCAGGATGTTAGTACTTCATTATGGCGTTATTCTCTTTTGAAATGATGGGGTGATGTTACTGAAAGAACGTACTCTGGGTCAATATGGTGACGTGATTAAAATGTATCCAAATAATTAAAGCGCCTGTGTGGCGCTTTAATTAATTTGGTGACGCTTTAATTACTTGATAGCGGAGTATCTAGAGATCAGAAGGGCTATTGTATTTGCCCACCAACGGCTCGCCAACACATATCAAAGCTATCGTTGATGTACTTCGATGTTTTCTCTGGCGGAGATTCGCTCTGCTCAATGAGCCAGTTTGCACAAATCAAAAAGTGGCTATGGATGAAGTGCCTAACAAGATCAATGTTTAATGACATCAATTCACCGTCTTCTTGTCCTTTCAAAATGATCTCGTCTAACGATGCGAACATCTGTGAAACAATGACTTCTCGAGTTTGAGTCGTTGGGTCGAAATGAACATTGGTGAAGAACTTCATCGCAACTGGATTCTCTAGTGCCCATTCAATCCCTGTTATCCACATGAACTTAAAGGCTTGGTAGCGATCTTGTTCTGCTATACCTGTGTGTGGTTGAAGGGTCGAGAACAGTTCTAGCTTCAAATCGCGAAACAATTCGTCTATCAATAGAGATTTGTTTTCGAAGTGGTGAAACAGCGTTGCTTTCGCTACACCGGCTGTTTTCGCTATTTGTCCGGTAGATGTGCCCTCTAACCCTTGTTGAGAGAAGAGAAGGAGCGCTGCATCTAAGATTTTTTGTCTTTTCGTAATCATCTATTAAGTACTTTGAACAGAAGCTTTTTAATTGGGTTGTTGTAAGGAGGGTGCATTAACTTGGTGAAGTTAATTTTTCCTCTACTTAGAACGGTTTTGGCATGGCTAAAGGTCTTGAAGCCTTCAATGCCGTGGTAGTGTCCCATGCCTGAAGGGCCAATGCCACCGAACGGCGCATCTTCTGCAGCCACGTGTACTAGAGAGTCGTTAATACAAACACCGCCAGAATGCGTGTTCGATAAGAACTGATCTTGGATCTGTTTATCATGACTCATCAGGTACAGAGCAAGTGGACGTTCTCTGGTTGTGATGTAGTTAATCGCTTCTTCAATAGAATCATAAGGCACGATAGGCAGAACAGGGCCAAACAACTCTTCTTGCATTGCGATCATATCTTCGTTCACTTCTGTTAGAAGGTGTGGCGTCATTCTGTGGTTCACATCGTCCTGTGCTTGCTCGGTTACCGTGTGAATAACCGCGCCTTTAGATTGAGCATCTGCAATTACACCCTTCAAACGATTGTATTGGCGCATATCGATCACTGAGGTTAAATCTTTGCTCTCGATACCGTCTTTATATAGCTTGTGGAAGTAACGCTTATAAGCCGTAATGAATGCATCGACTTTTTCTCGTGGTAATAGGATGTAATCGGGAGCTACACAAATCTGACCTGCGTTTAAGCTTTTTGCAAACAGGATGCGTTCAACAGCGTCAGCCACATCAAAGTCAGGGGCGATAATCGTTGGAGACTTGCCGCCTAATTCCAAAGTGACAGGCGTTAAGTTGTCGGCTGCCGCTCTCATTACGTGCTTACCCACAGAGGTCGAGCCGGTAAATAGGATATGGTCAAACGGCAGTTGGCTAAATTTAGCAGAAACGTCAGCTTCGCCTTCGATAATTGCGACCTGATCTTCATTAAAGCCTTCAGCCAGCATGGCTTTTAAAACACGGTTGGTCGCAGGAGTAAACTCAGACATCTTGAGCATCGCAGTGTTACCCGCCGCTAACGCCGTGATCAGAGGCCCTAAAGAGAGCATGACAGGAAAGTTCCAAGGCACAATGATGCCGATAACGCCAACAGGTTGATAATGCACAGTTATCTTAGCCGGTGTTAGCATCAAACCTGCTTTACGGCGCGATGGCTTTAACCATTTCTTAAGATTCTTATCACTGTAATTAATTTGGTGAAGAGAAGGGGTAATATCAGCGATCAAGCTATCGTGTTTTGCGCGATGACCATAATCTTCAGACACTGCGTTAATCAATTGCTCTTGGTTGCGTATTAGTAATGCTTTTAAGGTGGAGAGATTTTTTCTTCTCTGCTCAAGCGTAGGATTAACATTATTGCGGTAGTGATCTTTTTGTCGGTTGAAGATCTGATCCATGTCGTTAATGCTCGACGGGTTTGGTTCAAAGTCTAGATTATGGCTCATAGTATCTCCTAAATTCGAAAGCTGACCGATTGGTTGGTCAGTTAAATCTACGCGAAGATTTCGACGTTTACAAGAGATGAACGGAAAAAGCTCAATATTTGAGCGGTCACAACGTTGAAGCGAGCGGTTTTTAGTTGGAAAAACGAGGTACTAATGGGTACAGAATCATAGGGTATATGCAGTGCTGGTGATAATGGGAGCTCTGACTGAGAAGTGCTGATATTTGTCATGACCTTGACTTAACCTCACTTATTTTTCGAAAAACTTGATGTATAACTAGCATTTTTTGCACCTAAATTTTTGTGGGAAAGTGCTTGAGTTGTGATGCATTTCAGCCTGTTTTCTAGCCTAAAACCTTGTAATTCCTTACTTGTCACTTTAAGTCGGATCGTCGATAAAAAAATGTAATCGTAACCACAAATATCAATGGTTGGACTCACTCTTAATAATATCGGTTAATGCAGCCAACAAATCGTTTTTGAGCGTTTTTTGTTGGGTTATACCTCGCTATTCCAAAGAGGTATCTTCTGTCGATGGCCCTATAGTGTGAGGTCTCTAGAATTGGAAAATTCGGTTAATTTGGAACGCATCCGTGCTGAGTATAATGTAAAGCACTGGAGCCAAGGTTTTTATGGAATTGATGATAACGGCGAGGTGTATGTTTCACCGAGCGAAACCGATCATCAAGTTCCGCTTAGTCAGATCGTAAAACAGTTAGAGCAGCGAAATATTGGTTTGCCTGCTCTTGTGCGTTTTCCTCAAATAGTGCATCAACGTGTGCACAATATCTGTAACGCATTTAACCAAGCGATCGACGAATATCAGTACGACAACCGTTACCTGCTTGTTTACCCGATTAAAGTGAACCAGCAGAAAGAAGTGGTTGATGAGATCTTAGCGAGCCAAGCTCAATTAGAGCAGAAGCAATTGGGCCTAGAAGCGGGTAGCAAGCCTGAACTATTAGCGGTATTGGCGCTGGCTCAAAAAGCGAGCTCGGTGATTGTGTGTAATGGTTACAAAGACAGAGAATACATCCGTCTTGCGCTGATTGGCGAAAAGCTAGGTCATAAAGTATTTATCGTTCTAGAGAAGCTATCAGAACTTGATCTTGTTCTTTCTGAAGCGAAAGCGCTTGGCGTGAAACCTCGTTTAGGTTTGCGTATTCGTCTTGCTTCTCAAGGTGCAGGTAAATGGCAAGCAAGTGGTGGCGAAAAGTCGAAGTTTGGATTGTCTGCATCACAAGTATTGACCGTTATTGAACGTTTAAAAGCAGAAGACCAACTCGATGTTCTCGAGTTAGTGCATTTCCATCTTGGCTCACAAATGGCCAATATTCGTGATGTGCGAAATGGCGTGAGTGAAGCGGCGCGTTTCTATTGTGAACTGCGCGATATCGGGGCTCAATTGAAGTACCTCGATGTGGGTGGCGGTTTGGCGGTTGATTACGACGGCACACGCAGCCAGTCTTCAAACTCAATGAACTACGGCTTGCTTGAGTACGCTCGAAACATTGTGATGACAGTCGGGGACATTTGTAAGCTCTACAATCAGCCACAACCTGTGATTATTTCGGAATCTGGTCGTTCGTTGACTGCGCATCACGCTGTGCTTGTGACTAATGTGATCGGTACAGAAAGCTATTTTCCGGAAGATATGGCGGCTCCAGAAGCTGACGCACCAATGTTGCTACACAACATGTGGAAGAATTTCTTAGAACTAGATGCAGGCAACGATGACCGAGCGTTGATCGAGATCTATAACGACACTCAGAGTGATATCGCAGAAGCGCACAACCAGTTTGCAACAGGCATGCTGAATCTTCAGCACCGTGCTTGGGCAGAGCAGATGTCTTTGCGTATTAACTACGAACTTAGCTCTCGTATGAGCACTAAGAACCGTTACCACCGTCCTATTTTGGATGAGCTGAGCGAGCGTTTAGCCGACAAGTTCTTTGTTAACTTCTCGTTGTTCCAATCGTTGCCAGATGCTTGGGGTATCGATCAGGTATTCCCTGTGTTGCCTCTAAGTGGTTTGGATAATGCGGACGAGCGACGCGCTGTTGTATTGGATATCACCTGTGATTCTGACGGTACGATTGATCAGTACGTTGACGGTCAAGGTATTGAAACGACTCTGCCAGTTCCTGCATGGAACCCAGATGAACCATACCTGATGGGCTTTTTCTTAGTAGGCGCATACCAAGAGATCTTGGGTGATATGCATAACCTATTTGGTGATACCCACAGTGTCGTGGTGAATGTTGATGAAAGTGGTCAAGCGAATATCGACTACATCAATGAAGGCGATACGGTTGAAGACATGATGCGTTATGTTCACATCGATACGGATCTGATTCGTCAGAACTACAAAGATTTGGTCACGGCGAAAGTACCAGATCAAGAGCAACAAAGCGTACTTGAAGAGTTAGAGCAAGGCTTGATGGGTTACACCTATCTTGAGGATTTTTAATGAACGATCTATTTACTAAACCAGATTACTCGCTGTACTCCAATGCAATGACGTTTATGCGTCGTCCATTGGTGCAAAATCCAATCGACAATGATGCTGATGTGGTTGTGCTGGGCGCGCCGTTAGATATGGCTACGTCGGGTCGACCGGGGGCTCGTATGGGGCCTGATGCGATTCGTCGTGCGTCGGTGAACTTGGCGTGGGAAGGCAAAAAATTCCCTTGGGACTTCAATGTATTTGAACATACTTCAGTGATTGATGCTGGCGACCTTGTGTTTGATTGTGGTGATGCAGAAGACCTAACTCAACGTTTGGAAGCGGCGGCTGATGCGATTCTAAGCAGTGGTAAAACTCTGTTAGGTTTAGGTGGCGATCACTTCATTACACTGCCTTTACTTAGAGCATACGGCAAGAAGTACGGTGAGATGGCTTTGATTCACTTCGACGCGCACACTGACACTTACAGTCAGGGCAGTCGTTACGATCACGGCACTATGTTCTACCATGCGCCAAATGAAGGTTTAATTTCGCCTGAACATTCAGTGCAAATTGGTATTCGTACAGAGTACAAGCAGGAAGGCCACGGCTTTAACGTTATTAACGCGATGCAAGCGAACGACATGAGCGTGGACGAGATCATTGCTCAAGTGAAAGGCATTGTCGGTGATAAGCCAGTTTACCTAACGTTTGATATCGATTGTCTGGATCCTGCTTTTGCCCCAGGTACAGGTACTCCGGTATGCGGCGGTTTGAATTCAGATAAAGTTTTGAAAATCATCCGAGGCCTGCAAGGCATCAATATGGTTGGTATGGACGTTGTAGAAGTTTCTCCAGCGTATGACCAAAGCGAGATTACAGCATTAGCTGGTGCGACGATTGCTCTCGAGCTGCTTTACGTTTGGACGGCGAGCCGCTTAACAAAATGACACTAGTGGTTAGTTGTATTTGTTAGCTAACCGAACGTGTCACCTATTTATTCAGAAGCCCATCAGGTTGAACCTGATGGGCTTTTGTTTTTAAGAGAACTAAAATCAAAGGTTTAGGGCTGTGAAAATCGTCTTGCCGTTTCCGTGAACTAATGTGCCGATAGCTACGTAACATACAAGCTATAGCATGGCTTTTGAGCGAAAATTCATCACCTTGATCTTGAGTAATGTCTCAAAGCTGGGACTTACCTCGCTTTACTAACGATGGATAGCTCACCTCAACTAATACCCTGTATTCGTTAATGATTTATCAATTTGATTACTGTATATATTTATAAAATGAAAAGGTGCAATTACATTGTGAAATCACTTGTATATTAATCGGCATCCTACTAACTTTTAGCTAGTCTTTTTAAGCTTTCAAAGAAAGCTTAAATATTAGAAAAGACGTCTCTTAGCACAGACATGGCATTTTTTATGGGGAAGACTAGGCTTAAGAGTAAGTAAACTATAATAAAACAGGTGAAATACATCTCTCCAAGGGTGGTTTGGACATAAGAACGAATTGTCATTGAAAAGAGCTAAGTATGAGTTTGATTAAAACCTGAAATTGCTATTACAAATAATTTTCACAGCTCTGAAGAACAGTGCTTTGTGACAACGGGGGATGTATGGATATTGAAGTTTCGCGCCAGGCTGCAGTAGTTGAAGCTATGAGTGGTGATGTTGTCGTAGTTAAGCCTGACGGCAGTGCAAGAAAGGTTTCAGTTGGCGATACTATCCGTGCAAATGAGATCGTTATTACTTCGAACGGATCGGAAGTTCTATTAGGTGTTCAAAACGCTGCTATTCCAGTTGGCGAGAATTGTGTCGGTTGTGTTGATAATAATGTTGCGTGGGCAGAGGTACCAATTGCCGGTGAGGTTAATTTCGATTCAGAGCAAGCGGACGCCGGAACCTTTACCGACGATGACCTTGCTGCTATCCAAGACGCAATTTTAGGTGGTGCCGACCCAACTCAAATATTAGAGGCAACGGCGGCTGGTGGCGGGCTGGGTTCTGCAAATGCTGGCTTCGTGACCATAGATTACAACTATACGCAAACTCAACCGACAACTTTTTTTGAAACCACAGGGCTAGACGACGAAGTTACAGAAGAACCTCGCGAAGAGTTCCGATCGATAACCCGCTCATCTGGCGGTCAATCAATCAGTGGAGTGCTCACTGAAGGTTCCATTTCTGATAATACCTATCCCCAGTCTATTACATCTACAGAGACGATAATTGCCGGCAGTTTAGCGCTCGCACCTGATTCTTTTACCCCAGAAACGTTATCCCTCGCGTCACTACTTAGTGAACTTAATAGCGACATTACCTCAAGCGGTCAGCCCGTCACCTTCACGTATGACGCGGTGACCAATTCTATCGTTGGTGTGCAAGGTTCTGACGAAGTATTACGTATCGACATTGAAGCCGTCAGTGTTGGCAATAACATTGAGCTTTCTTTAATCACAACGATTTCTCAGCCGATTGATCACGTACCGTCTGTTGGCGGTGGCCAGGTTTCCTACACTGGCGACCAAATTGATATCGCCTTCGATATTCAAGGTGAAGACAGCGCTGGGAATCCGCTAGCAACACTCGTCAACGCACAAGTTTCAGTGTTTGATGGGATAGATCCGTCTGTTGAAAGTGTAAATATCACTAACGTTGAAACTAGCAGCACTGCAATCGAAGGAGCTTTCTCAAATATTGGTAGTGATAACCTTCAATCAGCCGTATTTGATGCAAGTGCACTGGAGCAGTTTGATGGGTTGCTCAGTGATAATCAAAACACGCTCGCCAGACTTTCTGATGATGGGACAACGATTACTCTGTCCATCCAAGGCCGAGGTGAGGTTGTTCTCACTATCTCGCTTGATACCGATGGCACCTATAAATTCGAGCAGTTTAAACCGATAGAGGAAGTTGGTAGTGATACTCTCTCGTTTGCTTTGCCGATAACCGTTACTGATTTTGACCAAGATGTCATACAGAATATTATCAACATTGCGATTACTGATGGCGACAGTCCCGTTATTACTAATATTGACAGTATTGATGTCGATGAGTCGGGAGTCGTTGGTGGCTCACAAGAGGGGACTGCGACAGTATCTGGAAGTGGTAGTGTTACTGCGGATATTTTTGACAGTGATATCATCGACCATTATGAGCTTGAGCCGACGGAGTTTAATACTGATGGTTCTTTAACTTCTAATGGCGAAGCCGTACTGCTCGAGCTTATTGATCAAACTAACGGTGTAAGAACTTACGAAGGCTATGTTGAGGTCAATGGTTCTAGAATTACAGTCTTTGACGTTAAAGTGGATAGCCCGTCATTGGGGAACTATGAATTCACTCTATACGAAGAGCTATCTCACCAAGGTGCTGAAGATGTGCTGCTAACCTTTGCATTGCCAATTTATGCCGTTGATGCGGATGGTGACCGCTCTGCACTGTCTGGAGGTTCGAACACCCCAGAAGCTGCTGAGATTCTCGTCAATGTTAAAGACGATGTCGTTGAACTCATTGATAAGGTTGAGTCAGTAACGGAACCCACTTTAGCGGGTGATACCATTGTTTCGTATAACCTGTTCAGTTTCGAAGGCGCAGATGGATCTACAATTCAATCGTTTAACTATGATGGTGTTGATTACTCGCTAGATCAAAGCCTGCTCCCCGATGCTACTCAAACTTTCAGTTTTACTGAGGGTGTGGTCACTATCTCGTTGAATGGTGATTTCAGTTTTGAAGTCGCTCGTGATATCGACCACTCAAGCAGCGAAACTATCGTCAAACAGTTTTCATTTTTAGCTGAAGATGGTGATGGCGATATTGATACATCATCACTTGAACTAAGCATTACCGATGGTCAGAACCCAGCCATAGATCTGATTCCACCTGTTACTTTATCTGAAACAGATGTTGCCGATGGTTCTGCACCAAGCGGAAGTGCAGTGAGCGCTACTGAAACGATTACCTTTACTGCAGGCAGTGATGATGTGGCGAGTTTCCGTATTGAACCAACCGAGTTCAATGTAGGTGGAGCTCTGACGTCCAATGGGTTTGCGGTTGAGATAAAAGAGGATTCTGCTAATCCGGGTACTTATATCGGTTTTATAACCGATGGTTCGAATACTGAAATCCCAGTGTTCGCCATTAGTTTCTCGACCACCACACTTGGTGAATACAGCTTTACTTTACTTGAAGCGTTAGACCATGTGGATGGTTTAGATAATAACGATCTGAGCTTCGAACTGCCTGTTTATGCGGTTGATAGTGATGGCGACGATTCACTGGTGTCTCAGCTTAATGTGACCATCGGTGATGATGTCCAAATAATGCAAGATGGCACATTAGATATCGTTGAACCAAATCTGGCTGATGGAACAATCACAACCAATACCATTGATGTGATGCCAAATCAGAGTGCCGATGGTGCGACGATCACTCAGTTCACTTATGACGGTGTTGTAAACACACTGGACCAAAGTATTTCAGGCGAACAGCAATTTAGCTTCACAGAGGGTGAACTGTTTATTACCCTTGAAGGTGAAGTACGTTTTGAGCCGAACCGCGATCTAGACCACTCGGCGAGCGAAGACATCGTGAAGTCGATTGTCGTAACTTCAAGTGACTTCGATAACGATCCGGTGACTTCAACCATTACGCTGACCATTACTGATGGTGACAATCCGATTATTAATACGGTGCCGAGCGTCTTACTTGAAGAAGCTGATTTAATTGATGGCTCATCGCCAAGTGGCAGCGCGGTAAGCTCCACTCAAACCATTACTTTTACCAATCAAAGTGATGATGTGGTTCGTTTCCGTATTGAGCCAACGGAATTTAATACTAACGATGATCTTAAATCGAACGGTCTAGCCGTTGAGTTACGTGAAGACCCGGTAGGGTCGGGTGACTATATTGGTTTTACGACCAGTGCCACAAACATAGAAACTACAGTATTCACATTAAGCTTTAATTCTGGGGCATTAGGCGAATACACGTTCACGCTCATCGAAGCGTTAGACCACCAAGATGCCCGTGGCAACAACGAGCTTAGCTTTGATTTACCTGTTTATGCGGTAGACAGTGATGGCGATGATTCACTGATGTCTTCGTTAAGTGTGACCATCGGCGATGATGTTCAAATTATGCAAGACGGTACGTTAGATATCGTTGAACCAAATCTTGCTGATGGCACGGTAACAACTAGCATTTTCGATGTGATGCCGAATCAAAGTGCTGATGGCGTAACGGTGACGCAATTTACTTATGACGGCCAGCTTCGAACGCTTGACCAAAATGACAATGGCGAACAACAGTTCAGCTTCACGGAAGGTGAGTTGTTTATCACGCTTCAAGGTGAAGTCCGTTTTGAGCCCAATCGCAATCTAAACCACACATTGAACGAAGACATCGTGAAATCAATCGTGGTGACGTCTAGCGATTCCGATAACGATGTGGTGACTTCCACAGTAACGCTGACCATTACCGATGGTGATATCCCAGCCATTGATAATGTGCCAACAGTGACTTTGTCGGAAACGAATCTGAGTGATGGCTCTGCACCAAGCGGCAGTGCGGTGAGCTCAACTCAAACTATTACTTACACCACTCAAAGCGATGATGTGACCAGCTTCCGTATTGAACCAACCGAATTCAATGTTGGTGGCGCTCTCACATCAAATGGATTGGCAGTCGAACTGAAAGCCGATCCAGCCACGCCGGGCGGCTACATCGGTTATGTTACTGATGGTTCGAACGTTGAAACCAACGTGTTCACGATTAGTTTCTCGGATACCAATTTAGGCCAGTATACCTTTACGTTGATTGAAGCGGTAGATCATGTAGATGGCCTTGCAAATAATGATCTGAGCTTTGATTTGCCGGTTTATGCAGTTGATAGCGATGGCGATGATTCACTGGTTTCTCAGTTAAATGTAACCATCGGTGATGATGTTCAAATCATGCAAGGTGGTACGTTAGATATCACGGAACCAAATATTGCAGACGGCACAATCACAACCAACACCATCGATGTGATGCCTGAGCAAAGCGCTGACGGCGCGACGATCACTCAGTTTACTTATGATGGTCAAGTTCGAACGCTGGATCAAACTGACAATGGTGAGCAGCAATTTAGCTTCTCAGAAGGTGAGTTGTTCATCACTCTTCAAGGTGACGTGCGCTTTGAGCCAAACCGTAATCTAGACCACACGGTTAACGAAGATATCGTCAAATCGATAGTGGTGACCTCAAGCGATTCAGACAATGACGTACTGACCTCCACAGTGACGCTGACCATCACCGATGGTGATATCCCAACCATTGATGCAGTGCCAAGCGTTACACTTTCGGAAACTAACTTAAGTGACGGCTCTGCGCCTAGCGGCAGTGCAGTAAGCCAAACTGAGACGATTACTTTCACTAATCAAAGTGATGATGTGGCGAGTTTCCGTATTGAGCCAACCGAGTTCAATGTAGGTGGAGCTCTGACGTCTAATGGTTTTGCGGTCGAGATAAAAGAAGACTCTGCTAACCCGGGTACTTACATCGGCTTTATTACCGATAGTTTGAACACTGAAGTTCCAGTTTTCACGATTGCCTTTTCTACGGGTACGTTAGGTGAATATACCTTTACCTTACTTGAAGCGTTAGACCATGTGGATGGTTTAGATAATAACGATCTGAGCTTCGATCTGCCTGTTTATGCGGTTGATAGTGATGGCGACGATTCACTGGTGTCTCAGCTTAATGTGACCATCGGTGATGATGTCCAAATAATGCAAGATGGCACATTAGATATCGTTGAACCAAATCTGGCTGATGGAACAATCACAACCAATACCATTGATGTGATGCCAAATCAGAGTGCCGATGGTGCGACGATCACTCAGTTCACTTATGACGGTGTCGTAAACACACTGGACCAAAGTATTTCAGGCGAACAGCAGTTCAGCTTCACAGAAGGCGAACTGTATATCACCCTTGAAGGTGAAGTACGCTTTGAACCTAATCGCGACCTAGACCATTCAGTTAGCGAAGACATCGTGAAGTCGATTGTGGTGACTTCAAGTGATTTTGATAATGATTCTCTGACATCAACCATAACCCTGACGATTACGGATGGTGATAAACCTACGATTGATGTTATTCCAAGCGTTACCCTCTCTGAAACGAATCTGACTGATGGCTCTGCGCCAAGTGGCAGCGCGGTAAGCTCCACTCAAACCATTACTTTTACCAATCAAAGTGATGATGTGTTTCGTTTCCGTATTGAGCCAACAGAGTTCAATACTAACGATGATCTTAAATCGAACGGTCTAGCCGTTGAGTTACGTGAAGATCCAGCAGGGTCGGGTGACTATATTGGTTTTACGACCAGTGCGACGAATGTCGAAACCACGGTATTTACACTGAGTTTTTCTAGCACCACATTAGGTGAATATACCTTTACTTTGCTTGAGGCTTTGGATCATCAAAATGCCCGTGGCAACAATGACCTCAGTTTTGATTTACCCGTTTATGCGGTAGACAGTGACGGCGATGATTCACTGATGTCTCCGTTAAGTGTGACCATCGGCGATGATGTTCAAATCATGCAAGATGATACGTTAGATATCGTCGAGCCAACCGTCGCAGATTTGGCCGCTGGCACAGTGACAACCAGCACCATTGATGTGATGCCAAACCAGAGTGCCGATGGCGCGACGATCACTCAGTTTACTTATGACGGTCAACTACGAACACTTGACCCAAATGATAACGGCGAGCAGCAGTTTAGCTTCACGGAAGGTGAGTTGTTTATCACGCTTCAAGGTGACGTTCGTTTCGAACCTAATCGCAATCTAGACCACGCGCTGAACGAAGACATCGTGAAATTGATCGTGGTGACGTCTAGCGATTCGGATAACGATGTGCTTACCTCAACAGTAACGCTGACCATTACCGATGGTGATATCCCAACCATTGATGCAGTGCCAAGCGTTACTCTTTCTGAAACTAATCTGAATGATGGCTCTGCACCAAGCGGCAGCGCAGTAAGTCAGACCGAGACGATTACTTACACGAATCAAAGTGATGATGTGACCAGCTTCCGTATTGAACCAACCGAATTCAATGTTGGTGGCGCTCTCACATCAAATGGATTGGCAGTCGAACTGAAAGCCGATCCAACCACGCCGGGCGGCTACATCGGTTATGTTACTGATGGTTCGAACGTTGAAACCAACGTGTTCACGATTAGTTTCTCGGATACCAATTTAGGCCAGTATACCTTTACGTTGATTGAAGCGGTAGATCATGTAGATGGCCTTGCAAATAATGATCTGAGCTTTGATCTGCCGGTTTATGCAGTTGATAGCGATGGCGATGATTCACTGGTTTCTCAGTTAAATGTAACCATCGGCGATGATGTTCAAATCATGCAAGGTGGTACGTTAGATATCACGGAACCAAATATTGCAGACGGCACAATCACAACCAACACCATCGATGTGATGCCTGAGCAAAGCGCTGACGGCGCGACGATCACTCAGTTTACTTATGATGGTCAAGTTCGAACGCTGGATCAAACTGACAATGGTGAGCAGCAATTTAGCTTCTCAGAAGGTGAGTTGTTCATCACTCTTCAAGGTGACGTGCGCTTTGAGCCAAACCGTAATCTAGACCACACGGTTAACGAAGACATCGTCAAATCGATAGTGGTGACCTCAAGCGATTCAGACAATGACGTACTGACCTCCACAGTGACGCTGACCATCACCGATGGTGATATCCCAACCATTGATGCAGTGCCAAGCGTTACACTTTCGGAAACTAACTTAAGTGACGGCTCTGCGCCTAGCGGCAGTGCAGTAAGCCAAACTGAGACGATTACTTTCACTAATCAAAGTGATGATGTGGCGAGTTTCCGTATTGAGCCAACCGAGTTCAATGTAGGTGGAGCTCTGACGTCTAATGGCTTTGCGGTCGAGATAAAAGAAGACTCTGCTAACCCGGGTACTTACATCGGCTTTATTACCGATAGTTTGAACACTGAAGTTCCAGTTTTCACGATTGCCTTTTCTACGGGTACGTTAGGTGAATATACCTTTACCTTACTTGAAGCGCTAGACCATGTGGATGGTTTATATAATAACGATCTGAGCTTCGAACTGCCTGTTTATGCGGTTGATAGTGATGGCGACGATTCACTGGTGTCTCAGCTTAATGTGACCATCGGTGATGATGTCCAAATAATGCAAGATGGCACATTAGATATCGTTGAACCAAATCTGGCTGATGGAACAATCACAACCAATACCATTGATGTGATGCCAAATCAGAGTGCCGATGGTGCGACGATCACTCAGTTCACTTATGACGGTGTCGTAAACACACTGGACCAAAGTATTTCAGGCGAACAGCAGTTCAGCTTCACAGAGGGTGAACTGTTTATTACCCTTGAAGGTGAAGTGCGCTTTGAGCCGAACCGCGACCTAGACCATTCAGTTAGCGAAGACATCGTGAAGTCGATTGTCGTGACTTCAAGTGATTTTGATAATGATTCTCTGACATCAACCATAACCCTGACGATTACGGATGGTGATAACCCTACGATTGATGTTATTCCAAGCGTTACCCTCTCTGAAACGAATCTGACTGATGGCTCTGCGCCAAGTGGCAGCGCGGTAAGCTCCACTCAAACCATCACGTTCACCAACCAAAGTGATGATGTGGTTCGTTTCCGTATTGAGCTAACAGAGTTCAATACTAACGATGATCTTAAATCGAACGGTCTATCCGTTGAGTTACGTGAAGATCCGGCAGGGTCGGGTGACTATATTGGTTTTACGACCAGTGCCACAAACATAGAAACTACAGTATTCACATTAAGCTTTAATTCTGGGGCATTAGGCGAATACACGTTCACGCTCATCGAAGCATTAGACCACCAAGATGCCCGAGGCAATAACGACCTCAGCTTTGACCTACCTGTTTATGCGGTAGACAGTGACGGCGATGATTCACTGATGTCTCCGTTAAATGTCACTATCGGCGATGATGTTCAAATTATGCAAGACGGTACGTTAGATATCGTTGAACCAAATCTTGCTGATGGCACGGTAACAACTAGCATTTTCGATGTGATGCCAAATCAAAGCGCTGATGGCGCAACGGTGACGCAATTCACTTATGATGGTCAACTACGAACGCTGGACCAAAATGACACTGGCGAGCAGCAGTTTAGTTTCACAGAAGGTGAGTTGTTTATCACGCTTGAAGGTGAAGTGCGCTTTGAGCCTAATCGTAATCTAGACCACACGCTGAACGAAGACATCGTGAAATCGATCGTGGTGACGTCTAGCGATTCGGATAACGATGCGCTGACCTCAACAGTTACGCTGACCATTACCGATGGTGATATTCCAACCATTGATAATGTGCCAACAGTGAACTTGTCAGAAACGAATCTGAGTGATGGCTCTGCACCAAGCGGCAGCGCGGTGAGTTCAACTCAAACCATTACTTACACCACTCAAAGTGATGATGTGACCAGCTTCCGCATTGAACCAACCGAATTCAATGTTGGTGGTGCTCTAACATCAAATGGATTGGCGGTTGATCTGAAAGCCGATCCAACCACACCGGGCGGCTACATCGGTTATGTTACCGATGGCTCGAACGTTGAAACCAGCGTGTTCACGATTAGTTTCTCAGATACCAATTTAGGCCAATACACCTTCACCTTACTTGAAGCTTTAGACCATGTTGATGGCCTCACAAATAATGATTTGAGTTTCGACTTACCGGTTTACGCCGTCGATAGTGATGGCGATGATTCACTCGTGTCTCAGCTTAACGTCACGATTGGTGATGATGTTCAAATTATGCAGGGCGGTGTCTTAGATATCACGGAACCAAATCTTGCTGACGGCACAATCACAACCAACACCATTGATGTGATGCCAGAGCAAAGTGCCGATGGCGCGACGATCACTCAGTTTACTTACGACGGCGGGACGGTAATAACACTCGACCAAAATGACAATGGTGAGCAGCAATTTAGCTTCACGGAAGGTGAGTTGTTCATCACTATTGAAGGTGAGGTGCGCTTCGAACCCAATCGTAATTTAGATCACACGGTTAACGAAGACATCGTCAAATCGATAGTGGTGACCTCAAGCGATTCAGACAATGACGTACTGACCTCCACAGTGACGCTGACCATTACCGATGGTGATATCCCAACCATTGATGCAGTGCCTAGCGTTACTCTGTCTGAAACCAACCTTAGTGACGGCTCAGCACCAAGCGGCAGCGCAGTCAGTCAAACTGAGACCATCACCTTTATCAATCAAAGTGATGATGTAGCAAACTTCCGCATTGAGCCAACCGAGTTCAATGTCGGTGGAGCACTAAAATCGAACGGAGCTGCGGTCGAGATAAAAGAAGACTCTGCTAATCCCGGTACTTACATCGGTTTTATTACCGATGGTTCGAACGCTGAAGTTCCAGTGTTCAACATTAGTTTCTCTACGAGTACGTTAGGCGAATACACCTTTACCTTACTTGAAGCGTTAGACCATGCGGATGGTTTAGATAACAACGATCTTAGCTTCGACCTGCCTGTTTATGCTGTTGATACGGACGGTGACGATTCACTGGTATCCCAGCTTAATGTGACCATCGGTGATGATGTTCAGATCATGCAGGACGGTACGTTAGATATCACCGAGCCAAATCTGGCTGATGGAACAATCACAACCAATACCATTGATGTGATGCCAAACCAAAGTGCCGATGGTGCGACGATCACTCAGTTCACTTATGATGGTGCCGTAAACACACTGGATCAAAGTATTTCAGGCGAACAGCAGTTCAGCTTCACAGAAGGCGAACTGTATATCACCCTTGAAGGTGAAGTACGCTTTGAACCTAATCGCGATCTAGACCACTCAGTGAGCGAAGACATCGTGAAGTCGATTGTGGTGACTTCAAGTGACTTCGATAACGATTCTCTTACTTCAACCGTTACGCTGATCATTACTGATGGTGACAATCCGACTATTGATGCGGTGCCGAGCGTATCACTTGAAGAAGCTAATCTTGCTGATGGTTCCACGCCAACTGGCAGCGCGGTTAGCCAAACGGAAACCATCACTTTCACTAATCAAAGTGACGATGTTGAGAAATTCCGTTTAGAGCCAAGTGAATTTAATACCAACAACGCGCTCAAGTCCGATGGTTTAAACATTGAGATTCGAGAAGAACCAACAGGTTCAGGCAATTACATTGGTTTCACGACTGATATTTCGAATGTCGAAACCACAGTGTTTACACTCGATTTCAGCAGTACCACTTTGGGTGAGTACACCTTCACGCTTCTGGAAGCGATTGACCACACACCAATTCAAGGCAACAACGACCTAACATTTAACTTGCCAGTTTACGCGGTTGATAGCGATGGTGATGACTCTGTGATGTCGCCACTGGCTGTAACTATTACTGATGATATTCAAGTGATGGTTAATGACTCTCTCACTATTGAAGAGCCAACGGTTGCAGATTTGGCAGCAGGTACGCCGACTACGCCAATCGTTAATGTCCTTGATGAAGAAGGAGCTGATGGCACGACCATTACTCAGTTCACTTACGATGGTGGGGCGGTATTGACGCTTGACCAAAATGACACGGGTGAGCAAAAGTTTGTGGTTGCTGACGGGTCTTTGTATATCACTCTACAAGGCGATATTCGTTTCGAACCAAGTCGTAACCTCGATCATACTGGTGGCGATATCGTTAAGTCGATAGTCGTAACATCGAGTGATTCTGATAGCGATCTTGTGTCTTCAACGGTAACGCTAACCATTACCGATGGCGATATCCCAACGATTGACACTGTGCCAAGCGTTACGCTGTCAGAAACGAATCTGAGTGACGGATCTGCTCCGAATGCAAGTGCGGTAAGTTCCACTCAAACCATTACCTTTACTAACCAAAGTGATGATGTGACAAGTTTCCGTATTGAACCGACGGAGTTCAATATTGGTGGTGCTCTCACATCAAACGGATTGGCGGTTGAGTTGAAAGCCGACCCAACCACTCCGGGTGGCTACATCGGTTTTGTGACAACCGCTCCGAATGTTGAAACTAACGTGTTTACGATTAGCTTCTCGGATACCAATTTAGGTCAATACACCTTCACCTTGCTTGAAGCGTTGGATCATGTAGATGGCTTAGCGAAGAATGATCTGACTTTTGACCTTCCTGTTTACGCGGTTGATAGCGATGGTGATGATTCACTGGTGTCTCAACTGAATGTGACCATTGGTGATGATGTTCAAATCATGCAAGGTGGTACGTTAGATATCACTGAGCCAAACCTTGCAGACGGCACAATCACAACGAATACCATTGATGTGATGCCAGAACAAAGTGCCGATGGCGCGACAATCACCCAGTTTACGTATGACGGTCAAGTTCGAACTCTGGATCAAAATGACAATGGTGAGCAGCAATTTAGCTTCACAGAAGGTGAGTTGTTCATCACTCTTCAAGGTGACGTGCGCTTCGAACCAAACCGTAATCTAGACCACACGCTTAGCGAAGACATCGTGAAGTCGATTGTGGTGACTTCAAGCGATTTAGATAACGATGTGGTGACGTCAACGGTCACTCTGACTATTACTGATGGTGATATCCCAACCATTGATGCGGTGCCAAGCGTTACGCTTTCAGAAACCAATCTCGTTGATGGGTCTTTACCAAGCGGCAGTGCAGTAAGTCAGACTGAGACGATTACTTTCACGAACCAAAGTGATGATGTAGTGAGTTTCCGAATTGAACCAACCGAGTTCAATGCCGGTGGAGCACTAAAATCGAACGGATTTGCAGTTGAGATAAAAGAAGACTCTGCTAACCCGGGCACTTATATCGGTTTTATTATTGATGGCTCGAATACTGAAGTTCCTGTCTTCACTATTGGCTTCTCTACGACCACACTAGGTGAGTACACCTTTACTCTGCTTGAAACGTTAGACCATGTGGATGGTTTAGATAATAACGATCTGAGCTTTGAACTGCCTGTTTATGCGGTAGACAGTGATGGTGATGATTCTCTGGTATCTCAACTTAACGTGACCATTGGTGATGATGTCCAAATCATGCAAGACGGTACGTTAGATATTGTTGAACCAAATCTTGCAGACGGAACAATCACAACCAACACCATTGATGTGATGCCAAATCAGAGTGCCGATGGTGCGACGATCACTCAGTTTACTTATGACGGCGTCGTAAACACACTGGATCAAAGCATTTCAGGCGAGCAGCAGTTCAGTTTCACAGAAGGTGAGCTGTTTATCACTCTTGAAGGGGAAGTGCGCTTTGAGCCGAACCGCGACCTAGACCACTCAGTGAGTGAAGATATCGTGAAGTCGATTGTGGTGACTTCAAGTGATTTCGATAATGATCCGGTGACTTCAACCATTACGCTGACCATTACCGATGGTGATATTCCAACCATCGATGCAGTGCCAAGCGTTACGCTCTCAGAAACAAATTTAGCGGATGGTTCTGCGCCAAGTGGCAGTGCGGTTAGTCAAACGGAGACGATTACTTTCACCAACCAAAGTGATGATGTGGTTCGCTTCCGTTTAGAACCAACCGAGTTCAATACTAACGATGCACTTAAATCGAATGGTTTAGCGGTCGAACTGCGTGAAGATCCTCAAGGTTCTGGTCAGTACATCGGATTTACTACCAGTTCGTCTAACGTGGAGACGACAGTATTTACGTTGGACTTTAACTCCGGAACCTTAGGTGAATACACATTTACTTTAATCGAAGCTCTGGATCATCAAGATGCGCGTGGCAACAACGATTTAAGCTTTAATCTACCTGTGTATGCGGTTGATAGTGATGGCGATGATTCGTTAGTTTCTCAGCTTGGCGTGACCATTGGCGATGATGTTCAAATCATGCAAGACGGTAAGTTAGGTATCGTTGAACCAAATCTTGCTAATGGTACGGTAACAACCATTATTTTCGATGTAATGCCGAATCAAAGCGCTGATGGCGCAACAGTGACGCAATTCACTTATGATGGCCAGCTTCGAACGCTTGACCAAAATGAAAATGGTGAGCAGCAGTTTAGCTTTACGGAAGGTGAACTGTTCATCACGCTTCAAGGTGAAGTGCGCTTTGAGCCTAATCGCGATTTAGACCACAGGCTGAACGAAGACATCGTGAAATCTATCGTGGTGACGTCTAGCGATTCGGATAACGATGTGCTGACCTCAACGGTAACGCTAACCATTACTGATGGTGATATCCCAACCATTGACACAGTGCCAAGCGTTACGCTGTCAGAAACGAATCTGAGTGACGGCTCTGACCCGAATGCCAGTGCGGTGAGTTCAACTCAAACGATTGCCTTTACTAACCAAAGTGATGACGTGACGAGTTTCCGCATTGAACCGACTGAGTTTAATGTTGGTGGTGCTTTGACATCGAACGGATTGGCGGTTGAGTTGAAACCCGACCCAACCACATCGGGTGGCTATATCGGCTTTGTGACAACGGCTCCGAATGTTGAAACTAACGTATTCACGATTAGCTTCTCAGATACTAACTTAGGCCAATACACATTCACTTTGCTTGAAGCGTTGGATCATGTAGATGGCTTAGCGAAGAATGATCTGACTTTTGACCTTCCTGTTTACGCGATTGATAGCGATGGTGATGATTCACTGGTGTCTCAACTTAAAGTCACCATCGGTGATGATGTACAGGTCATGCAAGACCAAGCGCTTAATATTATTGAGCCAACGGTTGCTGATTTGGCTGCAGGTACTCCGACGACAGCTACTGTTGATGTGATGCCTGAACAAAGCGCCGATGGGGCGACAATTACTCAGTTTATATATGATAACGGAGCAGTAATAACGCTTGATCAAAACGATACGGGTGAACAGAAGTTTGTCTTTGCTGAAGGTTCACTGTTCATTACCTTGCAAGGTGAAGTGCGCTTCGAGCCAAATCGTAATCTAAACCACACCGCTAGCGAAAACATCGTGAAGTCGATAGTGGTGACTTCGGGCGATTCAGATAACGATGTAGTGACGTCAACAGTAACTTTGACCATTACTGATGGTGATATCCCAACCATTGATGCAGTGCCAAGCGTTACCTTGTCTGAAACCAACCTTGCAGATGGCTCAACTCCAAGCGGCAGTGCTGTCAGTCAAACTGAGACGATTACCTTCACGAATCAAAGCGATGATGTAACCAGTTTCCGTATTGAACCAACCGAGTTCAATGTCGGCGGTGCACTTAAATCGAATGGATTTGCGGTTGAGATAAAAGAAGACTCTGCGAATCCGGGCACTTACATAGGTTTTATTACCAATGGTTCGAACGCTGAAGTTCCAGTGTTCACCATTAGTTTCTCTACGAGTAGTTTGGGCGAATACACCTTTACTCTGCTTGAAGCGTTAGACCATGCGGATGGTTTGGATAACAACAATCTGAGCTTTGATCTACCTGTTTACGCTGTCGACAGTGATGGCGATGATTCTCTGGTATCTCAACTGAATGTGACCATTGGTGATGATGTCCAAATCATGCAAGACGGTACGTTAGATATCACTGAGCCAAATCTTGCAGACGGAACCATTACAACCAGCACCATTGATGTGATGCCAAACCAAAGTGCCGATGGTGCGACGATCACTCAGTTCACTTATGACGGTGCCGTAAACACACTTGATCAAAGCATCGTAGGTGAGCAGCAATTCAGTTTTACAGAAGGTGATTTGTTTATCACTCTGCAAGGCCAAGTGCGTTTTGAACCGAATCGCGACCTTGACCATTCAGTTAGCGAAGACATCGTGAAGTCGATAGTGGTTACTTCAAGTGATTTTGATAATGATCCGGTGACTTCAACCATTACACTGACCATTACAGATGGTGATATTCCAACCATCGATGCAGTTCCAAGCGTTACTCTCTCAGAAACAAATCTAGCGGATGGTTCGGCTCCAAACGCTGGTGCGATCAGCTCAACGCAAACTATTACTTTCACCAACCAAAGTGACGATGTGGTTCGCTTCCGAATTGAACCAACTGAGTTCAATACCAACGATGCGCTTAAATCGAATGGCTTAGCCGTTGAATTACGCGAAGATCCGCAAGGGTCGGGCAACTACATCGGATTTACTACCAGTTCGTCTAACGTGGAGACGACAGTATTTACGTTGGACTTTAACTCCGCAACATTAGGCGAATACACATTTACCTTAATCGAAGCTCTGGATCATCAAGATGCACGTGGCAACAACGATTTAAGCTTTAATCTGCCTGTGTATGCGGTTGATAGTGATGGCGATGACTCGCTAGTTTCTCAGCTTGGCGTGACTATTGGCGATGATGTGCAACTGATGCTGGGCGGTACAATAACCAGTCGCGAGCCTGCGAGTGCTGTTGAAACATCGAATACTCTAGACGTGATGCCAAGTCAAAGTGCCGACGGAGCAAAAATTACCTCATTTGTGTTCGATGGAAACACTGCAGAAAGTCTTGATTTAAATGTGAATGGTGAACAAGAGTTCGTGTTCACGGAAGGCTCGGTATTCATTACGACAGAGGGTGAAATACGTTTTGAACCTGTGCGTAATCAAAATCATGCAGGTGGTGATATTACTAAGTCTATTGAGGTAACGTCTGTTGACCTTGATGGCGATATTGTCACATCGAAAGTGACACTGAAGATTGTTGATGGTGACCTTCCTACTATCGACCTTGTTCCTGGAATTGCGTTATCTGAAGTGGATCTGGCCGATGGCTCTGTGCCAACCGGCAATCCAGTGACAATGACACAAAACATTACCTACATAGCGGGCAGTGACGACGTAAGCCATTTCAGAATTGACCCTACGCAGTTCAATACTTCAGGGGCTTTGAAATCGAATGGCCTTGATGTTCAGATAAAAGAGCAACCAGCAGATTCTGGTAATTACATTGGCTTCGTTAAAGACGGTTCTAACGTAGAAACCAACGTCTTCACGATCAGCTTCTCGACGAGCAATTTAGGGCAATACACGTTCACACTGCTTGAGGCATTAGATCATGTAGATGGATTACAAAACAATATACTAAGCTTCGATGTCCCTGTTTTGGCGGTTGATGCGGATGGTGATGATTCTGCAATGTCGCCTATGACGGTTGCGATCACCGATGATGTACAAGGTGTTCAAGATGGTACTTTGAGTATCACTGAGCCTTCATTAGCTGATTTGGCATCGGGTACGCCACCTACGACGCCAATCATTGATGTTATGCCAACACAGAGTGCTGATAGCGCGAAAGTGACACAGTTTACTTACGATGGTGGCACAGCTGTTACGCTAGACCCAAGCATCTCCACAGAACAGGTCTTTACCGTAACCGATGGCTTATTGTATATCACCATTGAAGGGGAGGTTCGTTTTGAACCGAGCCGAGATCTTGACCATTCATCCGGCGATATTGTAAGAACGATTGTCGTCACCACCAGTGATTTTGATAACGATACAGATACTGCGGATGTCACGTTGACGATCAAAGACGGTATCGATCCCGTTATTAACGTGGTTCCAGATGTTTACTTATCGGAGGTCAACTTAGCGGATGGCTCGATGCCAAGTGGTTCTGCGGTCAGTTCGACTCACACAATCACTTATACCGAAGGAAGTGATGATTTTAGTCACTTTAGAGTTGCGACCAACGAATTCAATCCTGGCGATCTGCTGAAATCAAGTGGTCTTGTCGTTCAACTTACAGAAGATCCAGCTTCAGCAGGTGACTACATTGGTTATACCGATGATGGTATGGGTAACGTTACCGATGTATTCACAATTCGCTTTGATAGTGTCAACAAAGGTGAGTTTACTTTTACCTTGATTGAGGCGTTTGATCATCTTAATGGTGTACTGCATAACGATCTAACTTTCCGTCTGCCGGTTTATGCCGTTGATACCGATGATTCTGAATCAACGAAGCGCGATGTGGTGGTTACGATAGAAGATGACATCCAGCAAATGCAAGATGGCTTCTTAACCATTACCGAACCCAATTCTGGTACGCCTACAACGGCGACAGTCGATGTGATGCCAATACCAAGTGCAGACGGCGCGAATATTACGCAGTTCACGTACGACGGTGGTTCGCCAATTTCTCTAAATCAAAACAGCATTGGCGAACAAGAGTTTGTTTTCATTGAAGGTTCATTGTTTGTGACATTAGATGGTGATGTAAGGTTTGAGCCAAATCGAAACCTTGATCACTCTTCAGGGAACATTGTTAAGTCAATCGTGTTCACGTCTTCAGACTTTGATAACGATATCTTTTCGTCGACGGTTACGCTCACCATTGTTGATGGTGATGGACCAACAATCGACGTTGTGCCGGGTGTGGCATTGTCAGAAAGCTTACTTGCGGATGGTTCGACGCCTAGTGTAAATCCTGTGAGTATCACTCAAACCATTACTTCACTTGCAAGCAGTGATGATATTGCTGAAATAGTGGTGGAAGTAGGGCTATTCAATACTAACGGCGCGTTGAAGTCGGATGGTTTGTCACTGAGTTTACGTGAAGATCCTGCAAACTCTGGCGACTACATTGCCTTTACCACTGATGGAATGGGTGTGGAGAAAACCATATTCACTCTAGATTTTGATGACACGAACCCAAGCCAATATACGTTTACTTTGCTTGAACGTTTAGATCATGTTGATGGTTTAGGAAATAACGATCTGAGCTTTGATCTTTCTGTTTATGCAGAAGATACCGATGGTGATATTTCAGCGTCTAAACCGCTGACTGTTACCATCACCGATGATGTTCAGCTGATGCAATCAGGTGCGCTCAACATCACAGAGCCAAGTACGGGAACACCAACTACAACAGTCTTTGATGTGATGCCTGCACAAAGTGCAGATGGCGCCACAATCACTAAGTTTGTGTATGACAATCAAGCTGAAAAAGCATTGGTACAAACGAATACTGGCGAGCAAGAGTTTGTATTAACTGAAGGGTCTTTGTTTATCAATCTTGAAGGAGATGTGCGTTTCGAGCCTAACAGAAATCTAGACCATTCTGGTGGTGATATAGTCAAGACCATTACGGTGACATCGGAAGACAAAGATGGCGATGTTGTTACTTCGACAGTAACGCTAACCATCGCGGATGGCGCGCCACCAACTATCAATACTTTACCAACCATCGCTTTAGCTGAAGCCAATTTGGTTGATGGCTCTTCACCGGGCTTACCTGTGAGCCAAACTGAAACCATTATTTTCACAGCAGGAAGTGATGATGTGAGCCACTTCCGTATTGATTCGGCTCAATTCAACACATCAGGCGATCTGAAAGCTGATGGCTTGGTGGTTCAGTTAAAAGAAGATCCTCTGAACAGCGATAATTATATTGGTTATGTTGAAAGCGGCGGTGTCCAAACGGATATTTTCACTATCACTTTTGATAGCTCGGTGCTTGGCCGATATACCTTCATATTGTTAGAAGAGTTAGATCATCTGCCGGTACAAGGTAATAACAACCAAATCTTCACCTTGCCAGTGATCGCAGTCGACAAAGACGACACTGATTCAGCGATGAAACCTCTTACGGTGACCATTACCGATGATGTACCAACCATTACTGACACCACTGTCGCGAGTACGTTTGTGGTTTATGAAGATGATTTAGGCACTCTGGCACAAGCAACGGGTTCGTTTGTAACCACACAAGGTGCAGATCAAGTCGAGGTTTACGAACTCCGTAATATAGCGACTCTAGAACCTACGCTTACCTCAAGTGGTGAAGCAATTTCGATTACTGAGATCTCTGGAGCAGCGAACACAACCACCTATCAAGGAACCACCACAAGTGGAACACCGATTTTTACTCTTGTTTTGGGTAACGATGGGTCATACACATTTACCTTACTTGGTCCTCTAGATCATGAGCCTAGCTCAGAGGCGAGAAATAAGCTGCCTATCTCCTTTAATGTAGTGGCTGTTGACAGTGATGGTGATGATTCTAATCAGTATGTATTGCCAATCGAGGTGATCGATGATGTGCCAGTGATGAGTCCGCCAACGGGTGAGACGGTTGTCGATGAAGATGATCTTGCTGGGATTGGTTCGGATCAATCCGAAGATACAATTATCAATGGGCTATTCACCGTTGATGAAGGCGCTGATGGTGTTGTTAAGTACGAATTGGTCGATGAAAACTTGGTGATTACAGGCTTAACTTCTGATGGAGAAAGCCTAGAGTGGCTGCCTGTTTCACAAAGCGGCACAACCTTCACTTATGTTGCACAGACTGTAACCAGCAATCAGCCTGTGTTTGAAATCATTTTTGATACCTCAAACAACAGCTATCAATTTGAGCTGTTTAAACCACTTAAGCACCCTGATGGCGCGAATGAAAACACCATAGAGCTTGATTTCTCTATCGTGGCTGAAGATTTTGACCAAGACCAATCAGACGCGATCGATCTGAAAATCACGGTCACGGATGATGTTCCATTAGTGACAACTCAGTCGATTACTCGTCTTGAAGGGCAGGGTTACAACAACTCTAAAGTCGACATGTTTGCTGATGCGACTGATGTGGGTTCTGATGGCGCAGTACTGAGCAAAATTGAGGCCTTTGACGGAAGTGGAATTGTTTTCCGAGCTGAGAACAGTGGGCCTTACAGTAGTGACTTCGATTTAAACATTGGCAGCCAACAGGTTCGCGTTTACGAGCAAACGGATGATGGTAATGGAGGCGTTGATACTCGACAGCTTGGTCGACTTCGTATTAACTCAAATGGCGAGGTTGAATTCAGAGCTAACGGTTATCTCGATCATGACGGTCTTGACACCATCGACTTCTCGATTAACGTGATTGCGACGGACGGCGATTTAGATACCTCTGAAACACCGTTAGATATCACGATTACAGATAGGGACTCTACAAGAATCGCGCTGAAAGTGACTACCTTCGAGGATGCGGGTAGAGATTTAACGATACCTTACGCAACGGGTGATGAACCGACTCTTGAGAACGTTCAAGATAACCAAAATGGTTTGCCTAATGCACCAGCTCAAGTTGCGCTGCAAGTTAGTCTGTATGACCAAGATAATGCTGAATCTATTGGGCAGTTGACGATTAAAAGCCCGAACGGAGGTGATAGTCACCAAGGTACTTTTTATTACTTTGATGGTGCTGATTACATTGAATTGGTACCTGAGTCAAATGGAAGCATTATATTTGGTTCTCCTGAACTTGAACAAAGCTTTGCTCCAAACCCGAGTGAACCAAGACAAACTATCGCGACGATAGACAACCTGTTCTTTGTTCCGGACCAACACGCTAGTTCGGATGAAACTGGTGGGCGAGTTCGTTATGAGCTTGAAATTGAGAAAAATGGCTCCACGGATCACACCATCAACTCAAACTTCAGAATCGAGATTGAAGCGGTGGCTGATATAGCGACTTGGGATGATTCCAACAGCACTTATCATTATCAAGTGAACGAAGATGAAGACAACGTTACTTTGCAGCTGAACGCAGAGTCGCAAGATAACAGTAATACTGAGACGATTACCTATGAACTTGAAGCTGTTCAAGGTGATGGGAAGTTCGAGCTGCTTGATAAGAACGGCAATGTGCTTACGCTGACGACGGATGGTGTATATGAAATAGCGGCAGAAGACATTAACAGCACCGTAGTTAACCCGATCGATAACTTCTCTGGTCAGATTGAATTCAAAGCAATAGCGGTTACAAAGGAAACACTGAACCCTTATGAAGATACCGCCAATGGCGGAGCAAATGATAAAACTCAAGCTCGTTCTGTAGAGCAAAACATCATTATTGATGTCACTGCTGACGCCGACCCAGGAAAATTCAGTGTGAGTCGTATCAAGATCAACGAAGACAATATCGATGACCCTGATTACATTGGCCCTTTGGACAACAAAGACGCATTCACGTTAGACGAAGTCATTACCATGACAGGGTCGGTGGACACAGATGGCTCTGAAGAACTGTTTGTCCGTATCAGTAATATCACAGAAGGCGCAGTGCTTTACTTTGTAGGTACAACCACGGTAGTTCCTACCGTTAATGGTACCAATTATCAAGAAATCGCATATTCCGATTTGGCTAATGTTGAGGTTGTTCCAACTAAACACAGTAATGTAGATTTCACCTTTGATGTTACCGGTGTAGTCAAAGATACTGCAAACCTGTCAACCAACCCTCAACAAGTTGATGAAGAAATTCTGGGTACTAAGACGGTCAACGTCGAGGTTAAAGGTGTTGCAGATGTTCCGTATGGTGGGACGAATGGTACCGATTGGACCTCAATTACAGATGGTACTGCAAGCGGCGTTCAAACTACGATTCAAGAGAGTCAAAACGGCGACAGCTTTGCAGAGCTTGATTTCACGGTGTTGTCTGGTGAACGTAAACCTGATGATCTCGCGGATTCTCCTTTAACAGGAGATGGGTCTGAAGCAATCACTGTAATCCTTTCGGGTATCCCTGACGGGGTCATCCTCGAAGATGGCGATGGTACGGTGATTGACCTTAATTTTGTTGGTTATGAAACCGGATCGGGCGGTAGCCCTGACCTATCCAAACCTATCTACGAAGCGAATATTACTGATGCGGGCAAAACGTCGGGCATTCGTATCAGACCTGTTGACTCATCAACTGAGAATATCCACATCCAAGGCAAAATAGTTGTGACCGAAAATGATGGTCATACACTGACATTTGATCAAGAGATTAGAGTGTTGGTTGAGCCAGTAATTGACACATCAACGAATTACGTTAATGCGACCAATGGTAATGAAGATTCAGTAATCAATATCGATTGGCATCCTGATGGAGCCGATTATATTGATTCCGATGAGCATTTTACCTCTATCATAATCTCAGGTATTCCATCGGGGGTAACTGCTGTCGTAAATGGTGATGTTACTGTTGTTGATGATGGCGCTGGTACGTTAACGATTACACCAAAAGATAGTAATCAAACACCTGAACAATTTACCCAAATTGCATTAGCGAATAACTTTATTCAAATGACACCCCCATCTGACTCGAGCGTTGATTTTACATTGACAACGGAAGTTGAGGTCGAGGAGCGTGATAATGAGTATGTGGACTCTTCTGATTCTGGTGAGGGTATCGCTACAGCGACGGTTATGGGGACGATCAATGTTGTCGTTAGGCCTGTAGTTGAGACTGACAATGGCACTACCAATAAACTCATCGTCGATGATGTTGCAGGAATTGGTGGTTTGATAAGTGTTGTTGCCGATCTTCTTACAGGTGTAATTAAGTTTACGACCAACAGCGATAACCCATCCGCTACGGATGAGTTTGTCATCCGATACCAAGAAACGGATGCTTCATCTGCGATTGAAGAAGTAGACCAATTGGTTATTGAATTAACAAACGTGAACGATTCGGCGTTATCAGATGATGTGCTAAATCAGTTACTTGTTATTGGTGCTGCATATGAAGGCAATGGTCGCTGGGTTGTGACGAATGAGGACTTATTTAGCATCAGTGCACCGAACGGTCTTAGTTTCCCGCTAACTACTAGTACTCCTGGCTTGTTCAATGAAATAAAGATGAACATCTTTAGTACCGTAATTGATCGCGGTGATGGCGTTGAGACAGAATCATCACCAGCAGTTGAACGAGAAGGTGATGTAGTCCTATCTTTCCCTCAAGTACTTATTGGTGGGAATGAGGTTGCTGCAGATATTACGATGACACCAGATAGCGTTGTCGATGCTATAGAAGACACACAGTTAGACCTAGGAGCTGCGCTAAATAACTTGATCACTTTCTCTGGAGAAGATGCTTCAAAAGACCAAGTCACCATTATCATTGATGACTCAGTTACTATTAATCCAGGAGGCACCTTCCCAATTAGTTTGTCGGGAAGCAGTGAAGTCGATTTCGTTAATGGAAAGTATGTCTTTGAGACGACAGTCGACCAGAACGTTTTAACGGACTTTTCTGGGCTGTTACTGAATCTACCAGCGGACTACTCTGGTGACTTTAAGTTACCACTAACCATTGTGACCAAAGATCTCCTTTCAGGTGATGAAAACACCTTGGTGACCGATGTGGTAATCAAAGTCGCACCAGATGTTGAAGGCAATCCAGACATCGATGTTACGGTGGTTGGTTCGCTCGACGATTCGTTTAATCCTGTCGATACCGATGGCCAAGCTGGACAAGATCCAGTTGGCTACGAAGATACCTATATCCAGCTTGATTTCAGCTCAACTATTACTGACCAAGTAAGTGGGGTTGAAGGCGGTGACGAAAAATTCACATCTATTACGCTGACTTTAGATGACACGAGTGTCGGTGCGTTTTATACCAGCGCGGGTGTATCTCTTGGCACAGCGTTGACCTTCGATGAATCGGAGATCAACGCGGGTGCTCTAGATAACGTCTTGTTCAGAGCTGCACCAAACTACCCGACGGGTAATGACGTTAATCAGATTCAAGTGAATGTCAGCGGGACAATTACCGACACGGCTACCTACAATGAGACAGCTTCTCCTGTTGGTAGCGCGACTGACACGGATACTTTCTCTACGACTGTAAACTTTGAAGTGGTTCCTGTCGTGGATGATGTTCTTGTTACAGGGCCGGGCAGTGACCCAGATGTTATCGAGATTACAGGTAACGAAGACCAGCTTATTTCCTTGTCAGGTACGGGGCCAGTATCGATCGCATTGACTGACCTTGATGGTTCAGAGCAGTTCGTTTCAATTAAGTTTACGGGTGTACCAGATGGCTTCTTAATGAGTGCAGACGCTGCCTCAACTTACACAGTGAAGAACAACGGTGGTGGTGAATGGAGCGTTCAACTGCCTCAAGCATCAGGACTGTCATTCGACCTCAGTGAGTTGTCAATTTTACCACCGAAAAATTTCAGTGGTACGGCCGAGTTTGGTGTGGAGGTCTTCACTCAAGAATCTTTGTTGGGTGTGCCTACTGCTGCAGAAAATTTGCCAAGCTTCAAGCTGCATGTGGTACCAGTTGGTGATGATGTTGATACCAACCCAACCGATTCTGTCACCGGGAATGAAGGCCAAAACATTGATATCGAAATCAATGCGACTATTTTGGACAAAGAATTGTCGGCTACAGGAAGCGGAACGTTTACTGAAAATGCACCTGAAACACTTCGAGTTGAAGTGGCGGGAGTGCCTCAAGATGCTTCTATTTTCTATCCAGACGGCACGACATTGGCTAGCTACGATCCGGTGACACAACTTTGGACATTGGATGTATCGGCGCAGTCGCTCGATAAGATCGTATTTAATTCGGGTGAACATAATAGCGATGCAGGCAATGCGCTTGGCATCAATGGACCATTGCAAATTACGGTTCGTTCTGTAGATACAGACGCTGACAACACCGAATACTTAGGCACGCCAACCAGCTTTGATGTTGATTTAGTGATTGATCCTATCAACGATCAACCGACGTTTGTGAATGTGACCAACATTGAAACCCCGGAAGATACTTCAATTGCCTTGAGTGATATATCTGGCTTCAAGATTGCCGACTCTGATGCGGTTTATGACGATCCAACTGCGATTTACACGTTAACGCTATCTGTAGACCAAGGTACATTGAACTTTGGAGGTTTTACTGGGGTAACATCAGTTCCAGTTTCGGGAAGTGCAATCACTCTTGAGGGGACATTAGGTGATATCAACAGTGCTTTAAACTCTGGAAGTGTTCAATTTGAGTTAGGTGCTGATGAAAACTACCTAAACCAAAATGGTGTCGCAACAGTGACGGCAACGGTTGATGATGGTGGCAACAATGGTCTGATTGACGCGGGTGACCCGAATACTGCTCAAACCAATCAAACCACGTTTACCATTAAGGTGACGGAAGTGAATGACGCTCCTGTTGCGACTGATGTTGATTTGGGTTCGATTATGGAAGACGGCCAAATCGTGATTGTTGAAAGTGACTTGATTGCAGCCAGTTCTGATCTAGAAAACCATAATCTCACGGTAACCGGTGTGACTCTGACTCAAGGGCAAGGTCAGCTAACACGCTTTGAAAATGCTGGTGGTGCTGATGACGCAGCGATTACGGGACCGTACTGGATATTCATTGCAGCCAATGATTTCAATGGCGATGTGAAGTTCAAATACGACATCATTGATGATGGCACAACCAACGGTGCGGATGATTTCTTAACTGATAATGCTGAAATTAGCCTTGTGGTTACTGAAGTTAATGATCAGCCGGTGGCATCGGATATTGATTTGGGCACCATGCTTGAAGAAGATCAGTTGATCATTAAAGAGCAAGACTTGATTTCCTCAACTACTGATCCGGAAAACGACACGATTACTGTGAACAGTTTGGTGCTCGATCAAGGTCAGGGCCAATTACAACGCTTTGAGAACGTCGGTGGTGCTGATGATGCTACGATCACTGGCCCATACTGGGTATTTACCGCAGCCAACGAATACAACGGTGATGTTAAGTTCACTTATACCGTTGAGGACGATGGTACAACCAACGGCGCTGATGATTTCTTAACAGATACAGGCGAAATCAGCGTAGTGGTAACAGCAGTGAATGATCAGCCGGTGGCAACGGATATCGACTTAGGAAACATTCTTGAAGAAGGTAAGTTGATCATCAAAGAGGAAGACTTAATTGCTGCGACGAGTGATCCGGAAAATGACACGATTACCGTGACTAATCTGGTAATCGATGAAGGCCAAGGTCAGTTACAGCGCTTTGAAAACGTGGGTGGTGCTGATGACGCTACGATCACTGGCCCATACTGGGTATTTGCTGCGGCTGATGAATACAACGGTAACGTTAAGTTCACTTATACCGTCGAAGATGATGGTACAACCAACGGCGTCAATGACTTCCTTATGGATACTGCGGAGATCACCGCGATTGTCGATGGAGTGAACGATACACCTGTTGTTAATGGTGACAGCGTCACTACGGTTGTTGACGAGGATGCTGGTCAGTTATTGAGTGGTATCAATGTCAGTGACCCTGATTATGTTGATACATTTTCTGATGATCTCATGACCGTCACGCTGGCTGTGGATTACGGTACACTGAATGTATCATTACCAGCTATGACAACAGTGGTGGTAAATGGCAACAACACAGGTTCGGTTATCTTAGTCGGTACTCTAAGCGATTTGAATGCGTTGATTGATACGCCAACCAGTCCAAATGGTGTTTATCTCGATGCGAGCCTTTCACCAATCAATATTATTGGCTTGGAGGTTACCGCTAAAGACAGTGGAAACCCTTCGGGTATCGCAATAGAAACTGTACCTGTGGTTTACAACATTGCTGTTACGCCAGTTGCGAATACGCCTACTTTATCAATTGATACTGCCTCTAACTACGTGAGAAACATTACCGCGAGTCAGTCAGTCAGTGCGAGTGGTATTCCTTTGGTTGGTATTATTGCAGCCTTAACTGACATTACGGAAGAGTTAACGTTGCATATCAGCGACGTACCTGCTGGTGCTCAAATCACCAGTGATGTAGGTATAGTGACTCTTGAGAATGGTGTTTGGGTAGCAACGGCTGATGCGATTGATAGTTTGAAAGTTGTAGGACTCTCTGAAACTCCGGGTGGTTATACACTTAAAGTTGAAGCTGTTTCTGAAGAGACAGACAATAATGACACTGCCACTTCGGCTTCAATAGACCTTAACTTGAACATTGTCTCTGACGCGATTGATATTAACTTGGCTGCGGAAACGGATGATGTGCAACTATTGGCTGGCGCTAACAATACCGACCTGACTGCCGGTTCTGGAAATGACAGACTGGAAGGTGGAACGGGAGATGATACGCTTGTTGGCGGCGAGGGCAACGATACCCTTCTTGGTGGTGATGGCAACGATACGCTTATTGGCGGCGGCGGTTCAGATATTTTAACCGGCGGTGACGGTATGGACTCGTTTGTATGGCTTAACATTGAAGACGGTGTTGAAGATACCATTACCGATTTCAGCCTATCTGAAGGAGACCAGATTGACCTGCGTGAAGTGTTACCTGAACTTAAGAACACATCTCCAGACATGACAGCGTTATTGCAACAGATAGACGCGAAAGTCGATGGGGATGATATTGAGCTTACGATCAATCCGGATGGTCTAGGTACTACGGAACAAGTGATTGTGGTTGAAGACCTTGCACCTCAGTTGACGCTAAGCAGCACCATGCCGTCAGATATTCTGGATGCGTTAGTTCAGCAGAATGTTATTACTCACGGTTAAAGCTAATTAGGTGAGCGACAGCTAGTTGAGAGATCTCTAGATGGTAAATAGCTAGTTATAGATACTAATAGGTAAACGATAACTATTAGAGGCGAACCATAAAACCAAACGAAATAGGCCAGCAATGCTAATGTTGGCCTATTTTTTTGCTCTGTATAAACTACAACAAGATTATTTTAGCGAGTTGTGGATCAGGAACTCTTCTTCAACGCCTTTCAATTTCATTTCATCCATAATGAAGTTCACCGTGTTCAACAAACGTTGTTCACCTTTTGGTATCAGGTAACCGAATTGGCTGTTGGTAAACGGTGTCTCACAACGAGCAGCTTCAAGGCGCTCATCAGTCACTTGATAGAACAGTCCTTCAGGAGTTTCTGTGACCATCACATCAACTTTACCTTCCGCAACGGCTTGCGGAACGTCTAGGTTGTTCTCATAACGTGTAAAGCTCGCGTCTTGCAAGTTAGCATCCGCAAAAATCTCGTTAGTCCCGCCGATATTGACGCCAACACGCACTGAAGAAAGGTTCACTTTTTCTATACTGTTGTATTGTTCTGCTTTGCCTTTCGCGACTAAGAAGCACTTACCAAAGGTCATGTAGCCTTGAGTTTGTTCTGCGTTTAACTGACGCTGCATTTTGCGCGTAATACCGCCCATCGCAATGTCGTATTTATCGCTGTCGAGGTCGGTTAGCAGATCTTTCCATGTGGTACGAACAATCTGTAATTCGACGCCTAGCTGCTCTGCAACATGCTTAGCCACGTCAATGTCATAACCAGAGTAGGTTTTGCCGTCGAAGTAAGAAAAAGGTTTGTAGTCGCCTGTGGTGCCGACGCGAAGTGTGCCTGATTTTTGAATGTCTTCTAACTGGTCAGCTTGCGCTGCGCCGGAAAGTGCCAGAGCAATGGAAGCAAGTAATAGTGATGTTTTTGTCATTGTAATTATCTGTTGTGTTTGTGTTGTTATTCAAAGTAACAGAAACAATCCGAGAAAGAGATCAAACCATTGGAAAGTATCAAAAAAGTGAGACTACAAAAAATAGAGTTAAGAGAACTCTATTTGTACGAGGGAGTTAACGGGTGTAATAGAAAGGTTTAAAAGGGAGATAATACACATTAAAGTGCTATTCAGAGTTAAAAGTATCAGCAAGTTTGAGTGGTAAACAAATAGCCCATGTTATCGAATAACATGGGCTTCATTATGGGTTTAACTTGTTAGTTGCCTATTTAGCTACTTAGCAACTGATTCGTTGTTCATCTTAGCCGGAGCTTTAGATGCGTTAACCAGGAGGATACCAACGGTTAGTACCATTGAACCACATAGCAGGAACAACAAGCGTCCTGTTGGTTCGTTTGGAATCAGAGCCATTGCTAGGATACCGAAACCTGCTGTGCTGATAAGCTTACCAAGCATTGAACGCTGTTTAGTATCTAGGTTTTGTTGCTCTTCACCTTCCGCGACTAGCGGCGTGTTCCAGTTAGTGAATAATTGGTCAACTTCTTTCTCACGCTCTGGCGATAGGCCTTTGTAGAAGCGAGAAGTCATGATGAAGTAACCACCAGTGAACACGACGTGAGCTGCTAAGCTTAGACCAACTTTCAAGTCGCTCCATTCACGGCCAGTAAGCGCTGTTTCTAGACCAAATAGGTTTTCGATGTCTTCTGCTTGAAGCGAGATACCGAAGATGTAAGAAACGAAGCCACCAACCACTAGGGTAGACCAACCAGCCCAGTCAGGCGTCTTACGAATCCACATACCTAGTAGTACAGGGATAAGCATTGGGAAGCCAATTAATGCACCTACGTTCATTACGATATCGAACAAGCTCAAGTGACGTAGAGAGTTAATGAACAAGCCAATCGCGATGATGATAATACCCATCATGATAGTGGTTAGCTTACTTACGATAACCAGCTCTTTCTGAGTCGCGTTCTGACGAAGAATCGGGCTGTAGAAATTCATTACAAAGATACCTGCATTACGGTTCAGACCTGAATCCATAGAAGACATCGTTGCAGCGAACATTGCTGACATAAGAAGACCAACCATACCTGCTGGCATTACGTTCTGTACGAATGCTAGGTAAGCCGCATCACCTGCTTTATCACCCATTGAAGCGTACTCTAATGCGAAATCAGGCATGAACGCACTTACGTACCAAGGTGGTAGGAACCAGATTAGTGGACCGACAACCATAAGGATACATGCTAGGCCTGCCGCTTTACGTGCGTTTTCACTGTCTTTTGCACATAGGTAACGGTAAGCGTTGATGCTGTTGTTCATTACACCGAACTGCTTCACGAAAATGAACACGACCCAAAGGATGAAGATGCTCATGTAGTTTAGGTTGTTACCCAACATGAAGTCGCCGTCGAAATTAGCAACGATGTTAGTTAGGCCGCCACCGTGGAAGTAAGCTGCAACCGCACAAGTAATCGTAACCGCCATGATAACCAGCATTTGCATGAAGTCAGAAGCAACAACCGCCCAAGAGCCGCCCGTTACTGCCATCAATACTAGAACCATACCCGTTACCACAATGGTTGCTTCCATTGGGATGTTGAATACTGCTGCTACAAAGATAGCTAGACCGTTTAGCCAAATACCTGCAGAGATAAGGCTGTCAGGCATGCCTGCCCATGTGAAGAACTGTTCAGACGTTTTACCAAAGCGCTGACGGATAGCTTCAATCGCCGTTACCACACGAAGTTGGCGGAACTTTGGAGCGAAGTACATATAGTTCATGAAGTAGCCAAATGCATTGGCTAAGAATAGGATTACAATAACGAAACCGTCATTGAATGCGCGTCCTGCGGCACCTGTAAACGTCCATGCTGAAAATTGTGTCATGAAGGCAGTTGCACCAACCATCCACCACAACATTTTGCCGCCACCTCTGAAGTAATCACTAGTAGAGGTGGTGAACTTACGGAACATCCAACCAATAGCGATCAAAAAGAAGAAGTAGGCGAGAACAACAAAAGTATCAATAGTCATCTTTTCAGCCTTTTAAATATCATAATTAACTGCGCTTAGATTAACGCTTTCAAAGGTTTATTTGTACTACAATATGCCTTTAGTATGATCTAGGTCGCATTGATTTTTTAGCTTTCACACTGTTTTTAGTTAAGTTGTTGTTTTTGTTTAACTTAAATGTCTGTTTAATTTATTTCAGATCGTAAATAAAATACGTTCTAATTGTTTATATGTATTACAATATAAAAGGTTCATCTATAGATTGGGCGATCTATAAGATTTTAATTATAACCGTAACAAATGTGCTACAAATAGGTGTGATTGTGCGATGGAATTCACGTTAAATCTAAACGCTAATTTGATAAGAAGGATTTGAAAAAATTAAGTGTAGCTTATTGGTTTTTATGCTGCTATTCATTGTTAGCTTTGGTTTCTTTGTATGTAGAGCTGCTTATTATCGAGAGAAGTTATTGCCCTCGACATTTAATTTAGCTTTTTGTTTATTCTTATATGAAGCACAACGGCGGGTTGAAGAGGTCTAAGGCGGTCAGCGTAGATGTTGAGCAAGTAGTTCTAAGTGCAAAATATGAATTGACGGTAGTTAGTGGGCACTTACCGTGATTTAAGTCATAGACGATTGTTCGAGAAGCATTAATTTTAAGCTCTGAGTGGTAATTTAAGCGCCAACAGAGAATACAAGAACTGAATGTGAGTTGAATTACGTACAATCGGCGTGTGACACGTTGAGCGGGCTTCGACGGTGATATCGTTTATGGGGAGAAAGAAGCTTTATCTAAAGTCAGGTAGTTTGTGTTTACCCAGTTGTTTGTGTACCTAACAACTAACCATGTATCAGGTGCCGTATTTGGTGTTGAGTTACTGAGCCAACTAGCCACTTAGTCAGTTTGATTCGAGACCGTAGTTTACTTCAGGGTAGGGACTGATATTGAGAATACTGGTTTACAAAGCATTTACTGCCAAAGAGCAGTTCGCATTATATATCAGTTAGTTATAAGCAAAAAAAAGCCCCACCGAAGTGAGGCCTTATCACCAAATCTAAAATAGATTAAGCGTTAACGTGAGCAACTGCATCGCGAACAAGCTTGCCTAGTTCGTCCCACTTACCTTCGTCGATAAGGTTAGTTGGAACCATCCAAGTACCACCGCACGCAAGTACAGAAGGGATAGATAGATATTCATCTACATTCTTCAAGCTTACACCGCCAGTAGGCATAAATTTAACAGGGTAAACCGCTGTTAGTGCTTTAAGCATACCAGTACCGCCAGACGGCTCAGCAGGGAAGAACTTCAATGTGCGAAGGCCCATTTCCATTGCTTGTTCAACTAGGCTTGGGTTGTTAACACCCGGTACAATAGCTACGCCTTTATCGATACAGTATTGAACAGTACGTGGGTTAAAACCTGGGCTTACGATGAAATCAACACCGGCTTCGATAGACGCATCAACTTGCTCGTTAGTCAGCACTGTGCCTGAACCGATTAGCATGTCAGGGAACTCTTTACGCATGATGCGAATCGCTTCGATTGCACATTCTGTACGTAGTGTGATTTCTGCACATGGCATGCCGTTTTCAACAAGAGCTTTACCTAGAGGGATAGCGTCTTCAGCACGGTTGATAGCGATTACAGGAATTACTTTTAGGTTTGCTAGTTGTTCATTTAATGTAGTCATGAATTCTTTCTCACGTTAATTATGGGCTTGCTTTTAACTAAGCAAGCCCTTGATTAATATATAAAGTGCGTAATTATAAAGACAGATCAGGCGTCGCATCTACAGGAATGATAGCACCTGGATGCTGAATCACGGTTCCTGCCACAATATGACCGGCAAATGCGGCATCACGAGCATTACCACCGCTCAAACGCTTAGCTAAGAAGCCAGCACTGAACGAGTCGCCAGCGGCCGTAGTGTCTACGATGTTGTCAACTGGGTTTGGAGCTACGTATTGAGCACTTTGGCTTTCAACGACTAAGCAGTCTTTTGCGCCACGTTTGATAACGATCTCTTTCACACCAGACTCAGACGTACGAGCAATACATTGTTCAATGCTTTCGTCGCCGTACAACTCTTGCTCATCATCAAACGTCAGTAGGGCCGTGTCAGTGTACTTGAGCATTTTCAAGTACCAAGAAATCGCTTCTTGTTGGCTTTCCCAAAGTTTAGGACGGTAGTTATTGTCGAAGAATACTTGGCCGCCTTGAGCTTTAAATTTGTCTAAGAAGTTAAACAGCTGTGTACGGCCATTTTCTGTCAAGATAGCAAGTGTAATACCGCTTAGGTAAACCGCATCAAAAGAGAATAGCTTATCAAGTAGAGCAGGCGTGTCTTGCTGATCAAACATGAACTTCGCTGCAGCATCACTACGCCAGTAGTGGAAGCTACGCTCACCAGTTTCATCGGTCTCGATGTAATAAAGCCCTGGTTGTTTGTGATCGAGCTGAGCCACTAAGCTTGTGTCGATACCTTCAGCTTGCCACTTTTCTAGCATGTCAGTACTGAATGGGTCGGTGCCTAGTGCGGTTACATAGCTTGTTTGGATACCATGCTCTTTTGTTAAGCGTGACAGGTAAAGTGCCGTATTTAGTGTATCGCCACCAAAACTTTGCTTAAGCCCATCTTGTTTCTTTTGTAGCTCAACCATGCACTCGCCAATGACCGCGATGTTTAATGATTTCATATGCTTACCTTAGCAACTGAGGTTGCGCTATTCATTATTTTAGGAAGTCTTCACGCGCAGGGTTGAAGATATCTAGAAGGATGCTGTCTTGCTCTAGTGCAACCGCACCGTGCATCATGTGTTTACGAGCGAAGTAAGCGTCGCCTTCTTTAAGTACTCTCTTCTCGCCTTCAATCTCAGCTTCAAAGCTGCCGCGAACAACATAACCGATCTGGTCATGAATTTCGTGTGTGTGAGGATGGCCAATCGCACCCTTATCAAAACAAAGGTGTACAGCCATTAGATCGTCGGTGTAAGCAACGATTTTACGCTTAATACCGCCACCAAGTTCTTCCCACGGATTTTCATCTAGCATAAAGAAAGAGTTCATTGTGTATCTCCTAATCTGTTTAAATCTTTTAAGTGTTACTTAGCTTGCATTCATAATAAGGGAATGAGTCTAATTGTAATACAATATATCTAAAATTGTGTGATATTGATCAAGTGATACTTTATATTGCGTAAATAAATCAATAACTTAACAAATGCTCTAAATTTATCATTAGTTAACTACATCAATGACTTATGATGATTTATGTGATTCTACTCATCATTTAGCATCGAATAGGTATGATTAAAGCTCATATTGTATTACTTTATATGGAGTTTGAAAATTTAATCAAAGTTTAAACAGATAAACTCTTTATTGAGGGTGACAAAGAATATGACTACCAAACCAGTATTGTTGACTGAAGCAGAAATTGAGCAACTTCACCTTGAAGTAGGCCGTTCTAGCTTAATGGGCAAAACCATTGCAGCGAATGCGAAAGACTTAGAAGCGTTCATGCGTTTACCTATTGATGTTCCAGGTCACGGTGAAGCAGGGGGTTACGAGCATAACCGCCATAAGCAAAATTACACGTACATGAACTTAGCTGGTCGCATGTTCTTGATCACTAAAGAGCAAAAATACGCAGACTTCGTTACAGAATTATTGGAAGTGTACGCAGACAAATATCTAACGTTTGATTACCACGTACAGAAAAACACTAACCCGACAGGTCGTTTGTTCCACCAAATCCTGAATGAACACTGCTGGTTAATGTTTTCAAGCTTAGCTTACTCTTGTGTTGCTTCAACATTGACACAGGAACAACGTGACAACATTGAGTCTCGCATTTTTGAACCAATGCTAGAAATGTTCACAGTGAAGTACGCACACGACTTCGACCGCATTCACAATCACGGCATTTGGGCTGTAGCGGCTGTGGGTATCTGTGGTCTTGCTTTAGGCAAGCGTGAGTACCTTGAAATGTCGGTTTACGGCATCGACCGTAACGATACGGGCGGCTTCTTAGCGCAAATTTCTCAACTGTTTGCACCTTCTGGTTACTACATGGAAGGTCCTTACTACCACCGTTACGCAATTCGCCCAACGTGTGTGTTCGCTGAAGTTATTCATCGTCACATGCCCGAAGTTGATATCTACAACTACAAAGGCGGCGTGATTGGTAACACAGTACAAGCAATGCTTTCTACTGCTTACCCGAACGGTGAATTCCCAGCATTAAACGACGCGTCTCGCACAATGGGCATTACTGATATGGGTGTTCAGGTTGCCGTAAGTGTTTACAGCAAGCATTACTCTTCTGAAAGTGGCGTTGACCAAAACATTCTTGGTATGGCGAAGATTCAAGACGCAGTATGGATGCACCCATGTGGTCTTGAGCTATCTAAAGCCTACGAAGAGGCTTCAGCTAAACAAGAAATCGGCATGCCTTTCTGGCCAAGTGTTGAATTGAGCGAGGGTCCTGAAGGCCACAATGGTGCACAAGGCTTTATCCGTATGCAGGATAATAAAGGTGACGTTTCTCAACTTGTTATGAACTACGGTCAACACGGCATGGGTCACGGCAACTTCGATACGCTGGGTATTTCTTTCTTTAACCGCGGTCAAGAAGTGTTGCGTGAATACGGTTTCTGTCGTTGGGTTAACGTTGAGCCAAAATTTGGCGGTCGCTACCTAGATGAAAATAAATCTTACGCTCGTCAAACGATTGCACATAATGCAGTAACGATTGATGAGAAATGTCAGAACAACTTTGACGTTGAGCGTGCTGACGCAGTACACGGTTTGCCTCACTTCTTCAAAGTGGCAGATGAGCAAATTAACGGTATGAGCGCATTTGCTAACGACCATTACGAAGGTTTTGACATGCAACGCAGTGTGTTCATGCTAAACCTTGAAGAGCTTGAGTCTCCGCTATTGTTAGACTTGTACCGCTTAGGTTCGACAAAAGGCGGCGAAGGCGACCACCAGTTTGATTACTCTCATCAATATCAAGGTCAAATTATTCGCACTAACTTCGAATACCAAGCAAACAAAGAGCTAAACACACTAGGAAGTGACTTCGGTTACCAACACCTATGGAATGTAGCGAGTGGTGAAGTGAATGGTACTGCGTTAGTTAGCTGGTTACAGAACGACACGTACTATACTTGGTTGGGTACAAGTTCGAACGAGAACGGAGAAATCATCTTCACTCGCACTGGTGCTAACGATCCAAGCTTTAATTTACGTTCAGAGCCTGCATTCATTCTACGTAGCAAAGGCGAAACAACATTGTTTGCTTCTGTGCTAGAAACGCACGGTTACTTTAACGAAGAATTCGAGCAATCAGTAAACGCTCGTGGTGTTGTGAAAAACATCAATGTTGTTGCTCACACGAATGTAGGTTCAGTAGTAGAAATTACGACAGAGAAATCAAACGTGACAGTGATGATCAGTAACCAACTTGGCGCAACTGACAGCACTGAACACAAAGTAGAACTGAACGGCAAAGTATACAGCTGGACAGGCTTCTACTCAGTAGAAACGACTTTAGAGCAGGGGAAATAATAATGAGCTATCAACCACTTTTACTTAACTTTGAAGAAGCAGCAGAGCTTCGTAAAGAACTTGGCAAGGATAGCCTATTAGGTAACGCACTAACTCGTGACATTAAACAAACTGACGCTTACATGGCTGAAGTTGGCATCGAAGTTCCAGGTCACGGCGAAGGTGGCGGTTATGAACATAACCGTCATAAGCAAAACTACATCCATATGGATCTAGCGGGTCGTTTGTTCCTTATCACTGAGGAAACTAAGTACCGTGATTACATCGTTGATATGCTAACAGCGTACGCGACGGTATACCCAACATTGGAAAGCAACGTAAGCCGTGACTCTAACCCTCCGGGTAAGCTGTTCCACCAAACGTTGAACGAGAACATGTGGATGCTTTACGCTTCTTGTGCGTACAGCTGTATTTACCACACAATCTCTGAAGAGCAGAAGCGTCTGATCGAAGACGATCTTCTTAAGCAAATGATCGAAATGTTCGTTGTTACTTACGCACACGACTTCGATATCGTACACAACCACGGCCTATGGGCAGTGGCAGCGGTAGGTATCTGTGGTTACGCGATCAACGATCAAGAATCTGTAGATAAAGCACTTTATGGCCTAAAACTGGACAAAGTAAGCGGCGGTTTCTTAGCGCAACTTGACCAACTGTTTTCGCCAGACGGCTACTACATGGAAGGTCCTTACTACCACCGTTTCTCTCTACGTCCAATCTACCTGTTCGCAGAAGCGATTGAACGTCGTCAGCCTGAAGTCGGTATCTATGAATTCAACGATTCAGTGATCAAGACAACATCTTACTCTGTATTCAAAACCGCATTCCCAGACGGTACATTGCCAGCTCTGAACGATTCATCGAAGACGATCTCTATCAACGATGAAGGCGTTATCATGGCAACGTCTGTGTGTTACCACCGTTACGAGCAGTCTGAAACTCTGCTTGGTATGGCTAACCACCAACAAAACGTTTGGGTTCATGCTTCAGGTAAAACATTGTCTGACGCTGTTGAAGCAGCTGATGAAATCAAACCATTCAACTGGGGTAGCCTGTTCGTTACCGACGGCCCTGAAGGTGAGAAAGGCGGCGTTAGCATTCTTCGTCACCGTGATGAGAAAGACGACGACACAATGGCGTTGATCTGGTTTGGTCAACACGGCAGCGATCACCAGTACCACTCTGCGCTAGACCACGGTCACTACGATGGACTGCACCTAAGTGTATTCAACCGTGGCCACGAAGTGCTGCACGATTACGGCTTCGGTCGCTGGGTAAACGTTGAGCCTAAGTTTGGTGGTCGTTACATTCCAGAGAACAAGTCTTACTGTAAGCAGACGGTTGCTCACAACACAGTAACGGTTGATCAGAAAACGCAGAATAACTTCAACACAGCATTGGCTGAGTCTAAGTTTGGTCAGAAGCACTTCTTCGTAGCAGACGACCAGTCTTTGCAAGGCATGAGCGGCACAATTTCTGAGTACTATACAGGCGTAGACATGCAACGCAGCGTGATTCTTGCTGAACTTCCTGAGTTCGAGAAGCCGTTAGTGATTGATGTTTACCGCATCGAAGCTGACGCTGAGCACCAGTACGATCTTCCCGTTCACCACTCTGGCCAGATCATCCGTACTGATTTCGATTACAACATGGAAAAAACGCTTAAGCCATTAGGTGAAGACAACGGTTACCAACACCTATGGAACGTGGCTTCAGGCAAAGTGAACGAAGAGGGTTCTCTAGTAAGCTGGCTACATGACAGCAGCTACTACAGCCTAGTAACCAGCGCTAATGCGGGCAGCGAAGTGATTTTTGCTCGCACTGGTGCTAACGATCCAGACTTCAATCTTAAGAGTGAACCTGCGTTTATCTTACGTCAGTCTGGTCAAAACCACGTGTTTGCTTCTGTACTAGAAACGCATGGTTACTTTAACGAATCTATCGAAGCCTCTGTAGGCGCTCGTGGTCTAGTTAAATCAGTGTCTGTTGTGGGCCATAACAGTGTCGGGACTGTTGTTTGCATTCAGACTACTTCTGGCAACACTTACCACTACGGTATCTCAAACCAAGCTGAAGACACGCAGCAAGCAACTCACACTGTTGAGTTCGCGGGTGAGACATACTCGTGGGAAGGATCATTTGCTCAACTGTAAATGATTAACATACATGCCGTTTAACCATGGCATGTATTGATGTGGTGCTTTGCGGGAACGAAGCATCACATTGAATTCAGTCGTGATTGTAAAATCGTTCGTTGATACCAACAACGACTGAATACATCGGGAATAAGTCAAACCGAGTAACTCACTGCGAGTTGCTCGGTTTTTTTATGCGTGTAGGAAAGGAAAAATGTGGGAAAAGAAAGAGAATGCGTTAAATAATAGAAAACAGTCACTATGGTGTCGATGTGTAAGCTACAGTAAGTGTTAGGAATAAAATAACTAAGGATAAATCATGAAGTTAATGGAAGGGTTGGCGTTAATACTTACAGCTTCTTGTTCTACTTATACGCTAGCAAATGACTCGCAAAATCACGCGAATACAGATCAATTCGTGCGTTACCATTATCAAGACAAAATCAGCTACGGAAAGTTGACGAAAGGTACTATTTTTCCAATCAATGGCGACATCTTTAGCGAGTACTCCGTTGAGAAAACCTCGATTCCACTTGAATCGGTTGATCTACTGCTTCCGACTGAACCAGAAAAAGTATTTGCCGTTGGCATGAATTACGTGAGTCACGCCGCTTCTCATCCTGATTTACCACCGCCATTATTTCTGAAGCTTCCATCTTCTTTGATTTTATCGGGTGAAACTATTCATGCCCCTTTTGATGCTCAGAACGTGCATTTTGAAGGTGAGCTCGTCGTAGTGATAGGAAAAGAGATCAGTAAAGCGAGTCAAGAAGAAGCTGAGGACGCGATTTTCGGTGTCACGGTGGGTAATGACATAACGGAGAGAAGTTGGCAGAACAGTGATTTACAATGGTTACGAGCTAAGGCATCGGATGGATTTGGACCGATTGGTCATACTATTGTGAAAGGGGTTGATTATAACGATGTCGAACTTACAACACGTGTTAACGGCGATATCGTCCAGCAAGAAAATACATCTTTCATGATTCACAGCCCGCGAAAAGTTGTCAGTTACTTAAGCCATTACTTTACTCTAAAACCAGGTGACCTTGTATTTATGGGCACACCGGGGAGAACGCATGCATTGGTCGATAAAGATCAAGTATCGGTCACGATCAAAGGGGTAGGGACTGTCACTAATGAAATACGTTTCTAATTTTGAAACCTGCTTATCGTTTGTCCATGAACAAAAAAGCCTACTCTGCAAGTAGGCTTTGATAGACATCTATGATGTATTGATTAAATAAAGGCTTTTCTTGCTTTGGCTGCTAACCATTCTGAGAAGACGACTGTCACTAAAATCGCAAAGAAAATCACCGTTACTTGAGGCCATGCTAGCATCGCCATCGACTCCTGCAGTTTCAATCCAATACCGCCAGCTCCTACTAAACCTAAGACTGTAGACTCGCGGATATTGATATCCCAGCGAAACAAGCTTGTGCCGATGAAACTTGGCATTACTTGCGGAAGAATGCCGTAGTTCAATACTTGCAGGGGAGATGCACCCGTCGATTGAATCGCTGACATCTGCGTGACGTTCACTTCTTCAATCGCTTCATACATCAATTTAGCCACGAAACCAATTGAGCGCAGAGCAATCGCGATAATACCGGCCAGTAATCCAGGACCTATGATTGCCACCAACAAGAGCGCCCAAATTAGCGAGTTGATCGAACGACTTGCCGCAATGATGAACAGTGCGATAGGCCTGATAAACGTAGTGCTTGGCGTTGTGTTGCGTGCGGCTAAGAATGCAACTGGAAATGCCAGTACGATCCCTAACAGTGTGCCAAGTGTTGCGATATTAATTGTGTCCCACAAAGGGCTCCAAAGAGACTCTAAGTAACTCCACCTTGGTGGCCACATACGTGAAGATATATCAGCAAGTTGGTTCGGTGAATCAGTTACAAAGTACCAAATCGTATCTTTGTTCATGATTTGCCATGCAAAAACAGTTAAAGCAACAAAGCAAAGCCAGCCTATCCAGAGCATCAGGCTCTGTTTATTGTCGTAACGCTTCCATTGGGTACGATTGATGACGCTTGTCGGTGTGTTATTTAGCGTGCTCATTGAGTCGTTCCTTACTGCACATACTTACGGATGATAGTTGATAGGTATTCACACAACATCACAATCACGATAATAATCAATAGAATAGCAGCGGCTGCGCTGTACTCATAGCGGTCCATTGCTGTGTTTAACGTAGCGCCAATACCACCTGCGCCAACAATGCCGATTACAGCAGATTCACGAAAATTGATGTCGAGTCGGTACATCGAAAGCCCAATGAAACGAGGCATCACTTGTGCTTGAATTGCGTAATTAACTTGTTGTAGCCAACTCGCCCCTGTTGCACGCATTGCCGTCAGTGGTGCTGGGTCAATGGCTTCAATCTCATCGGCGAACAGTTTTGCGAGAAAGCCGATAGTGGCAAATGTGAGAGTGACAAAACCAGCAAACGTACCGAAGCCAAACAGAGCCACACACAAAATCGCGACAATGATCTCTTGTAAGCTACGGGCGATAGAAATAAACGCGCGGCAGAACAGGTAAACCGGAGTCGGAGCAAGGTTTTTCGCTGCACCTAATCCAAATGGAATAGAAAGAATAACACCAGCCACGGTCGATGTGAGCGTCATGGTTAAGCTTTCAATTAAACCTTGCGAGATGTTATTCCACCGTCCACCGAAATCTGGGTTCATGAAAGCCAAAATGAACTGCCAGCCGCGCTCGCTACCTTCGTAAATTCGAGTCCAGTTTACGTGTACCGATTGAGTCGCAAGGTATAAATACACCGCGACGATGATGACTAAGCTCCAACGTAACCAAGGGTTGGAAATCAGTGGCGGCTTGGTCCATTGTTTTGGATATGACTGAATCATACTGTTGCCTCAGACAAATGAGGGTGAGTGATGCTCAGGTCATCTTCCTCTTCTTCTACCTGTTGGCTCCAATCCTCTTCACCGTAGATCTGTGTGAGTACGTCTTCGGTGAGCAGGTTTGGTTGGTTATCAAATACCACACAGCCTGCATTTAGGCCGACAACTCGGTCAACAAACTGTTTTGCTAACTGAACGTCGTGAATATTGATGATGGCTGGAAGTCGTTGCTCTGAACAAATCTCGCTGATCAATCGCATGATCTGACGAGCAGTACGTGGATCGAGTGCGGCTGTTGGTTCATCAATCAGTAATAGCTTTGGTTTTTGAGCAAGCGCACGCGCAATACCGACACGCTGACGCTGACCACCTGATAAGGCATCGGCTCTTTTATTGGCGTGCTCTAATAATCCAACTCGGTCGAGTAGGGCATAAGCGGCTTGGATATCCGATTCAGGGAAACGACGAGTAAAGCTTTGCCAGAAATTCACGTATCCCAAACGTCCTGAAAGTACGTTTTCCATCACCGTTAAGCGCTCAATCAATGCGTATTCTTGGAAAATCATCCCAATTTCACGTCGAGATTGTCTTAGCTGGCGCTTAGACAGCGTCTCTAAGTTGGTATTGGAAAAGATAACTTCGCCGCTGGTGGGCTCTGTTAGTCGGTTAATACAACGGATAAGTGTTGATTTCCCTGCTCCTGATGGACCAATTAATCCAACAACTTCGCCAGCATTCACTGACAAGCTGACGTTAGTAAGGGCTTTGTCAGAACTGGAATAGTGCTTGGTAAGCCCTTTAAGGGTAAGAGTAGACATAAAATTCCTATAAGACGGTGTACTAAGAGTTCGCCAGAGGCAGGCGTGGAGAGCAAACCGGAAAGAGTGTTGAATAACTGCAGGCGTGTTTGCCTGCAGTTAGTATTTCTGTGTTATTGGCTTTTTAGTTCGCTTGAACTTAGCTACACGTGTAAGACACTTTGTTCGCTGTATCGATAGTTCGGATCACTTCCCAGTGCTCTTGATAAGTGATTGGAACAAATTTTGCCTCGCCGTTACGTTCGAATTCTTCTTGCAGTTTGGTGCCTTCCCAATCAAACGTGAAGAATGCTTGTTGAATCTTTTCTTGTAGTTCAGGTGTTAGGTTATGTGCAGTACCGTAAGCGGTAGTCGGGAAGGTTTGTGACTTGTAAATACTTTTGATTTGGTCTTCTTTTACTACTTCACGTGAAAGCATGCGGTTCAATACCGAGTTAGCAACGGCCGCCGCATCGTAATCCTTATGTGCTACACCTAAGATAGAGTTGTCGTGCGCGCCAGAGAACGCAGGTTTAAAATCACGATCCGGTTGAAGTTGGTATTCAGCATCTAAAATTGCAGAAGGAGCTTTGAATCCAGAGTTAGAAGTTTGCGCTGTGAAAGCAAGATTTTTACCTTTCAGATCTTCTACTTTTTCAATACCAGAACCAGGATGAGTGATGATTTCCATTTCGTAACCGAAAGAACCATCTTCAGCCGCCATCATGGTAAAAGGAGCGAAACCAGCACAGTTGACCGCTAGTGGAGTAGAGCCAGTGTTGAAGCCTGCAATATGTAGACGCCCAGAACGCATGGCTTCAATTTGAGCTGCGTTATTTTGTACAGGAAAGAAACGAACCGTTTTTTCGGTTGTTTTTTCTAGGTGGCTCAAAAACTCGCTCCACACATCAGCGTATACTGCTGGATCTTCAACTGGCGTGTAAGCAAAAATCAGCGTGTTTGGGTCGACCCATTGTGATTCATCTTGGGGAACGTCAGCAACTAAGTTACCAGAACGATCTTCGTATCGTGAATCCATTGCTAATGCAGAACCAGAAAAAATCAGCGCAGTAGTAATAGCGCTTTTAAGCGTGAGATTAGTTTTTGTCGGTTTCATTGTTTCAGTCCAATTGAGTTATCTGTTGGGAAGGGAGTATAGGAATCGACGATGACAGAACCGCTGCTTTTTGATGACGGATTTATGAATGGTGTAACATGATGTTTCTCGTTAAATGAAATTAGATGCTTTTAACTATCTGATTTAGCGGGTAAATTAATGGGCTATTCTTTGTTTGATTTTACTCAATTGGCTGTAGGTTGAAATACTGTTATAGTAATCCTTAAATAATACATAAACATAACATATAAAATAAGTGAACTTATGGTTAGCACTTTTAATTCAATTTCGGGCTCGAAGCGTAGCCTGCACGTGCAAGTAGCGCGTGAAATCGCTCGTGGAATCTTGTCTGGCGATCTGCCGCAAGGTTCTATTATTCCTGGTGAAATGGCGTTATGTGAACAGTTTGGTATTAGCCGAACGGCACTACGTGAAGCAGTTAAACTATTAACTTCTAAAGGTTTGTTAGAGTCCCGCCCGAAAATCGGTACTCGTGTAGTCGACCGCGCATATTGGAACTTTCTTGATCCTCAGCTGATTGAATGGATGGATGGTCTAACCGACATAGATCAATTCTGTTCTCAGTTTTTAGGCCTTCGCCGTGCGATTGAACCTGAAGCGTGCGCACTGGCGGCTAAATTTGCAACGGCTGAACAACGCATTGAACTTTCAGAAATCTTCCAAAAAATGGTAGAAGTGGATGAGGCTGAAGTATTTGATCAAGAGCGTTGGACAGATATTGATACTCGTTTTCATAGCTTGATCTTTAATGCGACAGGTAATGACTTCTACCTGCCATTCGGCAATATCTTGACTACGATGTTCGTGAACTTCATCGTGCACTCTTCTGAAGAAGGAAGCACGTGTATCAATGAACACCGTAGAATCTATGAAGCAATCATGGCTGGTGATAGTGATAAGGCACGAGTTGTGTCTGCTGCACACTTGCAAGATGCCAACCACCGTCTGGCGACGGCGTAATAGAAATAATCTAGAGCGTAGGTAGATGAGTCACCTCATATAGAGATGAACAGCATTACGCTCGGATAAACGACTTAAAAGGGTATGCCAAGTGCATACCTTTTTTGTTGTCTACCGTTTACGAAAATTGGCTGCTTTCATGTATGAAAAAAGCCAGAGACTGTTGTCTCTGGCTTTGAGTTGTTTCAATATTCTAGCTTAAACAAGCGGCTAATCATGATGTTCGTAAGTTTGCTTTTGTTTCTGCTTTTTCTTCATTTTTAACGTTGAATAAACCGAGAATACAGCTAACACGATAAACGCGAGAGCAATAGGACGCTCATAAAGGAAAGACCAACTGCCATCGTACATCAGCAGTGATTTTCTAAGGTTTGTTTCTGCCATTGGCCCTAAGATGATCGCAAGCAGAATCGGTGAAGAAGGGATATCCAGTTTAGTTAAGATAAAGCCAAGTAGACCGAAACCGATTGCAATACCCACATCAAACATCGAGTTGTTAATTGCGTAAGCGCCGACAATTGAAAGGAAGACAATGATTGGAATCATGATGATCTTCGGTACTTCAATGATTCGACAGAAGAAGCGAATACCCAGTAAACCAATCACTAACATCACAAGGTTAGCGACCAACATTGAGCTGAACACGCCATAAACCACTTCGGGGTTTTGGGCGAATAGCAGTGGGCCTGGTGTGAGTCCTTGTACTATAAGTGCACCAAGAAGAACCGCTGCCACGGCATCTCCAGGAACACCTAGTGTTAATAACGGAACTAGCGAGCCACCCGTTACGCCGTTGTTTCCAGATTCAGCGGCTGCAAGGCCACGAACCGAGCCTTTACCAAACTCTTCTGGGTTCTTAGACGAACGTTTTGCTTCGTTGTAACAAACAAATGCAGATATATCAGCACCAGCACCCGGTACCGAGCCGATAGTTGTTCCCATCAAACCACTTTTTATGGCCGTTGGTAGCATTTCTTTGAGATCACTTTTACTTAATAGTTTGTGGTCAAATTTCGGTGCAACGACTTTCTTTTCAGAGAACAGCTTCTCTAGTTGGTTTAATGCCTCAGATAGAGCGAATAAACCAATTAAGACAGGGATGACATTGATTCCGCTGTAAAGATCCATGATGTCAAAAGTAAATCTTGGCACACTGCTGATTGGGTCGAGTCCAACAGTTGAAACCAATAATCCAATGGTTCCCGCAAGTAACCCTTTAAAAATGTTGTTCGAAGAAACACTCGCAATAATCGTTAAACCAAACAGAGCGAGTGCAAAATATTCTGGCGCATTAAAACGCAGTGCAAAGGTCGCTAATTTAGGCGCAATCGCGATGAGGACGATAGTACTTAACAGCCCGCCAATAAATGATGCAACAGCAGAAATACTTAATGCTCTTGCTGCTTGTCCTCTAACAGCCATAGTGTGACCGTCGAGTACACTTGCTGCAGAAGCCGGTGTTCCTGGGGTTTTAAGTAAAATTGCGGCAATTGAGCCACCGTAAATCCCACCAATGTATACACCAATTAACATCACAAGGGCTGAAGTCGGTTCCATGCCAAAGGTAAATGGAAGGAGAATTGCCACGCCCATTGTCGCTGTAAGTCCGGGTAGTGCGCCTAAAATAACGCCGCCCAGTACGCCAAAAACAAGGACAGGAAGCACTGCAAAGCTAACTGCAGTTGCGAGACCATCGATTAGATATTCAAACATATGACCTCCTAAGACCACGTTGCTTCAGGAAGCGCGATGTAGAACACCTCGCCAAATAGATAGTAAACCGCGAACACAAAGACAACGGCGACAACGTAATAGATTGGCTTCTTCACTTTGAAGTAAACGAGGTAGAACATAAATGCAATCAAACTAGCATAAAGGTAGCCAACTACACTGATGAGTAATGCGTAGCCAATAAGAAAAGCAACGCCGAAAATCGACATCTTGCTTATCATCGCTTCTTGTTGTTCAGAGGCACCTTTTAATTTGTGTTGAACGATGAGAACAATACAGATAGCAATTTGGGCAATCACAATCATCATCGGGAAGAATTTTGCATCGACACTTGCATCTTGGTACATCGGACGATCAAATTGAGTGATCAGCGCGAACGCGATTGCGCTAAGGATAATGATGATAGAAGGGAAAACGACGTTTCGGTTTAAGTAAGAGTGAGAGTTAGACATGGAGTTTACCCCTAAAAAGTAAAGCAAGGGAAAGGTACAAACTAGTAACAGAGGCACAACTGATAAAAGCTGTGCCTCTGAACAAAGGTTATTGAATTAATTGAGTCAATGATTTTGTATCTTCTGCAACAAACTCAGTGAAGGCTTTGTCATCAAGATTGTGAATCGTCATTGCACCTTTCGCCATGAAAGTTTTGAACTCTTCACTTGCCATTGCTTCATCAAATGCAGCCCCCAACTTCTCGATTACTGCATCAGGTGTATCTTTTGGAGCACCAATACCGCGCCATGTACCTGTTACTACATCAATGCCTTGCTCTTTCAAAGTAGGAACATCTGGAATGTACTGAATACGTTCTTCAGACATGACACCTAATGCTTTTAGTTGGCCTGAACGAAGTTGAGCGATAGCTTCACCAGGAGTAACCATAGTGACGTCTGTGTGATGGCCTAGTACAGCAGGAATTGCTTCTGATGCACCGTTGTAAGGGATAGCGTTTAATTTAATGCCTTGATCTTTTTCAAGAGACATTAGGTAGAAGTTTGGCGCAGCGGTTGAAGCGAATTTTACGCTGCCTGGTTTTTCTTTGGCTTCCTTAATCAGGTCGTTAATCGTGTTGTATGGGCTATCTGCTGCAACCAATACGACCGCAGGGTCTAAGTTAACTAAACGAATGAGTTTAAAGTCGTCAGCGGTATGACGCATCAAACCCATTTGAGGAAGTGAAGCGATTTCACGTGTTACTACTGTTAATGTGTAACCATCCGCACGCTGCTGAGCACCAAAGCTCATCCCAACCGCGCCTGCGCCACCAGTACGGTTCATGATTGAAATATTTTGCCCAAGAATGTCTTTCGCGCTATTTGCAAGAGTACGACCAACGGCATCGGTGCCGCCGCCCGCGCCAAATGGCACAACTAAGCGAATGTTTTTGCTTGGATAGTCAGCTGCAATTGACGTTGCAGAAACAAGTATACCGGCTGCTAGCATAATGGATTTTAATAGTTTACTCATAATAAGTACCTTCTGTTTCTAATTATTAGCGATATGTTTTTGTAGGGTTTTCTGCTTTTTCTGTTTGGTATTCGTGCATTGCTAACTGTTCAATAGCTACCGCTATCCAGCCACTGATCAGCATGTCATACCATTGTTGTACACCACTGCAGGCAACAACCACGTTTCCGTAAACAAACGAACCATAAAACAGTAAGTCTTCGTCACGTAGTGAAGATGGGTGTTGGGAGTGCAGTGTTAGATTGCTTGTCGATTCTCGCCACGCTTGTTGTGCTTTCTTACGGGCAAGGTGATCAAACTTGATTGTCCAGTTGTCAGGAGCTCCTAACGACTCTTCATATAGAATGGCGTCTTCAAAAGAGGCTTCCCAAGGCTTGAGGTGTGGATTCATAACGACAATATGCAGTTCTTTTCTATTCGTTCTTTCAAACAGCTTGTCGATAGAGGGTTTAACGATATCGATAGCGTCTTGAGTGATATCTTTCATTGATCGCATTCCACATGTCCTTACGTTTGGTAGATGAATATAGAATATTGTATGACAATAATTCTTCAATTAACGATGACTTGGAAGCGGGGAGCGATCACAAGTGAAAGTCTTCTAACAAGACTTCGATCTTGTTTTGACCATATTCTGGCGGAAATAGTGTGATTCTGGTCTTTTTTTGAGCTGGGTGTAAATGGACACAGATCCAGTTTTATTTTGGCTGATTTCCTAGATATAAATTCACCACCATATGCTCGCCGTTCTGTTAATTCATATGGGAGAAAATTTTGGCTTGATAATCGAGCGTCCTATAACACAACGAGTTATATGCGAACATGTCAGCGGCTCACCTGCAAGACGCTAACCACCGTTAAGCTAAACGCGTGTTTCAACTATTATGTGAACCACTTAAACGTCCCGATGAACCATTTATAGGTTCATCAAAACCAGTCAAAAAGGTATACCAAGTGAATGCTTTTTTGTTTTTAAGAAGTGTGTTGCACCATGTGTAGCACGGTTTTGGTTCACTCCCGATTAACTCTTTCTTAAGGCAATTTTTCTTGTATACGTTTAGCGGTAGTTCTTTCTACGATCGTAATTAAGAGAATATTGCGGCGAGATTTGTGTTTTAGACACTCGATCTCTCCTCAAATAATTATGCGCCATCCATGATTTTTCATTTTTTATCTTTTGAATCCATCATCATCTCAACAAGATATGTGGCTTCTATATTGAGTAACTTACGTAGAATTCTAATAGAATTAGCTACTCTCAATTGATATAAAACACTGGTTTATTGTGTGATAAATGAGGGTGATTCAGCTCTGATTTGGCTTTTATTATTTTTGAGAATTTTATATTTATATGTGTTTGGTTGTATTTGTTAATAAGTGTGCAAAGTCTCACTTTTTTGTAAATTATTGATTTTTATAGGGTGGGTGTTATTGGTGGGTGGTTTTTCATGTTTTCACCTCAAACCCCAGTAATTTCCTTAATGGATTAGCCATATTCCATCCTATGTCATATATATAATTAACTTAATCAATCAAAATAAGATCACCATCACTTATTTGGATTATTGTACTACAAATAAGGTTTGAGATTTCCTATAGTCCTCGTATCAAATTACAACGGACAAAGGATACACGATGGAACTCAACACGATTATTGTCGGCATTTATTTCCTATTCTTGATTGCGATAGGTTGGATGTTTAGAACATTTACAAGTACCACCAGTGATTACTTCCGCGGGGGCGGTAATATGCTATGGTGGATGGTTGGTGCAACCGCCTTTATGACCCAGTTTAGTGCATGGACATTCACCGGTGCGGCAGGTAAAGCGTATAACGATGGTTTTGCCGTAGCGGTTATCTTTATAGCCAATGCTTTTGGTTACTTCATGAACTTTGCATACTTCGCGCCTAAGTTCCGCCAACTACGTGTAGTGACGGTAATAGAAGCAATCCGTATGCGTTTTGGCGCGACTAACGAACAAGTGTTTACTTGGTCTTCAATGCCAAACAGTGTGGTTTCTGCAGGTGTATGGCTAAACGCATTAGCAATCATTGCTTCTGGTATCTTCGGCTTCGACATGACAGCGACTATCTGGATTACTGGTTTAGTAGTATTAGCTATGTCGGTAACGGGCGGTTCATGGGCAGTTATCGCATCTGATTTTATGCAGATGGTTATCATCATGGCAGTTACGGTAACTTGTGCGGTTGTAGCGGTTGTACAAGGTGGTGGTGTTGGTGAAATCGTCAGTAACTTCCCTGTAGCAGAAGGCGGTTCATTCCTTTCTGGTAACAACATTAACTACCTAAGCATCTTCAGCATCTGGGCATTTTTCATCTTCGTGAAGCAATTCTCAATCACGAACAACATGCTTAACTCTTACCGTTACCTAGCGGCTAAAGACTCAAAGAACGCTAAGAAAGCAGCGCTACTTGCATGTATTCTAATGCTTTGTGGTGTATTCATCTGGTTCATGCCTTCTTGGTACATTGCTGGTCAAGGTGTCGACCTAGCAGCAGCTTACCCAGAAGCAGGTAAGAAAGCGGGTGACTTTGCATACCTATACTTTGTACAAGAGTACATGCCAGCAGGTATGGTAGGTCTTCTAGTTGCAGCGATGTTTGCAGCGACAATGTCTTCAATGGACTCAGGTCTAAACCGTAACTCAGGTATCTTTGTTAAGAACTTCTACGAAACTATTGTTCGTAAAGGCAACGCAAGTGAGAAAGAGCTGGTAACAGTTTCTAAGATTACTTCTGCAGTCTTCGGTATTGCTATCATTCTTATCGCCCAGTTCATTAACTCGCTTAAAGGTTTGAGCCTGTTCGATACAATGATGTACGTTGGTGCTCTAATCGGCTTCCCAATGACAATCCCTGCATTCCTTGGCTTCTTCATCAAGAAGACTCCAGACTGGGCAGGTTGGGGTACGCTAGTAGTGGGTGGTCTTGTGTCTTACTACGTAGGTTTCGTTGTAAATGCTGAAATGGTGTCATCTGTATTCGGTCTTGAAGAGCTAACGAGCCGCGAATGGTCTGATGTTAAAGTTGCGATTGGTCTAATTGGTCACATCACACTAACAGGTGGCTTCTTCATCCTATCGACATTGTTCTACAAACCACTGTCTGATAAGCGTCAAGCAGACGTTGATAAGTTCTTCGGTAATCTGTCTACTCCTCTAGTTGCGGAGTCAGCGGAACAGAAAGTACTGGATAACAAGCAGCGTGAAATGCTTGGTAAACTGATTGCAGTAGCAGGTATTGGTATTATGCTAATGGCTCTGCTAACTAACCCAATGTGGGGACGTCTAGTCTTCATCTTATGTGGTGTGATTGTTGGTGGTGTTGGTGTACTACTTGTGAAAGCGGTCGATGATGGCGGCAAGCAAGCGAAAGCAGTGACTGAAAGCTAATACATAGAAAACGTTTATAATAGAATGCGACGACTCGAAAGGGCGTCGCATTTTTTGCTTTGCGAAGCGAGTAAACGTGTCAGCCTTACAACATCAGACCTAAATCACGAAAACTGTAAAAAATTGTACGATTGAACCGAAATACATTCAATTGTCCTACAATAAGACGTATATTATTGCTAATTCCTTTCAGTCAACTTGAAAATAAGTGAGTTAGAATGAGCGACCAAAAATCTCTTGATGCAATCAGGAAGATGAAGCTGGAGAATGATACTTCAGCAGGTAATCTTGTAGACCTACTCCCTATCGAAGTACAGAAACGTGACTTCGACCTATCATTCCTAGACAACTTGAGCGAAGCGCGTCCACGTCTTCTTGTTCAAGCTGATCAGTTAGAAGAATTCAAAGCGAAAGTGAAAGCTGATGAAGCTCACTGTATGTTTGATGATTTCTACAACAACTCGACAGTTAAGTTCCTTGAGACTGCTCCTTTTGAAGAGCCTCAAGCGTACCCAGCTGAGACGGTAGGTAAAGCCTCTTTATGGCGTCCTTACTGGCGTCAAATGTACGTTGATTGCCAAATGGCATTGAACGCGACACGTAACCTAGCTATCGCTGGTGTAGTAAAAGAAGACGAAGCGCTCATTGCTAAAGCAAAAGCTTGGACTTTAAAACTGTCTACCTACGATCCAGAAGGCGTGACTTCTCGTGGCTATAACGACGAAGCGGCTTTCCGTGTTATCGCTGCTATGGCTTGGGGCTACGACTGGTTACACGGTTACTTCACCGATGAAGAGCGTCAGCAAGTTCAAGATGCTTTGATTGAGCGTCTAGACGAAATCATGCACCACCTAAAAGTGACGGTTGATCTATTGAACAACCCGCTAAACAGCCACGGTGTTCGTTCGATCTCTTCTGCTATTATTCCAACGTGTATCGCGCTTTACCACGATCACCCGAAAGCAGGCGAGTACATCGCATACGCGCTAGAATACTACGCAGTACATTACCCGCCATGGGGCGGTGTAGACGGCGGTTGGGCTGAAGGTCCGGATTACTGGAACACACAAACTGCATTCCTAGGTGAAGCATTCGATCTATTGAAAGCATACTGTGGCGTAGACATGTTTAACAAAACATTCTATGAAAACACCGGTGACTTCCCGCTTTACTGTATGCCTGTTCACTCTAAGCGCGCGAGCTTTTGTGACCAGTCTTCAATCGGTGATTTCCCAGGTCTAAAACTGGCTTACAACATCAAGCACTATGCGGGTGTTAACCAGAAGCCTGAATACGTTTGGTACTATAATCAATTGAAAGGCCGTGATACTGAAGCACACACCAAATTCTACAACTTCGGTTGGTGGGACTTCGGTTACGACGATCTTCGTTTCAACTTCCTTTGGGATGCACCTGAAGAGAAAGCACCATCGAACGATCCACTGTTGAAAGTATTCCCAATCACGGGTTGGGCTGCATTCCACAACAAGATGACTGAGCGTGATAACCATATCCATATGGTATTTAAATGTTCTCCGTTTGGCTCAATCAGCCACTCTCACGGTGACCAAAATGCATTCACGTTGCATGCATTCGGTGAAACGCTAGCGTCAATCACTGGCTACTACGGTGGTTTCGGTGTTGATATGCACACGAAATGGCGTCGTCAAACGTTCTCTAAAAACCTTCCACTATTTGGCGGCAAAGGTCAGTATGGTGAGAACAAGAACACAGGCTACGAAAACCACCAAGATCGTTTCTGTATCGAAGCGGGCGGTACTATTTCTGACTTCGACACAGAATCTGATGTGAAGATGGTTGAAGGTGATGCAACGGCTTCTTACAAGTACTTCGTTCCTGAAATTGAATCTTACAAGCGTAAGGTCTGGTTCGTTCAAGGTAAAGTATTCGTAATGCAAGACAAGGCAACGCTTTCTGAAGAGAAAGATATGACTTGGCTCATGCATACCACTTTCGCAAACGAAGTGGCAGACAAGTCTTTCACTATCCGCGGCGAAGTTGCGCACCTAGACGTAAACTTTATTAACGAGTCTGCTGATAACATCACTTCAGTTAAGAACGTTGAAGGCTTTGGTGAAGTTGACCCATACGAGTTCAAAGATCTTGAGATCCACCGTCACGTTGAAGTGGAATTCAAGGCGTCTAAAGAGCACAACATCCTGACGCTTCTTGTTCCTAATAAGAACGAAGGCGAACAAGTTGAAGTGTCTCACAAGCTTGAAGGCAACATGTTAGTGCTCAATGTTGACGGTGAAACGGTTTCGATCGAACTGTAATTCGCTGAAGTAACAGAAGCTAGATATAAAAACTCCGAGTGAAAGTTCGGAGTTTTTTTTTGCCTAGCGAAAATGACAATCTTTATTCCAATGTACCTTCATTTTACTTGGGTTAATGCTAAAGAGCATTTGATAGCCTCTCAACGGCAAACCAATGGTACGGGCTGATGGAGCTGATGTAGGGCAAGACAGGACACGTATTCGACAATAATGTTGAGTGCAAATGTTCAGGGTCGTATAAGAGGCTCGTATGTATGGCTTTGTGGTTTCCAAGAAATTTTCATCACTTATTAATAATGAAGGACCTCAGCCACTGGTAGAAAAAGAAATAGAGAACTAAAAGTAGGTTGGTTTTAGTGTGCTCATATTTATTGCGTTAACTATAATGTGCGACATTTTTTAAATGAACGGTTTCTTAAAGGGGATATCGTTCCGGTAAATATAAAACGTAAGCCATATTTTGTCGTAAATTGTATCGCCGTCACAACTTACGCCTAAGCATCAAATGAATGCCTTAAAACTATTGCGAAACGAGAAAGACGTAGTTATTATAATGAGCATATAATCATACAATACTATATTTGGAGTTTGAACATGACTAAACCTGTAATCGGTTTCATTGGCCTAGGTCTTATGGGCGGCAACATGGTTGAAAACCTGCAAAAGCGCGGCTACCACGTAAACGTAATGGACCTAAGCGCTGAAGCTGTTGCTCGCGTTACAGATCGCGGCAATGCGACTGCATTCACTTCTGCTAAAGAACTCGCTGCAGCAAGTGACATTGTTCAATTTTGTCTTACAACTTCAGCTGTTGTTGAAAAAATCGTATACGGCGAAGATGGCGTTCTTGCGGGCATCAAAGAAGGCGCAGTACTAGTAGACTTCGGTACTTCTATCCCTGCTTCTACTAAGAAGATCGGTGCAGCTCTTGCTGAGAAAGGCGCTGGCATGATCGACGCTCCTCTAGGCCGTACACCTGCACACGCTAAAGATGGTCTTCTGAACATCATGGCTGCTGGCGACATGGAAACTTTCAACAAAGTTAAACCTGTTCTTGAAGAGCAAGGCGAAAACGTATTCCACCTAGGTGCTCTAGGTTCAGGTCACGTGACTAAGCTTGTGAACAACTTCATGGGTATGACAACTGTTGCGACTATGTCTCAAGCTTTCGCTGTTGCTCAACGCGCTGGTGTTGATGGCCAACAACTGTTTGATATCATGTCTGCAGGTCCATCTAACTCTCCGTTTATGCAATTCTGTAAGTTCTACGCTGTAGACGGTGAAGAGAAGCTAGGTTTCTCTGTTGCAAACGCAAACAAAGACCTTGGCTACTTCCTTGCTCTTTGTGAAGAGCTAGGTACTGAGTCTCTAATTGCTCAAGGTACTGCAACAAGCCTACAAGCTGCTGTTGACGCAGGCATGGGTAACAACGATGTACCAGTAATCTTCGACTACTTCGCTAAACTAGAGAAGTAATCGACGTACGACCTCGTTAGGGTATGGCTTGTCTTTTTGGCAGCGATACCTCAACGAGGTTCGTTTTTATCTGCAGTTCATATTTTCTCATACAACTCTTCGTAATCGTTTTTCTTTCTACTATTCTTCCTTTCTAATTACGTTCTGTTTTGCCTAATCAAAGCTCTAATTTGATTTCAACTCTTAATGCGTTAGTTTCCAACGCCATTCAGCTTCAAGCCATTATCCTCGTATCAAACCAATCGCCTATCTTTTGGTAAACCGAAACCTTAGTCAATTAAGTTCCTAGTAAACCAAGCCGCAAACTTTAAAACCAACACTGTTGTTGTCTAGCTTTAAGCGGATTATCAGCTCGAACACCTGAAAAGAAAGCAAAAAAAAGCCCACACAGCTGGTGACTATGTGGGCGTATTCGGACGAGCCGTCTGAAAAAACGAATGAACAATCATAAGTGAAATAACGATTAACGAGATCCCCCGACAGTTTCTACGTTAAACGTGTTCAATGACCTCAAAGCAAATTGCTTCAATTACCACTTTGAATTGAACAAAAGGATTCAGAAAGAACTTAAGTTATGATTCAAATACACCATACATCAAGGCTTATTGTATTACAAATAAATCTTGGTCTTGAATGCCTTTAGTGAATGGTTGGTTTGTGAAAGTGTGAGTTCATCGTCATTTTTACGCATGATTAGATCGCAGGGGATAGTTAAAATTATTGATGATAATTATCGGCGAAAATAGGATCTTTTTATTTAAAGTTCGGACATTTTACAAAATTTTGACGATTTTATCCGACAAGGATAAAGTAAAAATGCATAAATGATACCTATGTCACAGGGTGTTTACAGTCGGTTTTAATATATCAAGATCGCTCACAGAAAGAGTTGTCAATTAAACATACAATATTAATTAAATTGTGGTCGTAGCGATGAATCGACATGGATACGTAACGTTTTACCGTATCTTCGATAATGCAAAATATGACCATTTTATTCGGATGAAAATAATAGACATAGGTTATATGGATAATGAGTTTTATGAATTCAAAATTGTCTCTAGGGTTTAAAGGAAAACTGATTTTAATGGTGGCTATCGTTAGTACCAGTGCTTTAGTATTCACGAACTGGTTTACGCTCGATTTGGCGACAGAACAAGTCAACCAAACGATTTACAACGAGATCGACCATTCGTTAACGATAGAAATTAACCAAATTGAAAATACCGTTCAGAGAACCATCGATACCGTAAATTCAGTTGCTCAAGAGTTCATGAAGTCACCATACCAGGTACCTAACGAAGCGCTTATGCACTATGCCGCTAAGCTAGGTGGCATCGACAAAATTGTGGTGGGTTTCGACGACGGACGTTCTTATACATCTCGACCTTCAGAGTCTTTCCCTAACGGTGTTGGACTAAAAGAAAAGTATAACCCAACGACTCGCCCTTGGTATCAACAAGCGAAACTGAAGTCAGGTTTATCTTTTAGTGACCTATTTTTCACTAAGAGTACTCAAGTACCAATGATTGGTGTGACGTATTCGTATCAAGACCGTGTGATCATGGCAGACATTCGATTTGATGACTTAAAAGCGCAACTCGAACAGTTAGACGGAATTTATCAAGCGAAAGGTATCATTGTTGATGAAAGAGGGATGGTTGTTGCTTCAACAATAGAGAACGTACTTCCGCAAACCAACATATCTTCTGCAGACACGCAGATGAAACTCAAAAATGCCATTGAACAGCCTGATCAATTTATCGAGGGCGTAATTGATGGAAACCCAAGGATCTTGATGGCGAAGAAAGTTGATATCGGCAGCCAAAAAGAGTGGTACATGATATCCAGTATCGATCCTGAGCTAGCGCTCGATCAATTGAACGGTGTGATGTCAAGTACTCGAATGCTGATTGTCGCTTGTGTATTTGGTTCAGTGATACTGATGATATTACTTCTGAATCGTTTTTACCGCCCAATAGTGTCGCTGCGCAAAATCGTTCACGATCTATCTCAGGGCAACGGAGACTTAACTCGAAGGCTGGTAGAGAAGGGCAATGATGACTTAGGGCACATCGCTAAAGACATCAATTTGTTCATCATTGGCCTGCAAGAAATGGTTAAAGACGTGAAATTCAAGAACTCGGATCTCGATACCAAAGTTTTGAGTATTCGAGAGGGCTGTAAAGAGACCAGTAATGTATTGAAAGTTCACACTGACGAAACCGTTCAAGTTGTCTCTGCGATTAATGGGCTTTCAGAAGCGTCTAACGAAGTAGAGAAGAGCTCTCAATCGGCGGCAGACGCAGCGCGAGATGCGGCCGTGTTCAGTGATGAAACCAAGCAAATCAATACGGTAACTGAAACGTATATCAGTGATCTTGAAAAGCAAGTGTGCACGACTTCTGATGACATCCGGTCTATGGCCAACGAAACGCAGAGCATACAGTCTATCGTTTCTGTGATTGGTGGTATTGCTGAGCAAACCAACTTGCTGGCATTGAATGCGTCGATAGAAGCAGCGCGTGCCGGCGAACACGGTCGAGGTTTTGCTGTGGTGGCTGATGAAGTTCGTGCACTGGCTAACCGAACTCAAATCAGCACTTCTGAAATAGAAGAGGCGCTATTGGGTTTACAGTCGAAATCAGATGGTTTAGTTAAATCGATTGAACTGACCAAAAGTAATTGTGAGATGACTCGTGCTCAAGTAATCCAAGCGGTAAACATGCTGGCTAAGCTAACTGAGCAGATGGAAACCGTGAGCCGTTTCAATAACGACATTTCGGGGTCTTCTGTGGAGCAAAACGCATTGATTCAGAGTATTGCTAAGAACATGCATAAGATTGAAAGCTTCGTTGAAGAGCTGAACAAGTTAAGCCAAGACCAACTGACAGAGTCGGCAGAAATCAAAACGCTTAATGGCAGCGTCAGTGAGCTTATGAGCAGCTTTAAAGTTTAGCAGGTTCACAATTAATATTTAAATTGGGCGCTAATTAATACTAATTTTCAATAGCTTAACTTAATTTATCACACTGAAAGCCACTCAATAACGTTCGAGTTTAGAGTGGCATTTCTGCGTTTTATCATATAGAAAACGCCGTATTCCTTACTCATTTCACTTGATTTGTCGCATCTCACATTCTGATAATTACACAATTGACATAAAATAGTACAAATATACATTATCACTCAACTCTTATGGATAAGTGAGATAAATGTGAATAAGCCAATTTTTGTCGTCGTGCTCGCTTCGCTTACGTATGGCTGCGGTGGAAGCAGTTCAAATAATTCAAGTGACAGCAGTGACCCATCTGGTAGCAATCCAGGAACGTCTTATGGTGTTGTCGCACCTTACGATATCGCAAAATATCAAAACATACTCTCTAGTTCCGATCTTCAGGTATCGGATCCTAACGGCACAGAGGGTAACAAAACCTCTGAAGTGAAAGATGGCGATTTCGATGGTTACATCAGTGATTACTTTTATGCAGATGAAGAGACGGAAAACCTAATTTTTAAAATGGCGAACTATAAGATGCGTTCTGAGGTTCGTGAGGGAGAAAACTTCGATATCAATGAAACGGGTGTAAGACGAAGCCTGTATGCGGAAATAAGCTTACCTGATATCGAACATGCAATGGCGAGCTCACCTGCCGATCATGATGAAGTGACGATGTTACAGATACATAATAAAGGTACGGACGAGAGCGGAACTGGTTATATTCCTCATCCGCTATTACGTGTGGTTTGGGAACAAGAACGCGATGGTATCACAGGCCACTATTGGGCCGTAATGAAAAACAACGCCATTGACTGCAGCAGTGCTTCAGACTCTTCAAACTGTTATGCCACCTCTTATGATCGGTACGATTTAGGAGAGGCAGATCTTGATAGCTTTACTAAATTTGATCTTTCTGTTTATGAAAATACATTGTCGATCAAAGTGAATGATGAAGTAAAAGTGGACCAAGATATCGCCTATTGGGAGCATCTCCTAAGCTATTTTAAAGCGGGTATATATAACCAGTTTGAAAATGGTGAAGCTACGGCCTATTTTCAAGCGTTAAGATACACCACAACCCAAATCAGTGGTTCAAACGATTGGGATATTAATGATTGGAAGTTGACGATTCCCGCGAGCAAAGATACTTGGTATGGCAGTGGCGGCGATAGTGCTGCTGAATTAGAGCCTGAACGTTGTGAGTCGAGCAAGGGCCTTCTCGCTAATGACAGCGATGTCTACCATAGCGATATTGATCTTTCTTATTTCAACACGGATGAAGGAAGAATTCACTTTAGAGCGGATATGGGGTACGGCACTACGACACAAAATTCTAGCTATATTCGTTCTGAGTTAAGAGAGTTGTATCAAAGCAATGCACAACCGGATTGCAGCACCAGCGATGAAGACACTAGTTGGTATCTGAACGATATAAGAACAAGTGCAACCACTCACGAATTGACGGCAACATTACGAGTTGAAAACTATCCAAATCTCAATAACCAAGACCCGAAAGTGGTACTCGGACAAATCCATGGTTGGAAAATTAATCAAGCACTGGTGAAGCTCTTATGGGAAGGAGAGGATAAGCCCGTCCGAGTTATACTCAACTCCGATTTTGAGCGCAACAATCAAGATTGCAGCGATTGTGAACCATTCAGTGTTGAATTAGGTACATATTCAGCCAGTGAAGAGTGGCGATATACGATTCGAACCAATCAAGACGGTGTTTATCTGGCAACTCATGATTCAGATGGAACCAATACGGTTTCGCATTTAATTCCTTGGGGCGAAGATTACCAAGACAAAGACGGGGACACTGTTTCGTTAACGTCAGAGTGGACATCTACCGATATCGCATTCTATTTCAAAGCGGGTATCTATCCACAATTTAAGCCAGATAGCGACTATACAGGTGAAGTGTTTGATGTGAGCTTCAGTTCGTTAAGGGTTGAACATAACTGATTTGATAGATGGCTAATGAGCTATTACGGTAATTTTAAGACCACATTGGTGACTAACAATGTGGTCTTTTTACTTTTCGGAGAGGTGAATATAGGGTCCGTTCACAATGATGTATGACCAGCTGCGTTGAGTTTGAAAATGGCAATTTTATCTTGGAATTTTTAAGTTTGTGAGCTCATTTCGCATTCTGAATTAATATATATTGTCTTTTATCAATAGGAAATGTGATCCAGTTAAAGTATGGAAAAACGGAAAGTGTCCTCAGTCTCATTTATTCAACGAAATGTTTTATTTGTATTATAAGATTACGTAATATTTTTGTGTTATCGCAAATATTGAGAGAGGAATCGCCTTATAGCTCGTGTTTGCAGGTTCTACTTTCACTTATAAATGCTGCCTTTGTATTATAATAATGGATTAAATATGAAACAAATTACTATAAAAACCCTACTCGCTTCTTCTATCTTACTTGCGGTTGGTTGTGCGAGCACGAGCACACCTACTGCTGATTTTCCAAACAACAAAGAAACCGGTGAAGCTCTCCTGACGCCGGTTGCTATGACGGCTAGCAGCCACGATGGTAACGGTCCAGATCGTTTGTTTGACCAAGATCTAACAACACGTTGGTCTTCAGCAGGTGACGGCGAGTGGGCAATGTTGGACTATGGCTCAGTTCAAGAATTTGACGCTGTTCAGGCATCATTTAGCAAAGGTAACGAGCGTCAATCTAAATTTGATATTCAAGTCAGTGTTGATGGCGAAAGCTGGACAACAGTACTTGAGAACCAAATGAGTTCAGGTAAAGCGATTGGCCTAGAGCGTTTCCAGTTTGAGCCAGCAGTTCAAGCTCGTTACGTACGATACGTTGGTCACGGCAACACCAAAAACGGTTGGAACAGTGTGACTGAGTTAGCTGCTGTTAACTGTAACGTTAACGCTTGTCCTACTAGCCACATTATTACCCCTGCAGTAGTAGCAGCAGAACAAACAATGATCGCTGAAATGAAAGCTGCGGAAAAAGCGCGTAAGGCAGCACGTAAAGATCTACGTTCTGGTAATTTCGGTGTCGCAGCGGTTTACCCTTGTGAGACAACAGTGAAATGTGAAACACGCACTGCGTTACCTGTACCAACGGGTTTACCTGAAACACCTCTAGCAGGTAATGCTCCGAGCGAAAACTTTGATATGACCCACTGGTATCTATCTCAGCCTTTCGATCATGATAAAAATGGCAAGCCTGATGATGTTTCTGAGTGGAACCTAGCAAACGGTTACCAGCATCCAGAAATCTTCTATACTGCTGACGATGGCGGCCTAGTATTCAAAGCTTACGTGAAGGGTGTACGTACCTCTAAAAACACTAAGTACGCACGTACGGAGCTTCGTGAAATGATGCGCCGTGGTGACCAATCTATTAGCACTAAGGGTGTTAACAAGAACAACTGGGTATTTTCAAGCGCGCCTGAATCAGATTTAGAAGCGGCAGCGGGTATTGATGGTGTTCTAGAAGCTACCTTGAAAATCGATCACGCAACAACGACCGGTAATGCGAACGAAGTAGGCCGCTTTATCATTGGTCAGATTCATGATCAAAACGATGAGCCAATTCGTTTGTACTACCGTAAACTACCAAACCAAGCAACGGGTGCGGTTTACTTTGCACACGAAAGCCAAGATGCGACAAAAGAAGATTTTTACCCTCTAGTGGGCGATATGACAGCTGAAGTAGGTGACGATGGTATCGCGCTTGGTGAGGTGTTCAGCTACCGTATTGACGTTAAAGGCAACACGATGACTGTTAGCTTAATGCGTGAAGGCAAAGATGACGTTGTACAAGTCGTAGATATGAGCGAAAGCGGCTACGACGCAGGTGGTAAGTACATGTACTTCAAGGCTGGTGTATATAATCAAAACATCAGTGGTGACCTAGACGATTATTCACAAGCGACTTTCTACCAGCTAGACGTATCGCACGATCAATACAAAAAGTAATCTAAACGGATAAACAATAGCCTCCAACCTCTCGAGTTTGGAGGCTTTTTTGTGTCTGTTATTTGGGCAGAAACCATCAGTTGTTAAAGATAGGCATATAGATTAAAAGTTGGTGGTTGACCTTAACTTCTGTTTTGAGCATCCTCTTTCCGATCCCCTAATCTAATATCCAACACATAGCCTTTCATTCGTTCATAGACCTGCATCAATAAGCCATATATTAACAATCTAGGGTTAGTGTTAAACATTGGCTTAGGTTGCTTTGGGTTTGTTCAAACTGATCGCCATATCGCTATCAATACTTATATTTAACACTAGATACTAAGGGCAATTTATTGGCTGATAATACCTTGCACCTAGGATGATTAGTTCTGGAAGTCATTGAATAAACAACGGGGTTTGTATCGGTAAACTGAAATTGAGTTGGCTATTAAAAGCCCAAATAACAGGACGGGGAGGTTAGGAGGTTACTACTTTTGAAGTTAGGAGCTTTTAGAGATTTAGATGAGTAGGTTTGAGGTATATATTGGAATACCGATTACAAAAAAGCCTCTAGCAGAACTAGAGGCTATTGGCGCAATCAAAGAGTTATTACTCAGCAGTAAATTGAGCTACACGTTCTTGAATTTGTACATCAGTCAGAACTGTATTCCAAACTGCGATATTGTCCACCGACCCATCGAAGTTTTTATCACTACTAGAAGAGCCACCTAAAAGAATAAATTTGTCATCTGTTGTATTTTCAATAACAGAAAAATCGACACTTTTCGAGTGAGCAAGAGTACCATCTATATATAAGTTAGCAGTCGAATCTAAGTGGTTGTAAGTCGCTAAGATGTGATACCAATTATCTTCAACAAGATAAACGTCTCCTTCACTAGACTTCGCTTCTGTACTCAAGCCCTTGTCATCTGCATCAAGACCGCCGTAAACCTTAAACTTGATGGAGTTGTCTGATGACTCGAGGTAGAGTTTAAACCCCAAGTAGTCACTAGTTTCTGCAAAATCAACAAGTGAAACGTCGGAATCATACCCAAAACGATCTGCTTTAATAACCGTCTCTACAGAGAATGAATCCTCAATGGCTTGAGCTCCAGTAGTAGTTGTCGAAGTTGCATTGTAGTAAATGTAACCATAGCCTCCACCTGTAGCTGAATCTTGGTCAATATGCATAGCTCCAGTACCTGCAGCGCCAGAGGTCGTAGTGATCAAAGGAGAGCCTGATTTACTTGTCAAATCATTGTCGGCACTACCGCTGTCAGTTGTGTAGTCAGCGTTGTCAAAAGTGTACTCATTTAAAGCAACCGGGAAGTCACCATCTACTGGTGGCTCAGGCTCAGTATTGCCACCATCAACAACAACTGTCGCTTCCGCAGTATTGTTGTTGTACGGATTACCTGATAGCGCTTGGCCGTTCGGGTAATTGTTAAAGTTATCTTCAAACACTAGCTCATCAGAAGCTGTGTCATTCGAATAAACTTTAAAGTTGTCAGCGTTTAACTCGTAGTGTGTTGTGTTAGAAGTATCACCAAGCTTCAATGACACGATAGTAACGGCAGCTTTGTCGAAAGCCTCAAAACCGTTGCCGCTATTGTCGTATACAGTGTCATTGACTTTGAATGTGTAGTAACCGCTCGCCCAACTGATTTCAACCGCGAGATCTTCACCTAAAGTGTAAGTGCCTACAGGCTCATCAGGAATTTGAGGTTTACCGCTACTATCGGTAACCGTGGAACGGTAGAAAATTTCTCCAGCATTAAAAATAACTTCGCCGTGTAAATTAGTGTTAGAAGTACCAGAAGCGTAGAGACTAATATAAGCGTTGTTACCTGAACCATTCGCTTCTTGCTCGGTGTCTTCATCTACTTGGTAGATTAAGTCAACGGTTACCTTTCCTGATGCGATACTGTCTACTGTTGCCCCTGTGCTGCTGTCAGACAATTTCAAACGTAGTTCACCCACATCATTCTTTACACCGCCATTGTTGGTGTCCAAGATTTGAACGTAGCCATTGATACCATTTGCTTCATTGGCTTCACTGATAGCTTCTTGTACGGCGTCAGTCGCAGTTTGGTCTGAACCAGAGTAGTCTATGCCAGTGGTGTTATCTGAAATATTCAGAGCACCAGCGTCATCGAAAGAAAAAACACCATCTAGAATTTCGATCGTTGATGTGCCTGTTTCATAATATGTGAAAGAGACCGTACCGGCTTCTTCATCATAATTATTAGTAGAAGCACTTGCATCTTTAATCGTGTAAGTACCTAAGTCATCATCATCGTCATAGTATTTATGATTGCCATCTTCTTGGAAAACATAAACATTTGGTAGATCAGCGTTTGATGACGCGGAAATTGAAGAAGAGTTACCATCACTGATTTGCCAGTAACCTGTTGTTAGTACTGACTCTTGGCTGCCAGCACCTGAATCCGTCGGAATAGGTAAACCGTCACTGTTACAACCAAATAATAAACCTGTCGAAAGAGCAACAGCTGTAGCGACTTTAGAAATCTGCATAAAATATTCTCTTTATGATATTAAATCCATATGTAAATCACATAAGAAATAGATAATGAATAGTCGTTAAATATTTATTAGGATGAAACTAACGTTAATTAGAACATCCTATTATTTAAATAAAGTGCTTAAAATATGCCCCAAAAATTTACAAGAGGAGAGGGGTATTTTATAAATTGACTATTTCTAATTAGAATGAGTAAGCAACACCAACACGGTATTTTGCTTCGCGATCTTTAGAAGATGAGCTGATATCAGAAGACCAAATTTCAGCAAAAGGTTTCCAAGAACCGAACTTGTAGTTTACTTTTAAGCCAGCATCCCATTCCCAGTCATCACTATTATAAAGAAGTACGTTATCCAAAGATTTTACATAGTTTGCTTCGTAAGAAAGACCAAGCTTCGGTAGAGACTCAATTTTATATGCACCTGTTAGCGTTATTTTGGATTTTTGAGCTGATTCTAAACGTTCGCCAGTTTCTGAATCCTTATCACCAAACTGTGTATGGTTGCGGAAATCAGCATATTCATGACGGTAACGAATAGCGGTTGTTAAACCCATGTCTGCTTTGTAGCCAACGCGGAATTGTGGTTTGTAAGTGACTTTTTTCATTTTCCAGTCACCTTCGTTAGAATTAGGCTCATCCCAATCCCAAGCAATAGGCATACCCACTTGTAGATACCAATTGTTATCTATTTTGTATGTCGCAGTGTTATCGATTTCCATACCATAGATGTACCAATTGCCACCGTAAAAACTCTGGCTGTTCGCTGATTTAACTTCGCCAGAATCTGCGTCGTAGTAAGAATCGTCAGTATGGAATTTAACTTCAAGGCCCGTTGAGTGCTTCCACTTATCTGACAGTTTAAAGCTTTCACCTAGCTTCACTCGGTGTTGATGGCGAGCGTCTACGTGAGCCGTGTCGCCATTTGTTTTTGTATAATCCGTCGCAGCACGATACTCGTAACGATAATCAAGAGATGCACCAGTAGCTGTGCCCGCTAAAAGAGTACATGCAACAGCTGCAGCAATTTTTGTAACAGAATTCATACCTTTGTCTCACTATTATTTTTTTATTCTGGATACATCCAATGTACCCGTGGCTCACAAACCAATACCTTACATGGTATTAAATTAATGTATGACAAATATGGTATTTATTATTGAGTCAGATTTCTGTGAGATCTATCAAAAAGTTCTGACTAATGGCCCAAATATATAGCTAAATGTTATGAATATCTCAATTTAGGGCTTGTGTATTAAATCAATCATGACGTACTTCTCATATTCACAAACCTTAGAAACTCACTTTTTTGCATGTGTTAAAATAATACAAATATTAAGTGTTTCTATATGTTAATAATGATGATTTTAACCATCGTGGCTTAAACATAGGGAGCATGTTGAGAGGCATAAATATAAACCATAGCCAGATGTTTAATAAAAGTTAAAAAATGGCTAAATGTAAATTCTATTTATCGGTTGGCTTATTTAAGTCGAAGAGAAAATATTTAGTACTAATTCGTGTTCAAAAGTGGTTTCTGTACTGAGTGTGTACTCGGTATCTGTTAACAATAAAGGATGAGTCATGTTTAAGAAAAACATATTAGCAGTGGCGCTATTAGCGACTGTACCAATGGTTACTTTCGCAAATAACGGTGTTTCTTACCCCGTACCTGCCGATAAATTCGATATGCACAATTGGAAAATAACTATACCTTCAGATATCAATGAAGATGGTCGTGTTGATGAAATAGAAGGGGTGGCAATGATGAGCTACTCACATAGCGACTTCTTCCATCTGGATAAAGATGGCAATCTTGTATTTGAAGTGCAGAACCAAGCGATTACGACTAAGAACTCGAAGAATGCACGTTCTGAACTGCGTCAGATGCCACGTGGTGCAAACTTTTCGATTGATACTGCTGATAAAGGAAACCAATGGGCACTGTCTAGCCACCCATCTGCCTCAGAGTACAGTGCGGTTGGTGGAACGCTGGAAGCGACATTAAAAGTCAATCATGTCTCTATGAACGCTAAATTCCCAGAGAGATATCCAGCTCATTCAGTCGTTGTTGGCCAAATACACGCTAAGAAACACAATGAACTGATTAAAGCGGGAACAGGTTACGGCCACGGTAATGAACCACTGAAGATCTTCTACAAGAAGTTTCCGGGCCAAGAAATGGGCTCAGTATTTTGGAACTATGAACGTAACCTAGAGAAGAAAGATCCTAACCGTGCCGACATCGCTTATCCTGTTTGGGGCAACACTTGGGAAAACCCAGCAGAACCGGGTGAAGCGGGCATTGCACTAGGCGAAGAGTTTAGTTACAAAGTGGAAGTAAAAGGTACCATGATGTATCTAACGTTTGAAACAGAGCGTCACGATACGGTTAAGTATGAAATCGACCTGAGTAAAGGTGTCGATGAACTTGACTCACCAACGGGCTATGCTGAAGATGATTTTTACTATAAAGCTGGCGCATATGGCCAGTGTAGCGTAAATGACACTCACCCTGTTTGGGGCCCAGGTTGTGCTGGCACTGGCGATTTTGCGGTCGATAAAAAGAATGGCGACTACAACAGTGTTACTTTCTCTGCTCTTAAGCTTAACGGCAAATAGATACGGAATAGAGCAGGTAACAAGTTAGCTCAATCAAGCATTTTTAATGGCCACTTAGCTCAATGTTAAGTGGCCTTTTTTTATTCGAGCCTTTGTGTATGGCACTTGTGTTTGTTCGTGCATCTAACATATCAAGACGGCTGGTTGCTCTTGATTAATGTCATATGCGGTCTGATTATCGAGGTTTGTAAATGGCTCTCACTTAAGCTATTGAGCGTTAGTTAACCCAAGGGGGTTGATTAACTCAAAACTAGAATCCATCCAATATAAAACAAAACAGCCTTGTCAGAAGACAAGGCTGTTAATCAAACTGCTTAGAGCTTAGAGCTTAGAGCTTAGAGCTTAGAGCTTAGAGGGTACGACGGCGTTTAGTCATACATCAACTCATTGGCTTTGTTTGCATCAAACTCTTTCAAAGACTTGCGTGCCAAGTGTCTAAACGGAAATGCTTTGACTATCTCTTCAAATGGCTGGACTGCAAATGCCCAAAAGATAGAGCCATCTAAGCCGAGGATAATCAACGCACACAAAGGGATTGAAATAACCCACTGGCCAGTAAAATTAATTTTAAATACAGCGGTTGTCTTGCCCAGTGCTCTCAAAACGTTTCCGTGAACAGTATTGTAGCCACGAGCAATCGGTAAGAATATGTAGAGCGGAGCAATAACAGCTAATGCTTGATAGGTTGAAGGATCTAAATCTGGGTAGATGTCTCCAATTACTACGCTCAATCCAGCAAATAGAACCGCGCAAATAATAGAAACACCCACAGCAACATCAATACTGGTATCAACGTTTTTGGCGAGATCATCCATTTTTTTGGACCCGATCGCTTGGCTGATCGTAATAGCTGAAGAATGAGCCCAAGCAGTAATGAACTGAGAGCCAGCTCTGATCCAAGGCATCACTAAGGTAATCGCTACATAGGCGTTTATATTGAGCTGCGAGTACAGCAATTGGTAAATGGTCGCACCAATTAATAACATGGTTACATTTGCGGCGACCGGGAATATTTCAATAAAGTGGCGTCGAACGTTTGTAATGAATTCAGATTTTTGAGCACTTAGCTTGAGTGATAATGTTGAACTTAAATGAACACACAGAGCCAAATAGAGTAAGCGTATGGTGATTGCAATAATGCTACCTAGTGCAGCGCCTTGAACACCAATGCCTTCAAACGTTGAAAAGCCGTGAATAAGCACATAAGAAAGTACGGCGTTGATCGGCAGTTCAATCAAGTAACCTTTAAAGGGTACTTTAGTTCTTCCTAGTGCATTAAAAAGAGCGATGATGACTTGTGTTAATGCGGTGAAAATCACCAGATATTTAGAAATATCAAGATAGCGACTGATTTCTAATTGGAGTGCGTTATCGTCAGTTAAGGCTTGAATTAGAGGCTGTTCGAAAAAGGTTAATAGAAACCAAAATACCGTTGCTATGCCCAGGTTAATGAACAGACCTGCCCAAAATGCTTTTGAAAGAGAAGCTGCGATACCAGAGCCCACAGCACGGCTGAGTACCAGTTGTGTACCATTTGCCAGTGCCATTTGTATACCTAGCACGAATGCAACAATGGTTGTAGCAATCCCCATTGCTGCGAGTGGAATTTCTCCAAGTGGAGAAACAAGAAGCGTGTCGATCATCAACATCGACTGCATCAAAATACCATTCAAGGCTAGGGGCCAAGCGAGAGAGAAGTTTTTCCTTACGTACGATTGCGAAGACACAAACAACACCTTATGTGTATATAACCGTAAGTTTTCTCTGAGATGACCTGAGTTCAACGTATAAAGATGAAACACTACGGTAATTGATGGTTAAACAAGACTGAGAGCCAAAACAAGATTGATTGTTTAAGCAAAACTAATCGTAAAAGTAAAACTGACGGCTAGGGCACCGTAGACAGTCGAATATGAGTTGATTCGTGTCTAATTAGAAATCTAAACACAAATCAGCTCAAGTAAACTTCGGTTATGCGAACGCTAATTCAACCTTAGATAATTTTTGGTTTTCATCATCAAGTAATAATTGAGAGGCTACACGTGCCTGCTTGGCATTGCCTGACATGATCGCATCGTATATTGCTTTATGCTCTTCTAAACAGAAGCGACCACCTTCTGCTGAATGGTCGATAAACTGTTTGAAGATTGTCGACAAGATGTTTGCGAACGGGATGTAAAACTGGTTGCCAGTCGATAAGAAGATCGTCTGGTGAAATAGGTGGTCGTGCGTTGTCCACTCTTCATAGTCATAGGCGTTAGCCGCTAGAGTCATTTTTTGGAAAAGAATAGAGAGTTCTTTACGCTGCTCGACGGTTGCGTTGGTTGCCGCCAATGCACATGCTTCTGGATCTATCGCTTTTCTTAAACCCAAAAATTGAGACAAGAAAGGTTTGGTGTCTTCTAAATCTTGAATCCAATAGAGTAATTGCGGATCTAAGAAGTGCCATTGTGTTCTCGGTTTGATACGAGTGCCAACTTTGGGCTTTGATTCAATGAGTCCTTTTGCAGAAAGCAGCTTGGTGGATTCTCTAAGGGCAGTTCTGCTCACTCCAAAGATCTCGCACAGCTCCATTTCGCTGGGTAACTTCTGATTTTCTTCTAACTCGCCAGACAAGATCTTACGAGCAATTTGTCTCGCCACTTGAACATGAATTCGGCGGCTTGAATCTTCCACCAATGTAAATATTGACATTTAAACCACCTGAAATTGAAACTTTAAAAAAACAAAAAAAACCAGACGAATCTGGCGTTTTTATGTCAGTGTATACGTCTATGTTGTGTGAGGTTTTCCCTCATCTACTAAGGTCTTTGACCAAATGTAATGCGCTTATATAACGGTGTGATCTTATTAGCTTCGCGACTTTATATCGCTCTGCGATCTTATTAACTTTGTGACCTTGCTAAAACTAATTTTGCTCGCCTTTTTAATTAGGGATCTAGGGCGCTATTTGTCCGCCGTTAACATCCAGAATTTGCCCTGTGATGTAACCGCTGCAAGCATGTGAGGCAAAGAAAGCAAAAGTAGGTGCTACTTCTTCAATACTGCCAAAGCGACCCATAGGGATATTGCTAGCAATGGTCGACTTTAGCTCATCGCTTTTGCCGTCATGAAATGCGGTATCGATAGTGCCTGGTGAAACTATGTTGAAACGGATATTGTCTTTAGCAAATTCTTTTACCCAGTTCCGATGGATATCGTGTAACCAAGCTTTCGATGCGGCATATACACCAGCACCCACACCACCACCTTCACGAGCGGCAATCGAACCCGTGCTAATAACACACGATGTTTGGCCAGACTCTGCGGCAGACGCACGTAAGTGAGGAATAGAGAATTTGGTTGTCATTAACGCAGAACGAACATTTAGGTTCATTACTCGTTCATAAAATTCGTCATCGATATTTTCTAGGTTGGCACGACCGCCAAGACCGCCTGCGTTATTGATCAACACATCCATCCCACCGAAGTGTTCGGTGAACTCGTTAACTAATTTTTCGCAATCCGATGTTTCCATCAAGTTCGCAGGGAAAAATGCAACATCGCCACCAAGCTCCTTGAGTTCGGCAATAACGTCATCAACTTTTGGGCTAGAAGCACGACTATTGATACCAATTTTTGCACCATACTTTGCGAAAATACGTGCTGTAGCTAAGCCCATACCAGCAGTAGAGCCAGTAATTAGAATGCGTTTGCCTTTTAAATCGTTAAACATCACAGTCGCCTATATTGTAGATCATTCGCGTTAATAAATCATACAATAACACTTGCAGTATTCAAGGATAGTCATCTCAAAACTGATCATCAACGACATAAATAGTGAGAGTAAGAGTCGTTTTGTGAGTTTGCGCATACAAAAAACGGTGTAAATAAGAACTATTTGTATGAATAAATGTTTTTAATTAGTTTGATGAACTAAATACTTATAAAATTCATAAAATCTTCGCTAGCCTATATCATTCGTGACCTCACGTTATTCTTATACTTAGTTGGTGCAGATATAAATCAGTGCTATAGTCCGAGTTAAATAATACATATCTAATAAGTAAGTAGACACATGGCTGGCTCTTTCAATTCGATTTCAGGCTCTAAGCGAAGCCTTCATGTGCAAGTTGCACGTGAAATCGCACGTGGTATTTTGTCGGGCAATTTGCCTCAAGGCTCTATCATTCCTGGTGAAATGGCTCTGTGTGAGCAATTTGGAATTAGTAGGACTGCATTAAGAGAAGCGGTTAAGCTTCTTACTTCAAAAGGCCTACTAGAATCTCGACCAAAGATCGGTACTCGCGTTGTTGACCGTGCGTTCTGGAACTTTTTAGACCCGCAATTGATCGAATGGATGGATGGTTTGGCAGATACAGACCAATTCTGTCATCAGTTTTTGGGCTTACGTCGCGCGATTGAACCAGAAGCATGTGCATTGGCTGCTCAGTTCGCGAGCGCTGAACAACGCATTGAACTGTCGGGCATTTTCCAACAGATGGTAGAAATATCAGGTGCTGAAGAGTTTAACCAAGACAGTTGGCTAGATATTGATATGAAATTCCATAGCCTCATCTTCAATGCAACAGGTAATGACTTTTACCTTCCATTTGGCAATATCTTAACGACAATGTTTGTTAACTTTATTTCTCATTCTTCAGAAGAGGGAAGTACGTGTATTAATGAACACCGTCAAATTTATGAAGCAATCATGGCGGGTAACAGTGATAAAGCACGCCAAGCTTCTGCAAGTCATCTATTAGATACTAACCACAGATTGCCAGTAGCAAGCTAGCTTAGTGTTTTGGGTGAGGTTTCAACTCTAAGGTCTTAGCCGTTTCTATCGAGCGTTGCTCTGGATACCTAGTGGAGTCAACCTAAAATTGCTGTTACTACAGACAGTTATCTATTGAAAGCACGTTTAATACGTGCTTTTTTTACATCCAAAATTGATGAAAACTTGACCGATGTCCAATATTTAGTCTTATGTGCGTTGTTTTGCTAAAACCGCTAGTAACCAGCATTGTTAGTTATATAATAATACTAATCAAATTAATGCGAGTGTGATTATATGCCTCAGTCTCTATTGCCAAATATTCTTCAGTTCATCGGTCAGATAGACCCTTTCGATAAGATCCCTAAAGAAGCGCTTCGTGACCTCGCTTTTAATGTTCAGATTACCTATCTAGCCAAAGGGGATGTCGTCGATCTATGCGAGTCAGGAAAAGAAAAGTCGCTCTATATCATTCGAACAGGATCTATGGAGCAAAGAAAATCGGACGGTGTGCTTCGTGCACGGTTAGGCAGTGAAGATCTGTTCGGCTTCACGTTCTTAGATTCTGAAGTTAATGATGATAAAGGCTATAGAGCTGTCGCAATTGAAAACACCTTACTTTATGTTATTCCACACTCGGCGCTTCAAACACTTTTCAAAGCTTTTCCAAGTTGTGCTGAGCATTTTGCTTCACAGGCCCAAGTTCGTTTGAAATCGGCACTGGATGTGGTTTGGTCAAACAAAGAGAAAGGCTTGTTCATTCGTAAGGTTGAAGAAGTCGCAAGCGGACAGGTGGCAATTGTTAAGTCCCAGCAAACCATCCAATCGGTCGCGGTTGAAATGCTTCATCAACGCTCACCCTGTGCGGTAATTTATGAGGATGAGTCGATTGTAGGCTTAATTACTGACCGAGATATGACTAAGCGAGTGATCGCTCATGGTGTCAGTACTGATAGCCTTATTTCTGAGGTGATGACGCATTCTCCTCTTACGGTTAAACCGGACGATTTAGTGCTACACGCCGCGTCTATTATGATGCAGTTTAATATTCGCAACTTGCCGGTTGTGAAAGAGAACAAAGTCATTGGGCTTCTTACCACGTCTCACTTGGTTCAAAACCACCGTGTTCAAGCCATTTTCTTGATTGAGAAAATCAAATACGCGGGCAGTGTGAAAACCATGTCTTCATTTACCTCGGAACGACAAGCTATATTTGAAGCGCTGGTGGAAGGTAAAGTTGCACCGGAAACAGTGGGTAAGGTAATGACCATGATTATGGATGCCTACACCCGCCGATTAATTCAGATAGCAATTGACAAGTTAGGCCCACCACCTTGTGACTTTTCTTGGATTGTTGCGGGTTCTCACGCCCGCAATGAAGTACACATGTTATCGGATCAAGACAGCGCGATTGTACTTTCTGACGATGCAACCGACAGTGACCGTATTTATTTCAAGCATTTAGCGATGATGGTAACAAATGGATTGGCAAGTTGTGACTATCCGTTATGCCCAGGAAAATTCATGGCTGCGACGCCAAAGTGGTGTCAGCCACTGGGTGTTTGGAAGCACTACTACAAGAAGTGGGTAGCAAACCCTGAATATGAGCGTCTACTCAATATCAGTGTTTTCCTTGAAATTCGCACTATTTACGGCAACAGTGAATTTGAGGGCATTCTTCGTGATGAGTTGCACTCCAATATTCGCAATAATCGAGAATTTTTGAGCACGTTGGTGAAAGATGCGGTGAACACTAATCCACCATTGGGCATTTTTAACAGCTTGGTGTTAGAGAAGTCGGGAGAGAACAAGAAAACGCTCAATGTGAAGAAATACGCGATTAACCTGATTATCGATCTCGCACGTATATACGGGCTAGCCGTTGAATGTGATTTGTCTGCAACCGACGAGCGTTTTGCAGCTGCGAACGAGAAAGGTATGCTCAGTGATGACGCGTTCAAGAACATTCTGGGTGCGTATCAGTTCATTTTATCTTTCCGATTTGGTCATCAACTTGAAGCTTTGAAGAATGGGGAGGTACCAGACAACAACATCAACCCTGATAGCTTTGGTAGCTTTGAACGTAAGCACTTGAAAGATGCCTTTAGGATCATAGCTGATCTCCAAGAGGCGGCGAAGATTCGTTTTGGAGCGCGCTAATGAGAGCATTGTTAAATTATTTTCATCCGCTTGAGCGAGTCAAGCGCAAGCGAAAGCAATACCTAAATACGGTTAAACTGCCTGAAGCATTACACGATCTTGTTGAACAGCCGTGTCCAGAGATGGCGGATTTGGCTAAAGATAGTGAGTATATTGTGTTAGATCTTGAAACGACGGGCTTAGACAGTGAACAAGATCTGATTTTATCGATGGGGTGGGTTGATGTGGTTAAGGGGCGAATTGATTTGGCATCTGCCAAACACATCTATCTTAACAACGACTCTCAGATCAACGCAGAAACCGCGGTTATTAATCACATTACGCCGCAAATGTTGGAAGAGGGCGCGTCAATTCATGATGCCATGCTGACCTTTTTTGAAGCCGCAAAAGGTAAAATCATTGTTGCGCACGCTTGTGTTGTAGAAGAGAAGTTCATTAGTCAATATCTACTTCGATGTTACGGATTGAGAACGGTGCCTTTGCTTTGGTTAGATACATTGTGTATTGAAAAATCTATGGAGAAAGCGATCAGTAATCATGAAGAGGTAGATTTAACTTTGGCAGGCACACGTGACAGGTATGGTCTTCCTGAGTATAACAGCCACAATGCGTTAGCTGATGCAGTTTCAACAGCGGAGCTATTTTTGGCTCAACAGAAACGAGTGGTCCCGAATGATGAAGTGACACTATCATTTTTATATAGGATCAGTCACTAGGGAAGCCATTTGTTTCCTTATTTGAATCATTGTTGACTGAACTGATTTGAAAGCATAAAAGCCAGCGATTATGCTGGCTTTTGTTTGGGTCTTAGAAAATTAGGCAGTTATCATCTTAGACTTTTCATATAGGGAACAGCTTAGAAGCTGTAAGTAATACCTACACGGCTACGTAGTTGACGGCTTGAGTCACACACCGTATCACTTGTACATTGAACGTTGCCAAATTCTACGTATGGGCGCCAGCTCCAATCTGCTTCTTTGTAGCCGATCTTCATGTTGTAGTCCCACTCGTACTCGCCGTTGTTACCCATTTTCCATTCGTCATTAAAGAAATCTTCTTTGTAGTTTGCTTCAAAGCCAAACTGCCAAGCGTTCCAGTTGTAATCGATATTACCCGTAATTTTACCGGCATTTAATGAGTCGTGTTGCTTACCATCAAGGCCTGTTGAAGTTTTACCTGATGCATAATTGCGGAACTCATGGCGGTAACGAAGTTTCGTTGTTACACCTGAATCAAATTTGTATTGAACACGTACTTGCGGTTTGTAAGTTACCGCTTCATCACCGAAAGTAATCGGCATTGAAGTTGTTACACGCCAGTTGTTATCGAATTTGAAGTGGTAGCCGTATTCAAATTCGTTATCACCACGTTGAAGTTCGCTTAGGTTACCCTTGTGCTTCATTTCTACGCCGTAGTAATGATTACCTGTGCTACCACCAATTTTCACTCGACCAGCCCATTCTTCCGAATCGTGCTTGTACTCTTCACGAAAATCTAGTGATGCCGCAGACACGCTGCCTGCAAAAAGAGTTGCTAATACTGCAAGCGTTACTTTATTCGTTTTTATCATTTTATTGTTTCCACTGTATCTAAATAAAAAATGGTTAATAAAGGACCAACGTTGAGCCCTTTGTTGTATTGGGATTAAAGTTTTGGGTAAAGTCGTTCTACGTCGCGCTGAGCCCATATTTCCGCTAAGTTCTTTTTCATTGTGAACTTGCTAAAGTCTGTCTCAGTTGCCAGTTTCACCATTCAGGGTTTTCCCTAGCAACGCCGGCTTTTAGGTAAAGCGGAGTTATACGCTCAATGCGATGACGTTTGTTTTCGTGTGTAGGGTTACTCTTTCTTTTGAATTAAAATACTACAAATATGCTAGCGATTAGAATGGTGAGGTTCTGTGAATTAGATCGTGTTGTCATGATAAAACCACTATTTACAAAGGGTTACAAAGTTAGGGTTTAAATTAAACCTTTGTTTTTTAATGGTTATTTTTCAGGTTATGTTGATTTTCTGAGTTTTTGTCTATCAATAAATGTGCGCTACAGCAAAAAATTGAATCTTTAGTTGTCATTTTTATTTGTAATACATTATTATTTACTAACTTTATGTAGTAACACATATCGTCAGAACGTTAAATAGATGCACATGCATCTGTATGGTTTTAGGTAGTGATTCTGTCGGTTAGTTTTAAGTGACTACCGACGTGAATGGATGAACTTATGGTTCATAGCTGCATTGGGATGATGGTTTTAAGGCTAAGGCTTTGTTTAAAAGCGAAGATAGTTTAAAAGCGAAGATAGTCTAAAAGTTAACATACCTAAAAGTACGATGTATTTGCCGTGAGGGGATAAAAAGCCTCAATCAAAAAAGGTTTGAAGTGTAGTAGGCAAGGCAGTTACACAGCCTGCTATAGAGATCGGAGTTAGAACGATTGGATATAGTCGCTCTAAACTGATGAAAAAGAAGAAATCGTTGAAGTGCTTGTAAGAGCATTTTGATTATTGCTCCCAACTATTCTAATTATAACTTCTGCTTTCCTTTAGAAAGGTAGGAGATGGTAGTGAAGATCTACCTTTGCGCTCATGTTGATACAGGCAACATGAGCGTTTTTTTTGCCTAAAATTTGTATTGATCGTTTGATCTACAGATACAGACTATAGATAAGAAGGGCACCCACTGATTCATTCAGTAACCGTGAATGATGTATAGAGCGATTAAGATTTGAGGTTTATGACCGCACGTTCAAGAGATGCGGTCTGTTCTACAACCGATGTTGCGGAGGCGGCATTCTTTGAAGCGACCGTTACGTTAGCGAGTGTAAGGTGTTTAATCGAACTTACGTTGTCAATGATTTCTGATGTAACATCGCTTTGTTCTTGCATTGCATTGGCCACTTCTAAACTGTTGTTTAGAATCGTTTCCATATCCTTGATTACTGATGTGAGTCTTGAGTGCGCTTTTTCACAAGAGTTGACACTGCTATCGCCTTTTTCACAACAGTTTTGAATTGTATTAACCACCGTTTGGGTTTGGTCTTGAACCCCTTGAATAATATTGGAGATCTCTTCAGTAGAAAGCTGTGTTCTCCCTGCTAAGGTTCTCACTTCATCAGCCACTACTGCAAAACCGCGCCCTTGTTCTCCAGCACGAGCTGCTTCGATTGCTGCATTGAGAGCGAGGAGGTTAGTTTGCTCTGCAATGTCTTTAATGACTTCTAATACGGTATTGATTTTTTCTGAATGAACAGAGAGGCGATTTACTTCTTCGCTGGCGCTTACTAGGTCAGTCGAAAGAGTATTGATGGTGTCTCTGGTAAATGCGACGTCATTCAAGCCTTCATTAGCCGTTGCGAAACTGGTTTGTGCATTGGATGATGCGTTGTCACTATTTATCGCAACACTTTGGATATTACTGCCCATCTGGTTTATCGCGGTCGCAATGTTTTCTGTTTGTAGCTGTTGTTTGTTTAAGGCGCTTTCAACGAGCCTTCCGTCGTGTTGTAGCTGATTTGAAATATTACCTAGTTGTTGGATAGATCCTTGTACTTGCCCAACAAGCTGACGAATATCTGACAGTACAATATTAAAAGCTTTCGCAATATCAGCAATTTCATCTGAACCGCTCTCTTCTGCCTTTACGGTAAAGTCGCGTTGTTGGGAGACCACAAGCATCACCGAGTTCAATGATGCAATTTTTTTCGCTACACGTGATGAAATACCAAATGAAAGTGCGAGAAGCATTACTGCTACGGTTATTAGGGAGCTAATAATGAAAGTGGTAATGGTTTGTTGAATCGACTCTACTTGTTCTTCCAGGCGGCGTTCAACAGCCGTGAATATCGAAATGATGTCTTCAAACAATGTTTTCATTTCTGATTTTAGCCCCGCCACTTGTGTTGGGTCTCGATCAATGGCGTTTATCATCAAAGAAAAATCTTTATTGTATTGTTTAACTTCCATTTTCAGTTTGTCTAACTCTGAAACGACAATGTCTGATTCATCAAGTAGAACAGAAAAACTTCCCATCAATTTCTGAAAGTTTGAGTATTCCTTGGTGAATACTGGCTGAAGTGATTGATCGTGGCTGATCAAAAATTCTAATTCTGTTCGATTAAGTTGCAGCATAGAGACTTCAAGCGACTTAACTTTGATCAGCGTTTTCTCTAACTTAATCAGTTTGAGGTTTGCCATTTCAGTGAATGATACAACAATCATCAGTGACAATATGGACAAACAAGTAAGGCTAAATAGGGAGGTTTTAATTTTCATGGACGGGCACCAAAGCAATATGACTCAATAACGTATTTGAAATCGCGTTTCTCTCGTCTACGAGCTGCATAATGAGATCTGACTCGCAAGGTAAACGTTTGCTTACAATATTTTAACAAAAGGCTATTCGCAAGTTAAATATTATTTATTTTCAATATCTATTGATGATGCTTTTATTACTAGTGGTGACTTTTAGTGATGAGTGAAATGAACAGTCGCGTGTTTGAAGGTACAACTTGCATTGGTCAGCGACGAAAATAATGCGTTTAAGAGGGTTTCGAAAGCAATAGGCGCTCACGCGTAGTGACATGAATGCCCATTGCTGTGGGTATCGTTGCGATAGCGCTAACTTTGTGTAGGCATCCATACCTGTTTAGATGTGATTTTGTGGCCTTTAAAGGTCAATTCTTCAACCTTATCTCCGTTTTGATTCCAACGAGTTAATGTCCCATTTGCAATTTCACCATCATCAAATTTGGCTTGACTTGCCTTGTTACCATTTGGATAGTAATCCGTTACTAGCCCGTCTTGTTGTCCGTTACTGTATTTCGCAGTAAGGCTTTGTTCGCCATTTGGATACCATCGAGAGACATCACCCGATAATTTGTTATCGATATAATTGAGCTCTGCTTTTTTCTGCCCATTCGGGTACCAGGCCTCAGCTTTGCCCTGTAATTCACCCTTTTCGTAATTCACTTTAGAAGCGATCTGGCCATTTGGATACCAGTTGGTTTCTAACCCAAGCTCTAAGCCATCAGCAAACTGAGCTTGAGTGGCTATTTGGCCGTTATCGAATTTCTCTTCAAATTGCCCAGTAAATGGCTTTGAGTGGTTAACTTGATAAGCAACGCCTTTTCGCATCTGAAGATAATCAACAGCATCTTCTCGGGTGGCTGCGTAACTCATAGAAGACATCGTACTAAGAGCAATCAATATTGGGATGTATTTCTTCATAATGACACCTTTTTTATTGGACGGGGGAAAGTGTAATCAGTGTGTTAAAAGCATTTCACTTCCATGGATGACTGTCAGCAGCTATTACTGGTTTTCAAGTTTTCATTATTGACTGTCTATTGAAGGGAACTTTTTCATACGTATTTGGACGTAGGCATTGTATTATTTGTAATACAAATGTGTTGGATTTAATCATTTTTAAAAATTATATTGAGTGTTTTTTCTTCGTTAGATTTGTTATTTTTCTTGTAACGATTGAATTCTTTTAATGACTGATTTTCATTTTTGTGTGATTTTATTCACATTTAATTGGGGTTTTATAGAGTTTTAGCCTGTCATATGGGGGGAGAGTGCCAGACTTTGCACTATGTTGATGAATTTCGCTCTTGTTCGATGCAACTTTGAACTCGATCACTTGTATGATTATTTGATGGTAATAGTCTAAGATCGCTGTCACGCATTTAAGTTATTGTAGTACAAATGTGGCTATCATCTATCTATAGTGCACCTAACAGAAAAACATAAATAAAAGGTCTAAAGATGGAACTCAATACCCTGATAGTAGGCATCTACTTCCTATTCTTAATTGCGATAGGGTGGATGTTCAGAACATTTACAAGTACAACTAGCGATTACTTCCGTGGGGGAGGTAACATGCTGTGGTGGATGGTAGGTGCAACAGCATTTATGACCCAGTTCAGTGCGTGGACATTTACTGGTGCGGCAGGTAAAGCCTTTACTGATGGTTTTGCAGTAGCGATTATCTTCATTGCTAACGCCTTCGGTTACCTAATGAACTACCTTTACTTCGCTCCGAAGTTCCGCCAACTGCGTGTGGTTACGGTAATTGAAGCAATTCGTATGCGATTTGGTAAAGTGAACGAGCAAGTGTTTACTTGGTCGGGCATGCCAAACAGTGTTATCTCTGCTGGTATCTGGTTGAACGGTCTTGCGATCATCGCATCTGGCATCTTTGGCTTTGATATGACAACGACAATCATCCTAACTGGTCTGGTTGTACTGGTGATGTCAGTAACGGGTGGCTCATGGGCAGTAATCGCATCTGATTTCATGCAGATGGTTATTATCATGGCGGTAACGGTGACGTGTGCCGTGGTTGCGATTTACCACGGTGGCGGCGTTACGCAGATCATTAGTGATTTCCCAACAGATTCATTCATCACAGGTGACAACCTTAACTACCTAAGCATCTTTAGTATCTGGGCAGTCTTCATCTTCTTGAAGCAATTCAGCATTACCAACAACATGTTGAACTCTTACCGTTACCTTGCGGCTAAAGACTCTAACAATGCACGTAAAGCCGCACTGCTTGCTTGTATCCTTATGACGCTTGGTCCAATCATTTGGTTTATGCCATCTTGGTTTATGGCGGGTCAAGGTGTTGATTTAGCGGCTGCTTACCCAGAAGCAGGCAGCAAATCTGCTGATTTCGCTTACCTATACTTCGTTCAAGAGTACATGCCTGCCGGTATGGTTGGTCTTCTGATCGCCGCTATGTTTGCTGCGACCATGTCTTCAATGGATTCTGGTCTAAACCGTAACTCAGGTATCTTTGTTAAGAACTTCTACGAGCCGATTCTTCGTCCTCAAGCGACAGAGAAAGAGCTGATGGTTGTTTCTAAGCTAACGTCTACGTTCTTCGGTATCGCTATCATCTTGGTTGCACTGTTCATCAACTCTCTTAAAGGATTGAGCCTTTTCGATACGATGATGTATGTGGGCGCACTGATCGGCTTCCCTATGACAATTCCTGCATTCTGTGGCTTCTTTATCCGTAAAACACCGGATTGGGCTGGTTGGGGTACGCTAGTTGTTGGTGGTGTGGTTTCTTACTTCGTAGGTTTCGTTATCACAGCGGATATGGTTCAAAACTGGTTCGGTCTGAACGAGCTAACTGGCCGTGAGTGGGCTGACCTTAAAGTGGCTATCGGCCTTATTGGCCACATCGTATTTACTGCTGGCTTCTTCGTTCTATCAACACTGTTCTACAAGCCTCTTGCTGAGCACCGTGAGAAAGACGTAGACAAGTTCTTCAACAACCTAGCGACACCATTAGTTGCTGAAAGTAACGAGCAGAAGAAACTGGATAATAAGCAACGTCGTATGTTGGGTTCACTTATCGCAGTGGCGGGTGTGGGCGTAATGACAATGTTCGTACTGCCGAACCCTATGTGGGGACGCATGGTGTTTGTTCTGTGTGGTGCGATTGTATTCTCTGTTGGTTTGCTTCTGGTGAAAGCGGTTGATGACAAAGTCGAGCAACAAAACGACGAAGTTACCTCTGCTGAAAGCTAATGCCTACAAGATTCTAAAAAATAGATACTCAAACATAGAGTGTTAATACATCGGCCACCCACTTGGGTGGCCGTTAATTTGATAATCCAAGATTCAATGTGAGATGTACGATGAAAAAAAAATTAATTTCGGTAAGTATTATTAGCGCGTTCACGTTAGCTTTCGCAACGGGCTGTACAAGCCAAGATACAGCGGCACCAGTGATCGACGTGGCTGAACAAGCAGCGCCTGCTATTAGCGAAATCGATCGTAGTTACTTATTGAGTAGTGATCGCTTAAACGAGGTTGATGGGAATACGTTGGCCGTTGCTTCAGACGAACAAGTGGCTGCGCTTAAAGCACAATTTGAAAATTTAAAAGATGGCGACGAAGTCGTTATCCCTAGTGGTAAATACGCGAATTTAGGTCAAGTGACTATTACCGCGAACGATATCACTATTAGAGCTGAGCAAGCGGGTTCGGCTTGGATTACTGGCCTTATTCAGTTTGAACTTAAAGGTGATGACGTCACACTAGATGGTTTAGTGTTTACTGAAGGTGGTCCAAACGAACGATTTGGTGCTGTGCGTATGATGGGTAATGGCAACACGCTTAAAAACTCAACGTTCTACTACTTCAACCACGATTACACATACGAACCAGACGATCGCCGCTCTGAATATCCAAAATACCTTTGGGTTTCGTTATGGGGCAAAGATGGCAAGGTAATCAATAACCGTTTCGAAGGTAAACAAAAACGCGGGACGCTGATTGGTGTACAAAAAGATGACACATCAGATAATCACCTGATCGCGAATAACATCTTCATGGATCAGAAACCGAACCAATTTAATGAGTTCGACATCAAAGAAGCGATTCGTTATAACGGCAACAGCTGGGAAGCCATCCGCATCGGTGATTCTAAGGCTTCACAATGGGATTCGAGCTCTAAGTTTGTTAACAACCTAATGATTGATATGGATGGCGAGCGTGAACTTATTTCTATTAAGTCGGGTGACAACACGATTTCAGGCAACACGATTTTTCAAAGTACTGCTCTAATTTCACTTCGTCACGGTAAAGGAAATAAAGTTGAAAACAACATGATCCTTGGTAACGGAAAGCGTCTAACTGGCGGTGTTCGTATTTATGATGAAGACCATGTTATCCGCAACAACTACATTGCTAACACGCGTGGTCGTGATGGTCTAATTGAAGGTAATGCTGACTTACGCGGCGGTATTGTTATCAATACTGGCATCATCGATGTTGCAAACGGCGAACAGTTAGATCAGTCGGTCAAAGGAAAAGAGCTTAACAAGCAATGGACACCTAAAAATATCACGATCGAGAATAACTCTCTTGTGGATACAGAGTGGGGCATTGTGTATGGCAACCAAAGTCATCGTGTAAGCCTGTTCAATAACGCAGAAGTGGAAAACATCTATGCAGGTGTTGATGTCGCGTTTAGCAACAACGTGGTTGATAATTCATTATCACCTGACTTTGTAAGTGTACGCGCAACAAACGACTTCCCATTAGTTGATGCTACATACACTGATGAAACGTACGTAGGTCAAGTGACGGATTCTGAGCAGATCTCAAGCTACTCAGTCGAGTTGCCGGCAGTGACTATTACTAACGGCATGAATGCTTACCAAGGCGAAGGTGCCGATGTGTCGAAACTTTCCGTTGTGACGGCTGAAACGGCGGGTCCGGACTACGTGCTCGAGAATACAACGAAGTAGCTTATTGCTTAACGTTTTAATGCTTAACGGTCTGGGCTATCAAATAAATTCAAGATAGCTGTATTAGCCGTTAACATCTAAAAAGCCTCAACGGGTAATATCTGTTGAGGTTTTATCGATCTTAGGTCGTGACCATCTCAATCTTACGTCGTGACTACTGTGATTTATACTTATGCAGCAGATCCCAAGGGATGTGACACAAATGATGATCTTCTGGGAATTGACTTAGGTGGTTTTGGTGGATGTCGTCACTGGCGACATAATGTATTAAAGGCAGTATCTCTAGAGCGATTCGGTCTGCATCATCACGCGACGCAATATAGCGCTTGGCTTCGGCAAGATGTCCATCGTTGAGACTGTAAATGCCAGTACGATACTTTTCTCCTACATCGATGCCTTGTTTGTTCACGCTGTATGGGTCAATAATCTCAAACAGGTGCTTCATCAGAATCGTTACCGACGTGATACTCGGGTCAAAATCGATTTGTACGCATTCAGCGTAACCATCATAGGTATTTGGGGTGTTATCATTTTGCGTTATTCGAGAAGTGCCATTGGCACGGCCAGCTTCGGTGCTGATGACTCCAGGAACGTACTTAATAAACTCTTGTACACCCCATAAGCAGCCACCCGCTAAATAAATTTGTTCCATACTTACCTTTTACTTCTCTGTATTTGTTGTTCGTTCGATACGTGAATCAATGTGGTGATACACGTTCTTGAAAAAGCGCACACATAAAAACAAGTGTTTAGGTATTGTAAACCAGTGCGACTGAACAAACATAAGTCTAATAGGATTTGTGATTATATAAGTCAGTATTGCATTGTCATCAACTCGAATTTCATTATCAAGTGAGCGTTAGCTTAACCATGTTTGATCAAATAAAAGATTTCATCAATCCCAGTAAGAATCCAGATCTCACTCAGGCTCAGGAGTATCAGCGTAAACATCTACCGACGCTGTGGCTTTTGGGCAAAACGGGGGCTGGAAAATCATCGTTCATTCAAGCCGTGACTGGCAATTCTTCCGTTGAGGTGGGTAACGGTTTTGCTCCTTGCACGATGACTGCAATGTCATATGAATTTCCTCAAGACAAGCCAGTAATGCGGTTTCTTGATACTCGTGGTTTGGGAGAGGCCGATTATGATCCTAAAGAAGATTTAGAAGAGATTGGTCAAGCGGGCAATGCGCTAGTCGTAGTGATGAAAGCCGATGAACCCGAACAATCATCTGTGCTTTCTGCCCTGAAACAGGTTAAAAAGCAGAAGAAGATTGAGCATTTACTTCTCGTTCATACTGCTGTGCTGTCCTCTAAAGAGACCGATCGCACAAGGCAAATTCGATTCAACACCAATCAAGTTGAAAAGGTTTGGGGTAAGGACTGTTCTTCGGTGGCCGTCGATTTTGAAACTGATGACGGCTCTACTTATAACAGCAGTCCCATCTATAACTATGACACCCTGATAGAACAGTTGACGACAATACTCCCTGTGATAGGGATGATGGTGATAGACAAAGAACACTCGACTCAAGAAGAAGCGAATTTTGATCAAGTCGAAAACGAAGTGCTTTGGTATGCAGGAAGCGCTGCCGCGAGTGACCTGATTCCAGGTGTTGGTTTGGTGTCTGTGCCTGCGATTCAAGCGAAAATGCTTCATAGCTTGGCCAATCAATATGGGGTCGAATGGAATAAGAGAGTCTTTAGTGAATTGATAGGAACTCTGGGAAGCAGCTTCGCTTTGCAATACGGAATGAAACTGGGCACTCGACAGTTGATAAAGCTGATTCCAGTTTATGGTCAAACTGTGGGCGCGGTTGCTGCAGCGGCAATGAGTTTCGGCACTTCTTATGGTTTAGGTCGCGCGGCGTGTTTTTACTTCTATCATAAGAACAAAGGTGAAGAAGTCTCTGAACAAGAGATGCAGAAGATCTACAAAGAATCCCTGAAAAAAGGAAAGGCGGCGTCGGGCTATGAAGAAAATTAGAAACCTATTTCGATTACTGGCGGTGCTATCGAGTGGCCGCTGGGGCATTACCCTGATTTCGGCTATCTTCCCAAGCATTATCATGATGGGTTTTGGTCTCTTCTTGGCGATTAAATATGGTTACCTACTGGAAATGTCCATTGCGATTGCGGTGAGTACTTTACTATTCTCTGTTCCTCTATACATTTCTAGTCGCTCTTCGCACAAATCGACCTATAGCGATTCTTCTTTGAATAAAGAGAGCGATGATGAACCTCAAGTAGAATCATTGCTTAAGAAGACTGACATCGACGATGCGCTTGTTAAAGCTTCTATTGATTGGTCTCAAAAAGAGCTGTCGATCTGGAATGAATCGAAACTCCACGTGCGGCAACAATTAATGATCGACATAGAGTGGGGCAATCTAGACCAAACCGGTTTAGAAGTTCTTGAGTTTGTCGCCACGAAGTTTGACAAGAAATCACTCGACTTCTCTATTCCAGAAGGACTGAAGCTGTTCGAAGAGGTGAGCCGACGCTATAAGTTGGTGGTGCGAGAACATATACCAGGTATTGAATATCTCAAGGTTTCCTATATCAAAGCGGGCTACGAAGCCTATGACAAATATGGCGAGCTAGGACATAAGATCATTAAAGCTGCCATTTGGGGTAATCATCTTAAAAACCTGTATTTGAACCCCCTGAAAGTCATTTCGGATTTAGGCCGTGAACAGGCGACTTCTTCAATGACAAGAGGTGTGGTTGAGGACATGCAATATGCTGCCAAGCAAGCCTTGTTAGATGAGGTGGCCGCTGTGGCGATTGATCTCTATAGTGGACGTTTTAGCATTGAAGATGAAGCACTAAGAGCGTCGGATGTTTCTGAAATAGATGAACAGCGCTTTGCACCAGAATTAGAGCCAGTAAGAATTGTTCTAGTAGGGCAAACAAGCTCTGGGAAATCCTCACTGATTAATGCGCTTAAGCAAGAGTTGGTAGCTGAAGTGGATGTACTGCCATCAACCGACACTTCAACCGTATACAACGCGTTTGTCGATGACAATGATGTTAGAGTTGTTGATCTTCAAGGGCTGGATGGCAATGCCAAAACCGAAGCTCTGATGCTTAAAGAGATGACCCAAGCCGATGTTGTACTTTGGGTTCTTAAAGCCAATCAATCGGCTCGTGAACTGGATAAGCAATTGAAGGGCAAGTTTGATGCTTTCTATGACGATCCTAAAAACATCTCACGTAAGAAGCCAATCGTTGTATCGGTTGTGAATCAGGTCGATCGATTAAAGCCTGTTGATGAGTGGCAGCCGCCTTATGATTTGGGTAATCCAACATCGCCCAAAGCGAAGATCATTGCTCAAGCACTCGAATACAACCATATATTGCTGCAGTCTGATATCGTGTTACCGCTCGCTATTGCGCCAGAAAAGACGATTTTTGGTTTAGAAGCACTCAAGCAGATGGTAATCGAAGGCATAGCTGATGCTAATAATGTGCAAAGAAACCGCCAACGTTTGGAGGCAATGAAACGGGGAACGTCGGTTAAAGGCCAACTGAACAAAGTAGTGAACGCTGGTAAGAAGGTCACACCAAGTGTTTTGAAAGCGGCGACACCAAAGCTCGCTGAAATGGCCATTAAGCAAGCTGTTAAGAAAAAGTAGTCCTCGATAGTTTCTATAATGTTGTTCTGGTGAGGTTTAGTTCTCATCAGAACTTAGTGTTCTAGATCTTCGTTCTATATTAGCGAAGCATTAAATTTAAAAAATAGCTGCTATTATTAAGTATCTCGTTGAACTAGTTTAATAGTCTATGAACCTCTGGTATTCGAAGTTTACATAACACGCTATCAGATTTAATTGTCATTCTAAATATTGATCACATTTATACTTATCCAAGCTTTATTTATAAAACCATTGCACTATATTTAAATTTCGTTTCATCTTGATTTCAACGTAGGGATATATTGTGAACTTGTATCTGAAATGGCAATCAACAACATGGCTGACCTTGTTAGCTTGGTATACTTTAGACCACCAGCTCTCTTTTCACCTTTCTTCAGAGTAGTACCCTCTAGGCGTCACGCGCCAGCAGAGCCCTTGAGTTTTGCCAATCCTGTTAATTTTTTCTTTAAGAAATGTCGTAGTTTATGCGTCAGCTATTTTTGCTTTTGTGCATACAACTCTTTATCTCTAGTTAATTATTAATTGGAACCTAATCAATACGTATTGATTAAATAATATATTTATAGCTATTAATTATTATTGTAATTATCACGAGAATGGTTGTGCGTGAAATTAAATTAATAGTGATGACTCGTGACATCTAAAAATAATGAATTTGGCTTTCTTCTTATAAGTTGAATTTGTTGAATGGGACTATTATGGAAAACTTCAAACATCTACCAGAACCGTTTCGTATTCGCGTTGTAGAGCCAGTAAAAAGAACAACTCGCGCCTATCGTGAACAAGCCATTGTCGAAGCGGGCATGAACCCATTTCTACTTGACAGTGACGATGTATTTATCGATTTGCTGACCGACAGTGGCACCGGTTCTATAACACAACGTATGCAAGCGGCGATGTTAATGGGCGATGAAGCCTACAGTGGCAGCCGCAGTTACTATGCGTTGGCGAATGCAGTAAAGGATATCTTCGGCTATGAGCTGACTATTCCTACACACCAAGGACGCGGTGCAGAGCAGATCTATATTCCTGTTCTTATTAAGAAGCGTGAAATGGAAAAAGGCCTCGACCGTAGCAAAATGGTCGCCTTGTCTAACTACTTTTTCGATACCACGCAAGGTCATACTCAAGTGAATTGTTGTGTCGCGAGGAACGTTTATACCAAAGAAGCATTTGATACTTCAGTGAACGCGGATTTCAAAGGCAACTTCGATGTTGTTAAATTGGAAGAGGCGATCTTAGAGGCGGGCGCTGCCAATGTTCCTTATATCGTGAGCACGATTACATGCAATTCGGCTGGTGGACAACCAGTATCTATTGCCAACCTGAAAGCTGTGTATGAAATAGCTCAGAAGTACGGCATTCCTGTGATTATGGATTCTGCACGTTACGCTGAAAATGCTTATTTCATTCAGCAACGTGAAGTCGGTTATCAAGATTGGACTATCGAACAAATCACTCGTGAGTCATACAAATACGCGGATGGCTTAGCCATGTCAGCTAAGAAAGACGCGATGGTACAGATGGGCGGGTTGTTGTGCTTTAAAGACGACTCTTTCATGGATGTGTACACAGAGTGTCGAACCTTGTGTGTCGTGCAAGAGGGCTTCCCAACTTATGGTGGCTTAGAGGGTGGTGCGATGGAGCGCCTTGCGGTCGGCCTTTATGACGGCATGCGTCAAGATTGGTTGGAGTATCGCATCGGTCAGGTTCAATACTTGGTCGATGGCTTAGAAGCTATAGGCATAGTCTGCCAACAAGCGGGTGGTCATGCTGCATTTGTCGACGCAGGTAAATTGCTTCCACACATCCCGGCTGGTCAGTTCCCCGCACATGCTTTGGCGTGTGAACTGTACAAAGTAGCAGGCATTAGAGCTGTTGAGATTGGTTCTCTATTGCAAGGCCGTGATCCGACTACGGGAGAACAACATCCGTGTCCTGCTGAGTTATTGCGTCTGACAATTCCTAGAGCGACCTACACGCAAACTCATATGGACTTCATCATCGAAGCGTTTGAAAAAGTGAAAGAGAATGCAGGGCAAGTTAAGGGGCTTGATTTTACTTATGAGCCACCAGTGTTAAGGCACTTTACTGCCCGCCTAAAAGAGGTTGAAACAAGTACTAAACAATCTATAAAAAATAGTAAGCTAGAGCTCGAAGAAGCTTAGAAAAACGAGCGAATAGTCACCAATACAAAGGCTCCCGTGGGAGCCTTTTCTTGTTGTTGAGTTACTCTTAACAAATCAACCTAAATCGCTAAGTTTATGGTTACTTTAATACTGAGTTAAGCGTATCAAAAAGCCACTTGTTCAATGGCGCGTCTTTTTGTGAACGACGACAACTCATGACATAGCTGACGTCGATAATGAGCTTTTCCGGTAAATCAATACTTCTACAGCCTTCGGGTACGGTGCCGTTTAGAGTCATACCAAAATAGTCGGACTTCAATACAATATCGTGGATCATTGCTGGGTGATCAGCTTCCACTTTTGGAATAACATGAAATCCGATATTTCGAAGGCGATCGAGAATAGGGTATTTATTGTCATTCCAACCCGGCGTTTTAAATAGAATGATTGGATAGTTGGCGAGTGATTCAAAGCTTTGTGCTTTATGGTCTTCTCTCACAAAGAATACGACTTGTCCTTTTCCGATCTCCATTTGTGAAATGGACTGAGGGAGGCTGTCATCAAAGTAGTGAACAGCAATAGCTTTTTCACCGTCAATGATTCTGTTTTTGACATTGGTTCCCCACCTTACGAATGAGTAATGCGCATTGGGTGCTTCTTTAGCAAGCGTTAGGTAAAGTTTGGATCCGTAGCGCTCCCAAAAGAGCGTGTTAGCGTAGATGGTGATATCACCTCTATAAGACTCAGGGCAGAAGGCTTGGTGTTTTATCGCTTCGACACTGCTTAGTATTTGCTCAAAATTTTCGATGTTATTTTCAATAAAAGTCGTGGGTTCAAACCCGTTTTTGGTTTGAATGAACAGTGGATCGTCGAGCTGCAACTTTAACTTTGAGAGGTTCTTGCTGATCGCCCCAGAGGTTTTTCCTAGCGAATCCGCAACCAGTCCAACATTGCGAAGTTCATACATACGCTTGATGACGAGGATATTTTGAATATCTAGATTGATGTCCACAGGTTCTCCAAATGATTCCTTTATAAGCAGCAATCTCTGTGCGTTAGGCGTACAGAAATCATATGACTCTAATATCATATTAGTAGTGAAAAACTGATAAGACAGCACAGCGTCAAAACTTCGCTAATCCCTTGATTTTCCATTTGGTAAATCTTGCTTTTCCTCGAATGGCTCATGTTCGATTGTTAAAGTTACTTCAACAAAAAACAGATACCAAACGAACAAAGAACTAAAAATACAGCGAGGTGATGTATGAACAAGTTAATCACACTTGGATTGATGGCTTTATCAATGAACACGGCTTTTGCGGCTGACGGTACTTATGCGAGTACTCTCGATATGACGAGAATCGAAGGTAATCAAGTAAAGGTTGAGCGTGTGGAATCTGAGCCAGTACTTGAAGGAAGAAATGACGCCAATAATGGCGGAATAAAATTCCACAAGAGTGTTGATCAAGACCAAACGATCCAGCTTACAGGTCGTCGAGATTAACGTTAGAACTGTGCCTATTATTTTCATGAGAAATGCTGTGCTCTTGAGTGCAACATTTTTTTGTGTCGGGATTTTGAGTATTTTATAAACTCTAGTGGTCAGCCTTGGCATGTTGTGTCACGTGTGGCATTTTGTTTTTCTCTAACTTCACACCGTTACTCGTGCTAGTTAAGGCTAAGCGTTACAAACGAACGATTCGAAAAGGACTAGGAATGACTCAAAAAGAAACAGGAATGATTCGTCATATTTTACTGATTAAGTTTAAAGAAAACGCAGAGGCTTCAGAGGTTCAAAAACTAAAGATGCTGTTTGAAGCGATGCCAAACAAGGTTGACGGGGTAACTTCAGTAGAGTGGGGGTTAAATGATAGCCCAGAGAATAAGAACCAAGGTTATACCCATTCAGTTTTAATGACGTTTACGGATGAAAAGGGGCGTCAGAACTATCTTCCACACCCAGAACATGATGCGCTGAAAGATGTATTTCGTCCGTTGTTAGACGACATCATCGTGTTTGATTACTCCCTATAATTAGTCCTCTCTGTATGCTCTCTAAAGCCTAAAGCCTAAAGCCTAAAGCGATAAAAGCGTATATACCTGAAGTTTATTTACACAAGGTATATACGCTGAGTCATCTCGAATAACGAAGCGTTAGGGCTTGTGTGGCCGAGCCCTAAACGAGAAGGCCCTAATCAAGAAAGTACCAACTACTCTGTAGGAGAGATAGTCAGCGGGGCGAACGAAGCTACTGCATTTCCGCCGGCACCAGGGTGATCAACATAAGAGGTGTTTTGCATTAAGGTGTAGTACACGTCCACAAAGTCATCATCATTCACTAATACACCATCAGGAATCACATCGATAATCTTGCCTGTGATCTGAGGGATGATCGCATAACCCTGAACTTCTGGATCAGGAATCATCTTCAGTATCTCTTCTGCGGCTTGAACCAAGAGCTTTGCTAGCGCTTTATAGTCTGTTCCATCATCGTGCTCCATTAAGATCATATCTGCAGCGCCCCAGCGGTAGCGAGGCCAGAAAATGACCGTTTGATTTGGGTAGTACGTCTGTTTGTCGTAGTCCAGATAAGGCATTTCTACTAGATCTATTTGTGGCTCTAAGCGGCTTGAATCGACCCCTGTCACAATGGCGTAGATTTCAGCTTTGCCAGAGATCCATGGTTCTTGGTCTACAGCCAAACGAATCTTTTTTAACTGAGTGGTATTCAACGGCTCAGGTTCTGACATAGCCATGGAGCGCGTAGCCTTACCAATAAATGTTTGTGTCTTAGTGCTACGGCTTTCACTGTTGCTGCTTGTGTTTTTGGAGCCTGAATTAATTTGTGTTGTTGTACCCAGCTTCTGCATTTCAGCCTGCATTGCCATTAAGCCTGCTTTGAGCTCTTCGGCACCGTTGCTATCAACGACAAACACTGGGACGTCTGGCATTTGGTACACATCTAGTTCATGAACCTGTCCGTACACGTCATACGCTTCAATGTATTGCCAATTCGAATCATCACCTGATGGTTCAAACGCAAATAATGGGCTTTCGCCGTTCTTCCAGGCTTCAATCATCGCTTCATCGGCCATGCGAATTTCTAACACAGAGTCGCTGAAGTTGTTGATCCCTTTCATCTTGCGATAACCAAGGTCCGCTTTCTGCATCCTGCTTGAAAATGCAGAGTAGGGCTGAGTAGAGCTCAATTTATCGACAGGCGTGGACAAGTTCTTTTCTGAAATTTGAGCCTTTAGGGAAAGCTCAAGATCGGAATAACGCTCGCTGATTTGTAACGCCAAAGATTGCTTTTGTGCTGAGGCGTTCTCCGAAAGAGAGCGTGAGTTTACTGTGTCGATATTGTTTGCATAGGACTGGAAGCCAACCACTGTCGTTGCAAGCACCATACTGATAGAAATAAATGGTCTCATAAATAATCCTTATTTTAATTTTTATCATTAATAGAGCATTTACCCTATAAGGATTAACCTATCAGTAACGTGAATGTGTTCAAAAGTTAGTCAGTTATTTTTGTTTCGTTGTGCAGCACAGGATCTCAATTTAAACTGTTTTTATAAAACAATACCTAAGCAACCTAGATATTTATAAATTAATAAACGTATCAGTAAATAATTTACAATATTATTAACTACTATGGTATTTCATGAAAAAACCTACTCAAAGTGAGTAGGTTTTTATTTCGTGGTTAACCGCTAGCTCTCTATTTTCAACTTGTTTGAGAGACTCGCTCTAACTCAATCTAAACGTAACGTTAGGCCAGAATAGTTCGAGTATCCGCGCAGTAACACATGGTAGGTGATACCCGGCTGAGCGCTCACACTACATTGCTCGTTGTTTCCAGCACGATAAGGTCGACAATCGTAGCTTGAGGTTGTCGGCTTACTGCCTGATTTCACATAAAGGTCGGCATCACCTGAACCACCAGACATTGAAACCGTTGCGCTTGATGCAGAATCAACGGTGAACGTGTAGAAGCTCTCTGAAGATTGATTCCCGCTTAGGTTCGCAATCGGTGTGCCTTTCGTTAATACATTGCCAGTTGGTGGCGTTGAACCACAGCTCCCGTTCACGCCTACCGTGTTAAAGGCATCTTCAACATCGGCAACCACATAGCCCATGTCTGCTGCGGCTTTCGCAACACCACAAGCACCAGCGTCAAAGGTACTGTTTGCCGTCCAATACAATTGGTTTGCGACTGTGAAGATCTCGAAACCCTTACGCACATCCCAGCCAGACTTATTCGCTAAAAGGTAAAAGGCACGGTTGTAAACACCGCTAGATAAGTGAACGTTCAAACCATCGTAGTATTGAGAGGCATGATCAATCGATCGACCATCTTTTGAAGGTTGATCAAAGTAACGCAAGCCACCTTCTGATTTGAAGATATCGCTACCGACCACCCAATCCACGTTCCCACGCAGATAGTATTCAGCCGCTTCGCCCGCAATATCGGAGAACGCTTCGTTAATGCCACCTGACATGTTTTGGTACACCAAACCGGAGTTTTGCTCGGTGAACCCGTGGCTAACCTCGTGAGCACTTACGTTGATATCGACCAGTGGATAAAAGGTGTTTTTGCCATCCCCAAATGTCATGGATGAGCCATTCCAAAAGGCATTTTCATAATCTGTGTCGTAATGAACTCGCATCGTCAGTTGGAAAGTTAACGGCGACGTATTCATCCACTCTTTGTACATATCAAACACGACATTACCGAAGTAGTGCGCATCGTTAAGAGGCGAGTAAGCCCCGTTGATGTATTTATGATCGGTGTAGTTGGTTCCGTCGGCACAGTTGTAGCTGTAGGCTGAACTGCCAGACGTTCCGTTCCTCAAATCGACTGTCTTAACTGATTCATTTTCTAACTTACAAGTTGTGCCTGTTTTGTCGATGGGAAAGCTAGGGAAGTCACTGCCATATTCATATCGAGTGGTTTTGAGGTTGCCACCTGGGCCAGTACCTAATGCTTTAGCGTGGTTTAGCCCATTCCATTTTTGGAGCACATCGCCAGTCGTGGCATCAATAAAGTAGAAAGGGCGCTCTGGCATAGAAGACGCGATAAAGAAATCGACCAGATACACCACTTGAGCGACTTGGTTCTCATCCAGTCTCACCATCAGTTTCGCGTTTTTATTTTCAATCGACTTTTTGCCGACGGTAAACGTGCGGTGAGCGGACAGTGCGGCTTCTATCGCTTGCTCTTGATTCAGCTTTGGTGCGATGCTGGATAGGTCTCCACTGATCCCTTGTGCCATGGAACCGAACACTTGAGTGGGTTGGTTCTTGGAAAGGGTGGCGACAACTGAGGTATCAAAGACGGGTAAACCTCGGTGAGTTTGTTGATAGCGGACTTTCGTTTTCCCATTGGGCAATACCACCCGTTTTACTTCAGAAAAACCTAATTCTAGTGGGGCAACACTCTTCGACTGAGCGGCGAGACTTTGTTGTAGTAATGCATCATTATCGACTCTGACCATTTCTGCAGCGTGTGCAGTAAAGCCAAAAGATGTACCTAGAATAGCTGCTATTTTCCAGCTTAGTTGACGTTGTTGGTTCATTTTTCGTTCCTGATTTTAATATAAACTCCTTCTTCCCAACGGCTTTATAGGAAGTCTATATGCAACACGCTAATGCCATGCATTGCGAATCAAGATTGGAAGAGCATTTGGATTTCTGACAAGTTTATCGAGGAGATTGAATTTTATGGTATGTAATTCAAAGTTTACAAAAATTCTTATTGATCAAATTGTTTTTTATAAAATATAAGTTTGTTATTTATCGTAAATATATGAGATTAGTGGCCTTATTTGAACTCAGTATTTTCTATTTCACGCCTCAAATATCCTTATGCAACAAGCTAGTTATCCAAATTTAAATAAATAACAAAATTGACAACAAAGGTTGTTTTAGGTTTTTTTGTTATGTTTTCTATCAATATGAAGGTTTTTAATACGTATTGCTAGATATGTTATTTAGTTTTTTGTAAATAACCTATTATTGGGCAGGATAATGTTGGATTTTAGTGGTTGATCATAATTAAATTTATATAACCTCTTGTTATTTATAAGGAGGGTCGTGTAAGGTTTGCATGATAATTAACTGAATTAATTCTTATTCTAAAAGAAAATTTTATGGTTGGTGACTATCTTGAGGGGAAAATTTGTCAACCTAAAATATTCACTTACCGTATTGAGTTTTTAATTTACGATTGATTATCATTTTGCAAAGTTTGGCATTCATATAGTTATGTTTAATGAAAATTAAAAGGGTTACAATGAGAAAGGTAATTTACGTCTGTGTACTGTTCTTCTCGTCAATTATTTATGCTAGTGAGCAGCCCCTTACCGAAGAAAAGTACAATAATATTATTAAGCTCATCGAGATGACCGGCTCAATTGACCTTGGATTACAGATGTCTCAAACGATGACTAGTCAGTTGGTTGTAATCGTATCAAAAAATAACCCTGATATACCCAAAGAGAAATTTGAAATAATTGAAAGAACTGTTAATTCTGTGGTTGAAGAGCAACTAAGAGGTAAAAATGGATTCTTCAAAATGATGACTCCCATTTATCACAAGTATTACACCAATCAAGAAATCGAAGAGCTTATTGCTTTCTATGAGACATCACTGGGGAAAAAGAGCATAAAAATAATGCCTAACATTGTCCAAGAGAGCTTTAGCATAGGCCAAGCTTGGGGCAAGCGAGTAGCGCCTATTGCAATTAAAGAAGTGAAGAAGCAATTTGAAAAAGAAGGTTTTACTTTATTGCTGTAATCAAGGTGTCAATTAAATTGATGCATGCTGTTTGGTATTTTTAGAACAGAGTATGGGGTGTTTGATAACGTTAATTGTTTGCGCCATTTGGGTAAGATGTTCTGTTAATTGAGAAAGGATAATTAGAGATGATGGAATCCAATGTTTTTGAACGAAAGAATACCGGTGAAAAAGAAATAAGCTCAAGGTTATATAACCTTACCATCGGAGCCGTTCTTTGTTGGGGTTTTTGGGTAAATTGGCTAATGGTATCGAGTATACCTGTCGAATCTATCACTGCGTTTAACCCTTGGATATTTTTTATAGGTTACTTCACAAGTTGCTTCTTCGGAATCTATCTGTTTAGCAAGTCATCAAACCCACTGGTTAGTTTTGTTGGTTACAATTTCGTAGTTGTCCCTTTTGGACTTATTATAAATATGGTCGTATCTAACTATTCTCCATCTCTGGTTCTCGATGCTATTAAGGTGACAGGCTTAGTGACAGGCATCATGATGTTGCTAGGTACAATATTCCCTGCTTTTTTCCAGAGAATTTCTGGAGTGCTAGCGATTTCATTAATAGCAGTTATTGTCGTTGAACTCTTCCAGGTATTTGTGCTTGGTATCCATCAAGAGTGGTTGGATTGGGCGGTCGTCATCATATTCTGCGGGTACATAGGTTATGATTGGGGGCGTGCAAATCGAATACCAAAAACCTTAGATAATGCGGTTGATAGTGCAGCAGCACTCTATATGGACATCATCAATCTCTTCTTAAGAATTGTTCGTATTATGGGGCGAAAATAGCTCCCAAGTAATGTGTTATACAGCGTGGTTTATTGTAAGTAACATTCAAACGAGGTATCGGCATTACGTTTTCCCCCTTAACAAGGCGCTGACGGATCCCCTCATAATTTCCCCAGTGAGCTTGTTCAACGTTTTTATCAGAAGTGGCCCCCGATTTTTCGGACATGACTTTAAGTTACAGATCTGTTTTGAAAATTCCCAGAATAACTTGAACGGATTATGATTAGAAACGTAGAAACCACTTTCCTGAATTTAATTGCAACAATAAATGACATACAAACATAGAGGTAGCGCACAAAATCGAAAAAGGGGATATCGCGATTACGTAATCATTGATCTAGCCGATAGTGAGATAGTGATAAGAGGTCGATAATTCGTTGTCGGATCTAAATTAGAACTTTAAATCTAATTTCTAAGTAGTTGTTATCTCAGGAAGAGTTTTTGTGCTATGCGCCCCTATATTAAATACATTATCCCTATTTTAATTCCTTTCATTATCCTCGTAATGCCGCTATCAGCATTTCCATTTGAAGGCCTTACGATTATTCAACAACGCGTTATCGCGATCTTTTTATTAGCGGCATTGTGCTGGGTGTTCGAGCCCATCCCGATCTACGCGACGTCTGTTGTTATTATCGTTCTGCAATTGTTGATGTTGTCGGATAAAGGGCTGATCTTTTTAAGGTTTGAGCATGGGCAGGAACATTTTGGTGAGTTGTTAAAATACAGCGACATCATGGCGACATTCGCCAGCCCAATCATCATGCTATTTTTGGGCGGTTTTTTCTTAGCGATGGCCGCCACTAAGTATCGATTAGACGTAAACTTAGCCCGTGTATTATTGAAGCCATTTGGACAAGACCCGAAGTTTGTGATGCTCGGCTTAATGCTGATCACTGGTATCTTTTCGATGTTTATGTCTAACACAGCAACAACGGCAATGATGCTATCTATTTTAACGCCGGTGCTGGCTGTGTTTGGCCCGAAAGACCCCGGTCGTATAGCGTTTGCGCTTTGTATCCCTGTTGCCGCTAACATCGGTGGCATTGGTACCCCAATCGGTACCCCGCCGAACGCTATCGCACTTAAATATTTAGTTGGTGATAACCTCATTACGTTCGGCGAATGGATGGCATTTGGTGTGCCGTTTGTCGTTATTATGATGGCGTTAGCGTGGTTTTTAATCGGCTTTATGTACAAAGCTGACCAAAAGAAAATCGAGCTAAGCATCAAAGGCAAATTCCTTAAAACGCCCAAAGCCATTGCGGTATACGTCACTTTTGCGCTGACCATCATTCTTTGGTTAATGGGCTCAAGCCATGGCATGAACTCTTATACCGTCGCTCTGATTCCTGTCGCTGTGTTCTCACTTACAGGGATCATCAATAAAGAAGACCTGAAAAAGATTTCTTGGGACGTATTGTGGCTTGTATCAGGTGGTATTGCGCTTGGTTTAGCTCTCGATAAAACTGGCTTAGCAAGGCTCGTGGTACACAGCATTCCGTTTGATGCTTACTCACCATATGTGGTGTTGTTCGGAGCAGCGTTCTTGTGTTTGGTAATGGCAAACTTTATGTCTCATACCGCAACGGCTAACTTGTTAATGCCAATTATGGCTGCATTAGGGTCGTCTATGGCCTCACTCACGCCACTAGGTGGTGAGTTAACGTTAATTCTGGTTGTGACTTTTGCCGCTTCATTAGGTATGTCGCTGCCAATCAGTACGCCACCGAATGCGTTGGCTCATGCCACTGGTCATGTGCAAAGTAATCAAATGGCCAGAATCGGTATTATTTTGGGTGTGGTTGGTGTGCTACTGAGTTTTGTTATGGTGTGGGTGCTACATTCAATTGGTCACATAGGATAACGATACGTGTATCAACAAAAGCTAGAAGCACTTATCGATCGTTATTTTAATCAGACAGAACGTCGGGTGACGTGCCGTGCCGGTAACACCATTATTGAACAATCAGCGTTAAACACTCGTTTATATTATGTGTTTAGTGGAGAACTGGAAGGGTTTTATACCGATGCGAATACACCGCAAGTGCGAGTATTTAGCGCAGGTCGTGGGGCTTTTATAGGTGTTCATAGCTTCTTTTCAGGTAATTGGACAGCATCTTCAACGGTTGTTGCTAAAACCGATGTTGAGTTAGCGTGGATCGATAAAGACACGCCGGCAGAAGATGAACGTAAATTTGGCCCTCTTACCGCACAGTTTACACCTGTGATTGTCAATGAGTTGTCGCGTCGTCAACGCCGTGCAACACAAGAAGCGATAGCGAAACAAAAAGCGCTAGAGAAGTTACATACTGCTGAGCAAATTACGACCTTGGGTCAATTGGCTGCAGGGATTGCCCATGAGCTTAACAACGCTATTGGTGTAGTAAATAGTAAATCTGGTCGACTTGAAACGGTCATCATGGAGCTACTTGAAGAAGTGCATCCAGAAGCCAGTCAATTTTTCGATTTTGGGTTAATGCATGGTCAGAAAACGTCGTCGTCAGAAGCGCGAACACGTGGGCGACAATTTGAAAGAAAATATGGCTTAGACAAAAACATTGCTCGCTCTCTTGCGAAGGCGATTCCAATTGACGCTTCATCTGCAACAGACATTATTTCAAAACATTGGCTGAAAAACCCAGAAGAAGCGATTCGTTTTTGGCAGATGGGCTGTGATTTACATGATTTACGTTTGGCATCTAAACACACCGTTGGCATCGTAAAATCGGTTAAACAACTTGGCAGAGTTGATATTGACACCGAAGAAGCGGTGGATATTAATGACTCCATTAACCATGCCTTATCGTTGTTACAAAGTGAGTTACGTAGAGTGTCTGTGCGATTGAGCCCTGCAGATTTGCCGACTTTTAAAGGCTCGAAAACAGAGCTCGTTCAGATTTGGGTCAACATTGTAAAGAATGCTTGTGATGCAATGTCGAATTCAGACGATGCTGCAATAGAAATTCAAACCAGATTAAGTAAGAAAAGAATATTAGTTACGATTGCGAATAACGGCCCTGAGATAGACGAGGGAACTCGTAGAAAGGTATTTCAGCCCAACTTCACCACTAAAAAAGGTGGTTTATCGTTTGGATTGGGCTTGGGTTTATCAATAGTTAAGCGGATTGTGGCGGGTTATGGCGGAAGTATTATTGTGAAAAGTGATGCTTCTAAAACGGTATTTAGAATCAAGTTACCAATAGAGGGTGAACATGGAGAAGCTTAATTTAATCTGTGTCGATGACCAGAGAGAAGTACTGAGCGCAGTGGTACAAGATTTAGAGCCGCTGGCGAGTTGGCTGAATATTGAAGATTGTGAATCAGCGCAAGAAGTGCTTGATCTCATTGATGAACTTGACGCAGAAGGCGAACACATTACCGTCATCGTGTCTGATCACGTGATGCCAGGGAAAACGGGTGTGGAGTTACTCACTGACGTGTTCCATGACAGCCGCTTTCCGAATACAAAGAAAATTCTTCTTACGGGGCAGGCCACTCATACCGATACCATCAATGCGATTAATGCTGCAGGCATCGACCGTTACTTTGAGAAGCCTTGGCAAGCAAGCACGTTGGTTGAATGCATTCGCACTCTTGTCACTGAGTACATATTTGATCAAGGGCTTGATTACACGGACTATCAGAATGAGCTTGACCAACAGGTTGTGTTAAGACGCTTACGCTAGTTTCTTACGTTAGTCTCTTGCGTTAGCCATTTACGTTAGTTTCTTGCGCTAGTCATTTATGTCAGTCGCTTGAAATTATATGTACCGAAGGAAGCTTTCTGAAGGAGTTTGTCTTTGAAAGACGTAATCATTCGGTGCATATATTGCTCCTCTCATTTTAGTCTTAAATGAGACCTCAACCTGCTTGGTTCTACGACTGATGCTGGTGTAATTTGGACAACTTAATGGAACATTGGTAAGTCTAAATTTCGAGTCGATAAATCCTTGCAGCGCTCTCAGTGGCATAGAAAAAACTCTCTTCGCCATGAACGCAATCGTGATAGCTAAATCACTGAACCGACGTGGCCTCCCGTGCTTATTATGTTTGCTTTGCGCCCACCCGCTTCTTCAGCTGATGGTTCTATGACTTCGGGTTCTTAGATTTAGGTTAATTCTCAACTTCTAGCGAATTATGTATTGCTCTATAATGGTCGCGCATTACATGAGAAGAAGATATTGATGGACAATAATAGAGAAATAATTGCATACCTTCGTGAGAGTATTCCAGCATTTGAATGCGTTAAAGGCTGCCATGATTGCTGTGGGCCTGTAACGACTTCATCTGAAGAAATGTCGCGACTACCAGTCAAATCTGACGCAGAGCATGAAGCTGCCTTAAATGAATATAATTGTGTGCATTTAGGGCCTAATGGTTGCGAAGTGTATGAAGAAAGGCCACTAATATGTCGATTGTTTGGCACAACACCTCGTATGGCATGTCCAAATGGGTGTCGTCCAGTAGAAATGGTCGATTTAAAAATTGAACGTCAGGTGCATTATTTCATCAGGAACACTCGCCAAGTTTTAGTGTAGTTGGCTCAATAGCCAACAGATCGAACTACAATCACATCAGCATCAAAGATAGCTCACTTATTCGTATTTTCAGTTTCGCAATCGCTCTTTTGAAATCTCGAATAATCATGTCTGTTTCGATGGTCACGCTTGCGATATCAAGTTACAGGGAAATATTCTTCCTTTGGTATCGGGTCTGTTATTAAGCTTTCATACACGAAAGGCGCGATGCAAAAACGCAATATTTACCTTCCTAAAGGGGCAATGAACCAAGATGAATGGAAGCGTGTATTAGCATGTCGTGCATAGTTCCACTTCTTTAGTTCGTGTTGTGCGCCAGTTTGTATTTCAGGTTCTGTTGGTGTGCTACTATCCCTTTTTTTGCACCGAGCTAATTTATGACTAACGACCATTTCCAGGGTAAATACGAAGTAGAGCTTAAGTATCGTCTCGATTCTAAATCAGAGTTTTTGAAGACATTGAATCTTATTCCCCATGAAATGATGCTCCAAGATAACTTTGAGTGCGATTGGTATTTCGATAGCCCAGACAGAAGCTTACAAGCTCAAAACAAGAGTTTGTGCATTCGTACTATGGAACCGTCGGGCATCAAACTATGGATTGTAAAAGGCCCAGAGTCTGACCGATGCGAAGCGACAAACATCACCGATGCGTCGAATGCTAAGAGTATGCTTGATAACTTGGGTTACGAAGTGATTCTTGAAGCGCAGAAAACTCGCAGTATTTACTTTGTTGGAGAGTTCCACATCACGGTCGATTCTCTTGCGGGTATTGGTGAGTTTGCCGAATTTGCGATCATGACGGACGATGAATCTAAGTTGTCTGTTTATAAAAGTGAGCTTGAGTTGTTAGCCAGTAAGTTCGGGCTGACTCAATCAGCACTGCAAACTCAATCTTACAAACAGATGTTCGAAGAAATGAACGAATAGCGCAGCGCTTAAGCGTCAGGGAGAGTTATGGACACCATTATCAAACAAGCAATCGAATTGCGAAAAGAAAAATGTATCAAGAGTCTCGTGACTTATTGGCAACGCTACTCACTGATGAAAACTATGCAGCGAAAGCACATTTGCAGATTGCGTGGTCTTACGACAACCAAGGCAAGAGCAACAGGCGATATCGCTGTTACTTGAGCTTTTAGTTTCCACGACGAATAGCGAAGCAATCAAAGAGTGCCAACGAGCGATCTCTTTGTATGCTCAAGACCTAGATAAAACCTGGTAAACGGCCGAGTCTAAAGCTCGTTAACTCACATGACAAAAAACCTAAGCATCAATGTGATACTTAGGCTTAAAGGCATAGCTTATTTAGTTAAAAAGTCGTTACGCTGAAAGCTCTTTACGTACAATCTCTGCGCCGGCACTTAGCGCATTAAGCTTCGCTGAGGCAATTTCACGAGGTAGGGGAGCCATACCGCAGTTAGTGCAAGGGTAGAGCTTGTCTGCATCAACGTACTTAAGTGTTTCTCGTAGAGTGCTCGCTACTTCTTCTGGTGTTTCAATGGAATCGGTAGCCACATCAATCGCACCGACCATTACTTTCTTGCCTCGAACCAGCTCAAGTAGCTCAAGAGGCACATGAGAGTTGTGACACTCTAAAGAGATAATATCGATATTCGATTGCTGCAGCTTAGGAAATACCTCTTCGTATTGGCGCCACTCTGTGCCTAATGTCTTTTTCCAATCCGTATTTGCTTTAATGCCGTAGCCATAACAAATATGTACTGCTGTTTCGCACTTAAGCCCTTCAATAGCTCTTTCTAAACAAGCGATGCCCCAATCATTCACTTCATCAAAAAATACGTTAAACGCAGGTTCATCGAACTGAATAATATCAACGCCTGCAGCTTCTAGCTCTTTCGCTTCTTCGTTGAGGATCTTCGCAAATTCCCACGCGAGCTTTTCACGGCTTTTGTAATGCGCATCGTAAAGCGTATCTATCATAGTCATCGGCCCCGGCAGAGCCCATTTAATTGGTTGGTCCGTTTGCTGACGTAAAAATTTAGCATCCTCGACAAAAACGGACTTCTGACGAGAAACTGGGCCAACTACTGTAGGCACACTCGCATCATAACGGTTGCGGATTTTAACGGTTTCACGCTTTTCAAAATCAACGCCATTCAAGTGTTCGATGAAGGTCGTTACAAAGTGCTGACGTGTTTGTTCGCCGTCGCTCACAATATCAATGCCTGCTTGCTGCTGCTCGTGCAGGGAGACACGCAGCGCATCTTGTTTGCCGTCTGTTAGTTCATCGCCTTGCAGTTTCCATGGCGACCAAAGCGTCTCTGGTTGTGCAAGCCAAGACGGTTTCGGCAAACTGCCCGCTGTTGAAGTCGGTAATAGTGTTTTCATATTTAATACTGCCTAATTCAGGTGGGACTAAAGTGCGTAATTTGCAGACCAGTTCTCTAGAACTGATTGGTATGGCTTAATGAAATTTTCTTCAGCGAACTTACCTTGCTCTATTGCGAGTTTGCTGCGCTCTTCTCGGTCATACACGATTTGAGTTAGCGAGTGGTCCAAGTTTTTCAAGTTTGGTTGGTAACAGTTGCCCGCAACCGCGTTCGCGTTGTAAATCTCAGGACGGTAGATTTTCTGGAACGTACCCATAGTGCTGATGGTGCTGATAAGTTCTAGGTTGGAGTAATCGTTAAGTAGATCACCAAAGAAATAGAAAGCCAGAGGAGCAACATTATTTGGTGGCATGAAATAACGAACTTGTAAGCCCATCTTCTTGAAATATTGCTCAGTTAAAGAAGACTCATTCGGTTGGTATTCAAAACCTAATACTGGGTGTTGGTTTTCAGTGCGGTAATAGGTTTTATTATCTGATACGCTTAAGCATATAACAGGTGGTTTATTAAAGTTCTTTTTGTAAGCGTCAGAGTTAACGAAATATTTAAAAAGCTTGCCGTGTAAATCCCCAAAATCTTCTGGAATGCTGAATTTATCTTGGCCTTTATTATGATCCAATAGACGTACGCTAAAGTCATAATCTCGAACATACGAAGAGAAGTTATTTCCCACAATACCTTCTATTCTCTCGCCAGTTTTTTGATCAAGAATGTTTGTTTTCAGCACTTCAATTGAAGGAAACGCTTCGCCACTACTCTCAATATCCATATCAACAGAAACGATTTCAAGCTCTACAGAGTAGCGGTCGCCCTTTGGGTTGTCCCAATGTGCTAAGGCGTTGAAACTGTTGTCAATCATCTGTAGCGCGTTGCGTAAGTTAGATTGGCGGTTATCGCCTCTCGCTAAGTTCGCAAAGTTGGTGGTGATGCGCGTGCTATCTGCTGGTTGGTAATTTTCGTCGAGGCTAATGCTTTTAATCGTAAAATTAAATTCTTTATTCATGCTGATTTAGTATCCCAATTTTTTTCTGATTCTCTCGGTCTTTAGTATTAAAACGGCTTTTATTTTTTGCTTGTGACCGGATTAAGAATCGAAGGCTATGCTGTCTTAAATTAATGCTTATTAGAATTAATTTCATATAAAGTTAATCGCTTAAGGTTTTTATACGTTGTTCAATGGGTGATTAATAATGGTATTACTTCACATTCAACATGAGGAATATTCATGATCTATTATGTTTGAAAATTTGAGCTGGTGTCAGTTATATTAATTAGCATGATGGATATATAACCACATTAAAAGTATGTTATTTGAGACGATTAATTTAATTAAGAGATGGACGAAATGAGTGAGTTGCTGTTGTTGATTTTATACTGTGCACTATTAGGCAGTGGTGTTGGGTTTCTAGCTGGTTTGTTAGGGATTGGCGGAGGGCTGATCATTGTTCCGGTGTTAAGCAGCATTTTACTTTATTTAGAAGTTCTACCGTCCGATCAAGTTGTTGTCGCTGCGATTGCGACTTCCTTGGCCTCGATTCTATTTACTTCTACTTCTTCTGCGCTTGCTCACCACAAGAATGGAAACGTGCCTTGGGATCTGGCGCCTTGGATCATGCTCGGTGTTGCACTGGGTGCACTGGTTAGTGGCTTTATGGCGGCTCTGTTGCCAGAAAAAGTTGTTCGTATTGTGTTTGCAGTGAGTGTGGTTCTTATCGCAATAAAGATGTTCTTAAGCAGCAAAAACGACGCGCCTAAAGAAAGAAAACTGCCAAATAAGGGCATCTTAACCGTCCTGACAACGATCACGGGCGGTTTGTCTGCGATGATTGGCATTGGTGGTGGTGCATTACTGGTTCCGCTGTTGACGTTTTTCTCTGTCGATATGAAAAAGGCCATCGGTTGTGCGTCTGCTTGTGGCATTGTTATCGCGTTATTTGGTTCAATCGGCTATATCAGTTCGGGCAGCAGCCACTTTGCTTTAACTGACGGTTTTGCTGGTTTTGTTTATCTACCTGCGTTGCTGGGTATAGTATGCACTTCTTGGTTTACGGCTCCGTTAGGTGCAAAAGCAACCAACCATTTACCGGTTCCAACGATTAAGAAAATCTTTTCAGTATTGTTGGTGGTTATCGCGGCAAGCATGGTTTCTCGTTAATAAAAGATCGCTCAAGTATGAATATATGGAGCAAAAACGAATAAGTTGATCAACTACCAATAATTAGAAAAGGGCAGTTTCATAACTGCTCTTTTTTATCTCTCGGTCTATGCTTATACAGCTATGTACATGAGTATATTGATAAAACTGTTTAGTTATGAACGATTCACTGCTATAGCTAAATGTATCTTGTTTGATTCAACGGAATGCTATCAATGAGTGGTTTATGGATCCTTTAACGCAGGGCGTATTAGGCGCTTCTTTGTCACAGTCGGCAAGCAGAAAACAGAACTTGGTTGTCGCTGGGGTATTAGGTCTACTCTCTGGATTGGCTCCAGATTTAGATGCACTGATTAAGTCTCAAAGTGACCCTTTGTTGGCTTTGGAATTTCATCGACAATTTACCCACTCACTTTTTTTCATCCCCATTGGCAGTTTGATCTGTGCTTTGGCTCTGCATCATCTCATTGCAAAAAGGCGCGGGCTTTCTTTCAAACAAAGCTGGCTGTTTTGTGCTCTGGGTTATGGCACTCATGCACTGTTAGACGCTTGTACCACTTATGGCACGCAGTTACTTTGGCCTTTGACCAACGCGCGTTTTGCTTGGAATACCATATCAATAATCGATCCTGTTTATACGCTTCCCATCTTAATTTTACTTGTGTTTGCAACGTTGAAACGAGCGCCTTGGCTAGCGCGTGTCGCATTTACTTGGGCTTTGGTTTACCCAACATTAGGGATGATTCAGCGAGATAGGGCAGAGGCGATTGGGTGGCAATTAGCGGAAGAAAGACAACACACGCCGATTCGATTAGAGGCAAAACCGAGCTTTGCTAACATTCTGGTTTGGAAAGTAGTGTACGAAACAGAGGCTCATTATCACGTAGACGCAGTGCGGGTTGGTACATCGGTAAGCACGTATCCCGGAGAGTCGATCGCTAAGCTGAACGTTGGCAGGGATTTACCTTGGCTTGACCTTGATTCTCAACAAGCCAAAGACATTGAGCGCTTCCGCTGGTTTTCTAATGGCTACATTGCGCAGGACCCAGCAGATGAGCTGCGTATTATCGACGTCCGATATTCAATTGTACCGAATCAAATGAAAGCACTATGGAGCATCAAGCTATCAAAAACTGTTGATGTTAACGCCCATGTAAAATACGAAACGCACAGAGATAACACTCCAGAATCGAGACAGATCTTTTTCGGTATGCTCACTGGCGATAAATGACCTAGTTCTAAACAGTAAAAAGGCTGAGTCAGATAATCTGCTCAGCCTTTGTTTTTCTGCTGTCTAATAGAAAACTATAGGTAACGACTTCTCAAATGATCTTTGAAGTATTGCGCATTTAAAGTCTCACCGGTTGCACCTTTCACTAAATCATCGGTGGTCAGCAAGCTGCCTTTGCTCCAAATATTTGATTCTAACCAAGTGAAGATAGGTGAAAGATCACCACTTTCAATCACAGAGTTCACATCAACAGTTTTCTTCATTGAAGCCATGAACTGAGCCGCGTACATCGCACCTAGTGTGTAAGATGGAAAATAGCCGAATGCGCCGTCTGTCCAGTGGATGTCTTGCATACAGCCATCAGTGAAGTTGCCTTGAGTGCTTAAACCAAGGTAAGACTGCATCTTAGTGTTCCAAAGTTCAGGGACATCGGTGTGTTTGATCTTACCGTTGATCAAATCACGCTCAATCTCGTAACGTAAAATGACGTGTGCTGGGTAGGTCAGCTCATCGGCATCAACACGGATGAAGTCTTTCTTCACGCGAGTATAAATCTTCTGGAAGTTATCTTTTTCAAATTCAGAGCCTGAGAACTGTTGACCAGCCATGTTTGCTAAATGTCCAATGAACGGGTCGCTGCGACCAACTTGCATCTCGAAGAACAAAGACTGAGATTCATGGATACCCATCGAGCGAGCTTCACCCGCAGGTTGACCTGCTAGGTGTTTTGGTAAGCCTTGTTCGTAACGTGCGTGTCCTGTTTCATGTACGATCCCCATTAAGCTTTGAACGAACTCAGCTTCGTCGTAGCGCGTTGTGATACGCACGTCAGAAGGCACACCGCCACAGAATGGGTGAACACTTTCATCTAATCGGCCGTGTTCGAAATCGAACTGAAGCAGCTTCATAACTTCTAAGCCCAGTGCTTTCTGTTTCTCGGTCGAATAGATACCAGATGGCGCGTTAAGTTGCTCGCTTGATTGCTTTTCGATTACTTCGTCTATCAAACTTGGTAGCCAGGTTTTAACGTCTGCAAATAAGATATCCAGTGAAGCAGAGCTAGTGCCCGGTTCATAGATATCAAGCATGGCATCATATGGTGTTAGGTTAGCGGCATCTGCGCGGATTTGTGCTTCTTCACGAGATAACTCAACCACTTCACGCCAGTTCTTTTCGAATCCAACCCAGTCGTTGTTACCACGTTGGCTACGCCATGCATGTTCACACTTTGAACCTGCGAGAGATTTTGCTTCAACCAGTTTTTCTGGAAGTAGGTTAGCTTGTTGCCATTGGCGTTTTATTTCACGCAGAGATGATTGTTGTTCGTTATTCAAAGTTTCGTTTTCAGCGGCTGAAATCCAATCACCAAGCTGTGGCTGAGTCATTAGGCCGTGAATATGAACAGATACCTCGGCCATCGCTTCACTACGAGCTTGGTTTCCCCCAGATGGCATCATGGAAGCTTGGTCCCAACCACAAATAGAGGCGAGATGTTGAAAGCGTGAACACTTTTGAGAGTGTTCGACTAGTTTTTTGAATGCGCTCATTTGACTACTCTTAATTTGGTTTCTTTAAATGATTTTAATGGCAGGGCCAAGGCATGAACTCTTTTCTAGTGTACTTGGATTATGGCTCTGCTTTTAATAATGTTGTATTTCACAGTAGAAGATATAGTTTTAAAAGTATGAAGCAGTACGATGCCATCAATTTACTATTTTTTAACAAATTAGACTGTACCATTGTGCACAAAATCAGTGAGTTGTATAGACAATGGCAATTGTTACTTGCGAATTATCCAGATACACGGTATTGATGATAACTCGCTGAACAAGAATGATAATGATATGGATATTTTGAACTTTGAGGCATTTCTGATTGCCATCACTATTTTAACGCTAACACCGGGTTTAGACACGGCATTAGTGATTCGTAATACTAGCCGCTCAGGCTTAGCCGATGGCTGTATGACGAGCTTTGGTATTTGTAGCGGCCTTTATGTGCATGCGTTTTTCTCTGCTGTGGGGATCTCTGCGATTCTTGCTCAATCAGCTGAACTTTTTCAAGCTGTTAAAATGGTAGGCGCGGTTTACCTAATTTGGCTTGGTTTAAGCAGTTTACGAGCTTTGATGAAAAACGGCGGTGGAATGAATGTTGGTGAGCAAGCTCAACAGGCATACAGTACAAAACGCTCGTTGCGAGAAGGCTTCTTGTCTAATGTTTTGAACCCGAAAACGGCGGTATTTTATTTGGCTTTTCTGCCTCAGTTTGTAAACCCAGAAGGTTCGCCTTTACTACAATCTATGTTGATGGCTTCCGTGCACTTTATGATTGCGATGGTATGGCAATGTAGCTTGGCTGGCGCACTTAACTCGGCTAAGAACTTGTTAAAGAATGCAAGCTTCATGAAATGGATGGAAGGGGTCACTGGTATGGTACTGGTAGGACTGGGTGTTAAGCTTTTGATGGAAGACCCTACCTAAGCTAATTTAGTTTCAATGAAAACCCGCATATCAATGCGGGTTTTTTGATCGTCCAATTTAAATTATGTTCTAACGGCTTCGCAATCATTTGAGGAAGCTAAAGGTTTGAAGAATAGCTTGGTTTCTTCAATGACGACGTTACGTAGCAAGATAAGTCCGATTAGGTTCGGAATTGCCATTAGGCCATTCACGATATCAGCCATTATCCAGATCATATCGAGCTTCAAGAATGCACCAGAAGCAACCAATGCGATGAAGATGATTTTGTAAGGTAACACTGCTTTGGTACCTAGTAAGAAAACAACGCAACGCTCACCGTAGTAGTTCCAACCTAGGATGGTTGTAAACGCGAAGAAGATCAGGCCAATAGAAACCAACATTGGACCTAAAGTATCGGCATTCAAACCCACAGCGAATGCATGAGTGGTCATTGCAGCACCAGATAGGTCTGTTTGCCAAGCACCCGTTAAAATAAGTGCTAACCCCGTCATCGTACAGATGATGATGGTATCAAAGAAGGTACCTGTCATCGAGATAAGGCCTTGCTTCACGCACGAGTCCGTTTTTGCCGCTGCTGCAGCCATAGGCGCACTACCTAGGCCTGACTCATTCGAGAACACACCACGAGCAATGCCAGATTGTATAGCAAGCATGATACTTGCTCCAAAGAAACCGCCCGTTGCTGCTGTGTTGGTAAATGCAGAGGTGATAACAAGGGTAATAGCATTCAGTAGTTGATCGGCGTTTGAAATCAGAACGCTTAAACACGCAACGATGTACATGATAGCCATAGTAGGTACTACTTTTCCTGCCACCTTAGCGATAGATTGAATGCCACCAAGGGTTACCACTGCCACCAATATCGTAAGAACGACAGCAGACATTTCACGCGAAGCACCAAAGGAAATTTCAGTCGCGTCTAAGATAGCGTTAACTTGTGGGAAGGTACCAATACCGAAGCAGGCAACACCCAAAGCGAAAACAGCGAACATCACCGCTAAGACTCTTGAGCCGACACCGTATTGCAAGTAGTACATTGGGCCGCCAACCATTTCGCCATTACTATCGGTTCTACGGTATTTAACAGCAAGTAGACATTCTGCGTATTTGGTCGCCATACCAAATACAGCGGCAAGCCACATCCAGAATAGGGCACCAGGGCCACCAATCTTGATTGCGGTCGCTACACCAACGATATTACCCGTACCAATAGTTGCTGAAAGCGCTGTACACAAAGCGGCGAAGCTAGATACGTCACCTGTACCAGATTTGTCTTTGCTAAATACCATTTTTAGCGCGGTTGGGAGGTGTCTAAACTGGAGTAGGCCTAAGCGAAAAGTAAAATAGATACCTGTACCCACTAGCAGAATAAGCAGTGGTGGTCCCCAAACGAATTGGTTGATGGTTTGTAGTGTAGCTTGTAGGTGGTTCATAGATTCCCCTTAATAAATTAAAAATTTAAGGAGAAGAGGGAAGGCAGTGCAGATCACAGGGATCGATAGCACCACTTAATACATACTGATTTCTAGATAGAATTCTTCTGGTAATTAAGGCTGTTGCTTTCCACTCCTCTGTCCTTTTGCCTGAGAGTTTCACTTAGCGAATCACTTATAGATAAGTAATGGGCACTAAGCTTGCTCCTTCGGCGACCGTTTTCTACAACAAAGTAGTACGATTCTCTCCAGAGGTTCCTCCAACAACAGTCCTCACTTTTCTGGATTTCTCCAGCACAAAGCGCCTGAAAGATTTACTTCTTCGGCGGGTTAATCTAACTAAATGTTAAAACTTAGTTAAAAACCACTCTCCTGCAGTCTTCATCGGAACAATTACCTAAATGATTAGGTAATCTGTAGGCGTATCCTAGATCATATAAAATGTGATGTCAGCTACAAAATGTCTGTTTGCACAAATGTTGTTCAACTAAATGATCAAACAACGAGACTCTGACGTAACTTGCTTATTTAAATGGTATAAAATAGAAAAACAAGGAGGAGTTATGACTCGACTAATAGCGATTGTTTTTTTATTGGCTTTGGCATTCGTGCTGTTTCGTTTCCGGACAAACGAAAAAGTACAAAAAGGGGTAGTTATCGTTATTGTTAGCAGCTTTCTTTTATATACCGCCAGTTTGATGATTTCGGAGCTAGCTCGTTAGACGCTGTTGCGTTCAAATGATAGCGAACGAGTGGATATGGAACCTAAGTGATGTATCGACAACTTAGGTGATAGGATCAGTATTGGTAATTAGTACCAGTGACCGCGTAACGTTAAACATATTTTTGGGAGTACCCGCTAGTGAACCAGCAATCTGGACAAAGCGAACAAGATGAAGTGGTTGTTATTGAAGAACGAGATAAGCGCAGTCAGCTTTACATAGGTATTGCCGCTGTTATTGGTCTGGCTTTAGGTGGCTTGATCGGTTCTACAATCACGGCGTCAAAGTGGGAGTCCACTTATCAAGTACTCGAAACACGTTACCAAGAACTGAATGAAAGTAAAAAGCAATTAATGACATCAGTAGAAACTAAGGTGGCAAAAGTTGACACGGAAATCGATGCGAAAGTAGAAACTGCGCTAAAGCAACAATCAGCAGAGCATCAAAAAGAACTCCAAGATTTAGCGAAACAGTCTGCAGTTTTGGAGAAGGCGAACTACTCGCTAGAACAGCAGATAAACGAACAGAAACAAGCGTTAGAGAAAACTCAACAAGACAATCAGAAACTCAATCGTCAGGCTGATATGCAGTCCACCTTGTTTGAACGCTCACGTGAACTTTTTCGCAAAGAACTACAGATATCTCAAGAACTTGAAAAACTCGAGAAAGAAAGAGATGACATCGAACAGAAACTTGGTTCTTTGAAACAAGCATGTGATGTTTTCTTAGACGGCACGTCATGGGATGCGAAATCTGACGCTTGTGAGAAACAAGATAATGCTAATTCTCGATTGAGTGATATCAGACAAATGATTGAAGTTCATACGATGGACCTCAAACAAATCAAAACACTAACCGAAGAGATGGGCTTATAAGCTTAGTGCTTAATCTCATCAGCAATTAACTTGTTTGACTGCTAGTATTCAAACGCCCACATCATGTTAAAGATGTGGGCGTTTTTGCGTTACTTAACGCGACAATCTGTGAATTGCCCCCTAAAATTTATTATCATATGCAATTAGTTGATTTTTTGGTGACTTTGCATACATATTTAGGTAACCAGAAAGCAGCATAATAGTCGCGCTCAAGGATAAGACCGCGGTTTACTATTACTTCGTGACTCAATAGATGTCTAAGGAAGGATGAAATAATGCATGAATACGAATGCGAAAACTGCCCAATAGTTTATTGCTTTGATGATTGCCATTCGGCACTTAAAGAGGCGAAAATCATAGATATTGAAGCGCTAGCGAAAAGAGTTGATGAAGAGACATCACAAAGCGCAAGAGTGAATAAAGTTCCTCAGGAGCTCGATCATCAGCAATAGGTTATATGTGACGGCTATTACTTAACAGCACACAAGTAAACTATTCATTTGAGTCAAACATAAAAAATCCCCACCAACAAAGTTGGCAGGGATTCCAGATTAGTAGCATTATTGTTCTCGCTTTCTCAAGCAAAAGGGTAACTTCCTAGAAGTGACTGTTTTAGAACAATATCATTTTGCTACAAACTACTTCTCGTAAGTTTTGATTTCGCCTGATTTAACGCGAGCAACAAATGATTGCAGTTCTTTCTTCACAACTGGCATCAAGAAGTATAGGCCAAGGATGTTAAAGATAGACATCGCAAAGATAGCCGCATCAGAGAAGTCGATTACCGCGCCGAATTGAATCGTGGCACCAATAACAACAAACACACAAAACATCACTTTAAAAATTAGTTCTGTTGTTTTGCCTTCACCAAATAGGTAAGTCCACGCCTTAAGACCATAGTATGACCAAGAAATCATCGTCGAAAATGCAAACATGATAACAGCGAGTGCTAGTGTGTATTTAAACACTTCTGCAGTTTCAGTAAATGATGCAGCAGTCAGTGTTACACCTGTTAAACCTGTTCCATCGTATGGGCCAGTGTTCAAGCCGGCGATAGTGATAACCAATGCTGTCATTGTACAAATGATTACCGTATCAACGAATGGTTCTAATAATGATACAAGACCTTCTGTGATTGGCTCTTTCGTTTTTACTGCTGAGTGAGCGATTGCCGCTGAACCTACACCCGCTTCGTTTGAGAACGTAGCACGTTTCAGACCTTGGATTAACGCACCTATAAATCCGCCTACAACACCTTCACCAGTAAATGCACCTGAGAAGATAGCGCTAAATGCATTACCAACTTGATCAAGATTAGAACCGATAACAATGAGCGCCATACCAATGTAAAGAGCAGCCATCCAAGGAACAACTTTTTCCGTTACCGATGCAATCGAAGGCATACCACCAACAATCACAGAAAAAACTAAAGCGGCTAATACAAGGCCAGTAATGACACCGTATTCGCTCGGTACATCAAATGCGTAAGTTAACATGGCATGTGCTTGGTTAGCTTGGAACATGTTACCGCCACCAAGTGCACCCAAAATACACATTAACGCAAAACCAATAGCAAGGGCTTTACCTAATCCACCTAATCCTCTTTCGCTTAGACCTTGGCTTAGGTAGTACATTGGACCACCTGAAACAACACCAGAAGGTAGGATAGTTCGGTATTTTACACCTAAGGTACACTCACAAAACTTAGAAGCCATACCTAGCAGGCCACACAAGATCATCCAGAATGTCGCACCCGGACCACCAATCGCAAGCGCAGCACCAACGCCGGCAATATTACCAAGCCCTACGGTTCCAGAAAGCGCTGTTGTTAATGCTTGAAAGTGGGATACTTCCCCGTCTTCTTTGGTGTTAGGGTCGGTATATTTACCTTTAATAATGTCTATGGCCATACCAACGCGTTTAAATTGAACAAAGCCAAAATATACAGTGAAGATAATAGCGGCGAGTAAGAGCCAGCCAACAATGACTGGGAAGTTTGCTTCTCCAACCGGTACACTTTTAAATATTAATCCAACAAACCACCCCGTGTAGTCGTTGAAAAAGCCATCAACACTTTGACTTAAATTGCTAATTGACTGCTTAAATGATCCAGCTTCTTCTGCAAAAGCGCTGGTACTAAATAATAAGATTAACCCCAAGAATAGTTCACGTATATTTTTCATGGTTTTCCCTGTCTTTATTTTATAAATTTCGATTGTCATACTGAATTTATTTTTTATTTTCAATTTGTCGTTAGTTCAATAACTTATCTATTTCTTTAGACAGCAACAAAAAGGGATGTAGCTAAGTCAAAATAAGAAATAGATATGAACATTGGTCACACTTTATATGAACATCCTTTCAATAGAGTTTATGTTATCAATACCTCTGGTGTTGGTTATACCAAAGTCTTATTGATAATCTTATACACAAACGCAATGGCGTTAAAGAATTTTTTACAATAATTTTACATTTGGTCATGTTTTGTAATTATTTGCTGATCTATGACCACTTTCTAGTCAACAGGACTGACTTTTAAAGCTATTGGCAGAGCATCTTAGTGGGCTAGATACGTAAACTCTGATTAACCTGCCGCTGAGTGGACCTCGTAAGGTTTTGATAATTGGTGGTCATGCTTATGACCCAAATATGAAGCTCACAGCAATTTGGATGTTTAAAAGAGATAAAAAGTTGATAAGTTAGTGGCTTGAGACTTTCGAGCTTTCATCATGGGTGATGAAAGATGAAAGATGAAAGATGAAAGATGAAAGATGAAAGAAAATGAAGGGGAGGCTGAAACTGACTTATGAAAATGTTGCTATTGATTTTATCGCGTATGTTGATTTTGTTGTGTATAGCTCGCCGGACTACTTATTTAAATACTATCCCGATAGGAAGACAAAAAGCTCTTTATAAGAGCTTTTGTGTCACTGCTTTCTGATGATCAATAAACGTGTTGTTTAAACATTCCCATTAATCAAATCATCGATTTTCTGGACTTGTAACTGCATTGATTGACACATCTACGTGATGGGCGCCTCTGAACGACTTAGGCTTTTACTCGATTTATGAAAAAGCTTAAGTGCCAATAACGATCCCCATAGTAGAACCTGTCCCCATAACAGCGTCCATTGAGGTGCTATTTCTTGCCAAGATGCACCCATCTGATTAAGCGCTAAGAAACCTTGGATTGCAGGTGTGCTCGGGAATAACTGTGATAGTAGTACTAACCACTCAGGCATCATCTCAACTGGCCAAATAAAGCCTGAAGAGAAAATGAGTGGCATTGAGCTAATTAACACTACGACCGTGACTAATTCTCTTCTTGGAACCAACTCACCGATAAGAATCCCGACTAAACAACTGGCCAATAAGAAGGGCAGTAGTAAGGTCAAAATTTGTGTCATTGAGGCGAGCAAATTTATCCCATACATCGAAAAGCTTGCACCGAAGTAATACATCGATAACAAGTAATAGATGCCGATTAATGTACAACAACGAGCAAGTATCAGTTTCGCCGAAGAGATCTTACTCCAATAGCCAAACGTTGATTGCGCGTTTTGGGTTGCACCAACTAAACCTGAAGCCATGGCTAAGGTTTGTTGCAGGATCAACACAAAAACAGCAGGAACCACGTAATCAATGTATCCCATGCGACTATTGAAGGTTGGTTTTAGGTTTAAGCTAAATGCACTGTAGCCTTTGGCAGCGGATTCTAAAGGCACACCTTCGACTAACAAGTGACTAACCTTAACTTGCGCAGCTAACGTGCCTCCTGCCTTAGCTAGGCCTTCAACAATTGTCCCGTAGACCAAGAAGTAAGATGCGTCACCAGCATAAGAAAGCGTCGGGCTTTTACCGAGCAGCAAGTCTTTATAGAAGTCTTCTGGAATGACGAGAAATCCGCCAATCTCCTGATTAAGTACGGCTTGTTTAGCATCGGCGATAGAGGAATCTCGACGTACCAATTCGATCTGAGAGGTGGCATCTACCATACGTTCTAATTGGTAGCTGCTTTGGCTCTTATCCAGATTCACAACGGACGCTTTAAGCTGTTGAGGTACTTGGTTTGCGTAAGGCAATGGATATAAGAATGAATAAAATACCACGCCGCCGAATACGGTGAGCAATACAACAGGGTTGCGAAGTACCGCTAACAGTTCTTGTTTCAGCAGTTGAGTAAAGCTCATTGTTTTACTCCTCGTTGCTCTGCTTGTTTTGACGATATATATCGTGGTGATTGCGCCAAGTGTTTCTTAATCAACAACATCACCACGAAAGCAGGGACTGCGTACCACAACATTGAGGAGAGGCTGATTAAAGATTGTGCCGCGCTCACGCCATAACTAGACTGTGCCGTTTGTACTTCTATGTAATGGCTGACTGGCAGTAAGCTTCTCCAAATTTGAGCTGCCGTGTTCATGTCTGTCACTGGAAAGGTAATGCCCATGAACGCGAAACTCGGTGCAGTAAAGGCACCTGCGAAACTCATCGCCCTTGCAGGATCAAGTGTTAAGAAGAAAAACAAACAACCCATGATGATACAACTGATCACTGTCAGTATTTGGGCAATGGTCAATGCTACAAAGCTGCCATTAAATGGCCAGTCTAAGAGAGCATAGAACCAAAAGCTAAACGCGATACCAAACATTAAAAATAAGACAGCATAAGGTATTAATGTTGAGGTTAGCGACTTCATAGGTGCGTTGGATAACCAAGCTTGAAGGCCACGTGCTCTAACGTTCGCCGTTAAAACTAATATCGTGCCAACCACAACCATGATCTGCCACAGTGCAGGAATAACTGCAGACACCAAGAACTGAGCATAACTGCTGTTCTTGTTAAACAGTGGCGTGATCTGGCTTTGCACTGTTACTGCTTGGCCTAATGCTGATTGGACTGTGGTATCACCGAGTGACAGTTGTTTAACCACTTCAAGTTGAGCGTTAAACGTACCTTGAGCTTGTAGCAGAGCCGAGTTCACTAATTTGCCGATCAAGATAAATTGGCTGTTGTAGAACACGGATACCTGCGGGTTTAAACCTAGGTAAATATCTAGGTCAAAGTGTTTAGGTATTACAACATAGCCGTAGATATCACGTTCGATCATCGCTTTTGCCGCTTCACTCGCTGAGCTGTATTTCTGAGTGACTTGCAGTGTTGGTGAAGCATCAACGAGGCGCGTGAACTGCTGTGAAATTTGGCTGTGTTCAAGATCAACAACAGCCACCGGTAAATCACGAGCGATACCTTGTGCAAATATAAGCCAAATGCTTGCAGCAAGAAGTAAAGGAATCCAAGTTAGGCAAGACAACAACCATTTATCTTTACGAACAATAGCCCATTGCCTTAGTAATGGGCTCGTCACTTTGTGATGCTCAGTTGATTGCGAGCCTGTAGATCGGAAGTTAGCAGACATAGGTCACCTAAAGCTCAACCACAAGGCTCATACCCATTCGTAGTGTCTCGCCGGTATCGACAGGTTGCGCTTCTACTTCAAAAGTTCGTAAGTCGAAACCTTGTGCTGCGTCTGTTGAACGCCAAGTCGCGAAATCACCCATTACGGCGATGTGTGTGACTTGGAAAGTTAGTGACTTATCCAAAGCCGGTAGGTATGCCTCAAACTGGCTGCCTTTCTCGAAATGCTTAAGCATATCTTCACGCACATTGAGTACTGCCCATGCATCGTTGGTGTCGATAACAGTCACAACAGGGAAACCTTGTGGTGCTAGCTCACCGCTGCTCAATAGAACTTGAGATACTTCACCATTAAACCAACTGTGGATCTGTGTGTCTTTTGCGTACGCTTCAACTTCTGCTACTGCACCCGCCGCCATTAATGCTTTTTGAGCAGCAGCCACCTTAGTCTCGTCACGAACACCTTCTTGCGCTAATTTGTACATTTGGAATGCGGCACTTTCAGTGTATTTTGCGGCTTGCCATTGTGTTTTGGCTTCATCACGTTTTTGTTCTGCGACAACGCCATCGTTGTAAAGGTTGTTTACACGTTGGTACGTTTTGTCCATCAGATCAGCTGCAGCCTTGGCTTTCAGCCATTGATCTTTGGCTGCTTGGATCTGTTGAGTACGCGCGCCATTCTCTGCTTCTTGTGCTAATGCACCAGCGGCTTTCTGACCGGCTTTTGCTTGCTCTAGCTTCGCGTCAATCTCAGGGCTAAGAAGAGAAAAGATCAATTCGCCTTTTTCAACTGAGTCACCTTTACGCACGAATATTTCATCAATTCTGCCAGGTACTTTCGATGAGATACTGTATTGCTGCGCATCGATTTGGCCTTGAAGCTTAACAGGCTGAGGTTGATAAGCTTGATAAAAACTGTATCCGACCCAGCCAATGACGCCGATACCAACTAAAGATAGAAGAAGGGGCTTAATAGGTTTCATGAATTATCCTTTTGACTGGCTATCGGTGTCTGTTCTTGAATCGAAATCAGACGAAACAGAAGACGTTAAGTAACTTGAGTAAGCATTCATTTCGCTGGTTAGCGCCAACAGCTTATTAAGAGAGATGAGGTATTTGAATCTCGCAGCAGATTGCTGTGTTTTAATGCTGGCAAGGTATAACTCAGCATCAACCACTTCTAATGAGTTAGAAAGCCCTTGAGTGAATGCCTTTTTACGGAGCGATAGGTTTTCTTGCGCTAACGACAAGCTAGAGTTGAGGCCTTGAACCTCTTCAATTGCTTGGTTTGCTTCCAGATAGGTTTTTTGTACTAACACGGTTAAGTCTTGTTTAGCTTGTGATTTAAGGAATTGAACCTGAGAAACAGCACTGTGAGCTGCTGCGACTTTATCTGAACGGCCAGAGGTATCAATCAGCGGTACATTGACACCAATGCCAACTAACCAATCAGGTTTCATTTCACTCGCGAGAGAATCGTCTTCATAAAGGCTGTAATCACCGTAAAGATAAACTTCTGGGTAGTATTTACCTTTTTCTGCTTTGATTAAGCTGCTTGCTTGTTTCTCTTTTGCATCAAGGATCTTAAGGCCGGGGTAGGTCATGAGTGTTTGATCAATGAACACATCCATATGAGGGAGGTTCTTATTGATAAACAGTTGCTCTGAAGGTTCAACACTTTGGCTTTGGCCAAGTATTTGAGTTAACGCTAACTGAGCAATTTTAAGATCGTTTTGAGCTTTAGTCCGCTCGACAACCGCTTTGTCTAGTGAAGCATCCGCCTGCAAGCGTTCTACTCGTGCGATTTGTCCTTGTTGTTCAAGTTTGATGGCGAAATCACGATGCTGAGTTAAGCCAGCTTCAACGGCTTGACGCGTTTTGACGACGTCTTCCGCTAAGATCACCGAGAAGTAGTATTTGCTTAAGTCTTCGTAACGAGCCTGCTTTTCCATCAACAGTTGGCTTTGAGCCTCTTCGCTTTTACCTTCTGCGGCATTTTGCGCAGCGGTAATTCGTCCGCCTGTAAAGATAGGCCAAACCGCACGAATGGAAGAACTAAAGATGTCTTGTTCGGTAATAGTAGAGGTGATGCCACCGAGAGCTGAAGTTAACCCAGGAAGCGCGGCTCCAATGCCAGACAAACCAGCTGGTACGCCACTCAAGCTATCGGCAAACTGTTCGCCATTGATGGTTACGTCACTATCGAGGTGTGTGTAGTTAGCCCCTAAGGTGATAGAAGGCAAGTTGAGGCTACTCGTTGAGTTTTGAAGGTGCTGATAACGCTCAACATTGGCTTGTTGAGCGGCAAGAGAGTTGTTGTTCTCTTGGAGTATTTGCCACGCTTCAGTAAAAGAGAGTGGGGCTGCGTAGCTTGGCGAACTGATAGTACCGATAAGAATACTGGCAATTGCAAGGCATCGGAATTTCGGTTTAGTCATCTGAACTCATTTACCAATTTAGAGTATTAACTCTAATATTAACAGGGCGATCATCATTTGTCTTGAACAGATTGTCGCTATATATACACGTTCTTTTTATAAACAGATTCTTTCTATAAACCGAAAACGCCGACTAAATCACGAGCTCTTAGAAATTAGAAGCGAATCATTATAGAGAGACAGCTACCGCTATAGAGAGACAGATATACACAGATAGTTTCACATTAGCACATCAGCAAAAATTAATACCATTCGTTAACTTGGTGTGGATAAGGTTAAGTGTATGGTCCCAAAGACAAATAATACGAAAAGAGCACGGCAAAGCGTGCTCTTTACATTCAGTATAGAGGTATTTGTTACAAAATGAAGCGGTCTATTTAAAGCTTGGACAATGGTGGTCGGCACGCCACACTAGTTGTCTTGAACCTTGCATAGTTTGCAGTAAATCTCTGCCTGACATTTGCGGGAAAGCTAACAACACTTTTAAGTCGAGTGGGGATGTCTCGTCTTTCTCATAGGCTCTGACATGAGTAAAAGTAGATTGTAAGTTATTAAACAGCATCGCCTTAGTCAGGCAAATTCCAAAATTATCGCGTTTCATTGTCTGGTTTCCTTTTCAACAATGTTTATACGTTATGTTTTTTATCCTATGTCTGTTGGACAGTGCTATTGGGCGACACACCCTGCTTACCAGTGCTTAATCGTGGTCAACTGATTTTTATCAGCTCCCTGTGTTGTCATGCCAGTCAGCTGTATGCTTAAGTCTCTATATGTTTAGATATCTATAGATGATCCAGTTCGTTCAGCATACGTCGAGGCGAGCAAGCAACTTATTATTATTTGCACGTCCAGTGAGTAAATAATTGTTGCTCTTTTGTTAACCGAATTTCGATTGAGATAGCAGTCTTTAAAAGGCGACGGATAGCTTGGCAACAATAAATTTCTTCATATGCAACTATTATAATTGTATTTGTTTTGAACAACCTAAAAAACACCTAAAACCTTAGTGATCTAGCTCAATATTTATTCGTTTATTTACCTTTTTAAGCTAATCAGTTCTAAAAATGAGCAGTTTTTTGAGCGGTATAACGTAAAGGAATATCAATTAATAATCGGGTCAATTATTTAGTTGAGTAACAGTCACAAATTCGTATAGGTGAAAAGGTCATTTGATTAACTTGGTGTTAACATTAATCGTTAGCATTAGGGACGATTTTATATGAAATGGAGTAGTATCAGCTTCAGAAAAAGGTTGCTGATTATCATGACGGTCACTGGCCTCGTTGAACTGTTGATACTTTCAGCTGCGGGTTTTTCGTATATCAAACAATCTCAAGAACAAGAGATGGGTTTGAAAGCACTCGGTGTTGCTGAATTTCTGTCTGAATCACCACTTGTCGCCAGTATTCTCCAAGATAAACAGTCTTTAGGTCCTGATGGCGCTCCTTATTCTCTGTCCCAAGAAACCCAAGTTAAATTTCGAAACCTTACCCAACTTATTGGCGCGGCCTTTATTGTTGTAGGCGACGAAAAAGGTATTCGCTTGGTTCATCCTTATGACGACAGGCTCGGTAAACCAATGCGCGGTGGCGACAATCAAAGGGCGCTCGCACTAGGTGAATCTTATGTCTCGACGGCTAAAGGTTCGCTTGGTTTTTCTGTTCGTGGTAAGTCGGCGGTTAAGGATCAGCAAGGCGCGGTCATAGGTGTGGTTTCAGTTGGTTATCTATTGGATTCTTTGCAAGATCGAATTGAACCTTACTTGGCCTTTTTGATTGTAATGGCGTTGCTGGTGGTTGCAGTTAATGCTGTGATCTCAAGCTACGTATCTCGTCGTTTTCAACGTTCTATTTTGGGGTTTGAACCTGAAGAAATTGGTCGATTGTACGTTGAACTTGATGTGACCATGAGTACAGTGAAAGAGGGCATCTTAAGTATCGATAAGAACGGTATTTTACGTTCAATAAACAAAAGTGCCTGCGATATTTTGTCTATAGATAGGGACTCAGCACTCAATCAACAGCGCCTTTCTGATGTGTTGGCGGGCAGTGACTTAGAACACCTGTTATCAACCGGCGACACGGACCATGATGTCGAGCTGTACCTCAATAATAAGCGAATTATTGCAAACCGAAGTCCGATTGTTGTTGCTGGTGAAGTGGTTGGAGCGGTTTCTAGTTTCCGTTTAAGGGATGAAATTAATGACTTAACAGACCAATTGTCTCAAACCAAAGAGTACGCCGACCTATTGCGTTCTCAAACACACGAACATCAGAACAAGCTCAACACGATCAGTGGCTTGATTCAGATGGGAGAGTTGGAATCGGTTCAGCAATTGATTGGTCAAGAAACGGCGCACTATCAAAGCCTCATCGAGTTCTTAAGAGAAACGGTGAAGGATCCGCTGATTGCCGGCATGTTGTTAGGTAAAACTGAGCGAGCGCGTGAGATTGGCCTGGAGTTGAAAGTTGAAGAAGGCTCAAGATTAGAAGCGCTACCAAGTCGACTAAACGCCGATGACGTTGTCACTATTCTCGGTAACCTCATTGATAACGCTTTTGATGCCACCATGATGGCGATTAAACAAGAAGGGCAAATAACACCAGTTCGCCGAGTAATCGTTGTATCGATCAGTGATTTTGGTAATGAAATCATTGTTGAAGTAGAAGATAAAGGATGTGGTTTGCCAAAGCATTTGGCGACTGATGCACTAACCGAAAAAGGTGTATCAAGCAAAGCCAAGCAGAACCGAGGTGTCGGTTTGTATCTTATTAAGCAGCTTGCTGACCGCTATCAAGGGCAGCTAGAAATGATTGATAATCCCGATTTTGGGTCACGCATGACGGTGTATTTGCCGAAAGAAGAACAATAATAATTGAGTATGAAGCGATCGAGTGAAGAGCAACGTGACAGGAATACAATGGTTAAAGGAAGAACATAAATGAAGGCAATCACGAGAGTCATGGTCATTGAAGATGATATTGCGATTGCAGAGTTGCACCATCGTTATTTAGAACAGATGGGGGGCTTTGATGTGATCGGTATAGCGACCACACAATCTGAAGCGTTAATGCAATTGGATATTTTAAAGCCCGATCTAGTGCTTCTGGATGTGTATTTACCTGATGGGTGCGGGCTCGATATTCTAAATTACGTGCGTGGCAGCAACCAAGGTTGTGATGTGATCTTAATTACAGCCGCTCGTGACGTCGATACATTGCAACAAGCAATGCGCGGCGGAGTGGTTGACTATCTGCTTAAGCCAGTGATGTTTCCTCGCTTAGAAGCCGCGCTGAAAAAGTACCAATCACAACAGCAAGAGTTTGAAAGTGTATCGGATCTTAACCAAGGTTTGGTGGATAAGATGTTGCAAGCTAATGCCAAAGCGGACTCAGGAAAAGTATCAACCCTACCCAAGGGTATTGATGGTGTTACATTGGATAAGATTAGAGCAATTTTCCAACAAACTGATGCTGTTAACATCACTGCTGACGAGGCCGGTGAACGGATTGGAGCGAGTCGAACCACCGCTCGACGATATTTGGAATTTCTAATCACGACTGGCGAGTTAGTGGCTGACTTAAATTACGGGTCAGTAGGCCGCCCAGAACGCTGCTACAACAAAGCTAGAAGATAGATTTAGCGACAACAAGTCACAAAGACAAACGCGATGCTGTCAAATAAATATAAAGCCAGTTGAATAGGCTGGTTTTGCCTTTCTCTCCATTTCCTATTATTCACTCCACCGACCAGATACCGTTCTTTCTTGACTACAATGTTTGAGAATGCCGATTTACGGCTATCTCAGGCTTTGTGAGCCCGGGTGTTGAATAGAATTCGTTCGAAATGAGTCAATATTTAATCGATTGCCTTCACAGTGGTTGATGTAAATCAAATACTCATAGACAATACTGACCCGAATAGAGGTGATAGCATTCACCCTCGTTTACCAAACGCATTCTCAAGTGTAATAGGCTCTCGCTATTGATGTAATAGTTAAGACCTATTATCAATTTTCGTATGTCGCTGATACCTTTGGCGAATACTAAAAACCTTGTTTTTATAGGAAAGATGATGGTAATACCTGAAAACAGCAGCATCGTTATTTTTGGTGCGTCGGGAGATCTGACTTACCGTAAGTTAATTCCTGCTTTGTACCACCTGTATGCTAGCAATCAACTACCAGAATCCTTTGCGATTCTTGGAGTGAGCCGTACTGAGTACAGCGATGAGTCTTACCGTGAGAAGCTGAAGAAGTCTCTTCAGGAAATGGAAAAAACTGAGCCAGAGACGCTGAATGCATTTATTGAACATCTGCATTACCAAGCGATCAACACTTCAGATGTAGACGACTACGCTCGTTTAGCACAACGTCTAGACAAGCTTGAGCAAGACTACCAATTCGAAAACCATAACACATTGTTCTACTTGGCAACCCCACCAAGCCTGTACGGTGTGATTCCAGCAAACCTTGCTGCGCATGGCCTGAACGATGAAAAGAACGGCTGGCGTCGCCTGATCATCGAGAAACCATTTGGTTACGACTTAGCATCAGCTCAAGCATTGGATGAAGAGATCCATCATCACTTCCAAGAACACCAGATCTACCGTATCGACCATTACCTTGGTAAAGAGACGGTACAAAACCTTCTAGTGCTTCGTTTCTCAAACGCGATGTTTGAACCACTGTGGAACCGTAACTTTATTGAATACGTTGAAATCACAGGTGCTGAGTTCCTTGGCGTTGAAGAGCGTGGCGGATACTACGACGGTTCTGGCGCAGTTCGTGACATGTTCCAAAACCACCTGCTACAAGTGCTAGCAATGGTTGGTATGGAGCCACCAGCTCAAATTAATGCTGATTCTATTCGTGACGAAGTGGTTAAAGTTCTTCAGTGTCTCAAACCGCTAGAAGAAGACGACCTGCGTAAAGATTTAGTGCTAGGTCAATACACAGCGTCAGACGTTCGCGGCCAGCAGTTGCTTGGTTACCGTGAAGAGCCGGGTGTTGCGGATGACTCTCGTACTGAGACGTACATTGGTCTTAAAGCACACATCAACAACTGGCGTTGGAATGGTGTTCCTTTCTACGTACGTACTGGTAAACGCTTGCCGACACGTGTGACTGAAATCGTGATTCACTTTAAGAACACACCACACCCAGTATTTGGTCAAGATGCACCAGAGAATAAGCTGATTATCCGTATTCAACCGGATGAAGGTATTCAAATGAGCTTTGGTTTGAAAGAGCCAGGTGCAGGCTTCAAAGCTAAAGAAGTGAAAATGAACTTCTCTTACTCTGACTTGCCTGAAACTCAGATGCTAACAGCTTATGAGCGTCTTCTTCTTGATGCACTGAACGGTGATGCGACTCTGTTCGCACGTACTGATGCAGTAGAAGCATGTTGGAAGTACGTTCAACCAATCTTAGACTTCAAGCAAGACCCTCAAGCACTGTTTGGCTATGCTTGTGGTACTTGGGGCCCACAAGAAGCCGATGAGCTTCTGCAACGTGATGGCCGCGCATGGCGCTTCCCATGCAAGAACTTAACAGACACGGATTACTGCGAACTATGATCAATCACAAGATCTTTGCAACGCCTGAACTGGTCGTTGAAAACCTAGCAAACGAAATGAAAGCTTACAGCGAGCTGGGTAAACCTGTTCACATTTCACTGTCGGGTGGCAGCACGCCAAAAATGCTTTTCAAGCTTTTAGCTGAAGCACCGTACGCAGAAGGCATTCAATGGAATAACCTTCATTTTTGGTGGGGCGACGAACGTTGCGTGGCACCAGATGACGCTGAAAGCAACTTCGGCGAAGCGAATGCGCTGCTTTTCTCAAACGTGAACGTTCCGGCAGAGAACATCCACCGCATCCGTGGTGAAGATGAGCCTAAAGCAGAAGCTGAGCGTTTCGCAAAAGAGATGGCAGACGTGATTCCAACTGAAAACGGCACGCCTGTATTCGATTGGATTCTGCTAGGTGTTGGCGCAGACGGCCACACAGCTTCATTATTCCCGGGTGTAACTGACTACCAAGATGAGAACCTATCTGTATTAGCTTCTCACCCAGAGTCGGGTCAGATCCGTATTTCTAAAACAGCGAAAGTTTTAGAAGCAGCAAAACGAATCAGCTACCTAGTGCTTGGCGCAGGTAAAGTCGAGATCGTTAAAGAAATTCATACAACTCCTGCTTCAGAACTGCCTTACCCGGCAGCGAAAATCCAGTCTAAAACTGGCGAAACAGAGTGGTTCCTAGATTCAAATGCAGCAAGTGCTATCGCATAAGTGCGAATAGCCGCAAGGAGATATAAATAATGAAAGGTGATATCGGTGTAATTGGCCTAGCAGTAATGGGTCAGAACCTTATCCTAAACATGAACGACCACGGCTTCAAAGTTGTGGCTCACAACCGTACTGCTGCGAAAGTAGACGAGTTCCTAGAAGGCCCAGCTAAAGGTACTAACATTGTTGGTGCATACTCTCTAGAAGAGCTAGTTGAGAAGCTAGAAGCGCCACGTAAAGTGATGCTTATGGTTCGTGCTGGTGACGTTGTAGACACGTTCATCGACAAGCTTGTACCACTTCTAGACAAAGGCGACATCATCATTGATGGTGGTAACACTAACTTCCCAGACACTAACCGTCGTGTTGCTGCTCTTCGCGAGAAAGGCATCCACTTCATCGGTACGGGTGTTTCTGGTGGTGAAGAAGGCGCTCGTTTCGGTCCTTCTATCATGCCAGGCGGTTCTCCTGAAGCTTGGGAAGCGGTTAAGCCTATCTTCCAAGGTATCTCTGCGAAAACTGACGCAGGTGAGCCTTGCTGTGATTGGGTTGGTAACGACGGTGCTGGTCACTTCGTTAAGATGGTTCACAATGGCATCGAATACGGTGACATGCAGCTTATCACTGAAGCATACCAGTTCATGAAAGATGGCCTAGGTATGAACCACGACGAAATGCAGGCTGTATTTGCTGACTGGAACAAAACTGAGCTAGATAGCTACCTAGTAGAAATCACTGCTGACATCCTTGGCTACAAAGATGAAGACGGTGAAGCACTAGTTGAGAAGATCCTAGACACTGCTGGCCAAAAAGGTACGGGCAAATGGACAGGCATCAATGCACTAGACATGGGTATCCCACTGACTCTAATCACTGAGTCTGTATTCTCTCGTTGCCTATCTGCACTTAAAGATCAACGTGTTGAAGCTGAGAAACTGTTCGGCAAGACAGTTGCTCCAGTTGAAGGCGATAAGCAAGAGTGGGTTGATGCAATCCGTCAGGCTCTACTGGCTTCTAAGATCATCTCTTACGCTCAAGGTTTCATGCTAATGCGTGAAGCGTCGAACGAAAACGGCTGGGATTTAAACTACGGTAACGTTGCACTTATGTGGCGTGGCGGTTGTATCATCCGTTCTGCATTCCTAGGCAACATTCGTGATGCTTATGAAGCGAACCCAGAGATCGCATTCCTAGGTTCAGATGCATACTTCAAAGGCATCCTAGACAACTGCATGGGCGCTTGGCGTAAAGTTGCAGCTAAGTCTATGGAATCAGGCATCCCAATGCCATGTATGACTTCTGCACTAACGTTCCTAGACGGCTACACAACAGCTCGTCTTCCAGCGAACCTTCTACAAGCTCAACGTGACTACTTCGGTGCTCACACTTACGAGCGTACTGACCGTCCACGTGGTGAATTCTTCCACACAAACTGGACTGGTACAGGCGGCGACACTGCTTCTACAACTTACGACGTATAATCGTTAGTTAGAATCAGTAGAGAACAAATTTGTTCTTTCAGCTGCAAACTAGAAAACAAAAGGATGCCTCAGTGGCATCCTTTTTTGTTGGTTTGCGTATTTTTAGATGGTCACTTCAAACACACAACTAATTATCGCTTAGGCGGTCATGATATGTGGTTGTACATCGTCGTTGTATTGATCTCGAATGGACATAAAGCTGTCTAGGTTTTGTTTAGGCGCTTCAACCCACTCTGGGTCAAACATTCAACCAGTGTTTGCTTCTATATAGGCCATCACCTCATTCAGTGACCAAGCGTGTTTATAGGCTCTTTTACTCATTAACGCATCGAATACGTCTGCCAGTTAATAGCGTATGCGCTATTGCTTAACTAAAGTGCTGTTAATGATGATCTGGACGTTAAATAACCATTTTAAAATTAAATGAAAAGATAAATAGGATAACGCACATGCTTTATGCCATCATAAAGACATAAACAAGGGCAATGGAAATAATGCCCAAATGATTGAGCTAGAAGCGGTCAGTGATGACGGTGTTCTAGAGTATATTCAAGGCCGTGAGCTGCCTTGAAAAAGGTAATGTTATGACTGAAGAAGAAAGAATCGAACTGCAACAAAACAACCCTCTACATGGCTTAAAGCTTGAAACCATGATTACTGAGTTAGTCGATCACTATGGTTGGGAAATTTTGGATGCAGCAATGCGCATGAACTGCTTTAATACTAAACCAACGGTAGCAAGTGCGGTTAAATACCTGAAGAAGACAGAATGGGCTCGTGAGAAGGTTGAAAACTTCTACCTTTACCGTTTTAAGCGTATGCCTAAAGCTTCAGATATTGAGTATCAGATGCCACCACGCTCACGCACGTTCCGTCACGGGTTAGAACCTCGTGAACCAATGGAGTTGACGGTTGAGTCTATCCACGCTTCTCAAGCTAAAGCTGCATCTGCATTTAAAGAACGCCGAGGCGGTAACGGTCGTAACTTTCGCCGTTAGCAAGAGCCGTCTTTAAAAAATGGCATTGTTAGCCGCCGTTAGATAAGGCGTAGATAATTAATGCGCCTAATTAGACAAGCGAAAAACACAAAAGGAGCCTAAGCGCTCCTTTTTAATACGTATAACTATTAAATCCGTCTAAAGCTTATTGTTTTTGAGCCTTAAGCTTCGCGGTGCTTTCTTTGATTCTTCCAAAGGTCAACGACATAGACAATGGCGCTGATCAGTAAGAATAGCGCTGACACAGAAAACAGAGCGGGCATCTTTAGGATCCACGCGAATGTGGCAGCAAGAAAAGCGACAAAGCAAATGAGTCGACTTGATGACATGACATGACCGAGTTTAATGTTCATAACGCCTCCTAATGAAGTCTCACTTTCGACAGGAGAATTATCCCATGTCTATTGGAATAAAGGCTAAAAAACAGTCTAAATTGTTATCAAATTTACTAATTGACAAACTCGCCTCACACATTTTAGCTTGGCTATTTTATAGGGCGTAAAATAACCAATTGAGGGGATTTGTCACTTCTTCATGCTTAACGATTTACGTTGTGTTTTGCTAACGAAAGGCGTGATTACTGTACGAAGTAATTTGAATAAAAGCTAGTTGATATAAAACCTAGTTAGCATAGAAGAAGTAAGCGGTGATCAAAAAGCTAGCGATGATCACAGTAGTACGGACATACTGTTGTGGGATACGACGAGAGATTTTAGCTGAATAGTAACCACCGACCAATGTCCCAAATAAGACAGCTATGCCTGATGGCCAATCAATCGAACCATTCACGATAAAGAACACGATTGCCGCGAGTGACGCGCATGCCGACACCAACAGTTTGATGCCATTCATCACATTGATATTGGTATATCCAGCCAGTGCCAAGTAACTCAATGTCACAATGCCTAATCCTGCATTAAAATAACCACCATAAACACACACGATAAGTAACATCAAAGCAGAAAATAATGCTCCAGCGCTGTTGGCGTGTTTGTGTTTAGCTGTGAGTTTCTTAAGCCATTGATTTAGTGTTCCACCGAAAGTAAAAAGAAGTGCTGCAAAAAGCAGTAACCAAGGAACGGATTGAGTAAACAATGCTTCTGTTGTGTGTAGCAATAAAAACGCACCGATACCCCCACCAACTACACACAAAGTGATGACGATCTTGAGCTGCTTAGTACCTGATTTAATCTCGTGTCTAAGTGCATATGCACCACTGATGTAGCCCGCACATGAGGCAAAGGTGTTGGTCGCATTAGCGGCTATCGGAGGGACACCAGCGAATAACAGAGCTGGAAATGTGATGAAACTGCCGCCACCAGCGATGGAGTTAAGTACACCACCGCTAACACCTGCTGTAAATAAGATGAGCAAATCCAAAAGCAAAGACCAATCGAGTTGCATTATAATTTCGTTCCTTCTGGTTATTTTGTAACGGAATTGTGACTAGACTATCACTAAGTATTTATTTTGTTTATTAAATATATGATCTTTCATAGAAGACGTTTCGTTTGATGAGAATGTAAATTGAACTAATTGTCACAGTCTATAATCATAAATCTGTGACTTTTTATTTTTGAACAAGGGAATGACAATGGAAAAACGAGTTAAAAACGCGAATTTAGGACAAGATCAAAGACCTATCCCCCAGGAAGCTTTTGATTGGTATGACGAATATGCTCATGGGGTAATCGACAGAAGAGAATTTATGCGTAGGCTTGGTGGCCTTGCTGTACTTGGTTTTACTATGTCCACATTAACCAGTGCTTTGATTCCTAATTACGCACTCGCCGAGCAAGTTTCATTTAACGATCCTTCTATAACGGCGAGCTACGCTCAGTTTTCGTCTCCCAAGGGGCATGGAGAGTGCCAAGGTTATTTGGTTGTACCTAAAGATCTTCAAGGTACGGCTCCCGTTGTTCTTGTGGTGCATGAGAACAGAGGTCTAAACCCGTACATCAAAGATGTTGCGAGGCGCTTAGCTGCGCAAGGTTTCATTGCGTTTGCACCTGACGCTTTATTCCCTATCGGTGGTTACCCAGGAAACGATGATGAAGGGAGAAGCATGCAGAAAGGAATGGACAAGTCTAAGCTTGAAGAGGACTTCATAGCAGCTGCGCTGTTCTTGAAAGATCATGAACTCAGCAATGGGAAACTTGGTGCGGTTGGCTTCTGTTATGGTGGTTATGTGGTAAACATGCTTGCTGCTACGATACCTGAAAAGCTCAATGCTGGAGTGCCTTTCTATGGTACACCTGCGGCTGATGAAATTCGCGAAAGAGTGAAAGGCCCGCTGATGCTTCAGTTTGCTGAGTTAGACAAGAGAGTAAACAGTACATGGCCGGATTATGAGAAACGTCTAAAACTGAATGAAGTTGATTACACCGCTTACGTTTACGAAGGTGTGAACCATGGCTTTCATAACGATTCGACAGGGCGTTATGCCGAACAAGAGGCCGAACTGGCTTGGAGTCGTAGCTTAACATTCTTTAAGGAGCATCTAAGCGTTTAGAAGCATGTGAGCTTGATGAATTGAAGCGACATACAAATGATATAGATAACTCACGAGTTGTTGGTTAGAAGGTCGTGCATCAAAAAAGCCCTAACAGGACAAATGTCTGTTAGGGCTTTTTAGTAACGTGAGATTATGCTTCTACGGGTTTAGCTTTAAATTTTTGAAATAACTTGAGGAGTATAGGGCTGCTTAACACGAGCACCGCTAAAATAGTGAAAGTCATTGTAATTGGACGTTCCCACAAGAAGCTTAACTCGCCATCGCTGATCATCAACGCACGTCTTAAGTTCTCTTCCATCAAGCCTCCTAAAATAAACCCAAGCAGTAATGGTGCGAGAGGGAAGTTTGCTAACCTCAGTGCTATAGCAGCTATCGCGACGATTAACATCACAAACACATCCATCGTGTTGAACGACACCAAATAGACACCTGTGATAGAGAAGAACAGTATCATTGGTAATAGCACCGTTCTTGGTACAGCAAGCAGTTTAGATATGTAAGGGATAAGCGGTAGATTCAAAATAACCAGTACAATGTTGCCAAAGTACATTGAGATAATTACAGACCAAAATACATCTGGGTGCTCAACGAATAATCGAGGCCCCGGTTGAATACCGTAAGCGATTAGGGCACCAAGCATGATTGCGGTAGTACCAGAGCCGGGAATACCAAGCGTCAGTAGCGGAACGAATGAACCACTTGAAGCTGCGTTGTTTGCTGATTCAGGAGCAACAAGACCACGGATACTGCCTTTACCAAATTCTTTCTGTTTGTCTTTCGGTGCCAAGCTTCGCTCCATACCGTAACTCAAGAAAGCGGCAATGGTTGCGCCAGCACCGGGTAAAACACCAGTAAAGAAACCTAGGATCGAAGAGCGAATCGAAACGGGGGCGACTTCTTTAAACTCTTCTTTGGTCACTTTCATACTGCCAATATCGGCCATTTTCTGGCTTTCTTCGCCGCTAGTGTCTTTTTCTGGTTTTAAAATACCCATTAAAGTCTCACCTAGAGCAAACGTTGCCATTGCCAATAGTAAAAAGCTAAAGCCATCCATTAGATCGGTTAAGCCAAAAGTGAATCGCTCAACACCAACGCCTTTATCGATTCCAACGGTGGAAAGCATTAAGCCTAGGATAGTCATCATCCACGCCTTCACCACTTGACCAGGGCCTGCAAATGCGGCTACGGCTGATAAACCTAGTAGCATTAGTGCGAAGTAGTCAGAAGACTGAAAGCTCAATGACACGCTTGCGAGTGCTGGCGCTGCAATCAACAGCATAATGGCTGAGAGCGTGCCACCAGTGAAAGAAGAGTAAGCCGCGAGTGCGAGTGCTTTACCCGCTTGTCCTTTCTGCGCCATTGGGTAGCCATCGAACGCGGTGACGACCGTTGAAGAACAACCTGGAGCATTGATTAAGATTGATGACGTAGATCCACCAAAAACCGCGCCGTAATACACACCAGCCATTAAGATGAGGCCAGAAGAAGGGTCTAAGCCGTATGTAATAGGGATCATCAACGCAATGGCTGAAATTGGTCCTAATCCCGGAAGCATCCCGATAAAGGTACCGACGAAGCAACCCACGATGACCATCATGATGTTCATTGGCATCACAGCGGTCGAAAGCCCTTGTAAAATTCCATCTAACATAATGTTATCCCTACCAAAGAGTGAAGATTAAACCAGGCTCTAGGTAGATATCTAAGCCTTGAGTTAATAGAAGAAAGAACGCGATAACGAAAGGAAACGACGCGCCAAATAAAACAGCTTTACGGCGTTCACCCAATAAGTAAAAGCCAGCAAGCAAGAAGAAGCTCGTTGCCAGAACAAAGCCAAGGTAAGTAAGACCAACACCGTACAGTGCCATCAATACTAAAAAGCCAATCAGTAGTTTCCAATCAAAGTCAGAAATAGCTCCGCTGTCTTTGTCTACTTGTCCGGTGATAAGCAATACTAACGATAAACCAATACCTGCAATGGTTAGTAATGTTGGTAATGTGCGAGCCGTAAAGGGTTCGTACTCGTCGCCAGGGAAAAGGGGAATGAGTGTGGTTTGATAGCCGTAGCAAAGGCACACGAGTAAAAAAATCATTGCCCCGACGCGATCGCGACATAGCAAGTATTCTTTACTTAAAAATTTGGTTGGTAGGTCCGACATATCCAACTCCGTTTAGGGTGGTATAGAAAAGTAAAAAACCGTACATGAGCGAGTTAATGAATAATGTCTGGGATCACTAACCTAAGGTAAGCGGATTACAATGCTTAATGTTCAAGCCACTTGCGTCTACAACGATTCGACAAGTTTTAGTAATTCGATACGGATAAACAAAGGAGTTTGAAGTTAACTCATGTACGGCGAAACAAGAGAATAGTGAAGAGGGTATGGGTAAGATACCCTCTCTAGTATTGGTTATTTCAAGAAACCAAGCTCACGCATGAGGTCGCCCATTTGCTTTTCTTGATCTTCTAGGAAGGCGTAGAAGTCTTTGTCAGCTTTGTAGTTGTCAATCCAACCATTACGGTCACGGACCACCTGCCATTCGTCGGTCTTGTACATCTTGCCAAGCGCTACATTCCATTCATCAATCTTTGCTTGGCTCGTGCCTGGAGCTGCAAAGAAACCACGCCAGTTAGCAAATACGGTTTCGTTGCCATATTCCGTGAGCGTCGGGATGTTTGGTGCAGCATCAAGTCGTTTTGGTGCCGTGACTGCAAGCACTTTAACTTGACCCGATTTAGACATCTCTAGCACTTCACCAAGGCCTGTCGAAAGCAGCTGTGTTTCGCCAGATAGTAGAGCAGCCATCGCTTTACCTCCTGCATCATAGGCGATGTAACGTACTTTCTTAGCGTCGAAACCTTCGCCTTTAAACGCTGCAGCGACTACTAGGTGGTCCATACTGCCACGAGCTGAGCCGCCTGCAATTTTTACTTTACGGGGATTGGCTTCAAATTCTTTAACCACGTCTTCCCAGGAGTTGTATTTAGAATCCGCAGACGCCACGATTGCACCGTAGTCGGCAATGGTTGCAGCAACTGGCGTTAGATCTCGGAAAGATTGAGGGAAAATCCCGGTCAACGAGCGTACAACGATAGGAGTCGAGTTAACCATCAGTGTATCTTCCTGACGCTTAGCGGTCTCGATTAGATGAGCAATAGCTTTACCACCACCACCACCAGACAAGTTTTGGAAAGAGACATTTTCTACGATGTCTGATTTGACCAATACATCACCCGTACCACGAGCTGTCATATCCCAACCGCCACCAGCGCCGCCAGGGATTAGGAAGTGGATTTTCTCTACGTCAGCAGCAAAAGTGTTGAAAGAAAAGGTAGCTGCGATAATAGAAGCCGCAAGAGTAGGTTTCAGTGCCTTGAACATGGTTCACGTTCCTTATGTAGGGGATCTCTTCAATGGAGAGAAACTTATGTTTTATATATAGCTGCTAAACACGAGTAGGACATTGCTTAGCAGGTAAGGTTAAAGTTAACGATGTGTTAATGAATTGTCTTTAATGCGGCGATATTGAGAATAAAGAACATTGGGTGAATAAAGTTCATAAAGTTTACGGGAGGGATTAATGTCACTATTCGCTGTGAGACATAAAAAGAAGGGCACATCAGCCGTCTTCTTTGTCTTTGTATGCGAGCGATCAGGTGCCTATGCGGAAAATGAGCTGCGTTTGACTAGTTCGGCTGTAAGTTGTCGACACATCGTTTTTTAAATCATTTTGGAATAGGCAAGGGGTTGAAGGGTTCTTTTCTGATTGGATTCATAAGAAACAAATGTTTAAGTTATTTATTGTTCGTTTTTAGCAAGTTTTATTGTTTATAAAAAATACTACCTTAGTCTAAATTGTCGACAATCTACTTGATTGTCGACAATTTGATCGTGTATTTTATGTTCATGTTATGAAATTGTTGACAGTTAGGGTCGGCAATCAGAAGTGAGCAGCGTGAATATGAATACTGCGATAAAAGATCTCACCTTAAGTGCAAACACGAAAACTCGTGTGAGCGATAAAGAAAACACTAAGTCAGAAAATCTGACGGAATACCTCGTTGAGGCGATTGTGAACGGTGAATTAGCACCGGGCAGTAAGATCTCGGAGCCTGAACTGGCTAAACGCTTCGAGGTAAGTCGAGGTCCTTTGCGTGAAGCGATAATGCGGGTCGAAGGGCTTGGCCTGATCGAACGTATTCCTCATGTCGGAGCTCGAGTTATTACCTTTTCTGCAGAGAAACTGCTAGAGCTGTACGCGGTGAGAGAAGCATTGGAAGGTATGGCTGCGCGATTAGCAGCGAGGCACATCACACAAGATGAGTTGATTGGGCTTGAAGGCTTATTGTCGACACATTCTAAACATATCGATGAAGTCGAAGGTTCATCATACTTCCATCAACATGGCGACTTCGATTTCCATTACCGCATTATCAAAGCGAGTCGTAACAGCAAACTGATTTCGCTGTTGTGTGACGAGCTTTATCACCTATTACGAATGTACCGCTATCAATCGCCTAGGGCTCAGTCTCGACCAAAAGAGGCGCTCGATGAACACAAATACATCCTACAAGCGATTCGCAACCGTGATGAAGAGCTAGCAGAAATGCTAATGCGACGACACATCTCGGGCAGTCGATTGCTGATAGAACAACAAATTCAATCCAAAGATCTTGATTAAGCGACCATTGGAATCTGTCAGCGGATCAGTGCTGGCGATAACCAAAAGCCGTAAGTCTTAAAGGTTAGCTAGAAATAAACAATTAACAGGGAGCGTCATTATGAAGTTATCAGCAGGAGCAAAGTTCCGACAAGCTGTGCAAGACAACGACCCATTGCAGATCGTCGGTACGGTGAATCCGTATTGCGCGATGATGGCAAAGAACTTGGGGCATCAAGCTATTTACCTATCTGGTGGAGGCATCGCCAATGCGTCTTATGGTTTGCCTGATTTAGGTATCACCACATTGAACGATGTGTTGGTGGATGTTGAACGTATTACCAATGCGTGTGATTTGCCTTTGCTGGTGGATATCGATACGGGTTTTGGTGGCGCATTTAATATTGCACGTACCATTCGCGCTATGGAGAAGGCAGGCGCAGCTGCAATTCATATGGAAGATCAAGTGGCCCAGAAACGCTGTGGTCATCGACCAAATAAAGCGATTGTTAGCCAGCAAGAGATGGTCGATAGAGTCAAAGCGGCAACCGATGCTAGAACCGATGAGAGCTTTGTGATTATGGCGCGTACGGATGCATTGGCGGTTGAAGGTATTGATAGTGCGATTGAACGAGCGATTGCGTGTGTTGAAGCGGGCGCTGACATGATTTTCCCTGAGGCGATGAATCAGCTAGACCAATACGTGAAGTTCTCGGCGGCGTTGAAATCAGCAACGGGTAAGCACGTGCCTATTCTTGCGAACATCACTGAGTTTGGCCAAACGCCACTCTACAACTGTAACGAGTTGGCCCAATCAAGTGTCGACATGGTGCTTTATCCATTGAGTGCGTTCCGTGCGATGAACAAAGCGGCGGAGAATGTTTACAAGCACTTGTTAGTTGAAGGCAATCAAGAAGCTCTGTTGGATTCAATGCAAACCCGTAAAGAGCTTTACGAACACCTGAATTACCACGACTACGAAAACAAGCTTGATCAGTTGTTTTCAAGTGAAGGGTAAATCCCGTTTCAATTAATCCAAAATCAACTTAATCCAATAACGTGAAATGGTTAGTCGCCATATCCAGTACCGATGATAAAGATCATCGGACATATAAACAGGCAGCACCAAAGAGTGCAGGCGGCTAATACAGAAAAGGAGTTCATCATGTCTGTATCTTTGAGTGATAAAGCAGCTGTCGAAAAGGCTTCAACAGAAAACCAACAACAAAGCGAAAAACCCGAAAGCAAACCAGCAAGCGCACCTGCAATCGGTGGTGCTGGTCTACGTGGCCAGAGTGCAGGAACCACCGCGCTATGTACGGTAGGAAAATCAGGAACTGGCTTAACCTACCGTGGTTATGATATTACTGACCTTGCTAATCATGCTCAGTTCGAAGAAGTGGCGCATCTGCTACTAAGAGGTCATTTACCCACTGAAAAAGAGCTTGATGATTACAAAACATTGTTGGTTGGCCTGCGCGGCTTACCTCAACCTTTGAAAGCAGCACTAGAGCTTATCCCTGCAGACGCTCATCCAATGGATGTGATGAGAACAGGTTGTTCAATGCTGGGTAATCTAGAGCAAGAGACTGATTTTTCTGAGCAACTGCCCGCGACTGAACGAATGCTTGCGCTTTTCCCTGCGATTATTTGTTATTGGTATCGCTTTAGCCACGATGGCGTGCGCATTGATACTGAAGATCAAAGCGAAGCATGTCTGGGTGGCTACTTCTTGAAAATGCTAACAGATAAAGCGCCGAGTGAACTGCATAAGCAGGTGATGCACTGTTCGCTAACGCTTTACGCAGAGCATGAGTTCAACGCATCTACTTTTGCTGCCCGTGTCTGTGCATCAACACTGTCAGATATTCATTCGTGCGTTACAGCAGCAATTGGCACACTAAGAGGTCCTTTACATGGCGGTGCGAATGAAGCGGCAATGGAAATGATCCAAGATTGGAAAACCGCCGATGAAGCAGAAACTAACATCATGCAGATGCTTGCTAACAAAGACAAAATCATGGGCTTCGGTCATGCCATTTATCGTGAAAGCGACCCACGAAATGCTCTAATCAAGCGTTGGTCAAAAGAGCTAGCTCAAGAGGTCGGTGATAAACAGCTTTACGCCGTTTCAGAGCGTGTTGAAGCGGTTATGAAGCGCGAGAAAGGCTTGTTCTGTAATGCTGACTTCTTCCATGCATCGGCATATCACTTCATGGACATCCCAACCAAATTGTTTACTCCGATCTTTGTGATGAGCCGCCTTACAGGTTGGACGGCGCATGTGTTCGAACAAAGAGAAAACAATCGCATCATTCGTCCAAGTGCAGACTACACCGGGCCAGAGCATCAAGAATGGTTACCTATTCATCTACGTTAGCCCTCTATAACGAGCCGACTTATGTCTTGAGGTGACTTCCGTCTTCATACGACAAGGCCTCAAGAACCAACGAATAGAATTTAACAGATAATGGTGGATGTATGTCTGATGTAAAACTTGAACAAGCTCAGTACCTTGATAAAAATCAGTACCGGAAACTTTTACCCGGAACTCATTTAGAGTATTTCGATGCTTGCGAAGCGGTAGAAGCGATCTCTCCGGGCAGTTATAAAACCTTGCCTTATACGTCGAGAGTATTGGCAGAGCAATTAGTAAGACGCTGTGATCCTGAAACCCTTGAAGACAGCTTAAAACAGATCATTGAACGCAAGAGTGACCTTGATTTCCCTTGGTATCCTGCGCGTGTGGTGTGTCATGACATTCTTGGTCAAACAGCCCTAGTAGATTTGGCTGGATTAAGAGACGCGATTGCCGACCAAGGCGGAGACCCTGCCAAGGTGAACCCCGTTGTCGAAACCCAACTGATTGTTGATCACTCTTTAGCCGTGGAACATGCAGGCTTTGATAGTGAAGCTTTTGATAAAAACCGTGCGATTGAAGAACGCAGAAATGAAGACCGTTTTCATTTTATTGAATGGTGTAAAACCGCGTTTAAAAACGTGAGTGTGATTCCTGCGGGTAATGGAATTATGCACCAGATTAACTTGGAGAAAATGTCTCCAGTGATTCAATCTAAAGAAGGCATCGCGTTTCCTGATACCTGTGTCGGCACCGACAGTCATACTCCTCATGTTGATGCTCTGGGTGTTATTGCGATTGGTGTGGGCGGCTTGGAAGCTGAGACTGTGATGCTCGGTCGTCCGTCGATGATGCGTTTGCCAGACATCGTGGGCGTTAAACTGACGGGGCAACGACAAGAAGGGATAACCGCAACGGATATTGTGCTTGCGATTACTGAGTTCCTTCGAAATGAAAAAGTGGTTTCTAGTTACTTAGAGTTCTTTGGTGAAGGTGCTCGTGCACTGACTATTGGCGACCGCGCCACTATATCGAATATGACACCAGAATACGGCGCGACAGCAGGTATGTTCTATATCGATGAACAGACCATACAATACCTAAAGCTGACAGGACGCGAGCCTGAACAGGTTGAGTTAGTTGAGCTATACGCTAAGCAAACTGGCTTATGGGCCGATGATTTAGATTCCGCTCAATACGAACGTGTGCTTGAGTTTGATTTGTCTAAAGTTGAGCGCAACCTTGCAGGGCCATCCAATCCCCATCGTCGTTTACCAACCAGTGAACTTGCCAAACAAGGCATTAGCCAATCATCGTGGAAAGAACAACATTCGGCGAAATATAGCGATGAACAAATGCCCGATGGTGCTGTGATTATTGCTGCAATTACTTCTTGTACAAACACCAGTAATCCAAGAAACGTAGTCGCCGCAGCATTGGTGGCTAAGAAAGCCAATCAGCTTGGATTAGTTCGTAAGCCATGGGTAAAAACGTCATTTGCTCCAGGCTCTAAAGTTGCCAAGCTCTATCTTGAGTCCGCAGGTTTGCTTCCCGAACTTGAACAATTAGGCTTCGGTATCGTGGGTTATGCGTGTACGACCTGTAACGGGATGAGCGGGGCGTTAGATCCTAAAATCCAACAAGAGATCATCGACCGCGACCTGTACTCAACCGCTGTGTTATCTGGGAATCGAAATTTCGATGGTCGAATTCATCCTTATGCTAAACAAGCGTTTTTAGCCTCACCGCCATTGGTTGTTGCTTATGCCTTAGCGGGCACAATACGCTTTGATATTGAGAAAGACAGCTTAGGCACCGACAACAAGGGTAAGCCAATCTACTTAAGTGATTTATGGCCGAGTGATGCCGAGATCGATGCCGTTGTCGGTGAGCATGTTAAACCTCAGCAATTCCAACAAATCTACGTGAAAATGTTCCAGCCAGACGAAGAACAGGTGACTACTGAACCGCTTTATGACTGGCGACCTCAAAGTACCTATATTCGCAGACCACCTTATTGGGAAGGAGCTCTGGCGGGAGAGCGAAGCCTATCTGGTATGAGGCCGTTAGCCATTCTTGGTGACAACATTACTACCGATCACTTATCGCCTTCCAATGCGATTCTGGCGTCTAGCGCGGCGGGAGAGTATCTAACCCAAATGGAAGTGCCAGAAGAGGACTTTAACTCTTATGCGACCCATCGAGGCGATCACTTAACCGCGCAACGAGCAACATTCGCCAACCCTAAGCTGTTTAACGAAATGGTGAAGGACGCTGGAGAAGTCGTGCAAGGTTCATTAGCAAGAGTTGAACCTGAAGGTCAAGTTACGCGAATGTGGGAAGCGATAGAAACCTACATGAACCGTAAACAACCTTTGATTGTTGTTGCTGGTGCCGATTATGGACAAGGTTCATCACGTGACTGGGCAGCCAAAGGTGTGCGTTTAGCGGGTGTTGAAGTGATTGTTGCCGAAGGCTTTGAACGAATTCACAGAACCAACTTGGTTGGCATGGGTGTATTACCTCTGCAGTTCAAAGTAGGAACGAATCGCAATACCTTAGAGTTGGATGGCACCGAGCTTTACGACGTGTACGGCGACATTGAAGCAGGTTCTGATTTGGCTCTAGTCATCACTCGTAAAAACGGCAAAAAGCTTGATGTTCCCGTGACCTGCCGACTAGACACCGCAGACGAAGTGAACGTGTACAGCGCTGGTGGTGTATTGCAGCGTTTTGCCAAAGACTTTCTTGCACAGTAGGAGCTTGATATGCCAAACAAACAGATCAAAGTGCCTGCAACTTATATGCGAGGAGGCACGAGCAAAGGGGTTTTCTTCAATCTAAGTGATTTACCTCAATCTGCGCAAGTTGCTGGAGAAGCGAGAGATACATTGTTGTTGAGAGTGATTGGCAGTCCAGACCCTTATGGTAAACAAACCGATGGTATGGGTGGTGCAACATCGAGTACCAGTAAAACCGTGATTGTTTCGAAAAGCAGTAAAGCCGATCACGATGTTGACTACCTATTCGGCCAAGTTGCGATAGACAAGCCGTTTGTCGATTGGAGTGGTAACTGTGGGAACTTGTCTGCAGCGGTCGGTCCGTTCGCTATTCATAGTGGCTTGGTTGACTTGACTCGTATCCCTGAAAACGGTGTTGTTGAGGTGCGAGTATGGCAAGTGAACATCCAAAAAACCATTATTGTTCATGTGCCTATCACCAATGGTGAAGTCCAAGAGTTAGGTGACTTTGAGCTTGATGGCGTGACTTTTCCTGCGGCAGAAATACGAGTCGATTTCTTAGATCCTGCCGATGGTAATGGCTCAATGTTTCCAACTGGAAATGTGGTCGATTTCTTAGATGTCCCTGAATTGGGGTGTATCAAAGCAACCTATATCAATGCAGGGATTCCGACCATCTTTGTTGATGCAAAATCTGTTGGCTATTGTGGAACTGAACTTCAATCCGATATTAATAGCGATTCAAAAGCCTTGGCACTTTTTGAATCCATCCGAGCATATGGCGCGGTTGCGATGGGGCTGATTGATTCTTTAGAACAAGCGGAATCACGCCAACACACACCGAAAGTCGCGTTTGTTGCTAAGCCTCAAGCGTATCAAGCTTCAAGTGGTAAATCGGTATTAGCTGACGATACCGACCTTCTGGTGCGAGCTTTGTCTATGGGGCAACTGCATCACGCCATGATGGGCACAGCTGCAGTCGCCATTGCTTCAGCGGCGAGTGTTCCGGGTACGTTAGTGAACTTGGCAGCCGGTGAGGGTTCCCGTGATTTTGTGACCTTTGGTCATCCATCAGGAACCTTAAAAGTGGGTGCTAAAGCTATTCAGACGGAAAGTGGGTGGAAAATAGAAAGGGCGATAATGAGTCGCAGTGCCCGAGTGATCATGGAAGGTGCCATCCGTGTGCCTTTTCCTAAGTAAAGCAATTGTCGTGAACGGTTAAATATTCACGAACACAACGCTGAGAAAAGAGTGCACCCAAGTGACACTGCTAAAAGCTAGTCGCTTGGACAAATGGATAAAGCATGGAGGAGGCACTATGTCTGCTACGAATCAAATGAACAGAAAAACAGACTACATTACCGAGTACCAATGGGCGAGGGAAGACCCTAATTCGTTTTGGGAAACACAATCACAAGCGATAGATTGGTTTGAGTCACCGAAAACGATATTACAAACTGATGATAACGGTATTGAACGTTGGTTTCCTGATGGGGTGATGAATACGTGTTGGTTGGCGCTGGATTATCATTGTGAAAATGGTCGCGGTGATAAAGTGGCGTTGATTTACGACTCGCCTGTAACGGGTACTCAGTCGTCTTACACTTACAACAAATTACGTGACCAAGTGGCAAAAGTCGCAGGCATGTTGGCAACACAGGGCGTGACCAAAGGCGATCGTGTGGTGATTTATATGCCAATGATTCCGGAAGCGGCTATGGCCATGCTGGCCTGTGCTCGACTCGGTGCGGTGCACTCAGTGGTGTTTGGTGGCTTTGCCCCTCATGAATTAGCAGTTCGTATCGAAGATGCTGAACCAAAAGTGTTGATTACAGCGTCTTGTGGGATCGAGATAAACAAGGTTCTGCCATATAAGCCAATGGTCGACAGAGCGATCATGGACAGCCGTTGGAAACCAGAAAAAGTCGTGCTATTCCAAAGAGAGCAATGCCTGGCTGAACTGAACCAAGATAGAGATGTACTCTGGCAGCAGGCCGTTGCGGATTCTCTGCCACATAGCTGCGTTCCCGTTTTGGCAACCGATCCTTTATATATCCTCTATACATCGGGAACCACCGGTAAGCCGAAAGGCGTAGTCCGTGATAATGGTGGTCACGCGGTCGCGATGAAGTACTCGATGAGCACTATCTACGATATGCCGCAAGATGGTGTTTTTTGGGCGGCATCTGACGTGGGTTGGGTGGTTGGGCATTCCTATATTGTGTATGCGCCACTGATTCACGGTTGCACCTCTATTCTGTTTGAAGGTAAGCCGGTGAGAACACCCGATCCAGGAGCGTTTTGGCGTGTGTGTGAAGAGTACAAAGTGGACGTGTTGTTTTCTGCACCTACAGCATTTAGAGCAATCAAGAAAGAAGATCCCGAAGGCGAGTTACTTACCAAATATGACTTATCATCGCTCAAGTCGATTTTTATGGCAGGAGAGCGTTTGGACCCGCCAACATTGGATTGGGTCGAGTCTCATACCAATAAACCGGTTATCGATCACTGGTGGCAAACCGAAACGGGTTGGGCTATTTCTGCAAATCCGACAGGGCTTGAATCTTTGCCTGTAAAAGCGGGTTCTTCAACCAAGCCAGTACCCGGTTACCAAGTAGAAATTCTTAATGAATTAGGTGAGCTTGCTCTGCCCAATCAACAAGGTTTTGTGGCGCTCAAACGCCCGTTGCCACCCGGGTGTCTACCCACGGTATGGCGTAATCATGATCGATTTGAATCCGGCTATCTGAGCCAATTCCCGGGTTACTATGTCTCCGGTGATGGCGGCTACCTCGATGATGAGGGATATTTGTTTATCATGGGGCGCATTGATGATGTGATCAACGTTGCAGGGCATCGCTTGTCTACTGGGGAAATGGAAGAGATCGTTGGTGGTCACCCCGCGATTGCAGAATGTGCCGTTGTCGGTATTCATGATGACTTGAAAGGGCAGCTACCGCTTGGCTTAGTTGTGTTAAAGGACGGAATAAAAGTAGATGGCATTGAGCTACAAGCCGAACTGGTTGGTAAGGTTCGTAACGAAATCGGCGCTGTTGCCTGTTTCAAACAAGCTTTAGTGGTAGAGAGATTACCGAAAACTCGTTCAGGTAAGATCTTGCGTAGAACTATTCGACAGATCGCAGAAGGTGAACAGTACGTGGTACCTTCGACGATTGACGACCCTACCAGCTTAACTGAAATTGCTGAAAAGCTCGGTAAATAGGCTTAGCTGTTTGGGCAATTTGATCTTCGGCTTGTTGATTTATGCATAACCCAGCGTGATGGTTTACCTAAACTCTACTTTCTTCATCCGCTTATCCATTGCGTCTACTATGACCTCATTATGAACCCCACATATTGAGGTCTTTTTTATGCGAGTTTACTTTTTATTGATTGCTTTACTGGTCAGTGGTGCTGCTAGTGACAGTATTTCAAAGGATGAAGCGAGTAGAGTGTTGTTAGAGCCATTGAGTCATCCCAAGATATTTAAATGTGTGTCCAAGACTGGCGTCGATCTCTATCAAGCGGTTTTTGATATGGGCGTGGGGTATGAAGCCGACCCTATTAACTCGAAGATGATCGTTAATTCAAGGAAAGGTCGCTACGAATATCAAATCCTAGGCGCTGTAAGATCTGAAAGAGCGAGTGAAATTGTCGTGTTGACTCGGCATATTGGAGACGGTGTTAAAGTGGCTGCGATGATTGATGAACGAAATGGTAAAATACTGGGGATTGGTGATAAAAATCACTATCGAGATTGTGGTGTAAGACCGCCTCCAAGCGCAGAAAATATTCAGAAATTTTGGTCGAGGAGCTAACGCTTACCACCCAGTCACAAGAGTTATTGAGACGGCCCTACTGATCGTCTTTTTGTTTTTGCGGAGTGACTAATAAATCAAATGTTTCCCAATCCTGAAGTGTTGAGCGACTAATACATAATCAACCGTTATATATTATCTAAACTGGTCTTTATTTATGTTGTTAGGTGTTCTGTTTAAGATGACTTCATTCCAAACGAAACCAAAGCGAGACACCTATGACATTCACTAAACCTTTTCTTTTAGCGACACTGATTGTGACTCTTTCTGGCTGTGCATCTCCTGCCACTGATAACGAAAATGAAAATGCAGCGCGTAATCGTGGTGCTATTGGTGGTGCCTTACTAGGAGCAACGGCTGGAGCGTTGACAGGAGATGCAAGCCTAGCGGTTAAAGGTGCAGCACTAGGAGGTGTGACAGGTGGCGTAGCTGGTTCGATGAAAGATACGGATGACGCAAGAAATGCTCAAAGAACTCAAGTGACTGCTGATGGCTTAGCACAAGATAATCGCACCGATGCTGAAAAGCGAGTTGCTGAAGTTGAGGCTGAAATTAAACTTATCGAACTAGAACAACAGCTTGCTGAACTCAAAGAAGAGAAAGAAGATAACGGCGCATAAAGCTAAAGCCTAGATATTCGTTTAATTCTAAATTATTTAAACAGAATGGCCACGTAATGTGGCCGTTTTTGTATCTAAAATACGCACTTCAAACAATGAATTAATTCAATAACTTGTATAGATACTCGCGGCAAGTAAACTAGACTCAGTTTAAATATTAATTTGGTTTGAGAAGCACAATAGTCATGAATGTCACCTTAAGGGCCGCAAAGCACACGGATTTGGAACATCTTAACGAGTTAATGTTCGATCTCCACCATCACCATCACCTCGCTAGCCCAGAGCACTTTAAAACGGCAGAAGAGATTGAGCAGGAAAAAAGCATTGCACGTTACTTGGATGATCCTGAATGCTTAGTCTACGTGGCATTAAAAGGCGAGCTGATTGTTGGCTTTATCTCTGGGCATTTTTGTGAGCTTATCTCAACGGTAAGTAAACCAGTGCCGATGGGGAGTGTAGATGAACTGTTTGTCTTGCCTGATTATCGCAAAGAATCGATTGCTGAAAAGTTGTTTAGCAAAGTTGAAGCTACTTTTGATGATTACGGTGTTGAACAAGTCTTTGTAGAGGTTTGGGACTTTAATTCGCCTGCCAAGCACTTCTATCAAAAAATGGGGTTCACTCCTCACATTCAATGGATGAGGAAGTCTCTGCGCAAAACATAGACAGCGATTTTGTGCCGCTTTGATTACAATAGACGTGATGCATTAGCAGTCTTAAACTTCTTCTTTTATTTTAGGTAAATTCGTTGATTATTCGACATTTATTCGTTTTTATTTTATCTCTTTTGAGTGCTACATCCGCATGGGCTAATAACACTTTGCCTGACCATATTGCGGGCGCTTTGTGTGTAGTACGTGCTGATAACCAAATCGTTTTAGTTGACGAATTGATCACAGGTCATTTGTCTCTTCCGGGTGGTACTGTCGTTGCTGGTGAATCGCCAGCCGTAGCAGCGCAGCGTGAAACATGGGAAGAGGCGGGTTTGTCGGTAACGGTCGGTGATGTGCTGGGTTATACCTACAGTGCCGTCGTGTTTGATTGTATCTCCGATTCTGAAGTGATCAGCTACAAAGCTCGAAATGAGTTGGGTGGCTTTGAGCTGCCGATTTGGTTTGCGCCTCATTACGGCGTGGAAGTCAGCCGAGCGATGTTACTTCCTCCTACTGAATTGCAAGATCATCAGTACCGCTATCCAGAACAGTGGTCTGAGATTAACGAGCTGTTTTTATCCGCGACGGACCAACCGGTGACGTATGTGACTGAGCTGGTGGGCGCGGCACCTAAAGTCCATCAACTAGAATTAGGTTGGATCGTTTCACTTCAAAATATATTCGACATCATACCGAGCGCGTTTTCTAGTACGGTGCTATTGACCGATTTGTTAGCGAAGCCATGGGTTTTCATTGTGATATTGCCACTAATTGCTTGGTACTTTGGCCGTAACTTCGCGTTGAAGTTTGGCTTCACTTTGATCTCGGTGACACTGCTTACTTTGATTGCACATCAAGGTTTTGGTTTTCCACGTCCACACGCTTACTTGCCAACATTGAAACTGGTGATGAGTAGTGGGTATAGTTTCCCAAGTCTATTAGCTGCGTTATGGGTAAGTTTAACCTTGTTAGTCTTTTGGAAACTAAATCGCCTCTTGGAGCAAAAAGCTATTCTGATAGTGCTTGCTGGCCTGCTGTGGATCATGCTGTTTAAGTCTTATTCAGGTAGTGCGTTTTTTAGTGATGTATTAATGGGTGGAGTATTAGGTGCATTAACGACGTGGCATATCGTGAGATTAGACGCGAAACCGGATGTAGATATCAGTGCCTTATTAAGTTCTAAAGGTGTTTGGTGGGCATTGTGCTTACTGTCGGTTGTTCTCACTGTGATATGGCCATTGCCAACATTCTCATTCTGGGTGGCGATTTTGATGACGATTGCATGCCTAGTGACGTTAACAGACTCGAAACCTTTGGTCGGTCAGTTCTCATTCAAGATCGTTCTTGGAGTGATGGCTATGTTGTTAGCGGGAAATCTGCTGATTAGCTGGGCAGGAAGCTTTGTCTCTTTCAGTGGTATTGCTTCATTTATTATTGAAACGTTACGTTTCCCAATCTTGATTTTGTTTGGTGTGGTGGCATTTCGTCTGCCTTGGGCTAGAAAATAATAAGTAGAACGATTCATGTAAAAAGAAGGCTGTGCAATGCACAGCCTTATTTATATCAATGTATTTTAGGTGAGTTAGATAAAGTAGAGGGCTCTATCTAGTGCTTACGAGTTGAAGATAAACTTCTCAATCGCGACCGCTACACCATGGTCGTCGTTGCTTGCTGTGATGTGATCCGCCAGTTTCTTGGTTTCTTCCATTGCGTTGTCCATTGCAATGCCAAGGCCTGCGTATTCAAGCATATGGTGATCGTTTTCAGCATCACCCATGCAGATTACTTCTTCCGATTTAATGCCTAAGTGTTTCGCTATCGCTTCAATACCGACACCCTTGTTTGATTTTGGGTTTAGGAACTCTAAGAAGAATGGTGCACTTTGTACGATAGTAAACTGAGTCTTAAGCTCTTGTGGCAGCTTGCCGATGATTTCAGTCAGCTTGCTTGGTTCCGCGACAATCATGGTCTTGATGATTTCGTGGTCATCTTCTAGTTGAGAAAAATCGAACTCGGTAATCTCTAAGCCGTTAATACGTGCTTCAATAGCGGTGAACTCATTGTTTTCAGGTGTGATTAAGCCGTGAACCTTGCTGAATGCATGAACATAACCACCAAGCTGTTCAGCTAGTGCTGTGATCTCTTTTGCAGCCTTACCGTTGCTGATCTCACTGTGAATGATCTCTTTTGTAGAAACGTTCTGTACCATAGAGCCGTTGTAAAAGAGTACAAAGTCATCTTCGCCGTTAATTGAAAGCTCGTCTAATTTGCTTTGCATACCTTCTAAAGGTCGACCAGAAGCGAGAACCACTTTTACTCCTGCAGCTCGTGCTTTAGCGATCGCGTCTTTGTTCTCTTGAGAAATCACTTTTTCACTGTTGAGTAGTGTGCCATCCATATCAAGAGCAATCAGTTTGTACATGTTTTTCCTTACCAAAAAATTAAAAGTTAACCAAATCTAATGGATGAAAGGATAAGGGAACTTGAAACTTCAGGCTAGGGCTTTGATCAACTCATTTATCAGTACTCATTTGTTTGACCAAAGGGGGTAAGTGCTTTAAGGTCTGCGGTTGATTTATTTGACCAAATGATTGAGCTGAGGAAAAGTTGTACAAGATTAATGAAATGTTTGAAACCATCCAGGGTGAGGGCGTGTTTACTGGCGTTCCGGCTGTTTTTGTTCGTCTACAAGTTTGCCCAGTAGGTTGTTCTTGGTGTGACACGAAACAGACTTGGGAAGCATTACCTGAAGATGAAACCAGCCTTGGCGATATCATGGTGAAGACAGAGGATTCACCAACTTGGTCAGCAATTGATGCTCAAGGAATTGTGAATGAATACATCAAGCAAGGTTACACTGCGAAGCACATTGTGATTACTGGTGGTGAGCCGTGTATTTACGATCTTGTCCCGCTTACTAAAGCATTTGAGCAGCATGGTTGTCGTTGTCAGATTGAGACTAGTGGAACATCAGAAGTTAAAGTGACACTTGACACTTGGGTTACGGTGTCACCAAAAGTGGCGATGAAAGCGAAACTGGATATTTTAGATAGTGCCTTACAACGTGCTAATGAAATTAAGCATCCAGTGGGTACAGGCAAAGACATTGAACAGCTTGACGGTTTATTGGAGCGAGCGGATGTTTCGAGTGAAACGGTCGTCGCTCTGCAACCAATTAGTCAAAAAGAACGCGCAACACAACTTTGTATTGATACCTGCATTGAGCGCAATTGGCGCTTATCAATCCAAACTCATAAGTATTTGAGTATCGCTTAGTTGGTCAGCAGTTTGCGTGTTTGCGGACAGTTTTCCCATTTATGATAGTTCGCCAGTTTTAGATAGGTATGGAAATGAAAAAAGCAGTTGTAGTATTCAGTGGTGGTCAAGACTCAACTACATGTCTTGTTCAGGCACTAACAGAGTATGATGAAGTTCATGCGATTACTTTTGATTATGGTCAGCGCCATAAGTTAGAGATCGAAGTCGCTCAGTCATTATCGAAAGAGCTTGGTGTGAAAGCGCATAAAGTGATGGATGTGACGCTGCTAAATGAGTTGGCTATTAGCTCTCTGACTCGTGACGATATCCCTGTATCACATGAGCTACAAGAGAATGGATTGCCGAACTCTTTTGTTCCTGGTCGTAATATTCTGTTCTTAACATTGGCGGGTATTTATGCATACCAGATCGGATCTGAAACTGTGATTACTGGTGTGTGTGAAACAGATTTCTCTGGCTATCCTGATTGCCGTAATGATTTTGTAAAAGCGATGAATTCTGCGCTTGTGCAAGGCATGGATAAGAAGCTTGATATCAAAACACCACTGATGTGGCTGAACAAAGCTGAAACATGGGCGTTGGCAGATCAGTACTCAGCTCTCGAACTTGTTAGAAACAAAACACTGACCTGCTACAACGGTATTATCGGTGATGGCTGTGGTGATTGCCCAGCATGTGAACTACGAAAGGCCGGCCTTAACGATTACTTAGTTGACCGTCAAAGTATTATGACTGAGTTGGTTCGTAAACAGACTGAGTATAAATAGCTTCAGGTATGTCAATTGGTTCGTTATAAGCGTCAATGATACAGTTTCGACCATTACTCTTTGCTTGATACAATGCTTGGTCAAGAACAGAGTAGAGATCATCAAAGTCACTTAGTGCGTTTGAGGTTGCTAGATAAGCAAAACTCGCGGTTACATTAAGTGGCTTTTTGCTTTCTGACAGGAAAATACTGTTTGATATTGCATAATGCAGTTCTTCAACGCGTTCACGGACCTCAGACGGCTTGGTATCGGTCAGCATAATAAGAAATTCTTCGCCGCCCAAACGTCCAAATAACTCACCTTTTACTAAATGCTTTCTTATTTGGTTACTGACATGAACAAGTGCTATGTCACCCGTTGGGTGGCCATGCTCATCATTAATCTCTTTAAATTTATCTAAATCCAGTAAAACGAGTACGTGTTGTTTTTTGTTTTTTTGGCAATGTCTAACTCGCTTGATCCTGCGTATTATTTCGGTCCTGTTGTAAGCTTTGGTCATTGCGTCAATCGCGGCTCTCGCTCGGATGGTCTTGTTTGCCAATACCGTAAAGCTGGCAGCGCAGAGTAATACAAACATGATGATGTTGTACATCCACCTTTGGTGCTCCATCTTTTCAATTCGAAGGCGATCGAGTTTTGTCTGGTGTGTTAGGAAAGAATTCTTCAGTTCTTGCTCATATTTGGCATGAGTAAGGTCAAGAGCCTCAAAAGCTAACCTGTTATCAATATCTCTGGCCTTTAATTGTATTGCTGAGTGTCTCTGATAGTAATAAAAAGCCTGTTGGTAACCATTGAGTGACTGGTGAATATCAGAAAGCTGAAGAAGAGCTTGGGCGACGTATTTAAGTCTTGTGACCTGCTCAGCTAACTCCAACGCTTGCTGTGCGTAGTTTAGCGCTTCAGTTGTCAGCTGTTGTTCTTCGAACATGTCACTTAATGCCAAATAAGCGTTGATACGAATAACGTTATTGTTAAGTTCATTAGAGGCAGAAAGAGACTCAACCAAATAGGTTTTTGCTAACTCATAATCATGTGTTTGTGTGTAGGCTTTTCCCAAGCCTAAGTTTGTCAAAGCGATGCCATAGTTATGGGGAGATGCGCTTAGCATTGTCCTCGCTTTTTGAAAGTGCTTAATTGCTAGGTTACTTTGGCTTTGACTTAAATACAGTTCGGCTAAGCTATGGTGCACTTGAGCTTTCATTAGAGCAGAAGTATCGGCTCTTAGTATGAGTGCTTCTTTGAGGTATTGTTCTGATTTTTCATATTGTTTTAGTTCTTTGAGCAGATTGCCAACATCGTTATAAATGCCCGATATATCATGCCCTTGTGGGAATACTTTGATCAAAGACAGATAAGTATTTAACGCTGCTTGATAGTCACTACGAAAATGGTGGTTGTTGGCGATGACTCGATATGTCACGAATTTGGGTAATACTGGGTCAACGAGGTTTTGAAAATCGCTCTGAAGTGCAGAACAGTAATAGTTAGCTTGGTGATATTTGGCTTGTTCATTGAGAGAGCGACACAGTTGGTACTTCAACAGTGCACGCCCCGTTATATCATTGCGTGATTGCATCTTAGTGAGTAGCGTCAAAAAGCCCTGTTGAGCGTCTTCGTAGTGACCTTGTCTGTCTTTTACTAACGCTGAAATGAACGCTTTTTCTATTGCTTGATATTCACTGTTGTTTGAAGCAATACCATAAAATGGTTGTGAGCGATGACTCATGTATTCGTACAATAATGAAGAAAGGTATAGCTTATCTCCATAGTGATTTAAGCTCGTATAACGTGTTTGCAGCATGTTCAGTGCGCGGGAAGGGGAACGAGTTAAAGTGGATAAATAGAGAGCATTCCAGTCAGCGTTGGGAGTAGAATCAAGATTTATGTTTGAGTCACTGACGGGGAAGCTGTTATGGCGATCTAATGTAGGTACTTGGCCATAAGAATAGAAGCTGGTTAAAAGCAGAAAAGTAATAAAGACGGAGTGAATCACGAGGAACTATCAATCAGATAAAGAACGACATTCTATTATTAGTTTGAGGTTGCTTCAATTTTTGAATGATACTTACAGTGATTTATGCGAGTTGTATCTCTGATTTGTTGATGGTTATCAGGGTAATAGCGGTCGTACTTATTCGCACGACCGCTATTGGAAATTAAATGTACAATTTCGCTAGATCAGAAGGTTCAAGCTCTTTGCCTTCTAATGTTGCATTCCAGTTCGTACCAACAAGAACGCCGTCTTCAGCAAGAGTCAGTAGCCAGTCTTCTACAAAGATATCTAGTGGGATTTCTAATACTTCAAAATCAGCCCACTCTTCAACGTTGTGAGTCTGAGCATCTTCTTTTGAAGACCAAAATGGCATCACTTCGCTGCTTTCGAATTCACTTGAGTCACATGCTAGCCAACCTTCTTCGTTACGAAGGCCCCATACAAGTTTAGTTTCTTGTGTTTCAGAAACGAAAAGTTCTAGATTTGCTTGAGTATCAGCGGTTAGTTTGCTCATGGATTAATTCTCTATGTTGATAACGTGACAAGATTAACATTATAGACGGCTTAGGTATATGCTATTTAAGGAATTATAAGCGTACTGAAACGCTACCTAAAGATAACGTTTCAGATGAGGCATAACTAAGAGTGGTTACTTTCCAATTTTTGTAAAAATATGCCATTCTTCTTTGATGTTGCCTTTGAATCCGGCGACAGAAGCGACAACTTTTCTATTGAGCGCATGGTTGATTTTGGTTCCCTCTTCATTAGAAACGGTATCCCCGTAGCCAACGATTGTCACTCTAGATGGTTGTATACCATTACTTATTAGGGCTCGCCTTACATTTGATGCTCGTTCTTTCGATAAGTCTAAGTTGTGAGCCGCGTTTCCGACTTTACTCGCGTAGCCTTGTAGACGAATGGTTGTGCTTTCATACCGCTTTAAAAACGCGGCCATTTGACGAATTTGGCCAAGAAAAACAGGATTGATTTCTGTTGAATTGTTGGCAAATAAGATGTGAAGTTCTTTCTGTTCCGTTGACTCGAAATAAGAGCCGCAGCCGTCATTATCGATTTCAGCGCCAATCTGTGTATCAACACATAAATCACGGGCGTTGATAACACCATCATTGTCGTCGTCTTCTAGATCGTAACTTTGTACGCTCTCTGGGAGCGCTCGATACTCGAACTCTTCATCGTTTGTTTCAGCTAAAATGTTGGCAGAAGCAACCAATAGACAGAGTGGAAATACAGCTTTTAGCAGCTTCATTAATATTCTACCTTTTCATTCCATTCTTGGGGGATATCGACACGTAAACCTGTCAGTAAATTACCGGTTGCGTTCATGACCCGGTATTTAGCATATTGTTCATCGTACTTGGCATCTAAATAGCCTTTACGAGCTTCAAAGAGCTCATTTTCAGTGTTAAGTAAATCGAGAAGTGTTCGTTTACCGATGCGGTATTGCTTCTCGTAAGAGATAACCGTATCTGATGCTGAGTCTACGTGATCTGATAAGAACTCTTTCTGTTGTACGGTTAAATCAAGTGCGCTCCATGACAAGCGTAGGCTCTCTTCTACATTACGATATGTACTTTCACGCAGATCTTTGGCCTTATTTAATTGGTAAGCAGCACTTTCAGCGCGGTCTTGATCAGCGCCGCCGTTATACAAGTTATATCTCAAGCGGACCATTGCGGAAAATTCGTCACTACTCCCTTCGTTGCCACCTGCGTCATCACGCCAGGTTTGCGCGGCTTCGAAAGAAACAGTCGGATAATTTGAACTTTTAGACTGTTTATATTGGAATTTAGCGGAGTCCACATCGGCTTGTGCAATTTTAATAACAGGATGTTGGTTGAAAGCTTTCGCAAGAGCGCCATCTACGGTGTAAGGAATTGCTCCAGTGTCTGCTCGCGGAAACACTAACCCCAAAGGTGACTGTCCAACAATACGTTTAAATTGAGTATGCGTATCAAACAAATTATTTTGTGCTGCGAGCAAGTTACCATGAGCTTTCGCAATACGAGCTTCTACTTGGGACATATCTGCTGTAGAGCCAATGCCAGATTCGACACGTTTTCGAATATCTCTATAGATATCCTTGTGTGTTGCCAGGTTGTTTTCAGACAGGGTGAGGACTTCATAAGCTTTCACTGCATCAAGGTATACTTTGGTGACCTCGAGAGCGATATCTTGGGCGTTGGAGAGTAATTGGTAACGAACAGATTCTGCATCAGCCGCGGTACGATCAATATCGTTGGAAGTATTTGCTCCATCCCAAATTAACTGAGTCAAAGTAATCGTCGCTTCTTTACGCGTCAGATCTGTTGAATTTGTATTGGTCACTAGATCGGTATGCTCATAACCAATCCCACCATCTAGATCTATACTTGGACGATAAGCACCGCCAGAAGCATCGTTAACGTAACGTTTACTTACGTACTCATTATAAGCACTTTTAATTTCAGGATTGCTTTCCAACGTAAAAGCGACGGCTTGCTCAAGAGTTTGTGCCGCAGCTGGAAAGGTCATTGCTATAGCTAGCCCTAAGGTCGTCGTTTGAATCCTATTCAATTTGCATCTCTCCAAAATGAGTCACACCTGAGTCTTAATTTTGCACGATGATATACAAAATTCAGATGAACCGCCAAAAAAATTACGATCGCTACAACTGGCGATCGCAAATGGTTGTAAATTTGTTAACCGATCACTGTGCGTATTGTGATGTTTTAATGCACTTAGAACACCTATTAATATGTCAATTATTTTTCGTTAGCACAATAACTTATATTAAATTTAAGAGCGCTTTAAGTATTGATGAGTGTGACCATTGTCATCATGGTGTATACGACCTTGTTAAAATGTGCATTCATAACTATGAATTATATGGTGTTAGGTGTTATATTTTACCTAATATTATAAATACAATGTCACTATTTTGACGTTTTGATTGAAAAATGAGTTTTAGGGGTTTATATGGACATGACAGTATTGAATGCGAGCGGTGCATTGGCACTTGGTCAACGCATTGTTGTTTCGGTAGATGGTACAATTAAAGTCCTAGAAGACGGCCAGCCATTACAAGCAGGGGATGTCATTCTTGAATCCCAGAGCGAAAACTCTGAATCTCCAATTTCAGTCAAGCGTTTTTCGCCTGAAGATGGCGGTGAAGTTGAACTAGACCAAGACATTGCAAATATCTTTGCGGCTTTAGAAGAAGGTCAGGATCCGACGGAGCTAGGCGAAGAATTTGCAACGGCAGCTGGTGAAAGTGGTTCAAGCCTAGTAAGTAGCGGGACTATTGAGCGCGACGGTGAAGAAACCATTCCAGGTACTGAATTTGTAACGACGGGCTTTGAAGCGCTGGGAATGTCTCGTACTCAAAGCTTGAGTCTTCTTGATGCTTTCCGTTCGGTTGACCAACCTAACAATCCTCCTACCTTTGTTGATAACAACAATGACCCTGCTGGCGACACTCTCTCATTTACAACCGATGAAGATACCCCAGTAAACGGAACCCTTTCAGCTTCAGACGAAGACGGTGACTCCCTGTCTTTCACCAAAGCCACTGATCCCTCAAACGGAACTGTTGTTGTCGATGAAAACGGTGACTGGACCTACACACCTAATGAAAACTACAACGGTGATGATAGCTTTACGGTTGTTGTCTCCGATGGCCAAGGTGGCACGGACACCATAACCGTCAATGTCGGCGTTACTCCAGTCAATGACTTACCTGTCGGTGAAGATGTCTCAGTCACCACGGATGAAGATACTCCAGTAAGTGGCTTACTCACTGCAACAGACGCGGATAACGACCAATTAACGTTTAGCAAAGGCACAGAGCCATCGAATGGCTCGGTAGTCGTTGACGAAAATGGTAATTGGACATACACCCCAGACGAGAACTATAACGGCAGCGATAGCTTTACTGTTGTGGTCACCGATGGAAACGGCGGCATAGACACTATTACTGTTAACGTTGGTGTGGTGCCTGTTGTTGACACTA